>CAVSMP010000001.1:0-17358 GCA_963729155.1 uncultured Solirubrobacteraceae bacterium
TCGAGTAGAGGAAGCGCAGCGGGAAGACGAGCATCGCGGCCAAGGCCGCGGCGACGGTGAAGGCCGAGAAGAGCACCGTCCGGCCCGCCGTGCGCACGGTCGTGACCAGCGCTTGCGTGCCGTCCCCGTCGACCTCGAGCTCCTCGCGGAAGCGCGAGACCATGAACAGCGAGTAGTCGATCGCGAGCCCGAGCCCGAGCCCCTTCGTCAGGTTGATCGCGAACGTCGACATGGGCTCGAACTCGTTGATGAGCCGCAGCCCGGAGAACGTCAGCAACACGGTGGCCGTCCCGACCGCGAGCGGGAGCAGCGCGGCCACGAGGCTGCGGAAGACGAGCAGCGAGAAGAGCAGCAGGATCGGCGCGGCCAGCATCTCCGCGCGCTGCAGGTCGGCCTCGACCTGCTCACCGACCTGATTGAAGGCCACGATCCCGCCGCCGACCGTCACGCCCGGCTCCCCGCGCATGCGCTCCACGAGCGCGTCGCCCGCCGCGTCCTCGTCGGCGGCGGTGAAGAAGGTGACGGGCAGGTAGACCGAGCGGCGGTCCTCGGAGACCAGCGGCGACGGGCGCCCGGGCGCGGGCGCGACGACCTCCGCGACGTCGTCGTCCTCGCGGATCCGCGCCTGCACCGTCGCGAGCCTGCGGCCGGCCTCCGGATCCTCGATCCGGGCACCGAGCCGGACGAGCACGAGCGCGTCGGGTGCGGCGGAGCGCCCCGTCACGCGCTCGACCGTGTCGCGGGCCTGGATCGATTCGGACCGCGGGTCGGAGAAGTCGTCGCCCACGTCGAGCAGCCCGACCACCGGGCCGCCGTACGCCCCGGCGGCGAACACGGCGAGGACCGACACGAGGAGCACCGCCCTCCGCCGGCGGGCGATCAGGCGGGCCAGCCGCTCGAGCGACTACCCCTCCGGCTGCATCGGCGGGGTGGGCGGGCCGTTGCACCAGGCCGCCGCCCACTCGCTCTGGTCGGCGATCGCCTCGAGGTCGAGCGACTGCGTGACGTTGAGCAGCATCCCCTGCGCGAAGAACGCCCAGACGGCGCCCGCGTCGGCCCCCGTGAGCTCGGTGACCTCGGCCACCAGCCGCTCGAAGCAGCTGCGCACATGCGCGCGGATGTCGGGGTCGGACGTCGCCACGTAGCCCTGCATCTGCATCAGGACGGCGTGCCGGTCGGGCAGCAGCTCCTCGACGTAGGCCTTGCCCATCGCCTCCAGGCGCCCCTCCTCGGGCACGCCGTCGGCTGCGCGGCCGAAGGCATCGCGGACGCGCCCGTTGGCGCGGTCCACGCACGCGAGGAACAGCTCCTTCTTGGTGCGGAAGAGCCGGAACAGGTACGGCTGGGAGATGCCGGCCTCGCGCGCGATCGCCTCGGTCGATGTGCCGTGCAGGCCCCCGATCGCGAAATGGCGGACCGCGACCTCGAGGATCTCCTCGCGGCGCTCCTCGGCGGACTTGCGGACGCGCGGCTCGACGGCCATGGCCGAGAGGTTAGTGACCGCTCACAAGAACTTCAAGGACGCTCTTCCCGCCAGACCTCGACCGAGACCTCCTCGACGGGCAGCGGGATCGGCGGCTCCGGCTTGGCCGCCTTGACCGTGACGCTCTCGGCGCCGAACTGCGAAGCGAGCCGGTCGGCGATCACCGCGCACAGCCGCTCGAGCGTCTTGTAGGAGCGCTGCTGGGCGATCAGCGCGATCACCTGGCAGACCTCGCCGTAGTCGACGGTGTCCTCGACGCGATCGGTGATCAGCGCGTCCGGCTCGCCGACGTCGAAGCGGACGTCGAGCACCAGCCGCTGGCCGATCTCGCGCTCCGCGGCCGTGACGCCGTGGTGCGTGTAGAGGGAGAGCCCGACGATCTCGACGGTGACCCCGACCTCGGGACCCTCGTCGTCCTCGTCGTCGCTGCTCGAGAGGTCCTCGTCCTCGTCCTCGTAGGGATCCGGGTCCTCAGGGGCCATCCGGCGCCAACGTAGCAGCCGCCACGGAGAGCCCGTCGTGGACCGCCGCGACGTCGTGCACGCGGAACACGCGGGCCCCGCGCTCGTAGCCGAGCACGCACGTGGCGACCGTGCCGTGCACGCGTCCGGCGACGTCGCGGCCGGTGAGGCGCCCGATGAACGACTTGCGCGAGGTGCCGAGCACGACGGGGCGGCCGAGCGCGGCGATCTCGTCGAGCCGGCGCAGCAGCTCGAGGTTGTGTTCGAGCGTCTTGCCGAAGCCGATCCCCGGGTCCAGCTGCACGCGCTCCTCCGGCACCCCGGCGGCGACGGCGGCCGCCAGCCGCTCCTCCAGGAACGCCTTGACGTCGGAGACGACGTCGTCGTAGCGCGGGTCCCGCTGCATCGTGCGCGGCTCGCCGAGCATGTGCATCAGGCAGCAGTCGAGCCCGCGCTCGGCGACCAGGGCGGCCATCCCGGGGTCGTGGCGGAAGGCGGTCACGTCGTTGACGTAGCTGGCGCCCGCATCCGCCGCCGCGCCGGCGACCTCGGCCTTCATCGTGTCGACGGAAATGCGGGCGCCGAGCCCGAGCCCGGCGATGCCCTCGACGACTCCGACCACGCGGCGCAGCTCCTCCTCGGCCGGGACCGGCGCGGCCCCCGGGCGGGTCGACTCACCGCCCACGTCCACGATCGCCGCCCCCTCCTCGATCAGCCGGCGCGCGTGGCGGACGGCGGCGGCGTCGTCCTCGAACGTGCCGCCGTCGGAGAAGGAGTCGGGCGTGACGTTGACGACGCCCATGATCTCGAACGGCGGCATCGGCGAAGTGACGGTAACGAACCCTTCACGTAGTGGGGTCGACCGCACCGCGAGAGTGGGGACGTCCGACGACGAGACACCTGCGGGCCCCCTCTGAAGCGGGTCCGCGGACTGCGACATTTGCCTGGCCATGACGACCACCGAGATCCGCACCCACCTCGACACCCTCGCCGAAGAGCGCGCAGCCGCGCTGGCGTGGGGCGCCGACGCGATCCCGGCCTACCTCGCCGATCTCGAGCGCGAGATCGCGGACTACCGCAGCGCCTACGTCGGCGCCGCCGTGACGGAGATCGCGACCTTCCGCGCGCAGCTCTCCGGTCCGCAGGTCGGCTAGGCCGCCAGCGCCTCGTCGCGGCTCGCGTGCGACGGGAACGCCCGGTCCGCACCGACGATCCGCAGCGTCCGCTCGATCGGCGAGCCGGGCACGACCACGAGGTGCAACTGCTGCTGGCGCGCCGACAGGTCGCCGCCGACCGCGAAGAGCAGGTTGATGCCCGCGCTGTCCAGGTAGCTGACCTGCTCGAGGTCGACCACGAGCCGCATGATGCGGTTCTCGACCAGGCGGCGCAGCACGATCGCCACCTCCCCGACGCTCGATGCGTCGAGCTCGCCGTCGAGGATGGCGACCACGGTGCCGTCGATGCGCTCCTCGCTGACGTGGATGATCGAGGTCACTGAGCGGCCTCCAGCGTCCGCCGCAGGACTACCGAGGTGCCTTCGGCGGCCTGCCGTACGTCGACGCTCTCCATCAGGCCCTCCATCAGCGGGAAGCCGCGGCCGCGGTTCTCCCCGCGAGCGTCGCGCCACCGGCCGCGGTCGGTGACCGTCACGGTGATCGCGCCCGCGTCGTTGTGGGCGTCGACGGAGAACGCCGCCAGGCCGGGCGCGTACGCGTGCTCGACGGCGTTGGCGGCCGCCTCCTGGACGGCGACGGTGATGTCGTAGATCTCGTCGGCACTCGCGCCGTGGCCGGCGAGCCAGCGGCGCATCAGGTGCCGCAGGCCGCCGAGCGCGTCGGCGTCGGCGGGCCAGCGGGTGCTGAGGCGCTCCGGGAGCGGGTGCACGTGCGCGACGAGCACCGCGACGTCGTCGTCGCTCGGCCCGCCGGACGCGGCGCCGCCGGAGATCGCGCCGCACAGCTTGCGCGCGTTGGGCTCCTGCTCGGCGAGCACGCGCAGGCGCTCCAGGCCGAGGTCCAGCGGCTCGCCGCGCACCTCGGCGGCGCCGTCGGTGACGAGCACGATCCGGCTCCCGGGCTCGAGCCGCGTGCTGTGCTCGTGGTAGGTGGCCGCCCGGAACGCGCCGACGGGCGGGTCGCCCTCGACCTCGAGCAGCCGCCCGCGCCCGTCGGGGTCGACGACGATCGGCGGCAGGTGCCCGGCGCTGACGATGACGAGCTCACTCGCCTCGGGGTCGAGCACCAGATAGGCCACCGTGGTCAGCTTCGTCGGGCGCTCGGCGGCGAACAGGCGGTTGAGCAGGTCGACCACCGCCGCCGGCGGGTGGCCCTCCATCGCGTACGCGCGCAGCGCGGTGCGCACCTGCGCCATCAGGGCGCCGGCCTCGACGCCGCGGCCGACGACGTCGCCGATCACCAGCGCGATCCGCCCCCGGGCCAGCTCGAACACGTCGTACCAGTCGCCGCCCACCCGGGCGTCCACGGCGGCCGGCCGATAGGTGGCCGTGAGCTGGAAGCCGGGGATGACGGGCAGGGCGGAGGGCAGCAGCGCGCGCTGCATCGCCTCGACGACGTGCCGCTGCGCGTGAAGGCGGGCGTGCTCGATGGCGATCGCGGCGCGGTCGGCGGCGAGCTGGAGCAGGTCGCGGTCGCGCTCGCCGAAGAGGCGGCGCGTGAGCGAGCCGACGTGCAGGACCCCGATCACGCGACCCTCCACCATCAGCGGCACCCCGAGCAGCGACCGGATGCCCTTCTCGCGCAGGATCGGGTTGAGGATGTCCGCGTGGTCGACGTCCTCGATCACGACGGGGGAGCGCTGGGCGGCGATCCGGCCGGCGAAGCCGTGCCCGAGCGGGATGCGCACCCCCTGCTCGACCTCCTCCTCGATGCCCTTCGCCGCCTGGGCGACCAGGTCGCCCGAGACCTCGTCGAGCAGCAGGAACGCGGCGGTGTCCGAGGCGAGGATCGCGGCGATGCGCTCCAGCAGCTCGCGCAGCAGCTCGTCCATCGACAAGGAGGCGAGGGCCGCGTCGCTGATCTGCTGCAGCTCGCGGATGGCCTCCTCGGGCGTGGGCTGGTCCGGCCCGCTCATTGGCGACGATCATACGAGTGCCGACGCGCCGAAACGCGTCGACCCCCGGCGCGCTCCCGAGGAGGGAAGGAGCGCGACGGGGGCCGGCGAGGGAGAAGGCTCTACCAGGCGATGCTGCCGAGCCCGTGGGGGACGGGCCGCGGGAGCTCACGGACGACCGGGACCGTGAAGAGATGCGCGTCGGAGAGGCGCTGAGCGGACCGGGTGTCGGCCGGGGCGTAGGAGGCGGAGGTGAGCATGGCAGTGCTTCCTCTAGCTCCGGCGCCGGGGGCGGCGGACGGCCAGTCGCTGCTGGTCGGTGGTCTGTGCGTGGATGATGTGGAGGAGGGAGGTCATCTTGATCGCCTGGCCCTTCATTCGAGGGGGTTGCTGCGATGGGTGCACTCTCGCAATCGGCGTGGCAGCGCGGACTGGTGCGACCCTGCGTCCGCCGGTGCGGTGGGCCCCTGCCGCGGTGCGGCCAGCACCACCCGGGTGCTATGACCAGCGGATGCCCGCGCCTTACACGTCAGAGCTCGCGCAGGAGCTGGCCGCCGACGTGCTCGACCGCTTCCTGCGCTACGCCCGCGTCGACACCCAGTCCGCCCGCGAACGCGACGGCAGCCCCAGCACCCCCGGCCAGCTCGACCTGCTGCGGATGCTCGTGGACGAGCTGCGCGAGGCGGGGCTCGACGACGCGACGCTCGACGAGAACGGCTACGTCTACGCGACGCTGCCCGCCACGAACGGCGCGCCCCACACCGTCGGGCTGATCGCCCACGTCGACGTCTCGCCCGACGCGCCGGGAGCGGGCGTGGAGCCGATCGTGCACCGCGACTTCGACGGCTCGCGCGTGGAGCTCCCGCGCGGCGGCACCGTGCTCGACCCCGCCGACATGCCCGTCCTGGCCGCGCAAGGTCGGCCACGACGTCGTGACTTCCAGCGGCGACACGCTGCTGGGCGCCGACGACAAGGCCGGCGTGGCCGAGATCATGGCCGCCGTCGCGTACCTGGCCGCGCATCCCGAGCTCCCCCGGCCCACGGTGAAGGTCGGCTTCACGCCCGACGAGGAGATCGGCGAGGGCGCGACGCTGTTCGACGTGGAGGGCTTCGGCGCGGCATGCGCGTACACGCTCGACGGCTCCCAGCCGGGCGAGATCCAGGACGAGACCTTCTCCGGCATCGAGGTTGTCGTCGTCTACGAGGGCGTCGACATCCACCCGGGCTGGGCCACGGGCAAGCTCGTCAACGCCGCGCGGCTGGCCGGCCGGCTGCTGGCCCGCCTGCCGTCGGACCGGCTGACCCCGGAGACCACCCGGGATCGCGAGGGCTTCGTGCACCCCTACGCGCTCGAGGGCGGCGCCGGGCGTGCGGAGATCCGCTTCATCGCCCGCGACTTCGACGACGACCTGCTGGCCGGGCACGTCGAGCTGATCCGCAGCACGGCCGAGGCCGTCGCGGCCGAGGAGCCGCGCTCGCGCGTCACGGTGACCGCGCGCCCGCAGTACCCGAACATGCGCCGCTTCGTCGACGAGTTCCCGCAGAGCGTCGAGGTGGCCGAGCGGGCGATCCGCGCGGAGGGCATCGAGCCCCTGCGCGAGCCGATCCGCGGCGGTACGGACGGCTCGATCCTCAGCTCGCGCGGGCTGCCGACGCCGAACCTGTTCACGGGCGGTCACGAGTACCACTCCGTGCGCGAGTGGGCCTCCGCGCACGACATGGCCTCGGCGGCGGCCGTGGTCGTGCGGCTGGCGGAGCTGTGGGCCGAGGAGCCCGTCCGCTGAGCTAGCCGCCCCAGGCGGCCTCCAGCACGCGCCGCCAGTTGCCCCACGCGATCCGCTCGAGCTCCGCCTCGTCGAAGCCGGCGGCGCGCAGTGCGTCGAGCAGCCGCGGCAGGCCGGTCACGTCGCCGAGCGCGCGCGGGATCTCCGCCCCGTCGAAGTCCGAGCCGAGCGCGACGTGGCCGACGCCGATCCGGTCGGCGACGTGGCGGGCGTGCGCGGCGATCGCCGCCAGCGGCGTGTCGGGATCCTCGGCGCCGTCGGGGCGGATGAAGGCGACCGCATAGACGATCCCCACGAGCCCGCCGCTGGCGCCGATGGCGTCGAGCTGGGCGTCCGTGAGGTTGCGGCTGGCGGGGCAGATCGCATGGGCGCCCGAGTGCGAGGCGATCAGCGGCGCGAGCTCCAGCCGGGCGACGTCCCAGAAGCCGGCCTCGTTGAGGTGGCTGAGGTCGACGGCGACGCCCAGCTCGGCGCAGCGGCGCACGAGGCGCGTCCCCGCCGGCGTGAGCCCCGGGCCCGTGTCGGGCGAGCTGGGGTACGCGAACGGCACACCGTGCGCGAACGCGTTCGGGCGGCTCCAGACGGGGCCGAGCGAGCGCAGCCCGGCGGCGTGGAGCACGTCGAGCGCGAGCAGGCCGGGGTCGACCGCCTCCGCGCCCTCGAGGTGGGCGACGGCGGCGAGCGTCCCCGCCTCGCGGGCCGCGTCGAGGTCGCCCGGGCCGCGCGCGAGGGCGACGTGACCCTCGCGCTCGAGCTTCAGCAGCCGCCCGAGCGTGCGCGTGACGAGGCCGGCCGCCGGATCCTGCCCGACCGGCGCGGCCGGCTCCCCGTCGGGCGGCGGGTCCCCGGGCGTGCCGGTGAACGCGGCGAAGATCCCGCCGCCCAGGCCGCCCCGCCGCGCCCGCGGGAGGTCGATGTGGCCGCCGTCCCGCCCCGTCGCGAAGGCGTCCGCGTCGTCGCGCGTGAGCGTGTCGTTGTGGCCGTCGAAGACCGTCAGCACCGGCCGCATGCTCGCAGCCCGCCGCGGCACCACGCGGCCGCGGGGTAGGTTCGCGGCATGAGCGTGCGGCTCTGGTCCTCGACTGCGTGGCGCGAGCAGGCCCTGGGCTGGATGGACCGCCGGCTGGCCGACGCCGGGCTCCGGCGGACGGGCGACGTCGAGCAGTCGCGCCTGCGCCCGTGGGCGATCGTGCTGCGCGCCCCGACGACCGGCGGCGACGTGTGGATGAAGGCCGCGGGGCCGGCCACCGCGTTCGAGGCGGGGCTCTACGAGCTGCTCGCCCGCGAGGCGCCCGAGGACGTGCTCCCGCCGCTCGCCGTCGACGCGCCGCGCGGTTGGATGCTGCTGCCCGACGGCGGGCCGTCGCTCGCGGTCCGCCTCGGTGGCGACGGCTGGGCGGACGCGCTCGCCGCGGCGCTCGGCCAGTACGGGCGCCTGCAGCGCACGCTCGCCCCGCGCGCCGGCGAGCTGCCGGGGCTCGGGGTGCCGGACATGCGGCCGGAGGTGATCCCCGAGCGCTTCCCGGAGGCGCTGGAGGTCGCGCGGGCGACCGCACCGCCCGGGGCGCCGGGCCCGGCCGGATCGCTGGCCGCGGTCGAGGCGCTGGGCGACGACGTGGCGCGCTGGTGCGAGCGGCTCGCCGCCTCGCCCGTGCCGGCGAGCCTCGACCACAACGACCTGCACCAGGACAACGTCCTCGGCACGGGCCCCTATCGCTTCTACGACTGGGGCGACGCGGTCGTCGCGCACGCGTTCGCCGCCATGCTCGTGCCCGCGCAGGTGCTCACCGGTCCGCACCTCGCCCGCGCCCACGAGGCCTACCTCGAGGCCTTCGCCGACCTCGCCCCGCCGGCCGTCCTCGCCGCCGAGCTCGAGCTCGCCTGCCGCGTCGCGCGGATCGCCCGCACGCTCACCTGGGAGCGCGCGCTGCGCTCGGCACGCGAGCAGGGCGAGCCGCTGGACCCCTTCTTCGCCCACGCCCCCTACGAGGAGCTCGTCGCCCTCCTCAGGTGAAGCGGGCCTCGATCCAGGCCGTGGCGAAGCAGGTGAGCTCGCCGGCCGGGAAGAGGTGGCAGGCGGCCTGGCCGACCGTGCCCGTCGTGCCGATGCCGGCCTCGAGGGCCTCGCCGGCGATGACGGCGAACTCGTCGCCGGGCAGGCCGAGCCGTTCGTAGGGATAGGCGCCGCGGCTCGTGTCGATGTCCGTGTAGGTGCGGCGCTCGACGCCGTGCGGCGTCGCCACCGGGATCTCGAAGGTGACGGTGCGCTTGGCGGGCGCGGCGGCGATCGCCTCCGCGTGGTGGAGCAGGGTCAGTGTGTCGAGCGGCGCGCCGAGCAGCAGCACCTGGCCCTCCGCCGCGACGAGCCGGGCGAACGGGCTGTCGGGACCGTAGGCGTCGTGCTGCGGATGGTCCACCGTGAGCTCGCGCGCCAGCCGGCCGACGGCGACGACGCTCGCCTCGGGGTGGAGGCTGCGCCGCGCGCCGGGCCAGGTGCGCAGGCGCTCGGGGATACGGCCGTGGTCGCGCGCGGCCTCGGCGGTCGCGGGATCGAAGACGGGCGGCTCGGCCAGGTAGGCGGCGCGGTGCTCCTGCGGCCACTCGTCCGCGTGGTAGACGTGCTCCTGCCACGACGCGTAGCCGAGCAGCGTGCCGCGCGGCCCGAGCGCCTCGAGCAGGGCCTCGACGACGGTCCCGCTGCCGCCGACGACCCAGCCGAGCGCGCTCATGCGCGTGTGGACCATCAGCGCCGCGCCCTCGCCCACCCCGAGCCGCTTCAGCTCGGCGGCGAGACGGGAGCGGGCGATCGCGGGCTGTGGCACCCGCGGGAGGTTAGGTGCCGATCAGCGGACGGAGGCGCCAGGCCCGGGGGCGCCCGCTGCGCGGGCGCCGCCTCCCCTCGTGCGGGTCGTAGGTGCTGAGCGCGATGCCGGCCAGGACCGCCACGCCGCCCAGCAGCTGGTTGACCGCGATCGCCTCGCCGAAGCCGACCCAACCGACGGCGACGCCGACGAGCGGCTCGAGGTTCAGGAACGCACCCGCCAGCTCCGCCGGCACGTGCGACTGGCCGTAGGCGAACAGCCAGAAGGGCAGCACCGTGCCGGCGAACGCGAGCGCCACCAGCGCGGCCACCGGGCCGGTCTCGGCCGGCGCGGGCGGCAGGCCCTCGAAGGCCAGCGCGTGCGGCAGCGCCACGAGCGCGCCCGCGGCGAACTGCACGGCCGTGACGGCCGCCGGGTCACGCCCGGCGAGCAGCCGCGGCTGCGCGACGATGAAAGTGGCCGAGAGCGCGACCGAGGCGAACACGAGCAGGTCGCCGGCCGTCGTCGCCCCCGCGCCGCCGCTGCCCGCGACGACGGCGATCCCGCCCAGCGCCAGGCCGTAGCCGGCCCAGGCCAGGGGCCGCACCACGCCATGGCCGAGGACGGCGGTCATCAGCGCCACCATCACGGGCACGGCGCCGACCACCAGCGCGGCGTGCGAGACGCTCGTGCGCTCGATGCCGGCGTTCTGGAGCAGGATCACCGCGCCGAAGCCGATCGCGCCGGCGGCGGCGATCCGCGGCGTGAGCGCGGCGCGCAGGCCGCGCCGGCCGGCGTAGGCCAGCACGGGGGCGGCGATCGCGAACCGGATCACGGTCAGCCACCCGCCGCCGAGCCAGTCGAGCGAGAGCTTGGACAGCGGCACGGTGAGGCCCCACAGCGCACCGGCGGCGGCGAGGGCGAGGATGGCGGTGCGGTTCGTGGTCATGGCACCGCTCATGATCGGTGCAGATCGGGATTTCTCCAGTCATGATTCGATGCTTCGGCCCTATGACCGAATATTGTTTCGTCTTATGGCCATTTCGCTCGATTCCGTTGACCTTCAGCTGCTCGGCGAGCTCCAGGCCGATGCCGACCGCCCGAACGTCGAGCTCGCGCGCCTCGTGGGGCTCTCCCCCGCCGCCACGCTGCACCGCGTCCGGCGGCTGAAGGAGTCGGGGATCGTGCGCAACATCGCCGCCCGCCTGGACTCGGCGGCGGCCGGCTTCGCGCTGCAGGTCTACGTCGCCGTCTCGCTCGAGCGCCACGACGACACCGCGCACCGCCGCTTCGCCCAGGCCGTGCGCGCGATGCCCGAGGTGATCGCCGCCGACTGGGTGACGGGCGAGACCGACGCGCTGCTGATGGTCGTGGCGCGCGAGGTGGCCGAGCTGCAGCGTGTGCTCGTGCGGCTCTCCACGCGCGGCGGCGCCCAGCGCGTGATGACGCTGCTGCGGCTCGAGGAGCTCAAGCCGGCGTCGCCCCTGCCGCTGGAGACGACCCGTTAAACGACTCGACCCCCGTCTCGCCCGGGGGGAGGGAGCGAGACGGGGGCCGCTGTGGAGATCGCTATGCGGTGCGAGCGACCGGAGCCGGGTGCGCCTGGGGGGTGTGGCGCCGAGCGGGACGGGAGTCCGTCGGGGTGGCGAAGTGCCACCAGGGGCGACGGGCTGCCGAGCGCTGCTGCTCTACGGCGTTCGCGTGTTCGATGTGGAGGAGGGAGTGCATGGCGTTCTCTCTGGAACGGAACTCTCCCATCGGGCGACCGGCGACTTGCTCGTGCAGCCCAGCGGATGCGCGGTCGGGCCACCCCCGACGCGGGGGTGCGGGCAACCCCACCGGACGCGCGCGCGGCGAGCGCGCGCGGCTAGGCCAGGTCGGGCTTCTCGGGCAAGGTGAGGCCGCGGGCCTCGGTCGTGCCGCCGGCGAGGCCGGGGCGCGGCAGGGGGCGTGGGACGTCGCGGGCGCGGTCGGGCGCCGGGGGCAGCTCGGGCCGCTCGGGCGTGCCGTCGGACGGCGCGTCGTCGAGCCCGAAGACCTCCTCCTCGGACTTGCCGACCAGCAGCGCCTCGAACTCCTCGCGCTCGATCGTCTCGCGCTTGAGCAGCAGCTCGGAGATGTTCGTGAGCGCCTCGCGGTGCTCGGCGAGGATGTCCTTGGCCTGCTGGTGCGCGCCCTCGACGATCCGGCGGATCTCGTCGTCGATCTCGCGCGCGATCTCGTCGGAGTAGTCCGGCTCGGCGGAGAACTCGCGGCCCAGGAACGGCTGGCCGTGGTCGTGGCCGAACACGCGCGGGCCGAGCTTCTCGCTCATGCCGAAGCGCATGACCATCTGCTTGGCCGTGGCCGTGACCTTCTCGAGGTCGTTGGACGCGCCCGTGGTGATCTCGCCGAAGACGATCTCCTCCGCGGCGCGGCCGCCGAGGGTCATCGCCATCGTGTCGGTCAGCTCCGCGCGCGTCGTGAGGAACTTGTCCTCGGACGGCAGCGAGATCGTGTAGCCCAGCGCCTGCCCGCGGGAGATGATCGAGACCTTGTGCACCGGGTCGGAGTGCTCGAGGTAGTGCCCGACGATCGCGTGGCCCATCTCGTGGTAGGCCGTGATCAGGCGCTCCTTCTCCCCCATCACCCGGGTCTTCTTCTCCGGGCCGGCGACGACCCGCATGATGCCCTCTTCGAGCTCGACCTGGGTGATCTCCTTCTTGCCCGTGCGGGCGGCGAGCAGCGCGGCCTCGTTGACGAGGTTGGAGAGGTCGGCGCCGGTGAAGCCGGGCGTCTGGCCGGCCAGCGCATCGACGTCGATCTCCTTGGCCAGCGGCTTGCCGCGCGTGTGGACCTCCAGGATCTTCGCGCGGCCCTTGCGGTCGGGGCGGTCGACGGTGATCTGGCGGTCGAAGCGGCCGGGGCGCAGCAGGGCGGGATCGAGGATGTCGGGCCGGTTGGTGGCCGCGATCATGATGATGTTGTCCTTGGCCTCGAAGCCGTCCATCTCCACCAGGAGCTGGTTGAGCGTCTGCTCGCGCTCGTCGTGGCCGCCGCCGAGGCCGGCGCCGCGATGGCGGCCGACCGCATCGATCTCGTCCATGAAGATGATGCAGGGCGAGTTCTGCTTGGCCTGCTCGAAGAGGTCACGCACGCGCGAGGCGCCCACGCCGACGAACATCTCGACGAAGTCCGAGCCTGAGATCGAGAAGAACGGCACGCCGGCCTCGCCCGCCACGGCACGCGCGAGCAGCGTCTTGCCGGTGCCCGGGGGCCCGTAGAGCAGCACGCCCTTCGGGATGCGGGCGCCTAGCGCCTGGAACTTCTTCGGGTTCTCGAGGAACTCCTTGATCTCGTGCAGCTCCTCGACCGCCTCGTCGACGCCCGCGACGTCGCGGAACGTGATCTTGGGCGAGTCCACGGAGAGCCGCTTGGCGCGCGACTTGCCGAAGGACATCACCTTTGACCCGCCGCCTTGGACCTGGTTCATCAGGAATATCCAGAACCCGATGAAGATCAGGAACGGCAGGACGTACGTCAGCAACGACAGGATCACGCTCGAGCGCGCCGGTTTGACGTCGAAGTCGGTGATCTTGCCCTCGGCCGTCGCCGTGCGCAGCTTGTTGACCAGGACGTCGGAGTAGTCGAGCGGGTAGCCGACCTCGTAGCGGGCCTTGTCGGCGCCTCGCAGCGTGACCTCGGCGGAGTTGTCCTTCGTCCGCAGCGTCACGGACTGGATCTGACCCTTGTCGATCTGCTCGAGGAAGCCGTTGAACGACTTCGCGGGCGCTTGGTCGGAGCGCGCGATCAGCTTGGAGGCGAAGAACGCCAGCACGATCACGATCAGGATCGGGAAGGCGGCGCTCTTGAAGAACCTGCTCATCGGCTATCGGCGCGCTGCCCGCACGCAGGGATGGTACGGCTGGACAAGATGAACAAGGCTACCAGGGGTCTTTCCACGATCTGCAGGGTTTCGGCCCGTCCCGGGACGGCCTTGAGCCAGTGTGGCGGCGCTTCCTAACGAACGGATCAGCCGTCGACGCCGGTCAGGGCTGCGACATAGGGCAGATTGCGGTAGCGCTCGGCGTAGTCGAGCCCGTAGCCGATGGCGAACTTGTCCGGGATCTCGAAGCCGATGTAGCGGGCGTCGGTCTCGATCTTCCTGCGCTCGGGCTTGGTCAGCAGCGCGCAGACCTCCAGCGAGGCCGGCTTGCGGGCCTCGAGCGTGCGCATCAGGTACTGCAGGGTGAGGCCGGAGTCCACGATGTCCTCGACGATCAGCACGTCGCGGCCCTCCAGCGGCGCGTCGAGGTCCTTGAGGATGCGCACGACGCCCGAGGAGTCCGTCGAGGAGCCGTATGAGGCGACGGCCATGAAGTCGACCTCGCACGGGACGTCGATCTGGCGCATCAGGTCGCTGAGGAAGAACACGGCGCCCTTGAGCACGCCGATCAGCAGCAGGTCCTTGCCCTCGTAGTCGCGCGAGATCTCCGCCCCCAGCTCGCGGATGCGGTGCTGGAGGTCGTCGGCCTGGACGATGATCTCGCCGATGGACTCGTCGCGCAGCACGGCCGCGGAGTCTACGTCGGCGCGCCGCCGCGCGGCTGCCAGGCCAGCCTGGCGCGCCGCCGCGTGTCCGCGTCGACGCGGAAGCGCTCGCCCGTCGCCACGCCCGGGACCCAGGCGATCTCGCCGGCGGAGACGACGACGGGCGTGCGCGCGCGGCGCGCGCGCGAGACCTTGCGGTCCGTGAAGAGATCCTGCAGGGAGCGGCTGCCGCCGAGGCCGAGCGGGCGCATCCGGTCGCCCGGGCGCCATGGCCGGACCTCGAGCGGGGCGGCGAGCGCGTCGCGGTTCAGCGTGCCGTCGGCGATCGCCAGGTCCGGGCCGACCTCGCAGGACAGCTCGCCGCCGGCGAAGCTGGCGCGTCCGGGCACGCCGAGCACGGCCGCGACGGGCTCCGGCCCCGGGTCCGCGGGGGATTCGAAGCGCAGCCGGCCGTACTCGGCGACCGCGCGAAGGCCGCCGCCGAGGTCCAGCGCGGCGCTGCCGGCGCCGCCGCCGAGCGCGAGCAGCTCGGCGGCGCGCGCGCCGACGGGCGCCGCGGGGCCGGCCGCGGCGTCGTCGGCGAGCCGCTGCAGGCACAGTCGGGCGAGCGCCGGCGGCAGCGCGGCCAGCGCCGCCTGCTCGTCGCTGAGCACGGCGTCGACGGCGGCGTCGAGCACCGCGGCCTCGTCGCGCAGCAGCGCCAGCGTGCGCAGGACGTTGGCGTCGGCCGCCGGGTGCAGGCGCCGCAAGGCGGGCAGCAGCTCGGCGCGCACGCGGTTGCGCGCGTACGCGTCGGACGCGTTGCTCGGGTCCTCGCGCCACGGCAGGCCGCGATCGGCGCAGTACGCCGCCGTCTCCTCCCGCGTGACCTCGAGCAGCGGGCGCACCAGCCGCGCGCGGACGGCGCCGGCGACGGGCGCCGGCTCGTCGGCGGCCATGCCGAGCAGCGCGCGGCGGCCGGGCGAGGCGGCGAGCCGGTAGAGGACGGTCTCGACCTGGTCGGTGGCGGTGTGGCCCGTCGCGATCGCCGCGCCGAGCGGATCCGCGAGCTCGCAAGCCGCGCTGTAGCGCGCTTCGCGCGCCCAGGCCTGGATATTGCCGGCCGGCGGGCCATCAAGTTGCTTCACCGTCAACTCGACGTTGAGCTTCGCGCAGAGATCGGTACAAAAGGCGGCGTCCTTGCCCGAATCGGCCCGCAGCCCGTGGTCGACGTGCAGCGCCGCGACCCCGCAGCCCAGCCGCAGGGCCACGTCGAGCAGGCAGACCGAGTCCCGGCCGCCCGAGAGCAGCACGAGCACCGGGGCGCCCGGAGCGAGCAGCCCGCCGGCCCTGAGGCGCGCCTCGACGCTCACGGCTCCTCCTCTCTGGAGGCCAGGAACAGCTCCGTGGGCTCGTCGAAGCCCTTCATCCGCACCTCGCCGATGTGGCGGAAGTCCAGGTGCCGGCCCGACGCCTCCACGACCGGCCGCGTGACGAGGACCTCCCCGCCTGCGGCGCGCGCGCCCACGCGCGAGGCGAGGTTGACCGCGCGCCCGTAGTAGTCGCCGTCGCGGTACAGCGCGCCGCCCGCGTGGATGCCGATCCGCGGCAGCGGGCGCCGCTCGCCCTGCAGCAGCTGGAACCCGACGGCCCAGTCCGCGAGCGCCGACGGGTCCGTGGCGACCACCATCACCTCGTCGCCGATCGTCTTGATCACGCGCGCCCCGTCGGGCAGCGTCTCCTCGACCGCCTCGACGAAGCGCTCGACGATGTCCAGCGCCTCCTCCTCCCCCGCCTCCTCCGTCAGGCGGGTGTAGCCCGCGAGGTCGGCGAAGGCGATCGCCACGCGTAGCCGCCCGAGCTCCTTGTCCGAGTCGACCTCGAGCTCGAGGTGCCCGACGGCGTCCTGCTCGATGAAGTGCTGCAGCCAGCGCTGGTGGACGTGCTCCATGATCGGCGCCGCCAGCGGCAGCAGCTCGGACGCCAGGCCCTCCATCTCCTCGGCGATCTCCAGGCCGTCGACGCCGTCGCGGATCAGCGGCTCGTGCACGAACAGGTGGAAGAGCTTGACCTCGGCGTCGGCGATGGCGGCGAGCGCCTGGCCGTAGACGCGCACGAGCTGCAGGAACGCGACGAGCGGGAAGCCCGCCGAGAGCACCGCCGCCATGTAGCGCAGGAGCTGCACGTCGTCGGTCGAGATGCCCTCGTCCAGCGACCTCGAGGAGAAGCCGGCCCCCGACCAGATCCGCCGGATCAGCTCGGCCTCCAGGCCCGTCTCGCCCGCGGCGTCCTCCAGGCTCATGGTCTCCGCCTGGGGCGGGAACAGCTCCTCCATGTAGCCGTAGGCCAGCCGGCCGCTGTGCGCCGCGTCGCGCAGCTCGTCGAGCGAGTGGCCGCGCTCGCGAAGGCGCGCGACGATCCGCGCCTGGGCCACCGCGGCGGGAGTCCACTCGCCGTCGCGCAGCGGTACGACGCCGTCGCGCGCCCAGCGGCGCAGGGTGTCGGGCGACACCTCGAGCACGCGTGCCACCTCGCTCAGCGACGGCTGCGACATCGCCCCGGAGAATAAAGCGGCGGAACCAATGGTTCCGCCGCTGTGGCGGGCAATGCGGCCCGCTGCCTCGGCCGGCGGCGTTCGTCAAGGGCGACGCCTTGCGGGAGCCCACGAGGAGCTTCCCACTTCCCGGCCTATTGCCTTGGTCGGTGGTGCCCCCGAAGGTCTACCGATCCCTCGGGGTCCTGTCAATCACCCGTTCGTGATCAGACGACGAGATGCGGGTGCTCGCGCTCCAGGTACTCGCGGTATCGGGCGTAGATCGGCTTGGTGATCGGGATCAGGCTGAGCGCGGCCTTCACGTCTCCGCCGGACTTGATCCGCCGCCGCGCGAGTGCGACCGCCACGTTCTCCTTGCCCTGGAAGTACTTGTTGGCCGTCTCCGAGGACATCGCCATCTTGACCTTGGGCTCCCAGTCGACCGCGTCGGACCACTCCCAGTGCAGGTTGCCGCCCTCGTCCTCCTCGGCGGCGCGGATGTTGACCACCAGGTCGAGGTCGGTGAACTCGAAGCGCTGCGGGACGTCGGCGTCGCGCAGCTTGGGCCCCATGTCGGGGTCCGTGTCCATCATCGTGAACACCTCGTCGATGACCTCGACGAACTCGTGCTCCGAGTCGAACTCGGCCTTGGCCATCAGCTGCCGCCGGACGACGTGCCGCCGGACGACGCGCCGCCCGACGCCGCGGGCTTGCGCCT
>CAVSMP010000002.1:0-87288 GCA_963729155.1 uncultured Solirubrobacteraceae bacterium
ATCGCTCGCCGGGCCTGGACGGGCACGACGTTCGCCGGGGGCAGCTACCATGCCGCCCAATTGGTGGCGGCCAAGGTATGCCGCCACGTCACTTCGACCCTGGGGAGGGTCCTCATCGCCATGTCCGTTCGTATGCGCGCCGCGTTCGTCGGCGCCATCCTGGCGCTAGTCCTCGCGCCGGCGGCCAAGGCCGCCAAGAGCAAGGAGAAGCTCGGGGACTTCCGGATGGTCAGCCTGAAGGTCTCGAAGAAGACCGTCACGGCCGGCAGCACGGTCGTGGCCTCCGGCCGCGTGCAGAACCGCGAGGGCCGCCGCGCGCAGACGGCGCGCGTGACCTACTCGCTGCGAAAGGGCAAGAAGTCCAAGAGCGGCCGCCGGCTCGGCGCCGACAGCATCAAGCGCACGAAGGCCGGCAAGTCGCGCAAGTTCTCCGAGCGACTGCGCATCGCCTCCACGGTGAAGCCGGGCACGTACTACCTGACCGCGTGCGTCCGCCGCGGCAGCGGCACGCTCAAGGCCGAGTGCGCGCGCAAGCAGCTCAAGGTCAAGGCCAAGACGGCGCGCCCGGCCCGGCCGGCCCGCCGGCGCCCGTCGACACGCGCAACACCTCCCGCAAGCTCCGCGACGCGATCACCCAGCCGGGGATGCTCGAGCATCTGCGCGCGTTCCAGACCATCGCCGACCAGCACGGCGGCAACCGCGCCTCCGGGTTCCAGGGCTACGGCGCGTCGGTCCAGTACGTGATCACCAAGCTCCGGGAGTACGGCTACACCCCGACGACGCAGGTCTTCGACTTCACGGTCTTCTCCGAGCTGTCGGACCCGGTCTTCGGAAAGACCGCGCCGCCGCCGGTCGTGACCTACGCCGCGGACGACTTCGGCACGATGGAGCTACTCGGGCAGCGGTGACGTCGAGGCGCTCGTACAGGGCGCCGACGACAACCAGATCCCGCCCGGGCCGACCCCGAGCTCGTCCAATGCCGGCTGCGAGGACGCGGACTTCGCGGGCTTCTCGGCGGGCAACATCGCACTGGTCCAGCGCGGCACCTGCGACTTTCGTCGTCAAGGCCCGCAACGCCAAGGAGGCCGGCGCCAGGCGCCGTGATCATCTTCGACGAGGGCCAGCCGGGCCGGACCGACCCGATCGTCGGCACGCTAGGCGACCCGCGCGGCGACGAGATCGGGATCCCGGTCATCGGCACGTCGTTCGCCATCGGCCAGCAACTCTCGACCGCCGGCAGCCGGGCGCACATCGCCACCAACACGCTGCTCGACGTCCGTCAATCGACCAACATCCTGGCCGACTCCGCGGACGGCAACGGCGACCGCGTCGTCGCGATCGGCGGCCACCTCGACAGCGTGCAGGAGGGCCCCGGCATCAACGACAATGGCTCGGGCTCCGCCTTCGTGCTGGAGCTGGCGCGCGCCATGGCCACCGAGAAGATCAAGCCGACCAACAAGGTGCGATTCGCCTTCTGGGGTGCCGAGGAGTCCGGCCTGGTCGGCGCCAACCGCTACGTCGAGGCGTTGTCGGATGCGGACTTCGGCAAGCTCGCCGCGTACCTGAACTTCGACATGCTCGCCTCGCCGAACCATGGGAAGTTCGTCTATGACGGCAACTTCTCGGACACCCCGTCCGGCGGCCTTCCGCTCAACGAGGGAGCTGCCCGCATCGAGCGCGAGTTCGTGAGCTACTTCGACTCGGTCGGCATCCCCACGGAGCCGACGGCGTTCGACGGCCGCTCCGACTATGAGCCGTTCCAGCTCAACGGCCTGGCCACCGGCGGCCTGTTCTCCGGTGCCGAGGTCCTCAAGACCGCCGCGCAGGCCGCGAAGTGGGGTGGCACTGCCGGTGTCGCCTTCGACCCCAACTACCACGAGGCCGGGGACAACATCAACAACCTCGACATGAACGGGGCCGAGCAGCTCGCCGACGGCGGCGCGCACGTGTCGGCCGTGATGTTCGAGGACCAGGCGCTTCGCAACGTGAACGGCGGGTCGGCTCCGCTCCGCCGTTCGAGCCGCACGACGCGCAGCGGGTTCGAGTACCTCGGATCGCACCTGCGCAAGTAGCGACCGAGACCGATCAGGAAGGGTCCGAGGGGCGGCCGCACGGCCGCCCCTCGTGCGTTCCAGATAGCGTCGCGGTGGTGAGCCGCGTGCTGATGGGCCTGCAGTTCTTCCCGCGCGGCGGCTCGGCGCACGTGGCGCGCAACCTGGCCCGGAACCTGCCGGCGGTGGGGTGGGAGCCGCGGATCGTCTCCGGGTCGCTCTCCCTGCCCGGCCGCCCCGGGGACGCGCGAGAGTTCTACCCCGGGCTCGACGTGCGACCCGTCGACATGACCGCTGCACTGGAGTCGAGCGACCCGATGCTGGCCGAGGTGCCCATGCACCCGTCCTTCGAGGACCGCCCCGGCGCGGCGGACCGGGTCTTCGCCGCGCTCGGCGACGACGTCTACGAGCATCACGTCCACGCGTGGGCGCGCGCGCTCGCGGGCGCGCAGGGCTGCGACGTGCTGCACCTGCACCACCTGACGCCGCTCAACGCGGCGGCGGAGCGGGTCGCGCCCGGCGTGCCGGTGGTCGGGCACCTGCACGGCACCGAGCTGCTGATGCTCGAGGCGATCGAGGAGGACCCGGCGCGCTGGGCGCACGGACCTGCCTGGGCGCAGCGCATGCGCGGCTGGGCCGGCCGTTGCGGGCGGCTGATCGTCCTCTCCGACTCGCAGGTGGCGCGCGCCGAGCGCCTGCTGGGGATCGACCCCGCCCTCTGCGTCCGGGTCGCCAACGGCTTCGACCCGGAGACGTTCGAGCCGCGCCACGTGGACCACCGCGCCCATTGGCGCCGCGCGCTGGTCGACGAGCCGCGCGGCTGGGCGCCTGGCGAGGAGCCGGGCTCGGTGCGCTACGTCGAGGACGACCTCGCGGCCTTCGGCGACGACCGCGGGGAGACGCCGGTGCTGCTCTACGTCGGCCGTTACACCGAGGTCAAGCGCCTGCCGCTGCTGATCGAGGCCTACGCGCAGGCGTCCCCGCGCTTCGATCGCCGCGCCCCGCTCGTGCTGGTCGGCGGTTTCCCGGGGGAGTGGGAGGGCGAGCACCCGCTCGAGACGATTCGCCGCACCGGCGCCCGCGACGTGTTCCTCGCCGGCTGGCACGACCACGCCGAGCTTCCGGACTTCCTCGCCGCCTCCGACGTCGTGGTGCTCCCGTCCGTGCGCGAGCAGTTCGGCCAGGTGCTCGTGGAGGGCGGGGCGTGCGGCCTGCCGGCGATCGCCGTCGACGCCCACGGCCCGGCCGAGATCGTCCGCGACGGCGCAACGGGACGGCTCGTCCCGCCCGACGACCGCGACGCGCTCGCCGCAGCGCTGGCGGAGGCCGTCAACGAGCCCGACGAGCGGCGCCGGCGCGGGGTCCTCGCGGCCGAGGATGCGCGCGCGAAGTACTCCTGGCCCGCGCTGGCGAAGAAGGTGGCCGCGGTCTACGAGTCAGCGCGCTGAGCGCTCACCCATCGCCCTCGAACACCTTCGCGTCGTCCTCGGAGATCCCGAGCTCGCGCATCCGGTCCGCGGCGGCCGCGGCCTTGCGCTGGAAGCCGCGGCCGGACGCGGCGAAGATGCTGCGGTACTCCGCGGTCGCTGCACGCACGGTCCGCAGCGGATAGCCCTCCCGCCGCCAGGCGGCGAGGTGGGCGCACACGTCGCCGCGGGGAGGGAGCGCCATGTAGGCCTTCGCGAGCCGCCGCCACGCGGCGCGGCCGCTGATCAGCGCCGGATCGCGGGTCTGGGCGTTCGCGATCTCCGTGCGGAAGGCCGCGAGCGCGGGCCCGAGCGCCTCCCCGGACTTGCGGAACTCGTCGCGCAGGGCGAAGGCGCGAAAGGCGTACTGGCGCCGCGGCGGGATGCGGTAGAGCTCGCGCCGGCAGTGTGGCGCGTCGAGCCCGTCGACGGGGTCGTGGTCCTCCCCGATCTCGCGATCGGCGGCCAGCAGGCGCTTCGCGGCGTCGGCGAGCCCCTGCGCGGCGGCGCGCTCGTCGGGGGCCGGGGCCCGGGCCGCGGCGACTGCCGGGAGGGCCAGGAGGGCGGCGGCGACGAGCGTCACGAGGCGCACGGCGCACATGATCGCGTGGGCGCGGCGCAACATCATTGCGCGGACGTCAGTCCGCAACGCGTTGATCGCTGCATCCGGCGCAACGTTCGGCCGCGGAGCGTCATAACTCCGCCCTTCCCGCTGCTACCTTTCCGCTTCCGCCTCAGTGCCCGTCCGGGCCGTTCACTCGGGAGCACGCCATGTCACGCATGCCGAGGCCGACCCAGCCGGTTGGCCTTTACGACCCAAGCTACGAGCACGACGCCTGCGGCGTCGCCTTCGTGGCGCGGCTCGACGGCAAGCCGACGCACGAGACGGTCCGGCGCGCGGTCGTGGCGCTGGAGAACCTCGAGCACCGCGGCGCGGCGGGCGCCGACCCGAACACGGGCGACGGCGCCGGGATCCTGCTCCAGATGCCCGACGCGTTCATGCGCGCGGTGCTCGACGAGGACCTGCCCCCGCCGGGCGCCTACGGCGTGTGCGTCTGCTTCCTCCCGCACGAGGAGGACCGCCGTGCCGAGCTGGAGGCGCTGCTCGAGCGCACGGTGACCGAGGAGGGCCAGCGCGTGATCGGCTGGCGCGACGTGCCGGTCGACAAGGACTACGTCGGCATCACGGCCAACTTCTTCGCCCCCTACGTCAAGCAGCTCGTCGTGGCGGCCTCGGACGAGCTGGCGGGCGACGCGGACGCGTTCGAGCGCAAGCTCTACGTGATCCGGCGCGTGGCCGAGATCGCCGCGGGCCCCGACCTCGTGGTGCCGAGCTTCAGCTCTCGCACGATCGTCTACAAGGGGATGCTCACGTCCCCGCAGCTGCTCGGCTACTACCCCGACCTGCAGGACGAGCGCTTCGCCTCGGCGCTGGGCCTCGTCCACTCGCGCTTCTCGACCAACACGTTCCCGAGCTGGGAGCTGGCGCACCCGTACCGGATGATCGCCCACAACGGGGAGATCAACACGCTGCGCGGCAACGTCAACTGGATGCGCGCCCGCGAGTCCCAGCTCGCCAGCGACCTCTTCGGCGAGGACCTGCACAAGGTGCTGCCCGTCGTGCGCCCGGGCGGGTCGGACTCCGCGACCTTCGACAACGTGCTCGAGCTGCTCGTGCTGGCCGGCCGCTCGCTGCCGCACGCGGTGATGATGATGGTGCCCGAGGCCTACGACGGCCGCGATGACATTCCGGAGCACCTGCGCGGCTTCTACGCCTTCCACTCGTGCCTGATGGAGCCGTGGGACGGCCCCGCCGCCGTCGCCTTCACCGACGGCCGCGTGATCGGCGCGACGCTGGACCGCAACGGCCTGCGCCCCGGCCGCTGGCTGGAGACCACGGACGGCTGGGTCGTCCTGGGCTCGGAGACCGGCGTGATGGACGAGCCGGCCGAGAACATCGTGCGCAAGGGCCGGCTGCAGCCCGGCAAGCTGTTCCTCGTCGACCTCGAGGCGGGGGCGATCGTCGCCGACGAGCTCGTCAAGCACGAGGTCTCCACGCAGGCGCCGTACGGCGAGTGGTTCGAGGAGGGCATCGTGCACCTCGGCGACCTGCCCGAGCGCGAGCCCTACTACGGACTGCCGGCTCCGGTGCGCGACCGCCAGCTCGCCTTCGGCTACTCGCAGGAGGACCTGCGGGTGCTGCTGGCGCCGACCGCCGCCAGGGGCGAGGAGCCGATCGGCTCGATGGGCAACGACCAGGCGCTGGCCGTCCTCAGCGACCGCCAGCCGCCGCTGTTCAACTACTTCAAGCAGCTCTTCGCGCAGGTCACCAACCCGCCGATCGACCCGATCCGCGAGGCGATCGTGATGAGCGTGGGCACGGGCGTCGGCTCGGAGCGCAACCTGCTCGACGAGGGCCCCGAGCACGCGCGCCAGCTCGCGATGAAGACGCCGATCCTGCGCAACGGCGAGCTGGAGAAGCTGCGCCAGGTCGACTCGAGCGTCTTCGCCTCGCGCACGCTGGACATCACGTGGCCGGTCGCGGAGGGCCCCGACGGGCTCGACGCCGCGGTGGACCGCGTGTGCGCCGAGGCGAGCGCGGCGCTCGCCGACGGCGTCAACGTCCTGGTCCTCTCCGACCGCGCGCTCGGCCCCGAGCGGGCGCCGATCCCGTCGCTGCTGGCCGTCGGCGCCGTCCATCACCACCTCGTGCGCAAGGGCACGCGCCTGCAGACCGGCCTCGTGCTCGAGTCCGGCGAGCCGCGCGAGGTCCACCACTTCGCCACGCTGATCGGCTTCGGCGCGAGCGCGATCAACCCGTACCTGATGTTCGAGTCGCTCGCCGAGCTCGTGCAGGACGGCCGCGTGCCGGACGTGGACGACGTCGCGGTCGCCGAGACGAACGTCGTCAAGGGCATCGCCAAGGGCCTGCTCAAGACGATCTCCAAGATGGGGATCTCGACGATCCAGTCCTACAACGGCGCGCAGATCTTCGAGGCCGTCGGACTCGGCAAGGGCCTGATCGATCGCGCGTTCGCGGGCACCGCCTCGCGCATCGGCGGGATCGAGATCGACGTGCTGGCGGCGGAGACGCTCGAGAAGCACAAGCGCGCCTATCCGCAGGCCGAGACGCTGCTGCCGGTCGGTGGCGTCTACGCGTGGCGCCGTGACGGCGAGCACCACATGTGGAACCCGGAGACGATCGCGCTCCTGCAGCACTCCGTCCGCCACGGCGGCCGCCAGACCTACGAGGAGTACGCGCGGCTCGTCAACGAGGACGCGGCCGCGCGCGCGACGCTGCGCGGCCTGCTCCGGTTCCGGGAGCTGCCCGAGGACCAGTGGCTGCCGCTGGACGAGATCCAGCCGGCCGCGGAGATCGTCAAGCGCTTCGCGACCGGCGCGATGTCGCTCGGCTCGCTCTCGCGCGAGGCGCACGAGACGCTCGCGATCGCGATGAACCGCATCGGCGGCAAGTCCAACACCGGCGAGGGCGGGGAGGACGTCTCCCGCTACACGCCCGACCCCAACGGCGACTCGCGCCGCTCGGCGATCAAGCAGGTCGCCTCTGGCCGCTTCGGGGTGAACATCAACTACCTCGTCAACGCCGACGAGCTGCAGATCAAGATGGCCCAGGGCGCCAAGCCCGGCGAGGGCGGCCAGCTGCCCGGCCACAAGGTGGACCGCTACATCGGCTCGATCCGCTTCACCACGCCCGGTGTGGGCCTGATCTCCCCGCCGCCGCACCACGACATCTACTCGATCGAGGACCTCAAGCAGCTCATCTACGACCTCCGCTGCGGCAACCCGCGCGCGCGGATCTCCGTGAAGCTGGTCTCCGAGGTCGGCGTCGGGACGGTCGCCGCGGGCGTCGCGAAGGCCAACTCCGACCACGTGCTGATCGCGGGCCACGACGGCGGCACGGGCGCCTCGCCGCTGAGTTCGATCCAGGCGGCCGGCGTGCCGTGGGAGATCGGCCTGGCCGAGACGCAGCAGACGCTCGTGCTCAACGACCTGCGCTCGCGCATCTGGGTGCAGACCGACGGCCAGCTCAAGACGGGCCGCGACGTCGTGATCGCCGCGTTGCTCGGCGCCGACGAGATGGGCTTCTCGACCGCCCCGCTGATCGCGACGGGCTGCATCATGATGCGCGCCTGCCACCTCAACACGTGCCCGGTCGGCATCGCCACGCAGGACCCGGAGCTGCGCAAGCGCTTCACGGGCCAGCCCGAGCACGTCGTGGAGTTCTTCTTCCACGTCGCCGAGGAGGCGCGCGAGATCATGCGCCGGATCGGCGTGCGCGACATGGAGTCGATGATCGGCCGCGTCGACCTGCTTCAGGCCGCGGACGCGATCGAGCACTGGAAGGCGCGCGGCGTGGACCTCACGCACGTGCTGGCGATGCCCGAGGTGCCCGAGGGCACCCCGCTGCGGCGCGTGCGCCCGCAGGACTCGCCGCTGCCGGGCGCGCTCGACTGGCGCCTGATCGAGAAGGCCAAGGACGCGATCGACCACCGCAAGCCCGTCAGCGGCGAGTTCGCGATCCGCAACGTCAACCGCACGGTCGGCGGCCTGCTCTCGAGCGCGGTCACCGACGTCCACGGGGCGGAGGGGCTCCCGCCCGAGACCGTCCGCTTCACCTTGCGCGGCTCCGCCGGGCAGTCGTTCGGCGCGTGGCTGGCGCCGGGCGTCGAGCTGACGCTGATCGGCGACGCCAACGACTACACGGGCAAGGGCCTCTCCGGCGGCGTGCTCGCCGTGCGGCCGCCCGACGAGGCCGCCTTCGTGGCCGAGGAGAACGTCGTGATCGGCAACACCGTGCTCTACGGCGCCACCGCGGGCCGGGCGTTCTTCCGCGGCCTCGCCGGCGAGCGCTTCGCCGTGCGCAACTCGGGCGCGAGCGCCGTCGTCGAGGGCGTCGGCGACCACGGCTGCGAGTACATGACCGGCGGCCGCGCCGTGATCCTCGGCCCGACCGGCCGCAACTTCGCCGCCGGCATGAGCGGCGGCGTGGCCTACGTGCTCGATCCCGACGGCAGCTTCGAGGCGCGCTGCAACATGGGCCTCGTCGGCTTCGACGAGATCTCAGAGGCCGACGCGATCGAGCTGCACGGGCTGATCGAGGAGCACCACCTGCGCACGCAGTCGGCCGTCGCCGCGCGGATCCTGCGCGACTGGGACGCGACCCTGCCGCGCTTCAAGAAGGTCATGCCGCACGACTACAAGCGGGCGCTGGCCGAGCTGGCCGAGGAGGAAGCCGCGGCAGGGCAGGGCGTCCGGGAGCGGGTCGCGTAATGGGCAAGCAGGGAGCCTTCCTGGAGATCACCCGCGTCGACGCCCCGGAGCGCGATCCCCGCACGCGCACGGCGGACTACAAGGAGTTCGTCGACACGCTGCCCGTCGAGGGGCTGCGCGAGCAGGGCGCGCGCTGCATGGAGTGCGGCGTGCCGTTCTGCCACAACGGCTGCCCGCTCGGGAACCTGATCCCGGACTGGAACGACCTCGTCTACCGCGACCGCTGGCGCGAGGCGATCGACCAGCTGCACGCCACCAACAACTTCCCGGAGTTCACCGGGCGGCTGTGCCCGGCGCCGTGCGAGGCCGCCTGCGTGCTGGAGATCCGCGAGGGCGACGCCGTCTCGATCAAGCAGATCGAGGTGGCGATCGTCAACCGCGCCTTCGACGAGGGCTGGATCGTGCCGCGGCCGCCGTCGCTGGAGACGGGCCGCACGGTGGCGGTCGTCGGCGCCGGCCCCGCGGGCCTGGCCGCCGCACAGCAGCTGCGCCGCGCCGGCCATGCGGTCACGGTCTACGAGCGCGACGAGGCCGGCGGCGGGCTGATCCGCTTCGGCGTGCCCGACTTCAAGATCGAGAAGTGGGTCGTGGAGCGGCGGCTGGCGCAGCTCGCTGCCGAAGGCGTCGAGTTCCGCTACGGCGTCGACGTCGGGACCGAGGTGGACCCGTCGCAGCTGCGCGCCGAGCACGACGCGGTCGTGATTGCGACGGGCTCGCGCGTGCCGCGCAACCTGCCCGTGCCCGGCCGCGAGCTGGACGGCGTGCACTTCGCGATGGACTACCTCTACGACCGCGCGAGGGTGCTCGCGGCCGAGCGCGGCGAGCCGTCCGCGCTCGACGGTCGCGCGCCCATCTCGGCCGCCGGCAAGCACGTGCTCGTGGTCGGCGGCGGCGACACCGGCGCGGACTGCGTCGGCCACTCCCACCGCGAGGGCGCGGCGACGGTCACGCAGATCGAGCTGCTCGGCGAGCCGCCCGCCACGCGGCCCGACGACCTCACGCCATGGCCGCGCTGGCCCGTGAAGCTGCGCACCTCCTACGCCCTCAAGGAGGGCGGCGAGCGCGATTTCGCGGTCTCCACCACCAAGCTGAGCGGCAACGGCCGGGTGGAGCAGGTCCACTGGGTCAAGAACTCCGGAGAGCCCCCGTTCGACGCCGTCCCCGGCACCGACGAGGCGCACCCCGTCGACCTCGTCCTGCTGGCGATGGGCTTCCTGCACCCCGAGCAGCCGCTGCTCGACGCGCTCGGCGTCGAGACCGACGCGCGCGGCAACGCCAAGGCCGGCGCCTACGCGACGAGCGCCGACGGCGTCTTCGCCGCGGGCGACGCACGCCGCGGCCAGTCGCTGATCGTGTGGGCGATCAACGAGGGCCGCCAGTGCGCCCGCGTGGTCGACCGCTACCTCGAGGGCTTGCCGCCGCGCGACCCGCGCGAGGACATGTCCGCGGGCACCTCGCTGCGCGCGGGCTCCTCGGCGCTCGGCGCCGACCCGCCGGACGAGGCGCAGTTCGGCTCCGGCCACGGCATCACGGACTGACGCGCTCGCTCGAGAAGATCCCGCCGGAGCGCCGGCCCGCGCGGCCGGAGCTCCGGGACGGCTACCTCGACCTGCTCGGATCGGGCGATCCCACGGGGGCTGGGCCGGGCCAGCGGCTGATGGTCAGCCGCGCGCTGCCGCTGATCTACGAGCGGCTGTGGCGGCCGCTCGGCGGGCGGCTGCTGATGGGCGCGCTGGGCCCGAGCATGGCGGGCGAGCGGCGGATCGCGCTGGAGATGCTCCGGATCCGCCCCGGCGATGCCGTGCTCGACGTCGCCTGCGGGACGGGGAGCTTCTCGCGGGCGTTCGCCGACGCGGGCGGCCAGGTCGTCGGGCTCGACGCCTCGCGGACGATGCTCGCGCAGGCGGCCCGCGAGCGGCCCGGCGACGGCGTGGAGTACGTGCGGGCGAGCGCGACCGACCTGCCGTTCGCGGACGCGAGCTTCGACGCGGTCTGCTGCTTCGCCGCGCTCTATCTGATCGAGGATCCGCTGCGGGCGGTCGCCGAGATCGTGCGCGTGCTCGCGCCGGGCGGCCGGGTCGCGCTGCTCTCCAGCGTGGCGCGCGGGCCGGTGCCCTCACGGCTGGCCGACGGCGTCGTGCGGCCGCTCACGGGTGTGCGGGTCTTCGGCCGCGACGAGCTCACCCGCGAGCTGAGCGCGCAGGGGCTGGTCGACGTGCGGCTCCGCCTCAGCGGGCTCGCCCAGTTCGTCTCGGGCCGCAATGCGGACTCGAACCCGGCGCGGCGCGGCGCCGCCGCCCGCCCGGGCTGACCTTCGTGACGGCGTAGCCTCCGCCGGATGGAGGTCACCTTCAGCCGGACGGGCGAGCGCCGCTACGCGGTGACCGCGAGGCCGGACCACTGGCCGGCCGTGACGATGAACCCGGCCCCTGGCTTCGATCCGCGGCTCCCGCACGACCTCGTCCACTACGTCGTCGAGCGCGAGCACCGCATCGAGCTCGGCGTCTTCGGCCAGCTCGCCGCCGGCGGCAACCTTCGGACCTTCCGGCGCCTCGACGGGACCCCGGACCGCCGGCTGCGAAAGCGCGGCGAGCGCCTCGCCCGCGAGCACCTCGACGAGCTCGCACGCTCCGAGCGCCTGGCGGCCGAGGCCCTGCGCGCCTGGATCCGTGGCCCCCGCCCGCACGCCGACGAGCGGCTCGAGCGGGTGTGCGCGCGCCTCGACGAGCTCAGCGAGCTCTGGCGGCGGCTCGGCGTCGGCGGCGAGCTCACGCTCACCTGGCCCGAGACGGCTCGCCTGCCGCTTCCGGGGCGCGACAGCCGGCCGGACCGGCAGCCCCGCCGGCCGGGGACGGGGCGCGCGGCGTAAGTCAACGGCTCTGGGTGGGGAAGGTGGAGTTCCGGCCGCGCCGCATCGAAGAGACGATTCATCAGCCTGAGCCCGACTGATCGTCTCCTCGCGCTCGGGGCAGGCGCTGCGGGCGGCACCCTCGCCACCCCACCCAGCCGCCGTTGACGTTGGCCGGAGCCCTACGCCAACCCGGCGAGGGCGTGTATGCAACGCCGCGCCGCGGGGTCTGCCCCCGGGTTGTCAGCGCGCTGCAGGCTCGCTGCAAGCGGTCGTCGGGATGGTGGCCTCGTCCACCCGCCGCCACCGAAGGAGCCACCGATGATCTACCTCGTTGCCGGACTCGACCGCAGCACGCTCGGCCGCTGGCATGACCATGTGATGGCAGGCGATGCCTCCGTCGCCGCCCGGATCGCCCGGGGCCGGGCCGCGGGCCAGGGCGTCGACCTGGTCGTCGCCGCCGTCATCGGCCCGTGCTCGAACATCGAGGCCGATGTCGCCGCGACGGGCTACATCCGGCCCGCGGCGGCATGAGCAGCTGGCTCAGCGGCCCGCGTCGAGCCAGTCGATGATGCCCGCCACCGCGGGCCAGTCCTCGCGGTGGCGGGCGTCGATCAGGTCGTGGAGCGCCTGCGGCTCGACGGAGAGCAGCGCCTCGGAGCCCGCCGAGACCCACCGCACGAGCGCGAAGTGCACGAGTGTGTCGACGGGCACGCCGGTCGCGCGGGACAGCGCCTCGAACGTCGGCATCGGGTCCACGAGCAGCGAGTCCTCGGCGCGGCCGGCGAACTCGCGGTGCTCCGGAGGGACGGCCACGCGGCGATCGTAGTCGGCACACTGCCCGGGTGGACAACGCCGCGATCGCCGACCGCCTGGACGCCTTCGCGTCGCTGCTCGAGCTCGCGGAGGCGAACCCGTACACCATCCGGGCCTACCGGCGGGCGGCCGAGCTGATCCGGGGGACCGCGGCGCCCGTCGGCAAGCTCGTGTCCTCGGGCCGCGTAAAGGAGCTGCGCGGCATCGGGCCCGGGATCGAGGCGCGGCTGCGCGAGCTGCTGGAGACGGGCCAGATCGCGGAGCTCGCCGAGCTCGAGCGCGAGCTGGCGCCCGGGCTGATCGGCCTCGGGCGCTACCTCGGGCTCACCGCCAAGCGCTCCGTGGAGATCGCGCGGGCGCTGCAGGTCCAGACGCCGGAGGAGTTCCGCGAGGCCGCGGCCGACGGCCGGCTGCGGGCGGTGCCCGGAGTGGGGCCGAAGCTCGAGGCGCAGATCCTCGACGCGCTCCGGCGCGAGGGTGAGCCGCGGCCGCCCCGCGGGATCCACCTGCCCCGCGCCAGGGAGCTCGTGGCCGGGATCGCGGAGGCGCTCGGCGGCGTCCCGGCCGGCGACCCGCGCCGCTGGCGCGACTCGTGCGAGCGGCTCGCCGTCGTCAGCGCCGCGCCCGACCCGGCGCCGCTGCTGGAGCGCTTCGCCGAGCTGCCGCAGATCGTCGCCGTGATCGGCCGCGGCGAGCGCAGCGCGCTCGGCGTGACGGTCGAGGGAGTCCCGGTCGAGCTCGTCGTGGCCGCGCCGGGCGCCGCCGGCACCGCGCTGCTGCGTGCGACGGGCGCCGACCCGTACGTCACCGCGCTCGAGCCGCTCCCCGACGCGGCGACCGAGGAGGAGGTCTACGCCGCGCTCGGCATCCCGTGGTGCCCGCCCGAGCTGCGCGAGGCGCCCTTCAAAGGCGAGCCGCCGCCGCTGCTCGAGCTCGCCGACATCCGCGGCGACCTGCACTGCCACACGACCTGGTCGGACGGCCGCGCGAGCGTGCTGGAGATGGGCCGCGCCGCCCGCGACCGCGGCTACGACTACCTCGCGATCTGCGACCACACGCCCGCGGTCGGCGCCGTCCAGGGCCTGACCGCCGACGACGTCCGCCGCCAGGCCGCGGAGATCGCCGAGGCGAGCGAGGCCCTGGCGCCGTTCCGGGTCCTGCGGGGGATCGAGTGCGACATCCTCCCCGACGGGCGGCTCGACCTCCCCGACGACGTGCTCGCCGAGCTCGACTGGGTCCAGGCGAGCGTGCACGGCGGCCAGCGGATGCCGGCGCCCGAGATGACCCGGCGGGTCCTCGAGGCGATCAGCAACCCGCACGTCTCGTGCCTGAGCCACCCGACGGGCCGCCTGATCGGCCGCCGCCCCGAGAACGCGGTCGACCTCGACCGCGTCTACGAGGTCGCACGCGATCATGGCGTGGCCGTCGAGGTCAACGGGCTGCCGGACCGCCTCGACCTGCGCGGCGAGCACGTCCGCGACGCGATCGCGGGCGGCGTGCGGATCGTCTGCTCGACCGACGCGCACGGCCCCGAGCGGCTCGCCTACATGGAGCTCGCGGTGCACACCGCGCGCCGTGGCGGGGCGACGGCCGCCGACGTCGTCAACGCCGGCCCGCTCGGCGCGCACTAGGGTTTGCCCGATGGCGACGATCCTCCTCTACGGCGACACCGTCCGCTACCCGGCCGTGCGGCACGAGGTCGGGCTCGAGATCATCGACCCGCTGCTGCTCGCGGTGCGCAACGGGCACACCTCGATCCTCACCAGCTCGCTCGAGTCCGCGCGCCTCGCCGACGCGGTGCCGAACGCCGAGCTCGTGCTGCTCGACGAGCTCGGCTTCTACGACATGCTCGCGGACGGCACACCCCGTCACGAGGCCGAGCTGGAGGCCGTGCTGCGCGCCGTGCAGCGGTGGGGGATCGAGGAGGCGGTAGTGCCGGCCGACCTGCCGGTCGCGGTCGCCGACAAGCTGCGCGACGCCGGCGTCCGGATCGACGTCGACCCGAAGGCGGTGGAGCAGCGCCGGCGCCGCAAGACCGCGGGCGAGCTCGAGGGCATCCGGCGGGCCCAACACGCCGCGGAGCGGGGCATGGCGGTCGCCGAGCGGCTGATCCACGGCGCGACGGACGGCGACGGGCTGCTCCAGCACGACGGCGAGCCGCTGACCGCCGAGGCCGTGCGCGACGCGATCCGCGCCGAGTGCGCCGCCGCCGGCGCCCCGGCGCCGCCGGACATCATGGTCGTCAGCCTGTTCGCCGGCGGCGGGCACGACCCGGGCTCCGGGCCGCTGCCGGCCGGCAAGCCGATCGAGATCGACCTCTGGCCGCGCGACGAGGCCAGCGGCTGCTGGGCCGACATGACCCGCACCTTCGTCGGCGCCGGCGAGGTCACGGGCGAGGTCGCCGAGCTGCGCGACATCGCCCGCGAGGCCCTGGAGGCCGCCCGCGCCGCGGCTCGCCCCGGCGTCACGGGCCGCGCCCTCTACGACGCCGCCTGCGACGTCGTCGAGCGCGCGGGCCACCCGACCCAGCGGACCCGCAAGCCGGGCGAGACGCTCGACCACGGCTTCTACTTCGGGCTCGGCCACGGCGTCGGCCTCGAGGTCCACGAGCCCCCGGGCCTGGGCCTCTCCGGCCACGACGAGCTCGTCCCGGGCGACGTCGTGGCGATCGAGCCCGGCATCGAGGGCATCGAGGGCATCGGCGGCGTCCGCTTCGAGGACCTCCTCCTGATCACGGAGGACGGCAGCGAGACGCTGACCGACTACCCGTACGACCTGTAGCGGCGGCGGTCAGAACAGCCGGCGCAGGAGGCTCCCGACCCCGGTCAGGATGCCCTTGAGCAGCCCGAAGACGCCGGCGAGCAGCCCGCCGACCAGGCTGCCGAGCCCGCGCAGCACACCCACCGGCTACCGCCTCGCGCCCTTGGCGCGACCCTTGGCCGAGCGGCCGGCCCCGCGCCCGCGGGCGGCCTTCCCCTTGGCCTTGGTCTTGTTGTTGCCCGTCACCTTGCCGACGGCCTCGAGGACCCGCCCGGCGATCTTGTCGATGGTGCCTTCGGTCTTGTCGCGTCGTCTGCTCTTCATGATCCCGCTCTCCCCGTTCGGCAATCAACCCGAAAACCGGTCGTTCCAACCGTGACCACCCGGGTCAGGCAGGCTTGTGACAGACGGCCTCGATGTTGTTGCCGTCGGGGTCGAGGACGTAGGCGCCGTAGTAGTGGGGGTGGTAGATCTCGCGCACGCCCGGAGCGCCGTTGTCGGTGCCGCCGGCCTCGAGCGCGGCGGCGTGGAACGCGTCGACCGTGGCGCGGTCGGGGGCCTCGAAGGCGACGTGGACCTCGGTGACGACGCTGCGGCCGTCCTCGAGCCAGAAGACTGGCTTGCCGCCCTGCCCGAAGCCGGCGGCGCGGCCCATGACCTCCATGACGAGCGTGATGCCGAGCGGGGCGAGCGCGCCCTCGTAGAAGGCCTTGCTGCGGGCGTAGTCGGTGATGCCGAAGCCTGCGTGATCGATCATCCCGACATGATCGCGCCTGCGAGCTCCTCCGGACGGCTGAGCGCCGGCAGGTGGCCCGAGTCGACCACGGTGACGTCCTCGAGGCCGAGCCGCGCCCGCGCCAGCTCGCGCATGAACGCCAGTGGGAGCAGCCGGTCGCGTGCGCCCGCGATCACCGTCGTGGGGATGTCGGGCCAGGCGTCGAGCGGCCACGGGTCCTCGAACGACTTGCCCTCGTCGCGCGAGTCGCCCTGCTCGAGCAGCCAGGCGGCGACGTCGCCGGGGACGTCGTGGAGGAACATCTCGTGCAGGTCGAACGGCGCGTCCGGATCGCGGCCCTCCTCGACCGCGTAGGCGCGCTGGGCGGCGTCCTGGCCGCTGGCCTCCCAGAACGTGCCCGGCGTCTCGCCCGGGACGGGGATCATCGGCGCGACGAGCGCGATCCTCGCCACGCCGCCGTGCGCCACCGCGGGCCATGGGGGCGCTGAAGGCGCCCATCGACTGCGCGACGAGCACGACGCCGCCGCGATCGCCGATCGCGGCGGCGATCACGTCGGCGTACTCGGCGAGGCCGGCGCCGTCCTCCCCCGCGGGGAGCCGGACGGCCAGGGCCTCGTGGCCGGCTTCGCGCAGCCGCGGCACGACGTGGTGCCAGTAGAGGGGGTCGCCGCCCGCGCCGGGCACGAGGATGAAGGTCGAGGTCGTCATGCCCTTACAACTCTCCCGTGGTTGCGGAACTCATCGCTCGGGTACGGTGCGCGCATGGGCTGGCTCACGTACCTCATCGTCCTCGCCGTCCAGGGCCTGATCTTCGGGGCGCTGGCACGGCTCGCGCTGCCGGGCAAGGACCCGATGAGCATCCCGATGACGATCGGGCTCGGGATCGCCGGCTCGTTCATCGGCGGTCTGCTCGTGTATCTGCTGAGCGGCGGGCGCTCCGCCGGCGGGTTCTTCGTCGCCTTCGTGTGCACGGTCGGACTGGTCTACCTCGTCCGCCGCAGCCGCGGCGGCGGGCTGATGTCGCCCGACGCGCGCTCGCGCGACCGGCCGGGGCCGAGCGCGGCTACGGCTGAGGCGAGCTCGCGCACGCCCGCGAGCAGGTCGTTCCGCGTCGCGCGGGCGTCGTTGTAGTGCACGAACCCCGCCCGCACCGCGCCGTGCGGGGCGAGGCCGAGGTGGCGCTCGAGCTCCCAGGCGTAGTAGTTGCCCGCCCAGACGGCGATCTCGCGCTCGGCCAGCGCCGCGGCGACGGCTCGGCGCGTCCATGCCCGCGACGTTGAACATCAGCGTCGGCGTGCGGTCGCGAGCGTCGCCGTAGAGCGTCACGCCGTCGATCGCGCGAAGGCCCGCGCGCGCCGTCTCCAGCAGCGCGTCCTCGTGCGCGCGCACCTCCTCCCAGGCGAGCGACGTCACGTACTCGGCCGCCGCGCGCACCCCGGCCAGCGCCTCGAAGGGCAGGGTCCCGAGCTCCCAGCGCTCGGGCACGCCGTCCGAGGACGGGCGCAGCTTGTCGGGCGCGAGCTCCGCGAGCAGCTCGGGGCGCGCGCAGAGCACGCCGATGTGCGGGCCGAACCACTTGTAGGCCGAGCAGGCCAGCGCGTCGAGGTCGAGGTCGGCGAGATGGTGTGGGCGGTGCGGGGAGGCGTGGACCGCGTCGACGTACACGCGCGCGCCCGCGCCGTGGGCGGCGGCCACGATCCCGGGCAGCTCGGGAACGGTGCCGACCGCGTTGGAGGCTGCCGTCACCGCGACCCAGCGGGTGCGGTCGGAGAGCACCGCCTCGACCGCGCTCGCGGGCAGCTCCAGCGTGTCGGGCTCGGGGGCGGCGAAGCGGACGGTCGCGCCCGCCCGCTCGGCCGCGATCAGCCACGGCCGCACGTTGGCGTCGTGGTCCAGGCGCGTGCAGATGATCTCGTCGCCGGGCTCCAGCGCGCGCCCGGCGGCGGCCGAGAACGCCATCGTGAGCGCGGTCATGCTCGGCCCGAAGGCGACGCCGCGCGGGTCGGCGCCGAGCATCGCCGCGACCGCCTCCCGCGGCTGCTCGACGATCTCCTCGGAGGCGCGCGCGTGCGGGAACGCGCCGCCCTCGTTGGCGGTCCGGCCCGAGCGCATCCATTCGGTCATCGCATCGATCGCGCCGTCGACCATCTGCGTGCCGCCGGGCCCGTCCAGGCGGGCCCAGCCGTCGGCCAGCCCAGGAAAGCGGTCGCGGTTCATCCGAGCCCCCGGACGAGCTCCTGGTCGTGGGGGTACGGAGCAGCTCCGCCGCGGCGGAGGGGATCAGCCAGCGCAGCTCGTCGACCTCCCGATTGGGCGTGAACTCGCCCGACTTGGGCTCCATGAGCCAGTAGCGCACGACCTTCGAGCGGCCCTTCTGGTCCTTGTAGGAGGTCGCCGGGAGCTCGCGGCCGAGCGGCAGCGGAAGCCGATCTCCTCCTCGACCTCGCGCAGCGCGGCCTGCTCCCAGCGTCTCGCCCGGGTCAAGCTTGCCCTTCGGCAGCGACCAGTCGCGCCGGTGCGGACGGTGCGCGACCGCGACCTCGATGCCGCTCGGCCCGCGGCGCCACACCACGCCGCCCGCCGCCTTGACCTCCGCCGCCTCGTGATCCATGTCGGCGGCATCCTGGCAGGTGTAGCCTCGCCGCGCATGGCCGCAGCGGGCAGGCGCGAGCGCACGAAGGCCGCCAACCGGGCGGCGATCCTCGACGCGGGCCGGGCGGTGTTTCGCCGCCCGTGGCTACGACGCGGTGGGCGTGCGCGACATCGTCCGCGGCACCGACCTGGCCTCGGGCACGTTCTACAACTACTTCCCCGACAAGGCGGCGGTCTTCCGGGCGATCGTCGAGGAGACCGGCGCCGAGGCCCGCCGCCGCGTCCGCGAGGCCCGGCGCGCCGCCGGGGCTCGCAGGAGCTGCTCGAGAGCGGCTTCCGCGCGTTCTTCGAGTTCATCGTGGCCGACCCCGGGACGTTCGCGTTCGTCCGCCGGAACCTCGGCACGATCCGCGAGCGCTTCGGCGACGCGGTGCTGCCCGCCGGGCTGGGGGAGCTGGAGGACGACCTGCGCGAGGCGATCGATCGGGGCTACCTCCCGCCCGTCGACGTCGGCTACCTCGCGCATGCGATGGTGGCGGTCGCGCTCGAGCTCGGCCAGGAGCTCGCCGAGCGGCACCCGCCCGACGTCGAAGGGGCGACCGCCTTCGTGACCGCGCTGTTCGCAGGCGGGGTCGGCCGCCTGCCCCGCCGCTACGCTGCGGCGTCATGCGCTCCGCCCCCGCTCCTCCTGATCGCCGTCCTGTCGCTGCTCGCGCTCCCCGGCGCGGCGCAGGCGAAGATCACGGTCGGCATCGCGGAGAACAACCCCGGCATGTTCAGCGACCCGCTGTTCACGCAACTCGGCGCCAAGCACGCGCGCGTCGTCGTCTCCTGGAACGTCGCCGACGGGCGCGACGACGAGCTCAACCGCGTGATCCAGTACGTCGCAGCGCGGAGCAGCAGGGCGTCACGCCCCTGGTCACCTTCGAGCACGCCCGCGGCGACGCGAGCATCTGCAACAGGCGCAAGAACCGCAAGAAGGTCGCAGTGCAAGCTGCCGACGGCCAAGCAGTACGAGGCCGCGCTGCGCAAGTTCAAGGCCTTCCTGCCGAGCGTCAGCAACATCGTCGCGTGGAACGAGATCAACCACTTCACGCAGCCGACCTACAAGAACCCGAAGGCCGCCGCGCGGTTCACGACGATCGCGCGCAAGGTCTTCAGGGGCGGGACCGTCGTCGCGGCCGACATCCTCGACCAGGCCGACAACGTGCGCGCCAAGCGCCCGACGTTCCGCTCGGCGACGGGGTACGTGAAGGCGTTCCGCAAGGTCTACAAGGGCCCGCGCATCGTCTGCGGCGTGCACAACTACTCGGACATCAACCGCTTCCGCTCGACGGGCACGAAGGCGATCATCAAGGCGCTCGGCTGCAAGCAGATCTGGCTCACCGAGGCGGGCGGGCTGTACAAGTTCGCCGGCTTCAAGGCCAACCAGAACCGCCAGCTGAAGGCGACGAAGTACATGTTCCGCGTCGCCAAGGCCGACAAGAAGGTCAAGCGGCTCTACGTCTACACGTGGTTCGGCGTTCCCCGCAGCGCGCGCTTCGACGCCGGGCTCGTCGGCCCGGACGGCAAGCCGCGCAAGGCGTACGCCGAGGTGCGCAAGAACGTCAAGTAGCCGGTGGAGGTCGCTGACGCGCAGCGGCTCTTCTCACCGGAGGGCGTCTACCTGAACACCGCCTCCTACGGCCTGCCCCCGCGGCCCGCCTGGGAGGCGGTGCAGTCCGCGCAGGACGAGTGGCGCCACGGCCGCACGGGCTTCGACGGCTGGGACGCGTCGGTCGGCCGCTCGCGCGCGAGCTGGGCGCGCCTGCACGGCGCCGACGAGGCCGACGTGGCGGTCGGCCCGCAGGCCTCCCCGTTCGTCGGCCTCGTCGCCGCGGCGCTCGAGCCGGGGACCGAGGTGCTCGCGGCGCGCGAGGAGTTCACGTCGCTGCTGTTCCCGCTGCTCGCCCAGGAGGCGCGCGGCGTACGGGTCCGCCTCGTCGCGCTGGACGACCTCGCGGAGGCGGTCGACGGCGCCACCGGACTCGTCGCGGTCAGCGCGGTGCAGTCCGCCGACGGGCGGCTCGCCGACCTCGATGCGATCGCCTCCGCCGCCGCCCACCACGGCGCCCGCACGCTGGTGGACGCGACGCAGGCCTGCGGCTGGCAGCCGCTGGACGTCACGCGCTTCGACCACGTGGTGTGCGCGGGCTACAAGTGGCTGCTCGCGCCGCGCGGCACGGCGTTCCTCCACGCGCGCGCGGAGGCGCGCGAGCGCCTGCATCCCCATCTCGCCGGCTGGTACGCGGCCGATCCCCCGATGGCCAACCTCTACGGCGGGCCGCTGCGGCTCGCGGAGAGCGCGAAGGCCTTCGACGTCTCGCCCGCATGGATGAGCTGGGTCGGGCAGGCGCCCGCGCTCGAGCTGCTCGAGGCGATCGGGATCGACCGCGTGCACGCGCACGACACCGCGCTGGCCGCGCGCTTCCGGGCCGGCATGGGGATGGAGCCCGGCGACTCGGCGATCGTCTCGCTCGACCTGCCGGGGGAGGCCGCGGACCGGCTGGCGGCGGCGCGCGTGCGCTGCGCCGGCCGCGGCGGGCTGACCCGCTTCTCCTTCCACCTCGCCAACACCGAGGCGGACGTCGACCGGGCGCTCGAGGTCCTCAGCCGTCGGTGAACGGCTGCAGCTCGACGTCGTGCGCTCCCGGCGCGACGCCGTGCTCGTAGACGCCGCCGTGCGCGGTGCGCAGCTCGCGGTCGCCCAGCCGCACCGTCACCTCGGCGATCGAGCAGTTCAGCGAGTGGTGCTCGCCGCCGCCGGGATCGGCGTAGGGCCAGGCGACAGTCTGCCCGGCGGGGGAGCGGGCCTCCACGACCGCGCCCGGCAGCTCGACGCGGCAGCCCTCGGGCGTGGCGTCGACCCGTGCGGGGCGCGGCCCGCCGAGCCGCCGGCGGGCGCCTCCCGCCTGCACGGCACCGTTGGCGATCCACGGCGTCAGCAGCGGCCCGACGCGCACGCGGCCGACCGAGAGGTCGAGCCACGCTCCCGGCGCGTCCTCGAAGGCGATGCCCTGCAGCCAGATCCACGTCGCCGCGTGCTCGGAGCCCCAGTTGTGGCCCGCCATCCCGCGCCAGCCGTCGACGGACTGCCGTCCGCGCTCGCCGACGGTGACCGACCCGTCGAAGGTCGCGCTCGGCAGCGGGCTCTCGAGCTTGGTGCGCGGCAGGGGGGCGCGGTACATCCACTCGAGCGGGAGGTGGCGCAGCGGCTCGGCGTCGCCGCGCATGGCGAGCTCCCAGGCCGCGGAGCGGCCGTGCCCGCTCGCGTGGCCGCGGGCACCCGCGGGCCCGAAGCGGCTGTCGCCGATCGCGATCCAGTCCGCGGCGACGGGGGCAGGGAGCGTCTCCTTGACGGCGTACGGCGCTCCCGCCTCCGCGTCGGAGTAGGTGCACCAGACCGAGCCGGTTGCCGGCTGCCCGGGGCGCTGGTGCGTCGTGTGGCGGATCCAGACGCCGCGCGGGCGCTCCGGGTCGACCGCGCGCAGGTAGAACGACTCGTAGTGGCCCGTGCCGGGCGCGACGTGGGGGAAGCGCGCCTCGGTCACGCGCGCCGCCCGTCGCGCCAGCCGCGCCAGAGCCAGTAGGGGTAGGAGGCGAACAGCGCCGCGCTGACGGCGTGCGTGGCCGCGCCGGCGGCGCGCTCGTCGATCCGCAGCACGCCCGAGTTGAGCATCCAGTCGCGGCCGTCGCGCGCCCGGCACAGCTCCCAGATCCAGCGGGTCCACGGGCGGTTGAGGTAGAGCGAGACGCTCACGCCCCAGAACACGGCCATCGTCCCCGCGCCGACGGCCGCCGCCATGCGGCCCTGGGCGCGCTCGGGCGCGAGGGCCGCGTAGGCGCGCCCGTTGGCGTAGAGCCACGGCGGGTCGATCAGGAACGACATGCCGGCACCTCCATCAGATGGTGCGCCAGCCGCGTGGCCAGCGCCATGATCGTGATCTGCGGGTTGACGCCGAGCGGGCCGGGGACGGCCGCGCCGTCGGCGACGTGGACGTCGCGGACACCATGTACCGCGAGGTCGCCGTCGACCACACCCCGCGCGGGGTCGCGGTGGGCGCGCGCGGTGCCGAGCGGATGGAAGCCCATCAGCTTGAGGTCGCGCGGCCGCAGGTCGAGGTCGCGCAGCGGCGCGGAGTCGCCGCCGCGCAGCTCGGGCACCCGGGCGACGGGCAGGATCACGCGGCGCGCGCCCGCGGCCCACATCAGCTCGGTCAACCGCAGCAGCCCGATGTGGAAGGTGGCCGTGTCGTGGCTGCCCAGGTCGTAGCGGACGACGGGGCGGCCGAGCACGCTCGCGACGCGGCCCCGGGAGCGGTCGCGGACCATCAGCCCGCACTGGGCGACGTACCGGTGGCCGAGCATCAGCTCGCGCAGCGCGTCACCCGCGAAGGGCGCAGCCAGCGCGAGGTAGTCGGGCGGGCCGGCGATCCCCTCGAAGACGAACCCGTCGGCGGCGAACTCGTCGACGTAGTAGGACTGCGGCACGCCGCGGCTCATGTCCACGGGCTCGTCGAAGACGCCCCAGACGGCGGTCGCCGGGTGCACGGTCAGGTGCCGGCCGAGGGCGGCGGTGCCGAGCCCGCTGCGGGCGAGCAGCAGCGGGGTGTGGATCGCGCCCGCGGCGACGACGACCGTGTCCGCGCGGACGGTGAGGCGACCGGCGTCGACGCCCACCGCGCGGCCGCCGCGCATCAGGATCCGCTCGGCGCGCGCTCCCGTGAGGAGCGTCGCGCCCGCCTCGAGCGCGCGCGGCAGGTAGACCTCGCCGGCGTGCTGCTTGGCCCCCGTCGGGCAGCCGAACGCGCACACGCCCGACCCGCGGCAGCCGCGCGCGTTGCGGCGCAGGTAGCCGCCGCGCCAGCCGAGACGCTCGGCCCCGCGGCGGATCGTCGCCGCGTTGCGGCCGGCGAGGGCAGGTGACACCTCGGCCACGCCGATCGCCTCCTCGACGCGCTCGAAGATCGCGTCGGTCAGCCCGTCGATCCCGTGCTCCTCGCGCCAGCGCGCGAGCACCGACGGCGGCGTCCGGAAGCACGTGCCCGAGTTCACGAACGTGGTGCCGCCCGTGCCGCGCCCGAGGGGGAGCATCAGCGGCGGGCGGCCGATCGTGGCCACCTGGCCGCCGTCGCGGTACAGGCGGGGCAGCGTGTCGCGCGGGCGCCCCGTCGCGTCGGCGCGGCCACGTTCCGGGCCCTCCTCGAGCACGACGACGCGCAGCCCGCCCTCGGCGAGCTCGGCCGCCGCGACCGCGCCGCCGGCGCCGCTGCCGATCACGCACACGTCGGTGTGCAGCACGCTCACGGCGCGGCCTCGCGCGGCGTGTGGCCGAGCGCCCGCAGGACGCCCGCGTCGCCGTAGTAGCTCACCGCCGCGGTCGCGCGCAGGCCCTCGGCCAGCGGGGAGCGGCCGAGCCGCCGCAGCAGCGCGAGCCGCCCGGCCCGGTCGCGGTACGGAAAGCGGGCGGCGGCGAGCGCGAGCAGCGTCGCGCGCAGAGCCGCGCGGTTGGGCCGCGGCGCGTGGGCGAGCCAGGTCGCGAAGGAGGCGACCGCGTCCGTGTCGCGGACGGGTGGCAGCGGCGGCTCCGGCGCGGCAACGGCGTCGACGAGCGCGGCGACGGCACGGGCCTCGCGTCGGCGGAGGGTCATCCGAGCCCCTCCAGCCAGGCGGCCTCCTGCGCGGCGGCGAGCTCGCCGACGACGCGGGCGGCCCTCTCCCCGTCGCCCGCGGCGACCGCCGCGGCGGCGTCCGCGTACAGCGGCGCCAGCACGGCCCGGTCGCGCACGAGCGCGCGGAAGTCGGCCAGCCGCGCGAAGTACAGGTCGCGGATCGAGTTCGCCACGAGCAGCAGCACGAGGTTGCTCGAGGCCGCGATCAGCGTCGCGAAGAACGCGAAGTCCGCGCCCTGGGCGGTCTCGTCGTCGCCCGCGGCCGCGACCTCGCCGGCGAGGCTGGTCAGCAGCGCCGCCTGGTCGTCGTCGCGGCGCTCCGCCGCGAGCCGCGCCGCGTCGGCGAGCAGCAGCCCGCGCGCCTCCATCACGGAGCGCATCACCTCGTCGTCGAGGGCGGGAGCCCCGCCCAGCGCGTGCACGAGCACGTCGAGCCCGCCATGGGCGCGCCAATCGCGCACGCGCATCGCGTCGCCGTGGCGCACGTCGACGAGCTTGAGCTGCTCGAGTCGCTTGATGCCCTCGCGCACCGAGGCCATGTTCACGCCGAGCGACGCCGCCAGCGCGCGCTGCGTCGGCAGCCGCTCGCCGGGCGCGTAGCGGCCGGCGAGCACGTCGGCGGCCAGGCGGTGGAAGACCTGGTCGGGAAGCGACGACCGCGAGAGTTCCATTGTTCGGAACACTAGCGGTCGGCGCGGAGCGGGCGGCACCCTCGCCACGCCACCCGGCCGCTGTTGACGTTCGATGGCGCTCCAGAGCGACACGCGCTGTTTGCGGCATGGCGCGCGGTGCCGTCCGGTGCCCCTCGTACCTTCCGGCGCATGCCTCTCTGCTTCATCGAGCCGCAGGACGCGATCCGCGTCATCGCCGAGTCGGTCGGCCGCGAGGCGCGCCGGCAGCTGCTGGGGGAGCTGGTGCGCGCATGGGTCGACGAGATCCCGGAGGCGGAGCTCGCGTCGCACTACGCCAAGGCGGTCGAGGACCTGGACGAGCACGACCTGTCGATGCTCGCCGCCTGGCACGCGTCCATGGAGGTCGGGATGCCGATCGCCAACAAGGAGTTCCTGGTCAACGCGTTCCCCGCGCTGGGCGACAACCGGCGCGAGGCGCTGAAGATCGCGGCCGGGTTCCGCGGCGAGGACGCGTTCAACGCGGGCGTCGCCGAGGAGCAGGCGCTCGAGTCCGTCCTGCCGTGGCTGTCCGCGGCGCGCTGCGAGGAGCTCGCGGCCGAGTGCCTCGAGCTCTACTGCTGGGACCGCCTCGGCTCCGAGAACTAGTCCGCGCGGCGCAGCACGTCGTAGCGGCCGACGCCGGTCTGGCCGTCGATCCGCCAGCGGAAGAACGCGCAGTCCAGGCGCAGCGCGCCGAGGTCGAGCGTGGAGCCGCAGAGCACCTCGCCCGATCCGCGCACCGCCGGCTCGTCGTCGTGCACCCACAGCTCCAGGCCCGCGCGGCGCTGGCGGCCGTCGGCGTCGTAGGTGGTGGAGAGCCGCGGGTCCTCGATGCGGACCGTGCCCTGCTCGTCCAGCAGCGCGGCCCAGACCCGCTCCTCCGCGTGCGGCGCGCCCTGCGGCCGCACGCTCGACAGCGCGATCCCGTAGCCGGCGCCCGGCCATGCGGTGACCGTGCGGGCGGCCTCGATGCGGTCCCAGTCGGGCTCGCCCCAGCCGTGCCCGCGTTGCCCGAGGCAGCGGATCCGGTGCACGCGTTCGCCGGCGCGGACCGTGCCCGTGACGCCGCACAGCTGCTCGTAGCCCGCCATCCCGCCGGCCTCCACCACCGCGTCGCCGTCGGCGATCTCGGCGGGCGGGGAGAGGGCCTGGAAGCGCAGCTCGAAGCCGTGGCGCTCGCCCTCCATCGCGACCGTCCAGTCACGCAGCGGCTCGGTGACGGCCATCCGCAGACCGGCCAGGCCGATCGACTCCCAGCTCGTGTCCTCGGCGAGCGCCAGGCCGCCGCGCGCGATCGCGGCGAGCGGCTCGCGACCCGCGAAGAGCACCGCCAGCGCGCTCCCGTGGCGGCCTTCGCCGTTCTCGCCGGGGGAGAGCCCGATGCGGGCCAGCCCGTACAGCTGAGCGTCCTCGTCGCCGAAGGCGAACGTCACGGCATCCGCGAACGCCGGACCGGTCGGCGTCCGGGCCCGCTCGAGCTCGGCTGCGCTCACGCCGGCGGCCGATCCAGCCCGTCGGGCGGCGAGTCGACCGCCGTGCCCTCGACGTCGTAGGCCTGCCGCGGCGCGCGCCGCGCACCCGGCTCGCCGCCCACCCGCGGCCCGGCCATCGAGGCCACCATCCGGCTGGAGAAGCGCCGCACGAGCACGGCGCGCACGAGCGCGCGCGTCGGCGGCAGCAGGAGGAAGACGCCCAGGATGTCCGAGAGGAAGCCGGGCGTCAGCAGCAGCGCGCCGCCGAACAGGACGAGCGCGCCGTCCATCACTTCGCGCGCGGGCGCGCGACCGTCGCGCAGCGCTTCGTTGAAGCGCCGCCAGACGGCCCGGCCCTGCGAGCGCGCGAGCAGCGAACCGAGCACGGCGTCCACGACCAGCAGCGCGATCGTCCACCAGACCCCGATCTGCTGGCCGATCTGGATCAGCAGCGCCAGCTCGGCGATCGGCACGACGATGAAGAGGACGACGAGGAGGAGCTGCATCGCCCCTTAGACAGTACGCCGCCGCGTCAGGAGAACGCCGGCGCCGGCCCGGCGAGCCGCACGGCGGGCAGCCGGTCGAGCCCGACGGACTCGATCAGCCGCCGGATGTGCGGCTGCGCGCCCGCCAGCCACAGCATGCGGTCGTGCGCGCGCAGGCGCTGGGCGAGGCACGCGAGGTCGACGATCACGGACGAGTCGGCGAAGGTCAGGCCCGAGAGGTCGACGATCACGTCGCGCGTCGCGCGCAGCGCCACCGAGATCGGGCGGCGGCGCCGGCCGCTCGTCGCGCGGTCCTCGTCACCCGAGATGACGAGGATCGCGAGCTGTTCATCGAAGCTGACGATTCGCGGAAGCTATTGCATACCTGGCGGTTCGTTCAAGGGCCGGGGTACCATCGATGTCATGATCGTCGACGAAGAGGAAGTCACCGAGGCCCTCAGCAACGTGATCGACCCCGAGCTGGGGCTCGATTTCGTGGAGCTCGGCCTGGTCTACGGCGTCGAGATCGAGGGCGGCACCGTGACCGTCACCTTCACGCTGACGACCCCCGCGTGCCCGATCGGGCCCCAGGTCTCCGAGCAGATGCAGGAGTTCGTGGGCGAGATCGAGGGCGTCGAGGAGGTCGTGACCAACATGGTCTTCACCCCGCCGTGGTCCCCGGACAAGATGTCCGAGGACGCGAAGTTCGCGCTCGGTTACTAGGCCTTCGAGGCGGGGGCGCGCTTGCGCCCCTTGGCCGTGACCTCCGACTGCTTCTCGGCGGCCACGACGAGCTCTTCGAGCGCGATCTCCAGGTCGCGGCCGACCTCGTCCAGGTCCGGCATCGCGTCGTAGTCGCCGAGCAGGCCGAAGTCGATCCCGCCGTTGTAGGACATGATCGCGATCGCCATCGCGTGGTCGCGCGGTAGGAAGGCGACCGGGAACAGGTCCTGCAGCTCGCGCCCGAGCAGGTAGAGCGGGAACTGCGGGCCGGGCACGTTCGTGACGATCAGGTTGAACAGGCGCGTCGAGAAGTTGATCCGCGACGCCTGCGCGAGCACGGTCGGTGGGGCGAAGCTCTGCACACCCGCGAGCACCTCCGCGCCGATGGCCTGCTTGGACTCCTTGAGCCCGTCCATCGCCTCGCGCACGACGGTCAGGCGCGCGACGGGGTCCTCGACGTAGACGGGCAGCGGTCCCCGCATCGCGGCGATCCGGTTGCCCATCGTGTGGTGCTGGTCTGCGGCGCGGATCGACACCGGGACGAGCGCGCGCAGCTCCATCCCCTCCGTGCGCACGCCGCGCGAGCGCAGCCAGTGGCGCAGCGCGCCGGCCACGACCGCGAGCACGACGTCGTTGACCGTGCCGCCGAGCGCGTCCTTGACGCGCTTGAAGTCGGCCAGGTCCTGCCGAACGAACGCGAAGCGGCGGTGCGGGCCGATCGGCACGTTCAGCGGCGTCTCCGGTGCGGGGTTCAGTCCGGCCCACGCGACCTCGCCGACGCCCTCGAGCGCCTCGCGCGCGACCTCGAGGCTACGCTGCGGGTGCGCGGCCGCGCCGAGCGCCTTGCCGCCGAGCTCGAACGGCGTGCGCACGAGCCCCTTGATCCCGCGCGCGGCGAGCTGGGCGGCGCTCGGCTCCTGGGCCGGCACCCACGGCTCGCCCTCGTGCGGCGTTGGCGGCGGCACGGGCTCGGCGTCGAACAGCACGGTCGCGAGGTCGACGCCGGCGACGCCGTCGACGAGCGCGTGGTGGGTCTTGGAGATCAGCGCGAAGCGGTTCTCCTCCAGGCCCTGCACGAGCCACGTCTCCCACAGCGGCTTGGAGCGGTCCAGCCGCTGGGAGTGCACGCGCGCGGCCAGCGCGCGCAGCTGCTCCTCGGAGCCCGGCGACGGGAGCGCCGTGTGGCGCACGTGGTACTGCAGGTTGAAGTTGGGGTCGTCGACCCACAGCGGCCGGCCGGTCTCCAGCGGCGGGAACGCGAGCTTCTGGCGGTACCGCGGGACCAGGTGCAGCCGGCTGCGGATCTGGGTGCAGAAGTCGTCGTAGTCCGGCGGCGGGCCTTCGAAGATCAGCACGGCGCCCACGTGCATGTGGGCGTTCTCGACCTCCTGCGCCAGGAAGGACGCATCCACCGCCGTCAGCCGGTCACCGTGAGCCTGCGCCATGGCCCGGAGCCTATAGCTCCCTAGCGCCGCCGTAGCCACTCAGCGAGCAGCGGGTCGACGAGCCGAGTGTCGCGCGGCCGGCGCAGCAGATGGCCCTGGTCGGCGAGTCGCGCGGCGGCCGCGTCGAGCGTGCCGCGGCTGACGCGGTGGTCGGCGGCGAGGGCGCGGCTGGTGGGCGCCGCGCCGTCGGCGACCGCCGCCAGCAGCGCCCGCTCCGTGCGCCCGAGCTGCCCCCACAGCGCCTGGTGCGCGGGCGCGGTGCGCTCGATCGCCGCCTCGATCGCCTCGGTCGCCAGCGCGGGCGTGCCCTCCGCGCCGTCGGCGAGCCGGTCGGCCAGCAGGTACGCGAGCAGCATCGTGCGCTGGGGGTGGCCGGCGCCGAAGGTCACGAGCTCGCCCAGCGCGTCACCCGGGTCCAGGCCCTCGGCGGCGAACCGCCCGGACAGGTCACGCGCGGCCTCCTCCGCGGGCAGCGGCCCGAGCGCGAGCGGGTCGGCCTGGCCGAACAGCGGCCGCTCGCGCGCGTCGAAGAGCTCGCGCATCATCGACGGCTCCGAGCCCGCATAGACGTACGCGGCGGCGTCGCCGTGGTACTGGATGTGCGAGCGCAGCAGGCCGTCGAGGTCCTTGCGCGCGACGAGCAGGTCCTGGAACTCGTCGAAGACGATCAGCGTCGGCACCCGGTTCTCCTCCCACAGCGCGCGCGGGAGGTCCAGCAGCCGGTGCAGGACGGTCTCCGCCGTCTCCGGGTCGGGATCGCGCGGGCGCGCCGATAGCGACACGGCCGGGCCGGACGCGCCGAGGGAGACGCCCAGCCGCGCCAACAGGCCCGCCAGGTGCGCGCGGATCCAGGAGGAGTCCAGGCGCGCGTAGGCGGCGGCGATCCGGCGCGCCACGTCGGTGAGATCGGCGACGCGGCCGAAGTCGACGTGCGCGGTGCGCCATTCCGTCTCCCGCAGCCGCTCGGCGTGCGCGAGCAGCAGGCTCGTCTTGCCGTAGCGCCGCGGCGCGACCAGCCGGACGTTGACCCGATCGGCCGCGCGCCGCGCCAGCAGGCGCAGCTCGTCCTGGCGGTCGATCAGCAGCGCGGCGGGCACCGGCCCCTCGAACGGGAACGGCGTGCCCTGGCGGTCATCTGCTGGTCCATCAAACATAGACCAGATGGTACTACGCTGTTGGACCGCTACAGGACGGCGGTGGCGAGCCCGGCGACGACGGCGACGACGAGCGTGGCGTTGAGGACCGGCTCGTAGCGGCCCGACTTGGCGAGGCGGGCGAACACGCGGCGCCCCACCAGGTGGGCGAGCAGCACGAGCGGGACGCACAGCGCGAGCAGCCAGCCGCGCGGCACGGCGCCCGTGGTGCCGGTCGCGACGATCGCGGCGGCGCCGATCAGGCTCAGACCGAGCTGGCACACCATCAGCGTGTCGCGCACGGTCACGGGGTCGTCGCCGCGCCCGAGCAGGTACAGCAGCAGCGGCGGGCCGCTCGTGTTGGTCGAGGTCACGAGCGCGCCGGCGCTGAGGCCGGTCGCCGGCGCCGCCCAGCGCGGCTCTGCGCTCCGGCGCAGCGCAGGCGCGCGGTGGCGGATGATCAGCGTCGCGGCCACGCCGACGCTGACCGCGATCTGCAGCGTCACGGCGTCGAGCGCGCGCAGCACCGCGACGCCCGCGACGGCGGCGGGCACAGCCCACGCGAGGATGACCGCGCAGCGCCGGACCATCGGCTGCGGGCGGCGGCCCTCCGTGGCGAGGGTGAGGATCCCGATCTCCGTGCCCAGCAGCAGCAGCAGGCCGATCGCCTCGTGCGAGTCCAGCGCCGCGAACGCCAGCGGCGCCGCCAGCACGGCGAACCCGAACCCCGTGGCCGCCTGCACGGCGGCGCCGGCGAAGACGGCGAACGTGGCGGCGGCGAGCAGCGGGGTCACGACCGCCACCCTAGACTCAGACCGGGACCCGACCCGACGGGGGGAAAGCATGGCCTGGGATTTCTCGACCGAGCCCGAGTTCCAGCAGCAGCTGGACTGGATGCGCACGTTCGTGCGAGAGGAGATCTGGCCGATCGAGACGATCTTCGGCGAGCTCGGCGACGACGCGTTCCGGCGGCTGATCGCGCCGCTGCAGGAGCAGGTGCGCGAGCGCGGGCTGTGGGCGGCCCACCTCGATCCCGAGCTGGGTGGCCAGGGCTTCGGCCAGGTCAAGCTCGGGCTGATGCACGAGATCCTCGGCACGACCCCGTTCGCGCCGGTGGTGTTCGGCAACGCCGCGCCCGACTCGGGCAACTCGGAGATACTCGCGCTGGCGGGCACGGAGGACCAGAAGCAGCAGTGGCTGCACCCGCTGCTGGCCGGGGACCTCAAGTCGGCGTTCTCGATGACCGAGCCGGACACCGCGGGCTCGGACCCGACGCTGCTCGAGACGACCGCGGTGCTCGAGGACGACGAGTGGGTCATCAACGGCCGCAAGTGGTTCTCCTCGAACGCGTCGGTGGCGGACTTCCTGATCGTGATGGCGGTCACCGACCCCGACGCCCACAAGTACCAGCGCGCGTCGATGCTGATCGTCCCCGTCGCGACGCCCGGCGTCCGGATCCTGCGCGACATCCCCACGATGGAGCACCCGTACGAGCACTACGGCCGCTACGGCGGGCACTCCGAGATCGTCTACGAGGACGTGCGCGTGCCGGCCGACGCGCTGCTCGGCCCGCGCGGAGCCGGCTTCCTGATCGCCCAGCAGCGGCTCGGGCCCGGCCGCATCCATCACTGCATGCGCTGGCTCGGCGTCTCCCGGCGGGCCTTCGACATGCTCTGCGAGCGCGCCGTCACCCGCCACGCCCACGGCTCCGTTCTGGCCGACAAGCAGACCGTGCAGAACTGGGTCGCCGACTCCGCGGCGCAGATGCACGCCGCGCGGCTGATGACGCTGCACGCGGCATGGAAGATGGACGCGGAGGGCGCCGCGGCCGCCCGCCAGGAGATCGCGCTGATCAAGTTCTACGGCGCGGGCGTGCTGCACGACGTCGTCGACCGCGCGCTGCAGGTCCACGGCGCGCTCGGCTACTCGACCGACCTGCCGCTGGAGGCGATGTACCGCTTCGCCCGCGCGGCGCGGATCTACGACGGGCCCGACGAGGTCCACCGCCAGAGCGTCGCCCGGCGGATCCTGCGCGGATACGAGCCGCCGGACGACGGCGTGCCGTCCGAGCACGTCCCGACGCGCCGCGAGGCCGCCCGAGCGCGCTTCGCCGACCTGCTCGAGGCGGTGACCTCAAACGACTAGGGGTTCGGCCAAGATGAACCGACCCGACCGTGGTGGTCGTGGATCGAGCCGGGCGCCGCACACATCCGAAGGGAATCCTCCTAGGATTTCCGAGGATGTGGGTGGTGTTCCGGCGAAGCGTCCACGGCCGCCACGGGCGCGGCGGGGATCTTGGCCGGGCCCCTGGCCTGCGATCGTCATAGCCATGATCGCCGTCCCCGCCGTGGTCGTCGTCGCGCTCGTGCTCGCCCTCGCGGGCGGCTCCGAGCCGGACGCCCAACCGCCGAACGAGCGTCGCCGCGAACGCCACGCGCGCCGACCGCTTCGACTCCGCGCGCGCGTGGAGGCACCTGAAGTTCCAGGTCGGGCTCGGCCCGCGCCCGGCCGGGTCGCCGCAGCTCGCGAAGCTCGCGGGCTACCTGCGGGCACGGCTGCCGCGCGGCCACTACGAGTCCGTCCCCGGCCACCCGGGCCTGCGCAACGTCGTCGGGCGCATCCCCGGCCGCAAGCCGGCCGTCGTGCTCTCCGCGCACTACGACACGAAGGATCTCCCGGGCTTCGTCGGCGCCAACGACGGCGCGGGCGGGACCGCGGCGGTGCTCGAGATCTCGCGCGCGCTGCGGAAGCTGAGGCGGCCGAAGGGCGCGCCCGAGATCCGCTTCGTGTTCTTCGACGGCGAGGAGGCCACGGACGACTCGCGGCCGTTCGAGGAGACGGGGCTGCGCGGCTCGAGCGCCTACGCGGAACGCCACGCCGAGGAGCTCCGCGCGCTCGTGCTGCTCGACTTCGTGGCCGAGAAGGGCGCGATGCGGATTCCGCGCGAGGCGGGCTCGAACCCGCGCCTGTGGGCCCGCCTGCGCGCCGCCGCCAAGCGCGTCGGCTCCGCCGAGGCGTTCCCGGACGTCCTGTCCGGCGAGGTGACCGACGACCACACGCCGTTCACCCGGCGCGGGATCCCCGCGATCGACCTGATCGACTTCACCTTCCCGTGCTGGCACAAGACCTGCGACAACCTGTCGGCGGTCTCCGAGCGCTCGCTGGACCTCTCCGGCGAAGCCGTGCTCGAGCTGATGCGGACCTGGCGCTAGCCTGGAGAGGTATGCCTGTCGAGAAGCTCCTGCTGGCCGCTCCGCGCGGCTACTGCGCCGGCGTCGACCGTGCCGTGCAGACCGTCGAGCGCGCGCTCGAGCTGTACGGGGCCCCGGTCTACGTGCGCAAGGAGATCGTCCACAACAAGCACGTGGTCGCGCAGCTGCGCGAGCGTGGCGCGATCTTCGTGGAAGAGCTCGACGACTCGATCCCCGAGGGCGCCGTCACCGTCTTCTCCGCCCACGGCGTCTCGCCGGCCGTCCACGCCGACGCCGAGCGCCGCTCCCTGCGGACGATCGACGCCACCTGCCCGCTCGTGACCAAGGTCCATCGCGAGGCGGTGAAGTTCGCCGGCGAGGGGTACACGATCGTGCTGATCGGCCACGCCGGCCACGAGGAGGTCGAGGGCACGATGGGGGAGGCGCCCGAGCACATCGTGCTCGTGGAGACCGAAGCCGACGTCGACGCGCTGGAGGTCGAGGACCCCGAGCGCGTGGCCTACATCTCCCAGACCACGCTGTCGGTCGACGAGACGCGCTCGATCATCGTCCGCCTGCGCGAGAAGTTCCCCGGCATCACGGGCCCGCGCACGGACGACATCTGCTACGCCACGACCAACCGCCAGGCGGCCGTCAAGCAGATGGCCGCGGAGTGCGACCTGGTGCTCGTGATCGGCTCCCAGAACTCGTCGAACTCCCAGCGGCTGGTGGACGTCGCGCGCGACTACGGCGCCGACGCGCACCTGATCGACAACGAGTCCCAGGTCCGTGACGAGTGGCTCGAGGGCGCCCGCATCGTCGGGATCTCCTCCGGCGCCAGCGCGCCCGAGGAGCTCGTCACGCGCCTGGTCGAGTACTTCCGCGCCCGCGGGACCGAGGACGTCAGCGAGTTCGAGGTCATGCGCGAGGACGTGCGGTTCATGCTGCCGAAGACCATCCGGCAGGCGATGACCGCCGCGAGCGCCTGAGCTCGTTTAAGAGCCGTTAGCGCCAGGCGTGGAGCGGCCGCGCCGGTGGCAGGCTGATCTCGTGCGCGCCCGCGTGTCCATTCCCCCTGCGCTGCTCGCGGCGCTCGGCCTGCTCATGGCCGGCTCGCTGGCGCTGCGCCTGTCCGGGATGGAGGCGGGCTACTGGATCGACGAGGGGATCGCGGTCGGGATCGCCTCGCACGACTTCCTCGACATCCCGTCGACGCTGGTCATGGACGGCTCGCCGCCGCTGTACTACCTGCTGCTGCACGCCTGGATGGGCCTCGTGGGCGAGAGCGAGGCCGCCACCCGCGCGCTCTCGCTGATCTTCGCGGTGGCGGCCGTCCCCGTCGCCTACTGGGCCGGCAACACGATCTTCGACCGCCGCACGGGCGTGCTCGCCGCGGTCGGCATCGGCGCCTGCCCGTTCCTGAACTACTACGCGCAGGAGACGAGGATGTACTCGCTCGTCGTCGTGCTGTCGCTGCTCGCCTCGGCGAGCTTCGTGCTCGCCTTCCTGCACGGCCGCCGCGGGCACCTGATCGCGCTCGCGGGGTGGATGACGCTGCTGTTCTACACGCACGCGTGGGGCCTCTACCTCGCCGTCGCGATGGCCGGCGCGTGGCTCGTGCTGTGGCGCCGCGGCCGGGTCGGAGGCCGCGACGGGCTGCTCGTCGCCGGCGCGGTGCTGCTCCTGTACGCGCCGTGGATACCCACGCTGATCACGCAGGCGCAGCACACCGCGGCGCCGTGGTCGGACCGGCCGACGGCGATGTACCTGCTCTGGATCCCGTTCACCCTCTTCGGCGAGGACGACCGCTGGGCCGCGACCCCGCTCCTGATGCTCGCCGTGCTCGCCGCGCTGCGGCGGGTGCGCGATCAGGACGGAGCGATCCGGGTGCTGGCCGGGCTCGCCCTGGGTGCGGCGCTCGCGGCATGGATCGGCTCCCAGATCGAGCCCGCGTGGGCCAACCGCTACTTCGCCGTGTTCCTCGGCCCGCTCGTGCTCGCGCTCGCCGCGGTCCTCGCGCACGGCTCGCGGCTGACCGCGGTCGCCCTCGTGGGCGTCGTGGGGATCTGGCTCGTGCACGCCCCGATTGCTGACCGCAGCAACGTGCGCACGGTCGCCGCCGAGGTCACACCGGTGATCCGGCCCGGCGACGTCGTCGCCTCGACCCAGCCCGAGCAGGTGCCGGTCCTCTCGCGCTACCTGCCCAGCGGGGTGCTCTACGTGACCCCGCTCGGGATGGTCTTCGACGAGCGGGTCACGGACTGGCGCAACGGCGTCGAGCGCATGCGCGCCGGCAAGCCGGGCCGCGACCTGCTGCCGCTGCTGGACCGCCTCGGGCCGGGCCGCCGGATCCTGCTCGTCACCCCGATCCCCAACCGCCCGCTCTCGGACGCCCCGTGGAAGCGCGCGACCCGGGCGCGCACGCGCGAATGGCGCGCCGCGCTGCGCCACGACCCGCGCCTGCAAAAGATCGAGGCGCCGCGCCGCGGCCCGCTCAAGCACCTGCGCAGCACCGTGCGGGCCGAGGTCTTCGAGGTCAAGTGAGCGGCAACGCGCCAACTCGGTGAAGTCGGCTCAAGTTCTCGGGGCCGCTTGCCGATACATGACCATGAGCCGCCTTCGAGGGCGGCTCGAGTCGTTCTAGGGGTCCTGCAGCCAGCGCCGGACGGCGTCGCCGTGCTCGTCGAGCCCGGGCGGGCCGCGGCGGATCGCCGGGCGCTCGCCGTCGATGCGCAGCGGCGGCCGCACGAGCGGGACCCCGGCGTGGGACTCCGTGGGCTCCATGCCGAGCTCGTCCGCGAGCGCGAAGGCCTCGTCGACGCCGTTGATCGGCCCGACCGGGACCGCCGCCGCGCGCAGCACGCCGACCCAGTGTTCGGCCGGCTCGCGGGCGATCGCCTCCCCGAGCAGCCGCGAGAGCTCGTCGCGGTGCTCGACCCGTGCCGCGTTGGTGGCGAAGCGCTCGTCGCCGGCGAGCCCGCCGAGGCCCAGCGCGTCGCACAGGCGGCCGAACAGCCGGTCGTTGCCGACCGCGATCGCGATCGGGCGGTCGGCGGCCTCGTAGGTCTCGTAGGGGACGATGCTCGGGTGGCGGTTGCCGCGGCGGGTGCCGGCCACGCCGCCGGCCACCCACGCCGAGGCCTGGTTGAGCAGCGAGGCCAGCGCCGCGTCCATCAGCGACACCTCGACGTGGCGCCCGCGGCCCGTGCGGGCGCGCTCGAGCAGCGCCGCCTGGATGCCGTTGGCCGCGATCAGCCCGCAGATGAGGTCGACGACGGCGGCCCCGACCTTCAGCGGCGGGCCGTCGGGCTCGCCCGTGACGTGCATCAGCCCGCCCATCGCCTGCAGCAGGAAGTCGTAGCCCGGGAGCGCGCGGCCCGCCTCGCCCGTGCCGAACGCGGTCACCGAGCATGACACCAGGCCGGGGTTGCCGGCCGCCCGCAGCGCGTCGCCGTCCAGGCCCCAGCCCGCCATCAGCCCGGGGCGGAAGGACTCCACGAGCACGTTCGCGCGCAGCGCGAGCGTGCGCGCGAGCTCGCGGTCGCCCGCGTCGGTCAGGTCGAGCGCGACGGAGCGCTTGTTGCGGTTGATGGTCAGGTAGTACGTCGAGACGTCGCCGTGCCACGGCGGGCCCCAGGCACGCGTGTCGTCGCCGCCGTCGGGGCGCTCGACCTTGATCACGTCGGCGCCGAGGTCGCCGAGCAGCATCGTCGCGTAGGGGCCCGCGAGCACGCGCGAGAAGTCGGCCACCAGGATCCCGTCGAGCGGCGCCACTGGGCTGCCACCCTAGTGCGGTGCGGACGATCGTCGTCTCCGACCTGCACGTCGGCTCGGCACGGCACACGGACCTCGTCCGCAGGCCGGAGCTGCGCGCGCCGCTGCTCGAGCTGGTGCGCGAGGCCGACCGGCTGGTGATCCTCGGCGACGGCGTCGAGCTGCGCGACCGCCCCAAGCGCGACATCGCCGAGCTCGCCACACCCGTCTACCGCGACCTCGGCGAGGCGCTCGGCCCGGACGGCGAGCTGGTGATGGTCGCGGGCAACCACGACCACGGGCTCGTCGCGGGCTGGATCGACGGGCGCCTGGAGACCGAGCCGTCCGGGTTCCTCGCGCTCGAGCAGTTCATCGACCCTCCCGAGGCCGGGCCGCTCGCGGGCATCCTGGCCGGCGTCGCGGGGCCGGCGCGGGTCCGCGTCGCCTACCCGGGCCTGTGGCTGCGCGAGGACGTCTACGCGCTGCACGGCCACTACGCCGACGTGCACACGACGGTCCCGACCTTCGAGCGGCTCGCGACAGGCGCGATGGCGCGCTGGATCGTCCGCCTGCCCGAGACGGGCGCCACGCCGGACGACTACGAGGCCGTGCTCGCGCCCATGTACGCGTGGATGAGCGCCCTCACCCAGCGCAGCGAGCACGCCGTGATCTCCGCCGGCGCGGGCGCCTCCTCGCGCGCCTGGGTGGCGCTGGCCGGCGACGGGCGGCGCACCCGGCCGGTGCGTGCCGCCGCGCTCGGCGCCGCCTACCTCGCGGCGGTCTCCGCGCTCAACGCCGCCGGGCTCGGCCCGCTCGACCGCAACCTGTCGGGGCCGGCGCTGCGGCGCGGCTACCTGCGCGGCATCGGCGAGGTGGTCGCGCGGCTGGGCATCGGCGCGCGCCACGTCATCTGGGGGCACTCGCACCGGGCCGGCCCGTGGCCCGCCGACGACGCGGCCGAGTGGGTGGCGCCGGGCGGCGCGCGGATCGTCAACTCGGGCTCGTGGGTCTACCAGCGCCACTTCCTCTCCGACAGCCCGAACGACTCGCCCTACTGGCCGGGCGTCGCCGTCGTCGTCGACGACGATGGCCCGCCGCGCCTGGTCAGGCTGCTGGGGGAGCGGGGGCACCGGGAGCTGGCACCCCCGGCGTGAAGCAGGTCATGTGGCACTCGAGCCCGGCGCCGATCGACAGCTCGAGCACGGCCTCGGTGTGGTGCGGGTGCTGCACGAGCGGATGGCAGCCCGGGTGGGCGATCTCGATCTTGCCCCCGCCGACCTCGAGCGTGCCGCGCCCCGACAGCACCGCCCATACCCCGCCCGCCTCGTAGGGGCCGGAGTAGGCGCCGGGCTGGTCCGCGGTCTGCGCGGGCAGGAGCAGGCCCGGCTCGTCCTCCGGGCGCACGGGCGCCAGCGGCTCGCGCTCGACGCCGAGCAGCTCCTGGATCTCGAGCTCCGTCTCCGCGTAGGCGCCCTCGCCGTAGTGCATCGAGAACAGCGCGCCCTTGGCGTCCCACAGGTAGCGGCCCGGCCAGCCCTCGTTGCCGTAGAGGTCCCAGACCTCGAGCTCGGTGTCGAGCACCACCGGGTACTCGATCCCGAGCCGGCGCACGGCCGCCTCGATCTCCGCCTCGTCGCGCGAGGGCGCGAACGCGCCGGTGTGGACGCCGATCACGCGCAGCCCGGCCTCCGCGTAGCGCTCGTGCCAGGCCTTCAGGTACGGCAGCGTGCGCAGCGAGTTCACCCGGCAGAAGTCCCAGAACTCCACGAGCACCGGCCGGCCCTTCTGCTTGTCCATGCGCAGCGGCGCCACGTTGAGCCACGTCAACCCGCGTGGGAACGGGGGCGCGGGGATGGTGGCGGGTGGCGCGCGCACGGGCGCGTCCGAACGTAGCAGCGCGCACTCGGACGTTCGTCGAGGTTGCGCCGGACCGCTCAGGCACCGAAACTTTGTCCTTCCAAGCGGTATATCCGCTTGACGTTCATCTCTTAACTCCTGAGGAGGAGACCCCTTGCGCAAGTCCCTGGTCGCCGCGCTGGCGGCCCCCACGGTGCTCGTGATGGCCACCGTCGCGTTCGCCCAGAACCCCGCTCCTTCGATCGACGTGACCGCCAGTATCAGCCCCTCCAAGGCCGGCACCAAGACGAAGCCGAAGTCGGAGAAGCTGAACCTCACGATCACGAACAACCGTGAATCGAAGACCTCGGCCTCCAAGATCGAGATCTCGGTCTCGAAGTCGCTGAAGCTCTCGACCAAGGGCCTGAAGACCTGCTCGGTGGCCAAGCTCGACAGCCAGGGCAAGGCTGCCTGCCCGCGCGCCGCCATCGCCGGCGTCGGCACCGCCGAGGCGCTCGTGAACCCGAGCTCGGCCAACCCGGCCCCGCTGAAGTTCAACGTCACCACGTTCGTGGCCGGCAAGAACCTGCTGGCGTTCTACCTCGAGCAGCAGGGCACCGACTCCGGCGTCCAGCAGGCGCTGCCCGCCAAGATCACGACGGTCCGCGGCAGCAAGGTCTTCGGCCAGAAGATCACGATCAACATCCCGGGCAACCTGCAGCAGCCGGCTCCGGGCGTGTACTCCGCCCTGATCCAGATCAAGAACTCGCTCGGCCTCAAGGACGGCAAGTACGCCCTCCTGACCAGCATCGGCTGCCCGAAGGCGCGCGAGCACGCGGATCGGCGTCAAGGTCTCCTACGTCCCGAACCCGAACCCGCCGGCGGCCTCGTCGGCCTCCTCGGTCGACGGCGCGAACTGCTCCGGCAAGGCTCCGTGAGCCGCTGAGCACCGGAACCTGAAGCATCTCGACGGCCCCGCCCACCGGCGGGGCCGTCGTCGTTTCTAGAGTGACGCCGCGCGGATGCTGATCATCGCCCACGGCATCGTCGGCAGGGCCGACCTCCCGATCCCCGAGACGCTCTTCGGCGCGGCCGCGGCGGCCGTGCTCGTCGTGTCCTTCCTCGCGCTCGCCGCGGGCTGGTCGCGGCCGCGGCTGGAGCCGGTGCGCGAGCGGGCGCTGTTCCGCCTGCCGCTGCTCGTCGAGGTCGTGTGCGGCGCGATCGGCGTCGCCGTGTTCGCGCTCGTCGTCTACGCCGGCCTGGCCGGCACGGACTCCCAGCAGGACAACCTCGCGCCGACGGCGGTCTACGTCGGCTTCTGGGTCGGGGTGCCGCTCCTCTCGCTGCTGATCGGCGACTGGTTCCGGCTGTTCAACCCGTGGCGGGCGCTCGGCCGGGCGACGGGCTGGGTCGCGAGCCGCTTCTCGGAGACGGAGGTGTTCCCGTACCCGGACCGCCTCGGCCGCTGGCCGGCGGCGGCGGGGATCCTCGCCTTCGTGATCTGCGAGCTGTGCTGGGCGACCGGGCGGGAGCCGGGGCCGCTCGCCGTGCTGATGCTCGTCTACGCCTTCGTGCAGCTCGCCGGCCAGGGCGTCTACGGCGTCGAGGCGTGGTCGCGGCGCGGCGACGCGTTCGGCGTCTGGTTCGGGCTGTTCGCGATGCTCGCACCGCTCGGCCGCCGCGCCGAAGGGACGCTCGTGCTGCGCCCGCCGGTCGCCGGTGCCACGCAACTCGCACCCGTCGCGGGAACGGTCGGGCTGCTGGTGATCGGGATCGGCTCGACGGGCTTCGACGGCGCCAGCGAGGGCCCGCTCTTCAACGGCGTGCGGCCCGATCTGCAGGAGGTCTTCACCTCGCTCGGCGCGTCGCTGGGCCTCGGGCTCGAGCTCGCCTACGTCGTCGGGCTGCTGGTCGCGATCGGCATGGTGGGCGGGCTGTGGCGGCTCGGCACCGAGGGCATGCCGCGAACCGAGGACCGCGACCGCCGTGCACTCAGCCGCGCGTTCGCGCACACCCTGATCCCGATCGCCGCCGCGTACGTGGTCGCCCACTACTTCTCGCTGCTCGCCTACAACGGGCAGGACCTCTGGCGGCTGGCGTCGGACCCGCTGGGCGACGGCTCTGACCTGCTCGGCGGAGCGGACGGCGGGATCGACTACTCCGTCCTCAGCGCGACGGCGATCTGGTACGCCCAGACGCTCGCGCTCGTCGCGGGCCACATCGCGGCGCTCGTGCTCGCCCACGACCGCGCGCTGGTCGTCTACGGGTCGGCGAGGGCGGCGGCCCGGTCGCAGATCGTCATGCTGGTGCTGATGGTCTGCTTCACCTGCCTCGGACTCTGGCTGCTGTCGGCCGCGCTGAACGGATAGCCGACGGTGCTCGTCCTCGCCCACGCCGGCCACTGGCTCGTGCAGCTGATCTACCTCGTGCCCCTGCTCGTCCTCGTCGGCGTGATCCTCGTCGGCCGCGCGCGCGACCGCCGGGAGGCGGCGCACGAGGCGGTTCGTCCCGATCGCGAGGAGTGAGGATTGGCCCGCGGTGGCGCGGGGTATCGGCATCGCGTGTCCCGTGACGAGCTCTTCGTCGTCTGGAGCGCGGCGCGCGCCGAGGCCAACATGGCCTACGACGCGTGGTGCGACGCCCCCGGCCGCATGGCCTACGCGGTGTACCGGGCCGCCGAGGACCGCGCCGACGCGGCCGAGGTCGCGCTCTGCGAGCGCGCCGCGCCGGCACTCGCCGCCGCCTAGCGGAGGGCATGGCGACAACCAGCGCGCCAGGTCGTGCGTATGTGTCGACGAGACCGGGCAAATGGCCGGTCAACGAGGCCATCACGATGCGGGTCGACGAGCTGAGATACCTGCTGGACGGCGTCCCCGACACGAGGGAGCTGGTGATCCGCCGTGCGGACACGTGGGCGCCGGAGCGCGACGCCTGGCGCGACGCGCACGAGGACGCGGCCGCCGCCTACCGCGTGTGGCTGTGCGATCGCACGCCGGTCGCCTACGCCGCCTACCGCGCCGCGCAGGACCGCGAGGACGCGGCCCAGGACGCGCTCGCCGCCGGGCGCTGAGCCCGGGCTAGCGGGTCGGCGGCAGGGGCGTGACCGCAGCCTCGATCTGCGTGCGCAGATGCTCGTAGGCGGGCGGCAGCGCGAGCTTCTGGCCCAGCGACTCCGGCGGCTCGTCCGTGGCGAACCCGGGGCCGATCGTGGCGATCTCGAACAGCACGCCGCTCGGCTCGCGGAAGTAGATCGAGCGGAAGTAGAAGCGGTCGATCACCGGCGTCGGGCGCCCCCCGGCGCGCAGCACCCGGTCGCGCCAGGACTCGTGCTCGTCCATCGGCGAGGCCCAGGCGACGTGGTGGACCGTGCCCGCGCCCTGGATGCCGCCGCCGTTCGGCGGCGGGTCGTAGGCGTAGGTGCCGCCGCGCCGCTCACCGCGCGCCTCCCAGCCGTCGCCGGCCGGCGCGAAGGCGAGCGCGCCCTCGAGCAACCCGCGGCTCTGCTCGGCGTCCTGCGCGTACGCGCGCACGCCGTCGAAGCCGCGCAGCGCGTGCTCGGCCGGCACCTCGGGATGCTCGGCGATCAGCGGGTCGTCGCCGCTGGCGTCGACGGCGAGCTCCTGCTCGAGCCCCTCGGGGTCGCGGAAGCGCAGCGTTCCCGCGCCGGGTCTGTCGACCCGGACCCCCTCGCCGGCGAGCCGCTCGGCCCAGAACGACAGCGCGTCCTCCGACGCCACGCGCCAGAGGATCCGGTGGACCATCCCGCGGCCGGCGCGGCCGGGCGCGGCACCCGGGTACTCGAAGAACGTCAGGTCGGCGCCGGCGCTGCCCCGCTCGTCGGCGTAGAAGAGGTGGTAGACGGTCGGGTCGTCCTGGTTGACGCTCTTCTTGACGAGCCGCAGGCCGAGGACCCGGGTGTAGAAGTCGACGTTCCGAGGCGCGTCGCCCGTGATGGCCGTGATGTGGTGGATGCCCTCCAGCCGCATGGGTCCCGCCCACCCTGGCACACGCGGGCGCCGCGCGCCCGGCCGCCGTGCCCTCCCTAGGCCTTCGCCTTCGCGCGCGTGCGCGCCGCCTTCTTGGCCGCCGCGCTGCGCTGCGCCGCCTTGCGCTTGCGCGTCGCCGCGGCCTTCTTCGCCGCCGCCTGGCGCTTGGCCGGCCCGCCCTTGGCGCGGTCGTCGAGGTCGGCGACGAGCTTGCGCAGGTCCGCGATGCGGGCCGTGGCCGCCTTGCCGGGGCCGGAGCCGCCCGCGTTGCTCAGGGCCTGCGAGAGATCACGCGCCACGCGCTTGCGGATGCCGTTCGCGCGCAGGCGGTCGAACAGGACGTCGGCTTGGGACTTCGCCATCGGTGAGCTCCTCAGGACGGATGAACGTGATTGTTCATTCCCGAACCCACATGGCGCCGAAACGCGCTTGCGGGGCGCGGTGAGCGCTTCGCCACGCGCCTGACGGTGCCGGGGAGCAGGGCTCAGGCCTCGGTGAGGCCCCTCCGGATCGCGTAGCGCACGAGCTCCACCCGATCGCGCATCCCGAGCTTGCGCAGCAGGTTCGCGCGGTGCGACTCGACGGTCTTCTCGGCGAGGTGCAGGATCTCGGCGATCTGCTTGTTCGTGTGCGCCTCCGCGATCAGCTTGAGCACCTCCTGCTCGCGCGGGGAGAGGGGCTCCTCGGGGCCGGCGGCGTCGTCGGCCATCCAGTCGCGCACCAGCGAGCGCTGGACCGCGTTGGTCAGGAACGCCTCGCCGCGGTGCACGGCGCGGATCGCGTTGAGCAGCGCCTGGTCGACCTCGCGCTTGAGCACGTAGCCGGAGGCGCCCGCCTTCAGCGCGTCGAAGACGTAGCGCTCGTCGTCGTGCATGGACAGCGCGAGCACCTGCGTCTCGGGCAGGTGGGCGCGGATCTGGCGCGCCGCCTGCAGGCCGGTCATGCGCGGCATGGAGACGTCCATGACGCACAGGTCGGGCCGCGTCTGCAGCGCCCGCTCGAAGGCCTCGACGCCGTCCTCGGCCTCCGCGACCACCTCCATGTCCGGCTGGCGGTCGATCAGCAGCTTCAGGCCGCCCCGCACGATCCCGTGGTCGTCTGCGATGAGGATCCTCATGTGGCTCCCATGGTGAGTTCGATGGTGGTGCCCTCGCCGGGCGTGGAGAAGATCGCGAGGTTGCCGCCGACCAGCAGCGCGCGCTCGCGCATGCCGGACACGCCGAGGCGGTTGCGGCCGCGGCCCTTGCGGGCCTCGAAGCCGTGGCCGTCGTCGCGCACGCGCAGGACGGTGCGGCCGACGGTGTTGAGCTCGACGTCGACGCGGGTGGCGCCGGCGTGCTGCGCGACGTTGGAGAGGCTCTCCTGCGTGACGCGGTAGATGACGAGCTGCTCCTCGTCGCTGAAGGTCGGCAGCTGGCCGTGCGGCGGGAGGAAGCGCGAGCGGATGCCGGTGCGCTCGCCGAAGGCGGCGATCTGCGAGGCGAGCGCGGGCACGAGCCCGTGGTCGTCGAGCGCGGTCGGGCGCAGCTCGCGCGCGAGGTGCAGGAGCTCCTCCATCGCCTGGGTGGCGAGCGCCTTGGTGTCGGCCAGCTCGTTGATCAGGTGCGGCGGGGCGTCGGCCATCGTCGCCTCGAGCCGCAGCAGGATGCCCGTCAGCGCCTGGTTGACCTCGTCGTGGAGGTCCTGGGCGATCCGCGAGCGCTCCTGCTCCTGGGCGCGCAGCACCGCGCGGCCGGACTCCCGGCGCTCGTGCTCGAGCCGGCTCATCATGCGGTTGAAGTCCTTGGTGAGGCGCTGGACCTCGCTCGAGGCGCCCTTGATCTGCTCGGCGCGCATGCCGGGCGAGGTCAGGTCGACCTCGCTCATCGTCTCGACGAGGCGGCCCATCGGCTCCAGCCGGCGGCGCAGCAGCATCGAGTTGAGCAGCACGACCGCGAGCACGGCGAGGCCGATCAGCAGCAGCCCCTGCGTGCTGACGGCCTGGCTCAGGCGCTCGCGCGCGACGACCGCCGCGACGAACGCGGTGACGGCGACGAGCGCGGTGTTGACCGCGAGCACCTGGGTGAGCAGCGTGCGTTGACGCATTCGCCCACGTCATCGGCAGACCGAGGCTATTTCCTGATGGGGTGGGGAACGGGTGCGGCTTACTCACCCTCGCAAGCTCGGGTGAGCGCCTTGATTACTGTCGCTATCCTTCCTGAAGTATTGAATCCCGACCGAGTTCGAGGAATTTTCTGATGAGCCCGTCCGGCGCGGAGGTCATCCGCCAGATCAAGAGCCAGATCGAGGAGGTCGACCCCTCCGAGGTCAACTCCGCCGTGAGCAACGGCAACGGCAGCCGCCCCGTGCTGATCGACGTGCGCGAGAGCGACGAGTGGGACGCCGGCCACATCCCCGGCGCCAAGCACGTCCCGCGCGGGTATCTCGAGTCGCGCATCGAGGGCGCGGTGCCCGACCGCTCCGCGAACGTCGTCCTCTACTGCGCCTCCGGCAACCGCTCCGCGCTCGCCGCCCACACGCTCAAGGAGCTCATGGGCTACGAGAACGTGAGCTCGATGACCGGCGGCATCACGCTCTGGAAGGACCGCGGCTACGACGTCGAGGAGCCGAAGTCGCTCACCAAGGAGCAGCGCGAGCGCTACTCGCGCCACCTGCTCGTGCCGGAGATCGGGCTCGAGGGCCAGACGAAGCTGCTCGAGGCGAAGGTGCTGCTGCTCGGCGCCGGCGGCCTCGGCTCGCCGACCGCGCTCTACCTCGCCGCCGCCGGCGTGGGCACGCTCGGCATCGTCGACGACGACGACGTCGACCTCTCCAACCTGCAGCGCCAGGTCATCCACACCACGGACGGGATCGGCACGCCGAAGGTCGACTCCGCCGAGCGCGCGGTCAAGGCGATCAACCCGGACGTGGAGGTCGTCAAGTACCCGACGCGCCTCGACGCCTCGAACATCATGGACATCATCCCGGGCTACGACGTGATCGTCGACGGGGTCGACAACTTCCCCACGCGCTACCTGCTCAACGACGCGACGGTGCGCCTGGACATCCCGGTCGTCTCGGCCTCGATCCTCGGCTTCGACGGCCAGCTGTCGGTCTTCAAGCCGCACGACGGCCCGTGCTACCGCTGCCTGTACCCCGTGCCGCCGCCCGCCGAGCTGGCCCCGTCCTGCGGCGCCAACGGCGTGCTCGGCGTGCTGCCGGGCACGATGGGCCTGCTGCAGGCGACCGAGGTCGTCAAGCTCGTCACGGGCGCGGGCGAGCCGCTCGTCGGCCGGCTGCTGCTCTACGAGGCGCTCGGCGCGACGTTCACCGAGCTCAAGGTCCGCCGCGACCCGGAGTGCCCGATCTGCTCGAAGGACCCGTCGGAGATCTCCGACGAGGAGATGGGCGTCTTCCCGGACTACGAGGCCTTCTGCGCGGCCGCGGGCTAGCTGCTGACCTCGATGGCCACGATCAAGATCCCGCCCGTGCTGCGCCCCTCCGTGGGCGGCGAGAAGGAGGTCCAGGCCGCCGGCGACGACGTCGGCGCCGTCCTGACCCAGCTCGCCGAGCAGCATCCCGCCACCCAGTCGCAGCTCTTCGGCGCCGACGGGTCGCTGAACCGCTACGTCAACGTGTACCTCAACGACGAGGACGTGCGCGTCCTCGACGGGCTCGGCACCTCGGTCAAGGAGGGCGACACGCTCGTCATCCTGCCCGCCATGGCCGGCGGCTGCCCCTAGCCGCCTGGCCGAGACCGGTATCGTGGCCGCCGTGGCCACGATGCCGGGCCTGCGGCCGCTTGCCTTCGGCGAGATCCTCGACGTCGGGATCAAGCTCTGCCTGCGCAACTGGCGCGTGCTCGTCATGTGCGTCGTGTGGCTCGTGCTGCCGGCGCAGATCATCTCCGTCTCGGTCCTGCTGTCCGGTCGCCCGGACGCGCTGGACCCGACGCGCCACCCAGCCCGATCGAGTCCGGCGAGGAGACGCGCTTCTTCGTCGCGCAGGGCATCAGCGGGCTCGTGCAGGGCGCTCGTCTACCTGGTCTCCACGGCCGCCTGCTTCAAGGCGGTCGCCGACGCCTACCTCGGGCACCGAGCCGAGCGCGGGCCGCTCGCTGCGCGTTCGGGCTGCGGCGCGTGCCGCGGCTGATCGCGCTCTATCTGCTCTACCTGCTCGCCTTCGCGCTCGTGTTCGGGATCGTGGGCGGGCTCGCGGCCGCGGTCGGGCCCGCGGTGCTCGTCCTGCTGCTCGTCCTGATCCCGGTCGCGATCTACGTCGGCAACCGTGGTCGCTCTCGACCCCGGCGCTGCTGTTCGAGGACGCCGGGCCGGTCGGCGCGCTCAAGCGCTCGTGGGCGCTCGTGCACGGGAGCTGGTGGCGCGTGCTCGGGATCATCCTCGTCGGCGTGCTGCTCGTCAGCGTGCTGGCGGGCGTGCTGCAGGGGCTGCTCGTGCTGATCCCGGCCGCGCTCGCCGACGGCAACGAGGCCGCGCTCGCGGTCGCGACGGTGCTCGCCGGCACGATCTCGGGAACGCTGACCACGCCGTTCACGGCCGCGATCTTCACGCTCGTCTACTTCGACCAGCGCGTGCGCAGCGAGGGCTTCGACCTCGAGCTGCTGGCGCAGGGCCTCGGCGAGAGCGCGCCGGACCCGGCGCCGCCGCGCGCCGTCGGCTACCGCCCGCCCGAGGTCACGCCCGAGCAGCGCGCGCAGGCGCCGTACTGGCCGCCGCCGCCGGGCTGGCAGCCGCCGCCGCGCCGAGCCCGCGACCGAGCCGGCGAGCCGCCGCCGGAGCCGCCGCCGCCGCCGCCGGGCGGCTGGCAGCCGCCGACGCCGCAGCGCTGGCCTCCCGAGACGCCCGAGCGCGGCCCCGGCGGCCTGTGAGCGCGCGCCGCGCCGCCGCGGCCGCCGTGCTCGTCCTCGCGCTCGCCGCTCCGGCGCCCGCGGCCGCCGAGGACGTCAGCGCGGCCGAGCTGCGCGCGCTCGCGGAGCGGGCGGCGGACGACCCGGCGGCGCTCGAGCGGCTGCGCGGCGGTCGACGCGGTCGACGGCGCGCCCGCCGACGTCGGCGGCGCGCTCGCGGCGCCGGCGGCGACGAGCTGCGCGAGCGGCTCGCGGCGCTCGCGGCGCCGGCCGGCGAGGCGCGTCCCGGCCGCGCGCGGCGACCCGCGCGCGGACGCGCGCGAGATCCTCGCCGAGCGCCGCTTCCGCGGCACGCGCGTGCAGGGCCCGTTCCGCGGCGCTGCTGGACCGGATCGGGCGCTGGCTGGAGCCGGCTGGGCGACCTCGTGCCGCGGCTCGACCGCGCGCTGCCCGGCGGGCGCGCGGTCGTCTGGGCGCTGCTCGCGCTCGCGGTGCTCGGGCTCGGCTGGCTGATCGGCGGGCGCACGATCCGCCGGCGGGCGGCGCTCGCGCTGGCGTCGCGGCCATGAGCGGCGAGGACCGTCGCGAGTCGCCCGCGGAGCTCGAGCGCCGCGCCGAGGAGGCCGAGCGCCGCGGCGACCACGAGGCGGCGCTGCGGCTGCGCTTCCGCGCCGGGCTGCTGCGGCTCGACGCGCGCGGCGCGATCGAGCTACCGCCCCTCGCTGCAGACCGCACGAGGTCGCCGCGGCGCTGCGCTCGGACGACTTCGACGGGCTCGCCGCCGGCTTCGACGACGTCGTCTACGGCGAGCGCGCCCGCGAGCGCCGGACGACGTCGACGCCGCCCGCCGCGACTGGGAGGCGGTGCTGCGGTGAGCGCGCCGCACCGACGCCGCGCGGCCCGCGGTCGCCTGCCGGGCGCTTCGCCGTGGGCGCGGTGCTCGCCCTGCTCGCGTTCTCGCTGGTCGTGCGTCGCGTCGACCGGCTGCCGCCGCAGCCGGAGGGCCCGGACTCGTCCTCGTACGCGACGGCGCCCGCCGGGCTGGCCGCGTACGCCGACCTGCTCGCGCGGCACGGCGTGCGGGTGGAGCGGCGGCGCCGCGCCGTCGCCGACGGCGCCCCGCCCGCGCGCGGACGCTCGTCGTGCTCGACCCGCGCGCGATGGAGCCCGAGGAGGCGGCGGCGATCGCGGACTGGGTGCGCGCCGGCGGCCGGCTCGTGGCGGGCGGCGAGCGCGGCGTCGGCGTGGCTGTCGAGGCCGGCTCGCCGCGCCGCTGCCCGCGCGTGACGGACGGCGACCGCGCGCAGCGTCGAGCGTGCTCGCGCCCCGTGCCCGAGACGCCGGGCGTGCGCAGCGTCGCGCTCCCGATCGGGCGGCGGGCTGCGCGAGCTCGGCGGGGCGCTGCCGCTGCTCGGCCCGCCGACGCGCCGCTGGCGACGCTCACGCGCGCCGGCCGCGGGCGGGTCGTGCTGCTCGCGGACGCCTCGCCGCTGCAGAACCGCGGGCTCGCGCGGGCCGACAACGCCGCGTTCGGGCTCGCGCTCGCCGACGCGCGGGCGAGCCCGTCGCGTTCCTGGAGACCGTGCACGGCTACGGCGCCTCGACCGGCCTCGGCGCGCTCCCGGCGAGCGCCCGCTGGGCGCTGCTCGGCCTGCTGCTCGCCGGCGCTCGCCTTCGTCTGGAGCCAGCGCCCGCCGGATCGGCCCGCCGCAGGACGCGGAGCGGCCGCTGCCGCCGCCGCGGGCGGACTACGTCGACGCGCTCGCGGGCGCGCTCGTGCGCACGGGCCGCCCGGCCGAGGTGGCGCGTCCCGCTGCACGCGGCGGCGCGCGACGCGCTCGCCCGCCGCGCCGGGCTGCGGACCCGCCGCCGGGCGACGAGGAGCTGCGCGCCGCGGCCGGCGCGCTTCGGGCTGCGGCGAGGCGGAGACGGCCGCGCTGCTGCGCGAGCCGCAGGACCTGGAGGGGGCGCTGGCCGCGGGCCGGGCGCTCGGCGGCGGTCAACGGGAGGGAGGCGGGATGAAGGAGCTGTGCGCCCGCGTCGCGGGCGAGGTCGGCAAGGTCGTCGTCGGGCGCCGCGAGGCGCTGGAGGACATGCTCGCCGCGCTCGCGCTCGGCGGCCACGTGCTGCTCGAGGGCGTGCCCGGCGTGGCGAAGACGCTGCTGGCGAGCGCGACCGCGCGGGCGCTCGGCGTCGAGTTCCGGCGCCTGCAGTTCACGCCCGACATGCTCCCGTCCGACGTCACGGGCACGATGGCGCTGCGCGCCGGCGAGCTGCGCTTCCGGCCCGGGCCCGGTGTTCGCGGACGTCGTGCTCGCCGACGAGATCAACCGCACGCCGCCCAAGACGCAGGCCGCGCTGCTGGAGGCGATGCAGGAGGGCCAGGTCACCGTCGACGGCGAGTCGCACCCGCTGCCCGACCCGTTCCTCGTGCTCGCGACGCAGAACCCGGTCGAGTACGAGGGCACCTACCCGCTGCCCGAGGCCCAGCGCGACCGCTTCCTCGTGCGCGTCGACCTCGGCTACCCCGACGAGGCCGACGAGCGCGCGATGCTCCGCCTCGCCCGCCGCGGGCTCGCGCCGGCGGCGCTCGACGACGTCCGCGCCGGTCGCCGGCCCGGAGGACCTGCGCGCGGCGCGCGCGCGAGGTCGACGCGACCGAGGTCAGCGAGGAGGTCGTCGCCTACGTCGTGGCGATCGTCCGCCGCACCCGCGAGCTGCCCGAGCGTCACGCTCGGCGCCAGCCCGCGCGCCGCCGTGCACCTGCTCGGCGCCGCCAAGGCCGCCGCGCGGCTGGCCGGCCGCGACTACGTCACGCCCGACGACGTCGCCCGCATGGCCGCGCCGGTGCTGCGCCACCGGCTCGTGCTCACGCCCGGAGGCCGAGCTCGAGCGCTTCACCGCCGACGCGGCCGTCCGCACCGCGCTCGAGGACGTGCCGGTGCCGCGATGAGCTGCGCGTCCCGCTCGTGACCCCGACGCCGCGCACGGCGGCGGTGCTGGCCGCCGTCGCGCTGGCCGGGTTCGTGGTGCCGCTGCCGGTGGCGGCGCTCGCCGCGCTCGCGCTGCTCGCGGCGGTCGCGGCCGACGCGCGCGCCGCCCGCCGCGCGCCCGCGGTCGAGCGCGCGGTGCCCGCGGTGCTGGCCCGCGGCGTGCCGGTGCCGCTGCGCGTGGCCGCCGACGCGGCGCCGTCGGTGCGCGTGCGGCTGCGGCAGGCCGTGCCGCCGGGCATGGCGCTCGAGCCCGCCGAGGCCGACGGCGCGCTCGACGGCCGGCTGCGTGCCGCGGCTGCGCGGCCGCCACGAGCTGCCCGCGGTCGGCACGCGCTCGACCGGGCCGCTCGGGCTCGCCGCGCTGGGACCACGGCGGCCGGGACGACGCCCGGCGAGTCCGTGTCCGTCTACCCGGACCTGCTCGCCGCGCGCCGGCTCGCGCTCTCCGTCGCCAGCGGCCGCTTCCGCGACCAGGGCATCACCGCGCGCGGCCCGCTCGGGCTCGGCACGGAGTTCGAGCTGGTCCGCGACTACCTGCCCGACGACGACGTCCGCCAGGTCAACTGGCGCGCGACGGCGCGGCTGGGGCGGCCGATGAGCAACCAGTACCGCACGAGCAGGACCGCGACGTGATCGCCGTCGTCGACGCCGGGCGGCTGTCGGCCGCGCCGCTGCCCGCCGACGGCGGCGAGCGCCCGACGGTGCTCGACGCCTGCCTCGACGCGCTGACCGCGCTCGCGCTCGTCGCCGACGAGGTCGGCGACCGCTTCGGCGCGATCGCCTTCGACGACGAGGTCCGCTTCGCCGCCCGCCCCGCCGCGCCCGCGGCGCCGCGGTCGTGCGCGCGCTGTTCGACCTCCAGCCGCGGCCCGTCGAGTCCGACTACGAGCTCGCGTTCCGGCGCGTCGAGGGCGCCAAGCGCGCGTTCGTGGTCGTGCTCTGCGACCTGCTCGAGGAGTCCGCCGCGCGCCCGCTCGTCGAGGCCGTGCCCGTGCTCGCCCGCCGCCACGCGGTGGTCGTCGCCAGCCCGGCCGACCCGGCGCTCGCCGCGCTCGCGACCACCGCGCCCGAGACGCGAGGGCGCGCTCGCCCGCGCCGCCGTCGCGCTCGAGGTGCGCAGCGCCCGCGCGCGCGCCGCCGCGCTCGTGCGCGGTGCGGGCGCGCAGGTGCTCGAGGCGCCGGCCTCGCGGCTGCCCAGCGCGCTGCGTCGCCGCCTACCTGCGGGCGAAGCAGCGGGCGCGGCTGTAGCGCCGGCGAACGTCAACGGCGGCTGGGTGGGGAGGCGAGGGAGCCGCCCGCGGCGCCCGCTCCGAACGCCAGCGGCGGCGCCGACGGCGACCGTTCTGAACGCGAGGAGACGATTGATCGCGCTGAGCCCGACTAATCGTCTCCTCGATGGAAATCGACGCGGTGGCGCCGCCCCTCACCCTCCCTACCCAGCGCCGTTGACGTTCGCTCGCCCGCGGACCACGACGAGAGCCCCAGAACAGCGCGAACAGCGAGAAGCCGAGCGCCGAGCTGGACCCCGACCGGCAGCTCCGGGCCGGTCGCGAAGCCCTCGAGCACGCCGCACAGCACGAGCCACGGCACGGTGCCGAGCGCGAGCTCGACCGCGCGGCGCGCCTCGGCGACCACGGCCGGGCCGCGGCGGCCCGGGCCCGGGCGCGATGAGCGCCCAGCCGAGCCGCAGCCCGGCGACGCCGCCGACGACGATGCACGAGAGCTCGAGCGGCCCGTGCGAGGAGATGAGCCGCAGGAACGCGATGCCGTTGCCGGCCCCGAACGCGAGCCCGCCGACGACGCCGAGGATCAGCCCGTTGAAGAGCAGCGCGAGACGGTGCCGGCGCCCGCGAGGATCCCGCCGGCGAACGCGGTCAGCGTCACCTGGATGTTGTTGAACATCACCTGCGCCGAGAACGCCGCGCCCGTCGCGGCGTCGAAGTCGCGGCCCTCGGCCGGCGGGTCGGCGGCGGCCTGCAACTCGCCCGGGACGAGCCCGAGCGCGGCGCCCGGGTCGCCGGCCGCCCAGCCGCCCCCGCCGCCGCCGGGCGCGAGCAGCAGCAGCCACGCGACCGCGATCAGCGCCGGCCGCTCGGCCAGCCGCCGCCAGTAGCCGCGCGGCAGGAACGCCCGCAGCGCGCCGCCGCGCGGCGCCTGCCCGTAGACCGCTCCGCGGCCGGCGACGACGAGCGCCTCGAGCCGGGCCGACGACCGGGTCGCCGGGGAAGCGCCGCCGCGCGAAGGCGAGGTCGGCGGCGGCGCCGCGGTAGAGCGCGCCGAGCTCGCGCACGCCGTCGGGCCCGAGCCGCTCCGGCCGCCCGCCGGCGCGGGCGAGCGACCTCCTGCAGGCGCCGCCAGTCGCTTCCCGCGCTTCGTCTCGAACTCCGAAAGCCTCACGTGCGCCCAGGATCCGTCAACGTTCACTCGCCTCGTGGAGTATGAGGACACGCGGACGATCGCGACGCCGGAGGGCGTCGAGCTGCAGCTGCCCCTGGCGGGGTCGGCTCGCGCTTCGCCGCCGGGATGATCGACGGCGCGATCAAGGGCGCGATCGTGGTCGTGATCGCGATGGTCTTCGGCGATCGCCCTCGGCGGCGTCCCGGGGCTGATCGTCAGCGGCGCCGGGCTGCTGTTCGTGATGGTCTTCTACGACGTCCTGTTCGAGGTCCGCTCCGCCGGCCGCACGCCGGGCAAGCGCGCGCTCGGCCTGCGCGTGGTGATGGCCGACGGGCGCCCGGTCGGCCTGCGCGCGAGCTTGCGTCCGCAACGTGCTGCGGCTCGTCGAAGGTCTGCCGCTGTCCTACGTCCCGGCGATCGTGAGCATCCTCGTCACGCGACACCAACCAGCGCCTCGGCGACCTCGCCGCGGGCACCGTCGTCCTCCACGAGGCGCGCGCCGGCAAGCCCGCACCCGACTGGTCGCGGCCCGTCGTCCCCTCCTACACCGAGACTGGGACGTCTCGGCCGTCACCGCGCAGGAGTTGGCCGCCGTGCGCGACTTCCTGCGCCGCCGCCACGACTTCACGCCCGCGGCGCGCGGCGCGCTCGCGGCACGCTTGGCGGGAGCGCTCCAGGGCCGCGTCGCCGGCGTCCGCACGGACGTGCCGCCCGAGCGCTTCCTCGAGGACCTCGCCGCCGCCAAGGCGTCGCGCCGCTGAACGGGACTTGCAGGGCACCGCGGATCCGGTGTGGAATCCCGACCGGAGGAGTTTCGCCGCGCCATCTAGGAGGGTGCATGTCAGACCTGCCAGGCCAGTCCAGTCCGCACCACCGGCGCGCCGCCAGGGCAGGACCCGGGCTACCAGCAGCCGCCCGTCGCGTACTCGGGCAATGGACCGTCCGGGCCGCGCTCCGGCTTCTGGCAACGCTTCGCCGCGCTGCTCATCGACGGCATCATCCTCGGCATCGTGCAGGGCATCCTGACCGTCGATCCTGAGCGACAGCATCGGGCGTCGTCTATCTCCTGACGACCGCGCTCAACTGGGGCTACTACACGTACTTCGAGGGCGGTCCGCGCGGCCAGACGGTCGGCAAGATGGCGCTGTCGATCCGCGTCGTCGACATCGACCGGCGCGCCGATCGGCTACGGCCGCGCCTTCATGCGCCAGCTCGTGAAGATCGTCTCGGCCGCCGTGCTCTTCCTCGGCTACTTCTGGATGCTGTGGGACAAGGAGAAGCAGTGCTGGCACGACAAGGCCGCGCGCGACGTGGTCGTGCCGGTCGACGCGTATCCCGTGCAGTAGCAACTTCCGACGCGCCCTGAACGAACCCGGCCGGACGAACGGCCGGGTTCGTTCACGCTCTTGACAAACGTGCGGCCGATCGGTTCGGATAGCGCGCGATGGCCCGGCCGCACCGGATCGCTCGAGACGCTGCGCCGTCTCAACCGCCTGCGCGTGATCGACGCGCTGCGCGACGAGGGGCTGATCTCGCGCGCCGAGATCGCGCGCCGCACCGGGCTCTCGCGCTCGACGGTCTCCAGCCTCGTCTCCGAGCTGCAGGCCGACGGGCTCGTGGTCGAGCGCCCCGAGCCCGCCGCCGCCCACGGCGACCAGGGCGGCCGCCCGCCGATCCTGCTCTCCTTCGACGCCTCCGCGGGCGTCGCCGTCGGCATCGACTTCGACCACCACCACGTGCGCGTGGCGGTCTCCGACCTCTCCTCGCGGATCCTCGCCGAGCGCGAGCAGCAGCTCGACACCGACCACGCCGCGCACGAGGGCCTCGACGCCGCCGCCGAGCTCGTGGCCGAGCTGCTCGACGGAGGCGGGCGTCGACGAGGCGCGCGTGATCGGCGCCGGCATGTGCCTGCCCGGCCCGGTCCACCGCCCGACCGGCGTCGTCGGCTCGACCGCGATCCTGCCCGGCTGGGTCGGCGTGGCCGCCGCCGAGGAGATGCACCGCCGGCTCGAGCTGCCGATCCTCGTCGACAACGACGCCAACCTCGCCGCGCTGGCCGAGGCCGCGTTCGGCGCCGGCCGCGACGCCAAGGACCTCGTCTACCTGATGATCTCCTCGGGCATCGGCGCCGGGCTCGTGCTCAACGGCCGCCTGTACCGCGGCGCGGAGGGCCTCGCCGGCGAGCTCGGCCACGTGCTGGTCGACGCCGACGGCCCGGTCTGCCGCTGCGGCAACCGCGGCTGCCTGGAGACCGTCGCCGGCACCGACGCGCTGGCGGAGCTGCTGCGGCGCAGCCACGGCGACGGCCTCGACGGGCGCGCGATCGTGCGCCTCGCCCGCGAGGGCGACCTCGGCTGCCGGCGCGTGATCGCCGACGCCGGGCGGGCGATCGGCAAGGCCGCCGCGACGCTCGTCAACGTGCTCAACCCGGAGCTGCTGATCGTCGGCGGCGACCTCGCGGAGGCGGGCGAGCTGCTGCTCGACGGCGTGCGCGAGTCGCTCGAGCGGTCCGCGCTCCCCACGGCCGTCCAGGCGGCCGAAGTCGTCGCCGGCTCGCTCGGCGACCGCGCCGAGGTGCTCGGCGCCATCGCGCTCGTCCTCTCCGAGGCCGAGCGCGATCACCCCCTCCGCCCGATGGTGGAGATGCGGTGAGACGGGAGGAGGAGACAAACCAATGAGGAGGGAATTCCATGCGTAGAGGTGCATGGTTCGTGGCCACCGTCGCAGCAGGCTGCGCGCTGGCCGTCGCAGGTTGCGGCGACGACGACTCGGGCTCGGGCTCGGGCGGCGGCGGAGGGGGCGGCGAGGAGCCCGGCAAGGTCGCCGTGCTGCTGCCGGACTCCAAGTCGTCGGTGCGCTGGGAGACGGTCGACCGGCCGTTCCTCAAGGAGGCCTTCGAGAAGGCCGGCGTCGAGGCGACGATCCAGAACGCCGAGGGCGACAAGTCCACTCAGCAGCAGCAGGCCGAGCAGGCGATCACCAACGGCGCCAAGGTGCTGCTGCTGGTCAACCTGGACTCGGGCTCCGGTGCTGCGATCGCCGCCAACGCGAAGGGCCAGGACGTCAAGGTCATCGACTACGACCGCCTGACGCTCAAGGGCGACTCCGACTACTACGTCTCGTTCGACAACGAGGCCGTCGGCAAGCTCCAGGGCGAGGGTCTCGTCGAGTGCGTCGGCGACAAGAAGCCGGCGAACATCGCGGTCCTCAACGGCTCGCCGACCGACAACAACGCCACGCTGTTCAAGAACGGCTACGACGGCGTGATCAACGAGAAGTTCGACAGCGGCGACTGGAAGAAGGTCGACGATCAGTCCGTGCCCGACTGGGACAACCAGAAGGCGCTGACGATCTTCGAGCAGATGCTCCAGAAGGCCGACAACAAGGTCGACGGCGTGCTCGCCGCCAACGACGGCCTCGGCAACGCGGCGATCTCGGCGCTCAAGCAGCGCAAGCTGCCGCAGATCCCGGTGACGGGTCAGGACGCGACGCTGCAGGGCATCCAGAACATCGTCAACGGCGACCAGTGCATGACGGTCTACAAGGCGATCAAGAAGGAGGCCGACGCGGCCGCCGAGCTGGCGATCGCGCTGGCCAAGGGCGAGACGCCCGAGGCGCCGGACACGATCAACAACGAGACCAAGGACATCCCCGCGGTGTTCCTCGACCCCGTTGCGGTCACCAAGGACAACATCAAGGAGTACCTCGGTGAGCCGGACTTCCCCAAGAAGGAAGAGATCTGCGCCGGCAAGCTGGCGTCGAAGTGCGAAGAGCTCGGGCTCTAGCCGCTCGTGACCAAGTGAGGGATGATCCCCCGGGGCGCACGCCCCGGGGGTGAACCCGCGGAGGAGGAGAGAACCCAAGTCATGAGCGACAGCCCGATCCTCGAGCTGCGTGGCGTGTCGAAGAGCTTCGGCGCGGTCCAGGCGCTCTACCAGGTCGACTTCCACGTCGCCCCCGGCGAGGTGATGTCCCTCGTGGGCGACAACGGCGCCGGCAAGTCGACGCTGATCAAGTGCATCGCGGGCATCCACCCGTTCGACGAGGGCGAGGTCGTCTTCGAGGGCTCGCCGGTGAACATCCACGGCCCGAAGGACTCCGCGCGCCTGGGCATCGAGGTCGTCTACCAGGACCTCGCGCTGGCCGACAACCTCGACGTCGTCCAGAACATGTACCTCGGCCGCGAGGAGACGGACGGCCTCCGGCGGCTCGACGAGACGGCGATGGAGGCGCGCGCGAAGGAGACGCTCAAGGGCCTCTCCGTGACCACCATCCGCTCCGTGCGCCAGCTCGTGGCGGGCCTCTCCGGCGGCCAGCGGCAGTCGGTCGCCGTCGCCAAGGCCGTGATGTGGAACTCGAAGGTCGTGATCCTCGACGAGCCGACCGCGGCGCTCGGCGTCGCGCAGACCAAGCAGGTGCTCGACCTCGTGGCCCGGCTCGGCGAGCAGGGCCTCGCGGTGATCCTGATCTCGCACAACCTGCACGACATCTTCCAGGTCGCCGACGGCATCACGGTGCTGCGGCTCGGCCAGAACGTCGCCGAGTTCCGGCGCAAGGAGACCAACCAGCAGGAGGTCGTCGAGGCGATCACCGCCGGGCAGCTCTCCAAGGTCCCCGGCCAGCACGGAGGCACTGGCATGAGCGCCGTCGCCGCCCCGCCGCCCGCACCGTCCTCGGACGCGCCGGCGCCCAACACCGTCGGCGCCTACGCCAAGCGCTGGTGGACCGACGTCAAGTCCGGCGAGCTCGGCTCGCTGCCGATCTTCGTCGGCCTGATCATCATCGCGATCGTCTTCCAGAGCCAGAACGACCGCTTCCTCACCGCGTCGAACTTCGTCAACCTGATCCTCCAGACGGCGCCCTACGCCGTGATCGCCATGGGCGTCACGTTCGTGCTCCTGCTGGGGGAGATCGACCTCTCGATCGGCTTCGTCTCCGGCGTCGGCGGCGTGATGACCGCGATCCTGCTCACGCCCGACGGCAACGAGCTGCCGGTCGTGGCCGTGTTCGCGATCGTGTTCGGCGCCGGCCTCGCCATCGGCACCCTGCACGGCCTGATCATCACCAAGATCGGCGTGCCGTCGTTCGTGGTCACGCTCGCCGGCCTGCTGGCGTGGAACGGCGTCGTGCTGCTGCTGATCGGCAGCCGCGGCACCGTGATCCTGCAGAACGACACGGCGATCGGGCTCGCCAACGACTTCCTGGCGCCCGCGGCGGCCTGGATCCTCGCGGGGGTCTGCGTGGCGCTCTATGCGGGCGTCCAGCTCGTGTCGGTGCGCTCGCGGACGAAGGCCGGCCTCGAGGTCGCCCCGATGGTGATCGTCGTCCTGCGGGTCGTCGGGCTCGCGGTCGCGCTCGGCGTCGTCGTCGCGGTCTGCAACCAGAACCGCGGGCTGCCGTACGCGGCGGTGGTGATCGCGGTCCTGTTCGTGGTGCTCACGTTCATGCTCAACCGGACCAAGTTCGGGCGCCACATCTACGCGGTCGGCGGCAACGCCGAGGCCGCGCGGCGCGCGGGCATCGACGTCGACCGCGTCAAGATCGCGTGCTTCGCGCTCTGCTCGCTGCTCGCGGTGCTCGGCGGCATCATCCTCGCCTCGCGCCTGCGCTCGGTCGACACGAACACGGGCGGCGGCCAGGCGCTGCTGTATCCGATCGCCGCGGCGGTCATCGGCGGCACGTCGCTGTTCGGCGGCCGCGGCACGATGAAGGCCGCGCTGCTCGGCGCGCTCGTGATGCTCTCGATCGACAACGGGCTCGGCCTGCTCGGCCTGTCCTCGGGCACGAAGTTCGTGCTCACGGGCGGCGTGCTGCTGCTGGCCGTCACGGTCGACTCGATCTCGCGCCGGGGTCGCGCCCAGAGCGGCAGGGCATGACGGAGCCGCTGCGGGTCGGGATCCTCTCCACGGCCAAGATCAACGACGCCATCCTCACCGGCGCCCGCGCATCCGCGGGCGCCGAGGTGGTCGCGGTCGCCTCGCGCGACCGCGACCGGGCGGAGGCCTACGCGGCCGAGAAGGGGATCCCGCGCGCGCACGGCTCCTACGAGGATCTGCTCGCCGACGAGGAGGTCGAGGCGGTCTACGTCCCGCTGCCCAACGGCATGCACCTGCCGTGGTCCGAGCGCGCGCTGGCGGCGGGCAAGCACGTGCTGTGCGAGAAGCCGCTGTCGCCGCGCGCGGCCGACGTCGAGGCGGCGTTCGACGCCGCCGAGCGCGCCGGGCTGGATCCTGATGGAGGGGTTCATGTGGCGCTACCACCCGGCCACGGAGAAGGTCGTCTCGCTCCTGCGCGACGGGGCGATCGGGCGGCTGCGCGTGGCGCGCGCGGCGTTCGGGTTCACGCTGGACCCCGCGGAGGACAACGTGCGCTGGTCGGCCGAGCTCGAGGGCGGGGCGCTGATGGACGTCGGCTGCTACTGCGTGAGCGCGCTGCGGCTGCTGGCGGGCGAGCCCGAGCGCGTCTCGGCCGAGCTGGTGCCGGGCGGCGACGGGGTCGACGCGCGGCTCGCCGGGCTGCTGCGCTTCGAGCGGCGACGTGCTCGGCACGTTCGACTGCGCCTTCGACGTGCCCTACCGCGCCGGCCTGGAGCTCGTGGGGGAGACCGGCACGATCGTCTCGCTGGACCCGTGGCACGGCCAGACGCCGGTCGTGCGGATCCTGCGGCCCGAGACCGACGAGGAGGACGTCCCCGTCGAGGCCGCCGACCCGTACGCGTCGCGAGCTCGACGACCTCGCCCGCGCGGTCCGCGAGGGCGGCGAGCCGGCGCTCGGCCGCGCCGACGCGGTCGGCCAGGCGCGCACGATCGAGGCGCTCTACCGCGCCGCCCGCGACGGCGGCCCGGTCGCCGTCTGAACCCTCGACCACCCTCGACGGGGTCTGACCCCTCGAGGGTCGGCCCTAGGCTGGAGCGATCCGCCGGCGGGCGCTGCGGCGGTGACGGTCGACGCCGCGCGCTGCGGCCGGCGCGACCTGCGCCTGCTATGATGGCAGGGCGTCCGCTCTCGGACGGCGGTCGTCGCGAAGCCCGAGCAGATGTACGACCTACGCTAGCCGGTCGCGGTCGGGCTCGTCGGCGCGACCAGTTCTGCCGATCCCGCGCTGGCGCTGCTCGGGGTGCCCGCGGACGCGTCGACGCCGCGGCGATGTCACGCGAGCTGGCCGCGCCGGACGGTCGCCCTGGCCGTCAGCGCTGCTGCCCGCATCGCGCCGGCCTGGCCTGGCGCGCTCGTGCTCTCGCTGGCCAGCGGCGATGGAGCTCCCGCCACCAGTGGCGCGCCACGGCCGCGCGGTCGCTGCTCGCCGGCCGCGGGCTGGTGCCGCCGGCCGAGTCGTGGTCTTCGGCCTCGCCGGTCCCCTCGCCTCGGCTGGGCGTCCTGGCGCTCGCGCTCGCCGGCGCCTCGGATGCCGTCAGCGCGATCTTCCGCGCCACGATCTGGAACGAGACCGTGCCCGACCGCATGCGCGGGCGCCTGGCGGGGATGGAGATGATCTCCTACACCTCCGGCCCGACGCTGGGCAACGTCGAGGCGGGCTTCGCCGCCGCGCTGATCGGCCTGCGCGGCTCGATCGTCGTCGGCGGGGTGCTGTGCATGGCGGGCTCCGCCGCGCTCGCGGCGGCCCTGCCGGGGCTGTGGCGCTACGAGTCGGAGGCCATGAAGCAGCCCGCCTAGGCGACCGCACCCGCAGGAGCGGTTGTGCGCGCGACCGCGCATCTGTAGCGTCGATCCATGAGCAGCCCTTCGCCCGCCTTCGGCGTGCGTGCTCGGGCTTTCGAGCGCGCGCACGTCGTCGCCCCGCGCGGCGAGCTCGACCTGTTCACCGTCGACGAGCTCAGCGCCGCTCTGGCCGCGCGGCCCGACCCGTGCGACGTCGTCGTGCTGGACCTGCGCGGCCTCACGTTCTTCGACACGAGCGGCATGCGCCTGGTCCTCGAGACGTTCCACGAGCTCGACGGCACCGGGGTTCGCTTCGCGATCCTGCGCGGCAGCCCCGACGTCCAGCGGCTGTTCTCGCTGGCGCGGCTCGACGAACGGCTGCCGTTCTTCGATGAGCTCGACGAAGCGCTCGCGGCCTGACGCAGGCGCCCTTGGCGGCGTGCGCTCGGCGCTGGCGCCGGCGCCCTTCTCGCGCCGCGCCCTGGCGGGGGTCGCGGCCGTGCTGGCGCTGGGGGCGCTCGAGGTCGCGGCCGGCGAGGAGGTGCTCGTCGCCGCGCTGCTCGTGTTCCCGCCGCTGGTCGTCGCGCTGACCGGCCGCTGGGGCGACACGCTGATCGTCGCGGCGCTCGCGCTCGCGGTGGTCCTGATCGTCCCGCTGCTCGGCGAGGCGATGCAGCTCGCCGTCGCGATCGTGCTCGTGGTGGCCGGCGGCATCGTGGCCGTGGCGGTGGCCGTCGTCCGCGCGGCGGAGGCCGCCTCGCTGGAGCGCTTCCGGCTGCTGGCCGGGGTCGCCGACGTGGGGAACCGCGCGGAGGGCCGCCATGAGGAGCTGGTGTCGGGGGTGCTCGACCTGCTGGTGTCCTCGCTCGGCGACGTCGCGTCCCTCGACGTGCTGCGCGGCGGCGCGCGGCGCCGGATCGGCGTGCGCACCGGCGCTGGCGTGGATCCCGAGGTGGCCGGAGCGATGGCCCGCCGCCGCCCGCTCGAGGGCGAGGCCCGCAGCAGCGAGGCCGCGATCGCGACCGACCGGGCGCGGCTCGTCGAGCCCGACGACGGCCTGATCGCCGCCGCCGCGAGCAGCGCGGAGGACGCCGCGCTGCTCGCCGGCCTGCGGATGACGACCGCGCTGATCGTCCCGCTGCGCGCTCGCGGCCGGGTGATCGGCGCCCTCAACGCCGCCTACGGCCCGTCGCGGCGCCGCCACACGGAGTCCGACCTGCACTTCGCGGAGGTGCTCGCCGGCCGCGTCGCGCTCGCGCTCGACAACGCCGGGCTGACCAGCGAGCTGACGGTCGCCGAGGAGCAGTTCGGGCTGGTCCTGCACGCGCTCGCCGAGGCCGTGACGATGAACGACGCGACAGGGCAGCTCGTCTACGTCAACCCGGCGGCGGTGAAGCTGCTCGGCGCCGGCAGCGCGGAGGAGCTCCTCGAGGCCGGGCCGAGCGAGACGATGGACCGCTACGCCGTATTCGACGAGCACGGGCGCCCGCTCGCGCTGGCGGACCTGCCGAGCGAGCGCCTGCTGGCCGGCGAGCCCGACCCGCCGCCGCTGATCGTCCGCAACATCGTGCGCGCGACGGGCGCCGAGCGCTGGCTGCTGCACCGCTGCTCGGCGCTGCGCGACGGGGACGGGGAGATCCTCCGCGTCGTCAACGTCATCGAGGACGTCACGGAGGTCAAGCGCGCCGAATGGGCGCAGCGGCTGCTCGCGGAGGCCAGCGAGGCGCTCGCCGGCTCGATGGACCCGGCCGAGCAGCTCGGCGCGCTCGTGCGCACGCTCGCCCCCGCGCTCGCCGCCGGCGCGTTCGTCGAGCTGCCCGACGAGCGCGGGGAGCCGCGCCGCATCGCGGCGGCGGGTGACGAGGCGGCGGCCGCCGGCGACGGGGCACTGCGGATCCCGCTGCGCGTCGGCGCCGAGGCGATCGGGACGCTGGCGCTCGGGCACGCCGAGCCCTGGCGGGAGATCGGCGGGAGCGAGCGCGAGCTCGCGGAGGAGATCGGGCGCCGCGCCGGCGTCGCGGTCTACAACGCCCGCAGCCACAGCCGCCGCACCGCGATCGCCCGCGCGCTCCAGCACGGCCTGCTCCCGCCCGAGCTGCCCGAGCTGCCGGGCTGGTCCGCCGCCGTGCTGTACCGGCCGGCCGGCGAGTTCAACGAGGTCGGGGGCGACTTCTATGACGTGTTCGCCGGCCCACGTTGCTGGATGGTCGTGATCGGCGACGTCGCGGGCCAGGGGGCGGAGGCCGCCGCCCGCACCTCGCTCGCGCGCTTCACGCTGCGCACCGCGGCCGAGCTGACGGGCGACGTCAGCGCCGCCGTCTCGCGCCTGAACGACACGCTGCGCGGCCAGGCCGGGCTGCCGCTGTGCACGGTCGTGTGCGCGGAGCTGTGCGAGCGCGGCGACGGCACCGCGGTCGTGACGCTCGCCAGCGCGGGGCACCCGCCGCCGCTGCTCGTGCGCGGGCGCGACGTCAGGCCCGTCGGCGAGCCGGGCACGATCGCCGGGGCGTTCGAGGGCGAGTGGCCGGCGGTCGAGGTCGAGCTCGAGGCGGGCGACGTGCTCGTGCTCTACACGGACGGGGTGATCGACGCGATGGGGGAGGACGAGCGCTTCGGCGAGCGGCGCCTGCAGGAGGCGATGGGGCGCCTGGAGGGCGGCGTCGGCGAGCGCCTGGCGGCGCTGCGCGGCGAGCTCGAGGCGTTCGAGCGCGGGCCGCAGCGCGACGACACCACCGTGCTCGTCCTGGAGTACCGCGGCGCTCAGGCGGACGAGGCGAGCCGCGCGGCCGCCTCGTCGATGACCGACTCGCGCTTGCAGAACGCGAACCGCACGAGCGAGCGCCCCGCCTCCTCGTCGTCGTAGAACACCGAGGTCGGGATCGCCACGACGCCGGCGCGCTCGACGAGCTCGCGGCAGAACGTCACGCCGTCGCGCTTGCAGTCGACGTTGGCGAAGTACGTGCCCGGCGGGGCGCAGCACCTCCAGCCCCGCCGCCTCCAGGCCGGCGCACAGGTGGTCGCGCTTGACGCGCAGCTCGCCCGCGAGGGCGGCGTAGACCTCGTCGCCGAGGCCGAGCGCGACCGCGCCCGCGTGCTGGAAGGGCGTGCCGCCCGCGAAGGTCAGGTACTGCTTGGCCGTGCGCACGGCGGCCACCAGCGGCGCCGGCCCGACCGCCCAGCCCGTCTTCCATCCCGTGACGGAGAACGTCTTGCCCAGCGAGGAGATCGTCAGCGTGCGCTCCGCCATGCCGGGGAGGGTGCACAGCGGGACGTGCTCGCCGTCGTAGACGAGGTGCTCGTAGACCTCGTCGGTGATCGCGATCAGGTCGTGCTCGACGCACGCGTCGGCGATCAGCTCCAGCTCGGGGCGCGAGAACACCTTGCCCGTCGGGTTGTGCGGCGTGTTGAGCAGCAGCACGCGCGCACGGCGGGTGATGGCGGCCTCGAGCGCGTCGGGGTCGACCGTCCAGTGCGGCGGGCTCAGCGTCACAGGCCGGCGCCTCGCGCCCGCCATCGCGATCCCGGCCGCATAGGAGTCGTAGTAGGGCTCGAAGCAGACGACGTCGTCGCCGGGCTCGCAGAGCCCCAGCAGCGCCGCCGCGATCGCCTCCGTGGCGCCGAAGGTGACCTGGACCTCGGTGTGCGGGTCGACCTCGATCCCGTAGAAGCGCCGCTGGTGGGCGGCGATCGCCTCGCGCAGCGCGGGCACGCCCGGCAGCGGCGCGTACTGGTTGCGGCCGTCGCTGATCGCCTGCCGCGCCGCCTCGAGCACCTCGGCCGGGCCGTCCTCGTCCGGGAAGCCCTGGCCGAGGTTGATCGCGCCCGTGCGCTCCGCGAGCGCGGACATCTCGGTGAAGATCGTGGTGCCGAAGCCCTGCCACCTGGCCGCCGTCGAGTCCATCGGCGTGTGAAGCTACGGGATATGGCCTCCGAACATCGCTTCACATTCGGGCTGTGGACCGTCGGCAATCCGGGTCGCGACCCGTTCGGCGAGCCGACCCGCGCCCCGCTGGACCCCGTCGACTCCGTCCGCAAGCTCGCCGAGCTCGGCGCGTGGGGGATCTCCCTGCACGACAACGACCTGGTGCCGTGGGGGACGCCGCCCGACGAGGAGGAGCGGATCGTCTCCGGGCTCGAGTCGGCGCTGGCCGAGACCGGGCTCGGCGTCGGGATGGCGACGACCAACCTGTTCGGGCACCCGGCGTTCAAGGACGGCGCGTTCACCTCCAACGACCGCGGCGTGCGGCGCGCCGCGATCGGCAAGGCGATGCGGGCGATCGACCTCGGCGGGCGCTTGAACGCCGAGGTGTTCGTGTTCTGGGGCGGCCGCGAGGGCACCGAGGTCGGCACGGCCAAGGACCCGCGCGATGCGCTCGAGCGATACCGCGAGGCGATCGACGTGCTGGCCGACTACTCCGTCTCCCAGGGGTTCACGATGAAGTTCGCGCTCGAGCCCAAGCCCAACGAGCCGCGCGGGGACATCTTCCTGCCGACCGTCGGCCACGCGCTGCACTTCATCACCACGCTGGCGCGCCCCGACATGTGCGGCGTCAACCCCGAGGTCGCGCACGAGACGATGGCCGGGCTGTCCTTCCACCACGGCGTCGGCCAGGCCCTGTGGGCGGGCAAGCTGTTCCACATCGACCTCAACGCGCAGCGGATCGGCCGCTACGACCAGGACTTCCGCTTCGGCGCGGAGGACCTCAAGGAGGCCTTCCACCTCGTGCGGCTGCTCGAGCGGGCGGGCTACGACGGGCCGCGGCACTTCGACGCGCACGCCTACCGCACCGAGGACGCCGAGGGCGTGTGGGAGTTCGCGCGCGGGTGCATGGCGACCTACCGCGCGCTGGCCGAGGCGGCCGCGCGCTTCGACGCCGATCCGGACGTGCAGGAGGCGCTGGCGGCGGCGTCGGTGGCCGAGCTCGGCGAGCCGACCGTCGGCGGTGACGACCCCGAGACGCTCAAGGCCGAGGTGAACGGGCTCGACGCGCTCGCCGCGCGCGGCTACGGCAACGAGCGGCTCGACCAGCTCGCCGTCGAGGTCCTGCTCGGCGCCCGATGAGCGTCGCGATCGGCCTCGACGTCGGCACGAGCGGCGTCAAGGCGCTCGCCGTCGGCGAGACCGGCGAGGTGGTCGGCCGCGCCGAGGTCGGCTACGGGCTCTCGACGCCGCGGCCGGGCTGGGCGGAGCAGGACCCGGCGGACTGGTGGCGGGCGACCGAGGAGGCGCTCGCGAGCTCGGCCGTGGCCGAGGTCGCCGGGATCGGGCTCAGCGGCCAGATGCACGGGCTCGTCGCGCTCGACGCGGCCGGCGAGGTGATCCGCCCGGCGATCCTCTGGAACGACCAGCGCACGGCCGCCGAGTGCCGCGAGATCGAAGAGCGGGTCGGCTTCGAGCGGCTCGTGGAGCTGACCGGCAACCGCGCCCTGACCGGCTTCACCGCGCCCAAGCTGCTGTGGCTGCGCGAGCACGAGCCCGACGCCTACGGGCGGATCGCGCGGATCATGCTGCCCAAGGACTACGTGCGGCTGAAGCTGTGCGGGGAGCACGCGATCGACGTCGCCGACGCCTCGGGCACGCTGCTCTTCGACGTGTCGCGGCGGCGCTGGAGCGAGGAGGTGCTCGACGCCCTGGAGATCCCGCGCGAGTGGCTGCCGCGGGCGCTCGAGTCGGCCGAGGTCTCCGGTCGCACGCCGGACGGCGTCCCGGTCGCGGCCGGCGCCGGCGATCAGGCCGCCGGCGCGCTCGGCGTCGGCGCCGTCGCGCCCGGCCCCGCCTCCGTGGTGCTGGGGACCTCGGGCGTGGTCTTCAGCGCGCTCGACGCCTACCGCGCCGATCCGCAGGCGCGCGTGCACGTGTTCTGCCACGCCGTGCCCGACCGCTGGCACGCGATGGGCGTGATGCTCTCCGCCGCAGGCTCGCTGCAGTGGTTCCGGGACACGCTCGCCCCGGGCGTGGAGCACGGCGCGCTGCTCGCGGAGGCCGAGCGCTGGGAGCCCGGGGCGGAGGGGCTGACCTTCCTGCCCTACCTGGCCGGCGAGCGCACGCCGCATGCCGACCCGGACGCACGCGGCGCCTTCAGCGGGCTCTCGCTGCGCCACGACCGCGGCGCGCTCGTGCGCGCGGTGCTCGAAGGGGTGGCCTTCGGGCTGCGCGACTGCCTCGACGTCGTGCGCTCGGTCGGCGCCGCGCCGGAGATCGGCCGCGCCTCCGGGGGCGGGGCGCGCAGCGAGCTATGGCTGCGGATCGTCGCCTCCGTCCTGGAGCTGCCGGTGGAGCGCCTGGCCGTCGAGGAGGGCGCCGCCTACGGCGCCGCGCTGCTCGGCGGCATCGCGGGCGGCGGTGTGGGCCGACGCCGATGAGGCGGTCGCCGCGTGCGTGCGCCCCCACGGGCGGGTAGACCCGGACCCCCGGTGGGTCGACGCGTACGGCTCGCAGCGGGAGCGCTTCCGGGCGCTCTACCCGGCGTTACGCGATATTCCCTGAAGCAACTACACTTTTCGAAGCTATGGCGCAGGAACTGCAGAACCGCCCCTGCGGCGGTCGCTACGGCGACATCGTCCAGGCGATCGGCAACACGCCGCTCGTCGAGCTCAAGCGCCTCTCGCCCAAGCCGGGCGTGCGCATCTGGGCCAAGCTCGAGTCCCACAACCCCACGGGGTCGGTCAAGGACCGGGTCGCCCGCGCGATGATCGAGGACGCCGAGGAGAAGGGCGCGATCCGCCCCGGCCAGACGATCCTCGAGCCGACCTCGGGCAACACCGGCATCTCGCTGGCGATGATCTGCTCGCGCAAGGGCTACAAGCTCAAGGTCGTGATGCCCGACAACGTGACGCCCGAGCGCACGCAGCTGCTGCAGATGTACGGCGCGGAGATCGTCTACTCGCCCGGCGACCAGGGCTCCAACGGCGCGGTCGCGAAGGCGCTGGAGATGGCGGAGGCCGACGCCTCGTACTACATGCCCTACCAATACGGCAACGAGGCCAACCCGCGCGCGCACTACGAGGGCACGGCGCCCGAGATCCTCGAGGAGCTCGACGAGATCAGCGCCTTCGTGGCCGGCCTGGGCACCGGCGGGACGCTGATGGGCAACGGCCGCCGCTTCCGCGAGGAGCTGGGCGACAGCATCAAGATCGTGGCCGCGGAGCCCATGCAGGGCGAGCCCGTGCAGGGCCTGCGCTCGCTCGACGACGGCTTCATCCCGCCGATCATCGACCTCTCCGTGCTCGACCGGAAGATCTTCGTCACCAACCACGACGCGATCGTCTGGACCCGCAGGCTGCTCGACGAGGAGGGCATCTTCGCGGGCGTCTCCTCGGGCGCGATCGCCTCGATCGCCGTGCGGATCGCCGGCGAGCTCGACGACGGCAACGTGGTCTTCATCGTCTGCGACGACGGCTGGAAGTACCTCTCCTCGGGCCTCTACACCCGGCCCGTGGAGGAGATCGAGAACCTGGACTCCACCGTCTGGTGGTGATAGGTACCCCCAGGCGGGGGCTGCTCCTCGCGGGCGCGGGCGCGGGGCTGGCGGTGGCGGGCTGCGGCGCGCCGGAGGTCGAGCACCCGCCCGACGCCGAGCTGCTCGCGCCGTCGCTGGCCGCCGCGCTGGCGCTCGAGGGCGCCTACGAGCGCGCCGGCGGGCGGCTGGGGCGCGAGCTGGCCGGGCGCGAGCGCGAGCACGCGCGGCGGCTGCGCGCCGCGGGCGCCCGCGAGGGCGCGGCGGCCCCCGAGGCTCCCGGAGGCGCACCCTGGGAGGCCGCGCTGGCGCTCGAGCAGACCGCGCAGCGCGCCCACGTGCACGCCGTCGGGCTCGTGCGCGGCGCCAACCGCCGGCTGGTCGCCGAGCTGCTCGCCGACGCCGCCCGCCACACGGCCGAGCTGCGCTCGCGGCTGGGCCGCGACCCGCTCCCGACGGCGTTCCCGGACGGCCGCGATGCCTGAGCGCCGGACCCGCCGCGAGGCGCTCGCCGCCGGACTCGCGGGGGCCGCTGCGCTCGCGCTCGCCCCGGCCGCACGCGCCGCCGCCACCGACGACGAGGGCGACGCGCTGACGGGGCTCATCCGCGCGGAGCGGGACGCGGTCTTCGTCTACCGCTCCGCCGCCCTCCCCGACGGCCTCAGCGTGCAGCTGGCGGGCCAGGACCATGAGCGCGTGCAGGCGCTCGCGAGCCACCTCGAGGCGCTGGCGATGCCGATCCCGGGCCCGACCCGCTCCCGCGACGACCTCCCGCCCGAGGCGCTCGCGGTGCTCGAGCCACGCTCGACCGAGGCGCGGCTGCGAGCCGCGCTCGCGTACGAGCGCGCCCTGGTCGACGCCTGCGCGCGGGCGCTCCCCGCGCTGGAGCACGCGAACACGGTCCGCACCGTCGCGACGGTGATGGCCGGCCATGCGCAGCACGAGACCGAGCTCGCTCGACGCGCCGGCGTGGACGTCCTCTCGGCGCGTTCGTGATCGGCCCGGCCACGCTGCCGCGCAACCCTGTAGGCAGCGGCGCCGCCCGCCGATACCCTGCAAGAGACCGAAGAGCCGAGAGGAACCGAGACCATGCCCTTCAACGTCGGCCCAGGCGAGCTCGTGATCGTGCTCGTCATCGCCCTTATCGTGCTCGGCCCGAAGCGACTGCCCGAGGTCGGGCGCTCGATCGGCCACGGGATGCGCGAGTTCAAGGACTCGCTGAGCGGGGACTCGCGTCGCGACGACGACGACGACGAGTACGCCCCGCTCGAGCGCACCACCGTCAAATAGCGTTCGCTAACGTCGCGCGGGACATGCGGATCTCCCGCGAGCTGCTCGACGACGTGATCGCCCACGCGCGCGAGGACGCGCCGAACGAGTGCGTGGGCATGATCGCCAGCCGGGACGGCGAGGCGGTCGCCGTCCACCGCGCGCGCAACGCCGCCGCCAGCCCGCTGCGCTACGAGATCGACGGGATGGAGCAGTACAGGATCCAGAACGCGATCGAGGACGCCGGGCTCGACCTGGGCGCGATCTACCACTCGCACACGCGCTCGGAGCCGCTGCCCTCCCAGACCGACATCAACCTCGCCTTCTATCCCGAGGCGCTCTACGTCATCGTCGGGCTCAAGGACGACCGCCCGGACGTGCGCGCGTGGACGATCGTCGACGGGAAGGTCGCGGAGGCCCGGCTGGAGGTCGTCCCCTAGTGCTCGTCTGCCCCTCCTGCGAGACGGGGCACGACGACGGGGAGCGGTTCTGCGAGCGCTGCGGCGTCCCCTTGGTGGAGGCCGAGCCACGGCCCCTGCCGGCCGGCGAGCGCCACGAGCGCGCCCGCAAGATCCGCCCGCAGTACGCCGAGGGCCCGCTCGTGAAGGTCGTCGGCGCGCGCAACCAGGCCGAGGCCGAGCTCCTGCAGGGCATGCTGCTGGAGGAGGGCGTGCCCTCGCTGATGCGCCGGTCCGGGGGCTTCGACGTGCCGGATTTCCTCGCCTCGGGCCCGCGCGACATCCTCGTGCCCTCCTCCGGCGCCACCGCCGCGCGCGAGATCCTGCAGCTCCCCGAGCCCGTGCCGGGCATCGGCATGGCGGCGGGCGAGGGCACCCCGGCCTGGGTGAAGGCGATGGCCGTCGCCCTGACCGTCGTGATCCTGGCGATCATCGCCGCGGGCGTCTACGCCGCCGTCTTCTGAGCAGGGTGCGGTTACCGCCACCGTCACGGGGGTGAGCTTCGGGGTGGAAACGCCTGCTGGCGGGGGTCGCCGGGCGGCGTGGCGGCTGGGACCGTGTGTCGACACGAAACCGAGCCAGCACGGAGAACCCCATGACCGCCCCCACCATCCAGCCCATGCCCCCGCCCTCGCCGCCCCGCCACACTGGGGGGCGCACCGCCGCCATCGCCGTCGCGAGCGTGCTCGGCGTGCTCTCGCTCGCCTCGGGCGTCGCCGGTGCCGTCGCGCTGTGGGGCGACTCCCAGCGTGACGACCAGGGCTACTTCTCGACCGCCACCCACCACTACACGGCCTCGACGTCGGCGCTGACGACCGAGGAGATCGACGTCGACGCCGACATCCCGAACTGGCTCGCCGGCGACGACGACATCTACGGCGACCTCCGACTGCGAGTGGCGGCCGGCGAGGGCGACCCGGTGTTCGCCGGCATCGCGCGCACGGCCGACGTCGAGCGCTACCTCTCCGACGCGTCCCACACCGAGGTCACCGACATCGAGACCGACCCGTTCGAGGCGGACTACGCCGACCACGTCGGAGCGGGCCGGCCCGCCGCCCCGGCCGGTGAGGACATCTGGGTGGCGTCCACCCAGGGCTCCGGCCAGCAGACGCTCGACTGGGAGGTCCGCGACGGGCGCTGGTCGGTCGTCGTCATGAACCCGGACGGCTCGCGCGGTATCGACGCCGACGTCAGCGCCGGCGTGAAGATCGGCATCCTGGAGCCGCTCGGTTGGAGCCTGCTCGGCGGCGCCACGCTGCTGCTGCTCGGCGCCGCCGGCGTGGGCTTCGCGGGCCTGCGGCGGCGCTAGGAGCGCCGCCGCGGCCGGGCGCTCGCATCGGCGAGTCGAGCCAGGTGCGAGCGCCAGGCGTCCTCGGTGCGGCGCAGTCCGCGGCCGGGGAAGCTCTCCGCGAGCAGGCGGTCGGCGCCCGCGCGGGCGGCCGCCACGGCCGCGCGCTCGCCCTCCTCGCGGGCGAGCAGGTCGAACACCGTGCCGCCGAGCAGCAGCGCGTCGGCGGGGCCGGGCGGGAAGGCCGGCTTGCCGCCCTCGCGCAGCCGGCGGGTCACCGCGGGGCGGACGTGGCGCGTCTGGCCGCTCAGCCACTGGGCCGCGCCCTCCACGAACCACGCCTCGCGCATCCAGCGCCGCAGCCGCAACGGGCCCAGCGGCGGCGGGAAGCCCGGGTGCCGGCGCGCGAGCGCGTGGCGGGCCAGCAGCGCGCCCGGCGCCAGCATCAGCATCTCCAGCGAGCCCTCGACGTTGGAGGCGCGCTGGGCCAGCAGCCGCGGCGAGAGCACGTGCAGCTCGCGCTCGCCCGCCCAGCCGACCACGTAGCGTCGGGCGGCGGGCGCCGTCAGCCGCCGCTGCAGCGGCAGCCACGGCTGCGCGGCGTCGAGCTGCGCCGGCGAGCCGTGCAGGACGACCGCCAGCTCGCCGAGCGCGACCTCGAGCTGGCGCTCGAGCCGCTCGCGCCCGTACTCGAGCTGCGCGAGCACCCGCTCGGCGTCGCCGGCGTCGCGCTCGTCATGGCGCGCGACGAACGTCTCGGATGCCGTCTCGGTCCAGCCCACGCCTCCGTTCTAGCGGGGCACGCGCGACTGGATCTCGTTGACCTGCTGGTAGGTGGGCCGGTTGATCCACGGGATCAGCGGCTGGGTGGCACCGCCGACCGGGCGGAAGCGGACGGCGTCAGCGAGCGCGGTGCGAGGCAGCATGCGCGGCCTCGCGTACCCCTGAACGGGGTCGTTCAGTCAGCCGGGATGAGAGTTACGCGTAGGCGGGGACGCCGTTGCACTCGGCGATCGCCGAGATCTCCTCGGAGGCCCGCTCGAACTCCTCGTCGGAGAGCACGGGCGTGCCCTCGAACGGGAGGTCGCGGGTGATCTCCAGCCACGAGCGGCAGCCGCCGTAGTCGTCACGCACGCGCACGGTCACGGGCCGCGGGATCCGGTACGTGCGCAGCAGCAGCACGTGCAGCGGATGGCGGCGCTTCCACGCCAGGCGCTTCTCGGCGTAGTCCGGCGTCCACACGTAGAACGGCGACAGGGCGTCGACCGCGCGGCGGTCGGTGACCGTCCAGGCGGAGGCCACCTCGGCCCAGGCGCGGATCCGCACCCGGTCGGGCTGCGGGATGCCGCCGTCGCGCGTGAGGGCGTGGCCCGGCGGCTCGCCGTCGGTCCAGACGCCCTCCTCGAGCGCGCGCCGCATCTCGGGCTGGTGCGACTCGCGGACGAGGTCGCTGCGCTGGTGGTCGAACGTGGGGTACAGGAAGAAGCGGTCGTGGTCGAGCGCGAAGTGCTTGCCCGGCTCACGGATGCCGCCCTTGCGGAGCGTCACGAGCTGCTCGCCCTCGGCGAGCGCGCGCACGGTGACAGCCCATTCCTTGAAGGCGATTGGCATAGGGGAAGTGATCTCGTCGAAGGAGAGAGTGGACGTCGTGCTACCTAGGGCTACCCGCGCGCAAACACACGGCCGGGGCAGGTACTGCACTGCTCCGGCCGACCCCCGCGTCGGGCGTAGTCACATACTATGCACAATGTCGCGAATTCGCAAAATTCCCCTGCAAAATACGTATATTGTTGAGAATTACGCAGTGTCAGCAGGCGGCCTGTCGCCGGTGAGCCCCTCGACCACCTCCAGGACGGCCGCGAAGTCCTGCTGGCCGAGCCCGCGCCCGACCCCGGCGCTGTAGAGCTCGCCCGCGAGGCCGGCGAACGGGAACGACGCTCCGGCGCCGCGCGCCTCCTCCAGGCACAGCACCACGTCCTTGAGCATGTGCTCGAGCTTGAACAGGACGGGGATGTCGTGGTCGACCATCGCCCGGCCTTTGAGCTCGCGCATGGTGGAGTCCGACGAGCCGCCCGTCATGACCTCCAGCAGCGCGTCGAGGTCGAGCCCGATCCGCCGCCCGACCACGATCGCCTGGGCGAGCGTCGCGCAGTTGACCGCCGTCACGCCCTGGGAGAGCACCTTGACCGCCTGGCCCTGCCCGGCCGCGCCCGCGTGGACGATCTTCTCGCCCATCACCTCGAACAGCGGCCGCGCGCGGGCGACGTCGGCGTCGGCGCCGCCGGCCATGATCGTCAGCGTGCCCGCCTCCGCCTTGGGCGAGGAGCCGGTGACGGGCGCGTCGACGAACGCGTGGCCCTCCGCGGAGAGCCGCTCGGCCAGCGAGCGCGCCGTCGCCGGCGCGATCGTGGACATGTCGACGAACAGCGTCCCCCCGCGCGCGCCGGCGAGCGCGCCGTCCTCGCCGAGCAGCATCTGCTCGACCTGGGCGCCGTCCACGACCATCGTGATCACCACGTCGGAGCGCTCGGCGACCTCGCGCGGGGAGCCCGCGACGTGCCCGCCGTGCTCGGCCGCCCACTCCTCCGCGCGCTCCCGCGTGCGGTTGAAGACGGTCAGCTCGTAGCCCGCCTTGGCCAGGTTGGCCGCCTGGCGCGAGCCCATGATGCCCAGCCCGACGAAGCCCACGGAATCACGTGCCATGCCCGCCACCTCCAGGTGTCTCGATCCTCAGCCGCTGCCCGGCGCGCAGCTCGCCGCTCGCCTTCGGCTCCAGTTCCGCGCCGTCGAGGAGGTTGCGGCCCCGCTCGCCCGGCTCGCCGCCTTCCGCGCCCGGCGGGGCGTGGCGGCGGCGCTCGGTCAGCAAGGAGTAGCGCATCTCCGTGAGCGCCTCGATCTCGCGCACCACCCCGTCGCCGCCGCGGTGCGCCCCCGCTCCACCGGAGGTGCGGCGCAGCTCGTATCTGACCACCCGCAGCGGGAACTCGAGCTCGAGCGCCTCGACCGGCGTGTTGAGCGTGTTCGACATCGCGACGTGCACGCCGCTGGGGCCGTCGGCGTCCGGGCAGGCGCCCTGACCGCCGCCGAGCGTCTCGTAGTAGGCGAACTCGTCGTTGCCGAGCGTCAGGTTGTTCATCGTGCCCTGGCCGAGCGCGCGGCCGAACGCGGCCAGCACGAGGTCGGCGACGCGGCTCGAGGTCTCCACGTTTCCGGCCACCACCGCGGCCGGCGAGCGGGCGTTGAGCAGGCTGCCCTCGGGCGCGATCACCGTCACGGGCCGCATGGCGCCCGCGGCGGGCGGGATGTCGGGGTCGGTGAGCACGCGCACCGCGAACCAGCAGGCCGAGCGCGTGACGGCCAGCGGGCAGTTGAGGTTGCCGCCGTGCTGATCCGCGGAGCCCGTGAAGTCGAGCGTCAGCTCCTCGCCGTCGATCGTCGCCGTCAGGCGCAGCTCGAGGTCGCCGTCGGCGGCCTCGAGCACGTCGCGGGCCTCGCGGGTGCCGTCCTCGAGCTCGGCCAGGCAGGCGCGCATGCGCCGCTCCGCGTAGTCGACGGTCTCCGCCATCGCCTCGTGCAGGCCGCCGGCGCCGAGCCGCCCGCGCAGCTCCACCAGCCGCCTGGCGCCCGCGCGGTTGGCCGCCAGCTGGGCGCGCAGGTCGGCGCGGCGCTGGGCGGGCTGGCGCATCTGGGCGGCGAGCTCCTCGATCGCCTCGTCGTCGAGCCGGCGCGGGGAGATCACGACGCCCTCGTCCTCGAGCGAGGTCGAGTCGGCGGGCATCGAGCCGGGCGTCGGGCCGCCGACGTCGGCGTGGTGTGCGCGGCTGGCGGCGAAGCCCAGCAGGTCGCCGTCGTCGAGCACCGGCGTGATGACGGTGATGTCGGGCAGGTGGGTGCCGCCCGCGAAGGGGTCGTTGAGCACCCACGGCGTGCCCTCGGCGTGGTCCTCGTCCTTGACGGCCGCGACCGCGTCGGGCATCGCCCCGAGGTGCACGGGGATGTGCTCGGCCTGCATGACCATCTGGCCCTCGGCGTCGAACAGCGCGCAGGAGGCGTCGCGGCGCTCCTTGATGTTGGCGCTGTGGGAGGCCTTCACGAGCACGGCGCCCATCTCCTCGCAGGCGGCGCGCAGCGCGCCGGAGACCACCCGCAGCGTGATCGGGTCAACCGCCACGCGTCTCCAGCCGGATCGTGCCGGACTCGAGCACCTCGCCGGCCCAGCCGGGAGGCACGGCCAGCGTGGACTCGGGGAGCTCGACGAGCGCCGGGCCCTCGATCGCCGTGCCGGGCTCGGGCTCGCCCGTCAGCACCGATGTCTCGTGTTCCTCGCCGCCGAAGACGGCCGTGCGGGTCGATTCCGTCGCGCCCTCGGACGCCGCGCCCGCGGCCGCGGCGTCCACGTCAGGGCCGGGCTCGGTGGCGGTCGCCCGCAGCGTGACGAGCTCGACCTCGCCCTCGGGGTCGCGGAACCCGTAGGCCTCCTCGTGGGCGGCGTGGAAGGCCTCGCGCAGCTCCTCCGCGGAATCGTGCGCCACGACGGCGAGCTCGAACGCCTGGCCGCGGTAGCGCAGCTCGGCGGTCACGCGGACGTCGGCCCGCGCGTCGCCGAGCTGCTCGCGCGCACGCTCCGCGAGCTCGCCCGTCTCGCGCGCCAGCGCCTCGTCGGTCAGCGCCTCGCCGGCGAGCAGGACGCTGCGCTGGACGTCGCGGCGGCGGTCGGAGACGACGAGCCCGAGCGCGGCCAGCACGCCGGACGCGCGCGGGCAGAGGATCCGCGTCATGCCGAGCTCCCCGGCGATGTCGGCGGCGTGCAGCCCGCCCGCGCCGCCGAAGCACAGCAGCGCGAGCTCGCGCGGGTCCACGCCGCGCTCGACGGTCATCACGCGCAGGGCGCGCACCATCTCGGCGTTGGCGACGCGGCGGATGCCCTCCGCGCACTCGAGCGGCCCGAGCTCGAGGCTGTCGGCGAGCGTGCGCACGGCCTGCTCGGCGGCGTCGCGGTCGAGCGTGATGTCCCCGCCCAGCGACGCGCCCGCCGGCAGCAGGCCGAGCAGGAGGTTGGCGTCGGTGACCGTCGGCTCCGTGCCGCCGTGGCCGTAGCAGGCGGGGCCGGGCCGGGCGCCCGCGGAGCGCGGCCCGGCGCGTAGCGCCCCGCCCGGGTCGCGCCAGCCGATCGAGCCGCCGCCGGCGCCGACCGTGTGGATGTCGAGCATCGGCAGCGACACGGGCCGGCCGCCGACCTCGCGCCCGGCCGCCTCGCGCACCGACCCGTCGAGGATCACGCAGACGTCGCAGGAGGTGCCGCCCATGTCGAAGCACAGCGCGTCCGGCTCGCCCGCGGCCGCCGCCGCCCAGGCCGCGCCCGCCGCGCCGCCCGCCGGGCCGGAGAGCACGGTCAGCGCGGCGTGCGCACCCGCGTGGGCGGCGCTCGCCAGGCCGCCGGAGGACTGCATCACCGCGGGCTCGGGCAGCCCCGCCTCGCCCGCGCGCTCGACGAGCCGGCGCAGGTAGGAGCGCAGCAGGGGCGAGAGGGCGGCGTCGACCTCCGTGGTGGCGGCACGCTCGAACTCGCGGAAGGTGCCGACGGCCTCGTGCGAGAGCGAGACGTGCACGTCGCCGAGGCGCTCGGCCAGCGCGTCGCCGAGCGCCCGCTCGTGCTGCGGGTGCCGGTAGGCGTGCAGCAGGCAGACCGCGACGGCCTCGGGCCCGGCGTCGGCGACGGCGTCGACCGCGGCGCGCAGCGCGTCGTCGCCCAGCTCCTGGAGCGGGCCGTCGGGACCCATGCGCTCCGCGGCGCCGACGCGGCGCTCGCGCGGCACGAGCGGTGCCGGGCGCGCCTTGCACAGGCGGTAGAGGTCGGCGCGCGCCTGGCGGCCGAGCTCGACGACGTCCTCGAAGCCCGCGGTGGTGACGAGCACGGTGCGGGCGCCCTCGCCCTCCAGCAGCGCGTTGGTGGCCGTCGTGGTGCCGTGGGCGAACGCCTCGACCTCCTCCGCGGACGCGCCGGCGCGCTCGAGCGCCGCGGTGACGGCGGCCAGCACGCCCTCGGACTGGTCCTCCGGCGTGGTCGGCGCCTTGGCGGTCACGAGCCGGTCGCCGACGGCGACGACCGCGTCCGTGAAGGTCCCCCCGACGTCCACCCCGAGCAGCACGGGGGCGGACGCTATCCGCTACGCGGCGAGCGCGACCTCCTCGGTCTCGGCCAGGTGCTGGTGGGAGGGGCAGTAGCCGTTGTGCGGCAGCGGCACCCGCTGGCACGCGGTGCCGCGGCGCGTCGTGGCGCGGCACTCGATCCGGTTGCCGTCGAGGTCGTAGCCGCTCGCGGGCTGGGAGGCCAGCCACTCGCGGCAGAAGGTCAGGTAGCGGTCGACCACGCAGTAGACCCGCCGCTGGGAGGACATCGGGAAGTAGATCCGGATGTCGTTGAACAGCGTCTTCGTCGGCCTGGCGAAGTAGTGCATGTCCGTCGCCAGGCGATGGACCGCGGCCTCGCAGGCTCTGAGCACCAGCTCGTGATTCGACGGGCCGCTCTGGAGCGGGTGGTCCTCCAGGATCTCGTCCTCGAGCTCCCGGTATATGGCGCGGCTGAAGCGATACATCTGCGTTTCCCCCTCGGACTCCAATCGCCGCGGGCCGGTTCCGTGGCCCGCGACGCAGTCCTTGCCGATCTCGTGTGATTCCGAACGAACTCTTTGTTGACTTGTCGTTAAGTCGAACGAGATCGTTCGCTGGAGCTTGCGGTCAGCTCCAGCTCTCCGTGCGCGGAGCCGTCTCGGCGGCGCCGACGACGGTGTGGCGACCGTCCAGATCGGGATCGGTCTCGGGGAAGTCGGCGCGCCCGTGGGCGCCGCGGCTCTCCTCCCTCGAGAGCGCGCAGGCGGCGACGAGCCGGGCCAGCGGATGCGGGTCCTCCAGCAGCGGGGCCAGGCCCTCGCCGGTGCGCTCGAGACCCGCGTGGCGCCACATCGCCTCGCGCGTCTCGCGGCTCGGCGGCGGGGCCACCGGCGCCTCCGGCAGCCGCCCCGCCGGTGCGCCGCCCGGCGCCGGGCGGTCGAGGCCGGCGAGGGCGGCGCGGCGGCCGAAGACGAAGCACTCCGACAGCGAGTTCGAGGCCAGCCGGTTGGCGCCGTGCAGGCCGGTGCAGGCGCACTCGCCGACGGCGAACAGGCCCGGCACGCCCTCCGCGCGGCCCTCGAGGTCGGTCACGATCCCGCCCATCACGTAGTGGCTCGCGGGCGCGACGGGCACCAGCCCGGTCATCGGGTCCAGGCCCGCCTCGCGCAGCGCCGCCACGACGTTCGGGAAGCGGCCGGGGTCCACGCCGCGCATGTCGAGCCCGACGGACGCCGCGCCCGTGCGCGCGAGCTCGTTGAAGATCGCGCGGGCGACGGCGTCGCGCGGCGCGAGCTCGTCGACGAACCGCTCGCCGCCGGCGTCGTGCAGCGTCGCGCCCTCGCCGCGCACCGCCTCGGAGATCAGGAAGCCCTCGCGGCCGGGGAGGCCGACCACCGCGGTGGGGTGGAACTGGGCGAACTCCAGGTCGGCGAGCGTGGCGCCCGCGTCGCGCGCGAGCATGAGGCCGGAGCCGAACGAGCCGGGCGGGTTGGTCGTGCGCGACCACAGCGCGGCGGCGCCGCCCGTCGCCAGCACGACCGCGCGGGCGCCGATCGCGCGCCCGTCGTCGAGCAGGAGGCCGGCGCCGTCGCCCATCACCACCTGCGCGGCCCGGCGGCCCTCGAGCACCTCGATGCGCTCGTGCTCGGCCACGACCGCCGACAGCGTGCGCAGGATCCGGCGACCCGTCGCGCTGCCGCCCGCATGGGCCACGCGCCGCGCGCCGTGGCCGCCCTCGAGCCCGAGCGCCAGGTTGCCGTGGCGGTCGGCGTCGAAGCGCACGCCGGTCCGCTCGAGGTCGCGGAAGCGCTCCGGCGCCTCCTCGCAGAGCACCTCGGCGGCGGAGCGGCGCACGAGCCCGCGGCCCGCGGCGAGCGTGTCCTCGAGGTGGCGCTGCGGCGAGTCGTCGGCGGCGAGCGCGGCGGCGATCCCGCCCTGGGCCCAGTAGGAGGCGGTCTCGCCGAGCGGGCGGCCGGAGATCAGCGTGACGGCGGCGCCCTCGCGGGCGGCGGTCAGGGCCGCGTAGAGCCCGGCGGCCCCGGCTCCCACGACGGCGAGATCGGCGGGAGGGGCCATTGCCTTACGGTACCCGCGTGCCCAGCGCTCCCTGGTTCCGCCACGACGCCCATCTCGCCCACGACGTCCCCGGACATCCGGAGCGTCCCGCGCGGATCCGCGCGCTCGAGGCCGAGATGTCCGCGCACGACTGGTTCGGCTGCGAGCGCGTCGAGGCGCCGCGCGCGGAGCGCTCCGCCCTGCTGGCCGTGCACCCCGAGTCGCACATCGCGTCGATCGAGGCGCTGTGCGCCGCGGGCGGCGGGCCGATCGACGCCGACACCTTCGCGATGGAGGGCACCTACGAGGCGGCGCTGCGGGCCGCCGGCGGGGCGTGCGCGCTCGCCGACGTGCTGCTCGGGGAGGGCGCCCGCACCGGCGTCTCGGCGCTGCGGCCGCCCGGCCACCACGCCGAGACGGCGCGGGCGATGGGCTTCTGCTTCTTCGGCAACGTCGCGGTCGCGGCACGGCGCGCGCGCGACGAGCACGGCGCCGAGCGGGTGCTGATCCTCGACTGGGACGTCCACCACGGCAACGGGACGAACGAGATCTTCCACGCCGACCCGGGCGTGCTGTTCGTCTCCATCCACGAGTCGCCGCTGTATCCCGGCACGGGCCCGGCCTCCGACGTCGGATCGGGTCCCGGTGAGGGGTTCACGGTCAACCTGCCGGTGCCGGGAGGCACGGGCGACGCGGGCTACCGCTCGCTGGTCGAGCACGTGACGGGCGCGCTGATCCGCGACTGGCGCCCGCAGCTCGTGCTCGTCTCCGCGGGCTTCGACGCCCACGTCGACGACCCGCTGGCGACGTGCCGCGTCAGCGAGGGCGGCTACGCCGGGATGACCGCCTCCGTGCGGCGCGCGGCCGACGACGTCGGCGCCCCGGTCGGGCTCGTGCTCGAGGGCGGCTACGACCTCGGGGCGCTGTCGCGCTCGATGGCCGCGCTGATGCCGGTGCTGCTCGGCGACACGCCGGCCGGCGAGGAGCTGGCCGTGCACCCGCTGGCCGAGCGCGCGCTGCAGCGGCTCGCCCGGTACTTCCCCGCGCTCGGCGGCTGACTACTTCTCGGGGACGATCCGGCGCGTCGACCCGCCGCCGGCCTCGTCGCGCACCTCGGCAAGGGCCTCCTGGGCCTCTTCCTCGGAGTCGAACGTGCCGCTGAAGACGACGAAGGAGTCGGGGCCGAGCGACTCGAAGTCGTTCGAGTCGATCACGCCGACGTCGGGCACGCCCTTGCCCGCCAGCTCGCCGGCCAGCCGCTCGGCGTCCTCCTGGCTGCCGGAGGAGTTGAGCACGACGGTCCAGGCCGTGCGGCCCTCGGGCCACTCGGTGAGGCCGGGGCTCGCGGACGTGCCGCCGCTCTCGGGCGAGGCGGGCGGCGTGGCCGAAGGGGTCGGGACGGGCGTCGCGGTCGCGCCGCCCTCGGCGTCCGGCGAGGGCGTTGCGGTCGGCACGACCGACGGCGTCGGCGTCGGGGTGCCGGCGACCTCCTGGACGCCCTCGGCGTCCCTGGACAGCTCGGCGATCGCGAGCACGACGGCGATCAGCGCCAGCGCGAGCAGCACGCCGACGACCGCGAGCGAGGCGCGCCAGCCGCGCGGCTCGGCGATCCGCGTGCCGACGGCGGCGCCGCACTCCAGGCACCACTCCTGCTCGGCGCTCAGGCGGGCGTCGCAGCGGGGGCAGCGCCGCTCGACCGGGGTCGGCGGCGGAGGCGTCTCGACGCTGCTCACGGGCGCCGCTCCGACGTGACCGGCTCGGTCAGCTCGCTCGTCGGCTGGTCCTCGGCCGGCTTGGCCGGCTCGGGCTGCGCACGGTGCTGGCCCGTGTACTCCGCCAGGGCGCGCTTGTGCTCGTCCGTGGGCTCCTCGGCGACGGGCGGCGCCGCGGCGGCCTGGGCGGCGGCTGCGGCGGCCGCCGCGCGCTCGGCCTCGGCGGCCTGGCGGTCGGCGATCGCGCGGTCCGTCGCCGTCTCGGCGTGCCTGCGGGCGCGCTCGGTCAGCGGGGTGCCGCAGTAGGCGCACCAGGCCGCGTCGGAGCCGTGCAGCTCGCCGCAGGCCGGGCAGGTGCCGCCGATGCCGGGCTGGCGGACGACGGTCTGCGCCGGCGCGGTGAGGCCGAGCGCGGCCTCGTGGACGCGCAGCTCGTCGTCGATCGCGGCCAGGCGCTGGGCCTTGCGCTCGAGGATGTCGCGGTGCCCGCCATGCGAGGCGCCGCCGGCGCGGTGGACCTCGTAGGCGAAGCCGCCGAGGTCGCGCAGCAGCACCTCGCGGGCGGCCTGCAGGTAGCGGATGCGGCGGCGCAGCGCGCCGCGGCGCGAGCCCTCGCCGGGGACCAGCTCGAGGCGGTCGGCGTCGAGCCCGGCGGGCAGGTCGCGGCGGCGGCGCCTGAGCTCCTCCTCCCGCGCGCGCTCCTCCTCGGACAGGGCCGGGCCCTCCTCTTGGGAGACGACGGTGGCGTCGACCGGCTCGGAGGCCGCCGGCGATTCGGGCGGGGGCTCGTCGGCGGTCGCGGCGCGTCTACGTGTCAGGCGTCGCAACAGGCCGTTCATGGGCGTTGGGGCGCGTCGCTGGAAGCGCCCTCGAAATCGAGTATAGGGTCGCCGCCGCCGACGCTCCGCCAGCAGGCCGCGCCAGGCCGCGACGACGCGCGCGGCCATCCGGTCGGCGGAGAACAGCTCGGCGCGGCGGCGGCCCGCCACGCGCGGGTCCTCGGCCTCCAGCGGCGCGCGCAGTGCCTCGCGCCATCGCTCGCGGTCGAAGGGGGCGCAGAACGCGCCCTCGATGCCGTGCAGCGCGATCGGGTGGATCCCGACGGGCGTCCCGAAGGCCGGCACGCCGCAGGCGATCGCCTCGATCACCGACAGCCCGAAGCCCTCGGCCTGCGAGGGGACGAGCACGGCGTTGGCCGCGTTGATCCAGTACGGGACCTCCTCGGGCGCGACGCGGCCCATCTGCAGCAGCGGCACGTCGCCCGCCGCCTCGCGCGCGCGGTCGAAGCGCTTGAGCGGGCGGGCGGGATCGTGCGGGAACAGCAGGTAGGGGCCGTCGGGGTCCAGCCCGAGCCGCTCGCGCGCCTCGCGGCGGGGGATCGGCCGGAAGCGCGTCAGGTCGATGCCCACCGGGAGCACCGCCACGCGCCGCCGGGTGCCCGCGCCCGGGACGTTCTCGCTGAACTCGCGCGAGACCGCGGCGGGCAGCGCCGTGAACGGCAGCACGGCGCGCGTGATGGGGTTCGAGCGCGGATGGAAGAGGTCGTTGCCGTGCAGGGTGACCACGACCGGGCCGAGCCGCGCCAGGACCGCGGGCCAGGCGGTCAGGCCGAAGTGGGCGTGGACGACGTCGAACTCCCCGCGCCGGTGGCGGCGGCGCAGCTCGCGCGCGGCGGCGGGGTAGGAGCGCAGCCCGGGCGGGAACGCGAACACCTCGACCTCGACGTCGCCGCGGCGGCGCAGCGCCTCGACCTGATCGAGCACGAAGCGGCCGTACTCGGGCCGCTCGGGCGTCGGGTACATGTTCGTGACGACCAGGGCTCGCACGGCACGAACATGACACCTCAGGAGGCCGAAAGTGTCGTCGACGACTTGTCGCAGAGTCGTCGCGAACGCGTGTAGATCCGTTCGGCGAGCGGCCGGAGACTCGTCCGCAGCCCCGCGGCAGGCGGGGACGGCGAACCGACAGGGGTCCGGATGGTCTACGAGCTGATGGGCAGGATGCACGCCGCGTGGGCGGCGGAGCGCGGGCAGGGGACGGTCGAGTACGTCGGCCTCGTGCTGCTGATGGCGGTGCTGATCGCCGGGGTGGTCAAGGCGAGCGGCTCGTTCTCGGACACGGGGATCGCCGAGGCGGTCGTCAAGCGCCTGAAGGCGGCGATCGACGGGGTCGGCGGCGGCCGCTGACCGGCGTGGCAGACTGGCCGGCGTGCCGAACCGCTCCTGACGAGCTGCGCCGCCGGCCGGTCGGGGTCTTCGACTCCGGCGTCGGCGGGCTCACCGTGCTGCACGAGCTGCTCGTGCAGCTGCCGCACGAGGACTTCGTGTACGCCGCCGACGCCGCCCGGTTCCCGTACGGCGAGCGGACTCCCGCCGAGCTCGAGGCGTTCTCGCTGGAGATCGCCGAGGAGCTGCTGGCGCGGCGGATCAAGCTGCTCGTGGTCGCGTGCAACTCGGCGACCGCCGCGGCGCTGCCCGCGCTGCGCGAGCGGATGATGCAGACCACGCTCGGCGTGGACGTGCTCGGCGTGGTGCAGCCCGGCGCGGTGCAGGCCGTGGCCGCGACCCGCAACGGCCGCATCGGCGTGATGGCCACGCCGGCCACGGTCGCCAGCGGGGCCTACGCGGCGGCGATCGCGGCCGCGGACCCGTTCGTGGACGTGACGAGCATCGCCTGCCCCGACCTCACGCGGATCATCGAGGCGGGCTTCCCGTTCGACCAGCGCGTCGTCGACACCGTGCGCGACTACTGCACGCCCCTGCGCGAGGCGGGCGTGGACACGGTGATCCTGGGCTGCACGCACTACCCGCTCGTGCGCCCGATGCTCCAGCGCTTCCTCGGCCGCGGCGTGGAGATCGTCTCCTCGGGCGCGCCCGTCGCGCGCCAGGTCGAGCACGTGCTCGGGTCGCGCGGGCTCGGCTCGCCGCAGGAGGGCGAGGGCCGCTACTCGTTCCTGTGCACGGGCGACGCGGAGGGGTTCCGCGCGCTCGGCACGCGCTTCCTGCAGCTTCCGCTCGGCGAGGTCGAGGCGCTGCCGAGCTCGGGCACGGCGCTCGCGGGGGCGCGCACGTGAGCCGTGAGCGGAGCGGCGGGCGCTCCGCCTCCGACCTGCGGGAGACGACGATCGAGCCCGGCTACGTCGCGACGGCCACCGGCTCGGCGCTGATCAGCTGCGGCGGCACGCGCGTGATCTGCACCGCCTCCGTGGAGGAGTCCGTGCCGCGCTGGATGTACGGGCAGGGCCGCGGCTGGCTCACGGCCGAGTACGGGATGCTCCCGGCCTCGACGGGTCAGCGGAAGGTGCGCGACATCACCAAGGGCCGCGCCGACGGCCGCACGGTCGAGATCCAGCGCCTGATCGGGCGCTCGCTGCGCGGGGTCGTGGACTTCGAGCGGCTCGGCGAGCGCACGGTCTACGTCGACTGCGACGTGCTGACGGCCGACGGCGGCACCCGCTGCGCGTCCATCACGGGCGGCTACGTCGCGCTCGCGCTGGCCTGCGCGCGGCTGGTCGAGGAGGGCAAGCTGTCCCGCTCGCCGCTCACGCAGAGCGTGGCGGCGATCTCCTGCGGGATCGTCGGCGGCGAGCCGCTGCTGGACCTCGACTACCCCGAGGACTCCACGGCGGAGGTCGACGCGAACGTCGTCATGACGGGCGACGGCGGGCTCGTCGAGGTGCAGGCGACCGCGGAGCGCACGCCGCTCTCGCGAGCGAACCTCGACGCCCTGCTCGCGCTCGCGCAGGGCGGCATCGAGTCGCTGAAGGCGATCCAGGCCGCGGCCGTCGAGGGGTGAGCGTGGGGCTGATGCTCGCCACCCGCAACGCGCACAAGGTCCGCGAGTTCGAGCGGCTGCTGCCCGGGGTGGCTCTGGAGCCGCTGCCCGACGACGTCGAGACGCCGCCCGAGTCCGGCTCGACGTACGCCGACAACGCGCTGATCAAGGCGCGCGCGGCGGCCGAGGCCACGGGCCGCGCGGCGATCGCGGACGACTCGGGCGTCGAGGCGGACGTGCTGGGGGGCCGCCCGGGCGTGCGCAGCGCGCGCTACGCCGGCGCGGACGCGAGCGACGGCGACAACCTCGCCAAGCTGCGGCGCGAGGTCCCGCCGTGCAGCCGGCTGCAGTACGTGTGCGTGATCGCCCACGTCGCGCCCGGGGGCGAGGAGACGCTGTTCTACGGCCGCTGCGCGGGCACGATGGCCGCCGAGGGCGCCGGCACCCGCGGGTTCGGGTACGACCCCGTGTTCGTGCCCGAGGGCGAGCGCCGCACGATGGCCGAGCTCGCCGACGACGAGAAGGACGCGATCTCCCACCGCGGGCGCGCCGCGCGCGCCCTGCTGGAGTGGCTCAGGACATGACGGTGGGCGCCGCCAAGGCGCCCGCACGCGAGCGCACGCGCGCCGCCGCGGTCTCGATCGCCTCCAACACCTTCCTGATCGCGCTCAAGCTGTTCGCGGGCGCGGCGACCGGCTCGGTCGCGATCCTCACCGAGGCGATCCACTCCGGCATCGACCTGATCGCCTCCTGCATCGCCTACTTCTCCGTCCGCCAGGCCGAGGAGCCCGCCGACGCCGAGCACCGCTACGGCCACGAGAAGTTCGAGAACGTCGCCGCGGCCGCCGAGGGCGTGCTGATCCTCGTCGGCTCGGGCGTGATCATCTACGCCTCCGCGCACGCGCTGATCCAGGGCCCGGAGCTCGAGTCGCTCGGCTTCGGCATCGCCGTCGTCGGCTTCGCCTCGCTCGTGAACCTCGTCGTCTCGGCGTGGCTGTTCCGGCGCGCCGCCGCGACGGACTCCCCGGCCCTCGAGGGCGACGCCGCGCACCTGCGCACGGACGCCTACACGTCGCTCGGCGTGCTGGTCGGGCTCGCGCTCGTCCACTGGACGGGCTACGACTGGCTCGACCCCGTCGTGGCCCTCCTGATCGCGGGCGCGATCGTCATCACCGGCCTGCGGCTCGTCGCCCGCTCCTGGCGGGTGCTCGTCGACGAGGCGCTCCCGCCCGAGGAGCTGACCGCCATCCGCACCGCGATCGAGGACTTCGCGGGCGGCGACGTCGTCGGCTACCACCAGCTGCGCACGAGGCGGGCGGGCGCCCGGCGCTACGTCGACCTGCACGTGCAGTTCCGCGCCGGGACCACGCTCGAGGACGCCCACGCGATCGCCCACGACCTGCAGGACCGCATCGCGGCGCGGTTGCGCGGGGCGGACGTGCTGATCCACCTCGAGCCAGAGGACAAGGTCCGCGAGGACCCGATCGCTCGGTGAGGCCGGGGGCGTTCCACGGAGCGAACGTCAACGGCTCTGCGTGGGGAAGGTGGGGGGCGCCCGGGCGCTCCCGGTTCCTTCGAGGAGTCGATTGGTCGGCCTCAGCCCGATCAATCGTCTCCTCGCGTTCGAGCAGGCACTACGCGCGGCTCCCTCGCCTCCCTACCCAGCCGCAGTCGACGTTCACACGCGCCGGAGGATCACCGGAGGTTGATCCCCGCGGCCAGCGACACCGCGAACACGACGCCCGCGTAGCCCACGTATCCGGACAGGAGCAGGATCAGGGCGGCGATCACGCAGATGGCGACCGTGACGGACCAGGCGATCTTGGGGAGGGGCACGGGTGGGTATTCTCGCGAAGGGCCGATGACCCCTGCCGTCACCTCCGTCCCGCCCACCCCGCCGCGCGTGTCGGGCGCCCCGGTGCTCGCGCCATGACGGGCGCCGGGCCGGGCCTGACCCCGGAGCTGGCCGTCGGCTACCTGCGCGAGCTGTCGGCCGACATCCGCGACGCGGCGATCCTGACCCCGGATGGGGAGCAGGTGGCCGGGGCGCCCGAGCTCGGGGAGGCCGCGAAGCGGCTTCTGGCGGCTGCGCCCGACGCCGCCGAGATCGAGGTCGTCGTGGGCGGGGGTGCGATCCACGCCGCGCGTGGCGAGCACCACGCCGTCGTGGCGGTGTGCGGGCGGTATGCCCTGCCGGCGCTGATCCGGTACGACCTCAAGGTGGTGCTCGGCGAGCTCGCGGCCGACGCCGGGCCCGGCGGCGCCGCGACGGAGGCCGCCTGATGCCGCGGTTGCCACGGCG
>CAVSMP010000003.1:0-50648 GCA_963729155.1 uncultured Solirubrobacteraceae bacterium
CGAGCTTGTCCGAGGCGCCGCCGACCGTCCTTGGGTCAGTTCGCTGCTGAACGTTCCCGTTTGCGCAGCTTCGGAACTCGCCCCAGGGGCGGGTGTTGGCGACCTGCTCGGCGGTCAGCCAGGCGCGCCGCGCGGTGGCGACGCCGTAGGAGAGCAGCCGCAGGTTGACCGCCGAGTGCGCGTCGGAGTTGATCAGGATCCGCACGCCGGCCGCCGCGGCCGCGCGGGCGTGGATCTCGTCGAGGTCGCGGCGGTCGGGCGCGGCGTTGATCTCGAGCATCGTGCCCGTGCGCGCGGCCGCCTCGATCACGCGGTCGACGTCGAGCGCGTACGGCGGCCGCTTCTCGATCTTCCGCCCGGTCGGGTGGCCGATCGCGTCGATCAGCGGGTGCTCGATCGCGGCGACCATCCGCGTCGGTCATCTCCTTCGAGCGCATCCGGAAGGAGGTGTGCACGGAGGCGATCACCCAGTCGAGGCGCTCGAGCAGCTCGTCGGCGTAGTCGAGCGAGCCGTCCGTGAGGATGTTGATCTCGGTGCCGATCAGGACCTCGATGCCCTCGAGGCGCTCGTTGAGCGCGCGGACTCGTCGACCGCCGCTCAGCTCCTCCGGCGAGACGTCGTTGCCGAAGCCGTGCGAGGCCGAGTGGTCGGTGATGGCGATGTACTCGTAGCCCGCGCTCGCGCGCCGCCAGCGCCATCTCCTCGGCGGTTGCAGCCCGTCGGAGGCGGTGGTGTGCATGTGCAGGTCGCCCTTGAGGTCGCGAGCGTCGATCAGCTCGGGCAGCGCGCCGTCGCGCGCGGCCTCGAGCTCGCCGCGGCCCTCGCGCAGCTCGGGCGGGATCCACGCGTAGCCGAGCCGCTCGTAGACCGCCTCCTCGCTCGCGCAGCGCAGCGTCTCGCCGGTCTCGTCGTCGAGGATCCCGTACTCGGAGATGTGCAGGCCGCGGCGGACGGCGCCTCGCGCAGCGCGACGTTGTGGGCCTTGGAGCCCGTGAAGTGCTGGAGCACGTTGCCGAACTGGTCGGGCTCGACGACCTTGAGGTCGATCTTCATGCCGGTGTGGGTGGTCACGCGCGCGCCCGCGTCGCCCGAGGACTGCACGGACTCCACGAGCTCGAGCTCGCCGAGCGTGCGCGCGAGCGCCTTCGGGTCGCTGGCCGTGGCGATGATGTCGAGGTCCTTGACGGAGTCGGCGCGGCGGCGCAGCGAGCCCGCGACCTCGACGCGGTCGCTCGCGGGGTGCGTCGCGCAGCGCGGCCACGATCTCCTCGGCGACCGCCTCGCGCGCGCGAGAGCACGACGCGCGGCCCGGCCCGCCGCCGCGGCCTCGTAGCCGGCCAGCGTCTCCTTGAGCTGCGCCTCGGCCTTGAGGCCGAAGCCGCGCAGCTCCCTGATCGTGCCCGCCTCGAGCGCGGCCCGCAGCGCGTCGATCGAGTCGATGCCGAGCTCGTCGAAGAGCTTGCGGGCGCGCTTGGGGCCGAAGCCGGGCAGGCGCACGAGCTCGACCAGCCCGGGCGGGAACTTGGCGCGCAGCTTGACCAGCGGCCGGGATGTCGCCCGTCTCGTCGAGCGCGCGCAGCTTCTCCTCGAGCGTCTTGCCGATGCCCGGCACGCTCGTCACGCGGCCCTCGCGCGTCATCGCGATGATCGACACGGAGGACTCGCGGACGGCCTTGGCCGCGTTGCGGTAGGCGATCACCCGGTAGGAGACCGCGCCGTCGAGCTCGTAGAGGTCGCCGAGCTCGTCGAGGGCGGCGGCGATCTGGGCGTTGGTCGGGTCGGCCATGGGGGTTTCGTAGGCTACGCGGCCGCGCAATGACCGGCCCCGCCTGGATCGTCGTCCCGACCTACAACGAGGCCGCCAACCTCGAGACGCTCGTGCGCGGCGTGCGCGCCGCCGCGCCCGGCGGCCCGCATCCTCGTCGTCGACGACGACTCGCCGGACGGGACGGGCCGGATCGCCGACGCGCTGGCCGCCGCCGACGAGCTCGTCGAGGTCCTGCACCGGCCGGGCAAGGCGGGCCTCGGGCTCGCCTACGTCAACGGCTTCGCGCACGCCCTGCGCGCCGGCGCGGGCTACGTCGTGGAGATGGACGCCGACCTCTCGCACGACCCGGCCGACCTGCCGCGGCTGCTCGGCCGCGCGGAGGCGGGCGCCGACCTCGTGCTCGGCTCGCGCTACGTTCCCGGCGGCGGCGTCGAGGACTGGGACCTGCTGCGGCGGGTGCTCTCGCGCGGCGGCTGCCGCTACGCGCGCAGCGTGCTCGGCGTCGGCGTGCGCGACCTCACGGGCGGCTTCAAGTGCTTCCGGGCCGACGCGCTGCGGGCGATCGAGTTCGAGACCGTGCGCTCGGAGGGCTACGCGTTCCAGGTCGAGCTGACCTACCGCGCGCTCGCCCGCGGTCTGCGCGTCGAGGAGGTCCCGATCACGTTCCGCGACCGCAGCGCCGGCGACTCGAAGATGTCGGCGCGGATCGCGCTCGAGGCGATCTGGCTGGTCCCCGCGCTGCGGCTCGCCCGCCGCCGCGACGGGCTGCCGGAGGCCCCCGGCTCAGGAGAACCGGGGACCCTGCCGATCCCAGAGGCATGAAGACGGAACAGCTCGCGGTCGTCCAGGGGTGGGCGGACACGCGCGGGGCGCTGCGGCGCTGGAACGCCCGGCCCGCGACGGTCCTGCGCCCGTGGGCGCTGGCCAGCCTCGCCGTCGGCGTCCTGCTGCTCGCCGCGACCTGGCTGATCGCGACGCTCTCCACGCCCGACCCCTCGGGCGCCTCGTTCCCCGGCGTCACCGACCGGGCGACCCTCGGGGACTACGGCTTCGTGCTGTTCCGCAACGGCCTCGTGCTGGCGCTGCACTCGCTCGCGTGCGTGGCCGGCTTCATGGCCGGCTCGTCGCTGCCGCAGGTCGCCGAGGGCTACCGCGGGGTCTGGCGGCGGATCCACGAGCTCGCCGGCCCGCTGGCGATCGCCTTCGTCGCCGCCGCCACCCTCTTCTCGCTGATGACGCAGGCCTACTCGCTCGGCGGCCACGCCTCGACGCTGGCCGCCGACCTCGGCGTGTCGCCGCTCGTGCTCGTGCTCGGCATCCTCCCGCACGCCCTGCCCGAGCTGTTCGCGCTCTTCCTCCCGCTCGCCGCGTGGACGCTGGCGAGCCGCGCCAAGCGCTGGGAGGAGCTGCTGGCCGCCACCTTCGTCACCACGGCGATCGCGATCCCGATCCTGCTGCTCGCGGGCGCCGTCGAGGTGTGGGTCTCGCCGCGCCTGCTGCTGGCCCTGCCGGGCTGATCTCCTCGCTATACTTTCTGAAGCAAAGCTTCGACGAGGAGACGGAATGGCCGGCAGCATCACCGAAGTCACCGACAGCAACTTCCAGGCCGAGGTCATCGAGTCCGATACCCCGGTGCTCGTCGACTTCTGGGCCCCCTGGTGCGGCCCCTGCCGCGTCGTCGCCCCCGTCTTGGAGGAGATCAACGCCGAGCGCGAGAACCTCCGGATCGTGAAGCTCAACATCGACGACAACCAGCAGACGGCGGCCGCCTACGGGATCATGGCGATCCCGACCATGCTGGTCTTCCGCAACGGCCAGGAGGCCGCGCGGATCCAGGGCGCCATGCCCAAGAAGCGCCTCGAGGCGCAGATCGAGCCCGTGCTCGCCTAGTAGCCCCCGGGGCACCCGCACCGCTTTCCGAAGCACAGCGGCGTGCTTCAGGCGGCCGCGCTCGAGCGTGGCGCCCGCGTACAGGCCCGGGTCGCGGCAGGCTCGGCGACCGGGCCGGCGGGCCGCTCGGCGGGCGGGGACGCATGGCCCCTTACTCGACGCGCTAACGCGCGTCTTGAGGGCCCGTGTCAGTGTTCGACGCGGGCCACGCCGATCGCGAGCGGCCGGCCCTCGATCGTGACCGTCGGCTCGCCGGCGCCGTCGTAGGCGATGGCGACCGCGAGCGTCTCGCGGGCGATGTAGGCCTCGTGCTCGCGGGCGGCGGCGAGCAGCTCCTCGTCGCCTCCGAGCCTCAGCTCGATCCGGTCCTCGACCTGCAGTCCCGCGGCCTTGCGGGCGGCTTGGACCGCGTGCACGATCTCGCGCGCGAGCCCCTCGCGGCGCAGATCCTCGTCGAGCTCGAGCTCCAGCGCGACCGCGTGCGAGCCCTCGCGCTCGAGCTGGTAGCCCTCGAGCGGCTGCATTGCGAGCATCAGATCGTCGGCGCCGAGCTCGTGGTCGTGGCCGTCGACGCTGATGCCGACCCGGCCGCCGTCGCGCAGCGCGGCGGCGACGTGGTCGGGATCGAGCGACGCGACCGCGGCCGCCACCTGCGGCATCTGCTTGCCGAAGCGCGGGCCGAGCGCCCGGTAGTTCGGCTTGACCTCGTAGGAGCCGAGCTCGTCGGCCTGCGAGACGTAGCGCAGCTCCTTGACGTTGAGCTCCTCGAGCGCGACGTCGGCGAGTCGCTCGATCGCCGCGCGCTCCTCGCCGGCCGCCACGACCACCGCGGCGCGCAGCGGCTGGCGGACCTTGAGCTTGGACTGGCCGCGCGCGGCGAGGCCGAGCCGGACCGTCTCGCGCACGACCTCCATCGCTCTTTCGAGCGACGGGTCCCGCCCCCCGCCGGGCTGCGGCCAGTCGGTCAGGTGCACGCTCGGCTCGGCGCCATCGAGGTTGTCGTAGATCTCGTCGGCCACGAACGGGCAGAACGGCGCGAGCAGACGGGAGACCGTCACGAGGCAGGTGCGCAGGGTCGCGAAGGCGGCGGGATCGCCGTCCCAGAAGCGCCGGCGCGAGCGCCGCACGTACCAGTTGGAGAGATCGTCGACGAACGCCGCGAGCGCGTGGCCGGCGCGCGTGGCGTCCCAGGCGTCGAGCCGGTCTGTGACGGTCTCCACCGTGGCGGCCAGCCGCGAGAGCGCCCAGCGGTCGAGGTCGTTGGCGGGGTCGGCGGCGACGTCGCGCCCGACGCCGTTGACGTTCGCGTAGAGCACGTGGAAGCCATACGTGTTCCACAGCTGCAGCAGGAACTGGCGCAGCGACTCGCCGACCGCGTCGACGGAGAACAGGTAGCCGTCCCAGGGCTGCTTGGAGGTCAGGAAGTACCAGCGGAACGCGTCCGCGCCGTGGCGCTCGAGCACCTCCCAGGGCGGGACGATGTTGCCGAGCGACTTCGACATCTTCTTGCCGTCGTGATCGGCGATGTGGCCGAGCACGAGGCACGTGCGGTAGGGCGAGCGGTCGAATAGCAGGGTCGAGATCGCCAGCAGCGAGTAGAACCAGCCGCGCGTCTGGTCGATCGCCTCGCAGATGTAGTCGGCCGGGTAGCTCGCCTCGAACAGCTCCTGGTTCTCGAACGGCGCGTGGCGCTGCGCGAACGGCATCGCGCCGGAGTCGAACCAGACGTCGATGACCTCGGGCACGCGGCGCATCTCGCCGTTGCACTGCTCGCAGGGGAACGTCAAGTCGTCGACGTAGGGCCGGTGCGGGTCGTCGAGCGTGCGGCCGGCCCTCTGCTCGAGCTCGGGGAAGGCCCCGATCGCGGTCGCGTGGCCGTTCTCGCAGCGCCAGATCGGCAGCGGCGTGCCCCAGTAGCGCTCGCGCGAGATCGCCCAGTCGACGTTGTTCTCCAGCCACTTGCCCATGCGCCCGGTCTTGATGTGCTCCGGGTACCAGTCGATCGTGTCGTTGACGGCCAGCAGGCGGTCGCGCAGCTGCGAGGTGCGGATGTACCAGGACGGCTTGGCGTAGTAGAGCAGCGGCGTGCCGCAGCGCCAGCAGTGCGGGTAGGCGTGCAGGTACGCCTCGGCGCGCAGCAGCCGGCCGCGCGAGCGCAGGTCGGCCACGAGGTCCGGGTCGGCCTCCTTGACCCCGCGGCCGGCGTAGGGGCCGATCCGCTCGTCGTAGGTGCCGTCGGGGCGGACCGGGTTGATCACGGCCAGCCCCTGCTCGGCTCCGAGCCGGAAGTCGTCCTCGCCGAACGCGATCGCGGTGTGCACGATGCCCGTGCCGTCCTCTGCGGTGACGAAGTCGCCGGGCAGGACCGTGTGGCCCTTCTCGCCGTACTCGGATCCCGGGATGAACGGGAACGGTGGCTCGTAGCGGGCGCCGAGCATGTCGCGGCCGTGGAAGCGCTCGGCGACCCGCGCGTCGTCGCCGAGCACCCGCTCGACCAGCGCCTCGGCGAGCACGTAGCCGTCGGTCGTGCGCACGTAGGACAGCTCGGGATCGACCGCGACGGCGGCGTTGGAGACCAGCGTCCACGGGGTCGTGGTCCAGATCAGCAGCACGTCGCCCTCGCGCAGCTCGCCGGCGCCGTCGACGACGGGGAACTTCACGAAGACCGACGGGTCCTCGACGTCCTTGTAACCCTGCGCGACCTCGTGGCTGGAGAGCGCGGTGCCGTCGCGCGGGCAGTACGGGACGACCTTGTGGCCCTCGTAGAGCAGGTCGCGCTCCCACAGCTGGGCCAGCGCCCACCAGACCGACTCGATGTACGAATCGTCGAGCGTGCGGTAGGGGTGCTCGAGGTCGACCCAGTAGGCGATCCGCTCGGTCAGCCTGGTCCAGTCGTCGAGGAACTCGAAGACCGACTCGCGGCACTTCTGGTTGAACTCCGCGATCCCGTAGCGCTCGATGTCGGCCTTCGAGGTGAAGCCGAGCTGCTGCTCGACCGCGATCTCGACGGGCAGGCCGTGGCAGTCCCAGCCGGCCTTGCGCTCGACGTAGCGGCCGCGCATCGTCTGGTAGCGCGGGAACACGTCCTTGAAGACGCGTGCGAGCACGTGGTGGGAGCCCGGGCGGCCGTTGGCGGTCGGCGGGCCCTCGTAGAAGACGAACGGCTCGGCGCCCTCGCGGCGGCGCATCGACTCCTTGAAGACGTCGCGCTCGCGCCAGCGCTCGAGGATCGACTCCTCGAGCGCGGGAAACGACACCTTCTCGGGCAGTGGGCGGTGCGCGGCCAACGGACCGCTGATACTAGGCCGCGAGCTTCCTGCAGAGCTCGGCGAGCGTGCGCTTCTCGGCGTCGTCGAGCGGTGAGAACGCGTGCGCGACCCGCTCCGCGTGCTCGGGGAACAGCCGCTGCACGAGCTCCTCGCCGCGATCCGTGATCGTGACGGCGGCGGCGCGGCGGTCGTGCTCGAGCCGGTGGCGGCCGACGAGGCCGCGGCGCTCGAGCGTGTCCACGATCTCCGTCGCGTTGGCCTTGGAGGTGTGCAGGCGCCGGCGCAGCGTGCGCAGCTCGAGCTCGCCGCCGGCGGTGATGAGCACGACCAGCACGGAGAAGCCGGCCGCGGACAGGCCCTCGCGCTCGAGGTCGCCGCTGAGCCGGCGGCGCACGGCCGCCTCGGCGCGCAGCAGCCCGTCGAGCGCGCGGTGCGCCAACGGGTCGTCCACGACGAGCCTCATCGCGGGCGATCGTACGCGGGGCGCCGGACGGCGGTGGGAATACGCTGCATCGCCATGACGCGCGCCCTCGTCGCGGTGGGAGCCGCCCTCGCCCTCTTCATCGGCGGCCTCGCACTGGCGGTCTACCTGACGCGCGACGAGGACAACGTGCAGGTCGACAACCTGCTCTCGGAGCGCTTCACGCGCGCGGTGGCGACCGCGAGCGCGGACGGGACCGACCTCGTCCTGGCGGAGATCGCGCCGTTCGCCTGGGCGCGCGCGCTGATCGTCGCGCCGGGCACGCCCGACGAGGAGATCTCGCGCGCGCTCGGCTACGAGTGGACGGGCGTGCTCGGCTTCGAGACCGGCGAGAAGCTGATCCTGCTCGACCGCGACGGCGAGGTCGCGCGCTTCTTCGACTACCGCGGCGACGGCCGCTTCGCCGGTCTCCAGAAGCCGATCGCGGAGCTCGCGCGGGAGGAGGCCGTGTTCCGGGTACGTCGGCTCGAGATCACGCCTAAGGAGTGACCGTGGGACGCCTGGACGAGCTCGACCTCACCGCCGACCTGCCCAAGAAGGAGGCCAAGCAGCGCCTGAAGGCGGCGCAGGAGCGGATGCAGGCGCTGCGCCTCGAGCTCGCGGGGCTCGACGGCAACCCGCGCCTGGGGCCGCCGCTGTGCGTCGTGCTCGAGGGCTGGGACGCGAGCGGCAAGGGCGGCGCGATCAAGCGCCTCGTGGCCAACCTCGACCCGCGCCACGTGCGCGTCAAGCAGTACGCCGCCCCGACGCCGGACGAGCTGCGCCACCACTGGCTGTGGCGGTTCTGGCCGGCGCTGCCGGGCTGGGGCGGGATGGCGATCCTCGACCGCTCCTGGTACGGGCGCGTGCTCGTCGAGCGCGTCGAGGGCTACGCGACCGAGGAGGAGTGGCGGCGCGCCTACGACGAGATCAACGCCTTCGAGCGGATGCTCGCCGAGGAGGGCACGGTGCTCGTGAAGCTGTGGCTGCACCTCTCCGACGAGGAGCAGCTCGCGCGCTTCGAGGCGCGCGCGGGCGACCCGCTGAAGGCGTACAAGCTGACCGACGAGGACTGGCGCAACCGCGGCAAGCGCGAGCCCTACTGCGAGGCGATCGAGGAGATGCTCGAGCGCACGGGGACGGAGTGGGCGCCGTGGCACGTGGTGGAGGGCGACTCGAAGCGCTTCGCCCGCGTGAAGGTGGTCGAGACGGTGATCGCGGCGGTCGAGGAAGGACTCAAGCGCCACGGCAGGGTGCCGCCGCCCGGCTAGCGCTTGGCCTTCTTGCGGTGCGCCTTGCGCGCCTGGCGCTGGGCGCGGCCCTTGGCGCGCGCCTTGGCCTTGGCCTTGCGCTCGTGCTTGTGCGGGCCCTCGTCGCGCTGGTGGGAGCCGAGCAGCTGCTCGCGCTCGTCCTGGGAGAGGTTCGAGCGCGCGTCGCGGGAGATCCACGCGCCGACGAGCAGCAGCGCGACCGCGACGCCTCCGGCGATGATCCACAGCGTCGAGGTGCCGATGTCGTCGCTCGAGTCGTCGACGGGCTCGGCCGTCGGCGCCGGGGTGGGCTGCGACGGCGGCAGCTGGCCGTCGAACGGGTTGCCGTCCTGCGCGAGCGCGGCGGCCGGCGCGAGCAGGACGAGGGCGAGGATGAGGATGGCGAGGCGGTGGCGCATGTCGGCGGCAAGGTACTACGCCCGCACGGCCGCGCCGGTCAGCGCCCAGCGGCTGCCGGCGAACCGCGCCCCGCAGGTGGCCAGGCGGACGAGGATCAGGCCGGCGAGCCCGGCCCACACGCCGCGGATCCCCCAGCCCTGGTCGAGCGCGAGCAGCGCGACCGGGACGTAGACCGCGGAGGCGGCCAGCATCCCCCACATCAGGAAGCGCGTGTCGCCGGCGCCGATGAGGATGCCGTCGAGCGCGAACACCGCGCCGTTGGCCGGCATCATCAACGCGAAGATCCACCAGATCTCCTGCGCCTGGGCGACCACGGCCTCGTCCCCGGTGAACGCGTGCGGGATCACGTCGCCGAGTGCGAGCAGCACGAGCCCGAACAGCGCGCCGGCGAGCACGGACCAGCCGATCATCCGCAGCGACGCCGCGCGCGCTCCCGCGGCGTCGCCGGCGCCGAGCATGCCGCCGACCATCACCTGGCCGGCGATCGCCAGCGCGTCGAGCACCAGCGCGAGGAAGACGAACAGCTGGAACGCGATCTGGTGCGCGGCGAGCTGCTCGGGCCCGACGCGGGCGAGCACGGCGGAGGCGACCAGGAACGAGCCGAGCAGCGCCGTCGTGCGCACGGCGATGTGCGAGCCGATCCGCATCAGCGGGCGGATCCGCTCCCACTGCGGGCGCTGCCAGCCGGCGCGCCGCTGCACCGCGACGAACGCCGCCCCCATCCCGGCCTGCGCGATCACCGTGCCCCACGCGGAGCCCGCCAGCCCCCAGCCGAAGCCGTAGACGAACAGCACCTCGAGCACGACGTTGACGGCGTGCGCGGCGACGAGGATCTTCAGCGGCGTGCGCAGGTCGGAGATCCCGCGCAGGTAGCCCTGGCCCGCCGTCGAGAGCATGAAGAACGGCGCGCCGAGCGCGGCGAGGCGCAGGTAGAGCACGGCCTCGTCGGCCACCTCTCCCTGCCCGCCCATCGCCCGCACCGCGACCGGCGCGAACGGGATCGCCAGCGCGAGGATCGCCAGCCCGACGAACAGGCTCAGCCACAGCGCCTGCGAGCCGACCAGCGCGGCCTCCTGCTCGCGCCCGGCCCCATGCATCCGCGCGACGTGCGCGGTCGTGCCGTAGGTGAGGAAGTTGAAGATCGTGAAGGCGGTGGTGAGCACGGTCGCGGCGATCGCCAGCGCGGCGAGCTGCGTCGTCCCGAGGTGCCCGACGATCGCGGTGTCGACGAGCACGTAGAGCGGCTCGGCGGCGAGCGCGCCCAGCGCGGGGACGGCGAGCGCGAAGATCCGGCGGTCGTGCGGGGAGCGCAGCACGGGCTCTGACGGTAGCTTCGCCCTCCGTGAAATTGCGGCTCTACCACCACCACGACGGCGCGCGCGTGGCCTACCGCGAGGCCGGCACGGGCCCGCCGCTGGCGCTGCTGCACTCCAAGCTGCTCTCGCACCGCGAGTGGGAGCCGCTGGTGGAGGAGCTCTCGGACCGCTTCCGGCTGATCCTGCCCGACCTGCCGTTGCACGGCGACTCAGAGGACCGTCCGCGGCATCCCTACTCGCCCGACTGGATGGCGGAGGTGATGTCCGGCTTCTGCCGCGACGTGTGCGGGCCGCGCCCGCTCGTCGGCGGCCACGAGGCCGGCGCGCAGATCCTCCTGCGCGCGGTCGTCACGCGCCAGCTCAGCCCGGGGCGGCTGGTGCTGATGCCGAACGCGATGCACCGGCGGCCCGAGCGCGAGCGGCTCGAGCGCGGGGCCAGCATGGCGATCCGCGCGGCGGCCGTGCCCGGCCTGGACCGGCTCGTCTCGCACGCGGGCCGGATCGCCTTCCGCCCGCCGGTCGGCGAGAAGCTGACCGCCCGCCAGAACCCCGCGGCGCGCGACCTCGTCCGGCACGCGTTCGCGGGCGTCGGGGGCAACGCGAACCGCGCGCGGGCGTGGGCGCGCGCGGCGCGCCGCTGGCCCACGGGCGCGCAGCGCGACCTGCTCGACGCCTACCGGCTGATCGAGGCCCCGACGCTGCTGCTGTGGGCCGACGAGGACCGCATGCATCCGCTCGCGATCGCCGAGGAGGCGCTCGACCTGCTGCCTCACGCGCAATTGCGCGTCCTGGAGGGCACCGGATTCCTGATGGCCTACGACGATCCCGTCGGGCTGGCGCGCGAGCTCAAGGCCTTCTGCGGATGACGGCCCCGGCCACCCGGCCCGCTACCGTCTGACGCGATGTACGAGCTCTCAAGGCCGGACGAGTGCTCTGTCGGGCGCGCGATGGACGTACTCGGCGAGCGCTGGACCTTCCTGATCCTCCGCGAGTCCTTCTACGGGGTCCGCCGCTTCTCGGACATGCAGCGCAATCTCGGGATCGCGCGCAACATCCTCTCCAACCGGCTGCAGACGCTCGTCGGCGCGGGCATCCTCGAGCGCCGGCGCTACCAGGAGGAGCCCGAGCGCTTCGAGTACCGGCTGACGGAGACCGGCCGCGCGCTGTATCCGGCGATCGTCGCGATCATGCGCTGGGGCGACGAGCACCTCAACAACGCGTCGCCGCCCGTCGAGCTGCACCACTCCTGCGGGGAGCTGGCCGACCCGGTGCTCGTGTGCGGGCACTGCAACAAGCCGATGCACCCGCACGACGTCACGCCCGTCGCCGCTTCGGACTGAGCGCTCAACCGCTCGCGCTCCGCGGCCGATGTGCGCGTCAAGCCGAAGACCCGGGCGCCGTTCGACTGCGTGTCGAAGAACGTCCGCTTCACCGCGCGCGCCTGAGCGCTCGTCAGTGCGGCTCCAGGCGCAGCGCTAGCGTTCAGGGGCGCAACCTGAACCGGAGGACGAATGAGCGTTCAAGACACGCCCCAGGAGCTGTGGGGCGGCGAGACCCGCAAGGCCGTCGACAACTTCCCCGTCTCGGGGGAGCGCGTGCCCGTCGCCGTGGTGCGCTGGCTCGGCCGCGTGAAGGGCGCCGCGGCGCGGGCGAACGCCGAGCTCGGCCTGCTCGACTCCGAGCTCGCGCAGCGGATCGCGGCCGCCGGTGACGAGATCGCGGAGGGCAAGCACGACGCGCAGTTCCCGATCGACGTCTTCCAGACCGGCTCGGGCACCTCGTCGAACATGAACGCCAACGAGGTCATCGCCACCCTCGCGGGCGAAGGAGCGCACCCCAACGACCACGTGAACATGGGGCAGTCCTCCAACGACGTCTTCCCCAGCGCCGTGCACCTGGCCGCGCTCGACGAGGCGACCAACACGCTGCTGCCGGCGCTCGAGCGGCTCGAGCAGGCGTTTGCCGCCAAGGCCGAGGAGTTCGAGGACATCGTCAAGGCGGGCCGCACGCACCTGATGGACGCCGTGCCGGTCACGCTCGGCCAGGAGTTCGCGGGCTACGCCGCGCAGATCCGGCTCGGCCGCGCGCGGGTGGCCGACGCGCTCCCGCGGGTCGGGCAGATCCCGCTCGGCGGCACCGCGACCGGCACCGGCCTCAACACGCACGCGGACTTCGCGGAGAAGGTCCGCGGGCTGCTCGCGGGCGCGACCGGCCTGGAGATCCGCGCCCCCGAGGACCCCTTCGAGGCCCAGGGCAACCGCGACGCGCTCGTCGAGCTCTCGGGCGCGCTGAAGGTGATCGCCGTCTCGCTGACCAAGATCGCCAACGACCTCGCGCTGATGGGCTCCGGCCCGCGCGCCGGCATCGGCGAGCTGTTCCTGCCCGAGCTGCAGAAGGGCTCCTCGATCATGCCGGGCAAGGTCAATCCGGTCATCCCCGAGGTCGTCCTGCAGGTGAGCGCACAGGTCATCGGCAACGACACCGCGATCACGGTCGGCGGCCTCCAGGGCCAGTTCGAGCTCAACGTGCGGATCCCGCTGATCGCCCGCAATCTCCTCCAGTCGATCCACCTGCTGTCGAGCACCAGCGTGCTGTTCGCGGAGAAGTGCGTCGAGGGCATCGAGGCCAACCTCGAGGGCTGCGAGCGCTCCGCCGAGGGCACGCTCGCCGTCGCCACGGCGCTCAACCCGTTCATCGGCTACGACAGGGCGACCGAGATCGTCAAGGACGCCTCCAAGAGCGGGCGCACGCTGCGCGAGGTCGCGCGCGAGCACGGCGTCGACGAGGAGACGCTCGACAAGGCGCTCGACCTGCGCAAGATCGCCGCGGGCTCGAAGGCCACCAGCTGAGTCTTCTGCTCGAGCGCATCGACGCGTACTGCGACGCCGTCCCCAGGGCGGCGTCGCGCGTCGAGGACCACGGGGCGCTGCGGCTGTTCGTCAAGGAGGGGCCGGGCTGGCCCTACTACGCGCGGCCGATCCCGGGCGCGGGCGTGCCGGGCCTGGACGACGTCGCGGCCGTGCGCGCGCGCCAGCGCGACCTCGGCGTGCCCGAGGCGCTCGAGTGGATCCACGAGGTCACACCCGGCCTGCGCGAGGTCGCGGTCGCATCGCGGCTGCGGGTCAAGGACGTCCCGCTGATGGTGCTCGGCGCCGGGCGCTGGCGCACGCCGGACCCGCCGGACGGCGTCCACGTCCGCATGCTCGCGCCCGGTGACCCCGCGCTCGCCGCCTCGGGCGCGGTCCAGCACATCGGCTTCGCGAACCCGGGCACCGCCGTCGGCGACGCAGGCCCGGCCGAGCGCGACTCCTCGGCGGTCGGGCAGTCCGCCGTCGAGCTCGGCTTCCTGAGCGACCGCATCCGCAACGGCCTCACGCAGCCCGCCGTGGCGGAGGACGACGGCGGCGTGCTCGCGGGCGGCAGCCACCAGCCCGTCGGCGAGGTGACCGCGATCGTGGGCGTCGCGACGCTGCCCGCCGCGCGCCGTCGCGGGCTCGCCGCGCTCGTGACGGCCCGGCTGGTGCAGGACGCGCGCGAGCGCGGCGCGGAGGTGGTCTTCATCGAGGCCGAGGACGCCGACGTGGCGCGGATCTACGCCCGGCTCGGGTTCGAGCGCGTCGGCACCGCCTGCATCGCCGAGCCGCTCTGAGCGCGCAGCGCGGCCCCGAGCGACCGCATGACCCCGAGCACCTCGTCGCGGCGCGCGTCGTCGAAGCGGGCGAGCACGGCGTAGGCGAGGCCGCCGAGCAGCCCGGCGTCGGCGCGCACCCCGGCGTCGGCGCCGGTCTTGTGACGCAGCTGCAGGCCGCGGTCCGGTAGCGCGTGCGCGAGCGGGTCGAGTCCGAAGGCGGACGCCACCACGGCTTCGAGGCCGACGCGCCGCAGCAGCACGTTCGTCGCGAGGTTGTCGCTGACCGCGCCGACGAGCGCCGCGAGGTCGCCCGCGGCGAGCGTGTCGACGGCGAGGTGCTGCCAGAGGCCCGAGTCGGCGACCGCGTCCTCCGGGAGGCGGGTCAGCGGCTCGGCGAGATCGAGCGAGCGGGCGACCTCGACGAGCAGGAGCAGCTTGCCCAAGCTGGCCGCGGGCAGCACCCGGTCGGCCCCGGCGGCGCCGAGCACGTCGCCCGTCGCGGCGTCGCGGAGCACACGCCCCACTCGATCCCCTCCGGCAGGGCGACGCCCAGCACGCTCGCCATGGCGCGACGGTACCGTCCGCGCCGATGGACCGCGACCGGATCTCCGCGATCACCCACGGCGACCGGCCGTTCCACAACCCGCTCGACGTCGCGCGCATCGACGAGGCGATCGACCGGCTCGGGCTCGGCCCCGGCGACCGCGTGCTCGACATCGGCTGCGGGCCGGGCGAGCTGCTCGTGCGGATCGCGGAGCGCACGGGCGCCGGCGGCCTCGGCGTCGACACGTCGCCGATCGTGATCGAGCAGGCGCGGCGGCGCGCCGCCGAGCGCGTCCCGGGCGCCGGGCTGGAGTTCGCGGTGCGGCAGGGCGCGCGAGCCCGAGGGCCGGTTCGCCGCGGCGTGCTGCCTCGGCTCCTCGCACGCGCTCGGCGGGCTCGAGCCCGCGCTCGAGCGGCTGGCGGCGTGGACGAGGCCCGGCGGCGCCGTCCTGCTCGCCGACGGCTTCTGGCAGCGCGAGCCCGATCCGGCCTTCCTCGAGGCGCTCGGCGGCGCGAGCCCCGACGAGCTGCCCTCCTACGAGGGCCTCCTGCGCGCCGGGCGGCACGGCCGGCCTCGAGCCGGTCTGGGTCGCCACCAGCACCCAGCGCGACTGGGAGGACTACGAGTGGACGCTGATCGCCAACGGCGACGCATACGCCCGCGCCCACCCCGAGGCCGACGGCGTGCGCGACTGGATCGCCCGCGCCCGCGAGCGTCTGCTCGCCCCCGGCGGCCGCGACACGATCGGCTTCGCGCTGCTCGTGCTTCGACGAGACGATTCATCGCGCTGAGCGCGATCAATCGTCTCCTCGCGGCGGCCACGCGGGTGCGTCGCCGCCGAACGGGCGCGGGCCGTGGGCCCACGCGAGCGGGACGCCGTCGAGCGCGCCGGGCGGCGCGATCAGCTCGACGTCGCCGAACGCCACGCGGAAGCGGGCGGGGTCGGCCGGCCGCGCGGGGGCGGCGGCAGCGCGGCCGGGAGAGCAGCTCGGCGGCGGTGCGCGCGAGCGAGAGCCGCGCGACGCCGGCGGGCTCGCCGCGCTCGCGAGCGGCCAGGCCGCGCAGCACGGCGGCGGCCATCAGGTGCCCCGTGCCGTGGTCCAGCGCCTGCGCGGGCAGCACGCCCGGAGTGCCGTCCGGCGCGGCGCAGGCCGCGGCGATCCCGCTCGCGACCTGCACGAGCGAGTCGAACCCGCGCCGCTGCGCCCACGGCCCCTCGTGCCCCCACGCGCTGAGCGACACGCAGATCAGGTGCGGGTGTCGCTCCAGCAGCTCGAAGCGGTCGAGCGCACCGGGCCGGTACCCCGTCAGCAGCACGTCGGCCCCGGCCAGCAGCGCGTCGCGCCGCTCCGCGTCGGCGAGGTCGAGCAGCGCGCTGCGCTTGCCCGGCCCCGTGTCGAGGTGCGCCGCGGGCAGCTCGGGCAGCCCCGGCGGGTCGACCCGCAGCACCTCCGCCCCCAACGCCGCCAGCGTCCGCCCGGCCACCGGTCCCGCGATCACCCGGGTGAGGTCGAGCACCCGCACCCCCGAAGCCGGCCGAACCGCGCTCGCGCCACCTCGAACCCGGAGTTGTTCGGCCTCAGGCCGAACAACTGCCGACTCGACGCGGCCGGGGGTGGCCCGCCCGGCCGGGCCCGGAACCACCCCCCGTACGTGCCCGCCGTTCAGAACGGCGGCGCCCGCAGGATGCTCGGCCCACTCGGACTCCGTTCGCAGAGCCGCGGCGCACCCACCGGCCTCCACCACCGCGGTCTCGAGCTCTACCGCGCTCAGCGACCGCGCGCGCGGCCTCGAGCTCCGCCGGGTCTTCCTCGATGCCCAGTGCACGGCGCAGCGCCGCCTCGTGATGCGGGTAGTTGGCGTGCGTCCGCGCCCAGCCGCCACCGGCACACCGCACCATCCGCGACAACGGCGCGAACCCCGCGCCGGCCGGCGCACCGCCGCGGCGCGCATGCCGCTCGGAGGTGAAGCTCAGCGCCACGTGCTCGGCCGACAGCGACACCACGGGCCGGCCGAGGCCGCGCCCAGCGGCGAGCTCCGCCGCGGCCAGCAGCGCCGAGGCGACGGCGTCCATCGCCAGCCCGTCGACGTCGAGCGGCCCGCCGAGCCAGGGCCCGCGGTCCGTGACCTCGACGCCGTCCACTACGGCGAGAGGCGCTCCGAGCGCCACGAGCCGTCGGGCTGACGCAGGAAGTGCTCGCGGTCGTGGAGCCGGTTCGGGCGGCCCTGCCAGAGCTCGACCGCCTCGGGCACGAGCCGGTAGCCGCCCCAGTACTCCGGCCGCGGCACATCGTCGCCCGGGTAGAGCTCCGAAGCCGAGGCGAACGCGGCCTCGAGCGTCGACCGATCCGGGATCGGCCTCCCCTGCCGCGACGCCCAGGCGCCGAGCCGCGACTCCCGCCCGCGCGAGGCGAAGTACGCATCCGACTCCTCCTCGGTGAGCCGTTCGACGGCGCCCTCCGCGCGCACCGCTCGATGCATCGTCGCCCAATGGATCGTCACCGCCGCCCGCGGGTTGGCATCCAGCTCGCGCCCCTTGCGCGAGCCGTAGTTGGTGAAGAAGCGCAGCCCGCGCTCGTCGATGCCCTTGAGCAGCACGATCCGCACCGACGGCATGCCGTCGGGCGATGCGGTGGCGAGCGCCATCGCGTCCGGCTCGAAGAGCCCTTCCGCCACCGCCTCGTCGTACCAGCGGCGAACCAGTTCGAGCGGCTCGACAGTGTTCCCCAGGCGGGCATCCGGCCAGCCTTCTGATGGTGAGGCCGGCATCCGGCCGGGCTTCAGAGGGCCATCGCGACGTACTTGATCTCGAGGTACTCGTGGATGCCCTCGGCGCCGCCCTCGCGGCCGAAGCCCGACGCCTTGACCCCGCCGAACGGCGCCGCCGGGTTGGACACCAGCCCCTGGTTGAGGCCGATCATGCCGGTCTCGAGCGCCTCGCAGACGCGGAACGCGCGCTTGACGTCGGAGGTGTAGACGTAGGAGACGAGCCCGAACTCCGTGTCGTTGGCGGCCGCGACCGCCTGCTCCTCGTCGGAGAAGCCGCTCACCGGCGCGACCGGGCCGAAGATCTCCTCCTTGAGCAGCCGCGCGTCCTCGGGCACGCCGCCGAGCACCGTCGGCTCGTAGAAGTAGCCCGGGCCGTCGCCGGCAGAGCCGCCGACGACCACGTCGGCGCCCTTGCCCGTGGCGTCCTCGACGAGCTCGGCGACCTTGCCGCGCTGGTCGGCGTCGATCAGCGGACCGACCTCGACGCCCTCGTCGACGCCGCGCCCGATCTTCATCGCGCCCATCTTCCCGGCGAGCTTCTCCGTGAACTCGTCGCGCACCGCGTCGTGCACGTGGAAGCGGTTGGCCGCCGTGCACGCCTCGCCGATGTTGCGCATCTTGGCGATCAGCGCGCCCTCGACCGCCGCGTCGACGTCGGCGTCCTCGAAGACGAGGAACGGCGCGTTGCCGCCGAGCTCCATCGAGGTCCGCAGCAGGCCCTCGGCCGACTGCTCGACGAGCTTGCGGCCGACCTCGGTCGAGCCCGTGAAGGTCAGCTTGCGCAGGCGCGGGTCGCCGATGATCGGCTTCGAGACATCGCTGGAGGAGCTCGAGGTGACGACGTTGAGCACCCCGGCCGGCAGCCCGGCCTCCTCCAGGATCTGCGCCAGCGCGTACATCGACAGCGGGGTCTGCTGCGCGGGCTTGATGACCATCGTGCAGCCCGCGGCGATCGCCGGCCCGATCTTGCGCGTTCCCATCGCCATCGGGAAGTTCCACGGCGTGATCGCGTAGCAGGGCCCGACGGGCTGGCGCATCGTGATCAGCCGCCCGACGCCGTTGGGCGCGGTCGCGAAGCGGCCCTCGATGCGCACGGCCTCCTCGGCGAACCAGCGGAAGAACTCCGAGGCGTAGGTGATCTCCGCCTTGGACTCCGCCAGCGGCTTGCCCATCTCGAGCGTCATGACCATCGCGAGGTCGTCGGCGCGCTCGGTGATCGTCTCCCACGCGCGGCGCAGGATCTCCCCGCGCTCGCGCGGCGGGTGGGCCGCCCACTCGGCCTGGACGGCGACGCAGGCGTCGAGCGCGGCCTTGGCGTCGTCGGGCGTGGCGTCCGCGACGGAGGCGATCGACTCGCCCGTCGAGGGGTCCTCGACGTCCAGCGTGGCGCCGCCCGAGGCGTCGCGCCACTCGCCGCCGATGAACAGCTGCGTCGGGACGGAATCGATGGCGGACTTCTCAGCGGTGGCACTCATGCAGACACAGTCTCCGTTCCAAGTTCCTCCGAGATCGCCACGTCGATCGAGTAGTCGATCGGGACGACGATCAGGGACGGGAGGTCGAGGGTGAGCGCGTGGCGCAGGTGGCGCGAGAGGTCGTCGGGACCCTCGCACCGCCACGCGGGCATGCCGAACGCGTCGGCGAGCTTGACGAAGTCGGGGTTCGTGAAGTCCACGCCGAAGTGGCGGCCGAACTTCTTGTCCTGCTTCCAGACGATCGAGCCGTACTGGTGGTTCTCCCAGATCACGTTGACCACCGGCGTGCGCAGGCGGACGGCGGTCTCGAGCTCCTGCACGTTCATCAGGAAGCCGCCGTCGCCGTTGACGGTGACCACGTGGCGGTCGGGGTGCACGAGCTTGGCCGCGATCGCCGTCGGCAGCGCGATGCCCATGCCGGCGAGGCCGTTGGCGATGAACACCGTGTTGGGCTCGCGGGCCGGGAACATGCGCGAGATCCACAGCTTGTGCAGGCCGACGTCGGAGACGAGGATGTCCTGCGGGCGCAGCGCCTGGCGGATGTCCCACAGCGCCCGCGGCGGCTGCATCGGGAACGAGCCGTCCTCCTTGGCCGCCTCGAAGCGCCCGAGGATGATGTCGTTCAGGCGCGAGTGCGGCGTCTGGTGCGGGGCGTCGCGCAGCTCCTCGGCCAGGCGGCTGAGGATGTGGTAGAGGTCGCCGACGAGGTCGACCTCGGTGATGTAGTGCGCGTCGACCTCGGGCGCGACGGTGTCGATGCAGACGATCGTCTTGTCGCCCTTGGGGTTCCAGTGCTCGGGCGAGTGCTCGACGAGGTCGTAGCCGACGGTGATCACCACGTCGGCGTCCTCGAAGCCCGCCAGCGAGTAGTCGCGCGACTGCAGCCCGACGGTGCCGAGGTGGCGCGGGTCCTCGAAGGAGAGCAGGCCCTTGCCCATGAACGTCTCCGCCACGCCGATCCCGGTGGCGCGCGCGAACTCGCGCAGCGCGGGCGCCGCGCCGACGCGGGCGACGCCGTTGCCCGCCAGCACGACCGGGTTGATCGCGCCGCGGATGACCTCGGCCGCCTTGAGCAGCTCCTGCGCGCTCGGCTCGGGGCGGCGCAGCGTGGTGCGCGCGGGCAGCGGCTCGGCGTCGACCATCGCCGCCATGACGTCCTCGGGGAGCTCGAGATGGGTCGGGCCCGGCTTCTGGGCCTGCGCGACCTTGAACGCCTTGCGCACGGTCTCGGGGATGATCCGCGGGCTCGTCAGGCGCGCGTTCCACTTCGTCACGGGCTTGAACATCGAGACCACGTCGATGAACTGGTGCGACTCCTTGTGCATGCGCTCGAGGTCGCCCTGGCCCGTGATGGCCACGAGCGGCGAGCGGTCCAGGAACGCGTCGGCGACGGCGGTGATCAGGTTCGTCGCGCCCGGCCCGAGCGTGCCGAGGCAGACGCCCGCCCGGCGGGTGAGGCGCCCGTACATGTCGGCCATGTACGCACCGCCCTGCTCGTGACGGACGGGGATGAACTCCACGCTCGATCGCTCGAGCGACTCGTTGAGATCCAGCGTCTCCTCGCCCGGGATGCCGAATACGTACTTGACGCCCTCGGCCTCGAGGCACTCGACGAAGAGATCAGACGCCTTGCGTTCGCTCATCCCGCAACTTCTATCCCGGCCACGTGTCGGGCTAACGTACGCGATCGGTACCGCCGACGCTTAGACCAGCGATGCACCGCATTCACCGCATTCTCGTCCTGACCGCGCTCACCCTCCTGGTGGGCGCCGCGAGCGCCCAGGCGGCGTCGCGCTTCACCATCCGCGGCGCCGGCTTCGGCCACGGCGTCGGCATGAGCCAGTACGGGGCGATGGGCTACGCCAAGCAGGGCGCCGACTACCGCACCATCCTCGGCCACTACTACTCGGGGACGAGCCTCGGCGCGGTCGAGTCCAGCCGCGTCGTGCGCGTGCTGCTGCAGTCCACCAGCGGCGCGGCCGCGATCACGAGCGCGGAGCGCGCAGGCACGCGCAGGCTCGACCCGGCCAAGAGCTACCGCGTCGTGCGGCGCACGTTCGACCAGGTCGACCTGCAGTCGGCGAGCGGCAAGAAGCTCGGCACCTACTCCGCCCCGCTGCAGATCGACGGCGGCGCGGACGGCATCGTGCTCAAGGGCCGCGCGCTGAACGGCCGCACCGGCGGCGCCTACCGCGGCATCCTCGAGCTGCGGCCCGGCGCGTTCGGCGTCAACGCCATCAACGCCGTGGCCCTGGACGCCTACGTCCAGGGCGTCGTGCCCGTGGAGTCCCCGGCCTCCTGGCCGCTCGAGGCGCTCAAGGCGCAGGCCGTCGCCGCCCGCACCTACGCGATCACCTCCACCAAGGGCGGCGTCGGCTTCGAGCACTACCCCGACACCCGCTCGCAGGTCTACGGCGGCATCGGCGTCGAGCAGCCGACCACCAACCAGGCCGTCGCTGAGACCGCGCGCCAGGTCGTGACCTACCAGGGCCGGCCGGTCACCACGTACTTCTTCTCCACCTCGGGCGGGCGCACGGAGAACAACGAGAACTCCTTCGGCGGGCCGCCGCAGCCCTGGCTGCGCTCCGTCGAGGATCCCTACGACAGCGTCTCGCCGCGGCACCGCTGGCGCGTGCAGATGTCGATGGGCGTCGCCGCCCGCAAGCTCTCGGGCCTCGTCAAGGGCTCCTTCCGCGGCGTGAAGGTCATCCGCCGCGGCGCCTCGCCGCGCGTGGTGGCCGCCGACGTCGTCGGCTCGCGCGGCACGACCCGCGTGACGGGCGCGACGCTGCGCGCGCGCTTCGGCCTCTACGACACGTGGGGCTACTACACGGCGATCGCGACCAAGAAGAAGCCGCCGGCCGAGGAGACCCCGGCCGAGCAGCCGCCGCAGCGCGCGGCGGGTGAAGGCACCGGCGGCGTGACGCCGGGCGCCCGCATGACCCGCTTCCGCGCGATCGCCTCCGTGGCCGGCACGGTCATGCCCGCCCGCGACGGCGAGCGCGTGCGGATCCAGGTCCGCCGCGGCCCGAAGTGGGTCGACGTGATCGAGACCCGCATCCACGACGGCGCGTACCGCGCCGCCGTGACCCAGCCCGGCACCTACCGCGCGCTCTACCGGGGCGCCGCGGGCGCGCCGGTGCGCGTCGCCGGCTAGACCGAGGCCAGCTCGCGCAGCGCGGCCAGGTCGGCGTCGGACGGCTCCGGCGTCGCCACGACCTCGGCCGCGACGCGCAGGTCCCAGCCCGTCGCAGCCCGCGCGTCCTCGACGCTCACCCCTTCGTGGAGGGCGGTGAGCGTGAGCTCGCACGTCTCCGGGTCGGGCTCGAGCACGCCCAGATCGGTGATGACCTTCACCGGGCCGCGCCCGGGCAGGCCGAGCCGCTCGCGGTCGCCGCGGCCGGCGCCGTAGCCGACGCTCGTGACGAAGTCGACCCGCTCGACGAACGTCCGCGGGCTCTGTCGGACGATCACGATCACCTCGCCGCAGGAGGCCGCGATCTCCGGCGCGCCGCCGGCGCCGGGAAGCCGGACCTTCGGGTCCTGGTAGCTCCCCCCGACGACCGTCGTGTTGATGTTGGCGAAGCGGTCGATCTGGGCCGCGCCGAGGAAGCCGACGTCGATGCGGCCGGGCTGCAGCCAGTAGTTGAAGATCTCCGGCACGCCCACGACCGCGTCCGCGGTGGTGGCCAGCTCGCCGTCGCCGATCGACAGCGGCAGCCGCGTCGGCTTGGCGCCGATCGTCCCGGACTCGTAGACGAGCACGAGCCCCGGCGCGTGCGTGCGCCGCGCGAGGTTCGCGGCGGTGCTCGGCAGGCCGATGCCGACGAAGCAGACGTCGCCGTCGCGCAGCGCCCGCGCCGCCGCGACCGTCATCCGGTCGTCGGGCGTGACGCTCACACCGGGCTCCCGGCCCCCACCAGGTCCTGCACCCAGCGCGCGAACGCCTCGCGGTCGCGGCCGATCGCGTCCCACGCGCGGTAGGCGTCGTTGTCGCGGTCGTAGTAGCCGAGGGCATACGACGGCCGCGCGCCCTCGGGCACGACCGACACGCGCGTGACGGCCCAGCTCGGGAGCACGATCGCGTCCGGCCGCGGATCGAGCCGCTCGACGACCTCCTCGACGGTGACGAGCGAGCGCTCGGCGGCCAGCACCGCCTCCTTCTGGACGCCGGTGATCCCCCACAGCTGCACGTTGCCGTCGCGGTCGGCGCGCTGCGCGTGCACGATCGCCACGTCTGGGCGCAGCGCCGAGACCGCGGTCAGCTCCTCGCCGGTGAACGGGCAGGCGATCCGCCTGATCGTCGGCGTGTGCGCCGGCAGGTCGGTGCCGACGTAGCCGCGCAGGACCGCGAACGGCAGCCCGGATGCCCCCGCCACGTAGCGGTTGGCCATGCCGGCGTGGCTGTGCTCCTCGAGCGCGAGGGGATGCGGCCAGCCGTGCTCGACGGCGTCGCGGAAGCGGTGCAGGGAGCCCACCCCCGGGTTGCCTCCCCACGAGAACACGAGCGCCTTCGCGCAGCCGGCGCCGATCAGCTGGTCGAACACGAGATCGGGCGTCATGCGCACCAGCGTGAGCTCCTGCCTGCCCTGGCGGATCAGCTCGTGCGCGGCCGCGAACGGGATCAGATGCGTGAAGCCCTCCATGGCCACGACGTCCCCGTCGCGGACGAGCTCGCCGACCGACTCATCGAGTGGAGCGATGACGGCCATGAGTGGGTAGTGTACGTACTGCGAATGATCGTTCGACATGCGAACGACAATTCCAAGGGGAGGCGTAGGGCGGCAGCATGGGGTCCGCCGCTCGTGGCGGTCGCCTGCGCGCTGGCGCTCTGGGAGCTGGCCGTGCGCGCCGGGCTGCTGTCGGACACGAGCTTCCCGCCGATGAGCGAGACCGTCGCGGAGCTCGTGCGCCAGCTCGGCACGGGGGACTTCTGGAGCGCCGTCGCGAACACGCTGCAGGGCTGGGCGCTCGGCCTCGGCCTGGCGATCCTCCTCGCCGTGCCGGCCGGCATCCTCGTGGGCTCGAGCCGGCTCGCCTACCGCGCGCTGCGCGTGCCGATCGAGTTCCTGCGCCCGATCCCCTCGGTCGCGCTGATCCCGCTCGCGGTGCTCGTCTACGGCACCGGGCTGGAGAGCAAGGTCTTCCTCGCCCTCTTCGCCTCGTTCTGGCCGTTGTTCGTGCAGACGCTCTACGGCGTCCAGGACGTCGATCCGGTCGTCACCGACACCGCGCGCTCGTTCGGCCTCGGCCGGCTCGAGCGGCTGTGGCGCATCCGGCTGCCGTCGGCGGTGCCGTACATCGCGACGGGCGTGCGGATCTCCTCCGCGGTCGCGCTGATCCTCGCCGTCACCGCCGAGCTGGTGATCGGCTCGGCCGGCCTCGGACGATCGATCAGCGTGGCCCAGTCCGGCGGCGCGATCGACGTGATGTACGCGCTGATCATCGCCACCGGCATGCTCGGCTGGGCGCTGAACATCCTCGCCACGCGCGGCGAGCAGCGCGTCCTGCACTGGCACCCGTCGCAGCGGGGGATGGCGGCGTGAGGCGCGTGGTCGCACCGGCGCTGGAGATCGCCGTCCCGATCGCGCTGCTCGTCATCTGGGCCGTGTGGTCGGCGTCGAGCGACACGTTCTACTTCCCGCCGCTCACGGACATCCTGCAGAAGTTCCAGGAGCTGTGGCTGTTCGACCGCGTCGGCTCGGACGTGCTGCCGAGCCTCGAACGGCTGTTCCTGGGCTACGCGATCGCGTGCATCGTCGCCGTGGCCGTCGGGATCCCGCTCGGGCTCTCCCCGCTGCTGCGCCGGGCCACCTCGCCGATCGTGGAGTTCCTGCGCGCGATCCCGCCGCCCGCGCTGCTGCCGTTCGCGATCGTCGTCCTCGGCGTCGGCAACGCCGGCAAGGTGTTCCTGATCGCGTTCGTGTGCCTCTGGCCGGTGCTGCTGAACACGATCGACGGCGTCACGGGCATCGACCCGACGTTGCGCGAGACGGCGCGCTCCTACGGCGTGTCCGGGCGGGACCGGCTGTGGCGGATCGTGCTGCCGGCGGCGAGCCCGCAGATCTTCGCCGGGATGCGGACCAGCCTGTCGCTGGCGCTGATCCTGATGGTCATCTCCGAGATGGTCGCGAGCACCAACGGGATCGGCTTCTTCGTGCTGCAGTCGCAGCGCTCGTTCGCGATCCCGGAGATGTGGGCCGGGATCCTGCTGCTCGGGCTGCTCGGCTACGCGCTGAACCTGATCTTCATGCTCGCCGAGCACCGGGTGCTGGCGTGGCACCGCGGCGCGCGGGCGAGCGCACTGGGCTGAGCGAGGAGGACGATGCTCGAGGTCTCACAGCTGGGCAAGACGTACGGGGAGGGCGAGAGCGCCACCCACGCGATCGGCTCGATCGGCTTCACGGTCTCCGAGAAGGAGTTCGTCTGCGTCGTCGGCCCCTCGGGCTGCGGCAAGACGACGCTGCTCAAGTGCATGTCGGGGCTGCTGGCGCCCAGCACGGGGACCGTGGAGCTGCGCGGCCGCCGCGTGACGGAGCCGCCGCCGGAGATGGCGCTGGTCTTCCAGGAGTACTCGCGCTCGCTGCTTCCGTGGATGTCGGTGCGCGGGAACGTCACGCTGCCGCTGCGCCACAAGAAGCTCGGCAAGGGGGAGACGACGCGGCTCGTCGAGGAGGCGGTCGAGGCGGTCGGCCTGACCCGGTTCATCGACCGCTATCCGTGGGAGCTGTCGGGCGGCATGCAGCAGCGGGTGGCGATCGCGCGGGCGCTCGCCTACCAGCCGGAGATCCTGCTCATGGACGAGCCGTTCGCCTCGGTCGACGCGCAGACCCGCGGCGACCTCGAGGACCTCGTCCTGCGCATCCGCGAGAAGTACGGCGTGACCGTGCTGTTCGTGACCCACGACATCGACGAGTCGGTCTACATGGCCGACCGGATCATCGTGCTCACCCCATCGCCGACGGAGGTGCGTGAGGTGCTGGACGTCGACCTGCCGCACCCGCGCGACCAGGTCGACACGAAGGAGCTGCCGGAGTTCGCGCGCCTGCGGGCGCACGTGTACCGGCTGATCAAGCGGGAGCAAACGACGGGAGGGGGAGGCGAGGATGCTGCGACGCCTGACAGCGGCGCTCGCGATGCTGGCGGCGACCGTGCTGGTCGCGACCGGGTGCGGGGATGACGGCGGCTCCGGCGGGGGCGGCGGCACCCCGGAGAAGCCCGAGAAGGTCAAGATCGGGCTGATCCCGATCGCCGACGTGGCGCCGGTGTTCGTCGGCATGAAGCAGGGGTTCTTCAAGGAGGAGGGGATCGAGCTCGAGCCGAAGTTCGCGGAGGGCGGCGCGGCGATCACGCCGGCCGTGGTGAGCGGCGACTTCGACATCGGCTTCTCGAACACGATCTCGCTGCTGATCGCCTCCTCGAAGGGGCTGCCGGTGCAGATCGTCTCCCAGGGCGTGCTGGGCGGGCCCGACCTGTCCAAGCCGTGGGCCGACCTGCTCGTGGCCGAGGACGGTCCCGTGAAGTCGCCCAAGGACCTCGAGGGCAAGACGATCGCCGTCAACACGCTCAACAACATCTGCGGCGTCACGATCAACCACACGCTCGAGGAAAAGGGCGTCGACGTCTCCAAGCTGAAGTACACGGAGATCCCGTTCCCCGAGATGGTCGCCGCGCTCGAGAAGGGCCGGGTCGACGGCGCGTGCGCGGTCGAGCCGTTCGTCTCGCAGGGCAAGGCCGCGGGCATGAAGGGGATCGATCCCTTCTACGCGGCGACAGCGCCGAACCTGACCGTGGCAACGTACTTCGCCTCGAAGGAGCTGATCGGCTCCAAGCCCGAGCTCGTCGATCGCTTCAAGGCGGCGATGGAGAAGTCACTCGAGTACAGCCAGCAGAACCCCGACGCGGTCCGCGCCGTGCTCTCCGAGTACACGCAGATCCCGAAGGACGCCGCGCAGAAGATCAACCTGCCGAGCTGGGAGGCGGACCTGCACGAGGACACCATCCAGTTGCTGTCGGAGCTCAGCGAGAAGTACGGCTACATCGAGAAGCAGCCGGACCTCGACGAGCTGATCCGGAGGTGACCGAGTGAGCATGCGAGACACACCCCCGTTCCGCGCCGACCATGTCGGCAGCCTGCTGCGCCCGCAGCGGCTGCTCGACGCACGGGCCGCGCACGCTGACGGCAGGCTCGACGACGAGGAGCTGCGCGCCGTCGAGGACGACGCGATCCGCGAGGTCGTGAGGATGCAGGAGGAGGTGGGGCTGCGCACCGTCACGGACGGCGAGTTCCGCCGCGCGTCCTGGCACATGGACTTCATCTACCAGCTCGGCGGGGTCCGCAAGGTGCAGGACAACCTGTCGGTCAGGTTCCACTCGGACGAAGGCGACATCGAGTTCACGCCGTCGGCCGCCCAGGTGGCCGAGCGGATCTCGCTGACCGAGCCGATCTTCGCGGACGCGTTCGCGTTCCTGGCCGAGACGGCCTCGCCGGCGCAGGTGCCGAAGCTGACGATCCCGTCGCCGAGCATGGTCCACTACCGCGGCGGCCGGGCCGCGATCGACGAGGCGGTCTACCCCGACCTCGACCAGTTCTGGAGCGACCTCACCGACGCCTACGCCGACCAGGTGCGCGCGATCGGCGAGCTGGGCTGCACCTACCTGCAGTTCGACGACACCAGCCTCGCCTACCTCAACGACCCCGAGCAGCGCGAGCACGTGCGCGCGATCGGCGGCGACGCCGAGCACCAGCACGAGCTCTACATCCGCCACATCAACGAGGCGCTGGAGCACCGGCCCGACGGCATGGCGATCACCACGCACATGTGCAAGGGCAACTTCCGCTCGTCGTGGGTCGCCGAAGGCGGCTACGACTTCGTCGCGGAGGCGCTGTTCGGCGAGCTCGACGTGGACGGGTTCTTCATGGAGTGGGACGACGCCCGCTCCGGCGGCTTCGAGCCGCTGCGCTTCGTCCCGAAGGGCAAGGTCGTCGTGCTCGGCCTCGTCACGACCAAGCGCGGCGAGCTCGAGGACAAGGACACGCTCAAGCGACGCATCGAGGAGGCCACGCGGTTCGTGGACCTCGACCAGCTCTGCCTGTCGCCGCAGTGCGGCTTCTCCTCCACCGTCGAGGGCAACAAGCTCACGCAGGAGCAGCAGGCCGCCAAGCTGCGGCTGATCGTCGAGACCGCCGAGGAGGTGTGGGGCTAGATGCGCGCGATCACGGGAGGGATCGCCGCGCTGGTCCTGCTGCTCGCCGGTTGCGGGGATGGCGACGAGGGCGCCGCCCCCTCCGGCGAAGGGGGAACGACCAAGCTGGCCGTGCAGGAGACGGCCGGCGTCCCGTCGGCGTTCGTCGCCTTCGGGATCGAGAAGGGGATGTTCGACAAGCACAAGCTCCAGATCGACCTTCAGCCGACGCAGGGTGGCGCGGCGACGATCCCGGCGCTCGTGAGCGGCGAGATCCAGGTCGGCGGCTCCAACGTGGGGTCGCTCCTGCTGGCCAGCTCGAAGGACCTGCCGATCCGGGCGATCGCGGGCGGAACGAGCGCGCGGGCGTCCGGTGAGGAGGACTTCGGCGCGCTGCTGGCGGCGAAGGGCAAGGGGATCTCGAAGCCCGAGGATCTCGAGGGCAAGACCGTCGCGGTCAACACGCTCAACAACATCGCGGAGGTCGTCGTGAAGGCGGCGCTCGAGAAGAAGGGCGTGGACCCCGACTCGCTCAAGCTCTCGGAGGTGCCCTTCCCGGAGATGCAACCGGCGCTGGCCAAGGGCTCCGTCGACGCCGCGTTCTCGATCGAGCCGTTCGTGACCCAGAGCGTCGAGAAGGGCGACAAGGTGCTCGGCTACTCCTACGTCGACACGGAGTCCGACATGCAGGTCGGGGCCTACGCGGTCACGAACCAGTTCGCCGAGTCCGACCCCGAGGCCGTGAAGGCGTTCCAGGCGGCGGTCAAGGAGACCGCGGACTACGTCGGAGCGGCCACGAGGACGAGTTCCGGACGTTCCTGTCGGAGAACGCCGACATGCCGCCCGCGCTGGCGAAGAAGATCGTGCTGCCGAAGTGGACGGGCGAGGTGAACGCGGACTCCGTCGCCAACACCGCCGAGCTGATGCGGCGCTACGGCGTGGTCGAGGGCGAGATCGACACGGACAAGCTGCTGCAGGGAGGCGGAACATGAAGATCGACGCGTTCTGCCACGTGATGCCGCGCGAGTACGCAGAGCGGCTGGAGGCGGTGGACGACGCCCCGGCCGCCGCCAACATCCGCAACCGGATCGCCGGCATCCCCTCGATGGTCGACCTCGACCTGCGCTTCTCCCAGATGGACGAGTTCGGCGACGACTACCGGCAGGTGGTCAGCCTGCCGGCGCCGCCGATCGAGGACCTCGGCCCCCCGCCGCGCGGACGCGAGTTCGCGAAGCTCGGCAACGAGGGCCTCGCGCGCCTGTGCGCCGAGCACCCCGATCGCTTCGCGGGCTTCGTCGCGCAGCTGCCGATGAACGATCCCGAGGGCACGCTGGAGGCGATCGATCACGCCTGCGGCGAGCTCGGCGCGCTCGGCGTGCAGATCTACACGCACGTCAACGGCCACCCGCTCGACGAGGAGCGCTTCGAGCCGTTCTGGGCGCGGATGGCCGAGCTCGGCAAGCCGGTCTGGGTGCACCCGAGCCGCAACGCGAGCTGGTCGGACTACCCCACCGAGGAGGTCTCGAAGTACGAGATCTGGTGGGTGTTCGGCTGGGAGTACGACACCGCGGCGTTCATGGCGCGGGTCGTGTTCTCCGGGATCCTCGAGCGCCATCCGGACCTGAAGATCCTCATCCACCACGGCGGCAGCATGGTCCCGCACTTCGCGGGGCGCGTCGGACCGGGCTGGGACCAGCTCGGCGCCCGCACGCCGCCGGACCGCCGGCACGAGGTCGAGCACCCGCCGCTGTCCAAGCGGCCGCTGGACTACTTCAAGATGTTCTACGCCGACACCGCCATGTTCGGAGCCGCCCACGCCATCCAGTGCTGCATCGAGTTCTTCGGGGTCGACCGCATCCTGTTCGCCTCGGACACGCCGTTCGACCCGGAGAAGGGTCCCGGCTACATCCGCTCGACGATCGAGAACCTCGAGTCGCTGGACCTGTCGGCGGCGGACCGCGAGAAGATCTACGAGGGCAACGCCCGCCGCGTGCTCGGGGTGACGTGAGCGCGGCGTACCTCTACGACGGGATCCGCACGCCGTTCGGCCGCCACGGGGGCGCGCTGGCCGGGGTGCGGCCGGACGACCTCGCGGCGCACGTGGTGCGCGAGCTGCTGGCGCGCTCGCCGGACCTCGACCCCGCGGGGATCGACGACGTGCTCTTCGGCAACGCCAACGGCGCGGGCGAGGACAACCGCAACGTCGCGCGGATGGCCGTCCTGCTCGCCGGGCTGCCGACGTCGGTGCCCGGCTCGACGATCAACCGTCTGTGCGGCTCCTCCCTGGACGCCGCGATGCAGGCCTCGCGCGCGATCGAGACCGGCGACGCCTCCGTCGTGCTGGTCGGCGGCGTGGAGTCGATGAGCCGCGCGCCGTGGGTGCTGCTCAAGCCCGAGCGCGGCTACGCGCGCACGAACCAGGAGCTGTTCTCGACCACGCTCGGCTGGCGGATGGTCAACCCGGAGATGCCCGAACGGTGGACGATCTCGCTCGGCGCCAGCGCGGAGAAGCTGGCCGGGATCCACGGCATCTCGCGCGAGGCGCAGGACGCGTTCGCGGTGCGCTCCCACCGGCTGGCGGAGGAGGCCTGGAACGGAGGCCGTTACCGCGACTGGGTCGTCCCCGTTCCGGGCGTCGACCTCGAGCGCGACGAGGGGATCCGCCCGGACACCGGCGAGGAGAAGCTCGCGACGCTCAAGCCGGCGTTCGCGAAGGACGGGACGGTCACGGCCGGCAACGCCTCGCCGCTCAACGACGGGGCGGGCGCGCTGCTGCTCGGCGACGAGGCGGCGAGCGCCGCGATCGGCCGCGAGCCGCTCGCGCGGATCGCCGGCCGCGGCAGCGCCGGCGTCGACCCCGACGTGTTCGGGACCGCACCGGTCGAGGCGGCCGACCGTGCGCTCGAGCGGGCGGGGATCGGCTGGGACGACGTCGTGGTCGCAGAGCTCAACGAGGCGTTCGCCTCGCAGACGCTCGCCTGCCTCGCGGGCTGGCCGGAGCTCGATCCGGAGAAGCTCAACGTCAACGGCGGCGCGATCGCGATCGGCCACCCGCTCGGGGCGAGCGGCGTGAGGATCCTCGCCACGCTCGCGTACGAGCTGCGCCGGCGCGGCGGCGGCTACGGCGTCGCCTCGATCTGCATCGGCGTCGGCCAGGGCCTGGCCGTGGTGCTGGAGGCGTGATCGTGGAGTTGCTGTATCCCGACTACAAGTCGACGCGGCTGCGCGCTCCGCGGCGCGAGCGCATCCACCTCCCGCGCGTCAGCACGGAGCTGACCGGCCCGGCGCTGTGGGACGGGCGGGTCGCGCCCGACGACCACGACCTCACGCGCCAGCACGACGGCGAGCCGCTCGGGGAGCGGATCATCGTGCACGGCCGCGTGCTCGAGCACGACGGGCGGCCCGTGCCGGACACCCTCGTGGAGGTGTGGCAGTGCAACGCCGCCGGCCGCTACCGCCACCAGGGCGACCAGCACCCCGCGCCGCTGGACCCGAACTTCACCGGGCTGGGGCGCTGCCTCACGGGCGCCGACGGCGCGTTCGCGTTCGTGACGGTCAGGCCGGGCGCCTATCCCTGGGGCAACCATCACAACGCCTGGCGGCCGGCGCACATCCACTTCTCGGTCTTCGGGCGCGCCTTCGCCCAGCGGCTGGTGACGCAGATGTACTTCCCCGGCGACCCGCTGTTCGCGCAGGACCCGATCTTCCAGTCGGCGGGCGACGCCCGCGGCCGCCTCGTCGCCGCGTTCGACCTCGACCGCACGGAGCCCGAGTGGGCGCTCGCGTACCGCTGGGACATCGTCCTGGCCCGGACCCCGTTCGAAGATGCCTGACCCGACGCCACCGCAGACCGTCGGCCCGTTCTTCGCGATCGGCTTGCCGTGGGCCGACGGGCCGACCGTGGTCGAGCCCGGCAGCGTGGGGCGCGATCACGCTGCGCGGGACGGTCTACGACGGCGAGGGCGAGCCCGTTCCCGACGCGCTGGTCGAGACCTGGCAGGCGCCGGGCGACGGCTGCCGCGGCTTCGGGCGCTGCCCCACGGACGCGCAGGGGCGCTGGGAGATCGTCACGCGCAAGCCCGAGGCGGCGGACGGCGAGGCGCCGCACGTCGCCGTCGCGGTCTTCGCCCGCGGCCTGCTGGACCGCGTGCCCACGCGCGTCTACTTCGGCGACGAGGCCGAGGCCAACGCCGCCGATCCGGTGCTCGCGGCGCTCGACGCCGGAGCGACGGGCGACGCTCGTGGCCGAGCGGGACGGCGCGGGCTACACGCTTCGACATCCACCTCCAAGGTGACCATGAGACCGTCTTCTTCGGACTCTGACGGCGAGCGCACCCGGCGCGAGGTGCTCGGCGACGAGCACGTCGACCGCGCGCAGGCGCGCACGACCGACTTCACCCGCCCCTTCCAGGAGTTCATCTCCCGCTACGCGTGGGGCGAGGTCTGGAGCCGGCCCGGCCTCGACCGCCGGCAGCGCAGCATGATCACGCTCGCCGCGCTGACCGCGGTGCGCGCCGAGGGCGAGCTCGAGCTCCACGTGCGCGCCGCGCTGCGCAACGGGCTGACCCCCGAGGAGATCTCCGAGGTGCTGCTGCACACGGCGGTCTATGCGGGCGTGCCGGCCGCCAACGCCGCGTTCGCGATCGCCCAGCGGGTGCTGGAGGAGGAGTGACCGACGCCCCGGCCGACGAGCTGGACGGCGGTCGCGCAGCGCATTTCGTGCAGTCGCTCGAGCGCGGGCTGGCGGTGATCCGCGCCTTCGGCGCCGACACCCCGTCGCTGACGCTGTCGGAGGTCGCGCGCGCGACGGGTCTCACGCGCGCCGCGACCCGCCGCTTCCTGCTGACGCTCGGGGACCTCGGCTACGTCCGGACGGACGGGCGCCGCTTCGAGCTGACCGCGCGGGTGCTCGAGCTCGGCTACGCGTTCCTGTCGAGCCTGACGCTGCCGGAGGTGGCCGAGCCGCACCTCGAGCGGCTCGTGTCCGAGGTCCACGAGTCGTCCTCGGTCAGCGTGCTCGACGGGGACGACATCGTCTACGTCGCCCGCGTGCCGACCTCGCGGATCATGCGCGTGTCGATCAACGTGGGCACGCGCTTCCCCGCCTACGCGACCTCGATGGGGCGCGTGATGCTGGCCGGGATGGAGCCGCCGGAGCTCGACGCGTTCCTCGCGCGCGCCGAGCTGCGCCCGCTGTCCAGGCGCACGATCACCTCCGAGCGGCGGCTGCGCGCCGAGCTCGACCGCGTGCGCGGGCAGGGCTGGGCGATCGTCGACCAAGAGCTCGAGGAGGGGCTGCGCTCGATGGCGGCGCCGATCCGCGACCGCGCCGGGCGGGTCGTGGCGGCGGTCAACCTGTCCGCACATGCCAGCCGGATCTCGACGGACGCCATGAAGGGGACGCTGCTGGCGCCGCTGCTCGCGACGGCGGGCCGGATCGAGGCCGAGCTCCGCGTCGCCTCGGCGAGCTCGCCCCGGCGGTCGGCGGGATGACGGCGCCCGCCGGCGCGGTCCGCCCGCGGGCTCCGCGGCCGGCGGGGCAGGATCGCGCGGGCGCCGCGCTCGTGGCCGCGGTCGTGCTGCTCGCGATCAACCTGCGCTCCGTGCTGGCGGGGCTGCCGCCCGTGATCGAGGCCGTCCGCGCCGACCTCGGCCTCTCCGCCGCGGCGGCGGGCGTCCTGACCACGCTGCCCGTGCTGTGCATGGGCGCCTTCGCGCCGATCGCGCCGCGGCTCGCCGCGCGCGTGCCGATGGAGCGCGCGCTCGTGGCCTGCGCGCTGCTGACGGCCGCCGGCACGGGCGTCCGCGCGCTCGGCACGACCGCGTCGCTGTTCGCCGCCGGGCTGGCGATCGGCGTGGCGATCGCGATCGCGCAGGCGCTCCTGCCCGTCCTGATCCGGACCCGCTACGCGCGTGACTCGGGCCTGCTCACGGGCGCGTTCTCGATGGCGCTCGTGCTCGGCTCGGTGCTCGCCGCGGGCGCGGCGGTGCCGCTCGACCGCTGGCTCGGGGGCTGGGAGTGGTCGCTCGCCTTCTGGGCGCTGCCCGCGCTCGCGGCCGCGGTGGTGTGGCTGCCCGCCGCGCTGCGGCCCGGCACCACGGTGCGGCGGGGCGGCGGGGCGGCGCTTCGCGGCTCCGGCATTGCGTGGGCGGTGAGCTGGTTCTTCGGCATCCAGTCGATGGCGTTCTACGCGTCGCTGTCGTGGATCCCGTCGATCCTCGAGGACGGCGGCTGGTCGAGCGAGGCGGCCGGCGGGCTGCTCGCCTTCGGCGCGCTGTGCGGGCTCCTGCCCGCGTTCCTCGTGCCGGTGCTCGCCGCCCGTGCGCGCGACCAGATGCGCCTGCTGCTGGCGATCGTGCTCGTGCCGGCCGCCGGCCTGGCCGGCGTGCTCGCGGCCCCCGGGCTCGCGCCGCTGTGGATGGTGCTGATCGGCTTCGGCCAGAGCGGTGCGCTCGGCCTCGCGCTGGCGCTGCCGATCCAGCGCGGCGGCGACGCCCCGACCGTGGCGTCGCTGACCGCGATGGCGCTGTGCGTGGGCTACCTCGTGGCCGCGACGGGCCCGTGGCTGCTCGGCGCGGTCCACGACGCGTCGGGCGACTGGACCCTGCCGGTGATCGTGCTGATCGCGATCACGCTCGCCGAGCTCGTGCCCGGCGTGCCGGCGGCGCGCGCCCGGACGATCGCGCGGGGCGAGGGCTGATGGACACCCAGGTGGGCATCGTCGGCGCCGGCCCCGCCGGGCTGCTGCTCGCCCACCTGCTCGCGCGCGCCGGCATCGAGTCGGTGGTGCTCGAGGCCCGCTCGCGCGAGTACGTCGAGCACCGCGTGCGGGCGGGCGTGCTCGAGCAGGGCACCGTCGACGTGCTCACGGAGACCGGCGTGGCGGACCGGCTGCACCGCGAGGGGATGGTCCACCGCGGCCTCGAGCTGCGCTTCGGCGGGGTCGGGCACCGGATCGCGCTGTCGGAGCTCGCGGGCGGGCGCGCGATCACGGTCTACGGCCAGCAGGAGGTCGTCAAGGACCTGATCGCGGCGCGCCTGGACGCGGGCGGCGCGTTGCGCTTCGAGGCCGCGGCCGAGGCCGTCGACCCCGAGCGCGGCATCATCCGGCTCGCGGGCGGCGAGGAGCTGCGCTGCGCGTTCGTCGCGGGCTGCGACGGCTTCCACGGGGTCTGCCGCGCGGCCGTGCCGGATGAGACCCTGTCCGTCTACGAGCGCGAGTATCCCTTCGCCTGGCTGGGGATCCTGGCCCGCGCGGCGCCGTCCTCGGAGGAGCTGATCTACACCCATCACGACCGCGGCTTCGCCCTGCACTCGATGCGCTCGCCCGACGTCACCCGCCTCTACCTGCAGGTGCCGCCCGGCGAGCAGCTCGACGCGTGGCCAGACGAGCGCATCTGGGAGGAGCTGCAGACCCGGATGGCGACCGCGGACGGCGGCTTCGCGCTCAACGAGGGCGAGATCCTCGACAAGAGCATCGCGCCCATGCGCTCGTTCGTCGCCGAGCCGATGCGCCACCGCCGGCTGTTCCTGGCCGGCGACGCCGCGCACATCGTGCCCGCGACGGGCGCCAAGGGCCTCAACCTGGCCGTGGCCGACGTGCGCGTGCTCGCGCGCGGCCTGCGCGAGCACTTCGAGCACGGCGACGAGAGCCGGCTCGAGGCCTACTCGGACCGCTGCCTGCGCCGCGTCTGGCGGGTGCAGCACTTCTCCTGGTTCATGACGCAGATGCTGCACCGCCTCACCGGCGACCCGTTCGAGGCGCGGCTGCAGCGCGCGCAGCTCGAGTACGTGGTCGGCTCGCGGGCGGCCGCCACCTCGCTGGCCGAGAACTACGTCGGGCTGGAGCTCGAGGATGTTTGACGGCGTGCTGGCGCGCGGGGGCGTCGCGCAGGCGGTCGCCGACGAGGCGTGGCTGCGCGCGATGCTCACAGCGGAGGCCGCGCTGGCGCGGGCGCGCGGGCTCGGGGAGCTGGCCGACGCGGTCGCGGCCGCGCGCGTGGACGCGCGCGAGCTCGGCGCGCGGGCGGCGCAGAGCGGCAATCCCGTGGTCCCGCTGGTGGAGGAGCTGCGCGGGCAATTCGGCGCGGAGGTGCATCGCGGCGCCACGAGCCAGGACATCCTCGACACGGCCGCGATGCTCGTCGCGCGCGAGGCCCGGCGGCTCCTGCGCGTGGACCTCGTGGCCGCCGCCGACGCCGCGGCGCGGCTGGCGCAGGAGCACCGGTCCACGCCGATGATCGGCCGCACGCTCCTCCAGCAGGCCGTGCCGACCACGTTCGGCCTGAAGGCCGCGGGCTGGGCGGCCGGCCTCGACGCGGCCGACGACGAGCTCGGCGCCGCGCAGCTCGCGGCGCAGCTCGGCGGCCCGGCCGGCACGCTCGACGGCCTCGGGCCGGAGGTGGCGGCCCGCTACGCCGCCGAGCTGGGGCTGGTCGAGCCCCACCTCCCGTGGCACACCGACCGCACCCGGATCGCGGCGCTCGCGGCTGGGCTCGGCATCGCGGCGGGGGCGATCGCGAAGGTCGCGGGCGACGTCGTGCTGCTCGCGCAGACCGAGGTGGGCGAGGTGCGCGAGGCCGCGCCCGGCGGCTCGTCCTCGATGCCGCACAAGCGCAACCCCGTGGCGGCCGTCTCGGCGCGCGCCTGCGCGCGGCAGGCGCCGGGGCTCGTCGCCACCCTGCTGGCCGCGATGGAGCAGGAGCACGAGCGCGCCGCCGGCGCCTGGCACGCCGAGTGGGCGCCGCTGCGCGCGCTGTTCGTCTCGACGGGGTCGGCCGCCGCCTGGCTGCGCGCGTGCCTCGAGGGCCTCGAGGTCGACGCGGACCGGATGCGCGCCAACCTCGGCGCGACGCCGGCCGCGGAGACCGCGGTGGCGAGCGCCGGCGCCCTCGTCGAGCGGGCGCTCGCGGCCCGCTCCCTGCGCGCCGGCGCCTTCCGGCCCTAGCCTTCGTAGACGCGCACGACGGACTGCGCGACGCACACGGGCTTGTCGCCGCCCTCGCGCTCGAAGGTCAGCTCCATGATCATCTGCGCGCCGCCCTCGATCTCCTGGAGCTCGGCCAGCTTCGCGCGCATGCGCACCTTGGAGTCCACGGGCACGGGCGCCGGGAAGCGCACCTTGTTGAGGCCGTAGTTGAGGGCGAACGCGAACCCGTCCATCTTGTACGCCTCCTCGCTGAGCATCGGCGCCAGCGAGAGCGTGTAGTAGCCGTGGGCGATCGTGCTCCCGAACGGCGTGTCCTTGGCCCGCTCCGGATCGACGTGGATCCACTGGTGGTCGCCGGTCGCGTCGGCGAAGGCGTCGATGTCCTTCTGGCTGACCTCGTGCCAGCCGGAGACGCCCAGCTCCTCCCCTTGCGCCTGCTTGAGCTCGTCGAGTCCGGTGATCGTTCGCATGCGGGAACTGTATGCACGCACTATGTTGCCCTGCTTGGTGGCCAGCGGGACGGAACCCACACCCGGCGCGCGCGCCCAAGAGGCCGCGCGCCTGATCAGCGGCCAGGCCTGTGATCGACCGGATCGGCGCGGCGAGCCGCGGTCGCGAGCGAGCTGATCGGCACGCTGCGGCGAGCTCGAGTTCGTCGCGTGGCCGGCGAAGGCGATGCGGGTCACGGCGAGCGCGGGCATCGCGGCGCTCGACGAGGCGGCGTCCGCCGACGCCGTGCTCGCGGCGGCCGACATGGCGATGTACGAGGCCAAGAACGCGGGCCGGGACCGCGTCGTGCGCTTCACGGAGACGCTGCGGACGGAGCTCGAAGCGGGCCGGTCGTGGGTGGCGCGGCTGCGCACTGCCCTCGATCATGACCGCTTCGAGCTCTACGTCCAGCCCGTGATCGCCCTGCCCTCTTGCGAGGTCGAGCTCTGCGAGCTGCTGCTGCGCCTGCGCGCCGAGGACGGCGAGCTGCACGGGCCCGAGGCATTCATGCCCGTCGCCGAGCGCTTCGACCTCACGGTGGCGATCGACCGCTGGGTGCTGCGGCGGGCCCTGGAGCTGCAGCGCGACGCCGGACGGCGCGCGGCGGTGCCTGGCGGTCAACCTCTCCGCGCGCTCGATCGGCCCGGAGGTCGTCGCGCTGCTGGAGCGCGAGCTCGCCGCGGGCGGGCTGGACCCGGCGCTGCTGGTCGTCGAGGTCAAGGAGACCGCGGCGATCGCGGACATCGACCAGGCGCGGACCTTCGCCGAGGCGCTGGCCCGGCTCGGCTTCCGCGTCGCGCTCGACGACTTCGGCGCGGGCCTCGGAGCGTTCTCCTCGCTGCGCGCTCTGCCGATCGACTACCTCAAGATCGACGGGCAGTTCGCCGGCGGGCTCGCCCGCAGCCCCGTCGACCGCGAGATCGTCAAGGCGATCGTGGCGCTCGCCCGCGCGGCCGGCCGCCGCACGGTCGCCGAGTTCGTCCCCGACCAGGAGACGCTCGAGCTGCTCGCCGAGCTCGGCGTCGACCTCGCCCAGGGCTTCCACGTCGGCCGCCCGCGACCGCTCCAGGAGCTCTGATGGCCACCTTCCAGAACCCGCTGCTCGTCACGGACGCGCCGCACCTGCTCTACCGCGGCTTCTTCGCGCTGCCCGACTCGATCAAGGGCGCCGACGGGCACCCGGTCAACGCCCTGCTGGGCTCGGTCAACCAGACGCTGTGGGTCGTCGAGCGCTACAAGCCGCGCGCCGTCGTCATGTGCTTCGGGCAGGAGTCGGCGGACTACCGCGTCGAGGCCTTCCCGGCCTACCACGCCGACCGCCCGCCGATGCCGGACCCGCTCGCGCACCAGTGGGAGCGCGCGCCCGCCTTCTACGAGGCGCTCGGCTGGACCGTCATGAGCCACGACGAGCTCGAGGCCGACGACCTGATGCACTCGCTGTGCGTCGCCGAGGTCGAGGCGGGCGGCAAGGCCTACATCCTCACGGGCGACCGCGACATGTTCCAGTGCGCGACCGACGACGTGCACGTGCTGATGCAGCGCGCCCGCCAGGAGGGCCCGGACGACATGGGGCCCGATGAGGTGCTGGAGACCTACGGCGTCACGCCGGAGCAGGTGCCCGACTTCATCGCGCTGCGCGGCGACCCGTCCGACGGGCTGCCGGGCGCCAAGGGCATCGGGGCCAAGACCGCGGCCGATCTGCTCAAGCGCAAGGGCGACCTCGAGCACGTGATCCTCGGGGCGATCCGCGAGAAGCCGGCCGTCCGGCGCGCGCTGATCGAGCAGGCCGACGAGCTGCGCTCGTTCCGCGACATCGCGACGCTGCGCACGGTCGCCGTCGACCGCCCGCCGGACGCCCCGACGGACTACGCGGGCGGCGCCGAGGCGGCGGCGGAGCTCGGCATGGGCCGGCTCGCGAGGCGCCTGGAGGACGCCGCTACGGGATGACGCGGGCGATCAGCAGCGCGAGGTCGTCGCGCCGCCGCTGCCTGCTGAAGGACGCCGCGAGCTGGTCCAGCCGGGCCGCGAGCCCGTCCGCGGTCGCCCCCGCATGGCGCTCGAGCTGCTCCCGCACGCGCTCCTCGCCGAGGATGCCGTCGGGCGAGCGGGCCTCGATCAGGCCGTCCGTGTAGAGCACGAGCGCGTCGCCGGGGTGGAGCATCGTCTCGGCGTCGTACGCCTCGGCGTGCTGGGTGATGCCGAGCAGGGTGCCGGCCACGTGGATCTCCTCCACGCCGCCGCCGGAGCGCAGCACGAGCGCCGGCGGGTGCCCGGCGCTGGCGAGCACGAGGCGGAACGCGTCGCCGTCGCACTCGAGCCGGGCCAGCGCCGCGCTGGCGAAGCGCGGGTCGCTGGGCTCCTGCTCCTGCAGGACGATCTCGTTGACGAGCACCAGCGCCTCCGCGGGCTCGCGCGTCTGGGCGCCCGCGCGCAGGGAGTGGCGCACGACGCTGGTCATCCCGGCCGCGCGCGCGTCCTTGCCCTGCACGTCGCCGATCGCGACGCCGAACGCGTCGCCGATGGCGAAGACGTCGTAGAAGTCGCCGCCGACCATGCCCTCGCCGGGCACGTAGCGGGCCGCGAGCTCCAGGCCCGGGATCTCGGGCAGCCGCGGCGGCAGCAGGCTCTCCTGCAGCACGCGCGCGACGTGGTCGCGCTCCAGGTAGGCCCGCCGGCTGGTCTCCAGCTCGCGCCGCGCGGCGTCGTGCAGGCGGGCGTTCTCGATCGCGAGCGCGGCCAGGGCGGAGACCGCCGTGATCAGCCGCTCGGACTCGTGGTCGAACACCGCCGTGCGCTCGTGGCCGAAGAACAGGCCGCCGAGCACCTCGCCGTCGCGCGCCTTGACGGGCACGGCCAGGTACGAGCGCACCGGCAGGTGTCCCTTCGGCATCCCGTAGTGCGGGGAGCTGCGGCCATAGCGCGGATCGGCGGTGATGTCGTCGCTGCGGACGACCCCGTCGCCGCGGAACGTCGGGTCGAAGACCGCCGTGTTGCGCGGCATCGAGAACTGCTCGAACGCCGATCGCGGCACGCCGGCGATCGTGTAGAGCATGTAGGACCCGCCGCGGTCGTCGAGCATGTTGTAGAAGAACGCGCCGAACTGCGCGCCCGCGAGCGCGGTGCTCTCCTCGGTCACGCGCTGGACGACGTCGTGGAGCTCGCGCTCGGCCATCAGCGCGGTCGAGATCCGGTACAGGCGGCCGGCGGCGCGGTTCTCCGCGCGCAGGCCTGCCTCCGCGACGGCCGACTCGCGCTCGTGGCGCAGGCGCGACACCGTGCGCCCGATGCGCGTGGCGATGAGCTCGAAAGTGACCTGCTCCTCGCGGCTGAGCGGGCCCGGGCGCTCGAACGCGAGCTCGAGCGTGCCGACCGTGCCGAGCCCGTCCTGGACGGGCAGCTCGAACCGCTCCGCCGCGGCCGGCCAGGCGGGATCGCCGGCCGGGGTACCGTAGCGGTCGCCGCCGTCGATCCGCAGGGCCGCCGCGCTCACGTCGAACTGCTCGCGCAGGCGCTGGAGCAGGCGCGCGAGCACCTCGGCCGCCGGCAGGGCGTCGACGGCAGGGTCGAGCATGGCCCAGAGCTGCGCCAGCAACTGGTGCGCGCTGCGGCGATCCATGCCGGTGGGAGCTCCCCCCTCCACTTCGCCGGAGGGTACTGAGATCCGTCAGCACGCGAACCGGTTGACGTCTTGCGCTGCCCCGCGCGGTGTGGTCGAGTCCTCACGATGCGACTGCCCCTCCTGCTCGCCGCCGCGCTGCTCGCGCTCCCGGCGTCCGCCGCGGCCGCGCCGCCGCCGAACGACAACTACCTCGCCTCGACCACGATCGGCGCGAAGGAGTACCGCGACAGCGTGGACACCACGGAGGCGACGACGCAGGCCGACACGTTCAACCCCAGCCGCGACGGCCTCCCGACCGGCGGGGGCGGCGACGCGGAGCCGACCTCGTGCGGCGCGGGCAGCACCTACGGCAAGACGGCGTGGTGGGACTTCAAGCCCCCGAGCGACGGCGGCGTGCAGATCCGGGCCAACGGCGGCTTCGACGTCGTGGTCGCGGTCTACACCTGGAACGAGCGGACCTCGCGCATCACCCGCCGCGTCCGCTGCCAGAACGACGAGGCGGGCTCCGAGGACGTGCTGCTGCCCCGTGTCAGCGCCGGGACCAACTACACGATCCAGGTCGGCGGTGCCAACGGCGCGGGCGGCCCGCTCAACTTCCTCCTCGACTACTTCCCCGACACGGACGGCGACGGCATCCTCGACGACGCCCCCGACAAGTGCCGCACCCAGCCGGGCATCGAGCGCTTCGGCGGCTGCCCGCCCGAGCTGCGCGCCGGCCCGCGCATCTCCTACACCGTGAGCGGCACCGCCCTGAGGATCACCAGCCTGTCGATCGACGACGTCCCGAAGGGCGCCCGCGCCCAGGTCAGCTGCCGGCGCTGCGGCGGGCGCAAGGTCACCCGCCGGGCGACCCGGACCGGCACGCTGAGGATGAACCGCTTTGCCGGCCGCCTCGTCCCGGCCGGCGACCGGATCGAGGTGCGCGTCACCCTCGGCAAGACCGGCAACGGCCAGTACCGCCACGGAGCGATCGGCAAGTACTACCGCTGGCCGATCGAGCCCGGCAAGCTCGGCCGCCGCCAGACCCGCTGCATCCCGCCCGGGACGCGCAAGCTCACGAAGTGCCGATGAGGCGCGCGCTCGGCCTCGGACTGCTGCTGGCCGCGCTCGCCGCCGCGCCGGCCGGCGCCGCGGCGCCAGGGCCGACCGTGCTCGACTTCGAGGACCAGCGCGTCGGCGCAGGCGTCGGTATCGGGGGCAACCCGGGCGAGGTCTACGGTGGGCGGACGGACGTGATCGTCGCCGACAGCGACGCGTGCGGCGTGATCGCGTCCCCGGGCGGCAACTTCGGGCCCCGGTACGTCTTCGACTCCTGCCAGCCGTTCGAGCTCACGTTCACGTCCGGCCAGGCCGTGGTCGCCGCCTTCGCGATGCCCCGCCCGACCCCGACCACAGCGCCCTCGAACATCGTCGCGGTGGCTCGCGACGCGAACGGCGCGGTCGTGACGCAGGCGCAGCGCACGGTCCCGGAGGGGACGTGGGCGCCGATCGTGTTGCGGTCGCCTGACGGGAGCCCGTCGATCAGGAACGTGGAGATCGGCACGTCGCGATTCCGGGTCAACGTGGACGACATCGGGTTCTCGCCGTCGGCGCAGCCCGACGTGGACATCACGGGCGGCCCGGCGGGCACCGTGGGGTCGGGCGACGCGACGTTCACGTTCGCCGGCAACCAGCCGGGCATGACGTTCTCGTGCAAGCTCGACGACCGGCCCGCGGAGGCGTGCGGGTCGCCGAGGTCCTACAGCGGCCTCGGGGTGGGCCAGCACACGTTCACGGTCACCGGGCGCGACCGGTGGGGGCGGACGATCCGAGCCCGGCCGTGCGGACGTGGACCGTGGTCGCGGACCGCGACGGCGACGGCGTCCTCGACGGCTCGGACAACTGCCCGGACGCCCCGAACGCGGCCCAGGGCGACGCGGATGCCGACGGGGTCGGGGACGCCTGCGAGGTGCTTCCCTCCGGGAACACGCCGGTCGAGGCCGGGAAGGTCGCCATTGTGAGGCTGATCTCGGGCGAGGTCTTCGTCCGGCTGCCCGCCGGCGCGAGCGGGAGCGCGTTCACGAGCGGGCTGCGGGTGCCGTTCCAGAGCAGCGGGTTCCTGCCGCTGAAGGGCGTCGCGGCCGTGCCGATGGGCTCGACGCTCGACACCCGCCGCGGCGAGGTCGCGCTGACCGCCGCGATCAACGGGCAGCCCGCCCGCAGCCGCCGCCAGCTGCGCCGCGAGGCGCGCTTCCGCGCGGGCATCTTCGCGATCCGGCAGGCGCGCAGGGCCCGCAAGGCCAAGCGCTCCAAGCGGATCCCGCCGCGCGCGGAGCTCGCGAGCCCGCCGGGCGCCGAGACGCCGTGCCAGGCGAGCGGCCCTGCCAAGGGCGTCGCCGTGCGCGCGCTCTCCATGAGCGCCAAGGGCGTCTTCCGCACGGTCGGCGGGGCGGCCACCGTCGCGCCGTCGAAGGGCATCGCGAGGTTCATCACCACCGACCGCTGCGACGGCACCGTGACGGAGGTCTTCCGCGGCCGGGCGGCGGTGATCGCCAAGCGGACGGGCCGGCGGACCGTCGTGCGGGCGGGCCGGGCGTACATCGTGCGGGCGCGGTTGTTCCAGGCCCGGAAGGGCCGTCGCCCGTAGGCAGTCGATCGGCCGGTCAGCGCGCCTGGACGATCCGTCGAGCGGTCACGCCCACGGAGCCGCGGTCCGGCGGCTCAGGGCGTGAACTTGACGGTGATCACGTCGCCGTCGGCCATCACGTAGTCGCGGCCCTCGAGCCGCAGCGTCCCGCGGTCGCGGGCGCCGGCGTAGCCGCCCGCCTCCACGAGCGCCTCCCAGCCGATCACCTCCGCGCGTACGAAGCCGCGCTGGATGTCGGAGTGGATCTCCCCCGCGGCGTGCCACGCGGAGCGCCCGCGCTCGAGGTGCCAGGACTGCGCCGGCTTGTCCTCGCCCGCGGTGAAGAACGCGATCAGGTCGAGCAGCCCGAACGCGCCCGCGACCACGCGCTGCAGCCCCGAGGCCCCCACCCCCATCTCCTCGCGCATGACGTCGGCCTCCTCGTCCTCGAGCTCGGACAGCTCGGCCTCGATCCGCGACGAGATCGCCACGGCGCCCGCCCCGGCCGCGGCGGCGTGGTCGGCGACCTCGGACGGGACGGCGTCGTCGCCCTCGTCGACGTTGGCGACGAACAGGACGGGCTTGCCGGTCAGCGGCGTGAGGTTGCGCTGGGCGTTCGGCGCGTCGGCGGGCACGGGCACCGAGCGCGCGGGCTGGCCCGACTGCAGGGCCTCGATGACGCGTGCCAGCCAGGCCTCCTCCGCCTTGGCCGCCTTGTCGCCGCCGCGCGCCTCGCGGACGACGCGCGCGTGTCGGCGCTCGGCCTGCTCGAGGTCGGCGAAGATCAGCTCGGTCTCGATCGTCTCGATGTCGGCCGCCGGCGAGACGCGCCCGTCGGGATGGATCACGTTCTCGTCGTTGTGGCAGCGCACGACGTGCAGCAGCGCGTCGGTCTCGCGGATGTTGGCGAGGAACTTGTTGCCCAGGCCCTCGCCCTCGTGCGCGCCCTTGACCAGCCCGGCGATGTCGTGGAACTCGATCGTGTCGGGCACGATGTTCGACGCCCCGATCGTCCGCGCCACCGCGTCGAGGCGCTCGTCGGCGACCGGCACGACCGCCACGTTGGGCTCGATCGTCGTGAACGGGTAGTTCGCGGCCTCCGCGCCGGCCCGGCTGAGCGCGTTGAACAGCGAGGACTTGCCCGCGTTGGGCAGCCCGACGATCCCGACCTTCATCATCGTCCCAGTGTGCCCAAGAGGCTGCCGAGCGCGACGCCGGCGGCGATGTCGGACGGGTAGTGCACGCCGAGGTACAGGCGCGAGAACGCCATCGCGGAGGCGGCCAGGTACAGCGGGCCGGAGGGCAGCAGCGTCCCGTAGGCGCGCGCGGCGGCGAACGACGAGCTCGAGTGAGAGGACGGGAAGGAGAGGCCGGTCGGCGTCGCCATCAGGTGCGGCAGGTCCTCCACCACCGGGCGCTTGCGGCCGATCGCCATCTTGATCGAGGTCGAGATCAGGTAGGAGCCGCCGACCACGAGCGTCGAGCGGACCCAGTGCCCGCGCCGGTCGCGGTCCACGAGCGCGCCCGCGGCCCCCAGCCCGAACCAGACCAGCCCGTGCTCGCCCAGGCGCGAGTAGCGGCGCACCCAGCGCACCGACTCCGGCGTGCGCGCGAGCGACCGCGCGCGCCGATAGAGCGCGAGGTCGAGCGCGTTGAAGCGGACGCGCAGCGAGCCCGCGTCCTTCGGATCGATGCGTTCGGTCAGCTCAGAACCCGACGCGGTGCTCGTCAGAGTCCACGCGCAGGTAGACGACCTGCCCGAGGTCCACGAGGACGGCGCCGTCGGCGGCCGCGACCTCGTGCCAGCGCTCCTTGCCCTCCCGCAGCGCCGAGCGCAGCTTCTCCAGCTCCGCCTCCGGCACCCGGATCGAGAGCACCTGACCGCCCTGGAACCCGACCGCGCCACGGCGCGCCACAGCCTTCTCACTCATGCGTGCACCCCTGCAGGCTCGACCAGCTCGGTGAGCACCCCGCCCGAGGCGCCCGGATGGAGGAACGCGACCCGCGAGGACCGGATCCCGATGCGCGGCTGCTCGTCGATCATCCGCACCCCGGCCTCGCGCAGACCCGCGAGGGCCGCGTCGATGTCCGTCACCTGGTAGGCGACGTGGTGCAGGCCCGGCCCGCGCTTGGCCAGGAACTTGCCGACCGGGGTCTCCTCGCCGAGCGGGGAGAGCAGCTCCACGTGGTTCTCCCCGACGTCGAGCAGCACGGCCTCGACGCCCTGGGACTCCACCGTCTCGCGATGCACGACCTCCATGCCGTAGGCGGCGGTGTGGAGCTCGATCGCGGCGTCGAGGTCGCTGACGGCGACGCCGATGTGGTCGATCCGGCCGAACATCGGGCGCAGTGTACCCTCACGCGGAGTGCGCATCGCCCTCTCGGCCAATACGCAGTCGGGGGGCGGGCTGGACCCTGAGCCGCTCGCCGCCGCCATGCGGGAGGCGGGCGCGGAGGTCGAGGTCTACGGCTGCGAGCCCGACGAGCTGGAGCGCATCGCGGCGTCACGGCCCGACCGCATCGCGGTCGCCGGGGGCGACGGCACGATCGGCCCGGCGGCCGAGCTGGCGGGCCGCCTCGAGGTGCCGCTCGCCGTGATCGCCACGGGCACCGCCAACGACTTCGCGCGCGCCACCGAGCTGCCCGACGACCCGATCGAGGCCGCCCGGCTCGCGGCCGCGGGGACCGAGACGCGCCGGTTCGAGCTCGGCCGGCTCGCCGACGGGCGCCCGTTCGTCAACGCCGCCAGCGCCGGCCTGGCGGCCAAGGCGGCGCGCCACGCCTCGCCGTTCAAGCGCGTGCTGGGGCCGTTCGCCTACGCCGTCGGCGCGCTGCGCGCCGCCGTCACCGAGTCGCCCATGCGCTGCACGGTCCGGGTCGACGGGGAGGCGGCCTTCGAGGGCGGCGCGTGGCAGGTGATCGTCTCCGCCACGGGCGCGTTCGGCGGCGGCTCGGCGATCGGCTCGGCGGACGCGCGCGACGGGATGCTCGACGTCACGATCCTGCCCGCGGGCTCCCGGGTGGCGCTCGCGCGGCGCGCCTGGGGGCTGCGCCGAGGCACGGTCGAGCAGCAGAACCCGGTCGAGCACCTGCGGGGCACGCTCGTCGAGGCCGGGCTGCCGGCGAACGCCGAGCTCAACGTCGACGGCGAGATCCGCGACGGCGGGCTCGAGCGCGCGACGGTGGAGCGCGGCGCCTACGCGCTCGTCGTGGGCTGAGGCGGCGATGCCAGCAGCACGCCGTCGCGGCCGCGGCGCTTGACCTCGTAGAGCGCCGCGTCGGCGCGCGCCACCAGGTGATCGTCGCTCTCGCCCTCGGAGGCGATCGCAAGCCCGATCGACATCGTGGTGCCGAGCCGGCTGCGCGACCGCGCCTGGAGGTCCCAGCCGACGCGCCAGGCCTCGGCCTCGCCTGAGCACTCGAAGAGCATCGCGAACTCGTCACCGCCGATCCGGTAGGCACGGCCGTGCGCGGGCGAGACCGCCCGCAGCACCCCGGCGACCGCGCGCAGGACCTCGTCGCCGGCAGCATGGCCGCGCGAGTCGTTGATCGCCTTGAACCCGTCGACGTCGGCCAACAGGACGACGACGCGGCGCTCCGGCGCAGCGGCCTCGCGCGCCGAGGGCACCTCGCCGTAGAAGGTGGCGTGGTGGCCGAGGCCGGTGAGCGGGTCGCGCGCCGCGCGCTCGCGCAGCTCGGTGACCGCGGCGGCCATCCGCAGCGAGCCCGCCGCCTGGCCGGCGAGCAGCTCAAGCAGCTCGGCCTTCTCCGTGTCGATGCGGTGGTTGGCGCGGTCGGCGAGCAGCAGCAGCCCGTGGCGCTCGCCCGCCGCGACGAGCGGCAGCACGATCACCGCGTTGGCGCCCGCGGCGCGCAGCACCTCGTGGCCCTCGAAGCCGCGCCCGCCGGTGTCGCCCGCCGTGTAGCTCGACGTGCCCTTGTCGACCCAGGCGGAGATCCGCTCGAGCTCGTGCGCCTCGAGCGCGCCAAGCGCGACGGAGAACGGCCCCTCCGCGTGGTGGACGTAGGCACCGCCGTGGCCGTCGGGGAGCGCGAGCATCGCGGACTCGAAGCCCGCCAGCGCGCGGGCGGCGGCGACCGTCTCGCGGACGATGTCCTCCGTCGTCTCCAGCGAGCCGAGCCGCACGGCGATCCGCGCCAGCTGCTGGGCGGGCGAGGCCTCGGCCATCCCGCCGAGGGCCTCCAGCCGGGCGGCCAGCAGGCCCGCGCAGCGGCGGACCTCGTCGACCGCGGCCTCGCCGGGCGCGGTCGGGGACTCCGCGTTGAGCACGCCGATGACGGCGCCGTGCACGCGCAGCGGCACACACACCTCGGCGTGCACGGAGGCGACCGCGAGCAGGTAGTCCCCGCTGTCGGCGACGTCCTCCACGATCGTCTCCCGGCCCGTGCGGAAGGTGCGGCCGATCACGCCGGCGGTGGCCGGCATGCCGTCGAAGATCTGCCAGTAGCCGCGCACGGCCTGGCAGCGCAGGCGGCCGCCCTCCTCGAGGTACACGCTCGGCATCAGGCCCTTGCGGGCGAGGTGCTCGACGATCGCCTCCGAGGCCTCGCGCACGCTCGTCGCCGCCGCCAGCTCGCGCTCCAGGCGGCCGGCCGGGACGCGCGAGGGCGCGGGCTGGCTCCTCGAGGGCTCCTCGGGCCACGCCTCGGCGGGGCGGCCGAACAGCCAGCCCTGGCCGTAGTCGACCTCCGCGTCGCGCAGGATCGCGAGCTCCTCGGGGCGCTCGACGCCCTCGGCGACCACGCGGGCGCCGACCTCGCGGGCGAACGCGACCGTGGCGCGCAGCACGGCCTGGCGGCCGGCGTCCAGGTCGACCCCCGTGACCATGCCGCGGGAGAGCTTGAGGAAGTCCGGGCGCAGGTCGGCGACGTACTCCAGCGAGGTGAAGCCCGCGCCCGCGTCGTCGACGGCCACCAGCGCGCCGCGCGCGATCCACGGCCGCAGCCGCTCGCGCAGCTGGACCGTGTTCTGGACGGCGTCCTGCTCCGTGAGCTCGATCACGAGCCGCGCGGGCAGGCGCTCCGCGAGCTCGAGCAGCCCGGGATGGCCGAGCGCCTCGGGCGCGACGTTGACGAACAGCAGCCGCCCGGCGGGCGGCGTGCCGGCCTCGCTGATGGCGGCCCAGCAGGCGACCTCGAGATCCTCCCGGATGCCGAGCCGCCCCGCGGCGGCCAGCGTCACGTCCGGCGGCAGCGCGACCAGGCCCGGCGGGGTGGGGAAGCGGGCGAGGCCCTCGTAGCCGATCGGCTGCAGGTCGGCGAGCCGCACGATCGGCTGGAAGACCGCGCGGATGGCCCCGGGTGCGAGCAGCTCGCGGAAGTCGTCGGCCGCGTGGGCCGACGGCGCACGGGGGGCGAGGCGGTGCTCCATCGCCTCGGGCATCGGCCCCCCGGGGGCGAACTTGAGACGCCCCGGACGACTGTCCGGGGCGATCGGCGCCTACTGCCGGACGATGTCGGGGCGGGTCGCGGCGACCACCCGCAGGCCCTGACCGGGCGAGCGGTGGAAGCGCGGCACGCCCTCCATGATCCGGTCGATGTCCTTGCGCTCGAGCACCTCGTTGCGCAGCAGGGCGCTGGCCAGCTGGTCGAGCTTGGAGCGGTGGTCGGAGATCAGCTTCATGGCGCCGCGCATCGCCTCGTCGGAGAGGTGCTGCTGCTCCTCGTCGCGCAGCTGGCGCGTGCGGTCGGAGACCTGGCCGCCCTCGGCCGAGACCTTGCGCGAGGTGATCGAGGTGCCCATCGCGTAGTCGTGGACCATCGAGCGCGAGATCTCCGCCACCCGTTGGAGGTCGTCGGCGGCGCCCGTGGTGATCGAGCCGAACACCAGCTCCTCCGCAGCGCGGCCGCCGAGCAGGACCGACATGTAGTCGATCAGCTCCTCCTTGGTCTTCAGATAGCGGTCCTCCTCGGGGAGGTTCAGCGTGTAGCCGAGCGCCTTGCCGCGCGGGACGATCGAGATCTTGTGCACGCGGTTGACGCCGGGCAGCAGCTCGGCGCAGAGCGCGTGGCCGGCCTCGTGGAAGGCGACGACGCGGCGCTCGTGCTCGCTCAGCGTGCGGCGCGACTGCATGCCGGCCACGACGCGCTCGAGCGCGTTGTCGAAGTCCACCTGGCCGAGCTTGTCGCGGTGCGAGCGGACGGCGAAGATCGCCGCCTCGTTGCAGAGGTTGGCGAGGTCGGCGCCGGTCAGGCCCGAGGTCTGGCGCGCGAGAAGCCCGAGGTCGACGTCGTCGGCCAGCGGCTTGCCCCTCGTGTGCACGCGCATGATCGCCTCGCGGCCGGCCACGTCGGGCGGGGAGACGAAGATCTGGCGGTCGAAGCGCCCGGGGCGCAACAGCGCCGAGTCGAGCTTGTCGAGCAGGTTCGACGCCGCGATCACGACCAGGTCGCCCGAGGAGCGGAAGCCGTCCATCTCGACGAGCAGCTGGTTGAGCGTCTGCTCGCGCTCGGAGTTGTTGTCCGAGCCGCGCTCGCCGCCGACGGCGTCGATCTCGTCGATGAAGATGATCGCGGGCCGGTTCTCGCGGGCGATCTGGAACAGCCGCCGGATGCGGGCGGCGCCGAGGCCGGCGAACATCTCGACGAACGAGGACGCAGACTGCGCGTAGAACTTCGCGCCGGACTCCTTGGCCACGGCCTTGGCGAGCAGCGTCTTGCCCGTGCCGGGCGGGCCGTGGAGCATGATGCCCTTCGGGACGGTGGCCCCGAGCGCCGTGAAGCGCGCCGGGTCGCGGAGGAAGTCCACGACCTCCTGCAGCTCCGCCTTGGCCTCGTCGGCGCCGGCGACCTGCGCCCACTCGACGGCCGAGTCGTCGTCGGGCTTGATCTCCTGCGGCTTCGTCTTCGGCATCACCTTCAGCGTGCGCCACAGGAAGTAGACGAGCAGGCCCATGAAGATGATCGGGGCCCAGGTGATGATCCAGTTCTCGACCTGGTACCACTGCAGCGCGAAGAACGACATGGAGCCAGTATCCCCCGCGATCTGGAAAGCAGACTGGGGTC
>CAVSMP010000004.1:0-116645 GCA_963729155.1 uncultured Solirubrobacteraceae bacterium
ATGTTGTAGCCCGAGGAGACGATCAGGTCGTCGTTGCGCGCCTCGAACCAGAAGTAGCCGTCCTCGTCCATCCGGAAGGCGTCGCCCGTGAGGTTCCAGCCGTCGACGACGTAGTCGGTCTGGCGCGGGTCGGCGAGGTAGCGGCAACCCGTCGGGCCGCGTACGGCCAGGCGGCCCACCTCGCCCGGCGGGAGCGGCCGCATGTCCGGGCCGACGACGCGCGCCTCGTAGCCGGGCACGGGCGTGCCGACGGAGCCGAACTGGTGTCCTCCGCGCGCGCGGCGATGAAGATGTGGAGCATCTCCGTCGAGCCGATGCCGTCGACGATGCGGATGCCGGTCCGCTCGTGCCATGCGGCGGCGACCGAGGCGGGAAGCGGCTCGCCGGCGGAGATGCAGGCCCGCAGCGTCGGGAGGTCGACGCCCTCGCGCAGGAGTGCCCGGTACATCGTCGGCGCGGTGGCGAGCGTGGTGACCTCGTGCCGGCGCACCGTCTCCACGAGCGGGTCCATGCCCGGCTTGGCGATCGGCGCGAAGGACGCTCCGAAGCGCATCGGGAACAGCACGAGCACGCCGAGCCCGAACGTGAACGCGAGCGGGGCGGTGCCCGTGAACACGTCCTCGGGTGTCGGGTCGAGGATGCGTCGGGCGAAGGTGTCGCAGATCGTCAGGACGTCGCGGTGGAAGTGCACGCAGCCCTTCGGCTCGCCGGTCGTGCCCGAGGTGAAGGCGATCAGGGCGACGTCGTCGCGCGAGGTCGCGACGGGCTCGAAGGCGCCGCGCGCGGAGGCGAGCGCGTCGAAGGTGCGCAGCTCGCGCAGGCCGCCGGCCGCCCGCACCTCGCCGGCGAGCCGTGGGTCCACGAGCCCGTGGCTGACCTGCGCGCGGCGAGATGACCTTCTCGAGCTCGCCGGCGCGCAGCATCGGCATCGTCGCCACCGCGATCCCGCCGGCGAGCAGGACCCGAACCAGCTCGCGATCAGCTGCGGATCGTTGTAGCCGTGCAGGAGCACGCGATTGCCGGGCACGAGCCCGTGCTCGTCGACCAGGACGCGGGCGATCCCCTCGGCCCGCTCCCGCAGCTCCGCGTAGGTCCAGGTCTCGTCCGCGAGCACGCACGGCCGGTCCACCCACGGCCCGACAGCAGCTCGTCCGCGGCGTTGCAATCCGCCGGGTAGTCGATCTCGAGCAGCTCCGGCCACTGCTCGCGCGGCGGGAGGTTGTCGAGCGCGAAGGTGTCCATCAGTCGCCCTCGAACTCCGGCCGGCGCTTCTCGGCGAACGCGCGGTAGGCGCGCTCGAAGTCGCGGGTCTGCATGCAGATCGCCTGCGCCTGCGCCTCGGCCTCGATCGCCGCGTCGACGCTCATGTCCCACTCCTGGTCGAGCATCTTCTTGGTCATCGCGTGCGCGAAGTTGGGGCCCGCGGCGAGCGACGCCGCCAGCGCACGCGCCTCCTCCCCCAGGGCCTCGGGCTCGACCAGGCGGTTGAAGAAGCCCCAGCGCTCGCCCTCCTCGGCGCTCATCGAGCGCCCGGTGTAGAGCAGCTCGGCGGTCCGGCCCTGGCCGATGATGCGCGGCAGCATCGCGCACACGCCCATGTCGGCGCCGGCCAGCCCGACGCGCGCGAACAGGAACGCGACCTTCGCGCGCGGGGTGCCGAGCCGCAGGTCGCAGGCGGTCGCGATCGCCGCCCCCGCGCCGGCGCAGATCCCGTCGACGGCGGCGATCACGGGCTGCGGGCAGTGCCGGATCGCCTTCACGAGGTCGCCCGTCATGCGCGTGAAGGCGAGCAGGCCGTCCATGTCCATCCGGGTCAGCGGCCCGATGATCTCGTGCACGTCGCCGCCCGAGCTGAAGTTGCCCGCCTCGCCCGTGAACACGACGGCGTCGACGTCGTCGGCCGTCGCGAGCGCGCGGAAGGTGTCGCGCAGCTCCGCGTAGGAGTCGAAGGTCAGCGGGTTCTTGCGCTCGGCGCCGGTGAGGGTGACCGTCGCGACGGCGTCGGCGACCTCCAGCCCGAAGTGCGTCGCTCTCACGTCTGGATGCCTCCACCGTCGAGGATCAGGGTCTGGCCGTTGATGGCGCCGGCCTCCTCCGCGGCGAGGAAGGCCACGGCGAAGGCCACCTCCTCGGGCTCGAGCAGCCGGCCGAGCGGCGCCGCCTCGGCCAGCGCCGCCTCCGCGGCGGCCTCGTCGCGGCCGGTCGAGGCCACGATCCGCTCGACGGAGCGCCGCGTCATGTCCGTGCGCACGAACGCCGGGCAGACCGCGTTGGCCGTGACGCCGGTGCCCGCCACCTCGGCGGCGACGGCGCGCATCAGCCCGACCGCCGCGTGCTTGGAGGCGGTGTAGGCGGCGGTGTAGCGCGCGCCCGCGCGGCCCGCCGTCGACGCGACCGTGACGACCCGTCCGGAGCCGCGCTCGAGCATGCCCGGCAGCACCGCGCGCGTGCACAGGAACGCGCCCGTGGCGTTGACGTCCATCTGCGCCCGCCAGTCCTCGAGCGTCGGTCCGCGCCAGCGGCGCGCTGCTGGAGATGCCCGCGTTGTTGACGAGCACGTCGACGGGTCCGATTCGTTCTATTTGCTCGAACGTCGCCGCCACCGCGGCCTCGTCGGTGACGTCGCAGTCCGCGCGGCCGAGCGCGATCACGCGGTCCGCCGCCGCGAATCGCTCCACGACGGCGCGGCCGATCCCGCGCGTGCCGCCCGTGACGACCACGACGCGGCTCACGCGGTCACCTTCGGCCGCCAGCGCGCGGGCGGGCGCTCGTCGTCGACGGGAGGGCCGAAGCGCCGCACCGGCGCCCGCCGGATCCCGTCCCCCTTCCCCACGTTCGGCCGCCGCGAGCCCGAGCGGTACTGCGGCACCCACTCCACGGGGTGGCCCTGGTCGGCGGCCGCGTGCAGGGTCCAGTGCGGGTCGTAGATGTGCGGGCGCGCCAGCGCGCACAGGTCGGCGCGGCCGGCCAGGACGATCGTGTTGACGTCGTCGTAGCAGGAGATCGCCCCGACGGCGATCGTCGGGATGCCGGCCTCGTTGCGGATCCGGTCGGCGAACGGCGTCTGGAAGCTGCGCCCGTACGCCGGCTGCTGGTCGGGCCAGACCTGGCCGCTCGACACGTCGACGATGTCGCAGCCCGCCGCCTGCAGCAGCGCGGCGAACGCCACCGCCTGGTCGCCGTCGAAGCCGCCCTTCGTCCAGTCCGTGGCCGAGATCCGTACGGACATCGGCCGCTCCTGCGGCCACACCGCGCGGCACGCCGCGAACACCTCGAGCGGATAGCGGGCGCGCGCCTCCAGCGCGCCGCCGTACTCGTCCTCGCGGAGGTTGGTCAGCGGCGACAGGAACGACGAGAGCAGGTAGCCGTGGGCCATGTGCAGCTCGAGCAGGTCGAACCCGGCCTCGGCCGCCGCGCGCGCGGACGCGACGAACCGGTCGCGGACCTCGTCCATGTCCGCGCGCGTCATCTCGCGCGGCTGCTGGCTGGTCCCGGGCAGGTACGGCAGCGGCGACGGGGCGATCAGCGGCCAGTTGCCGTCGGGCAGCGGCTCGTCCTCGCCCTCCCACATCAGCTTCGTCGAGCCCTTGCGGCCGGAGTGGCCGAGCTGGCGCCGATCCGGGCGCCGCCGTTGGCGTGCACGAAGTCGACGATCCGCGCCCAGGCGGCCGTGTGCTCGTCCGCGTAGAGGCCGCCGCAGCCCGGCGTGATCCGCCCCTCGCGCGAGACGCAGATCATCTCCGTCATCACCAGGCCGGCGCCGCCGATCCCGCGCGCGCCGAGGTGGACGAGGTGGAAGTCGCCGGGCGTGCCGTCGCGCGAGGAGTACATGTCCATCGGCGAGACCACCACGCGGTTGGCCAGCTCGAGCTCGCGCAGGCGGAACGGCGTGAACATCGGCGGGCGGCCGGCGCAGCCGAAGGCCGCGTCGACCTCCTCGACGAACCCGGGGTCGCGCAGCTGCAGCTCGCCGTAGGTGATGCGCCGGCTGCGCGTGAGCAGGTTGAAGGCGAACAGCACCGGGGGCTGCTTCACGTAGCGCGCGATCCCCTCGAACCACTCGAGGCTGCCCTGCGCCGCGCGCTGGGTGCTCTCCACGATCGGGCGGCGGTCGGCCTCGTAGGCCGCCAGCGCGGCGCCGCAGGTCGCCCGGGTGCTCGCGCAGCGCCCAGGCCAGCCCGATCGCGTCCTCCAGCGCGAGCTTGGTGCCCGAGCCGATCGAGAAGTGCGCGGTGTGCGCGGCGTCGCCGAGCAGCACGACGTTCTCGTGGTGCCAGGCCGCGTTGCGGACGGTCACGAAGTTGATCCAGCGCGAGTGGTTGCCGATCAGCCGGTGGCCCTTCGAGGGCGTCCGCGAACAGCTCCTCGCAGAACGCGATGCCGGCGGCGTCGCTCTCCCCCGGCGCCAGCGCGCCCGTGCGGTCGAGCCCCGCGCGCCGCCAGGTCTCCTCCGAGGTCTCCACGATGAACGTGCTCATCGTGTTGCCGTAGGGATAGCCGTGGACCTGGAAGACGCCGTGCTCGGTCTCGGCGATGAAGAACTTGAAGGCGTCGAACACGAGCTCCGTGCCGAGCCACATGTACTTCGAGCGGCGCGGGTCCAGCGACGGCCGGAAGGCGGCCTCGTGACGTTGGCGCACCGTGCTGTTGACGCCGTCGGCGCCGACGATCAGGTCGGCGTCCGGCGAGCGCGCGCGGCCTCGGCGCCGAAGTGCAGCTCCACGCCGAGCGCGGCGGCGCGCCGCTGCAGCGTGTCGAGCAGCTCGCGGCGGCTCAGCGCCGAGAAGCCGTGGCCGCCGGAGGTGACGACCTCGCCCTTGTAGTGGACGTCGATCTCGGCCCAGCGGGCGAACTGCGGGGCGAGCTCGGCGAACGTCTCGGGGTCGGCGGCCTCGATGCCCTCGAGCGTCTCGTCGGAGAAGACGACGCCGAAGCCGAACGTGTCGTCGGCGGCGTTGCGCTCGTAGACCCGCACCTCGTGCGCGGGGTCCAGGCGCTTGGCCAGGATCGCGAAGTACAGCCCGGCCGGGCCACCACCCACGATCGCGATCCTCACGGCTGCTCCTCCTCTCCCGGCCGGATCGCGCGATCATATGCGGGAGCGACGCGCTACAGCTCGACCTCGCCGCGTACGCAGGTGAACGTGCCGCCGCCGACCCACACGGCGCCGTCGGGGTCCTGGCTCACGTGCACGCGGCCCGCGCGGCCGAGCACCGTGCCCTGGCGGGCGACGTAGGGCGCCGTCGCGCGGCCCGTCGCGAGCAGCCACTGGGCGAGTGACGCGTTGAGGCTGCCGGTGACCGGGTCCTCGTCGACGGCACCGTCCTTGAAGGTGAACGCGCGGACCTCGAACGCCTCCGGGGAGCCCGGCGGGTAGGGCGCGACGACGCCGACATCGAGCTCGTCGAACTGCGGCCGCAGGGCGAGCACGGCCTGTGGCGACCGAGCAGCACGGCGATCCAGCCCGGGCCGTTGTCTGCCCACTGGGTGTGGACCATCGCGGTGCGGTCGATCCGCAGCATGCGGGCCACGCGCTCGATCAGCTCGTCCTCGACCGGGCCGCTCGTCATCAGCGGCGGGGCGGCGAAGGCCAGGCCCGCGTCGGCGCGCCGGATCGGCACGAGCCCCGCGCCGCACTCCTGCACGATCTCGCCGTCCGCCGCGCGGCGTGCCGCCGGCCTCGAGCCACGCGTGGCAGGTGCCGAGCGTCGGGTGCCCGGCGAACGGCAGCTCGAGGCCCGGCGTGAAGATCCGCACGCGGTAGTCGGCCTCGGGCGTGGAGGGCGGGAGGACGAACGTCGTCTCGGACAGGTTCGTCCAGCGCGCGAAGCGCTGCATCTCCTCGTCGGCGAGCCCGGCGCCGTCGAGCACGACGGCCACGGGGTTGCCGAGGTACGGCTCGGTGGTGAAGACGTCGACCTGGGCGAACGGGCGCGGCACGGTCCGGAGTGCTCCCAGGCCCTGCGAGCCGGTTGCGCCGAGCACCGCTGCCGGTGGAGGATCCACGCGTGCCCGACCGCCGCACCGCCCTCGTCGTCGCTCGCCGCGCTCGCTGTGCGGCGCGGGCGCGGCCGCGCTGATCCTCTCGAGCGACCACCTCGCCGACCGGACCGTGTGGGCGGTGTTCGGGCCCCTGGTGGGGTGGTGCTTCATCGGCACGGGCCTCTACGCGCAGCGGCGTCGGCCGGAGAGCCGCGCGGGCACGCTGATGGTGGTGCTCGGCTTCGCGTGGTTCTCCAACGCGATCGGGACCACCGACGTGCCGCTGCTCTACACGCTCGGGCTGATCACGGGCGGGTCTGTGGGGCGGCGTGTTCCTGCATCTCGTGATCACGTTCCCGTCCGGGCGCCTGTCGGCGGGCTGGGACCGCGCGGCTGGTCGATCGCGGGCTACCTGATCTTCACGCTCGCCAACGTGCCGGCGATGCTGGTCGCCGGGCCGAGCGACTTCGGCTGCGACGACTGCCCGGAGAACCTGCTGCTGATCGAGCGCGACGAGGCGCTGCGCGACGCCGCCTTCGCGCTCCAGGCCGCGCTCTACGCCGGCCTGTTCCTGCTCGTGCTCGGGCGGCTCGCGCTGCGCTGGCGGCGGACGCCGGTGCTCGAGCGGCTGCAGCTCACGCCGGTGTACGCCAGCGGGCTGCTCACGTTCCTGCTGTACACGGTCGCGACCGCGGCCGGCGGGGACGCGGCGATCTGGCCCGCGTTCGCGGCGACCGCGCTGCTGCCGTTCGCGTTCCTCGGCGGCCTGCTGCGCAACCACGTCGCGCGGCTGGACGCGGACCTGCGGGCGTCGCGGCTGCGGCTGGTGGAGGCGGGCGACACCGAGCGCCGGCGGCTGGAGCGCAACCTGCACGACGGCGCGCAGGCGCGGCTGGTCGCGCTCGCGCTGCAGCTCGGCCACGCCCGCCGGGTCGCCGACTCCGAGCCGCAGCGGGTGCCCGAGCTGCTCGACGGGGCGATGGAGGAGCTGCGCACGAGCCTCGCCGAGCTGCGCGAGCTGGCGCACGGCATCCACCCCGCGGTGCTGTCGGAGAAGGGCCTCGACGCCGCGCTGTACGCGCTCGCCTCGCGCGCGCCCGCTGCCCGTCACGCTCGACAGCCCGAACGGCGGCCGGCTGCCGGAGCCGGTCGAGGTCGCGGCCTACTACGCGGTCTCCGAGGCGCTGACCAACGTCGCCAAGTACGCGAACGCGACCCGCGCCGACGTGGCGGTGCGCCGCGAGAACGGCACGCTGACGGTCGACGTCACCGACGACGGGGTCGGCGGCGCCGACGCGGCGCGCGGCTCGGGCCTGCGCGGGCTCGCGGACCGCGTCGCCGCGCTCGACGGCAGCTGTCGGTCGAGAGCCCGCCCGGCCGCGGGACGCGCGCTGCGCGTGCGAGATCCCCTGCGCCTAGGCGGCCGCGCGCAGCCGCGGGGAGCGGCGCAGCGGGCAGCCCGCGCAGACCTCGGCGCCGGGCACCCGGTGGTAGAGGCAGCAGCTCGAGCGCAGGTGCAGCGGCGCGCCGTCCGCGGCCCGGCGCGGTGCGCAGCGGCACGTGCATGGGCGACGGCGGGGCGAGCATCGCCTCCCCCAGCCGGCGCGCGCGATCCGGGTCGCCGTAGGCGGCGCCGCACCACAGGAACGCCTGCCCGACGCGGTCGCCCGCGGCGCGCCAGAGCGGCCTTCGGCGCGCGCAGGCGGCGGGCGGTGATCGCCGTCGACGAGCGGGGCGAGGAAGCGCCTCGAGCGCGTCGTGCGCGTGCCGCGGCGCCAGGCTGGCCGTGCGTCGCCGCGCGAGCGCGATGCCCCAGACGCCGACCGTCGCGGAACCTCAGCAGGACCCGCTCCGGGCGCAGAGGTCGGGCACCCAGCCGTCCATCGCGCGCCGCCGCGACCAGCGAGGCGCCCTGCCAGGCGCAGTGCTCGAGCAGCCACTCCGCGCCGAGCGGCGGGTGGTCGATGCCGGCGAGGTCGCAGGCGCCGTCGACGAGCGCGTCGAGCCGGCCGGGCAGCTCGCTCGCCGCGAGCCAGCCCTCCCCCGGCCCGTCGCGCTGCGCGACGGTGAGTCCGAAGCCGCCGGCGCGGAGCGCCGCGATCCGCCGACCGCCGTCTCGAGTCCATAGTTAGGGCACCCTAACATTCTCCGTCCGCCGTGGTCGGGATTGGTGTATGGTGCTCCGCCGCGTGACCGTATTAGGGCACCCTAACTCACTCGACGCCCGGCGAGCGGCCGGGCTGCTCGGCTGCCTCGGGCTGCTCGCGCTGTGCGTGCTGGCGTCGATCGCGATCGGCTCGCGGGCGACCTCGCTCGGCGACGTGCTGGCCGCCTTCAGCGCCTACGACGGCAGCGACGAGCACGTGATCGTGCGCGAGCTGCGCGTCCCGCGGACGGAGCTCGGGCTGCTCGTCGGCGCCGCGCTCGGCGCCGCCGGCGCGCTGATGCAGGGCGTCACGCGCAACCCGCTCGCCGAGCCCGGGATCCTCGGCATCAACGCCGGCGCCGCGTTCGCGGTCGTGCTGGCCATCGCGCCTGCTCGGCGCCACCTCGGCGACGGCCTACGCGGCGGTCGCGCTCGTCGGCGCCGCGCTGACCGCCGTGGCGATCTTCTCGCTCGCCGGCCGCGGCGCCGCGCCGGTGCGGCTCGCGCTGGCCGGGCGCCGTGCTGGCGACGCTGCTCGTCTCGCTCACCAGCGCCGTGCTCGTCTTCGACGCGCGCACGCTGGACGAGTTCCGCTTCTGGATCGTCGGCTCGATCGCGGGCCGCGACCCGGGCGTGGTGGTCTCCGTGCTGCCGTTCATCGCCGCCGGGCTGGCGATCGCGCTCGCCGCGGGCCGCCGGCTCAACGCGCTCGCGCTCGGCGACGACGTCGCGCGCTCGCTCGGCCAGCGGGTCGAGCGCACGCGCGCGGCGGCGAGCCTCGGCTTCGTGCTGCTCGCGGGCGGCGCGGTGGCGGCGGCCGGGCCGGTCGCGTTCGTCGGCCTGGCGGTCCCGCACGTCGCGCGCTTCATCGCCGGCCCCGACTACCGCTGGATCGTGCCCTACAGCATCGTGCTCGGCGCCTGCCTGCTGCTGGCGGGCGACGTCGCCGGCCGGATGGTCGCGCGCCCGGCCGAGCTCGAGGTCGGGATCGTCACCGCGCTGCTGGGCGCGCCGTTCTTCATCTGGCTCGTCCGCCGGCGCCGGGCGGTGGCGCTGTGATCGTCGTCCGCCGCGGGCCGGTCTCCTTCCGCGCCGGCCGGCGCACGCTCGCCGTCACGGCCGCGCTGTCGGCGGTCGCGGCGGCGACGCTCGTCGCCGGGATCGCGCTCGGCGAGTACCCCGTGCCGCCGCTCGACGTGCTCGCCTCGCTCGCGGGCGCGGGCGACCCGGCCGTCGACTTCGTCGTGCTCGACCTGCGGCTGCCGCGCGTGCTGACCGCGCTGCTGGCGGGCGCCGCGCTCGCGATGGCGGGCGCGGTCTTCCAGCAGGTCGCGCGCAACCCGCTCGTCTCGCCCGACATCGTCGGCGTCTCGGGCGGCGCCTCGCTGGCCGCGGTCGCCGTGATCGTGTTCGGCTGGGGCACCCCGGTGCCGCTCGCCGCGCTCGCCGGCGCGCTCGTCGAGCGGCGTCGCGCTCTACGCGCTCGCCTGGCGCAACGGGGTCCACGGCCAGCGCTTCGTGCTCGTCGGGATCGGGGCCGCCGCGCTCGCCCAGGCCGGCGTCGGCTACGTGCTCACGGAGGGGCGGATCTTCGAGGCCGCGCAGGCGTACGTCTGGCTCGTCGGCTCGGTCAACGGCCGCGGCTGGGAGCAGGTGTGGCCGCTGGCCGCCACGCTCGCTGGTGCTCGCCCCGGCGCTCGGCGCGCTGGCCCGCCGCGCGGACGCGCTCGAGCTCGGCGACGACCTCGCCCGCTCGCTCGGGGTCGCCGTCGAGCGCTCGCGGCTGGGGCTGCTCGCCGCCGCCGTCGCGCTCACGGGCGTCGCCGTGGCCGCCGCCGGGCCGGTCGGCTTCGTCGCCTTCGTCGCCCCGCACCTCGCCCGCCGGCTCGGGCGGCCGGCCTCGCTGCAGGGGCTGCTGCCGCTGGCTGCCGCCTGCGGCGCCGCGCTCGTGGTCGCCTGCGACCTCGCCGGCCGCGTGCTGTTCGCTCCGGACGAGATCCCCGTCGGGCTGCTCACCTCGATCGTCGCGGCGCCCTACTTCCTCTGGCTGCTGCGCAGGTCCGTCGCATGACGCTCCGCGCCGCGCTCGCTGTCGGTCGCCTACGACCGCGCCCCGGTGCTCGACGGGCTCGACCTCGAGATCCCGCGCGAGCGCGTCACCGCGATCGTCGGCGCCAACGGCTGCGGCAAGTCGACGCTGCTGCGCGCGCTCGCACGGCTGATCGCGCCGCGGGCCGGCTCCGTGCTGCTCGACGGGCGCGAGATCCGCGAGCTGCCCTCGCGCGACGTCGCGCGCCGGCTCGGCGTGCTGCCCCAGTCGCCCGTCGCGCCCGAGGGCCTGACCGTCGCCGACCTCGTCGCCCGCGGCCGCTACCCGCACCAGGGCCTGTTCCGCCAGTGGTCGCCCGGCGACGAGCTGGCGGTCGAGGACGCGCTCGCCGCGACCGGCATGCGCGAGCTGCGCGACCGGCCGCTCGACGCGCTCTCCGGCGGCCAGCGCCAGCGCGCGTGGATCGCGATGGCGCTCGCGCAGGAGACCGAGCTGCTGCTGCTCGACGAGCCGACGACGTTCCTCGACCTCGCCCATCAGCTCGAGGTGCTCGACCTGCTCGACCGCCTCGTGGCCGAGCGCGGCCGCACCGTCGTGATGGTGCTCCACGACCTCAACCAGGCGTGCCGCTACGCGGACCTGCTCGTCGCCCTGCGCGGCGGGCGCGTGCGCGCGGCCGGCCCGCCCGAGGAGATCGTCGACGCCCCGTTCGTCCGCGACGTCTTCGGCCTCGAGGCCCACGTCGTCGAGGACCCCGTCTCCGGCACCCCGCTGTGCCTGCCCACCGCCGTCCCCAGGAGAAGCCGATGCGTCACCTGATAGCTCGCCCTGATCGCCCTCCTCGTCCTGCCGCTCGCCGCATGCGGCGACGAGGAGACCAGCGCCAAGCCCGCCGCCGGTGGCGGCGGCGGCGCGTTCCCCGTCACCGTCGAGCACAAGTTCGGCTCCACGACGGTCGAGAAGGCGCCCGAGCGCGTCGTGACCGTCGGCTACACCGACCAGGACGCGGCGCTCGCCGTCGGCGTCGTGCCGGTCGCCGTCGGCGACTTCCTCGGCGGCTACGACTGGCGGAAGCGACCGTGGGCGCAGGAGGCGCTCGGCGGCGCGCAGCCGAAGGTCGTCGCGGGCCAGCAGATCAACTTCGAGGCGGTCGCGGCCCAGCGCCCGGACCTGATCATCGCCATCAACGCCGGCCTGAAGCAGGCCGACTACGACAAGCTCGCGCGGATCGCGCCGACCGTCGCCCAATCGGGCGAGTACATCGACTTCGGGATGCCGTGGGACGAGCAGACCATGCTGGTCGCCCGCGCGCTCGGGCGCGAGGAGCGCGGCCGCGAGGTCGTCGCGCAGGTCGAGGCCAAGTTCGCGAAGGTGCGCGAGGAGCACCCGGAGTTCGCCGGCAAGTCGGGCATCCTCGCCTACGGCGGCCCGGACGGCTACGGCGCCTACGCGACCGGCGACACCCGCAGCCGCTTCTTCACCGACCTCGGGTTCGAGCTGCCGGAGAAGGTCGACGAGCTCGCGGGCGAGAGCTTCTTCACGGAGTTCAGCCAGGAGCAGTTCCGCCTGCTCGACCAGGACCTCGTCGCGATGTACGGGTCCGAGGAGGACGTGCTCGCCAACCCGGTCGTCAAGCGCCTCGACGCCGCCAAGGAGGGCCGGATGGTCTTCATCGGGCTCACGGACCAGTTCGCCGGCGCGCTCGGGTTCGCGAGCGCGCTCAGCCTCGACTGGCTGCTCGAGCACGAGGTGGACACGATCGCCGCCGCCGTCGACGGCGATCCGTCCACCGAGGCCGAGTAGCTCAGCGCGCGCCCCAGCGGGCCAGGCCGCGGGACATCGCGGCCAGGCCCTCGGAGATCCAGCCCGACGCCACGAGCGCGAGCAGCCCGGCGGGCACCAGCGCGAAGCCCTCGTACCAGGTGTCGGGCTGCCAGATCCCGAGCTCCATCCCGCCGAAGGGCGCGACGATCGGGGCGGCGATCAGGTAGCCCGCGCTCGCGTAGGCGCTGACGGCGACGCAGAAGGCGAGCATGCCGGCCGGGAAGCGGGCGAGCAGGTAGGCCATCCCGCGCCAGGTCGGCCCGTCGGTCCAGTAGGCCTTCAGGCGGCCGAGCCAGCCGTCGCCCGCCGGGGCGAGCGGCGCCGGCGCGATGTCGGTGCCCAGGAGCGAGTTCGCGAGCGCGCGCTCGACGGCCAGCAGCGGCCGCACGCTGGCGAGCACCAGCGTGAGCAGCGGGAGGCCGAGCAGCGTGATCGCGAGCCCGAGGCCGGTCGAGAGCCCGGTGACGAACCAGGTGAAGTAGGCGATCCCGAGCGGCAGGCCGGCCAGGTGATGGGTGACCGCGGTCCAGCCGCGGGTGGTGGTGAGCGGCCGTAGCGCGGCGCGCCAGTGGGGTTCCGGGGTGAGGGTCGCGTCCATACCGGCGATGATCGATCGCATGGGCGGCCGTGGCCACGGAGCCAACACGCGGACGGCGGCTGCGGGCAGCCTCAGACGCGGGGCGCGGATCTCCCTCGTGGCGCTCGCGTCGGCGCTCGCCGGCTGCTCGGCCGGCGAGCGCGGCGGGGCGCCGATCGTCCGGCTCGACGTCGGCGAGAACCTCGGCGCGATGGCCGCCGGCGCCGGCCGGGACGTCTGGGTCAACGACTTCGGGGGCGAGCAGCTCCTGCGACTCGACGGGCGCACCGGCCGCGTCCGCGCGCGCCTGGTCCTCGGGCGCCGGATCGCGATCGCCGTCACCCGCGAGTCCGTCTGGGCGTTGCGCTGGGGCGGGCGCTTCTTCCGCGCGCCGAGCGGGCCGCTGTACCGGATCGACCCTGCCACCGGCCGGGTGACCGACCGCGTCCCGCTCGGCGGTGACGTCGCCTTCGGCGTGCTCGCGGGCCCCGGCGGCGTGTGGGTCTGGGGGCCGCGGCGGGTGGTGCGGCTCGACCCCGGGTCCGCGGCCATCACGACGGCGTATGGAGTCGATGCCGCGGACGGCGAGCTCACCGGCGCCGTCGCCTACGGCGACGGCCTCCTGGCCTCTACGGCCGGCGGCCGCCTCATCCACCTCAACGAGGAGGGCGCCCTGCCCGGCCGCCGCAGCCCGGCGCTGGTACGCGCCGAGCTGCTTGCCACCGACCGGGGCCTTGCGCTCGCCGCCGCCGCCGGGGAGCTCGTCGCCGTCGACGTCCGCAGCGGCCGGCTGCGCTGGCGCCGCCCGCTCGGCTTCCGCGTCTCGACGCTGCTGCGCCGCGAGGGGATCCTGCTCGTCCACGGCGCCGCCTTCCGCGACGCCGGCGACCGGCTGTGGGCGATCGACACCGCCACGGGCCGCGTGCTCGCCAGCGCGACGATCCCGAGCTTCGGCACCACGAGCATGGTCCGCGCGGGCGGCGGCCTCTGGTTCGCGACCTCGGCCGGCCAGGTGATCGTCCTGCCGCCGCTGATCGTGCGGCTGTTCCTCGCGCGCGCCCACACGGGCGGCGCGTGAACGGTTACGGTCGGCTCATGCCCGGCTACTCAGCGAAGGCCATCGACGAGCTGCCGACCCTGTGGGACGGGTTCGCCAAGCTCGTGCGGCCCGGCCTCGACATCACCGCGTTCGGGGCGAACATCATGGACCTGCCGCCCGACTACTCCACGAAGTCCCACGACGAGGGCGACTCGGGCCAACAGGAGCTCTATGTCGCGCTGCGCGGCGCAGGCTCGGTCGACATCGGCGACGAGCGGCTGCCGCTCGATGCGGACCACCTCGTCAAGGTCGACGCGGGCACGGCGCGGGTGCTCTCCTCCGGGCCGGCGGGGCTGCGCGTGCTGTGCGTCGGCGCGGTTCCCGGCAGTGTGTACGAGGCTCCTGACTGGAGCTCCGGCGGGGAGTAGAGTCGGTCGCATGGAGACCCAGGAAGTGCATCGCCTGGAGCTCTCGCCGACGGAGCTCAAGGTCACGTACATGGCCTTGAAGACGTTCCTCAACGACTTCGGCCACGACGAGTACGACGTGCAGCGGCTCGTCCGGTCCGTGATCGACAAGCTCCCGCCCGGCGAGCAGATCGAGGCGATCGACCTCGCCCTGCCGCGCGGGCGTCCGCGGCTGTAGCTCGTACCGTCGTCCAGAGGCCGGCGGGTGCGGCGCCCGCCGCGCCGATACCTGTCTCGTGCCGCGCGCGCGACGTTCCGTCAGGACCCCCTCCGCACGCTCCCACTGGCCCTACGTGGCCGTGGCGACCCTGGCCGTGATCGGACTGCCGCGCGGCGCCAGGAGCGCCGCAGCGGCGCGCGCACCCGTGGCCGGCCCCGTGAGGGTGCCGCCGGTGAGGGTCCCTTCGATCACGCTCCCCTAGACGGGCGCCGGCCGGCCGCCTCCGCGGCCGGCGCGTCGCGGCGCGAGGGTCAGTAGTAGTGCTTTCGGCCCCCGATCGCGCGGCCCGTGGAGCCGACGAGCCAGAGCACGGCGCCGACCACGATGAGGATGATGCCGATCGTGTAGAGGATGCCGACGCCCAGCACAAGGCCGAGCAGCAGCAGGACGATTCCGGCGATGATCAATGGGGCCTCCGGTGTGTGTCGCTTACCTGACACCCCACTCATCCCCGCTCGGGGGCACGGGCAAGCCTCATGAGCCGCCTAAGAAGAGCCAGGACGCTTGAACTGGGTGGCCATGATGCCGTCCCAAGCGCGGTCCGGGAAGCAGCCGTCGCTGCGCGATCAGCACGCGTGCGGACGGGGTCACGCGCATGCGGATCGGGGCGCGGCGGGCCGTGATCGCCTTCTCGACCGCCTGCGCGACCTCGTCGGGCTCGCCGCCGAGCCGGGCCAGCGGGCCCTTCTCGTAGGCGTCGCGCGTCGTGCGGCCGACCTCGGCGTTGAAGGCCGCGTACGGCCCGTCGCCCTCCGGCAGCCGCTCGGTGACGGTCGCGGCGAACTCCGTGCGGATCGCGCCGGGCTGGATGACCGTGACGCCGACGCCGAAACCCTTGACCTCGAAGCGCAGCGCGTCGGAGAGCGCCTCGACCGCGTACTTGCTCGCGTGGTAGGCGCCGCCGCCCGGGAACGTGAAGTTCCCGCCCATCGAGCTCATGTTCACGATCCGCCCGCAGCCCGCCCGCCGCATCCCCGGCAGCACGAGCTGGCACATCCGCACGAGGCCGAAGACGTTGGTCTCGAACTGGCGCCGCAGGTCCTCCATCGACAGCGACTCGACCGCGCCCGACTGGGAGTAGCCCGCGTTGTTGACGAGCGCCCCGACGGCGCCCTGCTCGGCCTCGACGGTGTCCACGGCCGCCCGCATCGAGGCCTCGTCGGTGACATCGAGCGCGAGCGTGCGGCAGCCCGCGGCCTGCAGGTCCTCGATCGACCCCAGGCGGCGCGCGGTCGCGTAGACCGTGTGGCCGGCGCGGGCCAGCCGCTCGGCGCAGGCGCGGCCGATCCCGGTCGAGCAGCCCGTGATGAGGACGGTCGTGGACGCCATCTCCGGCACCCTACTGCCCGCGGCATGGCAGGATTCGCGCATGAACCGGAACCGGACTCCATTCCGGCGCGTCGCTGCGGCCACGATCCTCGCGGCGCTCGTCGCGGCGGGTCCGGCGGCGGCCCAGGCGCCGCCCACCGTCACCCTCGAGGCGCCCACCTCGCGCGTGTACGCCAAGCCGCTGCGGCTCACCGGCGCGGTGTCGCCGCCCGGCGCCCAGCCCGTGTCGGTCACCGTGCAGCCCCCGGGCGGGGCGCCGCAGGAGCTGGTGTCCGGCACCTCCCGCGCCGACGGCACGTTCGTTCTGCAGACCCGCGCCACCGTCCCCGGGCAGCTCGTCGCCCACGCCGGGCCGGCCGCCTCGGCGCCCGTGCAGTTGACGTTGCGCGCGCGGCTGACCGCGCGCTGGACCGGCACGAAGCTCCCCGGCGGGCGCATCGCGCTCTCGGGCCGGCTCGTCCCGGCCGCCGCGGGCACCGTCAACCTCCCCGCGCGCGGCGAGGGCCGCTTCCGCCTGCGCACGCGCGCCCGCGCCGCCGGGCGCCGCTGCACGCGCGTGCGCATGCGGCCCAACCCCGGCTACGCCGCGATCGCGCGCCGGCGCTGCATCAGGATCACCGCGCCCGCGCTGGCCGCCGGCTCGCGCGGCCCGGCCGTGCGCTTCCTCGAGCGCCGCCTCGCCCGCCTGCACTACCTGCTCGCCAACCGCAACGCCTCCTTCGGCGCCGACACGCGCGACGCCGTCTACGCCTTCCAGAAGGTCCAGCGGCTGAGCCGCACCGGCGTCGTCGGGCGGACCGTGTGGAACGCGCTGGCCCGCGCCCGCACGCCGCGGCCATCCCGCGGGGGCAGCCACCTCGAGGTCCACAAGGGCCGCCAGGTGCTCTTCGAGGTCCGTCGCGGGCGCGTCGCTCACGTCGTGAACACATCGACCGGGCTGACCGGCAACACGCCCGTCGGGCGCTGGCGGATCTACCGCAAGGACCCGGGCTACAACGCGATCGGGATGCTCGACTCGCTGTACTTCATCGGCGGCTACGCGGTCCACGGCTACCACTCCGTGCCGCCCTACCAGGCCAGCCACGGCTGCGCCCGCGTCCCGCTCTGGGCCGCGCACGGCGTCTACTCGCGCTGGCACACGGGCGACATCGTCTACGTGTTCTGATGCCGAGGGTGGTGATCGTCGGGGCCGGCTTCGGCGGGGTCGCGGCCGCGATCGAGCTGCGCCGGCACGGGCTGACCGACGTCCAGATCCTCGAGAAGGCCGACGGCGTCGGCGGCACCTGGCTGCACAACACCTACCCGGGCGCGGCCTGCGACGTCCCGAGCCACCTGTACTCGTTCTCGTTCGCCCAGCGGCAGGACTGGGTGCGCCTGTGCCCGACCCAGCCCGAGATCCTCGCCTACCTGCGCGAGGTGGTCGCCGAGCACGGGCTGGAGGACGTCATCGAGACGGGGATCCACGTGACCGCCTGCCGCTGGGACGACGCGACGCGGCGCTGGACCGTCGAGACCAGCCGCGGCGAGCGCACCGCCGACGCGCTGATCGTCGCCACGGGACAGCTCCACCGGCCCGCCACGCCGCGGCTGCCCGGGACGTTCGCCGGCCACAGCTTCCACTCCGCCGAGTGGGACCACGGCTACGACCTGCGCGGCAAGCGCGTCGCGGTGATCGGCACGGGCGCCAGCGCGGTGCAGTTCCTGCCGCCCATGGTGGAGCAGGCGGCGCGCACGACGGTCTTCCAGCGCACGGGCAACTGGTTCCTGCCGCGCCGCAACCGCGCCTACCCGCGCGCCTACCGGGCGCTGGTGGCACGGGTCCCGGCCGTTCAGCGCGCCCGCCGCCGGGCGCTGTTCTGGTACCTCGAGTCGCTGACCATGTGCATCCGGCACCCGCGGACCGTCGGGAAGCTGCTCGCGCTGCGGTCGCGGCTGTACATGCGCTACCAGCTGCGGGACCACCCTGAGCTGCGCGAGCGGATCTGGCCGGACTACACGTTCGGCTGCAAGCGCGTCCTGTTCTCCTCGTTCTTCCTGCCGACGCTCGCGCGCGACGACGTGGACGTCGTCACGGAGCCGATCGAGCGCCTCGTCCCCGAAGGGATAGTGGCCCGCGGCCGCACGCACGCCGTCGACTGCATCATCTACGGGACCGGCTTCCGCACCACGGAGTTCATGTTCCCGATGGACGTCACGGGCGCCGGTGGCCGCTCGCTGGCCGAGACGTGGGCCGGCGGCGCGCACGCCCACCTCGGGCTGACCGTGCCCGGCTTCCCGTCGCTGTACGTGATGTACGGGCCGAACACGAACACCTCCGGCGGCTCGATCATCGCCTACCTGGAGGCGCAGGCGGGCTACGTCCGCCAGGCGATCGAGCTCCAGCGCGACCGCGCCGCCGCCCTGGCCGTGCGCCCGGAGGTCGAGGCCGCCTCCGACCGCGCGCTGCAGGAGCGCTTCGCGGGCACGGCCTGGACGCAGTGCGACTCCTGGTACCGCGACGAGAACGGCCGCATCGTCACCCAATGGCCGGGCTACATGCGCGAGTACTTCGAGCAGACCCGGCGGCTGGACCCCGGCGACTTCGAGCTCGTCAGCTGACGACGCGCAGCGCGCCGGGCCGGACCCCGAAGACGACCTCGGAGAAGCTCCCGAGGAACTCGCCGTCGGCGTCGACGGGCAGGTCGTGCCCGCGCACGACCGCGCCGGGCAGCCCCGACGCCGAGCGCACCTGCGGATGGCGCTCCACGGCGCCGGCGCGGCCGCCCAGCAGCCGCGCGATCACGGTCGCGACGTCGGCGGGCCGGGTGCGGCGCAGCAGCGTCATCGACAGGGCGCCCGTGCCGAGCCCCGCCCGCTCGCAGACGCGGATCTGACGCGGGCCGAAGTAGGTCAGCGCCTCGCAGTTCTGGACCACCACGGTCACCGCACGCTCGCGCAGCTCGCCGGCCTCGACCTCCATGCCGGGCGGGTCGCGCAGGTAGCGGCGAGCGATCTCCCCCACGCCGGAGGCCGCGAAGTGCAGCTGGCCGAGCCGTGCCTTGCGGTCGGGCGCGCGTTCGGCGGTCTCGGCCATCGCGGCCGTGAAGCCGACGCCGGCCGTGTAGAGGAAGTGGCGGCCGTTGACCGTGCCGACGTCGACGGCGCGGACCGCGAGCCGCTCCGCCCGCTCGCGCTCGACGAGCCGGTCGGCCGCCGCCAGCGGGTCGCGCGGCATCCCGACCGCGCGCGCGAAGACGTTCGTCACGCCAGCGGGCACACACGCGAGCGGTGTCGGGCTGCCGACGAGGCCGCCGGCGGCCTCGCTGACGGTGCCGTCGCCGCCCAGCGCGGCGACCACGTCATAGCCGGCGAGGGCGGCCTCGCGCGCCAGCTCGGTCGCGTGGCCCGGGGCCTCCGTGTAGGTGACGGAGACCGCGAAGCCGGCGGCCAGGCGGCGCGCGACCTCGTCGGCGGTGGCGGTGTCGAGCCGGCTCACGAACGGGTTCACGAGCAGCCGCAGGTGGGTCCGCTGGACGCCGCGGACGGGCGGCGCCGGCGCGAGAAGGGTGTCGGTCACCGCGCCGGGACCATCACCGGGCTGCGCGCGAAGGCGAGCACGTACTGCAACCCCGACACGACGGTGAGCCCGACGACGACCAGCAGCCATGCCGTCACCCACGTGGCCGCGGGGTCGGGCACGAGCATCAGCGCCACGATGGCGGTCATCTGGAAGCCGGTCTTGGCCTTGCCGAGCGGGCTGACGTGCAGGACGATGCCCTGCCGCCCCGCGTGCCAGCGCAGCAGCGCCACGCACGCCTCGCGCAGCCCGATCACGAGCGCGATCCACAGCGCCAGGCGATCGATCACCACCAGCGAGGCCAGCGCGGTGCCGACGAGCAGCTTGTCGGCGAGCGGGTCCGCGATGCGCCCGAAGGTCGTGACCATGTCCCGCGAGCGGGCGATGTGCCCGTCGGCGGCGTCGGTCAGCGCCGCCGCGCCGAACACCGCCGCGGCGGCGGGCAGCGGGCCGGCCTCCTCGCCGAGCAGCAGCACCAGCATCAGCGGCACGAACGCGATCCGGCTCAGCGTCAGGAGGTTGGGGAGGTTCAGCGGCACGAGGCGTTCACTACCCGCGTGTGGGCGCGAGCATCCGTCAGGCGCTCTCGAGCTGCAGCCGGTGACCGGCGCGGCTGCGCTCGATCCGCCATCCGGTGAGCACGGCGCCGAGGTAGACGGAGGCGAGGCCGATCGCGAAGCCGGCGACGTCGTCGACGACGTAGTGCCAGCCGAAGTAGATGGTCGCCGGGAAGGTCAGGCCGAGGTAGGCCCACATCGCGATCCGCATCGCGCGCGGGGCGCGCAGCAGGTGGGCGACGAGGGCGCCGGCGAACACGATCGAGATGTGCAGGGAGGCGAACGCGGCGATGCTCTGCAGCCCGCCGCTGCCGGTGGGGTCGGCCAGGAAGGCCCGCCGGTCCTCCATCAGCGCTCCCTGCAGCGCCTGGGTGCCCGTGTCGGGCAGGCCCGCGAACAGGTGCGGCTCCGTGAACGCCGGGCCCATCGAGGGCAGCACGAAGTAGCTCAGCGCGCCGAGCACCCAGTTGATCGACAGCACGCTCACCCACCACAGCGCGCCGGCGCGGTCGGTCGACCACACGAGCGTGACGCCGACGGAGATCGGCACGAAGGTCAGGAACAGCAGGTACACCGTCGAGAGCACCTGGGCGGAGACCCCCGTCCCGAGCAGCTCGTGCAGCAGCGTCGAGGGGTCCGTGCCGAACAGCCCGCGCTCGAAGTTGGCCAGGTCGGCGTCCAGCAGCTCGGGCCGGGCCAGCGGCAGGTAGCTCTTGACGTTGCGGTAGCAGAGGTAGGTCACGTAGAAGGCGACGATCGACCCGATCACGAACGCCATCCGCCGCCACGGCCAGCGCTCGCGCGCCAGCGCGACCAACGTGCTCCAGCGCGGCGTGCCCTCCCGACGGGAGGCCGCCATCGCGCGCGGGATCACGTCGAGCGCCCAGAAGCCGCCCACGAGCAGCAGCACGAACGTGAAGCGCCAGCCGATGATCCCGTCGGGATCGCGCAGGCCGAGGCCGTACTGCGCGCCCCAGACGAGCGTCACGAGGAGCGTCCCGGCCGCGATCGCCGGGGCCACGAAGTAGGCGCGCCGGGGCGGCGCGGATCGGTCGACGGGCTCCTCGGCGGACGCGCCGTCTCTGCGACTGGCGACCAACATCGGCGCCGAGGATATGCCGGGAATCCGACGGAGACCCCATTACGATCCGTTAGATCCGGCCCCAAGCCCACACCGCGGCGTCGCTCGTCCTGTGCGATCTCCGGCACGATCCGGCGCTCGGCGTGGCGCTGACCGCGCTCGCCGGGAACCTGCCCGATCTCGACCGCACCGTGGCCAAGCGCCTCGGTGTGAAACGGCGCGACCACCATCGTTGGGTCAGCCACAGCTTCGCCGGCTGGATCGGCCCCACGCTGCTCGCGCTGGCGCTCGGCCGGCGCCACGGGCTCGTGCGCCGCTGCGTGCTGGCGGTGTGGATCCACCTGCTGCTGGACACCTACGCGGACGGGATCGCGTGGCTGTGGCCCCTGCGCGAGGACAAGATCGGGCTCTTCCGCCGCCCGGCCTCGATCGTCGACGACGGCTGGAAGACCCCGGCGCCGCTGGACACGGAGCTCGGGCGCGCGGAGGCGGCGATGTGGGCCGCCGTGGCCGTGCGGACCGCGGTCAGTTGAACTCGGCCCGCTTGACGGCCGCGTCGACGGCGTCGACCACCTCCGAGACGCGCTGGCAGACGTGGATCCCGGTCTGCGGCCGCAGCCTCGCCGAGAGCCCCCGGCCGCCGATCACGAAGCCGGCGCCCGGCCAGCCGCGCTGGATCTCGTGGATCGCGAGCATCACCCGGTCGCTGACGTCCGGCATGGTCGCCGTCAGGCAGACCACCTCGGGCTCGTGGCGCACGGCGGCCTCCGCCAGCGCGCCCGGCGGCACGTCCGGGCCGAGCATCAGGACGGTGTAGCCGCCGTCGCGCAGCAGGTTGGCGATCATCTGCAGCGCGACCGTGTGCAGCTCGCCGGCGGGCGCGGCGAGCAGCGCCTTGCGGCCGGCGCGGTCGCGCACCGTGCGCCTGGCCTCGCGCTGGAGGGCCAGCACGCGCAGGGAGATCTCCGTGGCGAGGTGCTCGTCGGCGACCGAGATCTCGCCGCGCGCCCACAGCCGGCCGATGAGCCACAGCGCCGGCGCGATGATCTCGTCGTCGATCTCCGCCGTGCTCAGGCGCGCGTCGAGCGCGTCGCGCACGGCGAGCTCCGCGGCTATCTCGTCCCCGGCGAGCAGCGCCTTCGCGTAGGCGCGCCCGAGCTCTGCGAGCAGCTGCTCCGAATCGCTCTCCCGGCAGCCCATGCGTTCTCCTCGCCCCCGACCCTACGCCGACCGCGCGCCCGCGTCACCCCTTCAGCCGCGGCGGCGACCGAACGAGAAGTTCACGGCGGCGATCCCGATCCAGGCGATCGCGATGCCGAGCGCCTCCGCGGCGTCCGCCGCGATCGCGGTGATCGGGATGCCGGCCCCGAGCGAGACGATCGCCAGCGCCAACCGCTCGCCACTCTCCGGGACCGTGCCCCGCGGCTTCGGGCGGCGCTCGGCCGCCTGCGCCTCGATCGCCGCCTCGACCTTGTCCAGGAAGGCGTCGACGACCGCCGGCTCCATGTCCGGGCCCAGCTCCTCGCGCGCGCCGACCATGGAGCTCACGTCGTCGCGCGTTATGCGGTGCTGGGGCACGCCTTCAAGGTTTTACGCGGTCGAGCGGCTTGCGCTCGGGCGACATCCCGACGCGCCGCAGCGCGAAGCCGGCGATCGGCAGCACGATCAGCACGCCGATGACCGCGCTCAGGAGCCCGCCGAGGTCGAAGACGTCGTCGTCGCCGATGCCGAGCAGCCCGGTGAAGATCAGCCATCCGACCCACGCGCCGAGGAGGCCGATCAGCAGTGAGATACCCCATGACTTGGGGCCGCTCATGTGCCGGAACACGTCGCCGGGCATGAGCATGCGGCCGATCATGCCGGCCACGAATCCGAGAATGATTGCGCCGATCATGTGCGGGACGATACCTGCCGGGCCGGTACGGCGAGCAGGCGGACGGCGGCGACTGGGATCTGTTCTTCGACAACCCGGCCCGCCAGACGTTCGGGCGCGCGTGGCCGCTGCTGGCGGGCGAGCGCGGCGAGTACGAGCTGATCGCGGGCAAGGACGCCACGGCGCGGCTGAAGGCGATCGCGGGCGCGGCGAACGACGGCCTGATGCTGCCCGAGCAGGTCTGGGACGGCCGGCCGCCGGACGAGGCCAACGGCGAGGGCACGCGCTCGGCGACGCCGCTGGCGTGGACGCACGCGCAGTACGTGCGACTGGCGTGGTCGATCCAGGCCGGGCAGCCGATCGAGCGGCCGTCGATCGTCGCCTGCCGCTACCAGCAGCAGCTCTGCGGCTGAGCCGCCGGCGCTAGGGCGACGGGACCCACCCGGCCGGGTACGCCCCGGCCGGGATGTCGCCCGAGTAGTCCGGGAACCACGTGCGGGCGACCCGCTCGGCCGGGCGGCCTTCGATCAGCGGCCGCAGGTCCCCGACCGTGAGCAGGACGCGCACGGTGGAGCCGATCTGCAGGTCGGCGGCGTTTGGCGCGTTGCCGCCGATCGTCCCCTCCCCGGCCAGCGCGTCGACGTGGTCGAGCTTGGCGGGCAGCCCGGCCAGGTCATCGGCGAGCCGCTCGGCGGTGATGCCGTGGTACTTCCAGCTCGCCCGCGCGATGCGGATCGCGAAGTCCGTGCCGGCCGGATCCAGCGGGCCGGCCCCGCCGAACGTGCCGACCGCCTCGGGGCGGAAGTGCAGCGCGCCCCAGGGCAGCCGGCGGCCGAGGTCCTGCAGCTCCTCGTCGCCCCAGCGCTCCGCCTCGCGGACGGCGTCCGCCACGGCGTCGGGATAGAGCGGCGGATCGGGGGCGAGCGCCTCCAGCCGAGCGAGGATCGGCCGCGAGCCGTGGACGGGCTCGCCGTCGATCAGCAGCCCGGGCACCGTCGTGCTGCCCTCGCCGTAGAGCTCGGCCATCTTCGCGACGTGCTCGCCCGGGACGAGGTCGACCCGCTCGTAGTCCAGCCCCTTGAGCTCGAGCGCGGCCTGGGCGGTCATGCAGGGATGCGACGGCGGCAGGGCGTGGAGGACGATCTCGGGCACCGCCGCGACCCTAGCGGGGCGCGGGCGGGCGCCGTCGCACCCAGCCCGTGGCGCGGTCGTAGGCCTCGGTGAGCTCGAGCAGGCCGCGGTCGCCGCGCGGGCGGCCGATCAGCTGCATGCCCATGGGGAGCCCGCCCGGGCCGAAGCCCGCCGGCACCCCGGCCACCGGCAGGCCGGCCAGCGAGGCGGGGACGACGACCTCCATCCAGCGGTGGTAGGTCCCCATCGCGCGCCCGGCGATCTCCCGCGGCCAGGGCGTCTCGACGGCGAAGGGGAACACCTGGGCGCTCGGGAGCGCCAGCGCGTCGAGGTCGCGCAGCAGCGCCCGCAGCGCCGCGGCAACCCGTGTCCGGACCCGTTGGGCCGCGTAGAGCGCCGGCCCGGTGACCGCGCGGGCGCCCTCCGCCTCCCAGCGCAGCTCCGGCTTGAGCCGCTCGTGCGGCAGCTCGAGCGCCCACGTCGCGTCGTAGTGGCGGATCGTGACCGCGGCCTCCCAGGCCTCGGCCGGGTCGAAGCCCGGCTCGATCTGCACGACCTCGGCGCCGAGCTCGCGCAGGGCGACCTCGCAGAGCTCGAGGATCCCGGGCTCGAACGGCAGATGGCCGCCGAGGTCGCCGAGCCAGCCGATCCGGATCCGCGCCGGGTCGGGCGGCTCGAGCGCCGCGGCGAGCGCCGCCGGGTCCTCGTCGAGCGCGAACGGCAGCTCGGGGTGCGGGCCGGCGAGCGTCGCCAGCAGCGCGGCGAGGTCGCGCGGGCTGCGCGCCATCGGGCCGGCCGTGCCGATCGGCGCCTCGAAGGCCGACTCCTGCTCGGGCGCGCCCACGCGGCCCAGCGACGGACGGAAGCCGTAGACGTTGCAGAAGGCGGCCGGGTTGCGCAGCGAGCCCATGTAGTCGCTGCCGTCGGCGACCGGCACGAGGCCGGCGGCCAGCGCCGCCGCCGCGCCGCCGCTGGAGCCGCCGGCGGTCTTCGTGGGGTCGTAGGGGTTGCGCGTGGCCCCGAAGACGTCGTTGTAGGTCTGGGAGCCGTAGCCGAACTCGGGCACGTTGGTCTTGCCGATCACGACCGCCCCCGCGCCCCTGATCCGCCGTACCAGCTCGGAATCCGCCTCCGGCACGTACTCGGCGTGGATCGGCGACCCGAACGTCGTGCGCAACCCCGCCGTCTCCTCCAGGTCCTTGACCGCGTGCGGGAGCCCGTGCATCCACCCGCGCCGCGCCCCTCGGGCGAGTTCCGCGTCGCGCTCCGCCGCCTCCGCGAGCAGCTCGTCCCCGTCGCGCAGCGACACGATCGCGTTGAGCCGGGGGTTCACGCGTTCGATCCGCTCGAGCGTCGAGCGCATGAGCTCCACGCACGACTGCTCCCGCCGGGCGATGGCCTCCGAGAGCCCGGTGGCGTCGTCCATCGACCGGACGCTAGCGGAGGTGCGGGCCGCTCAAGTCCGGCGGGCGGGCGGACGAAGCAGTTCGTGCGCCATGCCGTCCCATGCCCTCTCCCGACTGCAGCTCGACGCCGCACGCCGTTCCTACCGGGAGGACGCCGGGCGCTCGCTCGAGGTCGCGGTCGACGTGCACGAGCGGGCACGGGCCGGGCGCCCGCGGGACGCTCTCGGCGAGGCCGACCGCTCGGTCGCGCTGCTGGTCGCGATGGGCGAGCCGAACCCGTACCTGCTCGGCATGGCCGTGCTCGTGAAGGTCCAGGTTCTGACGGCGCTGGGCCGGGTCGACGACGTGCTGGCGGCCGGCGAGGAGGCGCTCGCGCGGCTCGGCGAGCGCGTGCCGCAGGCGCGCAGCATGATCCTCGGCACGATCGCCTCCTCGCTGCGCGACGCCGGCCGGGCCGAGCAGGCCTACGACGTCCTGCAGCGCTGCGTGGAGGTCGAGCGGACCGCCATGCGCGAGCTGCCCGAGCTCCAGCTCGGGCTCGAGCGCGCGCGGATCGAGATGGAGCTGCTGCGCGACCAGGCCCAGCGCGACCCGCTCACCGGCCTGCACAACCGCCGCTACCTCGAGCAGGCGCGCGACCTCGGCGGGCCCGTCGCGCTCGCGGTGCTGGACATCGATCACTTCAAGGGCGTCGGCGTGGTCACCGCGCCCGAGGCCGCGGACCTCGGCGCGCTCGCGCACGACGCCGACGCGCGGCTCTACGCCGCCAAGCGCGCGGGTCGCGACCGTGCCGTCGCCGCCTGACGCCGCGTAGGCTCCCGCGCCATGAACCCACAGGCCGCAGGCGAGCTCGTCCACCTCTGGCTGCAGGCCCACGACGACCCGGCGAGCGTCGCCTCCCAGCGCGGCCCGGTGTCGCGCGCCATCCGCGAGCTGGCGCCGGACAGCCGGCTCGTCGGCGTCGGCCAGACCCCGACCGGCCCGGCCATGGTCGTCATGCTCGACGCCGGCCTGCTCGTCTTCCAGGCGCGCCCGATGGCGGCGCTCAACGAGACCTCGGTGCCGGTGCGCTGCCGCCTGCTGCAGCTCAGCCCGGGCTCGATCGACCTCGAGGTCACCGAGCGCATCGAGGACCGCCCGGACCACGGCGGCACGATCAAGCAGACCCTCGTGCACCTGTGGCAGATCCACACGGACGGCCTCGACCTGCGTCTCGACGGCACCGAGGTCGTCCACGCGGGCATCGAGACGGGCCCCGACGCGAACGAGCAGCTCGGCCGCGCGATCGCCGCACAGCTCGGCTGGCCGCTCCCTTAGCCGGATCCGGGAGGGAAGTCTGCGCGTCGCTGTTCACGGGCCAGGGCGCCGGCCGCGCTGTTGCAGGCGCCGGTGGCGTCGCGGGCGACGCTTACGTGGGTAACGGCGGGGCACCGAGGGAGGGGGAGTGGTCGTTCCCGGTCGCCCGCGCGCCGAGGAGACATTTCATCGGCCTCAGCCCGATCAATCGTCTCCTCGCGTCGCGAGCGGTGGATAACTCGGGTTGAGACCGAGTTATCCACCGGTCGGCGCAACCGAGGCCCACTCCCCCTCTCTACAAGCCCCCGCCGTTGCCCACGCAACAGGCAACCACCAGACGCCCTCGGCGCCTGCCGAAGCGCGGTAGAGCACCGCCGGCAGGCCCAGCTCGGCGAACACCGCCGTCCCGAACGTGGTCACCTCGGCGATCTTCCCGTCGCGCACGCGCAGCACGTCGCGTCTGAACGGGTGCCTTAACGCAGACGGCCCGCCTATCCGAGGCGGGCCGAGCGTGTGTTAGTGGGCGTTCAGCCCACCGCCGCAGTACGGGCACGAGGCGGTGTGTGACACCTGTCCCCCGTCCCAGAGCCGCAGGCACTTCTGACAGATGAAGCGGATCATTCGTCGCTCCACCTCCTTTCACTTGCGCGGAGGCCCGGCGTGGGAGCCGTGTCAGCGATGACCTCCGACCCCACAGGTTATCGGTCGGGCGGCCGGGAGGCTGAGTCACGTCGCGGACGGGTGCACGGAGACCGCGTAGCCCCGGGCGATCGTGGCGACCGTGGCGCGCGGTGTGAGGACGCTCACGCGCTCGGTCGCGGGGGCCGGTCCGGCGGCGCCATAGGCCGCCGGGGACCACTGGCATAGCGCGCCCCCGCGGAGCAGGAACGGCGCGCCGCCGCGCTCCACGAGCACGCCGTCGGGGAGGTCGCCGAGGGCGGACTCGAAGGTGCGCTTGTCGCGGCCGTCGAGGCGGTCGGCGTGCAGCACGAGGTCCATCGCGTCCGCGTGGGTGTCGGGTCCCGGCCAGGCGGCCTGCCAGCGGCGGTAGTCCTCGCGGCGGCACTCCGCGCACGGCCGGTGGCCCGCGGCGAGTGCGGTCGCCTCGTCGAGGAAGAAGAGCTCGGTCCAGCGGCGCGGCCGGCGCACCGGGCGCCGGCGGCCCTTGAACTCCAGCCGGCAGGCGATCCAGCGCCGCACCTGCCAGTCGCGCCGGTGCGCGCCGTCGTCGGCGTGCAGCACGCCGCGGTTGCCCATCAGCGTGCCCCGCTCCGGGATCGCGACGATCGCCCCATACGGCGTGACCCGGTTCTGGTGGGGCATTGAGCGAGGATGTCAGTCCCATGCGCCTGCGCGAGCTCACCGACGTCTCCGCCGCCGTCGCCGCGACCCGCTCGCGCAAGGCGAAGACGGAGGCGATCGCCGCGCTGCTGACGGGCGCCGCGCCCGAGGAGGTGGCGGCCGCGGTGGCGTTCCTGTCCGGGCGGCTGACGCAGCGCCAGATCGGGGTCGGCTGGGCCCAGCTGCGCGAGCCGCCGCCGCCCGCGCCCGAGCCGTCGCTGACCGTCGCGGAGGTCGACGACGCGTTCGAGGCGATCGGCGCGATGAGCGGGCCCGGCTCGCAGGCCGCCCGCCGCGAGGCGCTCGCCGCGCTGCTGTCGCGCGCCGACCCCGAGGAGCAGCGGTTCCTGATCCGCCTGCTGATGGGCGACCTCGGCCAGGGCGCGCTCGCCGGCGTGATGACCGCCGCCGTCGCCCGCGCCGCGCGGGTGACCGAGGCCGCCGTCCGGCGCGCGCTGACGCTCAACGGGGACCTCGCCCAGACCGCGAGGATCGCGCTGCACGAGGGCGAGGAGGGGCTCGGCGCCGTGCGCCTGCGGGTCGGCACGCCGCTCTCCCCGATGCTCGCCGCCACCGCGCCCGACGTCGGCGCCGCGCTCGAGAGGACGGGCCGCGCCGCGGTCGAGCACAAGCTCGACGGCGCGCGCGTGCAGATCCACCGCGACGGCGACGAGGTCGGCGTCTTCACGCGCTCGCTCGACGACGTGACCGCGCACGTGCCCGAGGCGGTCGAGGCCGCGCTCGCCCTGCCGGCGGCGCGCTTCGTGCTCGACGGCGAGGTGATCGCGCTGCGCGCGGACGGGCGCCCGCACCCCTTCCAGGTCACGGGCTCGCGCTTCGGCTCGCGCCGCAACCTCGACGAGCTGCGGCGGGAGATCCCGCTCAGCGTGTTCTTCTTCGACCTGCTGCACCTCGACGGCGAGGACCTGCTCGACGCGCCGCTGTCCGAGCGCGCCGCCGCGCTCGACCGCCTCGCCCCCGGCCTGCGCATCCCGCACGCCGTCGCCGAGGACGCCGAGCAGGCCCAGGCCACCTTCGACGCGGCGCTCGCCGCGGGCCACGAGGGCGTGATGGTCAAGGACCTCGACGCCCCCTACGCCGCGGGCCGCCGCGGTGCCGCGTGGCTGAAGGTCAAGCCCGTCCACACGCTCGACCTCGTCGTGCTCGCCGTCGAGTGGGGCCACGGGCGGCGCAGCGGCTTCCTCTCCAACCTGCACCTCGGCGCCCGCGAGGGCGACGGCTTCGTGATGCTCGGCAAGACGTTCAAGGGCCTCACGGACGAGCTGCTGGCGTGGCAGACCGAGCGCTTCCTCGGGCTCGAGACCCACCGCGACGGCCACACGGTCTACGTGCGGCCCGAGCAGGTGGTCGAGATCGCGCTCGACGGCATCCAGACCTCGCGCCGTTACCCGGGCGGCATGGCCCTGCGCTTCGCGCGCGTCAAGCGCTACCGCGACGACAAGCGCGCGGAGGAGGCCGACACCGTCGAGGCGGTGCGGGCGATCGCCGCCCGCCACGGCGGGGATGGCGCGGGCGATCGCGGGTAGGGGCTCGGCATGAGCCTGAGCGAGCGGACCCTGTTCATGACCGGCGGCAGCCGCGGTATCGGCCTCGCGATCGCGCTGCGCGCGGCCCGCGACGGCGCCAACGTCGCGCTGCTGGCCAAGACCGCCGAGCCCAACCCGAAGCTGCCCGGGACGATCTACACGGCGGCCGAGGAGATCGAGGCGGCGGGCGGCAAGGCGCTGCCGATCGTCGGCGACGTGCGCGACGAGGCGTCCGTGGCCGACGCGGTCGCGCAGGCCGTCGACCGCTTCGGCGGCATCGACGTGTGCGTCAACAACGCGAGCGCGATCAACCTCAAGACGATCGAGGAGACCGAGGTCAAGCGCTACGACCTGATGCAGACGATCAACGCGCGCGGGACCTTCCTCGCCATCCGCGCCTGCATCCCGCATCTCAAGCAGGGCGCCAACCCCCACATCCTCACCCTCTCCCCGCCACTGGACCTCGACCCGCGCTGGCTGGGCGCGCACGCGCCCTACACGCTGTCCAAGTACGGGATGAGCCTGCTCACGCTCGGCGCGGCGGCCGAGCTGCGCGAGGCCGGCGTGGCCGCGAACGCGCTGTGGCCGCGCAGCGTGATCGCCACCGCCGCGGTCAAGAACCTGCTCGGTGGCGACGAGGTGATGGCGAAGTCGCGCACGCCGGAGATCGTCGCCGACGCCGCCTACGCGATCCTCACCCAGCCCTCGCGGGAGTGCACGGGCAACCTGTTCATCGACGACGAGGTGCTCGAGGAGCTCGCCGGCGTCACCGACCTCGGGCGCTACCACGCGAGCGGCGAGGGCGGCGGGGAGCTGATGCCCGACTTCTTCGTCGACCCGGCCCCGCTTTCGACGTGACGGTGGCGCTGGAAGCGCTGCTCGGGGCGCGCGTCTACGACCTCGAGCAGCCGCGCTACCAGGGCGCGCCGACCTTCCCGGCGCACGAGCCGGGGCTCGTGCTCTCCCTGCACCGCCGTCACGAGGCGGGGCTGGGCGAGGCGCGCACGGGCGCGTCGGCGCTGCTCGTGATGGCCGAGCACTCCGGCACGCACATCGACGCGCTCTGCCACCAGGCCGAGGACCTGACCCTGCACGGCGGCGTCGCCGTCGACGCCACGGTGCAGACCTCCAAGGGCTTCACCGCGCTGGGCGCCGACACGATCGCGCCGCTGCTCGCGCGCGGCGTGCTGCTCGACGTCGCGGGCGCGCTCGGCGTCGAGCGGCTGCCTGACGGCCACAGCGTCGGCCTCGAGGAGCTGCGGCGGGCGGCGGAGGGCGTGGAGCTGCGGCCCGGTGACGCCGTGCTGGTGCGGCTCGGCTCGGGCGCGGTCTTCGAGGATCGTGCTCGGTACGAGGCGGCGGGCGGCGTCTCGGGTGAGGCGTCGGAGTGGATCGCCGCCCAGCGGCCGCTGCTGGTCGGCGCGGACAACCTCGCCTGGGACGTGCCGGGCGTGGTCGACGAGGGCACGGGTACCACCCTCCCCGGCCACGTGCACCTGCTGGTGCGCAGCGGGATCTACATCGTCGAGTCGCTGAACCTCGAGGCGCTGGCCGCCGACGGCGTGCGCGAGTTCGCGTTCGTCTGCCTGCCGCTCAAGCTGCGCGGCGGGACCGGCTCACCGGTTCGCCCCATCGCTCTGGTCTGAGATGAACAAGCAGCCGATCAGGAACGCGACGAGGTCGTCGCGCCACAGCTCGCGGATGTCGGGGCGCTCCTCGGCCGGCTCGCCGTCGCGCCACATGCGGTAGCCGGGAAGGTCCGTGCGCAGGGCCGCTCCGGCGCGAGCCGCTCGGGCTCGGGCGAGCCGGGCTCGCAGACCTTGCACGTAGGCGGGCGCGAGGCCCGCGGTCGGGCCGGTCCACTCGCCGCGGCGGATCGCCGCGCGCACCTCCCCCGGCGCCTCCACGGCCGGATCATCGCACGGTCAGCGTGCCCTCCATCCCGGCCGCCCGATGGCCGGTGACCGCGCAGTAGAACACGTACTCGCCCGGCCTCAAGTCGACCCGGAGCTCGGTCTCGTCCCCGGTGATCGTCTCGGAGCGACCCAGCTCCTGCCCTCCTCGGGCGACCGCGACGTTGTGGGCGATCGAGGAGTCGTTGACGAGCGTGATCGTGACCGTGCCCGTCTTGAGGGTGGCCTCTCTGCGGTCGAACGCGATGGCGCCCGACGCGTCCGCCGTGAGCGTGAGCTCGGTCGAGGTGGCGGCGGCCTCGCCGTCCTCGTGCTCCTCCCCGGAGGTCACCACCGCCATCGAGATGGTCGCGAGCACCAGCAGGAGGCTGGCGGCGATCACGCCACGTCGCCCGCCTGTCGACGAGGGGAAGCCAGGGTGCGTGGTCCCGAAGACGGCGAGTCCGACCGCCCAGGCGGCCAGCACGCCGCCGGCAACGTAGAACGGGACCTTGCTCGGAGCGGCCGCAAGCACCGACAGGGCGCTTGCGGCGCCGGTCGGGATCATGGCCAGACGAGCGTACTCCTGCGGCGATAGCCTCGCCAGATGCACGATGAGAGCCTCGTGGGCGAGTTCAGCCACCAGGCGGAGAGCTTCAACCGCAGCCAGGCGGCCAACGCCCCCGAGACGCTCGCCGCGCTGGTCGAGCTGGCGGATCCGCGGCCCGGCGAGCGCTGGCTGGAGGCCGCGTGCGGGCCGGGCGTGGTGGCCCGGGCCCTGGCGCCGCGGGCGGGCTCCGTGCACGGCGTCGACCTCACGCCGGCGATGGTGCGAGCTGGCGCGGCGCGAGGCCGCGGGGCTGGAGAACGCCACCTTCTCGGTCGGGGACGCGACCGCGCTGCCCGACCCGGACGGCGCCTACGACGGCGCGATCGCCCGCTTCACGCTGCACCACGTCCCCGTCCCCGCCCGGCTCGTGGAGGAGCTGGCGCGCGTGGTGCGGCCGGGCGGCGCGGTCGTGCTCGCCGACCACCTGCTCGACGAGGGTCACGAGGCCGCCGCGTGGTCGGCCGAGATCGAGCGCCTGCGCGACCCGTCGCACTGGGCGTCGCTGCCGCTGGAGCGGCTGCGCGCGCTCGGCGCGGACGCCGGGCTGCGGATGGAGACCGAGGCGATCCTGCCGCTCGCGCTCGACCTCGGCGACTGGCTGGAGCGCGGCAGCGGCACCGCGAGCGCGCGGGCGCTGCTCGAGCGGCTGATCGCCGCCCCGCCCGCGGGCGCGCGCCGCTTCACGATCCGCGACGGGACGGTGCTGATGACCTGGTGGGCGGCGCGCTTCAGGCGTCCGGGAGGACCTTCCCCGGGTTGAGGATCCCGCGCGGGTCGAGCGCCCGCTTGAGCGCGCGCATCGTCTCGATCGCCTCCGGCCCGGCCTGGGCGAGCAGCGCCTCGCGCTTGCCCAGCCCGACGCCGTGCTCGCCCGTGCAGGTCCCGCCGGCCTCCCGGGCGCACGTGGCCATCCGCTCCACGAAGCCGGCGAGCGCCTCCTGCTCGGCCTCCGAGCCGGTGTCGACCGGGCAGATCCAGTGGTAGTTGCCGTCGGCGACGTGGCCGACCATCGCGGCCGGGAACGGCAGCTCGGCGGCGTCGGCCGCGCTGGCGGTGATGCTCTCAGCCAGCCGGGAGACGGGCACGCACACGTCGGTGGTCTGAGCGCGGGTCCCCGGCCGTGTGGCCGTGACGGCGAAGTAGGCGTTGTGGCGGGCGCGCCAGAGCCGGTTGCGCTCGTCGGTGGTCCGCGTCCACCCGAAGTCCCCGCCGCCGTGGGCCTGCGCGAGCTCGCGGACCGACTCGACCTGCTCGGCGACCGCCTGCGGGCCGCCGTGGAACTCGAGGAACAGCGTGTAGGCCTCGGTCTCCTCGAGCCCGTCGTGGGCGTTGACGGCTCGGATCGCCGCGGGGTCGAGCAGCTCGCAGCGCGCCATCGGGATCCCGAGCTGGACGGCCTCGGTGACGGTCGCCACGGCGCCGTCCAGGCCGTCGAAGACGCAGCGCGCGGCGGCGATCTCCTCCGGGATGCCGTGGATGCGCAGGGTCAGCTCGCAGATCACGGCGAGCGTGCCCTCCGACCCGAGCAGGAGCCGCGTGAGGTCGTAGCCGGCGGAGGACTTGCGGGCGCGCGAGCCCGTGTCGATCACGGTGCCGTCGGCGAGCACGGCGCGCAGGCCGAGGACGTTCTCGCGCATCGTTCCGTAGCGGGTCGTGCGGGTGCCGGAGGCGGCGGTGGCCGCCATGCCGCCGAGGGTCGCGTCCGCGCCGGGGTCGACGGCGAAGAACAGCCCCTCCCGGCCGAGCCGCTGCTCGAGCGCGAGCCGGTGCACACCCGCCTCGACACGGCAGTCGAGGTCCTCGGCGTTGAGCTCGAGCACGCGATCCATGCCGGTGAGGTCGAGCGCGATCCCGCCGTGGACGGGCAGCACGTGGCCCTCGAGCGAGCTCCCCGCGCCCCACGGGATCACCGGCACGCCGTGCTCGGAGCAGGTGCGGAGGATTGCGGACACCTCCTCCGTGGTGTGGGCGAAGGCGACGGCGTCGGGCTCGCGCGGCGCGAACCGCGACTCGTCGCGGGCGTGCAGCACGAGGATCGAGGGCGAGGTCGAGAGGCGCTCGCCGAGCAGGTCGCGCAGCTCGCTCGCGGCGGCTTCGCCGAGCGTGCTCATCGGGCCGCGGCCTCCAGCTCCTCCACGACGCCCGGTCCGGTCATCGGCCCCAGATGGCCCACGCCGACGATCTTCGGTCGCAGCGCGGCGAGCCGGCGGATGCTCTCGCGCGCCCGCTCCGTGTCCTGGTTGTAGGCCTCGTTGGGGACGTGGGCGGCGGTCGGGCGGCCGAGCATCGTGGTCAGGTAGACCGTGTCGCTGACGAGCGCGACGCCGTCCTCGGCGCGCCAGAGGCCGATCTGCCCGGGCGCGTGGCCGGCGAGCTCGATCACCTCGAAGCCCGCGATCCGCTCGCCGGCGCTCACCGTGCCCGCGATCGTCACGGGCCCGCCGTCCCACACGAAGCGGTGGGTGAAGCGGTGCAGCAGCCGGATCGCGGGCGGCAGCCGCTCCATGTGCCAGTAGTCGCGCCCTCCCGAGCCCTGCGCCTGCTCGACGGCGTCGGGATGGCACACCACCGGAGCGACCTTGGCCAGCTCGGGCGCCGATCCGCGGTGGTCCGTGTCGCCGTGGCCGAGCACGACCTGCCGGATCCCGCCGAGGCGCGCCCCGGCGGCGGCGATCGCGCTCGCCATCCCCTTCTCCCCCGCGTCGAAGACGACGACCTGGCCCTCGTCCTCGATCAGGTAGACGTTCATGGCGCGGGTCAGGCCGCCGCGCAGCAGCCACACGCGCGGGGCGACCGGCTCCAGCCGCGGGACCTTCACCGCGCGCCGGCGCCGGTCGCGATCAGCTCGGCGGTGCGATCGGGCGCCTCCCAGATGGGCGTGTGCCCGGCCTCGGGGATCGTCACCACGGTGGCGTTGGCGACCGGACCGTACGCGTCCAGGGAGGCCGGATCGACGCGGCCGTCGCGCTCGCCGAAGATCACCAGCGCCTGCTGCGTGAGCGCGCGGACGCGTGCCGGGAGCGGCCGGCGCTTCAGGTAGGCGTCGATCGCGCCGCTCGCGCCGGTGAACGCTGCGAGCGTCGTGCGCTTGAGGTCCGCGACGAACTCGTCGGGCACGTCGTGGCCGGGAGCGAAGGCGGTCTGCATCATGGCCCGCAGCCTCGCATCCGAGAGGCTCCGCCACACGAGCGGGCCGACCACGGGCAGGCCGAGGATCCGCTCGCCGCGCCCGCGCGCAGCCGTACGGCTCTCGTAGCTCGGCGGCGCGTTGACGAGCACGAGCCGCGTCACGCGGTCAGGGGCGAGCTCGGTCAGCGCGGTCGCCACCACGCCGCCCATCGAGTGCCCGGCCGCGGCGAACTCCCGGACCCCGTCCGCGTCGAGCGCCTCCAGCACCGCGCGGGCCATGCCCTCGATCGTCGTGTGCTCCCCGCCCGTGTCCCCGAACCCGGGCAGGTCGGGGACGATCACGCGAAAGCGCGCGGCGAGCAGCGGGACGACGCGGTCGAGCGCGCGGCCCGAGGCGCCGAGGCCGTGGATCAGCACCAGCACGGGAGCGTCCGGCGAGCCGAGCTCGCGGCGGGAGATGGCCATGACGCGGCCATACCCCGCCGCGGAGACCGACACGCGGTAGCGTCGCCGCCATGGAGGCGATCGTGCTGTGCGGGCTCCAGGGCGCGGGCAAGACCACGCTCTACCGGGACCGCTGGCTCGAGACGCACGTGCGGATCTCGATGGACCTCCTGCGCACGCGCCCGCGCGAGACGGCGCTGCTCGAGCTGTGCCTGTCGACGCGGCAGCCCTTCGTGGTGGACAACACCAACCCGACGGTCGCCGACCGGGCGCGCTACGTCGAACCCGCGCGGGCGGCCGGGTTCCGGGTCGTCGGCTACCTGGTGGACGCGTCGCCCGGCGAGGCGCTGGCCGGCAACGCTGCCCGCGACCGGCGGGTGCCCGAGCGCGGCGTGGTCGGCACGGCGCGGCGGTTCATCCGGCCGGCGCCCGAGGAGGGGTTCGACGAGCTCTGGCACGCGGTCGCGGCTCCCGGCGGCTGGCGCGTCGAGCCCTTGGTATCGACGCCGCCACTCTTCTAGCGGGCGGCCACGGACTCCAGCGCCGCGTCCACCGCGGCGACGACGTCGTCGGTGAGGCGGACGTCGGCGGCCGCGGCGTTCTCGAGCACCTGCTCGGGCCTCGACGCCCCGACGATGGCAGAGGTCACGAACGGCGAGCGCAGCACCCACGCCAGCGCGAGCTGAGACATCGTGAGGCCGGCCTCGCCGGCGATCGGGCGCAGGCGCTGGACCGCGTCGAGCGCCTTCGGGCGCAGGAGGCGGCCCATGAAGCGGCCCATCGAGCCGGCGGCGCGGGCGTCGGCGGGCGGCGGCTCGCCCCGGCGGTACTTGCCGGTCAGGACGCCCTGGGCGAGCGGCGACCAGACGACCTGGCCGATGCCGTGCTCCGCGCAGAGCGGGAACACCTCGCGCTCAGGCACCCGGTAGAGCGCGGAGTACTGCGGCTGGCTGCTCACGAAGCGCGCCACGCCGGGGATCGCCAGCGCCCGCGCGATCGCCTCGGCCGGCCACTCGCTGAAGCCGATGAAGCGCGCCTTGCCCGCCTCCACCACCTCGGTCAGCGCCCCCATCGTCTCCTCGAGCGGGACGGCGTCGTCGTAGCGGTGGCACTGGTAGAGGTCGACGTGGTCGACCTGCAGCCGCGCGAGCGACGCGTCGATCTGCTTGAGGACCTGCGCGCGCGAGAGCCCGCGGTCGCGCGGGCCCATCGGGAAGAACACCTTGGTGGCCAGGACGAAGGCATCGCGCGGGTAGCCCGAGAGGATCTCGCCCCACGCGCGCTCGGCCGCCCCGCGGCCGTACACGTTGGCGGTGTCGAAGAACGTGATCCCGGCCTCGAAGGCGGCGCGGGTGCACGCCTCCGTGCGCTCGCGGCCGACGCCGCCGCCGTAGGTGAGCCACGAGCCGAGCCCGATCGCCGACAGCTCGGGACCCGCCTCGCCGAGCCGTCGCGTCTGCATGCTTGGCAAGCTACCCGCCGTGGCCGGCTACTGGCTCAAGGCGATCGGCCACGCCCGCGGGCCGCTTGCGGAGGACTGGATCGAGTCGCGCACGGCGCTGCTGCGCAGCACGGGCTTCCCGCGGCGCCCGCGGATGGAGCCCGGCGACCGGCTCGTGCTCTACGCGTCGGTCTGGCGGCGCGTGTTCGCGCTCGCCGAGGTCACGAGCGAGCCGCGTGAGCGCGACCATCCGCGTTGGCCGTGGGCGGTCGAGATCGAGACGCTGCTGCTCGTGCCGGTGCTCGACGCCGCCCCGCCCGTCGAGGCGATCGGCGTCGCCGCGCGCTCGATGAGCCAGCAGTCGCACATCCGCATCACCGAGGACCACTACCGCCGCGCGCTCGAGGCGATCGCGTCCGTAGCCTCCGCGCGATGATCGACCTGCGCTCGGACACCGCCGACGAGCTGCGGGCGGTGATGAAGCCGCGCGGTCACCTGCTCTACCCGCCCACCACGCTGGTCGAGGTCGAGGACACGCACAACCGGATGGGGGGCCTCGTCTGGGACCGCTCCGAGCTGGAGGCCGTCGCCGCCGCCGCGCGGGAGCACGGCGCCGCGAGCTACCTCGACGGCGCCCGGCTGCTCAACGCGGCCGCCGCCCGCGGCGAGGACCCCGCGGCGCTGGCCGCGCCGTTCGACCTCGTCGCGATCGCGCTGTCCAAGGGGCTCGGCTGCCCCGGCGGGTCCGTGCTCGCCGGCAGCCGCGAGGACGTCGCCGCGCTGATCCGCTACCGGCGGATGCTCGGGGGCGCGATGCGCCAGGCCGGCGTGCTCGCCGCCGCCGGGCTGCACGCGCTCGAGCACCACGTGGCGCGGCTCCCGGAGGACCACGCGCACGCGCGCGTGATCGGGGAGCGACTCGCCGCGGTCGACGGCGTCGCGCTCGACCTCGAGCGGCTCGAGACGAACATCGTCGTCTTCCGGCTCGGCGAGAGCCTGCCAGACGCCGCCACCGTCATGGCCCGCGCGAAGGAGCGCGGCGTGCTCGTGATGGCCTTCGCCGCCAGGACCGTCCGCGCGGTCACCCACCTCGACGTGACCGCCGAGGAGTGCACGCGGGCGGCCGACGTGCTGGCCGACTGCGTCAGCGGCGCTCGATGAGCTCGTAGAGCGCGCCGTCGGGCGCGCGGAAGTGGCGATAGCGCTCCGCCGCGTTCTCGCCGCTCTCCTCGGCGACCCACGCGCCCGCGGCGCGCAGCTCCGCGATCGCCGCGTCGAGGTCGTCGACGAGGAACCCGATCGAGCGCGAGGTATCCCCCATGCCGCGCGGATCCGCGACTCCGAAGCGCGAGCCGTCGGGCAGCGCGAACAGGTCGGCCTCCACGGACGGGTCATCGACGGGCGCCATGCCGAGCACGTCCGCCGCGAACGCGGCCATCTCGCGGCGGCGCTCCGTGGCGGAGCCGGCGAAGACGAGGCCGCGGATGCGCACGGCTAAGCGACGCTTCCGAGGTGCTGCTCGGCGAGCTCGATGCCGCCCTGCAGGTCACCGGCCGAGACGACGAGGCTCAGGTCGATGCCGACGGTGACGAGCGTCTGCGCGATCTCGGCCGAGAGGCCGGAGATGATCGTCTCCGCGCCCATCATGCGCGCGCTGGTGACGGAGCCGATGAGCTGGTTGGCCGCGACGGAGTCGATCTCGGGCACGCCGGTAACGTCGAGCACGATCGCGCGCGCCCGGCGCTCGTGGACGGCGCGCAGCAGCATCGCGCGCATCTGCGCGAGCCGCTCGCGGTCGAGCGCGCCGACGATCGGGAGGATGAGCAGGCCCGGGCGCAGCTGCAGCACCGGCGTGGAGAGCTGGCGGATCGCCTGCTGCTGGCCCTCGATGACGCCCTCGTTGGCCGCCACGAACGCCTGGGCGAAGGCGCCGATCGCGTCGTCGAGCCAGCGGTCCAGCGCCTGCACGTCCTCGAGCCGGTGCCCGGGGTCGCCGGCCGTGAACAGCCGCTCGAGCATGTCGTGGCGGAACAGGTTCACGAGCTCGACCCATGCGGCGAGCGGGATCTCGGCGGTCGCGTAGCCCGCCGCCTGCATCCGCGTGTTGTCCCAGTAGCCCTCCCAGTCCCAGTCGACCATCGCCGCGCGCAGCCGCTCGCGGTTGGCGTCGTCCTGCGCCGGGTCCTCCGGGAGGTCGCGGAGCAGCGGGCCGAAGTGGGGGTGGCCGGCGAGCCGCTCGCGGATCTGGATCTGGATCTCCTCGTAGGCGCCGTCGTAGAGCGTCCAGATGCGCCCCATGGCGGGCCGCATCTCCTCGCCGGGCGGGTACGGGGCGAGCCCGCGGGTCACGCGGCCACGAGGCCCTTGACGAGGTCGGCGGCCCGCTCGCCGATCATCACGCAGGGCGCATTCGTGTTGCCGCCCGTGATCAGCGGCATGATCGAGGCGTCGGCCACGCGCAGGCCGTCGACGCCGCGCACGCGCAGCTCCGCGTCCACGACGGCGTCGTCGTCGGTCCCCATCCGGCAGGTGCCGACCGGGTGGTAGAGGAGCTCGACGCGGCGGCGCAGGTCATCCTCGAGGTCGCCGGAGGCCGGCCCCGGGAAGAGCTCGCGCTTGACGACGGAGCGCAGCGGCTCCTGGTCGATCAGCTCGCGGGCGATCCGCATCCCCTCGAGCATCGCGGCGACGTCCTCGGGCTCGGCGAGCGAGTTGGTGAGGATCCGCGGCTTGTCGACCGGGTCGGCCGAGCGCAGCGTGAGCCTGCCGCGGCTCTTGGGTGTGATGAGCACGGGGCCCAGCGTGATCGCGTGCCCGTCGAACTCCTCCGCCCCGTGGTCGACGAAGTAGGCGGGCGCGAAGTGGTACTGGACGTCGGGCGCCGGTAGGCCGGGCCGGGTGCGCACGAATGCGAACGCCTCCGCGACCGTCGAGGTCAGCGGGCCGCTGCGGCGCAGGAGCCACTCCGCGAGGTAGCGCGGGTGCTCCGCGTCGCCGAGCGAGTCGGCCTCGACCTCGCACACGACGGTGTTGAACGGGTGGTCCTGGAGATTCTCGCCGACCTCGGGCGCGTCGACCTCGACCGTGATCCCGTGCGCGCGCAGCTGCTCGGCGGGCCCGATGCCCGACAGCATCAGCAGCTGCGGGGAGCCGAAGGCGCCCGCGGCGAGGATCACCTCGCGGCGCGCCTCGAGCACGTGCTCGCGCCCGAAGCGGCCCTGGCAGACCACGCCGGTCGCCCGCCCGCCCTTGAGCTGCACGCGGACGGCGGTCGCGCCCGTGACGACCTGGAGGTTGCCCCGGTCGCGGACCGGGCGCAGGTAGGCGTCGTTGGTGCTCCAGCGCTTGCCGTTGCGCTGGGTGACCTGGCACAGCGCGGCGCCGTCCTGCTCCGGGCCGTTGTAGTCGTCGATGTAGCGGATGCCGTACGCCTCGGCGGCGGCGAGGAAGCGCCTGGTCAGCGGTCGCGGCGAGCGCTCGTCCTCGACCCGCAGCGGGCCGCCGGCGGCGTGGTGCTCGGAGGCGCCGCGCGCGTTGTCCTCGGCCTTGAGGAAGTACGGGCGCACGTCGTCCCAGCGCCAGCCCGGGACGTCCCAGAGGTCGTAGTCGAGCGGGCGCCCGCGCACGTAGAGCATCGCGTTCATGCCGCTCGAGCCGCCGAGGCCCTTGCCGCGCGGGAGGTACAACGAGCGGCCGTCGCAATGCGGCTCGGGCTCCGTGGCGTAGTCCCAGTCCAGGCGCGTGTGGAACTGCTTGGCGAAGGCGGCGGGGATCGCGATGTTCGGGTGCAGGCCGCGGCCGCCGGCCTCGAGCAGGAGCACGCTCGCGCCGCTGGCCTCGGACAGGCGGTTCGCGAGCACGCAGCCGGCGGAGCCGGCGCCGACGATCACGTAGTCCGCCACGGCCATGCGCCGGACCCTACCCGTTCACGTGCGACAGTACGGCGCGTGAGCGCGCCGTCCGACGACCTTCGCGCGGCCGTCGCCGCGCAGGGCTGGTTCCACACGATCGACCTCGGCCGAGGCCTCGTCACCGACGGCCGCGACGAGTCGCCGCGCAAGCTCGGCTGGGTCGATCTGCCCGCCGATCTGCGCGGGCGCAGCGTGCTCGACGTGGGCGCCTGGGACGGCTTCTTCTCGTTCGAGTGCGAGCGCCGCGGCGCCGACCGCGTGGTCGCGCTCGACGGTCCCGCGTGGCGCGAGCCCGCGTGGGGCCCGGGCGGGTTCGGCACGCGCTCGGGGTTCGAGCTCGCCCGCCGCGCGCTGGGCTCCTCCGTCGAGGACGTCGAGCTCGAGCTGGAGGAGATCTCGCCGTCGACGGTCGGCCGCTTCGACGTGGTGCTGTTCCTCGGCGTGCTCTACCACCTCAAGCACCCGTGGGTGGCGCTCGAGCGGGTCGCGAGCGTCTGCGATGGGCTGCTGATCCTCGAGACCCACGCCGACCTGCTGGACCTGCGCCGGCCCGCGATGGCGCTCTACCCGGGCGACGAGGTCGCGGGCGACGCGTCCAACTGGTGGGGGCCGAACCTCGCGGCGCTCAAGGCCATGCTGCGCGAGGAGGGGTTCGCGCGCGTAGAGGTCGTGCACCGCGAGCCGCTGCCCTATCGCGTCGCGCGGGCGGGGTACCGGCGGCTGCGCGGGCCGCGCTTCCGGGCCCAGCAGGGACGCGTGGTGGTCCACGCGCACCGGCGCTAGCCCGGCTGCGCGGCGCCCACGTGCACGGCGGCGCCCTCGAGCACGAGCGCGGGGTGCCGGCCTGAGCGCAGCCAGGCCGGCAGCGTCGGCCCGCGGGTCTCGAGCTCGACGGCGGCGAGGCGGGCGGGCCCGCGCCAGCGGCTGCCGAAGACGATCTCCGCCCCCGCCGGCGTGACCTGCCGGTTGCGCAGCACCGTGGCGAACGGGAGCCGCCGCGGCCGCGGGCGCACGGAGGCGTGGACGGACCAGCCGTCGCCCTCCGCGTCGAGCTCGAAGCCGCCTTGGGGCCGCTCGGGCCACTCGAAGCGCGCGAGGGTCTTGGGCAGCGCCCAGTTCTCGCGGCCGCCGTGGACGGAGGGCAGCGAGTCGACCGCGATGAACGGCACGACCGCCTCCGGGCCGCGCGAGCCGGCGAGCAGCACGGGCGAGGCCAGCACCTCGTGGTAGGGCCCGACCGGCGTCTCGGCGTAACGGATGAGCGCGCCGACGGTGACCGGCAGCGTCCTCCTTCCCCGCAGTGCCTCGGGAAGGTGCTTCTCCGCGCCGGGAGCGGCGCGGTGGAACCACATGACCGCGTCGAGCACCGTGGACCACGGCGCGGGCGCGGAGGCGTCCGGCAGCCGCGTGGCGTCGCCGTCGGCCAATGCGGACTCCGGGACCCCCTGGATCTCCTGCAACATGTGCACGAGCCCACCCTACGCAATGAACCGCGCGTAGGGCAGTTTTCTCACCCGGGCGCATCGTGATGCGCCCGTCACCAGCCCGTTTGATCCTGCACTCCAGCGGAAAGGCGTATGGGCATGCTCGAGCTCGTGAGACATCAGCCCGATTGGCTCGCGGCCCTCGGCGTGGCCCTGACCCGCCCGCCCGGCGTCCCCGAGCGCCGCCGCGACGAAGACCCGTGGAACCCGGAGGCGGACGCCCCGCGCCCGCGCCGCATCGCCGACGACCTCGCGTGGCTGCGCCAGGCCTTCGACGAGCCGGAGACCAACGGCCTCAAGCCGTTGCCGGAGTCCGCCGCCGTCGCCGCGTGGGACCCGGACCCCGACTGCGCCTCGCGGCTGCATCGCCTGCGCGACCGCAGCGTGCTCGACGCGGCCGGCTTCCTCCTGCACGAAGCCGAGGATCCGGCGCTGGTCTAGCGTCCGCAGGCGTGGACCTGCGGCAGCTCGAATACTTCGCGGCGGTCGCGCGCCACCGCCACTTCACGCGCGCGGCCGAGGAGCTCTACGTCACCCAGCCCGCGCTCTCGCAGCAGGTGCGCCGGCTCGAGCGCGAGCTCGGCCTCGAGCTGCTCACGCGCACGAGCCGGCGTCGAGCTGACCCGGCGGGCCAGGAGCTGCTCGCGCGCGCGGAGTCGATCCTCGCCGAGGTGGGCCGCGCCCGCGCGCTGAACGCCGGGCTCGGCGCCAGCGTCGTGCCGGCGTCCTGGCTCGACGCACCCGGCCCCGAGGTGTCCGTCGCGCGGCTGGATCCCGAGCCGCGGCTGCGGCCGTTCCTGCTCGGGCCCGCCGTCGGGCTCTCCCCCGCCGGCCGGCTGCTGCACGCCCAGCTGCTCGAGGCGCTCTCTTAGAGCAGCGCCTCGAGGTCGGCGACGAGGCGCTTCTTGGGGCGCGAGCCGACGATCTTGCCGACGGGCGCGCCGTCGCGGAAGACCATGAAGGTCGGCATCGAGAGCACGCCGTAGCGCGCGGCGACCGCCTGGTTGGCGTCCACGTCGACCTTGACGACGCGCAGGTCGGGGCGCTCGGCGGCGAGCTCCTCGAGGATCGGGCTCATGACGCGGCAGGGGCCGCACCAGGCGGCCCAGAAGTCGACGACGACGGGGAGCTCGGACTCGAGCACGTCGGCTTGGAAGGAGTGATCAGTGACGGAGAGGAGCATGCGGCCAGCGTGGCCGCTCACGCCCGCCGTTCCAAGTCGGATCGCTGATCGCCCCCATCAGCGTTCGGCCCGATCAGCGCCGCGGGGTCCGAGCGGGTGGAGCGGATCGCCAGCAGCACGGGCACCAGCCCGACGGCCACGATCAGCAGCGCGGGCAGCGCGGCCACCTCGAAGCGCGAGTCGCGCGTGGCCTCCCAGACCGCCACGGCGAGCGTGTCGCCGCCGAGCGGCCGCAGCAGCGCGGTGGCCGGCAGCTCCTTCATCACCTCCACGAACACGAGCAGCGCGGCGGTGACGATGCCCGGCCACAGCAGCGGCAGGTGCACGTCGGCGAGCACGCGGTTGGCGTCGGCGCCGAGCGAGCGCGCGGCGTCGTCGAGCGCCGGGTCGACCCGGCGCATGCGCGAGTCGACCGAGAACAGCGCCAGCGCCTGGAAGCGCACCACGTAGGCGACGACGAGCCCGAGCAGTGTCCCTGTGAACAGCAGCCCGGGGTCGACCCCGAGCAGGTCGCGGCCGCCGTCGGCCAGGCGCCGGTCCAGCCACGCCAACGGCGTGTAGACGGCCACCGCGACGACCGTCCCGGGCACGGCGTAGCCGAGCGCGCCGAGCCGGGCCGCGACCGCGCCGACGCGCGACGGCTGCGTGCGGCGGCCGTAGACGATCACGGTCGCCGTCGCGGCGGCCACCAGCGCCGCGACGCCGGCCAGCGTCAGGCTCGTGAGGGCGTCGCGCAGGAGGTCGCTTCCCGACGCTCCCTCCCCGGCCGACTCGATCGCCCAGGCGACGAGCTGGACGACCGGGCCTACGAGCACGAGCGTCAGCAGCAGGCACGGCAGCGCGGCCGCCAGCGCCGCCGGCGCGCCCCGCAGCCGCCGCGGCACGACCGCCTCGCCACGCGCGAGCGCGCCGTGGTAGCGCGCCCGGCCGCGCAGCAGCCGCTCCAGCGCGATCAGGGCGAGCGCGAGGCCGAGCAGGATCGTCGCGAGCTGCAGCGCCGCCGCCTGGTCGAAGGCGCCGTACCAGACGCGGTAGATCGCGTCGGTCATCGCGCGGTAGTTGAGGAGGTTGACCGCGCCGAAGTCGGCCAGCGCCTCCATCACCGCCAGCGCGGCGCCCGCCGCCAGCGCGGGGCGCGCGAGCGGGAGCGCCACGCGGGTCACCGCGCGGGCGTGGCTGAGCCCGAGCGTGCGCGCCGCCTCCATCGTGTCGCGCGACTGCTCCAGGAACGCGCCGCGCCCGAGCACATAGACGTACGGGTACAGCACGAGCGTCAGCACGACGATCGTGCCGAGCGTGGAGCGCACCTGCGGGAGCTGGAAGCCGTCGCCGAGCACCGCCCGCAGCGCGCTCTGCAGCGGGCTCGCCTCGTCGTACTGCCCGAGCAGCACGAACACGAGCACGTACGCGGGCATGGCGAGCGGCAGGACGAGCGCCCAGTCCAGCCAGCGCCGGCCCGGGAAGTCGTAGAAGGAGACGAGCGCGGCCAGCGAGCCGCCGAGCAGCAGGGTCCCCGCCCCCACCCCGGCCGCCAGCACCAGGCTCGCGCGCAGCGCCTCGGCGAGCAGCGAGTCGGCGACCGCGCCGAACGCGCCAGGCTCGACGAGGAACGAGAGCGGCAGCGCCGCCAGCGGCCCGGCGACGACGAGCGCCACGACCAGCGAGGCGACCGCCCAGCCCGGCAGGCGCCGCCGCGCGCGCTCGGGGCGCGCCGCGGGTGCGGCTACTTCCACCCGACCTTCTGCATCAGCGCGATCGCGTCCGGCAGCAGCGCGCCGGCGCGCTCCACGTCGATCGGGTCGCGCTTGACGTCGGCCCAGTCGCGGATGTGCACGGGCGGCGCGACGTCCGGGTTGGCCGCCAGCTCGGAGTTCTCGACGATCTCCTCCTGCGCGGGCGGGCTCGTCAGGTACTCCATCAGCGAGACCGCGTCGGCCTTGTGCTCCGTGCCCTTCACGAGCGCGACGCCCGACAGGTTCGTGTGCGCGCCGGCGCCGTCCTGGTCGGGCCAGGCGGGCGCGACGGGGAAGTCGGGCTGCTCCTTCAGGATCCGGCCGAGGTAGTAGTGGTTGGTCAGGCCGACGTCGCAGCGGCCGGCCTCGATCGCCTCGAGCACGTCGACGTCGGAGCCGAGGATCTGCGGGTCGTTGTCCATCCAGGAGCGCAGCAGCTTCTCCGTGTCGGCCGCGCCGTGCTTGGCGATCCGGTCGGCGACGAAGGACTGGTTGTACTCGTTGTTGGAGGTGCGCAGGCAGAGCTTGCCGCGGAACTGGGGCTTGGCGAGGTCCTCGTAAGACGCGATCGCGCCGTCGTCGACGCGCTCGGTGGAGCGCATCGGCGTGCGGATGCGCAGGCTCAGCCCCCACCACTGCTCGTCCGGGTCGCGGTACTCCGCCGGGACCTGGGACTCCAGCGCCGCGCTCGAGACGGGCTGGAGCAGGCCGGCCTCCTTCGCGCGCCAGAGGTTCGCGAGGTCGGTCGTGACGAGCAGGTCCGCCGGGGTGTCGGAGCCCTCGCTGCGCAGGCGCTCGAACAGCTCTGGCGCGCTGCCGGCGCGCAGCTCGAGCGACTTGTCCGTCTCGGACTCCCACGCGGTGAAGGCGGCCTCGTCGCCGTACTGCGAGCGGCCGTTGTAGACGACGACGTCCGCCGAGCGGCCGAACGCGACGACGGCGGCGCCGACGAGCACGACGAGCAGGAGGGCGACCACGGCGAGCAGGCGCCCACGGCGCCGGATCAGGGCTCCGAGCATCGGAGTTAGGCTAGCCTAAGGCCGCCGTGAGCGATCTCCCCCGCGCCATCGAAGCCGAGGACCTGAGCCGCTCGTTCGGTGCCATCGCGGCGGTCGACGGGGCCAGCCTGCGCGTACGCCACGGCGAGCTGGTGGCGCTGCTCGGGCCCAGCGGCTCGGGGAAGACCACCCTGCTGCGGATGATCGCGGGCTTCGAGCGCCCCGACTCGGGCCGCGTGAGGATCGCCGGGCGGCTCGTGGCCGGGGAGGGCGGATGGGTCGAGCCGGAGCAGCGGCGGATCGGCATGGTCTTCCAGCAGGGCGCGCTGTTCCCCCACCTCGACGTGGCCGCCAACGTGGGCTTCGGCGCCGGGCGGCGGGAGCGGGTCGCCGAGACGCTCGAGCTCGTGGGCCTCTCCGCCCGCGCCAGGGCCTATCCGCACGAGCTCTCGGGCGGCGAGCGCCAGCGCGTCGCGCTGGCGCGCGCGCTCGCGGCCGATCCCGAGGTGATCCTGCTCGACGAGCCGTTCGCGGCGCTCGACGCGGGCCTGCGCGAGACGCTGCGCGAGGAGGTCGCCGCGATCCTGCGGGCCGCGGGCGCGAGCGCGCTGCTCGTCACCCACGACCAGGCCGAGGCGCTCTCGCTGGCCGACGAGGTCGCCGTCCTGCGCGACGGGCGCGTGGTCCAGACGGGCTCGCCCGAGGAGGTCTACGACCGGCCCAGCTCGCGCTGGGTGGCGGAGTTCCTCGGCGAGGCCGACGTGCTGCCCGGCACCGCGGAGGGCGGAACGGTGCGCTGCGAGCTCGGCCGGTTCTCGGCCGGGACGGGGCTCTCGGGCCAGGTGCAGGTCGTGATCCGCCCCGAGTCGGTGGCGATCGGCCACGGCGGCGGCGCGCGCGACGCGGCCGAGGCCGTCGTGCTCGAGCGCTCCTTCTACGGGCACGACCAGCTCGTGCACCTCGAGCTGCGCTCGGGGCTGCGGCTGCGCAGCCGCCGGCTCGGCTTCCCGGCCTGGCATCCGGGCGACCGCGTGCGCGTCTGGCTCGACGGGCCCGTCAACGCGCTCGCCGCCGAGAACGGCGATCAGGAGCCCGCGGGCACCGCGCGATAGACCGCGCCGTTGCCCGAGGCGAACAGCAGCTCCCCGTCGTTCGTCGTCCCGATGTGGGTGAGGCCGGGGACCTTGGCCCGCTCGCGGCGCACGTCGGTCGCGCGGCCCTCGGGCGTGCCCTCGAGCGTGTAGACGGCGCCCGAGCAGAAGTCGCCGTAGACGTAGCGGCGGCCCAGCCGCGTCAGCGCGGAGCCGGCGTAGACGACCCCGCCGGTCACGGAGCAGCCCTCGGGGTGCGGGTACTCGGCCACGGGCCAGACCAGCTCGCCGGCGTCGTCGAGCTCGTGGCCCTTGATGCGGTGGGAGCCCTCGAAGGCGCTCCAGCCCAGGTTCTTGGGCGGCTCGTCGGGCTCGAGCAGCACGCGGTCGATCTCCTCGACCTCGTCCTGGCCGACGTCGCCGATCCACAGCTCGCCGAGCGCCGCGTCGAAGGAGAAGCGCCAGGGGTTGCGCAGGCCGGAGAGCACGACGTCCCAGCGCGGCTCGGGCTCGCGCACGTCGGCGGCGAGGATCTTCCCGAGCCTGCTGTCCGGGTCCTGCGCGGTCCGGCGGGGATCGAAGGCGCCGCCGCCGTCCCCGAGCCCGAGGTACAGGCGCCCGTCGGGGCCGAACAGGAGCTGGCCGCCGTTGTGGTTCTCCTCGGGCTGGTCGACGTGCAGCAGCTCGCGCAGCGGCTCGGGATCCAGCCTCCCGTCGCGCCTGGCCTCGAACTCGGCCACCCGCGTGTCGCCCTTGGGGTCCGACCAGTGCAGGTAGACGCGGCGGTCCGTGGCGAAGTCGGGATGGAACGCGATGCCGAGCAGGCCCCGCTCGGCACCGAGCAGGAGCCGGTCGCCCAGGTCGAGCGCGACCGTGCGGCGCTCGCCGTCGAGGCGGATCACGCGGCCGGGCTGCTCCGTCACCCACAGCGCGTCGTCGCCGGGCGCCTGGCCGACCCAGGTCGGCCGGTTGAAGCCCTTGGCGAAGGCGCGGACGTCGAAGTGGTGCGCCCTCCCCGACTCCGTCGCGACCTCGGGGACCTTCAGGTCGTCGAGCGCGTCGCCGCGCCCGAAGGCGACGAACGCGCCGCCGAGACCGAGCGCGAGGACGGCGAGGATGACGAGCCCGATCCGCATGAGGCGCGCAGCATATTAGGGCGCCCTAATTCGCGGTGCACGAGCGGAGCACCTCCCACTCCCCCGCGCGCGCCGCGGGCTCGAACCCAGGCCCGGCCGCGGGGGCGGGCGCGGACGCTCTGGTGAGCCGCGCGCGGAACACCACGCCGGGAGCGCGCGGGCGCGCGTCGGGCTCGACCGTGCGCTTGGTCACCTCGAGGGCGTAGGCCATCAGCGGCCCCCGGTACCGACCCACGAACGGCCGGCCGCAGGCCAGCACCGCCTCGCGGCCGCCGGCGGCGCGCACCGCCGCGTCGAGATCGCGCGCGAGCGCCCATTGGTGGCCCTGGGCGTCGCGCACGTCGCGCAGCTCCGCGACCGCCGGCACCGCCGTCAGCACCACCGCCGCGCCGGCCGCGACCGCCGCCCATCGGCGCCGAGGAGGCAGTTCATCGGGCTGAGCCCGATCAAGTGCCTCCTCGCGGCCGATCGTGGCCAGCCCGGCGGCGCCGGCGACCGCCAGCAGCGCCACGCCCGGCAGCGCGTAACGGGGCTCGCCGGAGAAGCCGGCCTCGGCCATCAGCGCGACGAGCGCCACCCACGCGCCCCCGGCCAGCGCGAGCGCGCGCGCCGGCGGCTCGCGCAGCGCGAGCGCGACGCCCAGCCAGAGCGGCACCAGCAGCAGCTTCGCCGCCGCCCACAGTGACGCGAGCGCGGGCACGTCCGCGAGCGCGGGCTGGCCCGGGTTGGGCACCCGCGCGCGGGCGCCCGAGCGCAGCAGGTCGCCCGAGCCGAGCCACTCCGGCACGAACCACGCCGCCGGCACCAGCACGGCGAGCGCGCCGAGCAGCGCGCGGGCGCCGGGCTCGCGCCGCCACGCCACCACGCCCGCCAGCGCCAGGAACGGCCACGCCTCCACCCGCAGCAGCGCGCACGCCGCCCCGAGCGCCAGCGCCGCCCGCAGCCGCCCGGCCCGCCAGCACGCGACCGCGCCGAGCGCCGCCGCGATCACCAGCGGCGCCTCCGCCCCACGCGCCGTCTCCAGTGCGAACCCACCGGCCAGCGCCACACCCACCACCGCCAACCCTCCACCAACCCTCGACGGGGTCTGACCCCATCGAGGCTTCGCCAACCCTCCACCAACCCTCGACGGGGTCTGACCCCATCGAGGGGGGTTGAGGTCTCGGGCGAGGCGGTAGGCGAGCACGAGCGCGACGCCGGCGGCCGCGCGCACGAGCACGACCCACACGACGGGCGCCGCGCCGCCCAGCGGCGCGAGCAGCGCGCAGATCGCCACGGGGAGCGGCTTGAAGGCGGGGCCGTCGACGGTCGAGAGCGTGCCGCCGGCGACCTCGCGGCCCCACAGCAGCCAGGTCCACGGGTCATAGCCGGGCGCCGCGCGGACGAGCAGCGGCGACGCGGCCGCCGCCGCCAGGATGGCCAGAATGACGCGCCACACGGCGCGTCGAGGCTACACGCCTCAGCACGCCGCAAGCCGGGTACCAGAATGTACCTACCTCGTTTATGAACCCTGGAGGGTGAACCACGGTGTCGACCCAAGTCTCAGAGCAGCAGGCACGCCAAGTCGCCGAGGCGGCGCGCGAGCAGGACTGGAAGCTCCCGAGCTTCGGCAAGGAGCTGTTCCTGGGCAACTTCCGGCTCGACCTGATCCACCCGCAGCCCAAGCTGGACGCCGCCGCCGTCGAGAAGGGCGATGCGTTCCTGGCCAAGCTGCGCGCGTTCCTCACCGAGCACGTGGACCCGCTCGAGATCGAGCGCGAGTCGAAGATCCCCGAGACCGCGGTGGACGGCCTCAAGAAGCTCGGCGCGCTGGGCATGAAGGTGCCCGAGCAGTACGGCGGCCTCGGCCTCTCGCAGGTCTACTACAACAAGGCGCTCGCCCTGGCCGGCACCTGGCACTCCTCGCTGGCCACGCTGCTCTCGGCCCACCAGTCGATCGGCGTCGCCGAGCCGCTGATGCTCTTCGGCTCCGAGGAGCAGAAGGAGAAGTGGCTGCCGAAGGTGGCCAAGGACCACATCTCCGCCTTCCTGCTCACGGAGCCCGACGTCGGCTCTGACCCCGCGCGGCTCGGCTCGACGGCCACGCCGACCGAGGGCGGCTACCTGCTCAACGGGCGCAAGCTGTGGGCCACCAACGGCGCGATCGCCGACATCGTCGTGGTGATGGCGCAGGTCCCCAAGGAGGACGGGCACCGCGGCGGCATCAGCGCGTTCGTCCTGGACTACTCGACCGACGGCGTCACCGTCGAGAGCCGCAACGCCTTCATGGGCCTGCGCGGCATCGAGAACTCAGTCACCCGGCTCGAGAACGTCTTCGTGCCGGAGGAGAACCTGATCGGCAAGGAGGGCATGGGCCTCAAGATCGCCCTCTCCACGCTCAACACGGGCCGCCTCGCGCTGCCGGCGATCTGCGTGGGCAACGCCAAGTGGGCGACCAAGGTCGCGCGCGAGTGGTCCACGGAGCGCGTGCAGTGGGGCCAGCCCGTCGGCAAGCACGACGCCGTCGCGCAGAAGATCGCCTACATCGCGGCGACCGCGTTCGGCCTGGAGGCGATGCTCGACGTCTCCTCCCGGCTGGCCGACGACAAGAAGAACGACATCCGCATCGAGGCCGCGATCGCCAAGCTCTACGCCTCCGAGAACGGCTGGACGGTGCTCGACGAGCTGATGCAGGTCCGCGGCGGCCGCGGCTACGAGACCGCGCAGTCGCTCAAGGACCGCGGCGAGAAGCCCGTGCCCGTCGAGGCGGCGCTGCGCGACATGCGCATCAACCGCATCTTCGAGGGCTCCACGGAGATCATGCACCTGCTGATCGCGCGCGAGGCGGTCGACCAGCACCTGCAGGTCGCCGGCGAGATCCTCGAGGGCGACGGCGACCTCTCCACCAAGGCCAAGGCCGCCGTCGGGGCGGGCAAGTTCTACGCCAAGTGGCTCCCGGGCCTGACCGTGGGCGAGGGCCTCAAGCCCGGCTCCTACGACGAGTTCGGCGACCTGGCCACCCACCTGCGCTTCGTCGAGCGCCACTCGCGCAAGCTCGCGCGCACGACGTTCTACGCGATGGGCCGCTGGCAGGCCAAGCTCGAGAAGAAGCAGGCCTTCCTCGGGCGGATCGTGGACATCGGGGCCGAGCTGTACGCGATCGCGTCGGCCGCCGTGTACGCGAACACGATCAAGGGCGAGCGCCCGGACCTCGCCGAGCAGGCCTACGAGCTGGCCGACCTGTTCTGCCAGCAGGCCCGCGGGCGCGTGGACCGGCTCTTCGGACGAGCTGTGGTCCAACAACGACGACGCCAACTACTCGGGAGCCCAGAAGGTCCTCGAGGGCCGCTACCAGTGGGTCGAGGAGGGCATCGCGGACCCGTCGGGCGACGGGCCGATGATCGCGCCGCAGCCCGACTCGGTGGACGAGCGCGTCACAGCGTCCTGACGCTCCGGCACGGCCGCGGCCTCCCCAGAGGTCGCGGCCGCGTTGCCCCGACTGCGGCGGGCCGGTAGCTTCGCTCTATGATCCGGTTCGTTCTGCTCACCGCGCTCGCCGCGGCCGGCGCGCTTGCCCTCTCCGCCGCCGCAGTCGCCGCGCCCACGCTGAAGGCCTCGCCCTCGTTCGCGGGCAGCCGACTGGTCGTCACGGTGACGTCCGCGAAAGCGTTCACGCGCCGTACGCTCCCGCGCGCGGTCAAGGTCGCCGTAGGCGGCGCGACCTACAAGCTCAAGCCGGCGAAGCGGTCGGCGCGCAAGAGCACCTGGCGCTCGGGCGCCCTCGGCTCGGGGCAGCTGACCGCCCTCTACGCCAAGCAGGTGCGCATCTCCGTCAAGACGCTCGCCGGCACGGTCACGCAGCGGCGCTCCACCCCCGCCAGGCCGGCCGCACCTCCCGACCCCGACCCCGCCCCCGCCATGGGACCGATCCCGTACACGATCCCCCCGGTGCCCACGCCTCCGAGCGGCCCAGCGCCGCCGACGCCGTTCGGCGCCACCCTCACCCGCGACGACGCGGCGGGGCGCGCCGCGCTCAGCGGCGACCTGCTGCTCGAGCGCGCCGTTGAGTCCGGCACCGCGACGGTTACCTACGACCGGATCTTCCTCTACGGCACGGGCGTGTACCGCACCGAGCAGGTCTCCGGCGAGATCTGCGACTCCGCGGCGCGGCGCGAGGGCACTTGGAAGTTCGCCGAGGGCTACACGTACCCGGAGAATGGCGGCGGCGTCGTCGTCGTGATCGCCACGGTGACGGAGGGCCAGGTGGATCGCGCGCTGCTCCTGTTCGGCAATGCCGAGCCGAACATCGTCTTCATCGGCACCGCGGGAACGCCCTACGAGCGCAAGCCGGACATCCGCGAACAGTGCTGATGCGTACCCTGGGCTAGGTGCCCGCGCTCCGACGCCGTCCACTCCCGAAGGTTGAAGAGATCCCTTGGGCGGAGCTGCGCCGCCGTTCCGCGATCGTCTTCTTCTGGTTGCAGGCGGGCTGGAACGCGCTCTCGGCCGACGAGCGCGAGACGGTCCGGCGACTGCTGGTGAAGTCGGGCGGGCGGCCGAACCGGCTCAGCAAGTCGGAGGCGCGCCAGCTCGGGCACTTGGTCAGCCGCGCCGCCAGCGCGGCCGCCGCCGCGCGCCGGCTCAAGCGCTGACTTCCCGGTACGAGTCGGTACCAAGCGGGTACGGTTCCCGCATGGGACTCGAGAACAAGGTCGTGCTGATCACGGGCGCCGCGCGCGGCATCGGCGCCGAGACCGCCCGCCGCGCCGTCGCCAAGGGCGCCCGCGTGTCGCTCGTGGGCCTGGAGCCCGAGCGCCTGCGCGCGCTCGCCGACGAGCTCGGCGAGCGGGCCGCCTGGTTCGAGGCCGACGTCACCTCCCAGGAGCAGGTCGACGGCGCGGTCGCGGGCACGGTGGCCGCGTTCGGCGGCATCGACGTCGTGCTGGCCAACGCCGGCGTCGGCAACAGCGGCACGGTCGCCATCAGCCCGCCCGAGGTGCTGCTGCGCACGATCGAGATCAACGTCAACGGCGTGGTCCGGACCGTCAGCGCCGCGCTCCCGCACGTCACGGAGCGGCGCGGCTACGTGATGATCGTCTCCTCCACCGCCGCCTTCACGATGGCGCCCGGCCTGGCCGCCTACGCCGCCTCCAAGGCCGCCGTCGAGCAGTTCGCCAACTGCCTGCGGCTCGAGGTCGCCCACAAGGGCGTGAAGGTCGGCTCGGTGCACCCGGGCTGGATCGACACCGACCTCGTGCGCGACCAGCGCAAGGACCTCAAGAGCTTCGACGAGGCCTTCGACAAGTTCCCCTGGCCGATGAACGCCACGACCTCGGTGGAGGACTGCGCCGACGCGATCGTCGACGGGATGGAGCGCCGCCGCCGGCGCGTCTACGTGCCGAAGGCGATCGCGCTCGTCCAGGCGCTGCGGACCCTCACCACCGGCACGGTCGGCTACTTCGTGATGAAACGCGAGGTCGCCAAGATGGTGCCGCGCATGGAGGCCGAGGTGCAGGCGCTCGGCCGCTACTACGGCACATCCAGCGTGGCGATGCCCGTCGCCGCGCCCGCCGAGGAGCAGGACAAGCAGACGGCTTGATGGCCACGACGACGACCAGGCCCGCCGCCGCGGGTCACCGCGAGCGGCTGACCGAGGGCCTCGCCGCGGCGATCGCCGACAAGGGCTACGCGGCGGTCACGATCGCCGACGTCGTGCGGATCGCCCGCGTCTCCAAGCGCACCTTCTACGAGCACTTCGCCGACAAGGAGGCGTGCTTCCTGGCGCTCTACGCGGAGACGAGCGAGGAGCTGCTGGAGCTGATCGCCACCGCGACGGCGGTCGCCCGCGGGCCGTGGGAGGCGCGCATCGGCGCCGCCGCGCGCGCGTACTTCGAGCGCGTGGCCGACGAGCCCGAGCTGATGCGGGCCGCGCTGCTGGAGATCCACGCCGCCGGGCCGCGGGCGCGGGTGCTGCGCCGCGAGATCCAGCGCCGTTACGCCGAGCAGCTGCGCGGCTTCTCGGAGGCCGCCGAGGCCGAGGAGCGCGGCATCACCGCGCTCACCCCCGCGCTGGCGACGGCCGTCGTGGGCGGGCTCAACGAGCTGATGCTCGAGGCCGTCGAGGCCGGCCAGGCCGCGCGCATGGGCGAGCTGGCGGACGCCGCCACGGATCTGATCCGCGCCGTGCTCGCGCGCTAGGCAGCCGCGCGCTCACAGCGCCGAGAGCGCGGCGGCGGCGAGCGAGCGGCTCTCCTCCCAGCGCGGGTCGGAGGCCAGCGCCGCGTCGTTCCAGAGCGCGTCGTCGGCGGTCATCTCCTCGTGGTGGCGGTCGAAGGCCGCCAGCCGGCGGAAGGCCTCCCCGTCGAGCAGGCCGGCGGCGCGCAGCCCCGGCGCGAGGTGGGCGACGTCCTCGTGGATGTGGCGCAGCTGGCCGGCGGCGCCGCCCGGCAGCGCGGCGGCCTGCTCCTCGGCCGGCCTGGCGGCCATCGCCAGCGACTCCCGCAGGGTGCGCAGCTGCGCGTACGGATCGGGCAGCGTCATCGCGACAGCGCGCGGTCGAACAGCGTGGCGAGCCCGCGCACCGCCAGCGCCGCATGGCGCGCGGCGGCCTCCGAGACGCCGCAGCGCTGCGCCAGGTCATCGGCGGGGATCGGCGGCGCGTCCGAGCGGCCGCCGAGCAGGCAGGCGATCGCCTCGAGGTTGAAGCCCTCGGCCTGCATCGCGCGGATCAGCTTGAGCCGCTCGAGATGCTCCGTGCCGTAGTAGCCCGTGCGGGCGACGAGCGACGGCGGCTCGAGCAGCCCGCGCGCCTGGTGGTTGCGGACGTTGCGGACGGTCATCCCGGCGGCCTCGGCGAGCTCGCCGATCGTCAGCCGCAGGTCCCGGTCCGCGCTCATGCGCCCTCGGTCAGCGCCCCGGTCAGGTGCGGCTTGCCGCTGCTCGCGTCGCGGACCTCGAACGCGTCGCCGTCGACCCCGAACGCCACCTGCGCGGGCAGGAACAGCGGCAGCTTGAAGCGGACGTCGACGGTGAACGCCTCGGGCAGCGTCGATTCGAGCTCGGCCAGGCAGCGCGCCTTGAGCCACATGCCGTGGGCGATCGGCCTCGGCATGCCGAACAGCTTCGCGCTCCAGGCGTGCAGGTGGATCGGGTTGCGGTCGCCCGACACTGCGCCGTAGCGGCGGCCGATGTCCCCGGGCACGCGCCAGTGCGTCCCGCGCCGGAGCCGGCGCCTCGCGGTCCTTCGAGGCGGCTTCTCGCCGGAGGGCTTGCCGTGCCGGTGCAGATAGACGTTGCGCGAGCGCCACACGAGCTCCTCCCCCACACGCGCCTCGGCGGCCATCGCGAACTGGGTGCCGCGGTCGTGCGGCTCGAGGTCCTGCGCGCGCACGCGCACCGTCAGCGGCTCGCCGACGCCGATCGGCCGGTGCTGGACGATCTCGTTGCCGATGTGCACCAGGCCCAGCAGCGGGAACGGGAACGCGCGCTCGGCCATGATGCGGACCGCCAGGGGGAACGCGACGACGTGCGGGTAGGTCGGCGGCAGCACGTCGTCGCGCGCGAAGCCGCAGACCTCGGCGTAGGCGGCGAGGCGGCGCGGGTCGGTCTCGACGTCGCGGACCTCGAGCGCCGTGTCGGCCAGCTCGCGCGGTCGCGCCGCCGACGAGCGGCAGCTTGCGCAGCAGCGGGACCCCGACCGCCTGCGGGTAGAGCGCGGTGAGGCTCGGCAGGGAGTCGAGCTCGCGGATGCTCATGCGCCGATCAGGCTCTGGCCGCAGACGCGCACGACATTGCCGTTGACGCCGCCCGAGGCCGGGCTCGCCAGCCACGCGATCGTCTCCGCGACGTCGACGGGCAGCCCGCCCTGGGCGACGGAGTTCATCCGCCGGCCCGCCTCGCGCGTGCCGAGCGGCATCGCGGCGGTCATCTGGGTCTCGATGAAGCCCGGTGCGACCGCGTTGATCGTCTGCCCCTGCTCGGCGAGCACCGGCGCGAGCGACTCGACGATCCCGATCACGCCCGCCTTGGAGGCGCCGTAGTTGGTCTGCCCGCGGTTGCCGGCGATGCCGCCGATCGAGGATACGGTCACGATCCGCCCGCCCTTGCGCAGCATCGCCGGCGTCCAGCAGCGCGTCGTTGATGCGCTCCTGCGCGGTCAGGTTGATCGCCAGCACGAGGTCCCATTCCTCCTCGCTCATGCGCGCGACCGTGCGGTCGCGCGTGACGCCGGCGTTGTGGATGACCGCGTCGGCGCCGCCGTGGCGCTCCTCGAGGTACTCCGCGAGCCGCGCGGGCGCGTCCTCGTCGGTGATGTCGAGCAGCAGCGAGGCGCCGCCGATCTCGTTGACGACGTCGGCAAGGTCGTCGCCCTGGGCCGGCACGTCGACGCCGACGACCGTGGCGCCGTCGCGAGCCAGGGTGCGGGCGATCGCGGCGCCGATGCCGCGCGAGGCGCCCGTGACGACCGCGACACGGCCGGCGAGCGGCTGCTCCCAGTCCTGCGGGTCGGTCTTCTCGCCGCCGCCGATCCGGATCACCTGCCCGGACACGTACGCCGAGCGGGCGCTGAGCAGGAAGCGCAGCGTGGACTCGGCGTTGGCCTCCGCGCCGGGGGCGACGTAGACGAGCTGGCCCGTGGCGCCCTGGCGCAGCTCCTTGGCGGCGGAGCGCACGAAGCCCTCGAGCGCGCGCTGGGCGACGGCCTGGGCGCGGCTCTCGGAGAGCTCAGGCGGGGTGGCGAGCACGACGAGCCGGCCGCTGGGGCCGAGCGAGCGGATCGTGGAGTGGAAGAACTCGTAGATGGCCTTCAAGCCCGTGGAGTCCTGCGATCCCCGTGGCGTCGAAGACCAGCGCGCCGGACTTGACGTCCTCGTCGGGCAGCACCTGGCGGATCTCGGCGCCGAGCGCGGCGAGCGTGGCGGCGACGGTGTCGCCCATGCGGCCGTCGCCGCCGATCACGGCGGGCCCGGCGAGAGCGGGCTGGCCGGGCTCGTGACGGCGGAGCGGCCGCGACTCGGGCAGGCCGAGCCGCTTGGCGATGAAGCGCCCCGGGGGCAGGGCGGTGAGCTGCTGGTATCGGTCCGATGGCATGATTACCTCGATCGAGGGTACATGAGATGATGTACCCATGACCTCCCCACGCCATGCCGCCGTCGTCGGCGGCAACCGGATCCCCTTCGCCCGCGCCAACGGGCCCTACGCCACGGAGTCCAACCAGGCGATGCTGACCGCCGCGATCGACGGACTGGTCGCCCGCTTCTCGCTGCAGGGCGAGCAGGTCGACGAGGTCGTCGCCGGCGCCGTGCTCAAGCACGCGCGCGACTTCAACCTCACCCGCGAGTCCGTGCTCGGCTCCCAGCTCGCGTCCACCTCCCCCGCCTACGACATCCAGCAGGCGTGCGACACCGGCCTCGAGGCGGCGGTGCTCGTGGCCAACAAGATCGCGCTCGGCCAGATCGACGTCGGCATCGCGGGCGGCACGGACACCGCCTCCGACGCGCCCGTCGGCCTCAACGAGGACCTGCGCAAGGTGCTGATGGAGGCGCGCCGCGCCAAGACCGCCGGCCAGCGCGCCAAGCTGATCGGCAAGCTGCGCCCGGGCCAGATCGTCCCCGACATCCCGCGCAACGCCGAGCCGCGTACCGGCCTGAGCATGGGCGAGCACGCCGCGATCACCGCCAAGGAGTGGGGCGTCGCGCGCGAGGACCAGGACGAGCTCGCCGCCGCCAGCCACCAGCGGCTGGCCGCCGCCTACGACCGCGGCTTCTTCGACGACCTCGTCACGCCCTACGCCGGCCTGGAGCGCGACCAGAACCTGCGCCCGGACTCCAGCGTGGAGAAGCTGGCCAAGCTCAAGCCCGTCTTCGGCGAGGGCGAGGGCGCGACGATGACCGCCGGCAACTCCACCCCGCTCTCCGACGGCGCGGCCGTCGTGCTGCTGGCCAGCGACGAGTGGGCGCAGCAGCGCAACCTGCCGGTGCTCGCGCACATCACGCACGTCGCAGACCGCCGCGGTCGACTACGTCGACGGCCCCGACGGCCTGCTGATGGCGCCCGTGTACGCCGTCCCGAAGCTGCTCGAGAAGGCCGGGCTGACGCTGCAGGACTTCGACTTCTACGAGATCCACGAGGCGTTCGCCTCCCAGGTGCTGGCCACGCTGGCCGCCTGGGAGAAGAACGGCCTGGGCGCGATCGACCGCGCCAAGCTCAACGTCAACGGGTCCTCGCTGGCCGCCGGGCACCCGTTCGCGGCCACGGGCGGGCGGATCGTCGCCACGTTGGCCAAGCTGCTCGACGAGAAGGGCTCGGGGCGCGGCCTGATCTCGATCTGCGCCGCCGGCGGCCAGGGCGTCGTCGCCGTGATGGAGAAGTGAGCTTCGACCTCTCGCTCACGCCCGCGCACCACGACCTGATCGCGCGCACCCACCGCTTCGCCGAGGAGGTGGTGCGCCCGGTCGCGCCGCGCTACGACCGCGAGCAGGAGTTCCCGTGGGAGGTGATCGAGGCCGCGGCCAAGGAGGGCTTCTACAACCCGCTCTTCTACCGCGACCTGATCGGCGACCCGACCGGGCTCTCGCTGCCGCTGTTCATGGAGGAGCTCTTCTGGGGCTGCGCGGGCATCGGGCTGGCGGTCGTGATGCCGGGGCTGGCGTTGTCGGCGATGGCGCAGGCCGCCACGCCGGAGCAGCTGCTGCGCTGGGCTCCCGAGTGCTTCGGCGACCCGGGCGACCTCAAGCTCGCGGCGCTGGCGATCTCCGAGCCCGAGGGCGGCAGCGACGTGCGCAACCTGCGCACCCGCGCGCGCCGCGACGGCGGGGACTGGGTCATCGACGGCCACAAGATGTGGATCGGCAACGGCGGCATCGCCAACGTGCACGTCGTCAACGCGACCGTCGACCCCGAGCTCGGCCACCGCGGGCAGGCGCTGTTCGTGGTGCCGGGCGGCACGCCCGGGCTGGAGCTCGTGCGCAAGCTCGACAAGCTCGGCTGCCGCGCCTCGCACACGGCGGAGCTGCGCTTCGACGGCGTGCGCGTGCCGGCGGAGAACCTGCTCGGCGGCGACGACAAGCTCGAGGCCTCGCTGGCGCGGGCGCGCGAGGCCCAGGCCGAGGCGGCGGGGCGCGGCGGCAAGAAGGAGAGCGGCTCGGCGACGCTCGGCGCCTTCGAGCAGACGCGGCCGATGGTGGCCGCGCAGGCGCTCGGGATCGCGCGCGCGGCGCTGGAGTTCGCGACGGAGTACGCGACCGGGCGCGAGGCGTTCGGCGGGCCGATCATCGACAAGCAGGGCGTCGCGTTCCCGCTCGCCGACCTGGCCGCGGACCTCGACGCGGCGCGGCTGCTCACCTGGCGCGCCGCCTGGATGGCCTCCAACCGCGTGGCGTTCCAGAACGGCGAGGGCTCGATGAGCAAGCTCAAGGCCTCCGAGGTCGCGGTGCGGGCCACGGAGCAGGCGATCCAGACGTGCGGCGGCTGGGGCTACATCTCCGACCTGCCCGTGGAGAAGTGGTACCGCGACGCGAAGCTCTACACGATCTTCGAGGGCACGAGCGAGATCCAGCGGATGGTCATCGGGCGCGCGCTCGGCGAGTCGGCCGGCGAGCTGCCGCTGCACCACGGCTTCCCCTCCGACGGCCCGCCGCTCTCGCGCCAGTTCGGCCGCGGCACGCCGCGCCGCTCGAAGGCCGGGATGGCGGCCCTCAAGCAGACCCAGCGGATGCCCGAGCCGGTGCTGCGGGCCGCGATGAAGGTGCTCGGACCGCCCGAGCGCGCCCCGCGCCGCTAGCGGAGACCGCGTAGGCAAACGGACGGACGCGCGGTCCGCCGCAACCCGCGCGACCCCGGGGGGTTGGATTCATGTGGCGTCCTGCGACCATGTGCGGCGGATGCGCCGTGCCCTGCCGTTCCTGATCGTCCTGCTCGACGTCGCTCGTCGCCGGCCCGGTGGCCGCCCAGAGCGGTCCGACCGCCGAGCGCCGAGGCTCGCCGAGGAGGCCCTCGACCGACGCGAGGCGCCTGGCTCGACGGCCGCGGCATCCGGACCGGGCGCGAGCTCAGCGTCGGCGCTGCCGGCTCGCGCGCAGCCGGCCGGATCTGAGCCGCGCCGACCGGCAGGAGCGCCGACGACGCTGCTCGGCCCGGCCGACGACGCCGGGCTTCACCGGGACCGGCGGTGGCCCGACGCCGACAGCGACGCGCGTCATGCGCAACTGCTCCGCGCACTTCTGCGTCCACTGGGTCGACTCGACCGACGACGCCCCGCCGCTCGCCGACGCGAACGCCTGCCCGACGCCCGACTACGTCGACCACGTGCGCAGCTCGCTTCGAGCAGTCCTACGACGTCGAGAACACGGACCTCGGCTGGACGCACGCCGGTGTCGGACGCCGCCCGCGGCGGCGACGGGCGCACCGACGTCTACCTCAAGCAGCTCGACCCATCGGTCGACGGGCTCTACGGCTACGCGTCGCCGGATCCGAGCCAGACCGCGCCGCACCCGGTCCGCGTTCATGGTCCTCGACAACGACTACTCCGCCGGCCGAGTTCCCCGCAGTACGGAGGCGACCCCGCGCTACGAGGTGCCCGTCGAGGTCACCGCGGCGCACGAGTACAACCACGTCCTGCAGTACGCCTACGACGTCCTCCAGGACCACTGGATGTACGAGTCCACCGCGACGTGGTCCGAGGAGAAGGTCTTCGCCGGCCGACGACGACTACCACCTCTACATGGACACCTGGGCCGACAGGCCCGAGCAGCCGCTCACGACCTCGCCCGCCAGCCGACCTGAAGCAGTACGGCTCGGCGATCTGGAACCACTGGCTCGAGCAGCGCTACGGCGCCGACGTGGTCCGGCGCGCGTGGGCGCAGTCGCGATCGCACCTCCGGCGGCTTCGCGCCCGACGCCTACGACCTCGCGATCGATCGAGGAGGCGACCGGCACGTCCTTCGCGCGAACTTCGGCGACTTCGCGGCCGCCACCGCCGAGTGGGAGCGGCGCGAACAGCGGCATCCTCGAAGGGCGCCGCGTTCGGACGACGGTCAGACGCAGCCGGCCCCTGACGATCGGAACGGTCGACCGCGCGACGACGCGTCGATCACACGGGCTACGAGCTCTTCGACGTCCCAGTCCCCGGAGGCGACGGACCCGCTCGCAGCTGACAGGATCGCTGCGAGGCGCAACCGACGGGGCGGTCGGGCAGCATCGCCCTCGTCGGGCATCGACGCGAGCGACGTCGTCACGAAGGTGGTCGCCCGCACCGACGCGGACCGGCGCCGTCACGCGTGACCATGCCGGACGACCCGGCCGGTTCGAGCGGATCACGGCCGTGGTCGCCAACGCCGACGTCCGCTCTCGGACTTCACGACGCGGCGAACGACTGGGTGTGGACGCGCGACGACCAGGTCGCGAGCTCACGCTCACCACGGGCGCTGAGCCCATCGAAGACCAGCGGGTCTCAGAGCCGCTCGCCCCGACTGCCACGACGCCGGCGACCGATCCGGCGTGCGGCACGACCACGGTCGAGCGCGAGCCGACGTCGTGACCCCCACGCCGACCCCGACGGCCACGCCGACCGTGATCCGCCGCCACCCCGCCCCCGCCCCCGCCGGCCACGTCGGTGCGGCTGAGCCGCAACTCGACGCGGATCGGTTCGGTGGTGCGCAAGGGCGTGCTGTCGCTGTTCGCACGGACCAACAAGGCCGGGCGGCTCACGGCGCGGGCGACCGTGGACACCGCGACGGCCAAGCGGCTGAAGGTCGGGCGGCGGACGACGACCGCGGGCAGCGGGCGGCGGACCGCCACGGCGCCGGCGCGGGTGAAGATCAACGTCAAGCTCACGCGCAAGGTGCGCGCGGCGCTCAAGCGCGAGAAGCGGCGGACGGTGCGGATCAAGGTGCAGGTCACGTTCGTGCCGGTCGACGGCACGGCGGCCGTGCGGCGGACGCTCTCCGTCCTGCTCCGACCCTGACCCCGGCTAGGCTCGGGGGGCCGATGCGCTCGCGTCCCGTCGTCGCCGTGGTCCACAACCTCCTGCGCCCGGTCCTCGGGTACGCCGGGCCGGCGCTGAGCGCCGCGGGAGTGGAGCTCGACGAGCGCTTCGTGCGCGAGGGCGACCCGCTGCCCGCGCCGGACGAGGTCGACGGCATCCTCGTCATGGGCGGCGAGCAGACCGCGGCGGATCCCGGGCTGCGCGAGCAGGCGGCCCTGCTGCGCGACGCGACCGCCCGGGGCGTGCCCGTGCTGGGCGTCTGCCTCGGGGCCCAGCTGCTGGCGCACGCCCACGGCGGCGAGGTGCGGCGGCTCGCGCGCCGCCACCTGGAGTGGCTCGAGCTCGAGCCGCTGCCGGCCGCCGCCGGCGACCCCGTGCTCGGCTCGCTGCCGCCCGGCGCCGCCGGCGTGCACTGGAACGAGGACGGCTTCGCGCTGCCGGCCGGAACGGTCGAGCTGCTGCGCTCGCCGGCCGGGACCGGCGAGGGCTTCCGGATCGGCGCGTCCTCGTGGGGCGTGCAGTTCCACCCCGAGCTCGACGAGGCCGCGCTCGACGACTGGTACGTCGACTGGCACGCGGCGCTCGCCGCCGCGGGCGTGACCGAGGCGGACGCGCGCGCGGCCGACCGCGAGCACCTGCCGCGCCAGGAGGCGCTCGCGGAGGCGATCTTCGGCGGCTTCGGCCGCGTGGTCGCGGGCGCGCCCAGCCGCGACGAAGAGCCCCGGCACGCAGGTAAGGTCTGAGCCATGGCCGAGCAGACCTGCCGCGTCGGTGACGTCGACATCGCCTACGAGACCTTCGGAGACCCCTCGGATCCCGCGCTGCTGCTGGTGATGGGCCTGGCGACGCAGATGATCGCCTGGCACGAGGACTTCTGCGCGGAGCTCGCCGGCCGCGGCTTCCACGTGATCCGCTTCGACAACCGCGACGTCGGGCGCTCGAGCCCGATGCGCGACATCCCGGTGCCGACGCTGCGCCAGCTCGCGCTGCGCTCGAAGAAGGCGGCCGGCTACACGCTCTCGGACATGGCCGGCGACGCCGTCGGCCTGCTCGACCACCTCGGGATCGAGCGCGCGCACGTGGTCGGCGCCTCGATGGGCGGCATGATCGCCCAGACGATCGCGATCGAGCACCCGGACCGGGTGCTCTCCCTGTGCTCGATCATGTCCAACACGGGCGCGCGCTGGTCGGGCCAGCCCAAGCTGGCGACCTATCGCGTCCTGCTCGGCACCCCGCCGAAGGACCGCGACAAGTTCATCGACCACGTCCTGAAGATGTACCGCGTGATCGGCTCGCCGGGCTTCGACCGCGACGAGGACGACCTGCGCGACATCGCCGCCCGCAGCTACGACCGCGGCCGCAACCCCGCCGGCTCGGGCCGCCAGCTCGCGGCGATCATCGCCTCGGGCGACCGCACCTCGCGCCTGGGCGCGATCTCCGCGCCGACCGTGGTCATCCACGGCACCAAGGACCGCCTGGTGAGCCCCTCGGGCGGCCGCGCCACCGCGAAGGCCATCCCTGGCGCCCGGCTCGTGAAGGTCGAGGGCATGGGCCACGATCTCCCGCGTGGGACGTGGCCGCAGATCATCGGCGCCATCGCCGAGAACGCCGCCCGCACGGGCGAGCCCGCCGCCGTCTGACGCGCCGCGCGGCTAGCCGCACCAGGGGGTGCGGCTGCCCGAACACGCACTCACATGCGGGCCGTAGCAAGTCCGTGGTCCGCCGGTGAAACCATGCACCGCGTTCCCCCCAATCGAGACGACCTCACGGATGAGGACCATCGTCTCAACTCCGGCCCCGGGCCGTCTTTCCCCCTCCTTCGGCGACCGGCCGGCCGGGCGTGACCCTGACGGGGCCGCCGCGCACCTGAGCGCGGCGGCGCCCCGTCCTCCTCCCCCGTTCGTACACTCTCCGGCTCGATGCCGGACCCACGCAAGCTCGTCGTCGCCGCCCTGTGCGCGCTCCCCTTCGCTGCGGTGGCCTGCGGCGGCTCCGACGGCGGCTCCGGATCCGCGTCGGGCGGCCCGGGCGAGGAGCTCTACCGCCAGTACGCGTGCGCGAGTTGCCATTCGCTCGACGGCCGCGAGGGCACCGGCCCAACGTTCAAGGGGCTCGCGGGCTCGACCGTGACGCTCGAGGACGGCAAGCAGGCCAAGGCGGACTCGGCCTACCTGGAGAAGGCGATCGTCGACCCGGACGCCGACGTCACGAAGGGCTACAACGCCGGCCTGATGAAGGCGAGCATCGACGGCTTCGACCTCGCGGACAAGCCCGAGGACGTCCAGAAGCTCGTCGAGTTCATCGAGGGCGTGAAGTAGCGCACGGAGCCTCCTAGTGCACCGACCCCGCGGGGTCGAGCACGTGCCCGCCGGCCGGCTCCGCGGGCGAGACCTGGTCCGGGTCGTTGAGCTCGGCGCCATCGGGCGCGGGCACCGGCCCTTCGAGCAGCGGGTCCGCCGTGGCGCGCATCCAGTCGTCCAGGCGCGCGCGCAGCTCGTCCGCGATCCCGGCCGCGTGCGGCGCGCCGATCAGGTTGTGCGCCTCCACGGGGTCGAAGCGCAGGTCGTGCAGGGCCTCGCGCGGCAGCTCGAGGTCGGCCCACCCGTCCGCGAGCAGCAGGTCCTTGGTCGGGCTGTCGTCGACGTTGGGCAGCACGGGCCGCAGGCGGTCGCCGAAGCGCCGGATGTACTTCCAGCGCTCCGTGCGCACCGCGCGCACCGGCTCGTAGGCCGCGTGGAAGGTGAGCTCGGCGAAGACCGCATCGTTGACGTCCTCGACCTCGCGCCGCATCACCGGCAGCAGCGAGCGGCCCTGCAGCCGGGCCGGCGCCTCGATGCCCGCGAGGTCGCAGATCGTCGGGAACAGGTCGATGTGCGAGACGAGCGCGTTGGAGACGCGGCCGCCGTGCGCTCCGCCCGGGCCGCGCATGATCATCAGCACGCCGATCCCGCGGTCGTAGAGCGTGCCCTTGGCGCCCGGGAAGGCGAGCCCGTGGTCCGTCGTGAGGATCACGAGCGTGTCGTCGGCGAGGTCGTGCTCGTCGAGCGCGTTCAGCACGGAACCGACGCCCTGGTCCAGCGAGCGCGCGCTGGCCTTGTAGGAGGCCATGTCGCGGCGCGTCTCCGGCGTGTCGGGCAGGTTGTCGGGCGGCAGCGAGTACAGCGCGTCGCGCACCGACGTCGGCTCGAAGTACTCGCGGTGGGTCTCGAAGAAGCCGACGGAGAGGAAGAACGGCTCCGGCGGGGCCTGGGCGAGCAGCTCGACGGCGGCGGGCGCCACGTAGTCCACGTGGTTGGTGTCGGACTCGATCACGCGGTCGTAGCCGAGCACGGCCGGGTCCCGCGAGAGGTGCTGCTCGCCGATCAGGCCCGACCAGTAGCCCGCCCCGCGCAGCGTGTGCACGATGTGGTGCGAGTAGTCGAAGAGCTCGAAGCCGCGATGGGCGAGGCCCATCATCCCGTTGGAGTGCGGGTACTGCCCGGTGAGCAGCGCCGAGCGCGAGCCCGAGCACGTCGGCGCGGCGCAGAAGGCCTTGCGGAACAGGAGCCCCTGATCGGCCAGGCGCTGGATGTTCGGCGTCGGCACCTGGTGGCCGTAGGGCTGGATGAACCGCCCCGTGTCGTGCGAGTGCAGGTACAGGATGTTGGGTTTCTTCACGGCTCTCGTTTGTTCCCCTAAGTCGACCGGTAAGATCGAGAATAGCTATGGCCTCCGCCTATCTCGTCTGCGCGACCGAACGCAGCGGCAGCACGCTCCTGTGCGAGCTGCTCGCCGGCACCGGCGTGGCCGGCAGGCCGGAGGAGTACTTCGAGTTTCTCAGCGCGAGCGGACGCGTGCGACAGCCGCGCGAGTACTTCCCCGCCGGCGCCGACCCCGAGATCCTCGAGGTGCTGGCGCCGCTCGAGCCGCCCGTGCCGCCCGTGCCGTGGGAGCGACGGCTCGCCGAGGCGCGCGAGCGCGGCACCACGCCCAACGGCGTCTTCGGCGCCAAGATGATGTGGGCCTACCTGCCGGACTTCCTCGCCCACGGCGAACCCGAGGAGCAGCTCGGGCCGCTGCACTGGGTGCACGTCGAGCGCCGCGACACCCTCGCCCAGGCGATCTCCCTGTGGCGCGCCGTGCAGACGGAGCAGTGGCGCGCCGAGGACCGCGACTCCCACGTGGAGCCCGTCTTCCACGCCGGCGCGATCGCGCACCTCAAGCGCCGCCTGGAGGAGCACGCCGCGGCGTGGCGCGACTGGTTCGCCGGGCGCGGCATCGAGCCGCTGGAGATCGTCTACGAGCAACTCGCGCAGGAACCGACGGCAACGATCTGCCGGGTGCTGGAGCACATCGGCGTCCCGAGCGACGGCGTCGAGGTGCCCGAGCCGCCCATGCGGCGCCAGTCCGACGGCCGCTCCCAGGAGTGGGTCGACCGCTTCCGGGATCAGGTCGCGGCTTAGAGCAGCGCCAGCAGCAGCACGATCACGACCAGCACGAAGAGCACGGAGCCCGCCGCGGCGGCCTGCCACTGGTTGTCCCAGAAGCCCGGCTTGGCGCGGTCGCGCGTGTGGCGGCCCTCGGGCGGCTCCCCGATCCAGTCAACATCGTCGTCGTCGGCCATCTCAGTCGATCACGCGCCCGACGGTCACCCGGCGGACCGTCCCGCCGCGGATCAGGAAGTCCGTGATGATCTCACCGGCGGTGAAGCGGCCCGTGTGGCAGGAGCGGAAGCCGGCGATCGTCTCGCAGCGGACCCCGCGCACCCGCGCCCGCACCGTCGCCTCGCTCGAGCCGACGCCGACGTTGCGCCGCGTGCGGTCGCCGCGCCCGGTGGTGGAGACGCTGCTGACCTCGCGACGGCCCTGGAAGATCACCGTGATGCCGCCGCGGAAGCGGTACTGCACGAAGCGACCGAAGTCGTTCGTCCCGGTGCGGATGGAGGCCGGCTTGCCGAGCGCCGCCCGCACCTCGGCGCGCGTGTTGCCCAGGCGCGCACCGGCGATCCCGCGGTCGACCTGGACGAGCGCCTCCGCCGCCGCCGGCGCCCCGAGGGGCGCCACGAGCGCAGCGACTGCCAGCCCTGCTGCGCGATGCTTCATCGTCCCTGGTCCCTCCCAGACTCGTGTGCGCGCGAAGCTAGCACGGCGCGGTGCGCCGCGGTTAGGCTCGCTCTCATGTTGGAGGAGCGCGGCATCGAGCACGCCGCGGGGTCGCAGGCATGGCTGCGCCGGACGCTCGAGGAGATCGTGTCGCAGGTGCGGCGCCTGCTGGACGTCACCGGCGTCTCGTTCCTCGTCGTCGACGCGGCGCACGACCACATCCACCCCGCCGCGTCCTGGTTCGCCTCCGACGCCGTCCGCGACGCGTTCGGGCCCGTGCTCGACCGGCCCTACGAGCCCGAGCGCGGCGGCGTGACCGAGGCGGCCGTGGAGACGGGCAGCCCGGTCCGCATCGAGCGGATGGAGGAGTGGCCCGGGGCGACGGCCCTGCACGACCGCCTGTTCGAGCGCCTGGACCCGGAGACCGCGGCGCGGCTGTGGGACTGGTACAGCAGCTCGTCCTTCCTCTCCTGTCCCGTGCGCACCCGGGACGGGCGCATCCTCGGCGTGCTGGCGATCGCCCGCTCCCTCCCCCAGCCGGCCTTCAGCGCCGACGACATGCGGGTCACGGAGGTGCTGGCGGACCTCGCCGCCTTCGCACTCGAGCGGGCGCAGCTGCTCGACGCCGAGGAGTCGCTGGGCCGGGCCGCGCGCGCCATCAGCGCGACGCTCGACCCCGGCGAGGTGATCGCCGCCATGCTCGCGCAGGTGCGCGAGCTGACCGGCGCGGCCGACGCGGGCTTCGAGCGCGCGGACGCCGCCGGCCGGGTGCGCGGCGGCCCCGAGCCGGCCCTCACCGGCGCCGAGGCGCGGGTGCCGGTGGCGCTCGGGGCACGGCTGTTCGGCGTGCTGACGGCGCGCGCGCCCGAGGCCGGGTTCGCGACGGGCGGCCTCGCCCAGCTCGTGGCGCTGGCGCCCGTGGCCGCGGCCGCGCTGGCCAACGCGCACGCCTACGACCGCGAGCGCCGCGTGGCGCGCGCGATGACGGCCGGCTTCGTCCCCCAGCGCCCGCCCGCGCTGGACGACCACGAGGTCGGGCTCGTCTACGAGCCCGCCGGGCACCAGGCGTCCGGCGGCGACGTGTTCGGGATCTGGACGCTGCCCGGCGGCGGGCTCGGACTGCTGGTGGGCGATGTGAGCGGCAGCGGGCTCGAGGTGGCGGCGACCGCCGCCATGGTGCGCTTCTTCGTCGAGGCGCGGACGTTCGACTGCGACCGCCCGGCGGAGGTGCTCCGACAGACCAACGCGATCCTGCGCTCCAGGCTGCCGGAGGGGCTGTTCGTGCCCGCCTTCCTCGCCGTCGCCGATGGCCGGCGCCTGCGCTGGTGCAACGCCGGCCACCCGCCTCCGCAGCTGCTCCGCGCCGCGGGTGGCGAGCCCGGCTCGCTGGGCACCACCGGCCTGCCGCTCGGCATCGAACGCGACGCGGACTACGGGGAGCGCGAGTGCGCGCTCGCCCCGGGCGACGTGCTCGTCGCCGCCACGGACGGCCTGTGGGAGGCGCGCCGGGAGGGCGTGCAGTTCGGCGACGCCCGGCTCGGCGCCCTGCTCGCCGAGCACGGCCGGGCGCTGGAGCCGCAGGCGCTGGCCGAGCGGTTGCGCGACGAGGCGCACGCCTGGTCGCCCAGGCTCCACGACGACCTCGTCGTGCTCGCGGTGCGGGTCCGCCGATGAGCGCCGCGCTGCGCGCTGAGACCCCCGACGGCCCGGCCTCGCGGGCGCTGTGGGCGGAGTACCAGGCGCTGCTCGGCGAGCGCCTCGACGCACCCGTCGCCGACCCCGACCACATCTTCGCCTCCCCCGAGTCCTTCACCGGACCCGGCTCCGCCTGGCTCGTGGCCTACGACGGCGGCCGGCCGGTGGCGTGCGGCGGCCTGCGCGCCCTCGACGCCGAGACGGGCGAGATCAAGCGCATGTTCGTCACGGCCGGCGCGCGCGGCCGCGGGCACGCGCGCGCGCTGCTGGCCGAGCTCGAGCGCCGCGCCGCGGCGGCGGGCCACCGCCGCATCCGGCTGATCACCACCGAGGTGCTGCGCGAGGCGCGCCGCCTCTACGAGGCCGCGGGCTACGCGGTCGTCGCCACCCCGCGCGAGGGCGCCCGGCAGGACTACCTGATGGAGAAGCGCCTGCCCTCCTAGGCTGGGCGGGGTGCCCCGCTCGCTGGTCTGGACCCTTTACGGATCCCTCGTCGTCATCTGGTCCAGCACGTGGGTGGCGATCAAGATCGGGCTCGAGGACCTGCCGCCGCTGCTCGGCGCGGGGATCCGCTTCGCGCTCGCGGGCGCCGGGCTGCTCGTGCTCGCGCGGCTGCTGGGACGGCCGCTGCGCACCGACCCCCGGCTGGCGGCGGTGCTCGCGCTGCTGCCGTTCGCGGCCGCCTACGGGCTGATCTACTGGGGCGAGCAGTACGTCCCGTCCGGGCTGGCGGCCGTGCTGTTCGGGATCATGCCGCTCTACAGCGCGACGCTCGCCGCCCTGCTGCTCGCGGGCGAGCCGCTGCGGGCGCGGCTGGTCGCGGGGATCGCGGTCGCCATGGCCGGGCTGGCGATCGCGTTCGGCGAGACGCTCGAGCTGGGCCACGGCAAGTACGCGCTGGCGGCGGCGATCGCCTGCGCCGCGGCGCCGTTCGCGAGCGCGATCGGCAACGTGGCGATCAAGCGCGACGGCGGCGCGCTCGATGCGATCGTGCTCAACGGCTGGGCGATGCTGGCCGGCGGCGTGCTGCTGCTGGGCGTGTCCGCCGCCGCCGAGGCGTGGGAGGTCACATGGAGCGCGCGGGCGGTCGGTTCGATCGCCTACCTGGCCGTGATCGGCTCCGCCGTGCCGTTCGTGACGCTGACGGTCCTGCTGCGCGAGCTGCCCGCGGTGACGGTCTCCTACATCACGCTGCTGCTGCCCTTCGGGGCGCTCGCCTTCGGCGCCGCCCTCTACGACGAGCCGATCACGCTGCCGGCGCTGGCCGGCGCCGCGCTCGTGGCCGCCGGCCTGGCGGTGGCGCAGTGGCGCACCGGCGTGCGCCGGCGGCAACCGGCCGCCGAAGCCGCCTAGCGCGGGTCGCGCACCACGAGCTCGACGTTGCGGTCGCCCTCGCCGCCGCGCGCGTCGGAGCGGCCGTCCTCGCCGTTCTCCGCATCGGGGTCGTTGTAGGCGAGCTCGCGCGAGATCGAGGCGAGCTGCTTCGCCGACGACCCCGCGGCCGAGCCCGGGTTGGGCGGCGCGTCGTGGTCGAGGATCGTCCCCCAGATCGAGAGGCTGCCGTCGCCGTTGTCGACGAGGTCGAGCAGCCGCGACTGCTGCGGCCAGTCGATGTGCGAGGCCGTCGCGACCTGCCAGAAGCCGCCGGCGGCGCGTCCGCTCGCGTCGTCGCCGTCGACGCCGGAGCGCGGCACCGCGCGGATCCGGTTGCGGTGCTCGTGGCCCGTGATGTAGCCGACCACCGTCGAGTGGCGCAGGAGCAGGCACTTGACCGTCTCGGCGGGGCCGGTCGCCGGGACAGGGGCTCTGCGGCGAGCTCTCGCCGAGGTGGACGTCGCCGTAGGGCGGCGGCGGGTTGTCGCCGGGCGGGAACGGGCTCGCCGCCTGGTTCATGGTCTCCAGCGTGTGATGGGCGAAGACGAGCGTGAGCTCGCGCGCAGCGTCGGCGGCCGCGAGCTGGCCGTCGAGCCAGGCGAACTGCGCCTCGTCGATGTTGCCGCCGTCGCCGCCCGCGTCCGAGACGGAGTCGAGCACGACGAAGCGCACGCCGGGCCGCGGGTGGAAGGCGTAGTAGCCCTGGCCGCTGGTGAGGTTGTCGGCGGTGAACCCGTGGCCGACGGGCGTGCCCGTCGTGACGAAGTGCTGCTGGATGTACTCGCGCTTGAGCAGCAGGTGCCGGCGCGGGTCCTGCGGGACGGTCGTCGTCAGCGAGGGGTCGGCCGCCGCCGCGAGCAGGGCGTCGCGCAGCCCGGCCGGCGAGGTGTCGGCGCCGGCCGGCAGGCCCTTGACCTTCACGCAGCCCGTGGCGAGCGCGTCGAACGCCACGTTGCGGTTCTGGTTGCCCTGGACCAGGCCGTCGTGGTTGCCGAAGATGCCGTACCAGGGCAGGTCGCCGAAGCCCTTGGCGAGGAACGGCTCGTTCATGCGTTCGAACAGGCCCGGGTAGTCGCGCACCTCGCTGGAGCGCTGGGCCTCCGCCTCGTTCTGCTCCTGGCGCGGCGAGTAGCCCGGCCCGTCCTGGCCGTCGCCGGCGTCGGGCTCGTAGTACTCGCGGCCGCCGCGGACGCCGTCGTAGCGGGTGCCGTCGGGCACGGTGCCGCAGGTGCCCTCGACGCCCGAGTCGGGGTCGATCTGCCTCGTCGCCGGGCGCAGCCCGGAGGGCAGGCACGAGCCGGGATCGGCGTTGGCCTCGCCGTCGAGGATGTCGATCATCCAGCGCGTCTCGTTGCACTGGGTGTTGTCGGTGTTGTCGCCCGTGGTCATCACCGCGTCGATGCGTCGGCTCGTGACGGGGCTGACGGCATCGACCATCTCGCGCACCATCGCGTCGGCGACCTGCGGGCCGATGCCCTCGTGCGGCCGGTAGGCGGAGGTGAACGGCGGGCCGACCTTGTCGAGGAACTCCACGCGAGCGGGCGACTCCTCGTCGACGACGTGGAGGTCGGTCAGCTGGCCGAAGGTCCACAGCGGAGTCCCGCGCGCGGCCGTGCGCGTGCCGAGCTCGGAGCGCTGCTCGTAGGCGTCGCCCGGGGCGGGCTCGAGCCGGTTGTCGCCGTCGCGGTCGGCGGTCGTCCGGTTGGCCGTGGAGGAGGCGCCGGCGGCGACGGCGACGCCGCCCGCGGCAAGCGCGAGCGCGATCGCGACGGCCGGCAGGGATCGCCATCTGCGCATGACCCGGCACGGTACGCGCCGCGCGCGGACGCCGCGCCGGTTCCTGGAGCGTCAGGCGAACGCGGCTTCGGGCGCGCTGACGATCTCGAACGCCTCGTCGACCGCGGTCAGCTGGAACACGCGCTGCACGGCGGCCGGACCGCGCACGAGCACGAGCCTGCGGCCCGCCTTCATCGCGCGCCGCCGCGCCGCCACGAGACGGGAGAGGCCGGTCGAGTCGAGGAACGTCAGCTCGCGCAGGTCGAGGCAGATGCACTCGGGCTCGATCGCCTCCACGCGCTTGAGCTCCTCGTCGAAGGTGTACGCGTGCTCGAGGTCGAGCTCGCCCCGCAGAGCGATCTTCACGGCGTTCTCGCGGAGCTGCTCGATCGTGAGCGCGAGCCCCTTCATCCGATCCCTCCCCCTTTGTTCTCTTGCTGACAGTACACCGTCCGCGCGCCAATACCCTCCTTGGCCATCGAGGGGTCACGACAGAGCTCCAGGCGGCGCGCGGCCGAGCGGCGGCGCACCATCGCGCGGCGGCGGCTGACGGCGCTCGCGGGCGCGGCCGCGCTCGCGTTCCTGATCGGCATCGCGGTGGGCGGCGGTGACGGCGAGGACGATGCGGCGCCCGCGCCCGCGGCGACTCCCGCCCCCGAGGAGGCGGCCCGGAAGGTCTCGGAGGGGCTGCCGCTCGGCCAGCAGGTCGGGAAGCTCGTCGTGCTGCGCTTCGCGGGCACGAGCGTGCCCGGCTACGTGCGGCGGGTGCTCTCCGAGGGCCGGGCGGCCGGCGCGATCCTGTTCCGCGACAACCTCACGGGCGCCGGCCAGGCGAAGGCCCTCGCCGGCCGGCTGACGGAGGGTGCGAAGGGACAGCCGCTGGTCATGATCGACCAGGAGGGCGGAGACATCCGCATCTTCCCGTGGGCGCCGCCCGAGGCCTCGCAGCCGCGGCAGTTCGCGGCCGGCACCGTGGGCTCGGACGCCGAGGCCGCGGCGAAGGCGCTGCGCGGGAGCGGCGTCAACGTCACGCTCGCCCCGGTGGCCGACGTCGCCAGCGTGCCCGGCGCGGCGCTCGCCGGGCGCGCGTTCGCGACCGACTTCTCCTCCGCCGCCGAGGCGATGGCGGAGTCCGTCAAGGGCTGGCGGCGAGGGCGCGTGGCCCCGACCGCCAAGCACTTCCCCGGGCTCGGGGGCGCGACCACCAACACCGACTTCGGCTCCGCCACGATCGAGCGCACCGCCCAGCAGATCCGCGACGAGGACCTCGTCCCGTTCCGCGCCGCGATCGGCGCCGGCGTCCCGCTCGTGATGGCCGGCCACGCGCTCTACCCCGCGCTCGACGACGAGCGGATCGCCTCCCAGTCGCAGCCGATCATCCAAGGGCTGCTGCGCGAGGAGCTCGGCTTCGACGGCGTCGTGATCACCGACTCGACCGAGGCGAAGGCGGTCCAGGAGATCACGGACGTGCAGGAGGCGGCACTGCGCAACGTCCGCGCGGGCGTGGACATCGTGCTGACGACCGGCCGCGGCTCCTACATCCACGTCTACCGGGCGCTGCTGGCCGAGGCGCGCCGCGACCCGGCCTTCCGCGAGCGGGTGCGCGAGTCCGCGCAGCGCGTCGTGGCCCTCCAGCAGTCCCTGCGCTGACCCGCTAGGAGGCGCGGCGCTCGTAGCCCGGGCAGCGGCCCACGGGCACCCGCGGGTACTTCGGATAGCGCGAGTCCTCCTTGGAGCGCAGGCACATCGAGAACTCGGACCCTCTGCCGGTCCGTATGAGCTTCTGATGGCGGCAGGAGTCGCAGAGGCCGGCGGGCTGCCGGCCCGTCACAGCCGGCGGTGGCCGAGGCGTGCGAGCTCCTCGTGGTGCTCGGTGACGCGGAGCTTGACCGGGTCGCCGTCGGGCCGCGCGTGCACGATGCCCCACATGGCGTCGGCGGTCTGCTCGGCGCTGTCGGGCGTCGCGCGGGCGCGCATCTCGTCCACGAGCGCCAGCTCGAGGCGCTCGATCTTCTCCTCCGCGGTGCCGTCCCCCAGCGAGCGGGGGAACGGCACGCCGGGGAGGTGGTCCTCCCAGGCCCCCTTGACCATGGCGAAGCGGTTGCGCAGCGCGATCGGATCGGTCATCCGCGGCGCGAGTGTTGCAGATGGGGGCGGTCCGTATCCTGGTTGCACGTGCACACGTTCTTGCGGCTGCTCGGCTTCCTGAGGCCCTACACCCGGGGTGCCGTGGTCTCGCTCGTGCTCGCCGGGCTCGCGATGGCGGCCACCGTCGCGATCCCGTGGCTGACGGGCCGCGCGATCGACGAGATCGACCGCGGCGACCGCGACGGGCTCACCACGCTCGTGGCCGTGATCGCGGCCCTGGCGCTCGTGCGGGTGGTGCTGTCGGTGGCGCGGCGGCTCGTGGCGGGGCGCGTCTCGCTCGGCGTCGAGGTCGACCTGCGCAACATGGTCTACGCGCACCTGCAGGCGCTCGAGCTCGGCTTCTTCGCCGGCGCGCAGACGGGCCAGCTGATGTCGCGCGCGACCGTCGACCTGCAGAGCGTGCGCTTCTTCCTCGGCTACGGGCTCGTGTTCATCGCCCAGAGCGCGCTGACGATCGTGCTGGCGGCGATCGCGATGCTGGCGCTGCAGCCGGGGCTCGGCGCCCTGGCGCTGACGCCGGTGCCGTTCGTGGTGCTCGTCGCCGCCCGCTACGGGCGCCGCTCGCGGCCGTCGCTGCAGGAGGTCCAGCAGCGGATCGCCGAGCTCACCGCCGACGTCGAGGAGAACGTCTCGGGCGTGCGGGTCGTGAAGGCGTTCGCGGCCGAGCCGCGCCAGCTCGACCGCTTCCGCACCTCGGTCACCCGCGTGTTCGACCAGTCGATGGACGCCACGCGGCTGCGGGCCTTCTACAACCCGTTCATCGGCTTCTTGCCGAACCTCGGCCTGGCCGTGATCCTGCTCATCGGCGGTCGCCAGGTCGTCAACGGCACCCTCACGCTGGGCGACTTCACCGCCTTCTACGCGTACCTGCTGATGCTGATCGCGCCGATGCGCCAGCTCGGCATCGCGCTCGGGCTGGCGCAGCGCGCGACGGCCTCGGGCGCGCGGCTGTTCGAGCTGCTGGACCGCGAGCCGCGCCTGGTCGCGCCCGCCGGCGCCCGGCCGCTGCCCGAGGGCGGTGGCCGTGTGGAGCTGCGCGACGTGACGTTCGCCTACGAGAACGCGGCGTCGCCGTCGCTGCGCGACGTCTCGCTCGCGGTCGAGGCGGGCTCGACGGTCGCGCTGGTGGGCGCCACCGGCTCGGGCAAGTCGACGCTCGTGCGGCTGATCGGGCGGCTCTACGACCCCACCTCCGGTTCCGTGCTCGTCGACGGCGCCGACGTGCGCGAGCTGGACCTGCGCGCGCTGCGGCGGGCCATCGCCGTCGTCGACGACGACCCGTTCCTGTTCTCGGCGACCGTGCACGACAACATCGCCTACGGGCGGCCTTCGGCGTCCCGCGAGGAGGTCGAGCGGGCGGCGCGGCGGGCGCAGGCCGCGGGCTTCATCGCCGAGCTGCCCGACGGCTACGACACGCGCGTGGGCGAGCGCGGCCTCACGCTCTCGGGCGGCCAGCGGCAGCGGCTGGCGATCGCGCGGGCGCTGCTCGCCGACCCGCGGATCCTGATCCTCGACGACGCCACCTCCTCCGTCGACGCGACGACCGAGCAGGCGATCAAGGAGGCGCTGCGCGAGGTGATGGCCGGCCGCACGACGTTCGTGATCGCCCACCGGCTCTCGACCATCGCGCTGGCCGACGAGATCGTCGTGCTCGAGGCCGGCGAGGTGGTCGCCCAGGGCAGCCACGACGAGCTGCTCACCCGCTCGGGGCTGTACGCCGAGATCGCCGCCAAGGGCCTCCCGGACCAGGTGTTCCTCAACCGCGACCCGGTGGAACGTGTCGCAGGTCTCTGAGCAGCCCCATCGCCACCTGGCCGAGCTGCGCCGCCGGCTGCGCCAGACGGGCGGGCGCGGGCGCAAGCTGCGCGGCCTGCTCGAGCTGCTGCGGCCCTACCGCTCCCGCACGCTGCTCATGCTCGGGTCGCTGCTGATCGCCACCGCCGCGGCCCTGGCGCCGCCGCCGCTCGCCAAGCTCGCGATCGACTCCGGCATCGTGCCGGGCGATCTGGGCGCGCTGACCTGGATCGTGATCGCGTTCCTGGCCTCGGCGCTGATCTACTGGGGCGCGACCTACGCGCAGACGTACCTCACGGGCTGGGTCGGCCAGCGCGCGCTGCAGGACCTGCGGATCCAGCTCTTCGCGCACCTGCAGACGCTGTCGGTCGGCTTCTACTCGCGCCGGCAGGCGGGCGTGCTGATCTCGCGGCTGACCAACGACGTGCAGGCGCTCGACCAGCTCGTCTCGGACGGCGTGGTGACGCTGTTCGGCTCGACCCTGACGCTGATCGGCACGGCCGCGATCCTGATCGTGCTCGACCTCGAGCTGGCGCTGCTGACGTTCCTCGTCTTCCCCGTTCTGGCGGTCGGCTCGCTGGCCTTCCGGATCGTCTCCGCCGACGCCTACCGGCTCACGCGCGAGAAGGTGGCGGCGATCACCGCCTACCTGCAGGAGTCGCTGTCGGGGATCCGGGTCGTGCGCTCCTTCGCCCAGGAGGAGCGCCACCTCGCCCGCTTCGCGGAGCTCAACGACGAGAACCGCGAGGCGAACATGAAGACGGTCAACCTCAACGCGGCCTACTTCCCCTCGGTCGAGCTGCTGAGCGGCCTCGCGACGGCGGGGATCCTGCTCTACGGCGGCGTGCAGGCGATCAACGGCGAGGTCACGGTCGGCGTGCTCGTGGCGTTCATCGCCGCGCTGAACAACTTCTTCGACCCGATCCAGTCGCTGTCGCAGTTCTACACGACCTACCAGGCCGGGATGGCGGCGCTGGACAAGATCTTCGAGCTGCTCGACGAGGAGCCCGAGCTGCGCGACGCGCCCGACGCGGTCGAGCTCGGCCGGATCCGGGGCGAGATCGAGTTCGACGACGTCGTCTTCTCCTACGGGGAGGGCGAGGCGCTCTGCCACATCAACATGCACGTCCCGCCGGGGCAGACCGTCGCGCTGGTCGGCGCCACGGGCGCCGGCAAGTCGACCATGGCCAAGCTGATGGCGCGCTTCTACGACCCCACCTCGGGGCGCGTGCTCGTCGACGGACACGACCTGCGCGAGGTCACGGCGGCCTCGCTGCGCTCGCAGATGGGCGTGGTCCCGCAGGAGGCGTTCCTGTTCTCCGGCACGATCGGCGAGAACATCGGCTTCGGCCGCGCGGACGCCACGCCGGAGGAGGTCGAGGCCGCCGCGCGCGCCGTCGGCGCGCACGAGTTCATCGCGGGGCTCGAGCAGGGCTACGACACGCCGACCGGCGAGCGCGGCGCCCAGCTCTCGGCCGGCCAGCGCCAGCTCGTGGCCTTCGCGCGCGCGCTGATCGCCGACCCGCGCATCCTCGTGCTCGACGAGGCCACCTCGAACGTCGACATCAACACGGAGGGCCGCATCGAGGCGGGCCTCCGGCGCCTGCTCGCGGGCCGCACGGCGATCGTCATCGCCCACCGCCTCTCGACCATCCAGCGCGCCGGCCGGATCGTCGTCCTCGACCACGGCCGCATCGTCGAGCAGGGCACCCACGAGGAACTGCTGGCGGCGGAGGGCGCCTACTGGCGCCTGCACCGCGACTGGGCGGAGCAAGCCGCCGCCTGAGGCTAGATGCAGCCCCGAGGCTGCGGGGCAGGGACTCGAACCCCGATAGCCGGCTCCAGAGGCCGGAGTCTTGCCATTAGACGACCCCGCAGCGAGGCTTCCATCGTAGCGAGGGCGTCGTCAGATCGCCCTCCCCGACACACGTCCACAGAATCGTGGATCTGGGCGCGTAACCCTTCCATCCGCCTGGTGTCGCGCTACTCTCCGGGGTGGTCGAGGCGCCGCGGTTCATTCCGGGGAGTCCGACCGTGCTCTTCCAGGCCGGGTCGGCAATGGGCGTTGCCAGGCTCGGAGTCGGATCGCCAGTGGAGGTCGTGTGCGCATGCCAGAGGCGGGCGGCGGCTCGGTACAGCTTCTCGAAGCGGACCCGGATCTCGCGCGTGGACTCGACCCGCGGCGGATTCGCGAGGTCAGCCAGCGGCTCTTCGTGCGCGCGATCGACGCGCCGCGCGGGACGTGGACCCCCGGGCGCTCGCTGAACCAGGGCAGCCAGCCGATCGGCCTGCTCGTGCTCGACGGCCTGCTCGTGCGCGAGGCCACCGTCGGCGACCATCCCTGCGCCGAGCTGCTCGGCCCGGGCGACCTCCTGCGCGCCTGGGACGACCGCGAGGCCGAGATCCTGCTGCCGCGCTCCGTCGAGTGGACGGCACTCACGCACTCCCGGCTGGCCGATCATCGACCAGGCGCTCGCCGTGCGGGCCGCCCAGTGGCCGGAGATCTTCGCCACGCTCGTCGAGCGCGCCGCGCGCCGCGCCGAGCGGCTCGTGGTCATGCAGGCGATCGCGCATCTGACGCGCGTGGACGACCGCCTGCTGGCGCTGCTGTGGTGCCTGGCCGAGCGCTGGGGCCGCGTCGTGCCCGGCGGCGTGCTCGTGAGCCTGCGCCTTCCCCACCGCACCCTCGCCGGCATGGTCGGCGCCCGCCGCCCGTCGGTCACGACGGCGCTGGGCCAGCTCATCGCCCGCGAGGAGATCGAGCGCCGCCCCGACGGCGGCTGGCTGCTCCGCGGCGACCCGCCGGAGCCCCGCTCGACCGCGGCCGACCGCACCACGGCCTCGCCGGACGCCCTTCCCTTCGCCGCGCGCCAGTAGCGCGCGGCCACGCCTGCAGGGTTCAACGGCGAGGGGTGAGCGGGACCCGGCGTGAACGCTGGTCCCCGAACGCACGGGCGGCGAGCCTCAGACTCCCAGCGATTCGAGGCCGCAAACGCTGGTCGCCCCACGCACGCCCAGCAAGCCTGGACAACCCAGCGTTCAGGAGCGCCCGGCGCGAGCCGACCCGCGCACCGCACCCGAACCTCCCCACCCAGCGCAGTTTCAGAGCGAGGAGAGGTCGGTCCCGAGGTCGGCCAACGCGTCGGGATCGGCGAGCTCGCCGCCGCCGGCCAGCAGCCGCCGGGCGTGCATGAGGTCCTCGGGGCGCCCGACGGACAGCGCGGCCACGAGCCGCCCGCCCTCGACGTAGAACACGGCGAACGACGCCGACTCGAACGACCCGCGGACGATCTCTCGGTCCCACGACGCCGCGGCGCCCACGTACTCGAGCGTGAGCCAGTCCGCGAGGTCCGACCAGAAGTACGGCACCTCGCTGAAGTCCGCGGCCCGGCCGGCCACGGCGGCGGCGGCCGCCTTGCCCTGGGCGCGGGCGACCTCCCAGTGCTCGATCCGCACCCGGCGGCCGTGCAGGACCGAGTCGTACTCGCAGGCGTCGCCGGCGCACCAGATGCCCGGCGCCGAGGTCTCGAGCGTGGAGGAGCAGGCCACCCCGCCCGTGTCGCCGAGCTCGAGGCCTGCCGAACGGGCGAGCATGACGTCGGGCACCGCGCCGGTGCCCATCACGACGAGGTCGCCGTCCACGATCCGGCCGGACGCCGTCTCCACGGAGGCGACCCGGCCGTCGCCGACGAACGCGGCGAGCGGATCGGCGGTGACCAGCTCGACGCCGCGCTCGCGCAGCAGCGCGCCCACGAACTCGCCCACCTGCGGCCCGAAGCCGCGCGAGAGCGGGGAGTCCTCCTCCATGACCATCGTGCAGCGCTTGCCCAGCGCCGTCAGCGACGCGGCGACCTCGCAGGCGATGTAGGAGCCGCCCACGAGCACGACGCGCGAGGCCTCCTCGGCGTCGGCCCGGATCGCGTCCGCGTTGCCGAGCGCGCGCAGGTAGTGGATGCCCTCCAGCTCGGCGCCCGGCACGCGCAGCCGGCGCACGTTGGCGCCCGTGGCCAGCACGGCGGAGCCGAAGCCGACCTCCTCCTTGGAGGAGAGCTTCGCGACCCGCGCCGAGGGGTCGAGCTTCATCACGCTCGTGCGCGACCGCAGCTCGACGCCCTTCGCCGCGTACCACTCGGCCGGGTGCAGGTAGGTGCCGGAGCGGTCGGTCTCGCCGCGCAGGTAGTCCTTGGAGGCCGGCGGGCCGCTCGTAGGGCGGGTCCTGCTCGCGGCCCACCAGCAGCACCGAGCCGCGAGAACGACCGGTCGCGCGCCAGCGCCTCCGCGCACGCCGACCCGGCCGCGCCCGCGCCGACGATCAGGACGTCGACGTCGCGGTCAGCCAGCGCTCGTTCTCGCCCACGAACTGGGCGGTGATGCTCTCCTCCAGCCCCGGGTCGAGCACCACGAGCACCTCGTCGCCGGCCTCGACCACCGTGTCGGCCTTGGGCACGAAGCCGCTGCCGTCGCGCAGCACGGAGATCACCAGCGCGCCTTCGGGCAGCGTCATGTCCTGCACCCGCTGGCCCGCTGCCGGGCGCGTCCTCGGAGACGACGAGCTCGATGATCTCGAGCCGCTCCTCGGGCAGGTCGAGCAGGTGGACGAGCCCGTAGCGCGGCACCTCGTGCTCGATCAGCCGCAGGATCAGGTCGGTCGCGGAGACGGCGGGCTGGATGCCGAGCAGCTTGAAGTGCTCGAGGTTCCGCGGGTTGTTGACGCGGGCGATGATCCGCTCGCAGAGGTACTTCTCCTTGGCGACCTGGCAGATCAGCAGGTTGTCCTCGTCGTCGCCGGTGACGGCCACGACCAGGTCGGCGCGCTGGATGCCGGCGCGCTCGAGCACCCACAGCTCGGTCGCGTCGCCGTACTGGACCGCGTGCTCGAGCTCCTGCTCGACGGTCAGGTAGCGGCGGCGGTCCTGCTCGAGCACGGTGACCTCGTGGCCCTTCTCGAGCAGCTCCCGCGCGAGGTTCCAGCCGACCTTGCCCGCGCCGGCGACGATGACGTAGAGCCCGGCCATCAGGCGATCGACTCTGCGTCGGCCAGCGCGGCGCGCTCGAGCTGCTCGATCGCGATCTGCGTCGGGCAGATCGTCTGCAGGCCCTGCTCCTGGTACCAGGCGGCGCGGCGCGGGTCGAGGACGCGGGCGATCACGCGCGGGACCTCGTAGCGGCGCTGGGCGATCTGCGAGACGACGAGGTTCGTGTTGTCGCCGTTGGTGGAGGCGATGAAGACCTGCGCCTGCTCGATGCCGGCCTCCACGAGCGCGTCCATCTCGAGCGCGGTGCCGATCGTGAAGCGCCCGCCGGCCTCCTCCCAGCCCTGGCCGAGCTCGACGTCCAGGCGCTCGTGCGAGAGCGGGTCCTCGTCGAGCACGGAGACGGTGTGGCCCGCCCGCAGGGCGGAGGTGGCGACAGATGAGCCGACGCGGCCCGCACCGACGACGAGGACGAACATCGGCGCGGACTCTAGCGTTCGGCGGCCACGGGCTCGTCGCCGGGACGGGCGGGATCGCCGCCCGGCGGCGGGGCGGAGATGTCCTCCGACGGCGCCTCGGCGACCGCCTGCGGCGGTGCCGCGGTGAGGATCACCCGGCAGGGCGCCTTGTTGACCACGTAGCGGGTCGTCTCGCCGACGAAGCTGTCGCGCAGCCCCGCCTTGCCGCCGAGCAGCGTGCCGCCGCGGATCTGGGCCTTCTCCTCCGCGGCCAGCACGATCGCCTCGACGCCGCGGCGCTTGGCCTCGTGCACGATCGCCTCGCCCGCGCGCCGCGCCCGCACGATCGCGGTGGCGACCTCGACGCCCTCGTACTCCTCCCCCACCGCCTTCGCGCGCGCCAGCGCGCGGCGGGCGCGCTTGAGCTCCTCGTCGGGCACGCGCGCGTCGAGCGGCAGCGACCATCGGGACCTCGAAGACCCACAGCGCCTCGATCACGGCGCCGCCCTCGCCGAGGTCCTCGTTCTCCTCCGCGGCCAGGCGGCCGGCGGTCTGGACGATGTCGTCGTCGAGCGGGAGCCCGCGGATCGGGACGAGGATCGAGCCGTACTCGGCCTCCTGCCGCGGCCGCGTGAGCGTCTTCTCGGGCACGGTGACGCGCCGGAAGACCGGCTTGTCCTCAGAGATCCGGTAGTAGACGTAGAGCGCGACGCCGAAGGCCATCCAGCCGACGCCCATCCAGCGCGAGTCGCCGTGGTAGAAGAGCAGCGCCACGAGCGCGGCCAGCGACAGCACCGTCCCCGAGCAGCGCCGGCAGGGGCAGCTCGGCGCGCCCGAGCCGCACGTTGAGCGGCATCTTGTACGGCCGGTCGCGGTCGGGCTCGCGCCAGCGCAGGCGGATCACGCCCGCGCACACGATCGAGAACGCGATCGTGGCCCCGAAGGCGCAGATGCCGACGAGGAAGTCCAGGTCGGCCGGCAGCAGCAGTGCGATCGCCAGGACCGTGCCGATCGGCGATCACGACGACCGGCGTGGAGCGGTGCGGGTGCAGGTAGCCGATCAGCGACGGGATCTGGCGGTTGACGGCCAGCGCGTAGCCCAGCCGCGAGAGCCCGAGCATCGGCCGCGTTGCACGCCGCCACGAGGATCAGCAGGCCGGAGATCGCCAGCGCGTAGCGCATCGGCTCGCGGATCCAGGCCTGCTCGAAGGCGTCCGCGACGCCCACCATCGGCGCCTCGACCCAGGCCGTGCCCGGCGTGGTGGGCAGCGCCACGGAGGCGACGAGCGCGATCCCGACGTAGGGCACGCAGGCGGCGACCAGCCGCACGCCGATCAGGCGGCGCAGCCCGCGGCGCCCGATCGCCACCTGCCCGGCCAGGCCCGAGGAGGCGTCGATGCCGCTGAAGGCGACGAGCACGAGCGGGAACGCGAACACGAGGTCCTCGAGCGAGGGCGTGCCCGCGATCGCCCCCGGGTCGGTGAGCACCTCGGGCTCGAAGAGCAGGAACAGCCCGAACGCCACGACCAGCAGCTGCAGCACCAGGTCGGCGAGCACGATCAGCGCCGCGCGCTCGAAGCGCCGCGGCGTGCTCCCGCGCGCGTTGACGACCGCCACCGCGACGATCACGGCGGTGCCGAGCAGGAACTCGGGCACGCCGGCGTCGAAGGGCTCGAAGAACACCGCCGCGTAGTCCGTCGTCGCGAACGCGGTCAGCGCGATCAGGATCAGGTAGTCGAGCAGGATCGCCCAGCCCGCCACGAAGCTCCACAGCTCGTTGAAGGCGTAGCGCGCGATCACCGTCGCGCCGCCGCGCTCCTGGTGCAGCGAGGCGCCCTCGACGTAGCTGGGCACCAGCGCGGCGAAGAACACCGCGCCGGCCAGGAACACGGCCCAGGTCAGCCCGAGCGCCTTCGTGGCGACGACGCCGACGGCGAAGTAGATCGACGCGCCGATGAAGCCCTGGACGATCCCGAACAGCGCCGGCGAGCCGAGCCCGCGCTTGAGCTGCGGCAGCGAGTCCATCCGCCCCGCGGCGCTCAGGCCCCGCTTGAACGGCTCGGTCGGGCCGCGAGGCATCAGCGATCCTCCTCCTCGTCCTCGCGATGGCGCTGCAGGGCGTTGGTCGCCCACAGCCGCCCGGCGCCCGCGGCGATGAACGCGATGCCCAGGAGGATCCCCAGCGCGCCGGGGCCGCCGCCGGCGTCGATCGTGCGCACCACGATCGCGATCCCGATGAAGAGCATCAGGCCCGACGTCAGGAGCGTCAGCGCCCTCATACGCGCTCCTTCTGCAGGGCGAGCTGGCTGCTGCACCGCGCCGTCCGAGGCCGCCGTCGACTCGATCACGACGCGGCAGGGCCGCTCGGCGAGCACCGTCTCGAGCGTCTTGCCGAACAGCGAGGTGCCCTGGATCCGCCGCGGGAGCGGCAGCACGATCGCGGCGGCGCGCATGTCGATCGCCTCCTCGACGATCCGCCGGCCGGCCTGGCCGGGGCGGATCCGCTCCACGTGCCCCGACACGCGCCGCCCGCCCTGGACCCGCGCCTGCTCGATCGCGGACTGCGCCGCCGCCTCGGCCTCCTCCATCGGCGCCTCGATCGGCAGCGCGTGCGGCACGGTCACGAACGATAGGACGTGGATGCCGCGCCGCTTGCGCGCCGCGAGCTTCGTCGCCGTGGCCATCACGTGCTCGTCGTAGCTGTCGGAGATCGGCACGAGCACCGAGTCGTACTCCGCCTCGTGGTCGACCACCGGCTGCGGGATCGCGACCTTGTAGGTGGAGACGAGATCGAGCCCCTGGCGCCGCCGGTAGGCGACGTAGACGAGCATGCCCAGCACGAGCCAGCCCGTTCCGGCGGCGGCGACGTCGAGGTTGAGCACGGCGATGACGGCGAACGACAGCATCGTGCCGGCGACGCCGAGCACGGCCAGGGGCGGCACGTCGCGGCCGCCGATCCGCATCCGGCCCGGGCTGCGGTAGGGCCGCTCGACGTCCGGCTCCTTGATCCGCAGCCGGATCAGGGCCAGGTGGGCCATCGTGAACGACAGCATCGCGCCGAACGCGTAGATCAGGCCCAGGAAGTCGGCCTGGCCCGGCAGCAGCGCCACGCAGGCCAGTCCGGAGAAGACGAGGATCCCCACGTAGGGGGTGCGGAAGCGCGGATGGAGCCGCCGCAGGGAGTCCGGCATCTGCCGGTGCATGCCCATCGAGTAGACGAGCCGCGACACGCCGAGCACGCCCGCGTTGGTCGCGGCGACCAGGATCGTCACGGCCAGGATCGCGACATAGAACTCCCCGAAGCTCTGCAGCGGCCCGAGGTCCATGTTCTTGACGATGCCGATGATCGGGTCCGAGGCGTAGCCGCCCTCCTCCTTGGGGACGCCCAGCAGCGTCGTGCACGTCCCGCCCTCGTCGCAGCGGACGGGCAGCGCGGAGAGCGCGATCCACGGCAGCGTGAAGTAGATCGCGAACACGGCGATCATCACGCGCTTGATCGAGGCCGGGATCGTCTTGGCCTCCTCCTTGGCCTCCCCGGCCATGTTGGAGATCGTCTCGATGCCCGTGTAGGCCACCGTGCCGAGCGGGATCGCGATCAGGAAGTCGCGCCAGGTCGGCGCGGTGCCGAGGTAGGACATGTTCTCGGCGAGGACGTCCGGGCTGAAGACGAGGAACAGGCCGGCGACCACGATCGCGAGCTGGCTGAGGAAGTCGACGACCGCGAGGACGACGTTGACCGACACGGCGTCCTTGACCCCGCGGACGTTGACCAGCGCGAGCAGCGTGATCAGCGCGATCCCGAAGACGATGTCCCCGGGGGAGGTCGAGAAGTAGTCCCACGACACGCCGCCCGCGTAGTGCGCCGCGAAGAACGCCGAGATGGCGATCGTGATCACGTAGTTGAGCATCTGCGCCCAGGCCGTGAAGAACGACCAGAACTCGTTGAACGCCTGGCGCGCGAACAGCGACGAGCCGCCCGCCTCGGGGTACATGGCGGTCGCCTCGGCGTAGGTGGTCGCCGTGGCGTAGAAGAGCGCCCCGGTGATGATGAAGACGAGCGGCGTCAGGCCGAGCGCGAGGGCGGCGACGAGTCCGAGCGCGTAGTAGATGGACGAGCCGACGTTCCCGTAGGCGGTCGAGAAGAGCGCGTTGACCCCGAGCACGCGCTCGAGGCCCTCCAGCCGGCGTCTTGCCATCGGCTGGCGATTCTAGGCTCGTTCAGCGAGCTGGCTGGAACTGGGCCGGAAGTCCCCAATTCCCGGCCTCGTCCGCGAAGGCGATCGTGAACACGTCGCTCTTCTTGCCGGTCACCGCGGCGCTGCTCGCACCCGTGCCGGTCGCGACGACCGCGCCCGCGGCACTGCGGATCTCGTAGCGCGCCGGCGTGCCGCACAGCCAGTTGTCGCCGGCCGGCGTCCAGGCCAGCTGGACCTTGGCCGCCTTGAAGCCGGCGGTGCGGTTGCCCGCCGTGCCGGGGTGCCGTGGGCGCCCGTGGAGCGCTCGTCGTGGCGCGAGAGAGCGGGCCACGCGGCCAATTCCGACGCGAGGAGACACTTCATCGGTCTGAGGCCGAGTAATCGTCTCCTCGATGCGGACCGGTCGATTCCTCGCTCCTTACCCAGCCGCAGTTGACGTGAGCCCGGGGGGCGGCGGGTACTTCTGGCCGATCCCGCAGTCGAACACGACCACGCTCTCCGACGCGCCGAGGTCGCCGCGCTCGCGCAGCACCCGGATCGCCGCGAGCGCCGCGCCGCTCTCCGGCGCGACGTAGGACCCCATCAGGCGGCCCGCGAGGCCCTGGGCCTCGGTCAGCGCCTCCTCGCTCACCGCGACCGCCGTCCCGCCCGACTCGCGCAGGGCGGCCAGGATCAGCTTGTCCCCTACCGCGGCCGGCACGCGCAGTCCGCCCGCCCGCGTGGCCGCGCCCTCCCAGCGCTCCGCGGTCTCCGCCCCTTCCGAGAAGGCCCGCACGATCGGCGCGCAGCCCTCGGCCTGCACCGAGACCATGCGCGGGCGCTCGGCGCCGATGAGCCCGAGCGCCTCGAGCTCCGCGAACGCCTTCCACATGCCGACGAGCCCCGTGCCGCCGCCGGTCGGGTACACGACGGCGTCCGGGAGCCCCCAGCCGAGGTCCTCGGCGAGCTCGAGCCCCATGGTCTTCTTGCCCTCGACGCGATAGGGCTCCTTGAGCGTGGAGACGTCGAAGGCGCCGGTCTCGGCCGCGACCTCGCGCGCGACGGCGCCGCACTCGTCGATCAGGCCGTCGTGGAGCAGCACGCGCGCGCCCATCACCGCCGCCTCCTCGCGGTTGACGGCCGGCACGTCGCGCGGCATCACCACGGTCACGGGCAGCCCCGCGGCCGCGCCGTAGGCGGCCAGGGCGCCGCCGGCGTTGCCGGCGCTCGGCGCCACGAGCGCGGTGGCGCCCAGCTCGGCCGCGCGCGAGACCGCGGCGGCCATCCCGCGCGCCTTGAAGGAGCCCGTCGGGTTCAGCCCCTCGGCCTTGATCCGCAGGCCCGGGACCCCGAGCTCGCGGCCGAGCCGGGGCGCGCCGAGCAACGGCGTGGCGCCCTCCCCGAGATGGATCCGCCGCGCCGGGTCGCGCACGGGCAGCAGCTCCGCCCAGCGCCACAGCCCTCCGGCACGGCGCGCCGCGAGCGCTTCGCGCGTGAGCGTCGCGCGGGCGCGCTCGAGGTCGTAGCGCGCCAGGAGCGGGCGGCCGTCGGCCGGGTCCAGCCCGATCAGCCGGTCGGCCTCGTAGGTCTCGCCCGAGGCGGAGCCCTCCAGGTGGGTGAGCGCGGACGGGACGTCTGGGAGCATCGGCCGCCTAGCCTACGAGCGCATGATCGTCGCCGAGCTGACCCTCCCCGCCGAGCCGGACCTCGCGTGGCGGTACCTGCGCGAGCCCGGGCTGATCCGGCGCTGGTTCGGCTGGGACTACGACGGCCTCGGGCACGAGATCGACGTGATCTTCCTGCAGGAGGCCTCGGTCGACGACCGCTCACGGGCCCTGGAGTGGAGCGACGGGATCCAGGCCGGCGACCGCTTCGAGCTGACCGACCTGGGCGTGGAGACCGGCCTGCGGGTCATCCGCGGCGCACCCGAGCCGGAGTACGACGACATCGCCGAGGGTTGGCTCAACTTCGCCCAGCAGCTGCGCTTCGCGCTCGCGCATCCCGGCGCCGGCGACCGGCGCACCGTCCACCTCACGGGCGGCTCACCCGGAGCGGCCGGCCGCGCCCTCGAGCTCGGCGAGCCGTGGTACCGCACGGAGCACCAGGCCGGCGTGCTCGTCGACGGCGGCCTGCTCGCGGTCTGGGAGAAGCCCGCGGCCTCCACGGCCGCGATGACCTTCACATGCTTCGGCGCCCCGCCCGAGGAGGCCGGCTGGCGCGACTGGTGGCGCTGACGTGCGGGCGCTGCTCGCCGCGGTCGCGCTCTCGGCGGCATTCCCAGGCGCGTGGGCGGCGCTCGCGCCGCGCGCGTTCTTCGACGACTTCCCGGGCGCCGGCCGCCACTGGACCGCGGCGTTGCCCGGCTACAGCGAGCACCTCGTCACCGACGTCGGCGCGTTCTACCTAGGGTTCGCGCTGCTTCTGGCGTGGGCGGCGTGGCGGCCGTCGCGCGAGCTCGTGGTCCCGGCGTGCAGCGCGTTCGCGCTGTTCTCCGCGCTGCACCTCGTGTGGCACGTCGCGAACCTCGGCGGGTTGACGACGCTCGACGCCGTGCTCCAGACCGTGTCTCTGGCTGCCGTACTGGCCGCGTCGGTGTGGGCTGCCGTGCTCGGAGCGCGGGGCCGGTCCAACGGCGCTGGGTAGGAGGGCCGGGGGCCCGCGCGGTTGAGCCTGGAGTTGTTCAGCCTCAGGCCGAACAACTCCGGACTCGAGCAGATCCAGGGCGCTCGCGCGCCCCTCACCCCCTACCCCGCCGCCGTTGACGTTCGTCGTGGGCTACGCGGAGTCGGCGAGCTCGACCAGCTTCGTGACGGTGTTCCAGTTGCGGGCGGTGCCGTCTCCGCCCAGGGCCTTGCCGAGCTCGCGGGCGAGCTTGGACCGCTGGATGCCCTCCGGGTGCCAGGCGTAGGCCTCGCGGCCGATCACCTCGACCCGCTCGGGTGAGAGGTCCTGGGCGAGCAGCCGCTCGACCGCGGCGGGGTCGAGCTCGCCGGGGAAGAACGTGACCTGGAAGAGCTTCGGGATCGACGGCCCGTCGGGGATCGGGTTGCGCGCGATCACGGCGGCCATCTCGTGCCGGGTGCGCACGACGGTCGCGCTCTCCACGCCGAACTCGTCGAGCACGAGCTTGGAGATCTCGCGCTCGAGCGTCTTCGGCTTCTTCGCCGAGGTGAGCACGATGTTGCCGCTCTGCACGAGCGTGGCGACGTCCTCGTAGCCGGCCTCGCCGAGCGCGCGCCGCAGGTCGGGCATCGAGACCCGGTTGCGCGAGCCGAGGTTGATCCCGCGCAGCAGCGCGATCTGCCGTGCCATGGTCGCGCACGGTACCGTCCCGCGATGCTCGATCCCGGCGTGCTCGCCTTCGCCCGCGGCGTGCTCCCCGCGCCGCCCGCACGGATCCTCGAGGTCGGCGCGGGCGACGGCGAGCTCGCGGCGGCGCTGCGCGACGCCGGCTACGACGTCACCGCGATCGACCCGAACGCCGCCGCCGGCAGCGGCGTCGAGCGCACCGCGCTGGTCGACGCGCAGGGCACCTACGACGCCGCGATCGCCGTCGTCTCACTGCACCACGTCGAGCCGCTCGAGGCGTCCTGCGCCCGGCTCGCCGAGCTGATCGTGCCCGGCGGCGTGCTGGCGATCGACGAGCTCGACGTCGCCCGCTACGACGAGCGGGTCACGACGTGGTGGCTGCACCAGCGCGCCGCCGCGGGGTACGAGGAGGAGCACGACGCCCGCAGCATCCTCGAGCGCATGCGCGGCCACATCCACACGCTCGACGCCGTGCGCGAGGCGCTCGCGCCCTACTTCGAGGCCGGCGAGCCGGTGCGCGGCCCGTACCTGCACCGGTGGCACCTGCCGCCCGGCCTCAGGGACGCGGAGGAGCGGCTGATCGGCGCCGGCGAGCTGCCCGCGACGGGCGCGCGGATCGTCAGTACTCGACGCCGAGCGCCGAGCACAGGAACGCCATGAACGGCCGCGCCGCCGCCGCGCGCGCCTCGCACAGGTCGAGGAAGCCGGAGCCCGTGGCCTCGCGCTGCGAGAGCGGCGACGTGATCGCGAAGCTCTTGCGCTTGATGTCCTCGATCAGCGGGTGCTCCTTGTCGTAGCCCGCCGGCGGGCGCTTGAGCCGCTCGCCCTCCGCGAGCCGCCAGTCCGGCCCGACGGCCTCGACCGCCTGCCGCCAGGCCTCGGGCCGCGCGACCAGCGCGTCGCGGATGCGCTTGAGCGCCGGCGTGCCCGGGTGCCAGATGCCCGCGCCGAGGAACACGTGGCGCGGCTCGAGGTGCACGTACATGCCGGCGGTGTCGGCGTCGGCCGAGCGGGCGTGGCGAAAGTAGATGCCGACGTGCGTCTTGTACGGCGTCTTGTCCTTGGCGAAGCGCGTGTCGCGGTAGATCCGGAACAGCGAGCGCTTGTCCGCGGTCAGGTGCGGTGCGACCTGCGGCAGCCGGTAGGCCATGTCCTCCACGAAGGCGAGCGCGGGCTCCTTGAGGTCGCTCTCGTAGCGCGCCTTGTTCGCGTTGAACCACTCGCGCTCGTTGTGCTCGGAGAGCTCGCGCAGGAACGCGAACAGCTCGGGAGAGAACGAGGGCGCCTCTGCGGTGACCATGCCACCGCAGAGGCTATCCCCCGGAAGGGTCGTGCTAGGCGATCAGCGGGATGATCAGGAGCGCCACGATGTTGGCCACCTTGATCATCGGGTTGATGGCCGGGCCCGCCGTGTCCTTGAACGGGTCGCCGACCGTGTCGCCGGTCACCGACGCGGCGTGGGCCTCGGAGCCCTTGCCACCGTGGGCGCCGTCCTCGATCAGCTTCTTCGCGTTGTCCCACGCGCCGCCGCCGGCGGTCATAAGGATCGCGAAGAACAGGCCGACCACGATCACGCCGATCAGCAGTCCGCCGAGTGCCTTGTAGGAGAGGACGCCGACGATCACGGTGAAGACGATCGGGATCAGCGACGGGATGATCATCTCGCGCTGCGCCGACTTGGTCACGATGTCCACGCACTGGCCGTACTCCGGCTTCTCCGTGCCCTCCATGATCCCCGGGTGCTCGCGGAACTGCCGGCGGACCTCCTCGACGACGGCGCCACCGGCGCGGCCGACGGCCTCCATCGAGAGCGCCGCGAACAGGCAGACCATCAGGCCGCCGATCAGCAGGCCGATCAGCACCTCGGGGTCGTCGATCGCGAACAGCACGGGCCTGCCGAGCTCCTCCTGGAGCTCGATCTTGAAGGCCGCGAACAGCACCAGGGCGGCGAGCGCGGCGGAGCCGATCGCGTAGCCCTTCGTGACGGCCTTGGTCGTGTTGCCGACCGCGTCGAGCGGGTCCGTGACGTTGCGGACGTCCTCGGGCATGTCGGCCATCTCGGCGATGCCGCCGGCGTTGTCGGTGATCGGGCCGAACGCGTCGAGCGCGACGATCAGGCCGGTCAGCGACAGCTGCGCCATCACGGCCACGGCCACGCCGTAGATGCCGGCGAGCTCGTTGGCGGCGAAGATCGCGAGCACGATCACCAGGGCGGGGAGCGCGGTGGCCTGCAGGCCCTGCGCGAGGCCCTGGATGATGTTGGTCGCGTGGCCGGTCTCCGACGCCGCGGCGGTCTTCTTGACCGGCGAGAAGCGCGTCGAGGTGTAGTAGTCGGTGATCACGAACAGCAGGCCGGTGACCACCAGGCCGATCAGCGAGCAGAGGTAGATGTCGCCGACGCTCGGGCCCGCGGCGCCACCGCGGCGCGTCAGGTCGCTCATCATCCAGTCCGTGATCGGGTAGAAGGCGATCGCGGCGATGACGCCCGCGAGCACGACGCCCTGATAGAGCGCGCGCTCGACGTTGCCGCTGGCCGACTTGACCGCGAAGGTGCCGATGATCGAGGCGATGATCGAGACGCCGCCGAGGACCAGCGGATACAGCACGACCGCCGTGGCCTGCGACGCCTCGAAGGTCAGGACGCCGAGCAGCATCACGGCGACCGCGGTCACCGCGTAGGTCTCGAACAGGTCGGCCGCCATGCCGGCGCAGTCGCCGACGTTGTCGCCCACGTTGTCGGCGATCACGGCCGGGTTGCGCGGATCGTCCTCGGGGATGCCGGCCTCGATCTTGCCCACGATGTCGGCGCCGACGTCGGCGCCCTTCGTGAAGATGCCGCCGCCCAGACGGGCGAAGACGGAGATCAGCGAGCCGCCGAAGCCGAGGCCCACGAGCGCGTCGACGGCGTCCTTCTGGTCGACGTCGAACCCCCACGTGAGGATGCCGTAGTACCCGGCGACGCCGAGCAGGGCGAGGCCGGCGACGAGCATGCCGGTGACGGCGCCGCCGCGGAACGCGACGTCCAGCGCCGGGCCGATGCCGCCGCGGGCGGCCTCGGCGACGCGCGCGTTGGAGCGCACGGACACGTTCATCCCGATGAAGCCCGCGGCACCGGAGGCCAGGCCGCCGATGAGGAAGCCGATCGCCACCTCGATGTCCTGCAGGAAGATCAGGGCGATGAAGAGGACGGCGCCGACGGCGGCGATCACCGTGTACTGGCGGCGGAGGTACGCGGAGGCGCCCTCCTGGATCGCGGAGGACAGGCTCTGCATCGTGGCGTTGCCCGGCGACAGGGCGAGCAGCGCACGGCTCGTGACCGCGCCGTAGACAACGGCGAGACCGGCACACACCAAGGCGATCACGACGCCGTGGTCGATCAGGAGATCTTGCAAGGTAACCCCTCTGGAATTCTTGTAGTCAGCGAGCGCGGGCTCGCGTGAAGCCTGGAAACGCGCTGAGCGGCAGCCAATGGCCGCCGCTCGGACGCGGTGAGTCTACAAGGTGGTCCGGCGGGCTACTGGCCGGGAACCCAGAGGCGCCCGGAGGACTGCGCAGGGCCGGGGCCCTCGGGTTCCTTGGGGTCGGATCCGCCCCCGCCCTCCCCGCCACCGCCGCCGCCCTCGGGCGGCTCGCCCCCGCCCTGGCCGCGCAGCTGTGAGTAGGCCATCTGGAGCTGCGAGAGCGTGTCGCGCACGGGGCCGAGCTGGTCGGCGTGGCGCTGCTCGACGAGCGGCAGGATCGCCCGCGCGCCGTCGATCGCCTGGCGCATCTGCTCGAGGTCGGGCGGCGGGCCCTCGCCGGGAGGCGACGCGAGCCCGGCCTTGCGGGCCGCGAGGTTGAGCAGCGTCACCAGGGTCTGCAGCAGCACGTCGTCGACCGTGATGCGCTCCATCTCGGCCTCGATCTGGCGCAGCTGCTCCTCGCTGAGCTGCGGTTCGTTCGGCGGTTGGCTCATGAGACGCGCTCCTCCTCCTGGTGGTACGTCGCGTGGGTTTCCCGGACGGCCGCGGCGTACACCTCCGCCGGGGTCGCGCCCGCCTCGATCATCCGGCGCTGGCGCTGGGCGCCGTTGAGCTCGGGCAGCGCGATGTCGGCGCCCGTCCAGGCCTTCAGCCGGTCGAGCGCCTCCCCGGCGGGGTAGGGCTCTATCGGCGAGCCCATGAGGTCCAGCAGGGTGCCGTCAAGGCCATAGCGGATCGCCCGCCACACGTTCTCCTCGATCAGCCGGCCGGGAAGATCGGGCGGGGTCTCCCCCGCGTCGACCTCCTCGGCGGCGCGCCGCACGCAAGCCGTGATCAGCGCGCCGAGCTGGTCGGCCTCCTGCGCGGTCGTCTGCGCGTCGCAGATGCGCACCTCGACGGTGCCGAAGTCGTGATGGGGCCGCACGGACCACCAGAGCTGGGTGAACTCGACGATCGAGCCCGTGCGCACGAGCATGTCGACGTAGTCGGCCCACGCCTGCCAGGAGCCGAACGCGTCCGGCACGCCGCAGCGCGGGAAGGACTTCGTGAAGGTCTGGCTGCGCGCGCTGTGCAGGCCGGAGTCCATCTGGTCGACGTAGGGCGAGTTGGCCGAGATCGCCAGCAGCATCGGCAGCACGGGCCGCAGGCGGTCGCACACGAGCACGGCACGGTCGGCGCCGCGCACGCCGACGTGGACGTGCACGGAGAACGTGTTGTTGCGCCAGGCCACGTACTTCAGACCGTCCTCGACGCGGTGATAGTGCTCCGTGTCGATGATGTGCTGCTCGCGGTAGTCGCTGAGCGGGTGCGTGCCCGTGGAGCCGAGCGCCACGCCGTTGGCGGCGGCGAGCGTGAACAGCCGCCGGCGGCGGTCGGCTTGGCGGGCGCGGGCGTCGTCGCCGTCCTCGCCCCGGCCCGAGCGGATCTCGATCTCGCTCGAGATCAGCTCGCCCGCGATCGACTCGGTGAGCACCGGGTCGGGCCGCGCGGCCTCACGGAGCAGCTCGAAGCGCGGCGCGAGGTCGAGCGTGCCGGGGTCCAGGAGGGCGAACTCCTCCTCGATCCCGACGGTGAAGTCCGTCGAGCTCTCGAAGGTCTCGCGCGCGGTGGCGAGGTCGATCATCCAGTGGTCTACGTCAGGTAGAAGTAGAGCGCATAGAGCAGGTCCACGGCCGGGCTGGACGTGTGCACCGTCACCTCCGGGGGCACGTGCAGCAGCGCCTCGGAGTAGTTGAAGATGATCTTGACGCCCGCGTCGACGAGCTCGTCGGCCAGCTCCTGCGCCGCGGCAGTGGGCACGGCGAGCACGCCGACCACGATGTCCTCGTCCTCGACGATCTGGCGCAGGTCGTCGGGATGGCGAACGGTCGCCGGGCCCACCTGCTCGCCGATCTTGCCCTCGTCCTGGTCGAAGATCGCCACCACGCGGAAGCCGTGGTCGGCGAAGATGTCCGACGAGGCGATCGCCTTGCCCAGGTGGCCCGCGCCGAACAGCGCGATGTTGTGCTGGCCGCTGGTGCGCAGGATCTTGCGGATCTGCGAGACCAGCGAGTCGACGTTGTAGCCCACGCCGCGCTTGCCGAACTTGCCGAAGCCGGACAGGTCGCGGCGGATCTGCGTGGAGTTGACGTGGGTGTACTCCGACAGCTCCTGCGAGGAGATCGTCTCCTTGCCCATCTTGCGGGCCTGGGTGAGGACCTGCAGGTAGCGCGACAGGCGTGCCGCCACCCCGAGCGACAAGCGGTCGGTGCCGAGCCCCACCCCGCCCTCGCCCGGCGAGGCGCCACCGCTCGGTGTCGCGACGTCGCCGATGCCCATTGCCCTCACGATAGAGCGAGGCGGCGTCGCAGCGCGGCCTCGTCCACGTGGTAGTCGAACAGCTCCTCGCCGTCGAGGCACACGACGGGGATCCGCTCGAGGTAGCGCTTGAACAGCTCGTCGTCGCGCTCGATGTCGATCTCGAGCAGCTCGAACGGCGCCTCGGCCCGCACGCGCTCGAGCGCCTCGCGGGCCTCGTCGCACAGGTGGCAGCCCGGGCGGCCGTACAGCGTGACGGCCGCGCTCACGCCGCCGTCGGGTAGGCGTCGAGGCCCAGGTAGCCCGGGTGCTCGACGGGCTCCACCCAGCGCGCGGCGGAGGCGATCATCGCCGCGTTGTCCGTGCACAGCGCGGGCGGCGGGATCTTCACCGGCACGCCGAGCGAGGCGGCGCGCTCGCGCAACCGGGCGTTGGCGGCCACGCCGCCGCCGATCGCCAGACGGGCGTCCGGCTCGGCCTCCAGCGCGCGTTCCACACGCAGCATCAGGGTCTCGACGATCGCGTGCTCGTAGGAGGCGGCGAGGTCGGCGCGGCGGCGCTCGGCCTCCTCCTCCCCCAGCTCGCGGACCTTGTAGAGCAGCGCGGTCTTGAGCCCCGCGAAGGAGAAGTCCAGCCCGGCGACGCGCTGCGCGGTCGGGAACGCGAACGCCGCCGGATCGCCGTCGACCGCGTGCTTGGAGAGCGCGGGCCCGCCCGGGTAGCCGAGGCCGAGCAGGCGCGCGCCCTTGTCGAACGCCTCGCCAGCGGCGTCGTCGAGCGTGGTGCCGAGCCGCTCGTGCGAGCCGTGCTCGGTCACGCGCGCCAGCAGCGTGTGGCCGCCCGAGGCGAGCAGGCACAGGAACGGCGGCTCGATCGGATCCGGGGCCAGGTAGTTGGCGGCGACGTGCCCTTGCAGGTGGTCGACCGGCGCCAGCGGCAGGCCGCGCGCGGCGGCCAGCCCCTTCGCGGTGGCCACGCCGACGAGCAGCGCCCCGACCAGGCCGGGGCCCTGCGTGACCGCGATCAGCTCCGCGTCGTCGAGCGTGGCGCCGGCTTGCCCCAGGGCGTCGTCGACGACGGCGTTGACGAGCTCGAGGTGGTGGCGGCTGGCGATCTCCGGGACCACGCCGCCGTAACGGTCGTGGATGCCCTGGGAGGAGACGACGTTGGAGCGGATCTCGCCGTCGCGGGTGATGACCGCGGCGCAGGTGTCGTCGCAGGAGGTCTCGAGCGCGAGGATCACAGCGACTGCGCGTTGGGCACGTCGTCCAGCGAGCCGCGCCTGGTCGCCGGGGTGCGCCACATCACGAGCGCGTCCTCGCCGTTGTCGGCGTAGTAGCGGCGGCGGATGCCCGCGCCCTTGAAGCCCAGCCCCTCGTAGAGCGCGTACGCCCCGGTGTTCGAGCGCCGGACCTCGAGCGTGAACTGCGCCTCGGAGTCGCCGACCCGCTCGAACAGTGAGTGGAGCATCGCCGAGGCGATGCCGCGGCGGCGCCGGTCGGGGTCCACCGACACGTTCATGATGTGCCAGACCAGGTCGTAGCGCGAGCAGACGAGGTAGCCGGCCAGCTCCCCGTCGACCTCGGCGGCCAGGCAGACGCCGCTCGGCTTGGAGAGCTCGAGCACGAACATCGCCAGCGACCACGGCGTCGTGAAGGCGCGCCGCTCGATCGCGACGACCTGCGGGAGGTCGGCGTAGGTGAGGCGGCGGACCTCGATGGCGGCGGTGGGCGGGGCGGTCAAGTGGGGCGGCGCGGTCAAGTGGGGCGGGGCTTGGCGTCGGGCTCGCGGCGGTAGTCCGGCAGGAGCCGGTCCCGGTCCGTGACGTCCCCCGCCGCACCCAGCCGGCAGACCTGGAGCGCGCTGACGCTGGTGTGCGGGGGAGCGGTCGTCCGGAACGAGGGCCCCGGCCCGCTCGAGCTGCTCCCTGAAGCGTACCGCCCCGTCCCCGGCGGCCAGCGGGGCTGCAAGCCGCCCTGCGCCGAGCTTCGCGGCCAGGTCGGCCGGGGCGAGCGCGGCCGGCTCGAGCAGCAGCTCGGCGCCCTGCCAGGCGGCGGCGAAGACCTCGCCGCGGCGCGCGTCGATGACGGCGAGCACCGCGCGCTCGGCCGAACCGCCCGCGCCGCGCGCGAGCGCCTCGAGGCTCGACACCGCGGCGAGCGGCAGCCCGCGGCCCTGGGCCAGCGCACGCGCCGTCGCGATCCCGTGGCGCAGCCCCGTGAAGCCGCCCGGCCCGACGCCGACCGCGATCCGCTCGACGTCGGCCCAGGCCGCGCCGGCGCCCGCGAGCGCCGCCTCGACGAGCTCGAGCAGCCGGCTCGCGTGCCGCGGGCGCTCGCCAGGCTCCGGATCGTCGCGGGCCTCGAACTCCGGGCCGCCCGGCGCCCAGACGGCGGCGGCGGTCGAGGGCGTGGCGGTGTCGATGCCGAGGATCACGCGATCTCCCGCTCGTCGCCGCCGGCGTGCTCGAGCTGCACGTGGCGTCTGACGCGCTCCTGCGGCCAGGCGCCGGGCGCGCACTCGGGCCACTCCACGAAGGCGATCGCGTCGGGCGCGAAGAACGGGTCGAGCAGCCCGGGGTCCTCGCCCCCCATGCCGCCGAGCCGGTACAGGTCGAGGTGCGCCAGCGGCCCGTTCGTCCCCTCGTAGGCGACGCCGACGACGAACGTCGGGCTCGTCACCGGGCCCGTGACGCCGAGGGCGCGCAGGGCGCCGCGCACGAACGTCGTCTTGCCCGCGCCCAGCTCGCCCGAGACCAGCACCACGTCGCCCGGCCGCAGCTCGGCCGCGAGCTCGGCGCCCGCGCGCTCCGTCGCCTCAGCGCTGGTGGTCCGCACGGCGCAGTGCGAGACCGGCCGCGAGGAGCACGGCGCCGGCGAGCGCGATCAGGCCGGCGTCGACGCCCGTGCGCGGGAGCTGCTGGGTCGGGGACGGCGCCGGCGCGGCCTGCTGCGGCGCCTGCGCGGCGGTGGGGCTCGGCGTGGCCGTCGGCGCCGGCGCGCTGGGCGCTTGGGCGGGTGCGGGCGTCGCCGTGGGCGCCGGCTCGGACTGCTCGTCGCCGAACGGGTCCTGGTATTGCTCGTCCCCGGCGCCCTGGGCGAGGGCCGCCGAGGGCGCCGCGAGGGCGCACGCGAGGGCCGCGATGCAGAGCAGGAAGCGCGTCATCGAGCGCGCCAGTGTATCCCCCGCTACCGTCCTCGCCCGATGGCGGAGGGTCTCCACATCCTCGTCCTTACAGACCGCGACTGGACGCACCCCCAGGGCGGCGGCACGGGAACGAACCTCTACGGGCAGGTGGCGCGCTGGCTCGCGTGGGGTCACCGCGTGACGGTCGTTGCGGGCGACTACCCGGGCGCCGTCGCGCGCGAGGAGCCGGCACCGAACCTGACCGTGCACCGCATGGGCACGCGCCTGACGGTCTTCCCGCGCGCGGCGCTCGCGAGCCTGCGGCGCGGGCTCGCGCGCGATGCCGACGTGGTGCTCGAGGTCGTCAACGGGATCACGTTCATGACCCCGCTGTGGCTGCGGCGCCCGCGCGTGGCGCTCGTGCACCACGTCCACCGCGACCACTACGTCGCGGAGATGGGCCGCCCCGGCGCGCTCGCGGCGATGCTGGCCGAGACGCTCCCGCTGCGCCTGCTCTACCGCGACACGACGTTCCTGACGATCTCGGAGTCCGGCCGCCACGACCTGCTCGAGCTCGGGCTGCCGGCCGACCGCATCCACGTCGCCTACCTGGGCGTCGAGCCGCCGCCGTTCCAGCCGGCCGAGCGCGCGCCCACGCCGCGGCTGCTCTACCTCGGCCGGCTCAAGCAGTACAAGCGGATCGAGCTGCTGCTCGACGTGCTCGAGGCGCTCCCGGACGCCGTCCTGGACATCGCGGGCGAGGGCGACCACCGCGAGGCGCTCGAGGCCGAGATCGGCGCGCGCGGGCTCGCCGAGCGCGTCGTCCTGCACGGGCACGTCTCCGAGGAGCGCAAGGCGGAGCTGCTGTCGCGCTCGTGGGTGAACCTGACCGCATCCTCGGCCGAGGGCTGGTGCCTGACGGTGATGGAGGCCGCCATGTACCGCACGCCGAGCGCCGCGCTGGCCGTCGGCGGCCTGCCCGAGTCGATCGAGGACGGCCGCACGGGCCTGCTCGCCGAGGACGGGCCGGGGCTGGTCGAGGCCGTGCGCTCGATCGTGGAGGACCGGGCGCTGCGCGAGCGCCTCGGCGAGACCGCGTACGACCGCGCCACGGGCTTCACGTGGGAGCGGACGGCGCGGGAGAACCTCGCCGTGCTCGAGCACGAGGCGCAATCCGAGCGCGCCGGGCTGCGCGCGTCGCTGCGCGGCTCGGAGACGCTCAAGGCCGCCGGCCTGGCCGCCGCGACGCTGGCCTCCAACGCGATCGCGCTGCTGTTCACCGTGCTGTTCGCGCGGATCCTCGGCGCGGGCGGCTACGGCTCGCTGGCCGCGCTGATCTCGACCTTCCTGATCCTCGCGGTGCCGGGCTCGGCGCTGCAGGTCGTGGTGGCGCGGGAGGTCGCCACGGGCACGCTCGGGGCGGGCGACCGGCTCGCCTCGACGATCGGCGGCTGGAGGCGGGCGATGCTGCTCGCCCTCGTCGCGGTGACCGCGGGCTCGGTGCTGCTGCGCGAGCCGATCGCCGACCTGCTCGCGGTCGAGCAGGAGTGGGCCGCCGCCGCGACGCTCGCGACGGGCTGCCTGTGGCTGCTGCTGTCGATCGAGCGCGGCGCGCTCCAGGGCGTGCACGCCTATCGCGAGGTCGGGTGGTCGATCGTGCTCGAGGCCGGCGGGCGGCTGGTGTCCGGCCTCGTGCTCGTGGCCCTCGGGCTCGGCGTCACCGGCGCATACCTGGGCACGCCGGTCTCGATGCTCGTGACCGCGGTCGTGCTCGTGGCCATCGCGCGCCGGAAGATCGGGCTCTCCCACGCGGCGCACGCCGCCGTCCGCCTCCGCGACCTCGTCTCGGGCGCCTGGCCGGCCGTGATCGGCCTGTTCCTCGTCGCCGTGCTGCAGAACGTCGACGTGATCCTGGTCAAGCGCACCATCGGCGGCGACGCCGCGGGCGCGTACGCCGCCGCCGCCGTCGCCGCGAAGGCGGTCGTCTGGGTGGCGATCGGCGTCGGGCTCTACCTGCTGCCCGAGGCCACCCGCAAGGCGGGCGCCGGCGAGGACCCGCGGCCGGTGCTGCTGCGCGCGCTCGGCGTCGTCGCGGTGGTCGCCGTGCCGATGCTCGTGGTCTACGCGGTCGCGCCCAAGCTCGTGCTCCGGCTCGCGTTCGGCGAGGAGACGGTGCAGGCGTCGGGCGCGCTGTTCGTGCTCGGCGTCGCGATGACGCTGCTGGCCGCGGGCTACCTGTGCGTGCAGTACATGCTCGCGCTGCGCGAGATGCGCTTCCTGATCGCGCTCGGCGTCGCCGCCGCGGCGGAGATCGTGGTGCTGTCGGGCACCGGGCTCTCGAGCATCGTCGGCTTCGCGACGGTCGTGCTCGTGCTGCAGGCGGTCGCGGCGCTCGCCGTGCTCGCGCTCGGGCTCGCACGCCGACCCGCCGCCCGCGCGGCCGCCGCGGCGTGAGCGAGACACCCGAGGGCTGGCTCACGGACGCGCAGGCCGAGCGCCTGCGCACGCGCGCGACCGCCGCCGGCGCGGGGACGATCGTCGAGATCGGCTCGTTCCGGGGGCGTTCGACCGTCGTGCTGGCCCGCGCCGCGGCCGGCGGCGCGAGCGTCGTCGCGATCGACCCGCACGCCGGCTCGGACCGCGGCCCGCAGGAGATCGGCGCCGACCACGCCCGCGGCGACGCCGACCACCAGGCCTTCACGGCCAACCTCGCCGCCGCCGGCGTGGCCGGCCGCGTCCGCCACGTGCGCAAGATGAGCGCCGACGCGCTCGGCGACGTCGCCGGCCCGCTCGCGCTGCTCTACGTCGACGGCGCGCACCGCTTCGCCCCCGCCCGCGACGACATCGCCCGCTGGGGCGCGCGCGTCGCGCCCGGCGGGAGCATGCTCGTCCACGATGCGTTCTCCTCGATCGGCGTGACCGGCGCCCTGCTCGCCGAGTGCGTGGCCCGCGGCGGCTGGCGCTACGCCGGCCGCACGGGCTCGCTGGCGGAGTACGAGCGGCTCGCCGCGCCGCTGCGCGGCCGCGAGCGCGTGCGCGACGCCGCCCGCCAGCTCGCCGAGCTGCCGTGGTTCGCCCGCAACATGCTCTTCAAGGTGCTCGTGCTGGCGCGCCTGCGGCCGGTCGCGCACCGCCTCGGCCTGCCGGCCGGGATGCACTGGCCGTACTAGGCGTGAGGTAGCGGGCGACGCCGTGGCTGCCGTAGATCGAGCCGGCGAGGGTCGCGTGGCCGGGGGTGAGCGCGATCGCCTCCGCGGTGTCCTCGCCGGTGCCGAAGTCGGTGCGGGTGATGCCGAGCAGGCGGCCGGAGGGCGTGTAGCGGGCCAGCGCCCAGTCGGAGGGGCCGGTGCCGGGCTCCGTGTAGGCGCGGCCGGCGACGAGGATGCCGCCGCGGGTCGCGCGCACGGCCCTCGCGTAGCCGCCGAACGGGCCGGGTGAGGTGCGGACGCGGCGGGCGACGGCGCCGCCGCGCGAGATCAGGGCGAGCGCCATCTGCGGCTCGGCGGCCCTCGATGACGGCGCCGCCGGCGACCGCGAACGCCCGCCGGGGGCCGCCGCGAGCGCGTAGGCGCCGGCGATCCAGCGCGCACCGAAGGACACGAGCCGGCGGCCGCGGCGGCCGAAGGAGCGGCGACCCGCCCGTCGCCGCGGAGCCGCGCGAGCCCGAAGCGGCTGCCGCCGGAGGCGCGCCGTCCGTCGGCCGCGACGATCACTTGCCGCCGCGCAGCACGACCGCCTCCGCGCTGTCGTTGCCGTAGCCGTGGTCCACGATCGCGACGCCGTCGCCCGAGAAGGCCGGGTCCGGCCGGCCGTCTCCCAGCCGCCTGATCACGCAGACCGTCGCGCTGTCCTGGGCGTCGCAGCCGCGCAGGCGCACGCCGGCCATCACGATCCGGCCCGAGCCGTCGATCGCGACGTCGTTCGCCCACGCGGCCTTGAGGTGGAACGGCACGCGCACCACGCCGCCGGCGCCGAACGACCCGTCCGGGCTGCCGTCCGGGTTCAGCCGCATCGCCGCGAAGCAGCGCGCCGTCTCGCAGTCCGTCTCCCCCGCGACGACGATCTTCCACCCGCCTCACGGCACGGGCACGGCCACCCGTGCGGAGGTCGCAGGCAGGCTGAACCGCATGATGGTCCCGCCGCCCTCGGCCCGCTGGGCCGCGATCGCGCCGCCGTGGGCCTCCACGATCTTGCGGCAGACGGCGAGCCCGATGCCGGAGCCCTCGACGTCGTCGCCGTGCGCCCGCCGGAACATCGTGAAGGCGTCGTCTCCCAGCTCGTCCGGGATGCCGACGCCGTTGTCGCGGACCTCGACGATCCAGAACCCGTCCTCCTCCTCGGCGCTGATGGAGACGCGAGGCGGTTCGGACGAGCGGAACTTGAGGCTGTTCGCAAGCAGGTTCTGGAGCAGGCGGCCGAGCTGGGCGCGATCACCCCGCACGGTGGGCAGGGTCCCGACCTCCACCGTTCCGCCGGCGCGCTCCAGGGCGGCCGCGAGCGAATCCGCGACCTCCCCGGCGAGCGCGCCGAGGTCGACGTCCTCCGCGGCCTCGACGGCCGTGCCGTGGCGCGCGTACTCGAGGATCCCGTCGACCAGCCCCTTCGCACGGGCGTCCGTGCGGCTCAGGAGCTCGACGAGCCGCTCGTTGGTCTCGTCGCGCCCGCGGTCCAGGCGCCGCCCGAGCTGTGCGGCGAACAGGCCCATCGCCATCAGCGGCTCGCGGAGGTCGTGGGCCGCGACCTTGGCGAACCCTTCGAGCTCGGCCTCCAGGCGGCGCTCGGCCGTCACGTCGGTGACGAGGTTCACCACGGCGCTCTCGCCCAGCGGCAGGGCGCGGTGCAGGAACACGCCGGTCACGGAGCCGATCGGTCCCGCGGTCGACTCGAGCGTCGTCTCGACCACCGAGGGCGTGCCGGTCTCCACGACCCCGAGCATTCGCTTGTACGCCTCGTCCTCGCTGAACTCCGGCCGCTCCCCGAGCAGGCGGCGACCGAACGCGCGCTCCATCGAGACGCCGATCATCCGATCCATCGCCGGGTTCCCGTAGCCCGTCTCGAAGTCCGTCACCGTGCCGTCGACATCCCGGATCGCCCAGAGGATCCCGACCGGGTCCGGCACGAGGTCCAGCATTGCCGTGAGCACCGCCGCGCCAGGCCCGAGCAGCTGCTCGAGCCGGCCGTCCACGGGACGCATGAGCCGGACTCTACGCCGCCTGCGGCAGCGCCACGGCGCGGTGCTCGCGCGGGCTCACGCCGCGCAGGCGCTTGAAGGCCGTCGAGAGCGCGTACGGGCTGCCGTAGCCGACCTGGCCGGCGACGGAGCCGATCGTCGTCCCCGGCTCGAGCAGCAGGTCGGCGGCGAGCGCGATCCGCCAGCCGGCGAGGTAGCTCATCGGCGGCTCGCCGACGAGCTCGGTAAAGCGGCGCCCGAGCGCGGCCCGTGAGACGCCGGCCTCGCGCGCGAGCTCCGCGACCGTCCAAGGATGCGCCGGGTCGTCGTGGATCAGGCGCAGCGCGTGGCCGACGACCGGGTCGGCGTGCGCGCGGTACCAGCCGGGCGCGGCGGCGTCGGGGCGCGAGAACCACGCGCGCAGCGCGGCGATCAGCAGCAGGTCCAGCAGGCGGTCCAGCACGGCCTCCTGGCCGGGCGCGTCGCGCACGATCTCCTCGGCGAGCAGCCCGATCAGCGGGCTCTCGAGCGCGTCGGCCGCGATCGCGGCGACCGGCGGGACCGCCCGCAGCAGCCGCCGACCCACCTCGCCGTCGAGCTGGTAGGTCCCCGTCAGCAGCTCCGTCCCGCCGTCCGGGCTGTTGCCCCACGTGCGCACGCCGTGCCGGCGCATGACGACCTCGCGGCCCTCGGGCGTCACGCAGCGCTGGCCCGGCAGCACGAGCACCTGCGGCTCCGTCGCCGGGTCGTCGGCGACCGTGTACGCGGCCGGCCCGCGCAGCAGGCACGCGTCGCCGTGCCGTAGGCGCAGCGGCTCGCCCGCGTCGGGCAGGACCACCGCCTCGCCGCGCACCACGGCCAGGAACGTCAGCGGCGCCTCGTCGGCGATCCGCATCGACCACGGCGGCGCGAGCGTCGAGCGCAGCAGGAACGCCCCGCGCGCCCGGGGCCCGTCCAGCATGCCGGCGACAGCGTCCATACGTAGACGTTCGCACATGAATTCGCTCGTTTCAACTATGGACCGTCTCACCGATCGAGCGTTCAATGCCCTCATGACCACTCACACCCACTTCCCCATCCTCGTCCTCGGCGGCACCGGCAAGACCGGCCGCCGCGTCGCTGCCCGCCTGCGCGATCGGGGCGTGCCCGTCCGGATCGGCTCGCGCTCCGGCACGCCGCCGTTCGACTGGGAGGACCGCGCCACCTGGGCGCCCGCGCTGCAGGGCGTCCGCTCCGCCTACATCTCGTTCTTCCCCGACATCGCCGTGCCCGGCGCCCCCGAGTCGATCGCGGAGCTCGCGCGGATCGCGCTGGCCGGCGGCACGCGCCGGCTCGTGCTGCTCTCGGGCCGCGGCGAGGAGGAGGCGCAGCGCGCCGAGCAGGAGCTGATCGCCTCGGGCGCCGACTGGACCATCGTGCGCTGCAGCTGGTTCAGCCAGAACTTCAGCGAGGACCACCTGCGCGAGTCGGTGCTGGCCGGAGAGCTCGCGCTGCCGGTCGGCGACGTGCCGGAGCCGTTCGTCGACGCCGACGACATCGCCGACGTCGCCGTGGCCGCTCTCACCGACGACCGCCACATCGGCGAGCTCTACGAGCTCACCGGGCCGCGGCTGCTCACGTTCGCGGACGCGATCGGCGAGATCGCCGCGGCGAGTGGGCGCGAGGTGCGGCTCGCGCAGGTCTCGGAGCACGAGTACGTGACGAGCATGGCCGGCCTCGGCGTGCCGCCGGACGTCGTCTCGCTGCTGCGCTACCTGTTCGCCGTCGTGCTCGACGGCCGCAACGCGAGCCTCGCGGACGGCGTCCAGCGCGCCCTCGGCCGCCCGGCGCGCGACTTCCGCGACTACGCCGCGCGGGCCGCGGCCGCGGGGGCCTGGCGATGAGCGCGCTGACCCTCGCCACCGCGCTGGCGTGCGCCCTCGCGAGCGGCGCGCTGTTCGCCTTCTCCGCCTTCGTGATGGGCGCGCTGGCCCGCCTGGCGCCCGAGCCGGGCATCCGCGCCATGCCGTCGATCAATGTGCGCGCGGTCACCCCGGCGTACATGACCGCGCTGTTCGCCCCGGCGCTCGCGGCCATGGCCGTGGCGGTCCTCGATGGCGAGCCGCTCGCCATCGCGGGCGCGGCGCTCTATCTGCTCGGCACGCTCGGCATCACGATCGCGGGCAACGTGCCGCTCAACGACGCGCTCGCGGGGCTCGACCCCGCGAGCGGTGCCGCCCAGTGGCGCGACTACGTGCGCCGCTCAACCACGCGCGCGTGCTCGCGGGGATCGCCGCCGCGGGTCTGCTGGCCGCGAGCGCCTAGCTCACGAAGTCCGGGTCGTTCGAGCGGACGTGGTCGGCGCGCCCCTCGGGCTGCTCCCAGTCCTCCTGACGCCCGAGCGCCGTGAGGTCCAGGAACGCGTAGGAGCCGCCGGTCCACTCCGCGCCGCGAGCGTAGGACGAGTAGGTGTGGAAGACGCGGTCGCCGTCGCGCAGGAAGCAGCTCGTGCCCGGCATGTCGAACGGCTGCCCGGACTCCTCCCACCCGGCGGGCGCGTCGCGGTAGTTGAACTCCATCGGCTTCACGGAGCTGTCGAGCGTGACGTCGAAGTCGTAGTTGAAGTCGCTCCCGTGCGACGAGTACCACGGGAACGTCCAGCCCTTCTTGGCCTTGTAGCGCTCGATCTTCTCCAGCGGGGCACGCGAGACGTAGGCCAGCGTGGTGTCGCGGATCGCGAGGTGCTCGCGCAGCCCGTCGGACACCTCGTCGGCGCCGGCCGAGCAGCTCGGGCAGCCGTCCTCCCACTCCGGGTGGAACATGAAGTGCCCGACGATCAGCTGCAGGCGCCCCTCGAAGAGGTCGAGCAGGCCGACCTCGCCCTGCGGGCCCTCGAAGCGGTAGTCCTTGGTGATCTCCACCATCGGCAGCCGGCGGCGCTCCGCGCTCAGCGCGTCGCGCGCGCGGGTCATCGCCTTCTCCTTCTCCAGCAGCGCGACGCGCGCCGCGCGCCACTCCTCGGGCGTGACGATCTCGGGGAGGCTCATGGGTTCTCCTTCGTTCGGTTCCCTCATACCGACCTGAGGCGGAACCGGAACTCATCGGTGGACGAGCTCAGCTACCGGGAACGCTGACGGCCCGGCGGGGCACCGGCGAGGTCTGCATGATCGACGTCGTCGTCTGCCCGTAGAACGCGAACGCGTCGATGACCTGCTCGAGGTGCTCCACGTCGCGGACGTGCAGCTTGAGGAAGAAGCAGTCGTCGCCGGTGATGCGATGGCACTCGACCACCTCGGGCGTGTCGCGGGCGAGCTGGGCGACCTTCGGCAGCTCGCGCGGCGCCGGGCGGATGCGCAGGATCGCCGACAGCGTCAGCCCGAGCGCGCGCGGGTCGACCGCGGCATGGAAGCCCGTGATCGCCCCGGACTCCTGAAGGCGCGCGACACGCTCGGCGACCGCTGGCGCGGACAGCCCGACGCGGCGGCCGAGCTCGGCGTTGGACAGGCGCGCGTCCTCCTGGAGCTCCGCGAGGAGCCGAAGGTCGATGTCGTCGATCGGCCGTCGATTCGAAGGCGTCTGAGTGGAAACTCCTGCGATCACCCATGGGATGGTCGCACATCAGGCGCGATGCTGGATCGCATGCAGCGGGTCCCGCCCCACGCCTACTTCGTCGGCAGCGCGGTCTTCCACTACCTCGGGCCGGCGTTCGCGGTGCTGCTGTTCGTGCGCGTCGACGCGCTCGGCGTGGCGTGGCTGCGGATCGCGAGCGCCGCGCTCGTGTTCGCGGCGTGGCGGCGCCCGTGGCGGTCGCTGGGCGCGCTCGACCGCAACACGCTGCTGGCCTGGGGCGCCGTGCTGGCGCTGATGAACTGCTGCTTCTACCTCGCGATCGAGCGGCTGCCGCTGGCCACGGTGGCCGCGATCGAGTTCCTGCCGGTGGTCGGGCTGGCGGCGCTCGGCGCGCGCACGGGCCGCAACGCCGCCGCGCTCCTGCTGGCCGTGCCGGGCGTGTACCTGCTGACGGGGATCCAGCTCGAGGGCGAGCCGCTCGGCGTCGCGCTCGCGTTCGCCAACGCGGGACTGTTCGCGCTCTACATCGTGCTCGCGCACCGGGCGGCGCAGGGCGCGGGCGTCGACGCGCTGGGCATGGCGATGATCATCGCCGCCGTGGCGGTGACGCCGCTGGCGGGCGCGGAGGCGCTGCCCGCCTTCGCGGACCCCGTCGCGCTCGCGGCGGGCATCGGCGTCGGGATCTCCTCGTCGGTGATCCCGTACGTCTTCGACCAGCTCGCGATGGCGAAGCTGCCACGAGCGACCTACGCGCTGCTGGTGTCGCTGCTCCCGGCCACCGCGGCGGTGATCGGCGTCGTCGTGCTCGGGCAGGTGCCGTCGGTCACCGAGGCCGCCGGCGTCATGCTGGTGATCGCCGGCGTCGCGCTGCACCGAGCACCCGAGCCAGCGCCAGCGCCAGCAGGATGACCGCCGCCACCGCGACCCAGTGGACGGCGATCCGCACCTGTGCGTACTCGGGGTTGTAGCCGCCGCGGTCCTCGACGCCGATCGCCAGCGTGAGGACGGGCACCGCGACCAGCAGCAGCGCGCTCGCCGCCGTCACGAGCGCGCGCACGCCGACCCCGCGCCACAGGACCAGGAACGTGCCGAGCGCGATCAGCGGCGCGCCGCGGGCGGCGAACACGAAGCCGAGCACGGCGCCGGCCAGCAGCGCGAGCACCGCGGCACGGCCGGCCGGCATGCGCTCGGCCGCGGGCTCCGGGAGCTCGTCGGGAACCGGCTCCGGCTCGGGCGGGCGCCGCACGATCACGAACCCGAGCATCGCCAGCAGGAACGGCAGCGAGATCGCGTAGCCCACGCGCACGAGTGAATCGGGAGCGAAGGCCATATCCGCGCGCTCGCAGCCCGCGGGCACGCGCCACCCCATCGCGAAGCCGTCGACGGGCACCGGGGCGCCCAGGTCGTGCCCGTCGCAGCTCGCTCGCCAGGCGTCGCTGTAGGACTGCGCGAGCACGAGCCACGCCGGCTCGCGGACGTCGAGCCGCACGTCCTCTCGTGCGTCGCGCTTGGCCGTGCCCGCATCGATCACGCGCCCGGGGGTCGCGGCCGCGCGCGCCGGCGTGTCGGGGGCGGACGACCGCAGACGCACGAGGTACGGCGCGAAGGTCTCCGGCGGCATCGCGAAGCGCGCCGGCCCGGCGGGGAGGCGCGCCGGGCCGCCGCAGGGCCGGAAGCGCAGCGGGCGGCCGGCGTCGAGGTCGGCGACGGTCGCGTCGACGCGCATCCGCACGCGCGCGGCGCCGAGCGTGCCCTCGAGGTCGCCGCAGCTGCCGCGCACGCGCCCGTCGCGTGGCGCCCGCACGATCGGGAGGCCCGCCCCGGTCAGCTCGCGGATCCCGACCGCGCGCCGCTGCCGCTCCACGCCGGAGGCGCCGGGTGGGAACGCCGCCCGCAGGATCTCCAGGCGGAACGTCCGCCCGCGCAGCGGCTCGGGCAGCTCCACGCGGCCGTCCGCGGCGACGGGCAGCGCTTCCGTGGTCGTGCCGCCCGCGCGCAGCCGGACCAGCATCGGCCGGCGCACGGTCTCGCGCGCCGGCTCGAGCCGCAGCTCCTGCACCGTGGCGCGCCGGGGGACGGTCCACTCGAGCCACGCCGTGCGTCCGTCCAGCCACGAGCCGATCCACGGGCGCGGCGTGCCGTCAAAGGCCCGCGAGGCCCGGAGCCCCGGCCGGCCCTCGAACCGGCCCGAGGACTCGAACGTGGCTCCGCCCCGCGTCCCGGCCAGCTCGTCGACCGCGCTGTCGGGGGCGCGTGCGTCGACGGTCCCCCAGCCGTCGGCCTCCCACTCGCGCGCGGCGGGCGGGGCGATCCGGCGCTCGATCCCGCGCTCGCCGTCCTGCCGGTCGCGGACGAGCACGGCCCCGGCCGTGCCGCGCTTGGGGTGGCGGCGGAACGGGTCGTCCCCCGTGGTGCGCTCGAACAGGTACGTCAGCCCGGTCGCGTCGAGGTCGCGGCCCGCGAGCGCGCGCTCGGCGAGCACGGGCGGCCGCAACGCCTCGCGGACGCGCGCGCCCGGGATGCGCAGCTCGCGGATCCCGCCCGCGCCCTCGGGGACGTCCGCGGGCGCGGCGATGGAGGCGATCCGGACGCGCAGCGAGCGGACGCCGCGCAGGCCGAGCTCGAGCCGGTTCCAGCCCGGGCGGACGGGGAACATGCGGCCCGCGACCTCGACCGCAGTGACCTTCGCGCGCCGGTCGGAGTACGGGAGCAGTTCGATGGCGTCGATGTCGAGCGGCTCGTCCAAGCCGATCTCGAGCCAGCGCCGGGCCTCCTCGAGCGCGCGGTCGGCCTGCCAGTGGGTCGCGGGGTCGCCGTCGAAGGCCGCGAACGGGCGCCGCTCGGGGAACTGCGAGTAGGCGGGCGAGAACGGTGTGTGCAGGTACCGGGCGCCCTCGTAGGTCGCGACGGTCTGCCCGTCGCTGCCGCGGGCCGGGAAGAGGTCCATCACGGCCGCGTCGGGTGAGAACGGATCGTCGGCGGCGAGCGTGGCGCCGTGGTTCTGCGCCATCCGGGCCGCAGCGAGCACCCGGCGGCGGTTGGAGTCGGAGATCACGACCTCACCGGCACGGCGCAGCTCGGCCGTGCTCGCGTCGCCGGCGTAGGCGATCCGCCCGGGCGGCACCGCGCCGAAGGCGGCCAGCCCGGCCAGCGCGTCGGCGCTGCCGTCGACCACCGTCGCGCCCGCGTCGCCCTCCAGGCGCACGATCGGGCGCGCCCGCGGCCGGTCCCACGCACGCACGCGCGGCAGCGGCCGGCCCGGCCCGAGCGTCCCAGCCGCCCGCGGCTCCCTCCGCAGCGGCCCCCATGACCGGTCGGGAGCGCCGAGCTGATCGAGCACGTCGGCGGCGTCCGCGGCGCCGATCGCTCCGCTGCCCGCGCGGTCGTCGTCGGCGCCCGCGACGACCGACCGCGCCGACAGCAGGTCCAGCAGCGGGCCGAGCTGGCCGGGCAGCGCGCGCCGCTGCTGGACGAGCCCGTCGACGGTCCACAGGAGGTCGACCGCCCGCAGGTCGGCGTAGGGCACCGCGTAGCGGACGGCGACGGGGCGGTCGGCCAGGGCGGGCAGGATCGCGTCGACGGTCCCGCCCCAGTCGTAGTCCGCGTAGAGCTGGCCCGGCAGCACCACGGCGCGCCCGTCGTCGCCCACCGTGGCGTCCACGTGATCGGCCGCCGCGGTCCAGGCGGGCGGGATCCGGTCCCAGGTCAGCTGCGAGTCGAGCGCCTGCCCGCGCACCAGCGGCCAGCAGGCGACGGCGGCCAGCGCCGCCAGCCCGGCGAGCGCGACCGCCGGGAGCGCCCGGCCGCGGGCGCGCAACCACGGTGCGGCGCGCGCCGCCGCCAGCCCGCCGAGCCCGGCGAGCGCGAGCGCGAGCAGGGGCCCCGCCTTGTAGGTCGTGCGAAGGAACTGCAGCGGGGCGACGTGGTTGTAATTGAAGTTCATCGCGCGCCGCAGCGGCGTCCCCTCCGGGAACCCGGCCACCATCGCGACGAGCCCGCAGAGCGCCAGCACGAGCAGGAACGCCGCCGCCCGCGAGCGCCGCACGAGCGCGAACGAGCTGAGCACGATCGCCGGCACCAGAAGGCCCGCCATCACCACGGGCCACGCGAACAGGAACACGGCGCCGTCGCCGAACAGCGGCCGCAGGCGTCCGCCGTAGCCGACCCCGAGATAGGAGATCCAGTAGCCCATCAGCCGCAGCGACTCGGGCAGGCTGGTCGTCGACCAGATGGTGCCCGGCTGCTCCGTGAAGCGCAGGAAGTCGACGCCGTGGCGCGCCTGCACGAGCGTCGGGATCACCCACCAGACCGCGCCGAGCCCGGTCAGCAGCACGGTCCGCCAGCCGAAGCCGGCCAGCGCCCGGCGGTCGACGGCGCGGGTCGCGAGCTCGTAGAGCGCCAGCAGCACCGGGCCGAGCAGCACCCACGCGGTGACCGCCGCATTCACGCCGCCGCCCGTGCAGGCGACGACCAGCGCGAACGCCGCGGGCCACCACCAGGAGCGCGGCGCCCGCAGCCCGCGGTACACGCACAGCAGCAGCCACGGCAGCGCCGCGTAGCCCAGCAGCGTCACCGACGTGCGCGCGGTGAACACCGCCACGTAGGGGTTGAGCAGGAACAGCAGCCCGGCGACCACGTGCGCGGCGCCCCGCGGCCGCCCCGCCAGCGCGTCCATCAGCCGCACCACCCCCAACGCCGCCAGCGCGAGCACCAGCCCGAGCCACAGCCGGTGCGTCAACCACGGGCTGAGGCCGGCGATGCGGCCGAGCGCGAAGAACGGCCCCATCGGGAACAGGTAGCCGCCGTACTGGCCGCCCTGGACGTGGCCGAGGTCCTCCGTCGGCGACCAAGAGGCGGCCACGTCTCCGAGGAAGCCCACGGGATCGACGTGCAGGCCGATCTTCGTGTCCGACGTCGCCTCGCCGGGACGCTGGATCAGTGCAAGGGCGAAACCCAGGGCCGCGAGGCCCGGGAAGACGAGGCGATCCATGGCGGGCCTACGCACGGCGCCGCACCATAGAGATGCGGCCAGCGCGTAGCCTGCCGCGCTCGATGCGCTCCCGTCCTGTGCTGCTCGCCGCCCCGCTGCTGCTCGGTCCCGGCGTGCTCGCCTGCTTCTCGGGCGGGTTCTTCGACACCGCCCGGCTCCGTGCCGGCGTGCTCGCTTGGCTGCTGCTCGCGCTCGCCGCCATCGGCTCCCGCCGGCCGCTGCCGCGCAGCAATCCCGGGCGCCTCGCGCTGGGCGGCCTCGCCGCGCTGACGGCGCTGACCGGCCTGTCGCTGCTGTGGGCCCCGCTCGCGGGGCCGGCCGCCGACGACCTCCAGCGCCTATTGCTGTACCTGCCCGCGTTCGCGGCCGGGATCGTGCTGCTGCGACCGCGCGCCGCCGCACGCGCCGCGGAGCCGCTTCTCCTCGCCGGGGTCGCGGGCGCGACCCTGTACGGGCTCTCCGAGCGGCTCCTGCCGGGCGTCGTCTCGCTCGAACGGGTGGTGAGCGCCGGCGATCGGCTCGCCCATCCCCTGACCTATTGGAACGGGACGGGGGCGTTCGCGGCGATCGGGCTCGTGCTCGCCGTCGGGCTCGCCGGGGACCCGGGGCGCCCGCGCGCGCTGCGCGCCACCGCGGCGGCGACCGGCCCGCTGCTCGGCCTGGCCATCTACCTCACGTTCTCGCGCGGCGCGCTCGGCGCGGTCGCCGCGGGGCTGGGGGTGCTCGTCGCGCTCGTGCCGACCGCCGCCCAACTGCGGGCGACGCTGGTCGTCGGGGGCAGCGGCGCCCTGGCCGCCGCGGCCACGCTCGCGCTGCCGGCGGTCGAGACCGTGGACAGCGGATCCGGCCCGGGCGCGGCGATGCTCGCCCTGCTCGTCGCGCTGACGGCGGCCTGCGCCTGGCTGGCGCCGCGCGAGGCGCGGGCGGCGCCGCTCGCGCCGCTGCGCGCCGCAGCGCTCGGGCTGCTCGCCGTCGCCGTCGCCGGCATGCTGCTCGCAGTGGCGCAGGCCGAGCGCCGCGGCGGCGCCGACAGACCGGAGGCCGACGCGGGACGGCTCACGTCGGTGCAGAGCAACCGCTACGACTACTGGCGGGTCGCTCTGCGCTCCTTCGGCGACCACCCGCTGCTGGGCGAGGGCTCAGGCGGCTTCCGCGTCGTCTGGCTGCGCGAGCGGCCGTTCCGCGAGGCGGTCCGCGACGCGCATTCGCTGTACCTCGAGACCGCCGCGGAGCTCGGCCTCGCCGGCCTCGCGTGCCTGCTGGCCCTGCTCGGCGGGATCGCCGCCGGCGCCGCGCGCGCCCGCGCGCCGCGCCGGCCCCGCGACGGCGACCGCGATCGCGGGGGTGGCGGCGTGGGCGGTGCACGCGGGGCTCGACTGGGACTGGGAGCTTCCCGCGCTCAGCCTTCTGGCGCTCGTCCTGGCCGCACGCCTGCTCGCCACGATCGAGCCGGACGCGCCGACGGTGGCCGCCACGGCCCCGCCAGCGGCTTGAGCCGCAACGCCGGGCGCTCGACGGCGAACCAGCTCGCCGTGGCGAGCACGATCGTGCCCGCGAGGCCGACGATCGACCACAGCAGGTACGGGTGCAGCCAGGGCTCCCAGCGCGTGAGGCCCTCGTCGGAGAGCAGCTGCAGGAACGGCAGGTGCAGCAGGAAGATCCCGTACGAGATCGTCCCGAGCATGCGCAGCGGCGTCCAGCCGAGCAGGCGCCCGGGAGCCCCGCCCCCCGCCACCGCGGGCACGAGCAGCAGCAGCCCGACCACCCCGTTGGCGGCGTGACGGACGGCGTACTCGCCGTGCGACTGCTCGGCAGGGGTCGCGTCGAGCCCCGACAGCGCCGCCACCCCGAGGAAGACGGTCGCCGCGCCCGCCCACCACAGCAGCGGCGCGCGCGTGACGGAGGCGGGCAGCGCCCCCCGCTCCTCCCAGCCCACGACCAGCACCGCGAGCCCCATCCCGAGCGCGAAGTGGTCGACGAAGCCGGGCAGGGCCAGCAGCAGGGGCTGGAAGATCGACAGCCGCGGCGCCAGCCCGCCGAGCACGAGCGTCTTGTAGAGCACGCCCGCGGCGAAGAGCCCGGCGAGCAGCCACAGCTCGGCGCGGAGCGACCGGCCGGGCGCGACGCGGCGCACGAGCCAGGCCCACAACGGGAGGAAGGCGTAGAAGGAGACCTCGACGCACAGCGTCCAACACTGGCCGAGGCCCTTGAACGCCGTGTCCGCGTCGTAGATCTGCAGGAAGCCGTAGAACGTCGGGATGCCCGTGAGCGTGAACACGCCGGGGAGGGCGAGCACGACCGCCGCCAGCGTCAGCGCGACCCAGTAGGCCGGCACGATCCGCAGCGCGCGCCGCCACGCGTAGGGGATCAGCGGCGGCTGCGCCCGCCCCTGGCGCCGCGCTTGCACGAACGGCCGGTACAGCAGGAAGCCCGACAGGAGGAAGAAGATCGTCACGCCGACATCGAGCCGGGCGACGTACGGCGCGATCAGGTTGCCCTCCGTGGCGCCGCGGGCGTAGAAGCCGACCGCGTGGAAGAAGAACACCGACAGCGCCGCGATCGCCCGCAGTGAGTCCAGCGCCGGGTAGCCGCGCTCCCTCACGTCCCGGACTGCCACTCGGGCTCGTGCCGCGGCGACCGGTGGCCGTGACCGAGCAGCGAGTGGCTCGCGCTGCGGCGCGGGACCTCATCGCCGGCGGGCAGCGGGCCTGCGAGCTCGTCGCGCACGAAGAACGCGTTCACACCCGTGAGCTCGGTGTGCACCAGCCGGTAGCCCTTGTCCTCGCCGAGCGCCTCGAGCGCCGCCAGCGACGCCCCGTAGCCGCTCGTGTGATCCCAGCGCCAGCCGGGGGTGTAGGGCATGACCCTCGGCACGGTCGGGTCGAGGTCGCCGTTGTACTCGATCACCACGACGCGCGGGCGGAACGCCTCGAGCGCGCGCCAGATCCAGTAGTCGTTGCCGTCGACGTCGATCACGAGCAGGTCGGGCTCCGCCGGCACGCCCGCGCCGTGCAGCAGGCCCTCGATCGTGTCCGGCTCGACGGCGGCTTGGACGGTCCGCACCCGCGGGTGGCCGCGATAGCGGTGCTCGAGCGCGGAGAACGCGCCGGGGTCGGCCTCCAGGAACACGCCGGGCCAGCCGAGCACCTGCGCGAGGAAGGCGGCGTTGTTCTCGGCCCCGTCGGACGCGCCGAACTCCACGAACCCGCCGCCCGCGACGTCGATACGGCGGAAGATCTCGGCCAGCACGCCGTCCTCGCCGTTCTGCGAGAACACGCGCAGCTCGTGGGCGGTCAGCCCGGGCACGGGCCCGGCGTGCACGCCAGCGGCCGGCCAGCTCGTTCAGCGCCGGGTAGATGCCGCGCGTGCGGTCACCGGCGTCGAGTGCGCGCTTCACGAGGCTGTTGACGCGCTCGGGGCGCACGGCGGCGCGGACGCGATTGAGCATGCGCGGGGACTCTACGACCGCCGGCGGCCGGCGAGCACCCAAGCCGCCAGGGCGAGCGCCGCGAGCAGGCTGGCGGCCCAGCCCACCGTCCAGCTCCACGGCTCGTAGGAGAACTCGACCCGGTGGGACCCCGCCGGAAGGCGCACGCCGCGCAGCAGGTAGTCCACGCGCTCGAGCGGCGCCTCGCGGCCGTCGACGGTCACCTTCCACCCGGGCAGGAACGCGTCGGCGGTGACGAGCAGGGCCGCGCCGCGCGTCGTCGCCGTGACGCGCATGCGCTCCGGCTCGGCTGCCTCGATCCGCGCCGAGCCGCTGCCGCCGAGCGCCCCGACCGACCGCTCGACGACGGCCTCCGCGCGCGGGTCGAAGGCGGGATCGGTGACCGCGTCCAATGCGTCCTGCGCCGATCCGGCGAGGCGGGCGCGGCCGACGACGAACGCGCGCGGCACGGCGCGGTCGTTGGCGTAGACGGTCGCGTCGCGGCCCTCGTAGACCGCGCGGAGCCCGGGAGGTGGCCGCTCTCCGGGCGGCTGCAGCACGTCGGTGACGCCCAGCAGCCCGAGCGCGCGCAGCGCTCGCGGCGTCGCGTTGGCGGTGGCGCCCGCGGGGGTGAAGCCGAGCGGGTCGCGCGGCTCGATCTCGCGCTCCCAGAAGGTCGCGTAGCGCTGCTCGACGGGATAGTCGTACGCGCGCGCGTCGGCGATCCGGTAGCGCATCGCGACGTTGGGCGGGATCGGCGGGACCACGCTGCTCGCGCCGACCGCCACGAAGCGCCCGGGCGCGCGCGACTGCAGGTGGCGGATCGCCCCGGTGGCGGGCTGCTCCGCGTGCTCGACCGGGATCGCCGGGTTCTGGCCGGCGCCCGCGCGGGCGAGGTCCACCGTGGTCAGCGCGATCGCGGCGGCGGCGAACGCGGCCGGCGCCAGCCGGCCCGTGGCGCGCGCCCACACGAGCGCCGCGCCGGCGATCGCGAGCGGCAGCCAGATCAGCAGCGCGGCGCGCGGCAGCACCTCCGGGCCGGAGGGCGTCGCGAACGCCCACGCCACCTGCAGCGCCTCGCCGAGCCCGGCGGCGGGCGCGCGCAGCGCGACGGCGGCGATCGGCAGGGCCACCGCGGTCGCGAGCGCGGCGGCGAGCAGCCGCGGGCGGCGGGCGGCGGGCGAGCGGCCCCGCTGGAGGTCGTCCAGCCCCCAGCCGGCGAGCAGCGCGAGGCCGAGCGCCACGACCACGCCGAGGCGCGTGTTGTGCGATTGGCCGAAGCCGGGCAGCTGGTGGGCGATCCAGAACAGCGGCTGCACGCCGGTCGCCACGAGCAGGGCGACGAGCGCCGCGGCCGCGACCGCGATCCGCTCGCGCCCTCCGCGCAGCAGGGCGAGGCCTGCG
>CAVSMP010000005.1:0-5306 GCA_963729155.1 uncultured Solirubrobacteraceae bacterium
GGGTCCATGCCGCCCTTCAAGCTCGACTCCGTGTACTCGCCCACCGCGGATCAGCCGGCGGCCATCGAGCGGATCGCGGCGGCGGTCGAGGCCGGCTCGCGCGGGGTCACGCTGCTCGGCGCCACGGGCACGGGCAAGACGATGACGATGGCGGCGACGATCGAGAAGCTGCAGCGGCCGGCGCTGATCCTCGCGCACAACAAGACCCTGGCGGCGCAGCTCTGCAACGAGTTCCGGACGTACTTCCCGTCCAACGCCGTCGAGTACTTCGTCTCCTACTACGACTACTACCAGCCCGAGGCCTACGTCCCGAGCAAGGACCTCTACATCGAGAAGGACTCGGCGATCAACCAGGAGATCGACCGGCTGCGCCACGCCGCGACCGCCGCGCTGTTCGCCCGCCGCGACGTCGTGATCGTCGCCTCGGTGAGCGCGATCTTCGGCCTCGGCTCGCCCGAGACCTACAACGACAACTGCCAGATCCTGCTCAAGGGCGGCGAGGTGGACCGGGACGAGCTGCTGCGCAAGCTCGTCTACCTCCAGTACAACCGCAACGACACCGCGCTCGGCCGCGGGACGTTCCGCGTGCGCGGGGACACGCTGGAGGTCTTCCCCGCTTATGCCGAGACGGCGTTCCGGGCGCTGATGTTCGGCGACGAGGTGGAGCGCCTGCAGCACTTCGACCCGCTGACGGGCGAGCTGATCGCGGACGACCTCGAGCACGTCGCGATCTGGCCCGCCACGCACTACAACGTCAAGGAGGGCACGATGGAGCGCGCGGTCGCCGAGATCGGCCGCGAGCTCAACCACCGGACCGCCGAGCTGGAGGCCGAGGGCAAGCTGCTCGAGTCCCACCGCCTGCGCCAGCGCACGCAGTACGACATGGAGATGCTGCGCGAGGTCGGCTTCTGCTCGGGGATCGAGAACTACTCGCGGATCCTCGACGGCCGCCCGCCGGGCGCGCGCCCGTACTGCCTGATCGACTACTTCCCGAAGGACTTCGTCTGCTTCATCGACGAGTCCCATCAGACCGTGCCGCAGATCGGCGGCATGTACGAGGGCGACCGCTCGCGCAAGTCGACGCTGGTGGACTTCGGCTTCCGGCTGCCGAGCGCGATGGACAACCGGCCGCAGACGTTCGAGGAGTTCCTGTCGATCACGCCGCAGCTCGTGTTCGTCTCCGCGACGCCCGGCACGTACGAGCGCGAGCACTCCGTCGACGTCGTGGAGCAGATCGTGCGCCCGACCGGGATCGTGGACCCGGAGGTCGAGGTCCGCGAGACCCGCAACCAGATCGACGATCTGATGGGGGAGATCCGCACGCGCGTGGAGCGCAACGAGCGCACCCTGGTCACGACGCTCACGAAGAAGATGAGCGAGGACCTGACGGACTACCTGCTGGAGATGGGCTTCAAGGTCCGCTACCTGCACTCGGAGATCGACACGCTGGAGCGGATCCAGATCATCCGCGAGCTGCGCCTCGGCGAGTACGACGTGCTGGTCGGCGTCAACCTCCTGCGCGAGGGCCTGGACCTCCCTGAGGTCTCGCTGATCGGCATCCTCGACGCCGACAAGGAGGGCTTCCTCCGCGGCGCGACGTCGCTGATCCAGACGATCGGCCGCGCGGCGCGCAACGTGGACGGCAAGGTCGTGATGTACGCCGACAAGGAGACGGACGCGATGCGCACGGCGATCGCGGAGACCGACCGCCGCCGCGCGATCCAGCGGGTCTACAACGAGGAGCACGGCATCACGCCGGAGACGATCGTCAAGGGCATCTCCGACATCACGGAGTTCCTGATGTCGGACTCCAAGGTGCCGACCAAGGGCCGCCGCCGGCGCGAGAAGAAGATCGACATGGCGCCGGCCGAGATCGAGTCCACGATCGTCGAGCTCGAGGAGGAGATGCTCGCCGCGGCCGAGGAGCTGCGCTTCGAGTACGCCGCGAAGCTGCGCGACGAGATCCGCGAGCTGCGGCGCGAGCTGGACGCCACCGCCTCCTCCTAGCCGCCGGCTCCCGCTCCGGCGGTAGCCTGCGCGGCGTGCAGCGCGTCTCCTTCCGCATCCCCGAGGCCACGCGGGAGGACGTGCTGGACGGGGTGCTGCCCCTGCTGCCGACGGGCATCGTCGAGCGCCCCGCGGGCGACGGGTTCTCCTGGCTGTCGTCGTTCGGCGCGGCGCTGCCCGATGCGGAGGCGCTGCGCGCGGCGTCGCCCGTGGCGCTGGAGGACCTCGAGTACGAGGACGTGCCGGCCGACTGGCGCGAGCGGCGGCTGCGCTTCGGCGGCGGTGCGGTGCTGATCTCCGGCCGGCTCGTGGTGCGCTCGCCGTACGACCCGCCCGTCCCCGAGCAGGTGATGGAGGTCGTGATCGAGCGCGGCGGCAGCGGCTTCGGCTCGGGCTCGCACCCGACGACGCAGATGTCCCTCGGCCTGCTGCTGGACCTCGAGCCCGCGGGCGGGGTCGTCGACTTCGGCTGCGGCGTCGGCACGCTCGCGATCGCGGCCGCGAAGCTCGGCTGGTCGCCCGTGTCAGGGCTCGACCGCGAGGGGCCGGCGATCGTGGAGGCGCGCGCGAACGCCGACCGCAACGGCGTCCAGGCCGACTTCGCGCACGCCGACATCGCCACGGCCGAGCTGCCGATGCGCGAGCTGCTGCTGGCCAACGCGCCGCCGCCCGTGCATCACCGGCTCGTCGGGGCGATCACGCCGCAGGTCCGCTATGTGATCGTCTCGGGGTTCCTGGAGGGCGAGATGGAGGACGTGCGCGAGGCGTACGCGACCGTCGGCCTCTATCCGCAGCAGGGGATGGCGGCCGACAGCTGGATCGCGATGCGGATGGGGCGCGCGATGCCTGACCTGCTCGATCCCGACGCGGCCGCGCTCGCAGGCGCCTCGTTCGGGCAGCTCGCCACGCGGCTCGACGGCGGCGGGCTGCTGATCTCCTCCTCGCGCCTTATCGAGTTCAACTGCCGCGCCACGATCCTGATCGCGCCCGGGCTCTTCCGCTTCGACCTCACGCCGCAGCAGGAGACGCTCGGCCTCGCCCCGCGGCCGCTCGGCGACCATGGCCTGCACTGGGAGGCCGACGAGGCCTCCTGGGACGCCTATCGCGACCAGGCCAGCCGCGAGGCCCCGATGGAGCTGCGCGGCGTGGTCGACATCCCCGGCGACCCGCTGCTGGCGTGGGTCAACGTGCTCTCCTTCACCGACCGCGACGCCGGCGCGGTCCACTTCGTCGCCAAGTCCGAGATCAAGCGCCCGCCGCAGTGAGCTTCGACGCGGGGGCGCTGCTGGACTGGTACGAGCGCGAGCGGCGCCCGCTGCCGTGGCGCGCCACGCGCGACCCGTACGCGCTGCTCGTCTCCGAGGTGATGCTCCAGCAGACCCAGGCGGCGCGCGTCGTGCCCTATTACCACGCGTTCCTGGAGCGCTTCCCGGACCCCGCGGCGCTCGCCGCCGCACCGGCGGGCGACGTGCTCGCCGCCTGGAGCGGCCTCGGCTACAACCGCCGCGCCCTCGCGCTGCAGCGCGCCGCCGCGGCGGTCGCGGAGCGTGGCTGGCCCGAGGACCTGACCGAGCTGCCCGGCGTCGGCGCCTACACGGCGGCCGCCGTCGCCTCCTTCGCCTGGGATCGCCAGCAGGCCGCGGTCGACACCAACGTGCGCCGGGTGATCTCCCGCCACGACGGCGTGGAGCACGCCCCGCACGCGCTGGCCGCCCGTGCCGCGGAGCTGATGCCGGCGGGCCGGGCGGCGCCGTTCAACCAGGCGATGATGGAGCTCGGCGCCACGGTCTGCCGCCCGCGCCGGGCCGACTGCGGCGGCTGCCCGGTGCGCTCGGGATGCGCCTCCGAGGGCGCCGGGCCGGCAACGCGCCGGCCGGCGGCGCGCCGCGAGCGCTTCGAGGACACCGACCGCTGGGCCCGTGGCCGGATCGTCGCCGCGCTGGTGGCCGGCGAGCCGCCGCCCGCGCTCGCCCCGGCCCGCAGGGCCCGCGCCGAGGCCGGCCTGGTGCGCGACGGCCTCGCCGTCCGGGCGGCGGACGGCGCGCTGCGGCTGCCGTAGGTACCGTCGCCTCCGATGCGGCACGTCGTGCTCACGATCCGCGCGGGGGACCTCGACGAGGTGCTCGACCGGCTGCTCCCGATCACGCCGCAGGGCGTCCATTCGCACGAGGCCGGCGACGGCCGGCTCGAGCTGGGCGTCTACGGCGACGCGCCGGGGCGCGCCGAGCTGGAGTCCGCCGCCGGCGCGGCGCTGCTGACGATCGAGGAGACCGAGGCCGACGACGATCCCGAGCGGCGCCGCCTGCAGGCGCACGGGCGCCGGCCGCCGGTCGGGGGCCGCGTGGTCGTCCGGCCCGAGGGTGCGCCCGCGGCGGGCCCGGGCCTGCTCGACGTCGTCCTGCGCGACGACGGCGGCGCGTTCGGCGCGGGCACGCATCCGACGACCGTCATGTGCCTGGAGCTGCTCCTGGGCCTGGAGCCGGGCGGCGCGTTCGCCGACCTGGGCTGCGGGACCGGCGTGCTCGCGATCGTGGCGGCCAAGCTCGGCTGGGCGCCGCTGATCGCGCTCGACCACGAGCCGGTCGCGCTCACGGCCACGGACCACAACGCGCGCCGCAACGGCGTCGAGGTGGAGGTCATGCAGGCCGACCTGACGGCGATCCCGCCGCCGCCCGTACCGACCCTGGCCGCCAACGTCCCGATCAAGGTGCACGAGGTGATCGCGGCGCGGCTCGCTCCCGAGACGCGCACGGTGCTGGTGTCGGGGATCCTCGACGAGCACGTGCCCGGGGTGGTGGGGGCGTACGGCGGCGCGGGCCTCGAGCCCGCCGGCCAGAAGGTCGTGCGCAGCTGGGCGGCCGCGCTGCTGGTGCGCCCGTGAGCGTGCCGCTGGACCTCGCGGCCGCGAACGCCGCGGGCGCCCCGCACGGGCAGATCGCGAGCGCGATCGCGGACGGCGTCGCCCTCTCGGCCCACAAGCTCGTGGAGGAGGGCGCGCGCGCCCAGCTGCTCGTCCTGCCCGGCGTGGTGCGGATCGACGTCCGGCCGCTGCCCGACGGCCTGCAGGTCGTGCCGCGCCCGCTCGAGGGCACCGAGCTCGGCTGGGAGATCGATCCGGAGGCGGTCACGGACTACGGCAAGACGGCGGCCGAGACCGAGCTGCCGGCGCTCGTGCGCTTCCGGATCGCCGTCTGGACGGGCGAGGCGGCGATCGGCGGGCGGCTGCTCGTGGGCTATACGCGCGACGACCGGCACGGCCCGACCCACTTCGTGGGGCATCTGGTGATGCAGCGGGTGAG
>CAVSMP010000006.1:0-104651 GCA_963729155.1 uncultured Solirubrobacteraceae bacterium
CGACCGTGCAAATCGCGCGAAGTTCTTCCCGGGAGCTGCCGGGCACGCCCTGTGCACGCGTGTGCGCGGCATGTGCACAAGCCTGTGCGACCGCGCGTGCGTTGTATCCTCAGACCGCCGACGACCCGTCGCGGCCCGCCGTCGGCTGCCGCGGTCCGGCCAGATCTCGAGGAGCATCCACCGTGAAGCGCACCTACCAGCCCAAGAAGCGCAAGCGCGCCCGCACGCACGGCTTCCGTGCGCGCATGCAGACGCGCGCCGGCCGCATCGTGCTCAAGCGCCGTCGCGACAAGGGCCGCAAGCGGCTTACGGTCTAGTGACCGGCGCCGCGGGCGGCGGGCGCCGCCGTCGCCGGCTGTCGCGCAGCGCCGAGTTCGAGCGCGTCTACCGGCAGGGCCGCTCGAAGGCCAACCGGTACCTGGTCCTCTACGCGTTCCCGCGCGAGGAGGGCGCCGAGGAGGGCCCGCGCCTCGGGTTGTCGGTCTCGCGCCGCGTGGGCGGCGCCGTCGACCGCACGCGCGTCAAGCGCGTCCTGCGCGAGGCGTTCTGGGAGGAGGCCGAGCGGCTGCCCGACGGCGCGGACTACGTGGTCGTCGCCCGCCCCGACGCCAAGGGCCTGGCCGAGCGCGAGGGCACGGGCGGTGTGCGCCGCTCCCTCGCCGAGCTCGTGGACGGCATGGGCGGGCGTCCGGGGAGCGGCGCGTGAGCCTGGCGAGGAGCCTGGCGCTCGCCCCGGTGCGCTTCTACCAGCGGGCGATCTCGCCGGCGCTGCCGCGGCGCTGCAAGTACCACCCGACGTGCTCGGCCTACGCACTGCAGGCGGTCGAGCGCTACGGCATACTGCGCGGCGCCGTGCTGGCCGCGTGGCGGCTGCTGCGCTGCAACCCGTTCAGCCACGGCGGCTACGACCCGGTCACGGCGCAGACGCTGTTCCGAGAGCCCCGTAGCCCTGCGTCACACTCCTGAGCCTGCTCATGCCCGTCTTCGCCGCGAACCCGCTCCAGCCGCTCATCAACTTCTTCGAGCAGATCCTCATCTGGTTCCACGACCTGGGACTCGGATGGGGCATGGCGATCGTCTGCATGACGGTCCTGATCCGCGTGCTGCTGCTGCCGCTGACGCTCAAGCAGTTCAAGTCGATGCAGTCGATGGCGCACCTGCAGCCCGAGATCAAGAAGCTGCAGGACAAGTACAAGAACGACAAGGAGCGCCTCAACCAGGAGATGATGCGCTTCTACCGGGAGAACAAGGTGAACCCGTTCGCCTCGTGCCTGCCGATGGTCGCGCAGCTCCCGGTGTTCCTCTCGCTCTTCTACATGCTGCGCGAGGACCTCCGCTACGACATCTGCCCGGACGTCAACCCTCCGAGCCGCGAGAACCCGGTGCCGTGCGGCGATGGCGGCGACGCGCAGTTCCTCTTCATCCCGGACCTGACCAACCGGGCCTACGGCTGGGTCCTGGTCGTGCTGATCGTCCTCTACGTCGGGTCGCAGCTCCTCTCGACGCTGCTGATGTCGACCACCACCGACAAGACGCAGCGGATGATCTTCCTGGCGCTGCCCTTCTTCTTCGTGCTCTTCGTCTGGCAGTTCCCGGCCGGCCTGCTCGTGTACTGGATCACGACGAACCTGTGGACGATCGTGCAGCAGGCGATCGTGAAGAAGCGGCTCGGGCCGCTGCGACCACCGGGGGCCGAGCAGGAGGGCCTGGGCGACATGCTCAAGCGCCTGCGGGGCGACGATGACGACGACGACGGCAAGGGATCCAAGGGCCCGAAGGCGACCGCCAAGCCGGCCGTCGCCGGCAACGAGCCGAAGGGCAGGCCCAGCGGCCCGCCCCCGGCGCCGCCGCGGCGCAAGAAGAAACGGTCCGGGAGGAGACGATGAGCGAGACGGACAAGCGACCCGACAGCGCGGAGGAGCGGGTGCGCGACGTGCTCGGAGCCGTCGCCGACGCGCTCGGCCTCGACGCCGACGTCCGCGTCGAGCAGACCGAGGAGGGCATCCGCGGCGTGCTCGACGGCGACGACCTCGGGCTGTTCATCGGCCGCCACGGCCAGACGATCGACGCCGTCCAGCACCTCGCCTTCAAGATCGCCAACCGCGACAGCGGCCGCGGCGGCGTGCGGGTGATCGTCGATGCCGCGGGCTACCGCGCCCGGCGCGAGCAGGCGCTGCACCGCCAAGCCGAGCAGGCGGCCGCCGACGCCGTCGACGGCGGCCGCCCGGTCGCGCTCGACGCGATGAGCGCCACGGAGCGCAAGGTCGTGCACGAGTTCCTCAAGGACCGCGACGACGTCGAGACCTACTCCGAGGGCACCGAGCCCGATCGCCACCTCGTCGTGGCCCCGCTGCGCCTCTGATTGGCAGACGTTTCACGTGTTTCACCCCGGTGAAACACCTCGCGCTGCGCAGAGATGTTTCACATTTGTCACCCCGGTGAAACACTGTCGCTGCCAGACTGGTGGCGTGAGCGATCTGCACTTGAGTCCGTTCGAAGAGGGTCTCATCGTCGGGCTCCTGATCGGGGAGGGCCATTTCGGCGGCGATGGCAAGACTCCGCAGGTCACGTTGCGGATGCACGTCAGGCACGAGGCCCTGATCCGATGGCTGCAGGCCCGCATCCCCTCGGCCAAGCTCTACGGGCCATATCATCACGGCGGCCGCCACTACTTTCAGTGGATGTCCCGGGGGGCGTCACTGCGGGACGATCTCATGCCACTGCTCGAGCGGCACGTCCACCCGGGTCTCGATGCCCATGTTGCTGCACGTATCGGTGCGATGAGAGAGCGGTATCCCAGATTCTTCGCGCGCGACACTCCGGCGTGAATCCTGCTCAGCGCCTCGCCGAACTCGAAGCGGAGCACGCGCTCCCGGAGCGGGGCGTCGCGGCGCTGGGGGCCGTGCTCGCGCTCCAGGCGGGCGATCCCACGGCCTCGACGACCGTGCGCGACCCGGCGACGGCCGTGGACCGCCACGTGGCCGACTCGCTGTCGGCGCTGTCGCTCGAGCAGGTGCGCGGTGCACGCCGGATCGTGGACGTCGGCTCGGGCGCGGGCTGGCCTGGCCTGGCTCTCGCCGCGGCGCTGCCCGGAGCGCGGGTCGCGCTCGTCGAGAGCGCCGTGCGCCACTGCCGCTACCTGGCGCGCGCGGTCGAGGCGGCGGGGCTCGCGAACGTGGAGGTCGTCCACGCGCGCGCGGAGGAGTGGGCCGCGGGCCTCGGGGCGCACGATCTCGTGACCGCGCGAGCCGTAGCGGCGCTGCCCGTGCTGTGTGAGTACGCCGCGCCGCTGCTGGCGGAGGGCGGCTGCCTCGTGGCGTGGAAGGGCGCCGCCGGGCCGGCCGAGCGCGCCGACGGCCTGGCGGCCGCGGCGGTCCTGGGCCTCGAGGCCGCCGAGCCGCTGCACGTGGTCCCGTACGCGGGCGCGCGCGAGCATTCGCTGCACCTCTTCCGCAAGATCGCGCCCACGCCGGAGCGGTTTCCGAGGCGTGCCGGGATGGCGGTGAAGCGGCCGCTGTCGGCGTAGCGGTCTCCGCCGTCCGGGGCGTCGTGCGTTCCCGTTTCACGGTGCGAGCGGCCGTTCGGGGCCGAATCCGCCGCGCCCGCCGCTAGCGTCGATGCCCAGATGTCCGTCTACGCCATCGCGAACCAGAAGGGCGGGGTCGGGAAGACCACCACCGCCGTCAACGTCGCCGCCTGCATCGCCGCGGCCGGCTACGAGACCCTCGTCGTCGACGTCGACCCGCAGGGCAACGCCACCGTCGGCCTCGGCGTCGAGCGCGACGGCGGGCTGGGCCTCTACGACGTGCTGGGCGGTGACGTCGAGGCCGCCGCCGCCGTGCGGCCGACCCCGATCGAGCACCTGTCGATCCTCGCCTCGACGCCCGACCTCGCGGGCGCGAACATGGAGCTGCCGAGGCTGCCGGGGTCCGAAAACCGCCTCCGGGACGCGCTGGCGCCGATCCGCGACGACTATGCCTTCGTGCTGCTCGACTGCCCGCCGTCGCTCGGGCCGCTGACCATCAACGCGCTCGTGGCCGCCGACCGCGTGATCGTGCCCGTCCAGACGGAGTACTTCGCGCTGGAGGGGCTCGCCGGGCTGCTCGACACGCTGTCGCTCGTGCAGCGCGAGCTGAACCCGCGGCTGACCGTGGCGGGCATGCTGTTGACCATGCACGACGCGCGCACCAAGCTCGCCCAGGACGTCGAGCGCGAGGTGCGCGAGCACTTCCCCTCGCTCGTCTTCGACACGGTGATCCCGCGCAACGTCCGGCTCGGCGAGGCGCCGAGCTTCGGGCTCCCCGTCATCCACCACGACCCGCACTGCGCGGGCTCGGAGGCGTACTTCGAGCTCGCCAAGGAGGTGGCCTCCCGTGGCTGAGCGCACGCGCGGCATGGGCCGCGGCCTGTCCGCGATCCTGTCCTCGACCGTTCCGGCGGCCGAGGGCGGCGAGCAGCATCCCGAGCTGCGCGAGATCCCGCTCGAGCTGATCTCGCCCAACCCGCGCCAGCCGCGGCGCGAGTTCGACGAGCCGGCGCTGCTCGCCCTGGCCGACTCGCTGCGCGAGCGCGGCGTGCTGCAGCCCGTCCTGCTGCGGCCCGTGGCCGGCGGGACCTACGAGCTGATCGCCGGCGAGCGGCGCTGGCGCGCGGCCGCGATCGCCGGCTTCGACGCGGTGCCCGCGCTCGTGCGCCCGCACGGCGACGCGGAGTCGCTCGAGCTCGCGCTGATCGAGAACATGGCCCGCGAGGACCTCAACCCCGTCGAGGAGGCGCGCGCCTGCGCGCTGCTGGTCGAGGAGCTCGGGCTCACGCGCGAGGACGTCGGCCGCCGCGTGGGCCGCTCGCGCGTCGCCGTCTCGAACCTCCTGCGGATCCTCGACCTGCCCGACGACGTGCTCGACCTGCTCGCGGAGGGGACGCTCACAGAGGGCCACGGCCGCGCGCTGCTGATGGCCTCCGACCATGGCGACCGCCGCCGCCTCGCGCGCTCGGCCGTCGCCGAGGGCTGGACCGTCCGCCACACGGAGGCGCAGGCCCGCGCCGCCGAGGGCCGCTCGGAGCCCGCCGCCCGCCGCGCGCGCGGCGGCCCGGAGCTGCACCCGGACCAGGTCGAGGCCGCCGGCCGGCTCGGCGACACCCTCGGCCGGGCGCTCGGCGCCGACGTCCGCGTGGCCCCCAAGGGCGAGGGCTACAAGGTCACGCTGGCCTTCGAGTCGCTCGACGAGGCGATGGCCCTGGCGGAGCGCCTCGGGGCCGTCGAACACGCCTGACGGCGGGCCCCCACGGGCGCTATCATCGCGCCGCAGGGGCGATTAGCTCAGTCGGTTAGAGCGCTTCTCTGATAAGGAAGAGGTCGGTGGTTCGAGTCCACCATCGCCCATCGCAGGGCCCGCTCGAGCGGCGGGTCTTCCTCGTTGGAGACGACCGGCGCGGGGCGATCCTCGAGATCGTCAACGCCGGCGCCGAGGCCTACCGCGGCGTCATCCCCGCCGACCGCTGGCACGAGCCGTACATGAGCGCGGAGCAGCTCGAGCACCTCGTCGCGCGGGCCGAGCGCCCGCTGCTCGTGGGGACGTGGGCGGCGGCGGAGTGGGCGATCCGCTTCTACGAGCGCAACGGCTTCGAGACCGTCGGCACGGAGGAGAAGAACCGGCTCCTGAGGACGTACTGGTCGATCCCCGAGCGCCAGGTGGAGACCTCCGTCGTCCTGGCGCACCGCACCGCAGCACGTCGCGAGGGCGACTAGTGCGCCGCCTATACTTGGCCGACCCGAAGGACCCACCGGACGAGGGAAAGGCGAGGCGTCCTCCGTGCAGGAGATGGTCATCTACGGCGTGAGCTTCGACATGGTCGGCAAGCAGCCGATCGTCCTGCTCAAGGCCGTCGACACGAACAAGTTCCTCCCGATCTGGATCGGCCATCCCGAGGCCGCAGCGATCCTGATGAAGCTCCAGGGCGCCTCCACGCCGCGGCCGATGACGCACGACCTCCTGTTCGACATGCTCGGCGAGCTCGACGTGGCCTGCAGCCGCGTGTCAGTCACCGAGCTGCGCGAGAACACCTTTTACGCGTCGATCACGCTCACGGTCTCCGGCCGTGAGGTGGAGATCGACTCGCGGCCGAGCGACGCGCTCGCGCTGGCCGTGCGCTCCGGCGCCCCGATCTTCGCCGCCGAGGACGTGATCGCGGAGTCCGCGATCGAGTTCGAGCACGAGGTCGAGGACACCGAGGAGGTCGTGGACAAGTTCAAGGAGTTCCTCGACCAGGTCTCGCCCGAGGACTTCCGCGGCGGCGAGCAGTAGGCCGGCCGCTCAGGCCGGCGCCCGCGCCACCGCGAGCTCGAGCACGCGCGCGATCAGCGCCTCGAAGCCGATCCCGGCCGCCTCGGCCGCCAGCGGCAGCAGCGACGTGTCGGTCAGCCCGGGGATGACGTTGGCCTCGAGCACCGTCAGCTCGCCCGTGGCCTCCTCGAGCATCAGGTCGACCCGCGCGAAGCCGTAGCAGCCCAGCACCCGGTAGGTCTCGAGCGCGAGCTCGGCGGCGCGCGCGGCGACGGCGTCCGGGAGCGAGGCCGGGCAGATGAACTCCGTGCGCCCGATCTCGTAGCGGGCCTCGAAGTCGTAGAAGTCCTCCCCCCGTGGCACCGCCTCCACGACGGGCAGCGCCTCCGGCCCGTCCGGGCCCTCGAGCACCGCCACCGCCAGGTCGCGCCCCGCCACGTGGCGCTCGAGCACGACCTTCGTGTCGTAGGAGAAGGCGGAGACGATCGCGCCCGGCACGTCGGCGGCGGTGGCGGCGAACTTGATCCCGAGTGCCGAGCCCTGCCCGGCCGGCTTGACGACGATCGGGAAGTCCAGGCGCTCCTCGATCGCCGGCAGCGCCCGCGCGGCGCCGAGCTCCTCGAACGCCGCCTGGCTGAAGGCGTAGAAGTCCGGCGTCGGAAGCCCCGCGTCGCGCAGCGCGTGCTTGGCCACGACCTTGTCCATGCAGCGGATGCACGCCGACGGGCCCGAGGCCGTGTAGGGGATCCCGAGCAGCTCGAGCAGCTCCTGCACGGTCCCGTCCTCGCCGCCGCGGCCGTGCAGCGCCACGAAGGCCACGTCGGGCCGCTCCTCGCCGAGCCGGTCGACCAGGTCCGGGCCGACGTCGACGGAGACGACCTCGTGCCCGAGGCGGTCGAGCGCGTGCTCCACGCGCGCGCCCGAGCGCAGCGAGACCTGCCGCTCGAGCGAGTCGCCGCCCTTGAGGACCGCGACCTTCATCCGGCCTTGCGGCGCAGCGGGAGCACCTGGGAGCCCCGCTCCTCGGCCGGGCGGGCGGGCGCGGCGGCGCGCGGGGCCGGCTCGGCGCCCGTCAGCGTGCCGTAGAGGGCGACCTGCTCGCGGATGACCTCGCCGATGCGCCGCACGCCCTCGCGGATCGCGTCGTCGGTCACGCCCGAGAAGTTCAGCCGCATCTCCGAGCCGCCGCGGCCGTCGAGATAGGCCGCGCGGCCGGGGACGAAGGCGACGTGCTCGCGCAGCGCGCGCGCCAGCAGGTCCGTGGTGTCGAGGAAGTCCGGCAGCCGCGCCCAGATGAACAGGCCGCCCTGGGGCCGCGTCCAGGTGGCCTCGCGCGGGAAGTGCTCCGCGAGCGCCTCGAGCATGATGTCGCGCCGCCGGCGGTAGAGGTCCGTGAGCGTGCGGACGTAGGTGAGCCAGTCGCGCTCGGCGAAGTAGGTGTGCACGAACAGCTGCGACAGCGGCGAGGAGCACAGGTCGGCGGCGCCCTTGCCGAGGTTGAGCTTGTCGAGCACGGGCCGCGGCGCCGCGCACCAGCCGAGCCGCAGGCCGGGCGAGAGGATCTTCGAGAACGTGCCGAGGTAGATGACGAACTCGCCGCCGTCGAGCGCGTACAGCGTCGGCAGCGGATCGCCCTCGTAGCGCAGCATCCCGTACGGGTTGTCCTCGAGCACGAGCAGCTCGCGCCGGTTGGCGATCTCGACCAGCCGGCGGCGGCGCTCGAGCGACATCGTGACGCCCGCGGGGTTCTGGAACGACGGGATCGTGTAGATGAACTTCGGCGTGCGGCCCTGCGCGTCCAGCCGCGCAAGCTCCTCCTCGAGCAGGTCGATGCTCATCCCGTCCTCATCCATCCCGACCTGGACCACGTCGGCCTGATAGGAGACGAAGGACGGCACGGCGCCCGGGTAGGTCGGGCCCTCGGCGATCACCACGTCGCCCGGGTCGATCAGCGTCTTGCACACGAGGTCGATGACCTGCTGGCCGCCCGTGGTGATGAGGAGGTCGTCCGGCTCGACCTCCATGCCCTCGGCCGCCATCACCTCCACGATCGGGCCCTTGGCCTCGTCGAGGCCCTCCGTCGGGCCGTACTGGAGCGCGCGCGCCGTGTCGCGCGCGCCCAGGTGCGCCATCAGCGCCGTGAAGTCCTCGGCCGGGAACGTGCTCGTGTCGGGCAGCCCGCCGGCGAGGGAGATGACCTCCGGGCGCGCGGTGACCGCCATCAGGTCGCGCATCGCGGAGGACTTCATGACCTGCGTGCGGCGCGCGAACAGGCCGGCATAGCGCTCGATGTCGCGTGCGCCGGAGCGCGGAGGGGGCATGCCCGGGGTTTCGCCGCCGGGCCCCGGGCCCCTTGGCGTCTCGTCTATCGTCATGCGGCTCCGAGGGACCGTAGCGCCCCTCGGTTCGGCCATGGAATTCGTCTTCGACCTGCTGCAGGGGATCGGCATCGCCGCCGCCATCGGGATCCGCCCGATGCTGCCCGTGCTGCTCGCGGGCGCCCTCGCGACCCGGGACATCGGCCTGGACTTCGACGGCACGGACTTCGCGTTCCTCGAGTCGTGGCCGTTCATGCTGGCCGCCGTGCTCGTCACCGCCGCGCTGGTCTACGCCGGCCGCAACCGCACGGTCGAGCCGGTGCCGCTCGTCTGGACGCTGGCCGCGGTGTGCGTGCTGCTGGGCGCGCTGGAGGCCGCCGGCTCGCTGGCCGATCGCGGCCACACGATCGTCCCCGGCGTCGTGCTCGGCGCGGCGGCGGCCGCCCTCGGCTTCGCCGCGGCTCGCGACCTCTTCGCCCGCGTGCGCCGCCGCCTCGACGCCGAGGCCGCCGCGGCGCTGCCCGTCTACGCCGAGAGCGCGGCGCTGGCCGGCGCCGGGCTCTCGATCCTCTTCCCGCCGCTCGCCCTGCTCCTCGTCGGCGCCCTCGCGTGGCTGCTGATCGGCGGCCGCCGGCGCGAGGGCGAGAAGTACGCCGGCCTGCGCATCCTGCGGTGAAGAAGCTCGTCCTCGCCGTCGTCGACGCCATGAAGCCCGCGATGCTCGAGCGGGCGGTGGCGAGCGGGAAGGCACCGGCCCTGGAGCTGCTGATCGAGCGCGGCGAGCACGTGGACGACTGCGTGGCGGCGTTCCCGTCGGTGACGCCCGTCTGCGCCGCCTCGATCGCGACGGGCACGGGCCCCGACCGCCACGACATCCCGTCGATGAACTGGTACCACCGCGGCGAGTCGCGCTACGTCGAGTACGGCACCTCGTTCAAGGCCTCCCAGGCGTTCGGCTTCAAGCAGTCGCTGACCGACACGATCTACAACATGAACCTCGAGCACCTCTCGTCGGAGACCCCGACGGTGTTCGAGCGCCTCGACGACGCCGGCGTGCGCACCGCGGGCACCACCTACCTGATGTACCGCGGCCGCCACCGCCACGAGGTGGCCAACGAGACGGCCCTCACCCGGCTCGCCACCGCCGTCTTCCGGCACGCCATCTACGGGCCGAAGGAGTTCTTCTACGCCGACCTGTTCGCCTCGCGACGGACGGGCTGCCGGTCGCAGATGGGCCTGCCCGGCGTGCGCGACCAGCACGCGGGCTGCGTCGGGGAGTACCTGATCGAGCACGACCTGTTCGACTTCCTGCTGCTCTCGCTGCCCGACAACGACACGCACTCGCACAAGAACGGGCCGTTCGCGCAGGTCGCCTCGCTGGCGCAGGCCGACAAGCAGATCGACCGCCTGATGCAGGCCGCCGGCGGGCCCGACGAGTTCCTCGATGACCACGCCGTGATCGTCTGCTCGGACCACTCGCAGTCGCAGGTCGAGCAGGAGATCGACCTCTTCCGCGCCTTCGACGGCTTCGCCGTGCAGCCGGCCTCCAGGGTCCGGGCGCGCGCGGTGGAGAGCGACATCGCGGTCTGCCCGGCGTCGCGCTCCGCCCAGGTCTACGTGCTCGACCCCGACCGGCGCGCCGAGCTCGTTCCGCGCGCGGAGCGCACGCTGCTGGCGCTCGACGGCGTCGACCTCGTGATGCGGATGACCGACCACCCCGACGGCGAGGCGGTGATCCGCGGCCGGCGCGGCGACGAGACGAAGGAGCTGCGCTTCGCGCCCCGCGGCGACCTGGCCGACCTGCGCGGCGAGCGATGGAGCGTCGAGGGCGACCTCGACCTGCTGGCGCTGTCCGCGCGCGAGGGCCGGATCGACTCCGCGGTCTACCCAGACGCACTGGGGCGCGCGTGGTCGGCGCTGCGCTGCTCGACCTCGGGCGAGCTGCTCGCCTCCGCCTCCCCGGGCTACGAGTTCCTCGACTGGGGCGGCGCGCATCACGTCGGCGGCGGCTCGCACGGCGCGCTGCACGCCAACGACTCGCTCGGCTCGCTGATCTGGTGCGGGACGGGACCCTCGGCCGACGCGCGCGAGCAGTGGTCGCTGCGCGACGTCGTGCCGATGATCGACGAGCACTTCGGCGTCGAGCAGGGCTGATCCGGTGCGGCGCGCGGCGGCGCTGCTCTCGACGGTCGCCGCCGTCCTGGTCGCCGCGCCCGCCCATGCGCAGACCGCCGGCACCACGGTGCGCGCGCAAGGCGCGCTCGTCGAGCCCGAGTCCTACGACCGCCCGCCGCCCGGCCGCGCCATGACGGCGCGCGAGGCGCTGCGGATCGCCGCCGCCCGGCCCGAGGTGCGCGAGACCCTGGAGGCGAACCCGCCCGCCTACGCGCGCGCATACGTCGCACCCTCCGGCCGCTGGCAGGCGTCGTGGTTCCTGCCGCCGACGCGCGCGCAGCCGCGGCGCGAGGAGATCGCCCAGGTGCTGATCAGCGACCGCGACCGGCGCGTGCTGGAGGCGTGGACCGGCGTGCAGGTCGAGTGGCCGATGGCGCGCGGCTACCCGGGCCAGTTCGGGCGCTCGGTCAACGCGCCGTGGGTGTGGATCGGGCTGTGCGTGCTGTTCGTGCTGCCGTTCGCGCGCCCGCCCCTGCGGCTGCTGCACCTCGACCTCGCCGTGCTGCTGGCGTTCTCGGTCCCCTACGCGTTCTTCGGCGCGGCGGACCTCGACGTGTCCGTGCCGAGCGCCTACCCGCTGCTCGGCTACCTGCTCGTGCGCATGGTGATCGTCGCGCGGCGACCGCCCGCGCCGCCGCCGCGGCTGCTCGTGGGCCCGGGCTTCCTGCTGCTGGCGGTGGCCTTCCTCGCCGCGTTCCGCGTCGTGCTCAACGTGACCGACGGCAACGTCATCGACGTGGGCTACGCGAGCGTGATCGGCGCGGACCGGCTGGCCGGCGGGGACGCGCTCTACGGCGCCTTCCCGCCCGACAACGAGCACGGCGACACGTACGGGCCGGTCAACTATGTGGCCTACGTCCCGTTCGAGCTGCTGTTCCCCTGGACGAGCGGGACGTGGGACGACCTGCCGGCCGCCCACGCGGCGGCGGTCGCCTTCGACCTCGGCTGCGCCGCCCTGCTGTGGCGGCTCGGGGGCGTGCTGCTCGCCTACCTGTGGATGAGCTACCCGTTCACGCTGATGGTCGCCAACTCGGGCGCCAACGACGCGCTGGTGGCGCTGCTCGTCCTCGCGGCGCTGCTGGCGGTCTCACGGCCGGCCGCGCGCGGCGCCCTGGTGGCGCTCGCCGGGCTGGCGAAGCTGGCGCCGCTCGCGCTGGCGCCGCTGTTCGCGGCCTACCGGCCGCGCCGGCTGCTCGCGTTCGGGGCGGCGTTCGCCGCGGTCGCGGCGCTCGCCCTGGCGCCGTTCGACCTGTCGGTGCTGTGGGAGCGCACGCTCGGCTTCCAGCAGGACCGCGACTCGCCGTTCTCGATCTGGGGGCTCTACGAGCTCCCGGACGGGCTCCAGATCGCGGCGCAGCTGGCGGCCGCGGGCTTCGCGGTCGGGGTGGCGTTCCTGCGCGCGGCCGGCGTCAGGGCGCTGGCCGCGCTGGCCGCCGCCGTGCTGATCGCGCTCCAGCTGACGGCGGACCACTGGTTCTACCTCTACCTGGTCTGGTTCGCCCCGCTCACGTGGGTGGCGCTGCTCGCAGGACCTGATCGATCGAGTCCGCCCGCCGCGGCCGCGACGCCCGCACGAGCACCGCGTTGACCCACGGGTCCTCCTCGGCGGAGTCGTAGCGCATCGGCATGTGCGTGCGCATGACCGCGATCGACTGCTCGCGCCGCACGCCGATCACGCCGCCGCGCGCCCCGGTCATGCCGACGTCGGTGATGTAGGCGGTCCCGCCCGGCAGCACGCGGGCGTCGGCCGTCGGCACGTGCGTGTGGGTGCCCACCACGGCGGTCACCTTGCCGTCGAGGTACCAGCCCAGCGCCACCTTCTCGCTCGTCGCCTCCGCGTGCATGTCGACCAGCACGTGGTCGGCGCCGGAGACCTCGCGCAGCGCGTCGTCGACGGTGACCAGCGCGGGACTGCCGGCCTGCATGTACAGGTTGCCGCTGAGGTTGATCACGCCGAGCGCGACACCGCCGCGCTCCACCACGCAGGTGCCGCGGCCCGGCTGGCCCGGCAGGTAGTTCGCCGGCCGCAGGATCTCGCGCCGCTCGTCGAGGTACGGCCAGATCTCGCGGTGGCGGTAGGTGTGGTTGCCGAGCGTGATGACGTCGGCGCCCATCGCGAACAGCGCGTCGGCCTCCTTCGGGCGTGATGCCGATGCCGCCCGCCGCGTTCTCACCGTTGACGACCACGAACGCCGGGTCCAGCTCCTCGCGCAGCACGGGAAGCACCGCCTGCAGCGCCTGTCGCCCCGTCCTGCCGACGACGTCGCCAACGAACAGGATCGAGGTCCCCGTCGCCATTGGGCGCAGACGCTATCGGGCGCGCAGCGCATACTTGTCGTTGCCATGCCGACGCTCCCGGATCCGGACACCCCGCCGCCCGCGCGCGTCGAGCCCGTGGTGCTCCCGCGCTGGGTGCAGCTCGTCCTGCTGCCGCTGGCCCTTCTCGGCATGGTGGCGATCCTCCGTGCGGCCGGGCCGATCCTGCTGCTGTTCGTCGTCGCCGCGCTGATCGCGCTGCTGCTCAACCCGTTCGTCACCCTGCTGCGCCGCGCGCGGTTCCCGCGCGGGCTGGCGGTGCTCACGGTGATGGTGTGCGTCGTCCTCGTCGTGACGGCGATCGGCTTCCTGCTCTCCAACCCGATCTCCGACCAGGTGTCGGCGTTCCAGCGCAACGTCCCCGAGATCGTCGACGACGCGAACGCGTCGCTGGCCGACTTCCAGGGCTGGCTGGACCGCAACGGGGTCGACGTCCGGGTCAAGGAGGAGGGCTCGACCGCGCTGCAGACGCTCGGGCGCAACCTCTCGGAGGGGTCGGGCGAGCTCGTCTCGTTCACGAGCGACGCGCTGCAGATCCTCGTGGAGGCCTCGATCGCGCTGATCCTCGTGATCGTGCTCTCGGTCTACATGCTGCTCTACGGCGAGCGCATCGGCCAGGCCGTGCGCTCGCTCGTGCCCCGCGGCGACGGCACGCCGGAGGACGACTTCCCGACCCGCATCCAGGCCGCGGTGTTCGGCTACGTGCGCGGCCAGCTGCTGTTCTCGCTGATCATGGGCACGAGCGCCGGCGTGCTGCTGTGGGTCCTCGGCTCGCTCGGGATCTTCCCCGAGGGCAAGACGTACGCGGTGGCGTTCGGCGCCTGGTACGGGTTCGCCGAGCTGATCCCCTACATCGGCCCGGCCATCGGCGCGTTCCCGCCCGTGATGATCGCGCTCTTCAGCGGGGAGCCGCTCGACGCGCTGTGGCTGGTGATCGCGTTCACGGCGCTGCAGCAGATCGAGGGCCACATCGTCGCGCCGACCGTCTTCTCCCAGGCGTTGCGCATCAACCCGCTGCTGGTGATCTTCGCGCTGCTGCTCGGCGGGCAGCTGTACGGGTTCCTGGGCGCGTTCATCGCGCTGCCGATCGCGGCCATCCTGCGCGAGACGACCGTCTACATGCGCCGGCACGTGCGCCTGGAGGCGTGGGACCTGCCCGCCGTGGCGCCTGCCGGGCCATCGTTCGCCTCCGAACCGACAGCGGGGCCGTCGCCACCCGCGGAGGCCGAGGAGGGTCCTCGCTGCCCCGAGTGCGGGGCGCCGCGCCGCCCCGGCGACGACGCCTGCCCGCGCTGCGGGACCGAGCTCGGCGACGCCGACGAAGCGGCGTCGGCGACGGCGTCGGCGCCCCAGTAGCCGTGGCGACGACGGCCGACGCCGCCCTGCGCGCCGACGGGGTGAGCAAGCGCTATGGCGATCGCGCCGCGCTGCGCGACGTCACGTTCGGCGCCGGCCACGGCGAGCTCGTGGCGGTGATCGGCCCGAACGGCGCCGGCAAGACCACGCTGCTGCAGATCCTCGCGGGCGCGCTGGCGCCGACCGCGGGCTCCGTCTCGCTCCCGCCCGAGCAGGTGGGCTGGGTGCCCCAGCAGCCGGCGCTGTACGCGAAGCTGTCGGTGGCGGAGAACCTGCGGCTGTTCGCGCGGCTGGAGAAGGTCGGCGACGTCGAGGACGCGGTGTCGCGGATGCTCGAGCAGACCGGCCTGGCCGCGCGCTCCGGCGACGAGGTCGGGCGGCTGTCGGGCGGCAACCAGCAGCGGGTCAACATCGCGATCGGCCTGCTGCGCAGCCCCGCCGCGCTGCTGCTCGACGAGCCCTCGGCGTCGCTGGACCCGCGCCAGCGCGAGCGCCTGTGGAGCTTCATCGGCGGGCTGGCGGCCGAGGGCACGGCCGTCGTCTACTCCACCCACGACGTCGGCGAGGCCGAGCGCTACGCCGACCGCGTGCTCGTGCTGGCCGACGGCGAGCTGCTGTTCACGGGCACGCCCGCGGAGCTCGAGCGGGTGGTCGGCACTGCTTCCGACTTCGAGTCCGCCTTCGTCCGCTTCCTGCACGACAAGGGCCACTGAGCGCATGCGCTGGCTGTTGCTCAAGGATCTGCAGATCCTGCGCCGCTCGCCGCTGCTGGTCGGGCTGCTGATCGTCTATCCGATCGCGATCTCGCTGCTGGTCGGGCTCGCGCTCGACCGCCCGCCGGAGAAGCCGAAGGTGGCCTTCGCGAACCTCGTGCCGCAGGGCGAGAGCGAGTTCTCGATCGGCGGCAAGCGGCTCGACGTGGCCGACTACGCGCCGCGGCTGTTCGAGGCGATCGATCCCGTGCGCGTGCGCTCGCGCGAGGAGGCGATCGCCAAGGTCCGCGACGGCGAGGTGCTGGGCGCGATCGTGCTCCCGGAGGACGCCGCGGAGCGGCTGCGGGCGACGCTCGGGCTCGCCGGCGGTGACCCGCCGCAGATCGAGGTGTACTACAACGCGTCGGACCCGCTCAAGCGCCAGCTCGTGGAGAGCACGATCCAGTCGCGTCTGGCCGAGGCCAACGACGCGCTCTCGGACGCCGTGCTCAGCGAGGCGGCGGGCTACATCGACGTGATCGTGACGGGCGGGGAGGTCGCGCTGCCGCTGATCGGGACGGTCGACATCCTCGGCCTGCGGCGATCGCAGGCGATCATCGAGGCGGCCGTGCGCGGCCTCCCGGAGGACGCGCCGGAGCGCGTGGCGCTCACGCAGGTCGCGCGCTTCGCGCGCCTGGCCGCCGACAACCTCGACGTCTCCAAGCCGATCCTGGGCACGATCGGCTCCCCCGTCGACGTGAAGCAGAGGAACGTCAGCGGCGCCACGTCATCGCTGAGCTCCTTCTTCGTCGCGGTCGCCGTGACCGTCTCGCTGATGTTCGTGGCCCTGCTGCTCGCCGCCGGTCTGCTCGCGCTCGAGCGCGACGCAGCACGCCTTCGGCCGGCTCGTCCGCGGCCTCGTGTCGCGCACCGCGCTGCTGTCGGAGAAGGTGCTGCTGGCCGCGCTGTGCGCCCTCGGCGTGTGCCTGCTGATGCTGTGCGGGCTGGCCGCCCTCACGGGCCTCGACTGGGCGCGCGCGCCCGCGTGGGTGCTCGCCCTGGCCGCGGGCGGGCTCGGGTTCGCGGCCATGGGGACGGCGATCGGCGCGCTCGCGCGCGAGGTGCAGGCGGCCTCGCTGCTGGCCTTCGCGCTCTCCCTGCCCGTCGCCTTCCTCGCGCTCGTGCCGTCCGGCGCCGTCGACGAGACGCTCTACAGCGTGATCGACGCCGTCTCGTCCGTGTTCCCGTTCAAGCCCGCCCTGGAGGCGCTCGACGCCGCGATCTCGGGCGGCGCCCTCGCGGGCCCGCTGGCGCATCTGCTCGCGCTCACGCTCGGCTTCTCGGTGCTCGCGCGCCTGGCTTTGCGACGCTTCGTGTAACGGCCCTAGACTCGAAGGCCATGGCCTTCCCCGCAACCCGCCTGCGCCGCATGCGCGCGACCGCGCCCCTGCGCGGGCTCGCGCGCGAGACGGAGCTGTCGGCCGCGCATCTCGTCTACCCGATGTTCGTGGTGGCGGGCGGGGAGAAGCGCACCCCGATCCCGTCCATGCCGGGGATCGACCACCTCAGCATCGACGGCGCGGTCGAGGAGGCGGGCGCCGCCCACGCGCTCGGCATCCCCGCCGTGCTGCTGTTCGGCCTGCCGGCCGCCAAGGACGAGCTCGGGACGGGCGCCTACGACGACGAGGGCGTGATCCAGCTCGCCACGCGCGCGATCAAGGCCGCCCACCCGGACCTGCTGGTGATCGCCGACCTCTGCCTGTGCGAGTACACGAGCCACGGGCACTGCGGCGTCCTGCGGCCGGACGGCGTCGTCGACAACGACCAGACGCTCGAGCTGCTCGCCCGCACCGCGGTCTCCCAGGCCGAGGCCGGCGCGGACGCCGTGGCGCCGAGCGACATGATGGACGGGCGCGTCGGGGCGCTGCGCGCGGCGCTCGACGAGCACGGCCTTTCCGAGACGCCGATCATCGCCTACAGCGCGAAGTTCGCCTCCGCCTTCTACGGCCCGTTCCGCGAGGCGGCCGACTCCGCGCCCGCCATGGGCGACCGCCGCGGCTACCAGATGGACCCCGCCAACGCGCGCGAGGCCGTCCGCGAGGCGCGCCTGGACGAGGACGAGGGCGCCGACGTGGTCATGGTCAAGCCCGCGCTGCCCTACCTCGACGTGATCCGGCGCATCCGCGAGACCACCGAGCTGCCGCTGGCCGCCTACAACGTCAGCGGCGAGTACGCCATGATCAAGGCCGCCGCCGCGCAGGGCCTGATCGACGAGCGCGCGGCCGTGCTCGAGGCGCTGACCGGCATCCGCCGCGCGGGCGCCGACATCGTCATCACCTACCACGCCAAGGACGTCGCCACATGGCTTCGATGAAGGTCCGCAGCCGCCGCGACGGCTCCGCCATCCCGCTCGACGAGACCGACAAGCAGCTGCTGAACCTGATGCAGGGGCAGTTCGCGCTCGTGCGGCGGCCCTTCGCCCACGTGGCCGGGCTCGCTGGCCTCGAGGAGGACGAGGTGATGCGCCGCGTCCAGCGCCTGCTCGACGGCCGCATCATCCGCGAGATCACGCCGATCTTCGACACGCGGGCGCTCGGCTACTCCTCGATGCTGGTCGCCGCGAAGGTCGACCCGGAGGTCCCGCACCGCGCCGCAAAGATCATCAACACGCACCCGGGCGTCACGCACAACTACCTGCGCAACCACGACTTCAACCTGTGGTTCACGATCGCCACGGAGCCCGGCTCCAAGCTCGGGCTGAGCGGTACGCTCGAGGTCCTGCAGCGCCTCACGGGCGCGGAGTCCGTCCGCGAGCTGCCGACGCTGAAGCTGTTCAAGATCCGCATGGACCTCGAGATGGAGAAGGGCACCGACGCGCTGTCGACCGCCGGCGAGGCCGTCGAGCCGCTGGAGCTCGACCCGATCGAGCTCTCCGACGAGGACGTCGCGACGATCCGCGCCACCCAGGGCAAGATGCCGGTCCTCTCCGAGCCCTACGCGCCGGCCGCCGAGCGGCTGGGCGTGGGCCAGGACGAGGTGCTCGCCCGCCTCGAGTCGCTGCGCGAGCGCGGCGGCCTGCGGCGCGTGGCGGCGATCCTCTTCCACCGCCGCGCGGGCTTCTCGGCCAACGGCATGGGCGTCTGGAACGTGCCGGAGGGGCGGGAGCTGGAGATCGGCCGCCGGATGGCCGCCTTCCGCGGCATCTCGCACTGCTACCAGCGGCCGACCTACGCCGACTGGCCGTACTCGATCTTCACGATGGCCCACGGGCGCTCCAAGGAGGAGTGCGACGCGATCCTCGACTCGATCGCCGAGGCGACGGGCATCGAGGAGCGGGCCACGCTCTACTCGAGCACGGAGTTCAAGAAGGTCCGGATGCTCTACTTCACCGACGACTTCCGCCGCTGGGAGGAGGAGCACTCCTGACGGCGTCGATCACCGACACGCGCTCGGCCGAGCTCTACCGCCGGGCGCTGCACGTGCTGCCGGGCGGCGTGAACTCGCCCGTGCGGGCGATGCGCTCGATCGGGCGCGACCCGATCTTCGTCGAGCGCGCCGCCGGCGCCGAGCTCACCGACGTCGACGGCAACGTCTACGTCGACTACGTCTGCTCGTGGGGCCCGCTGATCCACGGCCACGCGCACCCGGTCGTGCTCGAGGCGATCGCCGAGGCGGCGGCGCTCGGCACGACCTTCGGGGCGGCCACGGCCGGCGAGGTCGAGCTGGCCGAGATGGTGTGCGCGCGCATGCCCGCGGTCGACATGCTGCGGATGACCTCCTCGGGCACGGAGGCGTCGATGAGCGCGATCCGCGTCGCGCGCGCCGCGACCGGCCGCGAGAAGCTGCTCAAGTTCGCCGGCGCCTACCACGGGCACGTGGACGGCCTGCTCGCCGAGGCGGGCTCCGGCCTGGCCACGCAGGGCATCCCGGCCTCCCCCGGCGTGCCCGCGGCGGCCACCGCCGCGACGGTCGTCGTGCCGTGGAACGACCCCGGCGCCGTGCGCGCCGCGTTCGCCCGAGCACGACTTCGCCGCGGTCCTGTGCGAGCCCTACCCGGCCAACATGGGCCTCGTCCCGCCGGCCGCCGGGTTCCTCGAGCTGCTGCGCGAGCTGGCGACGGAGCACGGCGCGCTGCTCGTCTTCGACGAGGTCATCACGGGCTTCCGGGTCTCCCACGGCGGCGCGCAGGAGCTGTGCGGCGTGCTGCCCGACCTGACCGTGATGGGCAAGGTGATCGGCGGCGGCCTGCCCGCCGCCGCGTACGGCGGCGCCAAGGAGCTGATGGAGCTCGTCGCGCCGGCCGGGAGCGTCTACCAGGCCGGCACGCTGAGCGGCAACCCGCTCGCGGTCGCCGCGGGCCGCGCCGCGCTGCAGCTGCTCGGGCGAGGAGGCCTACCTGCAGCTCTCGGAGATCACGCGCCAGCTCGCCGACGGCCTGCGCGAGGCCGCCGGCCCGCGCCCCGTCCAGGTGGCGCACACGACGGGCCTGGTCACCGTCTTCTTCTCCGAGCGGCCCGTGCACGACTACGCGGGCGCCGCCGCCTGCGACACCGAGGCCTACGGCGCCTGGTGCCGCGCCCTGCTGGCCCGCGGCGTCTACCCGCCGCCGTCGCAGTTCGAGGCCTGGTTCCCGTCGCTGGCCCACACGCCCGAGCACCTGACGCGGACGGTCGAGGCCGCGGCCGCCGCCTTCGACGAGATCTCGGCGTGAGCCTCGCGGAGACGCTGCGCGGCCGAGGGCGGGCTGCTGGCCGCCGCCGTGGACCCGGACGCGCCGGGCGACGGCGAGGGCACCTACGCCGCGGTGCTCGCCGCGATCCGCGAGGGCTACGAGCAGCACTACGGTCAGGGACGAGTCCTGCGCACGGAGGACCGCGACCTGGCGCTGCTCGCCGGGGACCGGCTGTACGCGCTCGGGCTGGCGCTGCTGGCCGAGCGCGGCGATCTGCGCGCCGTCGCGGTGCTGGCCGACCTCATCTCGGAGTGTGCGAGTGCTCACGCGGAGGACGCGCCCGACCGCGCAGAGGCGGCGTGGCGCCACGCCAGGACCGCGTTGGGCGGCGCCGACTAGGCTGCCCGGCCGCCCTCTCGGGCGATATTGTTCGCCGTCCCTTCCGATCGGAACGCCCGTTCGTGCCTGACCCTCGCAAGACTCCCAAGTCCAAGTACACCGCCGACCGCGACATCGCCGGCGCCTTCGAGGGCGAGACGGTCACGCGCCGGCGCTTCATGACGCTGACCGTGCACGGCGCGGGCGCCGTCGCCGTGTCGGCGTTCGCGCTGCCTGCGCTCGGCTTCGCGGCGGGCTCGGCGATCTTCGATCGGCCCGAGGTCAGGTGGCAGTCGGTCGGCGCGCCGGAGGACTTCCCGGACGACACCTACGTCCCGAAGGTCATCACCGAGGTCACCGGCATCGGCCAGACCGGCAAGACGACGATCTACATGCGCGAGCGCACCGACGCCGACCGGCCGCCGAACCCGGAGCAGCTGCACGAGGGCACGACGGAGGACTTCTTCGCGATCTCCACGCGCTGCATGCACCTCGGCTGCCCCGTGCGCTTCGTCGAGGCCTCGAAGAAGTTCATCTGCCCCTGCCACGGCGGCGTCTACGACTTCGACGGCGGCGTCTCCGGCGGCCCGCCGGTGCGCCCGCTCGACCGCTTCTACGTGCGCGTGCGCGACGGCCAGGTGCAGGTCGGCCCGCGCTACTCGGTCAACTCCGAGTTCCGCCGCTTCCCCAGCTACCGCGATCCCGGACAGGCGCTCGACGGCATCGGCCAGTACATGTACCCCGGCCGCTTCTCGACCCCGAAGCTCGACTAGGACCCTGAGATGAAGCTGCCCAAGCTCCCGGCCCCGCCGCTTCCCAACGCCCTCCAGGGGCGTCCGCAGCGTCCCGGCGACGACAAGCGCCCCGGCCCGGTCGAGCAGGCCCGCGAGGCCGGCATCTCCGCGGTCGACTGGGTCGACGAGCGCACGTCGCTGTCCGGCGGCCTGCGCTGGCTGATGTTCCGCAAGGTGCCCAAGGGCACGAACTGGTTCTACACCCTGGGCTCCGCGACGATGTTCGCGTTCCTCTCGCAGGCCGTGACCGGCGTGTTCCTGGCGATGTACTACCGGCCCGACGCGGCCGGCGGCGCCTACGAGTCGGTGCGCCACCTCACCAACGAGGTCTTCCTCGGCGAGTTCGTGCGCGGCATGCACAAGTGGGGCTCGACGGTGATGGTGGTCCTGGTCTTCCTGCACATGGCCAGGGTGTTCTTCTTCGGCGCCTACAAGTACCCGCGCGAGCTGAACTGGGTGATCGGCGGCGTGCTGCTGATCCTCACGATGGTGATGTCGTTCACGGGCTACCTGCTGCCGTTCGACCAGCGCTCCTACTGGGCCACGATCGTGGGCGTGAACATCAACGGCACGGGCCCGGTGGTCGGCCCGTACCTGTCGGACTTCCTGCGCGGCGGCGCGGAGTTCGGTGCGACGACGCTGTCGCGCTTCTACGCGATCCACATGATGCTGCTCCCGGGCGCGATCGCCGCGCTGATCGGCGCGCACCTGTACCTCGTCGCCAAGCTCGGCACGACCGCGCCGCCGTGGCTGAAGGCCAACGGCGACGAGCGGCTCGACGAGGACCGCGTATGAACACTCGCGAGAAGGAGGCCTACCTCCGCGAGTACTCGCTCCTGAAGGCCAAGGGGAAGCCGTTCTTCCCCTACGCGGTGGCCAAGGACTCCGTGATGGCGGTCGTGGTGCTGATCTCGATCATCGTGATGTCGATCGTCTTCGGCGCCGAGCTGGGCCCGAAGGCCGACCCGACGACGACCACCTACGTGCCGCGGCCCGAGTGGTACTTCTTCTTCCTGTTCGAGCTGCTGCGCATCATCAAGCCCGCGCTGCTGGTGCCGCTCGCGACCATCGGGGTCCCGACGATCCTGATGATCCTGATGCTGCTGCTGCCGTTCGTCGACCGCGGCCCCGAGCGGCGGCCCGAGCGGCGCCCGATCGCGATGGTCACGGCGCTCTTCGTGATCTGCGCGATGGGCTACCTGACCTACCTCGGCGCGGCGGCCGGCTCGCCGAACGAGATCGACATGGAGGTCGCGGCGGAGTACGAGCCCGGGCAAGCTGGTCGTGGCCCAGTCGGGCTGCCTCGCCTGCCACAAGATCGGCGAGAACGGCAACGACGGTCCCGGGCCCGGAGCTGACCGACATCGGCGACAAGCTGCTGCCCGGCGCGATCCAGCGCACGCTCGAGAACCCGACGGCGCCGATGCCGTCCTACCGGGAGCTCGACCCGGAGAAGAAGCGCAGCTCGTGGCGTTCCTGTCGCAGCTCAAGGGCGAGCAGGATCAGAATCCGGCGAGTACCGGCCCCGAATGAGCGCCGGCGCCCGCAGCGGCACCCTCGAGGAGGGGCAGGTCCGCGCGATGTTCGACCGCATCGCGGGCCCGTACGACCTCATGAACTCCGTCATGACGGCGGGGCTGCACCACCGCTGGCGCGAGCGCGCGGCCGACCTGGCGCGCGTCGGGCCGGGCTCGCGGGCGCTCGACGTCGCCACGGGCACCGGGGACCTCGCGATCGAGCTGGCCTCGCGCGGGGCGTCCGTGGTCGGGTCGGACTTCTCGGACGGCATGCTCGAGGTCGCGCGGCGGAAGGCGCCGGCGCTCACCTGGGAGCAGGGCAACGCGCTCGCGCTGCCCTACGAGGACGCGAGCCTTCGACGCGGCCACGGTCGGCTTCGGCGCGCGCAACTTCTCCGACCTGCCGCAGGGGCTGCGCGAGATGGCGCGCGTCGTGCGCCCGGGCGGCCGCGTCGTCGTGCTCGAGATCACCACGCCGCAGAAGCCGCCGCTGTCGACGTTCTTCTCGCTCTGGTTCGACCGGATCGTGCCGCTGCTGGGCAAGCTGGCGGCCGAGCCCGAGGCCTACACGTACCTGCCGAGCTCCGTGAAGCGCTTCCCGGGCCCGCAGGCGCTCGGCGCCGAGCTGGCCGCCGCGGGCCTCGTCGACGTGCGCTGGATCCTCACCGCGGGCGGCATCATCGCCCTGCACTCCGGGACGAGGGCGCTGATGGCCAGCGCCGAGTCGGTCGCCGCGGTGATCGAGGCGGGCGGCGCGCACGTCCCGGAGCTGATGGAGCGCCTCGAGGCGCGGCTGGCCGAGCTGGCCCGCTCGCACGGCGCGGTGCTGGCCGAGCACGCGGGCAGCACGATCGCGGCCGGCGGCAAGCGGCTGCGGCCGCTGCTCGTGTTCGTGGCCGCCGGGCCGCAGCCGCGCGACGTCGACGGGGTGCTGCGCGCCGCCGTCGCGGTCGAGCTCGTGCACTCCGCGACGCTCGTCCACGACGACGTGCTCGACGCCGCGCCGCTGCGGCGCGGGCGGCCGACCGTCGTGGCCACCGCGGGCCGCGCGATGGCGACCGCGACCGGCGACCTGCTGTTCTCGCGCGCGTTCGCCGAGCTGGCGGCCGGCGGCAGCGCCGAGGCGGTGCGGGTGCTCTCCGACGCCTCGTCGGCGCTCGCCCAGGGCGAGCTGCTGCAGCGCGAGGACGCCTGGGACGCCACGATCACGCGCGAGCGCTACGACCGGCGCTGCGACCTCAAGACCGCGCGGCTGTTCGAGGCCGCGTGCCGGCTCGGGGCGCTCGGCGGCGCCGCCGACGTGGAGGTGCTGGGCCGCTTCGGGCGCTCGATCGGGCTCGCCTTCCAGCTGCTCGACGACGTGCTCGACGTCTCCGGCCCGGCCGAGCGCACGGGCAAGCACCGCGGCACCGACCTGCTCGACGGCACGGTCACGCTGCCGCTGATCCTGGCCCGCGAGCGCGATCCCGAGCTCGCCGCGCTCGACCTGCGCGAGCGTCCGCACGCCGCAGCAGGCGGAGCAGGTCTGCGACGCGATCGCCGCCACGGGAGCGCTGGAGGCTCGCGCGCGCGGAGGCGCTGGAGATGGTCGAGGCGGCCAAGGCCGCGCTGCCGGCGCTCCCGGAGGCCCAGCAGGGAGCGCTCGAGCTGGTGGCCGACGGCGTCGTCGACCGCTTCGCGTAGCGCCTAGAAGTCTTCCGGCAGGATCGCGTCGGCGCCCAGGGCGCTGACGAAGCGGTCGATCTCGTCTTCCATGTTCGCCTGGGTCAGGCGCTTGAGATCGCGCATGAGCGCCTCGGTGCCGCGGTCGAGCTCGTCGTCGAAGCGGTCGACCGTGGGCTGGTCGAAGACGCCGAGGTCGTTCCACTCGCAGTTCGGGCAGCGCAGGAGGACCTCCCAGTGCGTCGGGGAGACCTCGGACCACTCGACGGGGAAGACCAGCTCGCGGTCGCAGTCGGGGCAGACGTGCAGCTCGTCCTGGCCGCTCCGCTCGCGCGCCGGCAGCGGCTCGGTGGCGGCGGCCTCGGCGAGGTTCTCGAAGTAGACGACCTCGATCGCCCGGCCGGACGGAAGGACGACGCGGCGGACGTACTGGCTGTTGGGGTCGGAGTGGCTCATGGTCTCTGGAGGGAGTGGCTTGCTGCCCTCCTGATCGGCGCCCCGCGGAGATCCTTGACTCGTACATCCGTGCAACCGGGGGGCGCTACGCTTCGTAAGGGTCCTCAACGGCCAACGACCAACGGGGTTTCGCAGTGCCCAACATCGGACCAACAGAGCTGATCATCGTCCTGGTGATCGTGCTCCTCATCTTCGGCCCCAAGCGACTGCCCGGGCTCGGCAAGCAGCTCGGCAGCGGGATGCGCGAGTTCAAGGACTCGATCTCCGGCAAGGGCGGGCGCGACGACGACGACGACGACGACGACGCGGCCGCCGCGAACCGCCGCAAGACCGAGGCGGCCCTCGGGCGCCCCGAGGGCGAGCAGGCCCCGCTCGAGGGCGAGGTCGTCTCCGAGCGGCGCTCCTAGCGGCGCGCCCGGCCGGATCGACGCATGGCCCGCGCCGCGCTGAGGCCGGTCGGCTACGACGAGCGCCTGAGCCTCGTCGAGCACCTCGACGAGCTGCGCACGCGGCTGCTCATCTGCGTCGCGGCGTTCCTCGTCTGCTTCGGCGTCGCCTTCTGGCAGAACGACACGCTGCTGGACATCATGAACCGGCCGCTCGAGAAGACGGCCTTCAAGGCCGGCAGCGAGGACCCGTTCGAGCGGGCCGCCAACTTCCAGCAGAAGCAGAAGGCGCTCTACCTCAAGGAGGCCGCCGCCTTCGGCGCGCTGGCGACCGACGACGGCCTCAGCGCCGACACGCGGGCGATGTTCGCGCAGCTGGCGAAGGACGCGCGGGCGACCGCGGCGGCGACGCCGGAGCTGACGGCCAAGCGGCCGGTCACGCTCGGGGTCGGCGAGCCGTTCACCGCGACGTTCAAGGTGGCGGCCTGGGCGGCGCTGCTGCTGGCGATGCCGCTGCTGCTCTACCAGGCCTACGCGTTCGTGCTGCCCGCCTTCTCGCCGCGCGAGCGCGACGTGGCGGTGCCGCTGCTGCTCGGCGTGCCGTTCCTGTTCGCGGCCGGCGTCGCGTTCGCGTACTTCATGGTGCTGCCGCCGGCGATCAACTTCCTGCAGAACTTCAACGACGACTCCTACGACATCCTGCTGCAGGCGCGGGACTTCTACTCGTTCTCGATCATGGTCCTGATCGCGATGGGCGCGCTGTTCCAGATCCCGGTCGGGATCCTCGCGGCGACGCGACTGGGCGTGATCACCCCGGCACAGCTGCGCAAGGGCCGCCGCTACGCGATCGTGGTCATCGCCATCATCGCCGCGCTGCTGCCGGGCCAGGACCCCGTCACGATGCTGATCCTGGCCGCTCCGCTGTGGGTGCTCTATGAGGGCTCTATCCTCTTCGCATCGCTGCTCGACCGGCGCGCCGCCCGCGCCCGGGCCCGCGAAGAGGCTGAGGAGGCCTCCGCGGGCGACGACGAGCTCCATCCAGACCGGGACCTGTAACGAGATTCGATGCTGTTCGACCTGAGAGGCCGCGGCCGTCGCCGCACCATCAAGATCGTCTACATCACGCTGGCGCTGCTCATGGGCGGCGGCCTCGTGCTGTTCGGCATCGGCGGCGGCGGGGCGATGCAGGGCGGCCTGGTCGACGCGATCACCGGCTCCTCGGGCGGCGACACCGGCAGCGAGCGCTTCGACAAGGCCGAGAAGGACGCCGCCGCGGCCACGCGCCGCAACCCGCAGAACGCGGCGGCCTGGGCCGCGCTCGCCCGCGCCCGCGTGCAGAGCGCCGGCATCGGCGACAACTTCGACCCGAACACGCGCGTCCTACACGGAGGCGGGCAAGGCCAAGCTCGCGCAGGCCGCCGACTGGCGTGGGAGAAGTACCTCGCGCTCGAGCCCAAGAACCCCGACGACCGCGTGGCGGGCCTGATGGTGCGCGCGTTCGACCAGACGGGCCTCAACCGCCCGGCGGACGCCGCGGCCGCGCAGGAGATCATCACCGAGGCGAGGCCGTCCGCGACGACCTACGCGACCCTGGCGATCTACGCCTACCAGGCCGGCCAGACCCGCAAGGGCGACCTCGCGCGCAACGAGGCGCTCGAGCGCGCTCCGGAGGACGAGCGCAACACCCTCAAGGACTCGCTCGACCAGGCCAAGCAGCAGGCGGTCGCGCAGCAGCTCCAGCAGGACCAGGGCTCCGCCACGCCGACCGCCACGCCCAAGAAGGAGCCCGAAGTAGCCGCGGGTGGCCCGGGCCGAGGCCCTTGGCTACCATTGGCACCCGCGCCCTTGTAGCTCAACTGGCAGAGCAGCGGACTCTTAATCCGAAGGTTCCAGGTTCGATTCCTGGCGGGGGCATTTCCCACGTAGTAGTGACTCGCGCCGCCCGTAGTACCCCGAGCTGCCCGGAGGGCGCGCGCTAGAGCCAACCCCGCCCGGTCGCCTCGAACCACATCCACAATGGATGGTCCGAGGACAACCCGTTCAACGGCGACTTCGACGGCATCGGCCACCTGCGCTTACAGCAGACCGGGGCCGACATCTCAGCCAACGCGTGCAAGCGCGCGCCGGCCGAGCACTGCGTCACCCCGCAGGGCACGTGGGGTCCGGTCAGCAGCAACAGCTAGACCCACAGCGCAGGATCGCAAGGGCGGTCAGTCTCAGGGCTGGCCGTCCTTTCTGTTGCCATCGACCGGGCCTGAGACCGGCGGGTTCAAGCCACCCCCGCGAAGCTGGTAGGGGGCGCCCGGACGCGGGGCGGCTATGGCGCCCGAATGTATCCGGGCGGCGTTCCGCGACATCGGGCGCACTTCAGGAGCCGCGCACGCGGGATGGCATCCCGCGCGCTCTCCAGCTCGCGCCGTGCCCGGTCGGAAGTCGCGGCCGGGATCGGATGAGGACTGAATCGCGCCTCCTCGAACAGCCCGGTCAGCGTCGTCAGCGAGCGCTCCGGCATGCCCTGCTCGCGCAGCACTCGCGTGAGGTACTCGCGCGGCGCCTCCGGATCTCGCCGGGGGAGCTCCCGCGATGCGAGGACCTCCTCCATCCGGGCGTATGCCTCGATCACCGCTCCGCGCGGGTCGGCCGGCTCGCGCAGTGCGACGACCGCCGAATCGAGCGCTCGCCACGCCATCGGCGCCTCGGCGTCCGCGGGCGGCGCTTCGTCCACGGTGGGCTCCACGGCCGGCCGTTCGCCGGGGTGCCGGCGCCGCAGTCCCCGCCACCTCAGGTGAGGCCCCCTCGGCCGCCATCGCAGGAGCCGCGGCACGAGCGCGAAGGCCACGGCGAGCAACCCGACGAGGCCGGCCGCGGTCATGACCACCACCAACCAGGTCAGGTCAGCTTCGCCGTCCAGCCCGCAGCAGTCGGAGGGGTAGACCTCCGGGGGCAGGGCGCCCGGAACCGGGAAACCTGACGTGATGACTCCGATCTCGACGAGCTCGCTGCGGCTCGGCTGGGGCGGCTCGGGCGGGTAGTGGCGCACCGGCTCGTTGCCGGCGATGGCCGCGGCGCTGACGAGCGTCGTCAGCGCCAACACGACCGCAGCGGTTCGGACGCCGTTCGCCTGCATCGGAGGAGTCGAGCATAAAGCCCTCGACCCTGCATTTTGCGGTTATGGTCATCACACTGTGCCTGCTCGCGCGAGGAGACGGTGGGCCCGGACATGAGCGTGGCAGCAGAGGCGCTGGTCATCCTCGCCGCAGCCGCTGGGGCCGGGGCCGGCGTGGCCGCGCTCGCCAAGCTGCCGGCCGGCGGCGGCGGGCCCGACGACCGCGAGAGCGTTCGCATCAGGCCCGATCCGCGGCCGACCCAGTACATGCGGCTCGAGCGCATCGTTGCGTGGTCGGGCGAGAGCGGCTCGAGCGCCCATACGCGCCTGCGGCCGGTGCTCGTCGAGATCGCCCAGGCGCGCCTCGCCCAGCGGGGCCTCGGGCTGGACCGGGACGCCGGAGAGGCGCAGCGCCTGCTCGGGCCGGCGGCCTGGGACCTCGTGCGTCCCGACCGACCGGCGCCACGGGGGCGTGACACCCCCGGGATTCCTACCCGCCGGCTCGCGGAGATCCTCGACGCCCTGGAGGCGCTGTGAGCGGGCTCTCCGAGGTCGCCGCCCGTGCCGCTCAGATCCTCGACGAGGTCGAGCTGGCGGTCGTGGGCAAGCGCGACGCGCTGGAGCTGGTCCTGCTCGGCCTGCTTGCGGACGGGCACGTGCTGATCCAGGACAACCCGGGCCTCGCCAAGACGCTGATCGCGCGATCGTTCGCCTCCGTGACCGGTCTGCGCTTCGCCCGGGTGCAGTTCACGCCGGATCTGATGCCGTCCGACGTGACCGGGTCGGCCGTCTACGACCAGCGCAGCGGAGATCTGCGCTTTCAGCCCGGGCCGATCTTCACGAACATCCTGCTCGGCGACGAGATCAACCGCGCTCCCCCGAAGACCCAGGCGGCGCTGCTGGAGGCGATGCAGGAACGCCAGGTGACCGGCGAAGGCGGCACTCGGCCGCTCGAGCGTCCGTTCCTCGTCCTGGCCACCCAGAACCCGATCGAGTACGAGGGGACATATCCGCTGCCCGAGGCGCAGCTCGACCGCTTCCTGCTGCGGATCAGCGTGGGCTACCCGGACCGCGACGCCGAGCTCGACCTGCTCGCACGCCGCCTCGACCGCGGCCAGGACGAGGTGGAGCTGCGGAAGATCGTCGAGCGAGACGAGCTGCTGGCGATGCAGCGAGCGGTCGAACAGGTGCACGCGGACAGCGCGATCCTCGAGTACGCGGTGGACCTCGTCACGGCGACGCGTGAGAGTCCCCAGCTGCAGCTGGGGTCGAGTCCGCGGGGCACGCTCGCGCTGCTCAAGCTGGCACGGGCACGGGCGGCGCTGGAGGGTCGCGATTTCGTGACCCCGGACGACGTCAAGCGGATCGCTCTCCCGGCGCTGGCCCACAGGGTCATGCTGCGTCCCGAGCTGTGGATCCAGCGGGTCGCCGCGGAGGACGTGGTGCGCGACTGCCTCGACAGCTGTCCCGTGCCGCCAGTCCGCGTCCTCGACTGACGATGACGCTGTCGCTCTCGCCGCGTCTGCGCGTCTACACCGCGCTCGCGGCGACCGCGCTCATCGGGGCGCTCGCCTTCGGCCGCCCCGACCTCGCGGTGCTCGCCACGCCGTTCGTGGTGCTTCTCGGCGCCGCCTTCATGGGTGCGCCGCTCACGCTCGACGGCCGCTTGGAGCTGGAGCGCGAGCGCATTCTGGAGGGCGAGAGCGTGCGCGCGACTCTCACCGTCCACAACAGCGGGGCCCCCGCCCGCGTCGAGGTTCGTCCGCCGGAGACCGAGCGCGTGCGGACGCATGCGGGCCCGATCGAGTGCTGGCAATCAGCGGGTGAGCATCATGCCGTCGGGTTCGACCTGACGATCGAGCGTTGGGGTCTCGTCTCGCTCGGGCCGGTCGTCGTTCGCTCGCGCGACCGGCTCGGCGCCTTCACGCTCGAGCGGGCGCTCGGCGGGACCCAGGAGCTTCGCGCGTACCCACGTGTCGATCGCCTGCAGAGGCTCGTCGCGCCGCTGCGCAACCGGCCCGTGCTCGGCAGCCAGGTCTCCCGCGAGCGCGGTGAGGGCATCGAGTTCGCAGACATGCGCCCGCTCCTTCCCGGCGACCGCGTGCGGAGCATCAACTGGCGCGCGAGCGCCCGACGCGGCGTCCCCTTCGTCAACGTGCAGCACCCGGAGCACAGCGCGGACGTCGTGCTGTTCCTCGACACCTTCGCCGAGGCCGAGCGCGCGGAGGCAGGAACGCTCGATGCGGCGGTCCACGCCGCCGCTGCGCTCGCCTCGAGGTATCTGACACGGCGCGACCGCGTCGCGCTCGTGAGCTTCGGCGGGGTCGTGAGCTGGCTTGCGGGGAGCCCCGGGACCAGGCAGCTGTATCGCATCGTCGACGCACTGCTTGAGAGCCACGTCAAGTCGAGCTTCCGATGGCGGGACATCACGCACGTCCCGGGCCACCTGCTGCCGGCGCGGGCACTCGTGCTCGCCCTGAGCCCACTGCTCGACGAGCGGGGGATCGGCGCGCTGCTCGATCTCCGCGCCCGCGGCTACGACCTCGCCGTGATCGAGATCTCGCCGTTGGCCGTGGGGGATCCCGACTCCCACGAGCTGCTGCTGCGGCTCTGGCGGCTCCAGCGCGAGGCCTTGCGCGCACGCTTCGAGCGCCTCGGCGTGCCGGTCGCGCGGTGGGAGCGCCCGCACACCGACCTCGATGTCGTGATCGAGGAGGTGATCGCATCGCGGCGCCACGCACGAGCCGTCCCGCGCGTATAGCGACCGCCGCGGGGTCACTCGTCGTGGCCGCGGGCCTCGGCGCCGCGGCCGCGCTCGACACCGACGGCAGCGCGGCGGTCGTGGCCGGTGCGGGCGCCGCGATCCTGCTCATGGGTCTCGGTCTGTCCTCGCGGCGGTCGGCGGCGATCCCCGTCGCGGTCCTGCTCCTCGGCGCGCTCCACGTGATACCGGATGGCGGCCTGTCGATCGGTACCGTGATCTACGGCAGCGGCCTCCTCCTCACCGCCGAGCTCGCGTACTGGTCGCTCGACGAGCACGGGAGCCGGCCCGTCGAGCCGGGAGTCTTCGCGCCCCGCCTGCTCGCGATCCTGGCCGTGGTGGCAGCGGGGATCCCCGCGGGCGTGGTGGTGTACCTGGCCGCCGGCGTCGACATCTCGCGCTCGGCGGCGTCGACGGCGGCGGGAGCAGCAGCGATCGTGGCGTGCGTGGTCCTCCTCGCGGCGATGGCGAAGGGGCGCCTCAGGGTGTGATGAACGACTACGAAGGGGAGGTCGTGACCGCCGAAGCGGCCGCCTCGGCGAGGGCCGCCAGGACGGCGGCGGTGGCGGGCGGATCGGGCGGGTCGCCGTAGGTCGCGGCGTGGATGTGGCGATGCGAGCCCGGGAGCTGGGTCGCGACGACGCCGTCTATGCCGTGGGCGCGCAGCGCCAGTCCCGTCTGGGTCGCGACCCCGAGACCGGCCGCCACGAGCGCCTGCATGACGACCATGTCGTCGGAGCGCGAGCCGATCCGCGGCTCGAACCCGGCGTCGGCGCACAGCGACAGCAGGTGGCTGCTGCAGCGCTCGCACCCGGCGATCCAGGTCGCGTCGCGCAGCGAGCCAAGCCCGCGCTCGCGCCGCGTCGACAGCACATAGACCGGGTCGTCGAGCAGGTGATGCAGCCGGACGCCGGGCGGCTCGGGCTCCGTCTCGTCGTAGCGGAAGATGATCGCGACCTCCACCTTGCCCGCGCGCAGCAGGTCGATCGCCTCGGGCGGATGCGTGTCGGTCAGGCTGATCTGCAGGCCCGGATGCCGGCCCGCCAGCGTGGCGACGGTCTGCGGCACGAGCGAGCCGATCGCCGAGGCGAAGGCGGCCAGGCGCACGCGTCCGGCGCTCAGCCCCACGTGGGCGGAGAGCTCCGCGTCGGCGGCGTCGATGCGGCCGAGGATCTCGGCCGCTCGGTCGGCGAGCAGCGCTCCGGCCGGGGTGAGCCGGATGCCGCGCCCGGCCCGCTGCAGCAGCTGCGCGCCGGTCTCGGCCTCCAGCCGCCCGAGGTGGTGCGACACGGAGGGCTGGGAGTAGTTGAGCTCCCTCGCGGCTGCCGTGACCGATCCGTGGCGCGCGACGGCGTCGATCACGCGCAGTCGGGTGACATCCAGCATGCATCAACTCTATCTATGAGTAGGCACGGAAGTTGGCATTGGACGTATGAGGTGATCCCCTGCAGGCTGCACGGCATGACCGCCACGCAGATCCGCCCCACCGCGGGCCTGAGCTCGCTCGTCGCCGGCGTGCGCACCGCCGTGGACAGCCACGCCGACTGGGCCGGGACCGCCGAGCTCGTCGTCGAGCAGCTCCGCCTGCACCTGCCCACCCCCGACGTCCTGACGGCCGAGCAGCGCGCCGGCGCGCCGGACAGCTACCGTGGGCACACGCTGCACGTCGAGCCCGACGGCGCGTTCTCGATCGTCGGACTGGTCTGGCGGCCCGGGCAGGTGACGCGCATCCACGACCACGTGACATGGTGCGTCTTCGGCGTCATCCAGGGCATCGAGCACGAGGAGCTCTTCGACGCCGATCTCAACCTGCTCGGCGAGAGCGACAACCACGTCGGAGACGTCAGCGGCTTCGCGCCGCCCGGCGACATCCACCGCGTCCACAACACCGCCTCGGAGGCCGCGATCTCGATCCACATCTACGGCACCGACGTGGCCCGCGTCGGCTCCAGCGCCCGCCGCTACTACGACTGACCCCGACCGAAGGAGCACCGGCCATGTCACGCGCCCGCGTCCACAACTTCTCCATCTCGCTGGACGGCTTCGGCACGGGTGAGCCGCAGAGCCGGGAGGCACCGTTCGGCCACGCCGGCGAGCGGCTGCACGAGTGGATGTTCGCCACCAAGTGGTGGGGCGACCCCGACAAGGCGGGCAACGGCGGCGGGGTCGACGACGTCTTCGCCCAGCAGAACGCCTCGGGGATCGGCGCGGAGATCATGGGCGCGAACAAGTTCGGTCCGCCCGGGTGGCACGAGGACCCGGACTGGAAGGGCTGGTGGGGTCCCAACCCGCCGTTTCACTCGCCGACCTTCGTCCTGACCCATCACACGCGCCCGCCGATCGAGATGGAGGGCGGTACGACGTTCCACTTCATCGACGCCTCGCCCGCCGAGGCGCTCGAGGCCGCCCGCGCAGCGGCCGGCGGCCAGGACGTCCGCATCGGCGGAGGCGCCACGGTGATCCGCGACTTCGCCGCCGCCCGGCTGATCGACCACATGCACATCGTGGTGGTCCCGATCATGCTCGGCCGGGGCTCGCGGCTCTGGGACGGCATGGAGGGTCTCGAGGACGACTACGAGATCGAGGCCACGTCGTCACCCAGCGGGGTCACGCACGTGACCTTCACCCGCTCGGGCGCCTAGGCCCGGGCCGGCTCGACCGTACAGGGCCCGCGAGCGCCGCTGCTTCAGGCGGCGCTTTGCGCCGGCTTCGCCGCCGACTTCCGCCGTGTCCCGTCGCCGGCCGACTTCCGCCGGGTCCCGTCGCCGGCCGGCTTGCGCCGCGCGCCCTTGGCCGCCGGATTGCGCTGCGCGCCCTTGGCCGCCGGCTTGCGCGGCGTCTCATCGGCCGTCGCATCCCGGGACGCCCCGATGGCGCCCGCGCTGCGGCTCGCGCCCTTGGCCGTCGCCGTGACGTCGCGCTGGATGGTCTCGAGGACCCGCGGGGCGACCTTGCCGAGCCGCTTGCGGCCCGCGTCCGCCAAGCCCGCCGCCCCGGCTCCGTACAGCGTGGCCACCACCAGGCCTCCGCGCGCCGGGCGGCGCCCGAGCGCGGCGATCAGCGCGGCGGTCAGCGCGCCGAACGCCCCGACGCTCAGCACCGCGGCTCCGCCGAGGAATCCCACGCTCGTCCCCACCTGGCGGCCCTCTGCCGCAATGTCCGTGACGACCAGGCGCAGCTGCTCGCGGATCAGGTCCGCCGACTCCTGTGAGAGCTCGCTCAGGAGAGCGGCGATGGAGTCCTCGCGGCTCACCGCGGTCGGTTCCTGTTCAGGTGGCAGGCCATTCGTGCTCTTGTGCCTTCCCGCCCGCCGCCATTGCTAAGAACAGTCCGGAAACCGTCGCGATCGAAAGCTGACAGCTACCAGCCCGGCGCTCTCGAAGCGGTGGGGGATCTCGGGCGTGTCGAGCGGGAGGCGGAGCTTGTAGGAGCGCTGTGGTCGTACTGGATGGTCGGGAAGTTCCGACACCACGTGCGGTCGCAATGTTGCGGTCGGCGTGCAGACGCGCGGGGACGTTGAATGCGCCGCGGTGCTGGAGAGCACGAGCTTGGAGATCTCGCGTAGGTGGGGAGTCTCGCACGGGTGTAGCAGGCGAGCTATCTCCGAAGAGCAGCGCGTACGGTCTCGTGGTGGCGATGCAGGCCAGCCTTGATCACGCGGGGCGGATCGTGAAGAGGTAGGAGAACACCAGCGGGTCCTCGTGCATCCCCAGCGCGGGTCGAAGAGCTCGACCACCGTGCCGCGATCGTCCGTGTGCGTGACGATGTCGCGGACGGTCATGCCGTGCGGGAGGCGGCCGAGCTCCTCGCCGGCGGGTGTGACGGTCTGCTGGTCGGGGAGTGGTGTCGACGCTCCGACGGACGTCCGGTTCTCGAGCACGGTCCTATCCTTGCACAGGGTTCTCGCCGGGACCAGCGAGCGCAGGCGCTCGCGGTCCGCCCACAGGGCGCGTACTCGCGATGAACACGCTGGAGCTCGGCTTCGAGCCACGCCTCCCGCTCGACGAGCGCCTCCATGAACTCGCCCTCGATCTCGCGACGCAGGCGGGAGGCGTGGCGCTCCACGTCGGCGGGGAGCGCCAGCTCCCGTCGGGGACGGGCGGGACGGCGTCCGCGCGGCCGCTCCCGGGCCGCCGTGCGGGCGAGCGCGTCGGCGATCTCGGCCGCAGGCGGGTTCCGCGCGTGGTGCGCGTCGCGCGCGTGGCGTGCTCGCTGAGAAGTCCGGCCCACGCCTCCGCGAAGCGTGTGCGGTTGCGGTCGACGAGGAAGCGCCGGAACCGCGGGCTGCGCACCGCTCCGCGCTCGGGGTTCACCATCGCCCCCGTCGCGTGCACGCTCTCCGCGGCGGGGTCGCACAGCACGGTGCGGCCGGCGCTCCAGAGCGCGCAGGCCAGCGCTGCGTCCGCATAGATCGCGGGGAAGAACCGCTCATCGAAGCCGCCGATGCCGAGCGCCGCGCACCGGTCGAGCATCAGGCAGGACGACGAGGCGTTAGTCGACCGCGAACGGGCCGTCGAGGCGTGCGGGCTCCGTCAGACGCGTGGTCGCCGCGTCGGCCCAGAGAATCCCGCCGTAGTAGAGCGGCGTGCCGTCCGTGGTGTGGATCCGTGGCCCCACGGCGGCGGCGTCGGGTCGCGCGCGCAACGCGTCCAAGAGCCGTCGCGCGCAGCCGGGCTTCAGCTCGGAGTCCTCGTGGACGACGCACACCCGGTCCGCCTCCGCGGCCTGCAGCGCGAGGTTCCAGCCGTGCACGACGCCGACGTCGGTCCCGTCGTGGACGATCCGCGCGCCCTCCGCGCGTTCCGCGACGGTGCGCAGCTCGGCATCGACGTCGTTGAGCACCAGGAGGATCTCCGCAGCGGTGCCCTGCTCGTCGAGCGAGCGCAGGCACGCGGCCGCTCGCGTCGCGTCGTGGGTGAGGATGACCGCGTAGCTGACCTCGGGCACGACGGCGGATTACCGTCGGCGGAACCCCGGCAGGAAGTACCCTGCGCGGCCGCGATGCGCGTGCGGCCGGCGACCCGGGCGGACGGCGGAGCGATCGCGGCGGTGCTGGCGGCCGCGTTCGCGACCGATCCGCCGCTGAGCTTCCTGATCCCCGACGAGCGGCGCCGGGAGGTCCTGCTGCGGCGCCACTTCGGCGCCTCTTTACCGCTGTACGCGCGGTCGGGGGCGGTCTGGGTGGCCGAGGACCGCAGCGCGGCCGCGCTGTGGGTCGCGCCCGGCTGCCATCCGTTCCGGCCGGCGCAGGAGCTGCGCGTGCTGCCGGCGCGGCTCGAGGTGTTCGGCCGCTGGCCGCGGCGCGGGATCGGCGCGCAGCGCGCGATCGATCGCCACCACCCGCATGATCCCTCGCACTGGTACCTGGACTACATCGGCGTCGAGCCCGCGGGCCAGGGCCGCGGGCTCGGGTCGGCGCTGCTGGCGCCGATGCTCGCGCGCTGCGACACGGAGGGTCGCGGCGCGTATCTCAACGCGGGCTCGCCGCGCAGCCGGGACCTGTACGAGCGCCACGGGTTCACGGTGCGCTCGGAGTTCCGGCTGCCGTTCGGCGGCCCGCCGCTGTGGCGGATGTGGCGCGAGCCGCGCCCGGCCTAGGCCTCGACCTCCTCGCCCGTGTCGGCGTCGTAGAGGACGATCGCGCCCGCCGGGCAGGCTCGTGCGGCCTCGCGCAGGCGGTCGTCGGTCGTCTCGCCGACGACGCGGGCGACGTCGTCGACGCGGAACGCCTCGGGGGCGACCGCCTCGCAGTCGCCGTGGGCGAGGCAGAGGTCTTCTTCGATGCGGGCGATCAGGCTCATGCGGCCCTCCGGGCGGTGATGGTGGTGTCGGGGATGTCGAGCCGGGCGCGCGCGGCCCGCAGGGCGGACGGCGGGCGGCCGGCGAGCAGGACGGCCGTGGTCCGGCCCTCCAGGTGGTGGTCGAGCTCGAAGGAGCGGGAGGCGAGGTCGCCGTGCGATGACGTGCTCCGCCGCGCCGCGCGGGTCGCCGACGCACTGCAGGCGGACGCCGTGCTGGTCGCTCCAGAAGGACGACGGGGCGAAGGGCAGCTCGCCGCGGCCCAGCAGCGCGCGGGCGACCGCGGTGCCGCCGCGCGCGGCGGCCTCCCAATGGCCCGAGCCGGTCACGTCGCCGGCGGCGTAGACGCCGGGCAGACCGGTGCGCCCGCCGGCGTCGACGGCCACGCCCGACGGGTCCAGGCCGCTGCCGGCCAGCCATTCGGCGGCCGGTCTGACGCCGATCCCGGCGAGCACGTGCGCGCACTCCACGCGGGTGCCGTCGGCGAGCTCGAGCGCAGTCGCCGAGGTCGCGCTCCACGGTCACGCCGGTGCGGACGAGCACGCCCTCGGCGCGGTGCAGCGCCGTCACCCACGCGCCGGCCCGCGGGCCGAGGATGCCGGCCAGCGGCCGCGGCGCGGCCTCGATCACGGTCACCTCGACGCCGTGCGCCCGCGCCGCGGCGGCGGCCTCGAGCCCGATCAGGCCCGCGCCGACGACGGCCAGCGGACCGCCGTCCAGCAGGGCGGAGCGGAGCCGTTCGCCGTCGGACGCGCTGCGCAGCACCTGCGCGCGGGGCACGCCGGGCAGCGCTCGCGCGCGGGCGCCCGTGGCGATCAGCAGCTCGTCGTAGCGCAGCCGCTCGCCGTCGGCGAGCGTGACGACGCGGCGCGCCGGGGTCGAGCGAGCGCGCGGCGACGCCGAGCCGCAGCTCGACGCCGTGGTCGGCGTACCAGCCCGCGGGCCGGAAGGCGGGCTCGATCTCACCGAGCAGGCCCTCCTTCGACAGCGGCGGGCGGTCGTACGGGCGCACGGGCTCGTCGCAGACGACCGTCACGGGACGGTCGTCGCCGGCGGCCCGCAGCACCTCGATGCAGCGCTGGGCGGCGAGTCCCCCGCCCACGATCAGCAGTTCCATGGGCGCAGCATCGGCACGCCGCTCCCAACGGACCGGCAACCGCCGGCAAAGCTTCGGGAAAGCCGGTGGGGGTCGGTGGGACTCACCAGGTCCAGGTCAGCGTGACGCTGCCGCTGACGCCGCCCGCGCCGTCGCCCTTGAGCTCCGCGCCGACCCGCCAGCCCGGCTTCTTGGACTGCTCCGCGCTCTTCTGGGCCTTCTCGACCGCTTCGTGACGGCCTCGGCCAGCGCCCCGCCGTGCTCCTTGACCTTCGCCGGGTCGTCGCGGTTGCGGACCAGCTCGCCGGCGCTCTTGGCGAACGTCTTCTGCGTGCCCTTGAAGACCTTCGCGACCTCCTCGGGCATGATCAGCTTGCCGATCGTCCCGATCTCGAGATCTCGCCGACCAGCCGACGCGTGCCGTCGGCTTGCGGGTTGCAGGCCGCCGCTGATCGTGACCAGGTCGCCGACCTTGATCTCGGCCTTGACGCCCTTCTGGCCGAACGGTGCCCTTGACCGGGCCGACCGTGACGCCGCCCTCGACGCCCTCCGAGGAGCCCTCGCCCTCGATCTTGACCGGGCCGGCCTTCGCCTCGGCGCTGACCTTGCCCGAGATCGAGGCGACGACCTTGATGTCGTCGTTGCCGAGCTTGATCTCGGTCGGGATCGCCCCGAGGTTGGCGAGCAGGGCGTCCATCTCGGCCTTGATGCCGGGCAGGTCGCCCTCGCCGCGCGTGCTCCTGGATCTGCGATGCCCCTGCTTGCGCGCCCGCAGCCGCAGCCGCTGCTCGACCTCCGGCGGCCTTCATCTTGTCGAGCACCTTCGCCTTCGCCGCCGTCCTTGAGCGTGAACTCCTGCTCGGCGCCGCGTGGACGAGCCCGGCCATCGAGCCCGGGATCAGCAGCGTCTCGCGTGGTCCTTGCGCGATCGAGTCGAAGTACCGCGTCGGCCCGCGGCCGGCCTCGTTGGCCAGTCGCTCCAGCGCCGCCGGTCGGCAGCCGCAGGTCCGGCGCGGCGAGCGGCGCGTCGCGAGCGCAGCGGGCTGGACAGCACGGCTCGCGCGCGAGCAGCCGCGTCACGGCGGCGTTGCCGGCGGAGCGCTGCAGCGCGAGCACGCGGGCTCGGCGGCGGCCGGCTCGGGCGGCCGCTCGTGCGCGCTCGGACGGCTCGTCGGCGAGCCGCCGGATCGGGGGCATGCGGCGAACCTATCCGCGCTTGCACGAGCGCGCGCAATCCCGTTCGGGCGGCCCTTCGGGCGGTACGCTGGATGGGCGTGCGAACCGCCCGCCGCCTGCCCCACGTCGACCGCGTCGCGGTCGAGGAGCGCGTGGCCACGCTGGCCAAGCGCTCGATCAAGACCGACGCCGAAGCTGCAGGGGATCCGCCTCGCGGTCTCGATGCTCGACCTGACGACGCTCGAGGGCGCCGACACGCCGGGCAAGGTCCGCCAGCTCGCCGCCAAGGCGGTCTGCCCGTCGCCGACGCGGCCGGAGATCCCGAGCTGCGCCGCCGTCTGCGTCTACCCGGCGCTGGTCGGCGTCGCGCGCGAGGCCGTCGCGGGCACGCGGCGTGCACGTCGCCTCCGTCGCCACCGCGTTCCCGTCGGGGCAGAGCTCGCTCGAGGTCCGCCTGCAGGACACGCGCGAGGCGGTCGCCGCCGGCGCGGACGAGATCGACATGGTGATCTCCCGCCAGGCCTACCTGGCCGGCGACGACGCGCGCGTGATCGAGGAGATCGTGCAGGTCAAGGAGGCCTGCGGCGACGCGCACCTGAAGGTGATCCTCGAGACGGCCGAGCTGCCGTCCTACGACCACGTCCGCCACGCCTCGATGCTCGCCATGGACGCCGGCGCGGACTTCATCAAGACCTCCACCGGCAAGGCCAAGCAGCGGCGCGACGCCCGGCGTCGTGCTCGTGATGCTCGAGGCGCTGCGCGACTACACGCAGCGCACCGGCCGCGTCGTGGGCATGAAGCCGGCCGGCGGGGTCTCCACGTCCAAGCAGGCGCTGCACATGCTCGTGCTCGTCAAGGAGACGCTGGGCGACGACTGGCTGACGCCGGAGCGCTTCCGGATCGGCGCCTCGTCGGTGCTCAACGACCTCCTGATGCAGTACGAGAAGGCGCAGACCGGCCGCTACGGCCGCGCCGAGGACTTCTCCAAGGAGTAAGGCCATGGCCGTCGCCCCCGAACGCACCCGCCTGACCTGGGACTACTCGCCGGCCCCGGAGTCCGCCGACCACGTCCGCCTGCGCGACGAGCTACGGCGTGTTCGTCGGCGGCGAGTTCGCCGACCCGCGCACGCGGCAAGGCCGCGCCGACGGTCAACCCGGCGACGGAGGAGACGATCGCCCAGGTCGCGATCGCCGGCGAGGACGACATCGCCCACGCGGTCAAGGTCGCCCGCGAGGCGCAGCGCAAGTGGGCCGCGCTGCCCGGGCCTGGAGCGCGGCAAGTACCTGTTCCGGATCGCGCGGCTGATGCAGGAGCGCGCCCGCGAGCTGGCGATCGTGGAGACGATGGACGGCGGCAAGCCGATCCGCGAGTCGCGCGACATCGACATCCCGCTCGCCGCCGCGCACTTCTTCCACTACGCGGGCTGGGCCGACAAGATCGCCTACGGCATCGCGGGCCGCGAGCACCGCCCGCACGGCGTCGTGGCCCAGATCGTGCCGTGGAACTTCCCGCTGCTGATGGCGGCCTGGAAGCTCGCGCCCGCGCTCGCGTGCGGCAACGCCGCGATCCTCAAGCCGGCCGACACCACGCCGCTGACCGCGCTGCTGCTGGCCGAGATCTGCCAGGAGGCCGAGCTGCCGCCGGGCGTCGTCTCGATCCTGCCCGGCGACGGCGCGACGGGCGCCGCGCTCGTGCGCGCCGAGGGCATCGACAAGGTCGCCTTCACGGGCTCGACCGCGGTCGGCAAGGACATCCAGGCCGCGCTGGCGGGCCGCGACGTCGGCCTCACGCTCGAGCTCGGCGGCAAGTCGGCCAACATCGTCTTCGAGGACGCCTCGATCGACCAGGCCGTCGAGGGCATCGTCCAGGGCATCTTCTTCAACCAGGGCCACGTCTGCTGCGCCGGCTCGCGCCTGCTGGTGCAGGAGAGCGTCGCCGAGCAGGTCGAGGCGAAGCTGTGGGAGCGCATGCAGAAGCTGCGCCTCGGCGACCCGCTCGACAAGAACACCGACGTCGGCGCGGTCAACTCGGGCGAGCAGCTCGAGCGGATCGAGACGCTGGTCGCCGCGGGCGAGGACGAGGGCGCCACGCGCCGCACCGTCGCCTGCGACATCCCCGAGCGCGGCCACTGGTTCGCCCCGACGCTGTTCACCGAGGTCTCGCCCGTGCACCGGATCGCCGTCGAGGAGATCTTCGGCCCGGTCGTCTCGATGCTCACCTTCCGCACCCAGGCGGAGGCGATCGAGAAGGCCAACAACTCCAAGTACGGCCTGGCCGCGGGGATCTGGACCGACAAGGGCGGCAAGGCGTTCGAGGTCGCCGCGCAGCTGCAGGCCGGCGTGGTGTGGCAGAACACCTACAACCACTTCGACCCGACGGCGGCCTTCGGCGGCTACAAGGAGAGCGGCTTCGGCCGCGAGGGCGGCGCCGCCGGCCTGCGTCCCTACGTGCGCGTGTCATGAGCCCGCGCCTCGCCGTCCGCAAGACCTACAAGCTCTACGTCGGCGGCGCGTTCGCGCGCTCGGAGTCCGGCCGGCACGACCCGGTGCTCGACCACGAGGGGAGCCACGTGGCCAACATCACCCGCGCCTCGCGCAAGGACGTCCGCGACGCCGTCAAGAAGGCCGCCCGCAAGGCGCAGCCGGGCTGGGCGGGCAAGACCGCCTACAACCGCGGGCAGGTGCTCTACCGCGCGGCCGAGGCGCTCGAGTCGCGCGGCGCGGAGTTCGCCCAGCAGGCCGTCGACCTGCGCGGCGCCAAGCCCGCCGCGGCCCGCGACGAGGTCGCGGCCGCCGTCGACGTGCTCGTGCACTACGCGGGCTGGACGGACAAGCTGCACGCGGTGCTGGGCGGCGTGAACCCCGTCGCGGCGCCGTTCCTGTCCTTCTCGACGCCCGAGGCGACCGGCGTCGTCGGCGTCGTCGCGCCCGAGGAGCCCGAGCTGCTCGGCCTGGTCGGCGCGATCGCGCCCGCGCTGGCGGCCGGCAACGCCGTCGTGGCGATCTGCTCGGAGCGCTGGCCGCTCGCGGGCCTGGACCTCGGCGAGGTGCTGGCGGTCTCCGACGTCCCCGGCGGCGTCGTGAACCTGCTCGCCGGCCGCCGCGACGAGCTCGCGCTCGCGCTCGGCGCGCACCGCGACCTCAACGCGATCGTCGACGCGAGCGGCGACGCCGAGCTGGCCGAGCGGCTCGACGTGCTCGCGGCGGAGACGGTCAAGCGCGTCGTGCGGATCCCGGCGGGCTCCGACGCCGTCGAGGACGCGCTGCGCCGCCTCGAGGCGCTGACCGAGCTCAAGACCGCCTGGCACCCCATCGGTGCCTGAGCAGCTCTCGCACCCGCCAGCTCAACCGCACCCTGCTCGAGCGCCAGCTGCTGCTGCGCCGCTCGCCGCTGCCGCCGCGTCGCAGGCGATCGAGCACCTCGCCGGGATGCAGTGCCAGGAGCCGCCCGCGCCGTTCTACGGCCTGTGGTCGCGGCTGGAGGGCTTCGAGGCCGCCGAGCTGGTGCGCGCTGCTCGAGTCGCACGCGGTGCTGCGCACGACGCTGATGCGCGCCACGCTGCACCTGACGACCGCCGACGACTTCCTCGCCTGGCGCCCGATGCACCAGGCGATGCTCGAGAAGCGCTTCGCGGGCAGCGGCTTCATGAAGCAGCTCGACGGCGTCGACGTGGCCGAGGTCGTCGAGGCCGGCCGCGCGGTGCTCGCCGAGACGCCGGGCACGACCGCGTCGCTCGGCCGCGCGCTGGCGGAGCGCTGGCCCGGCGCACGACAAGACCGCGCTCGCCTACGCGGTGCGCTTCTGCGTGCCGCTCGCCCAGCTGCCGCCGCGCGGCACCTCGCTCGGAGCGCCAGGGCGGCCAGGCCGTCGTCGCGCCGGTGGAGGACGCTGCTCGGCCGGCGCGCTCGCGGCGGAGACCGCGCCGGACGCGCTGCTGCTGCGCTACCTGGCCGCGTTCGGGCCCGCGAGCGTGGCCGACATGCGGATGTGGTCGGGCCTGCCCGGCCTCGCCGCGGCCGTCGAGCGCCTGCGCCCGGGGCTGCGCGCGCTTCCGCGACGAGCGCGGCCGCGAGCTGCTCGACCTCCCGGACGCGCCGATCGCCACCGGCGAGGAGCCCGCCCCGCCGCGCTTCCTGCCGTGGTTCGACAACATCCTGCTCGGCCACGACGACCGCTCGCGCGTGCTGCCCGTACGGCCACCGGCTCGGCGTCGTCGGCGGCAGCGCGTTCGTGCTCGTCGACGGCTTCGCCCGCGCGACCTGGCGGATCGAGCGCGACGCCGAGGCGGCGACCCTGCACGTCCAGCCGCTCGGAGCCGCTCGGCGACGACCGATCCGGAGGGCGAGCGGCTGCTCGATTCGGCGCCCGAGCGCGCTGCTCGCGGTCGTCGCCGCTCCGGCGGCGCAGCGCCGCCGACGCCGAGCGCCGCGTTTGCCAGCGCTTGCAGTGCATGAACCTCGGCACGATCGGCGTCTGGACCAGCTACCGCCCGTTCGGCACCGAGCGCGCCGGCGAGGCGGCGAAGCTCGTGGAGCAGCTCGGCTACGGCGCGTGGTGGGTCGGCGGCTCGCCGCACGTGCCGGACATCCGCCCGATCCTGGAGGCGACGTCGACGCTCACCGCGGCGACGGGGATCCTCAACGTCTGGGCCAACGAGCCGGCCGAGACGGCGGCGCAGGACGCCGAGCTGCGCGCGGAGTTCCCCGGGCGGTTCGTGCTCGGCATCGGCATCGGCCACCCCGAGGCGACGAGCGACTACCGGCGCCCGCTGACGGCGATGCGCGCGTTCCTGGACGGGCTCGACGCCGCGCCGGCCCCGCCGCCGGCCGAGGAGCGGTGCCTGGCCGCGCTGCGCCCGAAGATGCTCGAGCTCGCCCGCGAGCGCAGCGCCGGGCGCGCACACGTACTTCGTGCCCGTCGAGCACACGCGCTCCGCCCGCGAGCGGCTCGGGCCCGGGAGCGCTGCTGGCGCCCGAGCTGGCGTGCGTCGTCGAGACCGACCCGGTCGCGCGCCAGGGCCGGTCGCCCGCGGCTACGCGAAGCTCTACCTCGGCCTGAGCAACTACACGCAACAACCTGCTCGACCTCGGCTACACGGAGGCCGACTTCGCCGACGGCGGCTCGGACCGCCTGATCGACGCGGTCGATCCCGCACGGCAGCGCGGAGGAGATCGCGGAGGTCGTCCGCGCCCACCTCGACGCGGGAGCCGATCACGTCTGCCTGCAGCCGCTGGGCGAGGCGGGCATCCCGCGCGAGTCCTGGACGGCGCTCGCGAAGGTCCTGCTCGAGCTGAGCGCACGCCGCGAGATCGCCCTCGCGGCGCGTGCGTGGTTCAGGTGACGGCGGGGGGCGCGTCGTCGTCCCGTTGATCGGACACGTGGAGGCGCCGGCGGACCGTGCGGGGCGCGGGGCCTGGTGCGAGGTGCTCATGCCCCTTAAGACGCCTCTCAGCGCGAAATATTCATCGCTCGCGCGAAAATTTTCGCGGGCTCGCGCCGAGCGCGGCCTAGGCCACGGAGCGCAGCCGCCGGCGCGGCTTGCGCGGAGCGCAGCTCGCGCACGACGGACTGGACGAGCGCCTCGGACTCGTCGCGGCGGCCGTCGGTGACCGCGCCGACGATCCCGCGCTTGCGCGAGATCAGCTCGATCATCGTCTCGTCGATCGTGTCGGCGGCCAGCAGGTACCAGGCCGTGACGGCGTCGTGCTGGCCGATCCGGTGGCAGCGGTCCTCGGCCTGGTCGTGCATCGCCGGGGTCCACTCGAGGTCCAGGAAGGCGACGTTGGAGGCGCGGGTGAGCGTGATGCCCTGGCCCGCGACGCGCGTGGCGCAGACGATCAGCTGCGGGCCCGCCGGGGTCCTGGAAGGCGTCCACGGCCGCCTCGCGCTGCTGGATCGAGTCGCGGCCGAGGATGTGCAGCGCGTCCGGGAAGCGCTCGAGCAGCAGCTCCTGCACCTCGCGGTGGCCGGCGAACACGACCAGCGGCTCGTCGGAGGCCAGGAAGTCCTCGATCCAGGCCAGCGCCGCGCTCGCCTTGCCGCGCGCCGCGAGCCGCTTGAGCGCGTTGAGCTGCGCCAGCCGCTCGGCGCGCAGCGCCGCGGCGACCTTCGCCTCGACCTCGCCGAGGTCCAGCGGCTGCTCGCGCAGCCAGGCGATCACGTCGTCCTGGGCGAGCTTGTACTCGCGCTGCGTTGTCGAGCGCCACCGGCAGCACGACCTGGCGCTTGGCGGGCAGCTGCGGCAGCACGTCGGCCTTCAGCCGGCGCACGAAGCACGAGCGCCGCAGGTGCCAGTGGATGCGCTCCTCGGCGCCCGCGCCCTGGAAGCGGCGGGCGAAGCGCGCGCCCGAGCCGAACTCCTGCAGGCGGCCGAGGATCCGCAGCTGCGCGATCAGCTCGTCCGGGTGGTTCATCACCGGCGTGCCGGTCAGCGCCAGCTTCAGCGCGCCGTCGGGCAGCGCCTCGGCCAGCCGCCGCACGGCCTGGGTGCGCTTGGCGCGCGGGTTCTTGACGTAGTGGGACTCGTCGAGCACGAGCGCCTTCGGCCGCCGCAGCTGCAGCCGCACGCGGTGCGCGTGCACGATCTCGTAGTTGAGGACCGTGATCTCGGCGTCCATCGGGCGCCACCCCGGTGCCGTTGATCACGTGCACGGAGCGGTGCGGCAGCCAGCGCTCGATCTCGCGCAGCCAGTTGAGCTTCAGGCCCGCCGGGCAGACGATCACGGCCGGGTAGGCGTCGTCGGCCTCGAGCGCGGCGAGCGCCTGCACGGTCTTGCCGAGGCCCTGCTCGTCGGCCAGGAACGTGCGCCGCGCGTGCAGCACGTAGGCGACGCCGGCGCGCTGGAACGGGCCGCAGCTCGCCGCCCAGCCGCGCCTCGATCTCCAGCGGCTCCGCGTCGGAGGCGCGCGAGCGGCGCACGTCGTCGATCGCCGAGTCGTGCTCGCGGCGCAGCCTGTCGAGCACCTCGCGCGCGTTGGCGGCCGGCTCGACCCCGAACAGCGCGCAGGTAGTGCTCCAGCGGCTCGAGCAGGTACGGGTCGACCGGCAGCGTGCGGCCGTGCGCCTCGCAGGCGGGCAGCGCGAGGAAGGCGGGCAGCGTCTCCGGGTCCCAGTTGATGTCGAGCTTGAAGCGCAGCTCGCCGTAGCCCTCGACGAGCGACGAGCGTGGCCGGCGGCGGGATCGAGGTCGACCTGCAGGCGCGAGGCGCAGCGCAGCGCGCGCGGGTCCAGCCGCGCGCCGCGGGTCTCCAGCAGCGCCTCGGCGACCGCGCGCGTGAACGGCAGCCACAGCCGCCCGCCGCGCTCGCTCGGCCAGCTCGGCCAGCGGCTCGTCGAGCTCGCCGGCGATCGTGTCCAGGATGAAGTGCCCGCGGCCGTCGAGCTTGCCCGAGGTCACGCGGCCGATCCAGCCCGTCACCGCGCGCGAGAGCCACTCCGTCACGTCCGGGCGCGACGCTGAGCGTCGGATGGCGCTCCAGCACGCCCTTGACGAACGGCGCCACGGCGTCCGCGCGCGGCGCCCACCACTCCTTGGCCTCCCAGTCGAAGCGGCGGCCGGGGATCGCCCGCACCGCGTCGACGATGTCGGCCCGGTAGGGGAACGCGAACACGACGGAGTCGTGGCCCTGCGAGTTGCGCCGCAGCTCGACGTTGTGGACCGGATCTGCAGCTCGCATGAAGCCTCTTACGGTAGCCGCGGGCGCGGCGCAGCGGGCGATACCCTCGTCGGATGCTCGCGAGCCTCGACGGCGCCATCGGCCCTGTGGCCGAGACGCGCATCCCGGTCACCGACGAGGGCCTGCTGCGCGGCGACGGCGGCTTCGAGGTCGCCCGCCTCTACGGGGGCCGCCCGTTCGCCATGGAGGACCACTACGCGCGCCTGCAGCGCACCTGCAACGGGCTGCGGCTGGAGTTCGACCTGACGGCGCTGCGCAGCGAGGTCGACGCGCTGCTCGAGGAGGCCGGGCCGGTCGAGGGGCTGCTGCGGATCGTGCTGACGCGCGGCGGGCGCCGGCTGGCGATGATCGAGCCGCTCCCGCACCGCCTCAGCGTCGCGCGCGTGATGACCGTGCCCTACGCGCCCAACCGGGTGCTCGACGGCCTCAAGACGCTCTCCTACGCCGGCAACATGCTCGCCGGGCGCCTGGCCAAGGAGCAGGGCTACGACGAGGCGCTGTTCGTGACGCCGCACGGGCGCGTGCTCGAGGGCCCGACGTGGACGTTCTTCTGGGTCGCCGGCGGCGCGCTGCTGACGCCGCCGCTGGAGGACCGGATCCTCGACCTCGATCACGCGCGACCGCGTGATCGCCGAGACGCGGCGCGCAGGAGGCGGTCTGCACGCTCGACGACGTGCGCGCCGCCGAGGAGGCGTTCATCGCCTCCAGCGTGCGCGAGGTGATGCCGATCGCGGCGGTCGACGACATCGAGCTGCCGAGCGCGCCGGGGCCGGTCACGCAGGGCGCTCGCGAGGCGCTCGCGCGGCGGATCGAGCGGGAGCTGGGGGCGCCCGCCTAGGCCTTCGCGCGCGCGGCCTGGGCGCCGCTCGTCTGGAACTCCACGTACCAGAGCACGTGGCCGGCGGCGGAGAGTGCGCTCTTGAACAGGCTCGCCATCGTTGCCCCTGCACTTACCCCGAACTCATGAGAGTCCTAACCGTCATCGGAAACCGCCCGCAGTTCGTCAAGGCCGCCGCGGTCTCGTTCCGCCTCCGCGAGGCCGCCGAGGAGGTGCTCGTCCACACGGGCCAGCACTACGACGCCGAGCTCTCGCAGGTCTTCTTCGACGAGCTCGAGCTGCCGCGGCCGGAGCACCTGCTCGACCTCGGCGGCGGCTCCAACACGGAGCAGACGGGCCGCATGCTGTCCGCGCTGGGCCCGCTGCTGGCCGCCGAGCGCCCCGACGTCGTGCTCGTCTACGGCGACACCAACTCGACGCTGGCGGGCGCGCTGGCCGCCGCGCAGATGCGGATCCCGGTCGCCCACGTGGAGGCCGGCATGCGCTCGTTCGACCGCACGATGCCCGAGGAGCTCAACCGCGTCCTGGCCGACCACGCCTCCGACCTGCTGCTGTGCTCCTCCGCCGCCCCGGCCGAGCACCTGCGCCACGAGAACGTCTCGGGCGAGGTCGTCGTCGTCGGCGACGTGATGGTCGACGTCGCGCAGCTGCTGGCGCCGCGGGCGCGCGAGCGCACGTCGGTGCTGGAGGCCTGCGAGGTCGAGCCGGGCGGCTTCCTGCTCGCCACCGCGCACCGCGCGGGCACGGTCGACGACCCGGAGCGGCTGGAGCGGCTCGTCGCGCTGCTGGCCGCGATGCCCGACCCCGTCGTGCTGCCGCTGCACCCGCGCACGCGGGCGCGGCTGGAGGCGGCCGGGCTGCTCGGCGAGCTCGAGGCCGCGCCCGGCGTGCGGCTGGTCCCGCCGCTCGGCTACCTGGACTTCACGGCGCTGCTGCTGCACGCGCGCGCCGTGCTCACCGACTCGGGCGGCGTGCAGAAGGAGGCCTACCTGGCCGGCGTGCCGTGCGTGACGCTTCGGGACCGAACGGAGTGGACGGAGACCGTCCAGGCGGGCTGGAACGCGCTCGTCGGGCTCGACGCGGACGCCGCGCGGGCGGCGCTGGAGCGCGAGCGGCCGGCCGAGCGCCCGCCGCTGTACGGCGACGGGCGTGCCGGCGAGCGGGTCGTCCAGGCGCTGCTGGCGCTGCGCGAGCGGGCGGTGGTCGCATGAGCGCGCTCCTGCGCGTCGGCGTCGCCGGCCTCGGCTACTGGGGCCCGAACCTCGCCCGCAACTTCGCGGGCATCGCCGGCTGCGAGCTCGCCTGGTGCTGCGACGCCTCCGAGGCAGCGCGCGAGCGCTGGGCGCCCGAGCTTCCCCGGCACGCGCTTCACCGCCGAGCTCGACGACCTGCTGGCCGACGAGACGCTCGACGCGGTCGTGCTCGCCACGCCGGTGCCGACGCCACGGCGCGCTCGCCGAGCGCGTGCTCGACGCGGGCAAGCACTGCTTCGTCGAGAAGCCGCTCGCGCAGTCGGTCGAGGAGGCCGAGCGCGCCGTGGCGGCGGCCGAGCGCGCCGGGCCGCACGCTGATGGTCGGCCACCTGCTCGAGTACCACCCGGGCGTGGCCAAGCTCAAGGAGATCGCCGCCTCCGGCGAGCTCGGCGACATCCACTACATCTACTCCAACCGGCTCAACCTCGGGAAGCTGCGCGCCGACGAGAACGCGCTCTGGTCGCTCGGCGCGCACGACATCTCGGTCGTGCTGCACCTCGCCGACGAGGAGCCCTACGAGCTCTGCGCGCGCGGCGAGGCCTACAAGCAGCGCGGGATCGAGGACGTCGTGTTCGGCTTCCTGCGCTTCCCCTCCGGGCTCGCCGCGCACCTGCACCTGTCCTGGCTGGACCCGCACAAGGAGCGCCGCTTCACCGTCGTCGGCTCCAAGCGGATGGCGACCTTCGACGACATGGACCTCGAGCGCAAGGTCACCGTCTACGACAAGGGCTTCGACGAGAGCGCGGGCAGCTACGGCGAGTACATCACCCGCGCGGGGGACATCTGGAGCCCTTCGATCGGCAACCGCGAGCCGCTGCGGCTCGAGTGCGAGCACTTCGTCGAGTGCCTGCGCGAGGGCCGCGCGCCGCGCTCGGACGGGCATTCCGGGCTGCGCGTGGTGCGCGTGCTGGAGGGGCTGCAGGCGTCGCTGGACGCGTCGCGAAGGGACCAGGATGCGGCTGTCTGACCTCGCCCCGGGCCTCGTCCTCGGCGACGGCGTGCAGCTCGGCGAGGACGTGCGGATCGGCGCGCACGTGGTCATCCACCCCGGGACCGTCGTCGGCGACGGCTGCGAGATCCAGGACGGCGCGGTCCTCGGCAAGCCGCCGAAGCTCGCCCGCCACTCGACCGCCCCGCGCGGTGACGCCGAGCCGCTCGTGATCGGCGCCGGCGCGGTGGTCTGCGCGCGCGCGATCGTGCTCGCCGGCGCGCGGATCGGCGACGGGCGCGATCCTCGGCGACCAGTCGTTCGTGCGCGAGCGCGCGCGGATCGGCGAGGGCACGCGTGATCGGCCGCGGCAGCGCGGTCGACAACGACGTGCTCGTCGGCGCCCGCGTCCGCGTGCAGACCGACGTCTACCTGACCGCCTACAGCGTGGTCGAGGACGACGTCTTCGTCGGCCCGGGCGCGATGACCACCAACGACTCCACGATGTCCCGCCACGGCCGCGGACTTCTCGCTCGAGGGCGCGCTGCTGCGCCGCGCCTGCCGGATCGGCGGCGGCGCGGTGCTCACGCCCGGGACCGAGATCGGCGAGGAGGCCTACGTCGCCGCGGGCGCCGTGGTGGTGCGCGACGTGCCGCCGCGCGCGGTCGTGATGGGCGTGCCGGCCCGCGTCGTGCGCGAGGTCGGCGACGAGGACCTGCTCGAGCGCTGGCGTTAGAGTCGCCGCATGAGCGAGCGAGGCGGCGGCGGCCTCACGCCCGGCGATCCCCTCGGCGGCGACGCGCCGCCCGAGCGGCGCCAGGACGGGCTGTGGAGCGGCAGCCAGGGCTACACGACGCCCGGCGCCTCCCGGCGCGGGCGGGCCGGCCCCGTCGTTCACCGGGAGCGGGCTCGCCGGGCGGCCGGCGCTGGCGGGCTGGGGCCGGCGCGCGGGCGCGCAGATCATCGACGGGATCATCATCGCGGTCGGCGCGGTGATCGTCTTCGCGATCCTCGGCGGCGCTCGGCCTCACCGTCGACACCGACGGCGGCGCGGCGGCCTTCGTCGTGGCCGCGCTGGTCGCGGTGCTCGTGTTCTCGATCGTGGCGCTGCTCTACGCGCCGGCGATGATGTCGCGCACCAACGGCCAGCACGCTCGGCCGGATGGCGATGAACATCCGCGTCATCCGCGCCGGCGGCCAGCCGATCTCCTTCGGCTTCGCGCTGCTGCGCGAGGTGCTCGTCAAGTCGCTGCTCGTCGGCGTCATCGCCTCGGCCACGTTCGGCCTCGCCTGGCTGCTGGACATCCTCTGGCCGCTGTGGGACGAGGAGAACCGCGCGCTCCACGACTTCGTCGTGAACACGCGGGCGATCGTCGACTGAGCCGGGTCAGGCCGGCGCCGCGGCGCGGAAGGCCGCGCTCTCGCGGCCCGACTCGGTCCAGATGACCTCGTCGCGGCCGGGTCCGACGCCGATCAGCGCGATCGGCACGCCGACGAAGTCGGAGATGTAGGCGAGGTAGTCGCGCGCGGCCTGGGGCAGCTCGCGCTCGTCGCGGCAGGCCGTGATGTCCTCGTCCCAGCCCGGGAGCTGCTCGTACTCGCCCGTCGCGTTGTGCATGACGGTCTGGTGGTACGGATAGTGGTCGAAGGTCGCGTCGTCGCCGCCGCGGTAGCGCGTGCAGACGCGAGATCGGGCCCGATCCCGCTCAGCACGTCCAGCTTGGTGATGCTCAGGTGCGTGAGCGAGTTGATGCGGGCGGCGTAGCGCAGCGCCACGAGGTCGATCCAGCCCGTCCGGCGCGCGCGGCCGGTCGTCGTGCCGAACTCGCCGCCGGCCTGGCGGATCTGCTCGCCGAGGTCGTCGTCGAGCTCGGACGGGAACGGCCCGGCGCCGACGCGCGTGGCGTAGGCCTTGGCGATGCCCCAGATCTCGTCGATGTCCTTCGGCCCGACGCCCGTGCCCGTGCAGGCGCTGGCGGAGACGGGGTTGGAGGAGGTCACGAAGGGATACGTGCCGTGGTCGATGTCCAGCAGCGTGCCCTGCGCGCCCTCGAAGATGACGTTGCCGCCGGCGTCCAGCGCGTCCCAGGTGAGCCGCGCGGTGTCGGCGATGTACTGCTCGATCCGGTGCCCGTAGGTGAGGTAGTCCTCGGTCATCGACTGCAGGTCGAGCTCCGGGGACTTCGCGAACGGGCGCAGGCTGAGCCGCTTGGGCTCCATCGCGGCCACGATCTTCTTCTTGAGGATCTTCTCGTCGAGCAGGTCCTGGACGCGGATGCCCAGCCGGGCGGCCTTGTCCGCGTAGGCGGGGCCGATGCCGCGGCGCGTGGTCCCGATCTGCAGCTTGCCCAGGCGCGCCTCGCCCGCGTGGTCGAGCAGCATGTGGTACGGCATGATCAGGTGCGCGTTGGCGCTGATGCGCAGCCCGGAGAGGTCGATCCCCTTCGCGCGCAGGTCGTCCAGCTCGCCCGTGAGGACCTTCGGGTCGATCACGACGCCGTTGCCGATCGCGCACTTCAGCCCGGGGTAGAGGATCCCGCTCGGGATCAGGTGGAACTTCCACTTGACGTCGTCGCGGACGATCGTGTGGCCGGCGTTGTTGCCGCCCTGGAAGCGGATCACGAGATCCGCGTTCTCCGCGAGCAGATCGACGATCTTGCCCTTGCCCTCGTCGCCCCACTGGGCGCCCACGATCACGATGCCGGCCATAGCCGCGGTTCAGTCTAGGCGCTGCGCCCGCGGGCGGCCGTAGGCGGGCGGCTCGTCGGGGTCGGCGGCCTCCCAGGCGCGGTCCGCGTCGCTCAGCCAGCGGCCGGGCGCGCTCGCCGAGCCCGCCGCCGGCTCCGGCAGCTCGTAGCTGGCCCTCGACGCGCTGGTCCTCGCCGTCGAGCGGAGTACGTCTCGCACATCTCGTGCAGGCGCGAGACGGTGCGGTCGCCGATCTGGGCGCGCAGCTCGTCGTCGCCGAGGTTGGTCGTCACGAGCACCGCGCGGCCGTCCTCGTAGCGGGTGTTGACGATCGTGTAGAGCTGCTCGAGCACCCACGGGCTGGTCTGCTCTGCGCCGACGTCGTCGACGTGCAGCAGGTCGACCGCGCACAGGCGGTCGATCAGGTCGTTGAGCGAGTAGACCGCGTCGTCGTCGTAGGAGCCGCGGAGCATGCCGAGCAGGCGCGGCAGGGAGTAGATCGCGACGGTGCGGTCGGCCTCCATCGCGGTCTTGGAGACGAGCATGGCGAGCGTCGTCTTGCCCGTGCCACGTGCCGCTGAACAGCCACAGCCCGCGGCCCTCGTCGAGCTGCGCGTCGATCGAGCGGCAGTACTGGCGCACGGCGCGGACGACGTGCGGCGCCCTGCGCTCGAGCGACGACAGGGGCTCGCGGTCGAAGGACACCTCGCGGAAGCGCTGCGGCAGGCGCCCCTGGACGGCGCTGGCCTTCTTGCGCGCGAGCCGCTGCGGGCGGCACGAGCACGGCCGCGCGACGCGCTTGACCTCGTCGTAGAGGAACCCCGAGCCGTCGCAGCGGCCGTCGGGGCAGGGGGGCGCCGCCATCAGTAGCGGTCCTCGGGCACGTAGGACATGAAGCGCGGGAACTCCTTCTGGAAGGTCAGCTCGACCGTGCCCAGGCCGCCGTTGCGGTGCTTGGAGATGATCACGTCCGCGATCCCCTCGCGCTCGGACTCCTGGTCGTAGTACTCGTCGCGGTAGATGAACATCACGAGGTCCGCGTCCTGCTCGATCGCGCCCGACTCGCGCAGGTCGGACAGCACGGGCCGCTTGTCGGTGCGCTGCTCCACGCCGCGGTTGAGCTGCGAGAGCGCGATCACGGGCACCTGCAGCTCGCGCGCGAGCGTCTTCAGCCCGCGCGAGATCTGCGAGATCTGCTCCACGCGGTTCTCCACGCTGCCGCCCGCCCGCATCAGCTGCAGGTAGTCGATGACGATCAGCCCGAGCCCGTCGGCGTGCTGCTGCGCCAGCCGCCGCGCCTTCGCGCGCACGTCGAGCACCGACAGGTCCGACGAGTCGTCGATGTACAGCGGCGAGTTGGCCAGCCGCGCGCTCGCCTGCAGGATCTTCGGCCAGCGCGACTCCGGCACGTTGCCCTTGCGCAGGTCGTCGCCCTTGATCGAGGCCTGCGACGCGATGAACCGCTGCGCGAGCTCGGACTCCGACATCTCGAGCGAGAACAGCGCCACGGCCTTCTTGCCCTCCAGCGCCGCGTTCTCGCAGAAGTTGGCCATCAGCGCGGATTTGCCCATCGAGGGTCGCGCGGCGAGGATGATCAGGTTGCCGGGCTGGAAGCCGCCGGTGATGGTGTCGAGGTCCTCGTAGCCCGAGGCGGTGCCCGTGATGGCCTTGCCGGCGCGGGAGAGCTCGGCGAGCTTGGTGGTCTCGGCGTCGAGGACCGCCTCGATCGAGCGGAAGTCCTTGCGGGAGTCCTCGTGGGCGACCTCGAGGATCGTGCGCTCGGCGAGGTCCACGAGCTCGCGCGGGGGCGCCTCGTGGGAGTGGACCTTGGCCTGGATCTCGTACGCCGCGTCGAGCAGCCGGCGGAGCATGGCGTTCTCGCGGACGATCCGGGCGTACTGGCGGACGTTGCCGACCGCGGGGACCGAGCCCGCCAGCAGGTCGACCGTCGCGCGGCCGCCGACCGCGTCGAGCTTGCCCGCCTGCTTGAGGTGCTCGACGAGCGTCAGGGCATCCACGGGCTCGCCGGCGCCGTGGAGCTCGAGCATCGCCGTGAAGATCAGCCCGTGGCTCTCGCGGTAGAAGTCCGCGGCCTGCAGGCGCTCGTCGATGATCAGCGCGGGCAGCGCGGTGTCCGACAGCAGCACGGCGCCCAGGACGGACTGCTCGGCCTCGAGGTTCTGGGGCGGGACCGGCCCGTCGAAGCTTCGCGAGTGACCGTTGGCGGGGCTGTAGTCGGTGGCGCTCATCCGGGCCGACCGAGTCTAGGTCCGGGTCCGGAGGCCATCCGGAAGGCTCCTGCTCTTTACGCAGAGTTTCGTCGAAGCCGTCACGTTGTCGCGCGTGGGCTTCACCACCGCGTTCCCGATCGTCTACTGCGACGATCTGCCGCGAACGCTGGTCTTCTACCGGGACCGGCTCGGGTTCCGGGTCACCTTCGCGTTCCCGGAGGCGGGCGAGCCCGCGTTCGTCGCGCTGCAGCTCGGGCAGGGCGCCGAGCTCGCGCTGGCCGACGTGAGCGATCCCGGCGCGGAGCACGTCCATGGCAAGACGGTGCGGCCCGCGACCGGGCACGGATTCGAGCTGTGCGTGTACTCCGACGACGTCGATGCCGCGGTCGCGGAGTTGCGGGCCGCGGGGGTGCCCGTGCTCTCCGAGCCGGCCGACCAGCCCTGGGGCGAGCGGATGGCCTACGTGGAGGATCCCGAGGGCAATCCCGTGATGCTCTGCGCCGCGGTCAGCCCGGAGGGATGAGCTCCGTGCGCAGCTCGTGGCTGCCGTCGGGCAGCGGCGCCTCGTAGTACAGACGGTGCCCGCCGCCGGGCAGCTCCAGGACGTCGAGGTAGCGCGCGTCGGCGACCGGGGCGTCGCGGGCGTCGACGATGCCGGTGCGCTCGGAGAAGTTCTCCTCCTTGGTGGCGCGGCCGTCGTAGGCCATCCGGCCGTCGGGGAGGACGGCGGTCACGCGGGCGCCGCGGGCGTCCCAGCCGCTAGGCCGCCCTCGCAGGACGGTGCCGTGCCAGTCCCAGGCCAGGCCGTCGGGGCTGGTCGCGTGGGCGGTGGTCATCCGGTCCTCCTCGCCCGGCTCGTCGAGCGGGTGGCAGCAGATCCATGCGTGCCAGCCGTCAGCGCGGCGGCGGATGACCGGGTCCTTGACGCCGGTCGTCCCGTCGCCGGCGAACGCAGTCCGCGGCTCGGCGTCCGCGAGCGCCGCGAGATCGGGCGCGTCGAGCGCGCAGATCCACCAGTGCTTGGTCCCGGGCGTCGCGCACGACACGTACAGGCGCCAGCCGTGGGCGACGTGGACGAGGGCGGGGCGCTCGAGCGACTCGGCGCCGAAGCGGTCCTTGTCGAGCTCCGCGACGGGCTCGAGCCGGGCGCCGTCGTCGCTGCGGGCGAGGACGAGGGTGCCGCCGCGGCGCGCGCCCGTGCGCACCCGGTAGGCGATCGCGATCGTCCCGTCGGGCGGCGAGGGCGGCGCTCGGCGCGCCGGCCCACTCGCCGGGTCCCGCTCCCGGGGCGCCTGCCGCGACCGCGGCCGGGCGCCCGCCGGGCAAGGGGAAGCTGCCTACTGCTCGACCACCATGGTCTTGACGTTGGCCAGGACGCCGTCGCCGACCTCGACCGTGACCATGCGGGTCCCGACGGTGCGGATCGGCTCGTCGAGGTGGACCTTGCGGCGGTCGATCGTGATGCCGCGGGCCTCCTTGATCGCGTCGACGATGTCCTGCGAGGTGACGGAGCCGAACAGGCGCCCGTCGTCGCCGGCCTGGTGGGCGATCGTGAGCACGGTCTTGTTGAGCTGCTCCGCGCTCTCCTCCGCGCGCTGGGTGGCCTCGGCGGCCGCGCGGTCGAGGGTCTGCTGATGGCGCTCGGCGGCGGCGATCGAGCTCTTGGTCGCCGGCTGGGCGAGCTTGCGCGGGATCAGGTAGTTGCGCAGGTAGCCCTTCGAGACGTCGACGACCGTGCCGCGCGCGCCGACGTTCTCCACGTCCTGGAGGAGGATGGCCTGGGGCATGGCGGGCTACCGGTCGCGGTCGCGCCCGCGCTCGTCGCGGCTGTCGGCCCCGACGTACGGGAGCAGGGCGAGCTCGCGAGCGCGCTTGACGGCGGTCGAGATCTGGTTCTGGTGGCGACGGCAGGCGCCCGTGATGCGGCGCGAGCGGATCTTGCCGCGGTCGGAGATGAACTTCCGCAGGGTGGCGATGTCCTTGTAGTCGACGAACTCCACCTTGTCGCGGCAGTACGGGCAGGACTTGCGACGCCCGCCGCCGGGCCCGCCCCTCTTCTCACGCCGGCGCGTCGGCCGGCTGCGCTGCTTCGCCACTGTTGGAACCCTCTCTTAGAGCCGAAAACTCGTCGCCCGGCGCAGGCTGCGCCAGGGCAGGACGTCTGCGATCACCGCAAACGCGACCAGAAAGGGTAGCGAGAAGCGACGGAGGCCCGCCCGCCCGGCCCGGCTGAACCGGTCGGGCGGGCGGGATCCGATCAGCGGCCTAGAACGGGATGTCGTCGTCGGCCGGCGCGCTCGAGCGCGAGGCCGCGCCGGCGGGCTGGAAGTCGCGGTCGTCGACCGGGACGTCGGAGCGCGGGGTGAAGCCGCCGCCGCCGCTGCCCTGACCGTCCTCGCGACCGCCCAGGAACTGCACGGCGTCGGCCACGATCTCGACGCTCTGGCGCTTGTTGCCGTCCTGCGCCTCCCACTCGCGCCACTCCAGGCGGCCGTCGAGGGCGACCGGGCGGCCCTTGGAGAGGAAGCGCGCGCAGTTCTCGCCCTGCGCGCCCCAGACCGTCACGTCGAAGAAGTTGGGCTTGTCCTCCCACTCCCCCGTGGCCTGGTTCTTGCGGCGCGTGTTGGACGCGATCCGCAGCGAGCACACCGACATGCCGCTCGCGGTGGAGCGCAGCTCGGGGTCTCGGGTGAGGTTGCCCGTGAGGACAACGCGGTTGATGTTCGTCGCAGCCATTGCGTGGCTCCTTTCGGCGGCGAAGGGCACTCGAAGCTCTTGGTCGGCCGAGTCTACGTGCGGCTCCGGGGGAATCCCGCGACTGCCCCGCAGATTGGGCTGTTTTGTTGCGAAGGGGAGACGAAGGCGCGCGCGTGCGCGCCGCCCCGTTTACGCCTCGGGGTCGCCGGTGGGCGCGACCGCGGCGACGGCGGCGGCGCTGAGGTCCGGCGGGGCGGGCGTGCCCGGGCGCAGCTTGATGATCCGGTGGCGCAGGATGCCGTCCGTGATCTTGAGGTTGTGGTCCAGCTGCTCGAGCAGCGTCCGCGGGCCGCGGAACTGCAGCAGGTGGTAATCCGCCTCGGCGTGCTTGCGCACCTCGTAGGCGGTGGGACGCGTGCCCCACTCGTGACGGCCGACGATCTCGCCCGTTCCCTCGATCGCGTGCTCGACGTTCGCGAGGATCTGATCGCGGCGCTCGGCCTCCATCTCGGTGTCGAGGAGGAGCGTCAGGTCGTAGAGGGGTGCTTCGGTCGCCATCGCGGCGGAGCATGCTAGCAACGCCGGGGCGAACGGATGGCGCCGTCTCGCTATGGGAGCCATGGATCGTCGGCTGCTGGAGCGGGTGCGCTGGGGGAACGTGGCGCGGGCCGTCGCGGTGGTCGGGGTGGTGGTGCTGGTGGTGGTGTGGCCGGTCGTGGCGCCGGAGGGGCCGGCGGTGCCCGTGCCGCGCGCCGTGCCGGTGGGGACGGTGCCGCCTGTCGCGACGCCGACGGCTGCCGCGACGCCGACGGCTGCCGCGACGCCGACGGCTGTTGCGCCGCCGACGGCGGGTGCGCCGCCCGTGGCTCGGGGACGGAAGCGGCGGGCGGTGCGGGGCGAACGGCGGGCGGGTGAGGGTGGTGGGGGTGCGGGGCGTCGACGGCGGCCGCCTCGCGCCGTGGCGACGCCGACCGCACGGCCGGTGGCGCCGCCCGCTCCGGTGCCGTCGCGCGCCGGCCGCCGGCGGCGCCGCCGTCGCGCGTCCGCTCCGGTGGCGCCGCCCGTCGTCGAGGGCTCGCCGGCTCCGGCGGATCCGGACCCCGTGCTGCGTGAGTTCGGGCCCGAGGGCGGCTGATCCTCGCGAGCGGTCAGTTGTTCAGGCTGAGGCTGAACGATCGACCGCTCGACGCGCTCAGCCCGTGCGGGCTGGGCGGGCCTTCTTGGAGATGTCCTCGATCTGCTCGTCGATCCAGTCGCCCGGGTCGCGCGTGGTGACGATCTCCTTCAGGCCCTCGGCTCGGCGGCGGCGCTCGTCGCGCGCCATCGTCAGCGCCGTGTAGATCGCGTCGGCGAGCTCCTGGACGTCGAACGGGTTCACCGACAGCGCGAACTCGCCGAGCTCCTCGTGGGCGCCCGTGTTCTCCGACAGGATCGAGACGCCGTCGCGCTCGTTGACGAGGGGTCCCTCCTTGGCCACGAGGTTCATGCCGTCGAACATCGCGTTGACCATCATCACGTCGTAGTGCTTGTAGGAGGCGACGGCCTCGTCGAGGTCGTCGCGGAGCTTGAGGTTGATCGGCATCCAGTCCGGGGTGCCGTGGCGGTGGTTGACGACCGCGACCAGGGCCTCGATGCGCTCGAGGTACTCCGCGTACTCCGGCACGTCCTGGCGCGAGGGCATCAGCTGCGCGGTGAAGGTGACCTTCTCGACGAACTCGGGGTGCTGCTCGAGGAAGATGTCGAAGGCGGTGAAGCCGCGCAGGACGTTCTTGGAGAGGTCCGCGCGGTCGACGCGCAGGATCGAGTGCTCGCGCTGGCGGCGCAGGACCTCCTGCTCGAGCTCGCGGACGCGGTCGCGGCGGCCCAGCGCGCGCGTGGCCTCGTAGTCGATCGGCAGCGGGTAGGCGCGGATCCAGGTCTCGTGGCCGTCCTCGGAGCGCACCACGCCGGCGTCCATGTCGACCTCGACGTCGTCGAGCAGGTCGCGGCAGCACTGCAGGAAGTTGCGCCGGTAGGAGCGCGTGTGGAAGCCGACGATGTCGTTGGCCAGCAGGCCGCGGTAGATCTCGTCGCGCATCCGCGACGGGAGCACGCGCCAGGCGTCCGGCTGGGTCCACGGGATGTGGATGAAGTGGTGCAGGAAGACGTCGGGCTTCTCGCGCCGCACGGCCTGCGGCAGCGTGTAGAAGTGGTAGTCGTGGACCATCACGACCGGGTTGTCCTGGTCGGCGATCTCCTCGAGCACGGCCTCCGCGAGGTCGTCGTTGACGGCCTTGTAGCCGTGCTCGAAGGCCTCGACCTCGTGGCGGCGGATGTCCGGCGCGTTGCTCTGGTCCCAGAGGTAGTGCTGGATGAACCAGAGCATCGGGTTGGCGATGATGTTGTAGAAGCGGTCGTAGGCCTCCTCGTCGGACTCGACGAAGCGCACGCGGAACGTGCCGCCCTCGGGCGCCTCGACCTCGAACGGCCGGCCGCCGTGCTCGCGCGTGACCTCGACGTCCTGCTCGGTCATCGCCGAGGCGATCCAGACGGCGTCGCGGTGGGACGCGAGGCCGGTGAGCGCCGTCACGAGCCCGCCCGTGCCGCGCTTGACCGACCCGTCGTCCTGATAGGTGACGGGCCCCCGGTTGGAGACCAGGACGAGGGGCCGGCGCTCGGTCATCCGCCGCTCGGGGCCGACAGGGGCCGCTCGTCCAGCTTGACCTCGATCTCCTTGGTCTCGCCGCCGCGATGGACCTCCACCTTGACGTCCTGGCCCGGCTGGAACTGCGCCACCACCGCCGACAGGTCGTTGGCGTCCTCGATCACCTTGCCCTCGACCTTGGTGATGATGTCGCCGCCCTGCGCGTAGGTCTGGATCTGGAAGCGGGTGTTGCCGCGCCCGCCGCGGATGCCGGCGCGGTCGGCCGGCGTGTCGGGCTGGACCTCCTGCACCCACGCGCCCTTGTCGACCGGCAGGTCGAAGCGCTCCACGAGCTGCGGGTACAGCGGCACGGAGGAGACGCCGAGGAACGCGTACTGGGCGTTGCCGGTCTCGCGCAGGGCGCCGAGCGAGCGCTTGACGATGTCGACGGGCACCGCGAAGCCGACGCCCTCGCCGCCGCCCGAGCTCGTCTTGATCTGCTGGTTGATGCCGATGACCTTGCCGTCGGCGGCCACGAGCGGCCCGCCGGAGTTGCCCGGGTTGATCGCGGCGTCCGTCTGGAAGGCGCCGGGGATCGCGAAGGAGCCGTTGAGCGACTGGATGTCGCGGTCGATGGCGGAGATCACGCCGACCGACAGCGACTGGCGCTCGCCGAACGGGGAGCCGATCGCGGCCACGGGCTCGCCGACCTGGACCTGGTCGTTGGAGCCGAGCGGCAGCGGCCGCAGCGTCAGGCCCTTCGGGTTGACCTTGAGCAGCGCGACGTCGGCGTTGGGGTCCTGGCCGACGATCTCGGCCTCGACGCGGTTGCCGTCGGCGAACTCCACGTAGACCTCGCGGGCCTTCTCGGCGTCCTCGCCCTCGCCCTGCGTGACGACGTGGGCGTTCGTGGCGATCTCGCCCTCGCCGTTGAGGACGAAGCCGGAGCCGACGCCTCCGCCCCCGCCGCCCGCGATCGAGTCGATGCCGCCCGTCCCGAACAGGGAGATGACCGTCACGACGCCCTGGCCCTCGTTCTTGAACAGCGCCTGCGAGTCCAGGCCCTTGCCGGTGCCCTGGCCCTCGACGACCTCGACGCGCGTGGTCTGGGTCTGCGTCTTGCCCGAGTCCGAGGAGGAGCCCTGGCCGTCCTCGTCGCCGCCGAGGCTGCAGCCGGCGGCGCCGCCGGCCCCGAGGGCGAGGGCCGCCGCGGCGATAGCGAGCCTGCGTGCGGTCATGAGGGCAGCTCCAAGGAGAAGGTGGTCCGGCCGGGGACGGAGCGCACGGACAGCTCGCCGTGCATGCGCTCGGCCAGCTCGCGCGCGATCGCCAGGCCGAGGCCGGCGCCCTGCGCCTCGTCGTTGGATGTGAAGAAGGGCTCGAAGATGTGGGGCATGTTCTGACGCTTGATCCCGAGGCCCCGGTCGGAGACCTCCAACCGGACGTGCCCGTTGGCGCGGGCGGCCGAAACTCTGACCCCGGTCCCCTCCGGCGTGTGCACCAGGGCGTTGTCGAGCAGGATACGAAGCACCTGCGCGACCCGCTCAGGGTCGCAGTCGAGTTCGATCGGCTCCCCGGCCAGCCGCAGCTCCACCGCCGCGCGGTGGCGCTGGGCGGCGGGGGTGAACTCCGCCGCGACCTCGCGCGCGAGCTGGCCGACGTCGGTCGGTTCGGGCCTGAGCTCGAGGGCGCCCGATTCCAGGCGCGAGAGGTCCAGCAGCTCCGTGGCGAGGTTGCGCATCCGGTCGACCTGCCCGCGGATCTGCTCGAGGAACTGGCGCCGGGTGTCGTCGTCGAGCTCCTCGTCGGCGAGCAGCTCGAGGAAGCCGCCGAGCGAGAAGATCGGCGTGCGCAGCTCGTGCGAGGCCGAGGCGATGAACTGCTTGCGCGCCCGGTCCAGGCGCGCGAGCTGGGCCTGCATGTCGTCGAAGGCGGCGGCGAGCTGGCCGAGCTCGTCGTCGGAGTCGGCGCGGATGGGGTCGGTGAAGTCGCCGGCGGACACCTTGCGCGCCGCGCGCTCGAGCCGCTTGACCCGCAGCGACAGGGCGCGCGCGACCAGGTAGCCGGCGAGCAGGGCGATCACGAGCGCGGCGGCGCCGGAGACGAGGATCTGGCGGCGGATCAGCGCCACGTTGGCCTCCACGTCGGCGAGCCCGTCCGCGAACACGGCCACGCCGACGACCTTCTCGTCGCGCAGCAGCGGCTCGGCGACGAGCGCCTGCCGGCCGCCCTCGCCGCTGATCGTCGTCTTCTGCGGCCTGCGGGTCTCGGCGGCACGCAGCGCGATCCGGCTCACCTGTCCCGAGCGCACCCCGCTCTCGCTCGTGGACTCCGCGAACACCGACAGGCCCGCGGGCCGGCCGCGCAGCGGCGTCATCACGATCAGCTCCGCGCTGGCGCGCGTTGCGGTCGCGGTGACGAGCTTGCCGAAGTTCCGGCCCTCCTCGTTGCGCGCCACGAGCAGCGCGTTGGCCAGCTCGGGCGCGGCGCGGCGGGCGTCGGCCTCAAGGCCGTCGAGCTTCTGCGCCGTCAGCCGGTCCTCGAGCCGCGGGACGGTCGTCAGGTACACCGTCGCGATCGCCCCGAGCACGATCAGGCCGAACACGATCGCCAAGCGATTGCGCAACGACCGCAGCGGGCTCACGGGCTAGTCCTCGTCGCGGAAGCGGTAGCCGACGCCGCGCACGGTGAAGATGAAGTCGGGCTCCTTGGCATCGCGCTCGATCTTCTCGCGCAGGTGCCGGATGTGGACGTCGATCGTCCGTGGATCGCGGTAGGCGGAGTCGCCCCACACGCGCGCGAGCAGCATGTCGCGCGTGAACACGCGGCCCGGGCTGCGGGCGAGCGCGTTGAGGATCTCGAACTCGACGAAGGTCGTCGCGATGTTCTCGCCGTTGAGCGTCACCGTCCGCTTGGCCGGGTCGATCCGCAGGCCGAGCACCTCGACCGAGCCGCTCGGCGTCCTCGTCGGCCTGGGCCATGCCGGACCGGCGCAGGGCCGCCTTCACGCGCGAGCGGAACTCGCGCATCGAGAACGGCTTGGTGATGTAGTCGTCGGCGCCGAGCTCGAGCCCGAGGACCTTGTCGATCTCCTCGGACTTGGCCGTGAGCATGATGATCGGGACCGACGAGCGGGCGCGCAGCCGGCGGCACACCTCCAGGCCGTCCATGCGCGGCATCATCACGTCGAGCACGACGAGGTCGAAGGCCTGCTCGGAGAAGCGGGTGAGCGCCTCGCGGCCGTCGGAGGCCTGCACCACGTCATAGCCGTCCCGCTGGAGCGGGAAGGACAGGAGCGTCTGGATCGGCTGCTCGTCGTCGACGAGCAGGATGCGCGGGGCACGGTCGGCCATGACCTTCTGAAAGCCGAGGATAGTCGGGGAAACCTCCAGGTACCGTAAATGCGGTGCTCGACGTTCGGGTCTACCGGGCTGCCTTCCTGCCCGCGCTGATCGCCGTGTTCGTGGCGGCGTTCTCGCTGACCGACCGGCCGGCCCCGACGACGACGGGGCTGAGCGCGGACGCGTTCGACTCCGCATCGGCCTTCGGCGACGGCGCCCGCCCGCAGCGCAACTCGCTCAACGAGCTGGCCCGCGCGTTCCCCGACCGCGCCGCCGGCTCCGACGGCGACGCGCGCCTCGCCGACCGCGTCGCGGCGACGCTCGGGGTGCGCGAGCGCCGCTCGAGCCGGCCCGCCTTCGAGGTCACGCGCTCGAGCACGGAGTGGGACGGGGCGGACCTCGAGACGGTCGTCGGGGTGCGGCCGGGGCTCTCGAGCCGGCGGATCGTGGTGCTGGCCTCGCGCGACGCGGCGGACAGCCCCGGCCGCGCCGAGCTCTCCGCGACGGCCGCGCTGCTCGAGCTCGCCCGCATCTACCGCCGCCGCGAGCTGCGCAAGACGCTCGTGCTCGTCTCGACCTCCGGCGCCACCACGGGCTTCGCGGGCGCGCGCGCGTGGGCGCGGGAAGCGGCGGAGGACCAGGGCGCCAGCCCCGTCGACGCGGTGCTCGTCCTGGGCGACATGGCCGGCAAGCGCATCCGCAAGCCGTGGGTGGTGCCGTGGGCGGGCGACGGCGACGCGACGCCGCTGGCGCTGCAGCGCACGGTCGAGTCCGCGCTGCGCGCCGAGGTGTCCCCCAACCCCGGCGGCGCGCGCGCCTCGGGGCAGTGGATCCGCCGCGCGCTGCCCTTGACGCTCTCCTCCCAGGGCGCGGTGGCCGACGCCGGCCTCCCGGTGGTGCTGCTCGGCAGCACGGGCGAGATCGCGGCCCGTCCCGACGCGGCGGTCACCCGCGCGCGCCTCGACTCGTTCGGGCGCGGGCTGCTGCGCGCGGTGACCGCGATCGACGAGGCGGGTCCGCTCGACGCGGAGCGGGCGGCGCGCTCCCCCGCGTTCTCGCGCGGTCCCGACGGGATCGTGACGATGCGCAACGTCCTGCCCGACTGGGTCGTCCGGCTGCTGGTGGCCACGCTGCTTTTGCCCGCGCTGCTGGCCGCGCTCGACGGCTGGTTCCGCGCGCGCCGCCGCCATCTCCCCGTCGGCCGCTGGGCGGGCTGGATCGGCGCGGCGGCCCTCGCGCCGCTGCTCGCCTGGGGGTGGCTGCGGCTGCTCGGCCTCGTCGTGCTCTCCGTGCCGGCCGCGCCCGTCGAGCCCGACCTCTACCCGCTCGAGACCGCCGGGATCGTCGCGCTCGTCTCCACGGCGGTCGTCGCCGCCGTCGGGTGGTTCGGCGTGCGGCCGCTGATCGTCTCCCGGCTCGCGCCCGGCGGAAGCGCGGCCGCCGGCGGGCTCGCCGCCGCCACGGGGCTGGTCGTCAACGCCGTGACCGCGGCCGTGTGGCTGTTCAACCCGTACGCGGCCGCGCTGCTGCTGCCGGCGGCGCACCTGTGGCTGCTGGCCGCGGCGCCCGGCTCCAGGCTGCGCGGCCCGTGGGCGGCGCTGCCCGTCGCGCTGGGCGTGGCGCTGCCGCTGCTCGCCGCGGCCCACTACGTGTCGGCGCTCGACCTCAACCCGCTCTCGTTCGCCTGGCTGCTCGCGCTCGCGACGGCCGACGGCCACGTTTCCCTCGGCACGGCGCTGGCGGTCTCGCTGTGGCTCGGCTGCCTGGCCGGCCTGCTCGTGGTGCTGCAGGTGCGCCGCCGGGTCGAGGCGAAGGCCGAGCCCGAGAAGCTGCGCACCCGCGGCCCGGCGGGCTACGCGGGCCCCGGATCGCTGGGCGGCACGGAGTCCGCGCTGCGGCGATGAGACGCGGGCTGCGATCCCTCTCGACCGTGCTCATCGTGGCCGGTGCGCTGCTGCTGGCCGACGCCGTCACGACGCTGCTGTGGCAGGAGCCGGTGTCGGCGATCTACGGCCGCGTCCAGCAGGGCAGGCTCGAGGACCGGCTGTCGGCGCTCGAGAATGCGCCGCTGGCCGCCGTCGACCGGCGGGCCCTGAGCCGGCTCGACGCGGGCCGCCGGCTGGCGTTCGCGGCGCGCTCGCTGGCCCGCCGCAGCGACGAGGGCGACCCGGTCGGGCGCATCCGGATGCCGTCGATCGGGGTCTCGGAGGTGTTCGTCGAGGGCACCGGCACGGCCGACCTGCGCCGCGGCCCGGGCCATTATCCGGCCACCCCGCTTCCCGGGCAGCGGGGCACCGTCGCGATCGCCGGGCATCGCACCACCTACGGCGCCCCGTTCCACGACGTCGACGATCTGCGCCGCGGCGACCGGATCGAGCTCGCGATGCCCTACGGGCGCTTCACCTACCGGGTCGAGCGCACGCGGATCGTGCCGCCCACCGCAACCGAGGTCACCGACCGCGTGAGCTACGACCGGCTCGTGCTCTCGGCCTGCCATCCCCTGTACTCCGCCGCGCAGCGGATCGTCGTGTTCGCGCGGCTCGAGCGCGCCGAGGCGCGGGGCCCGGCGGCCGGATAGTGGAGTCTCCCGAACGCAAACAGGGTGGACACCCCATCATCCCCGCGGCGCGAGCGGACGATGTGTCTCACATGACGGTCCTCGAACTCCGATATGCGTCTCGCCACCGGGCCCCCGGACCCGTTTCCACGAGAAGCCGTTTTGGACGGGACGTCCACGGCGACCGTGTGAGCACCATCCCCATGACGGACTCACGGACGAGCAAGGTCGAAGAGATCCGCGCGCTCCTCGAGCGCGGCGACTACGCGGTGGAGCCCGCGAAGGTCGCCGACGCGATCGTCGCGCGGCTGCTGGCGGGCCGGTCGGCCAAGGACGCCGGCAAGTAACGCGTCAAGCGTGCTCGAAGCCCCGCCAGCCCTCGGAGGCGGGCGGGGCCCCCTCCCAGGTGACGCGCGGCGGGCCCTCCGCCACACGCCCGATCCAGGTCAGGCCGGCCTTGCCCTCGGCCTCCGCGCGCCGCTCCGGCGGCACGCACACGAGCAGTTCGTAGTCCTCGCCGCCGGTGGCGGCGAGCTCGAGCGGGTCGGTTCCCAGCGCGGTGGCGACCGCGCGAACGTCGCCCGGCACGGGCAGGGCGCCCGCGTCGAGCTCGAGCGCGACGCCGCTCTCCTCGGCGATCCGCAGCGCGTCGGAGGCGACGCCGTCGGAGAGGTCGATCATCGCCGTGGCCACCGACGCGAGCGCGGCGCCCTCGGCGAGACGCGGCTGCGGGCGCCGGTAGCGCCGGGCCAGCCGGTCCGGGCCCGAGGCCCGGCCCTCGATCACGGCCAGGCCGGCCGCCGGCTCGCCGAGCGCTCCCGTCACGCCGACGAGGTCCCCGGGGCGCGCGCCGTCGCGGCCGATCAGCCGGCTCGCGTCCGAGGCCCAGCCCATCACGGTCACGGCGATGCTCAGCGCCGGCCCGCGCGTGAGGTCCCCCCGGCCAGCGTGATACCGCAGCGCTCGGCGAGCGCGGCGGCGCCGCGGTGCAGCGCGAGGACGTCCTCGTCGCCCATCGCGTGCGGGAGCACGATCGCGAGGTAGGCCTCGCCGCGGGCGGCGCCCGTCGCGGCGAGGTCGGACAGCGCGCCGGCCAGCGCGCGGGCGCCCGCGTCCTCCGCGCTGACGCCCCGGCCGAGGCGGAAGTGGGTGCCGTCGACCATCACGTCGACGGAGACGGCGGCGAACGCGTCGCCGCGCACGACGGCGCAGTCGTCGCCGATCCAGCGCACGACCCGCGAGTCGGGCGGCCGCTCGAGCATGGCCTCGATGGCGGCGATCAGGGAGCGCTCGCCCATCGGTCACCACCTGCTGCCGCGGCCGGTCCGGGAGACCGGCCGGCGGCGATCAGCGATGGCGGTAGACGATCCGGGCGCGGTTGAGGTCGTACGGCGAGACCTCGACCCGGACCCGGTCCCCCGGCAGGATCCTGATCCGGAAGCGCCGCATCTTGCCCGCGACGTGTCCGAGGACCTCGTGGCCGTTGTCGAGCTGCACCCGGAACATCGCGTTCGGGAGCGCCTCCACGACCTCGCCTTCGAATTCGACCTTCTCTTCCTTGGCCAAGAGCTAGATGATCCGGACGTTGGTCGCCTGGGGGCCCTTGGGGGACTCGCCAAGCTCGTATTCGACCTTCGCGCCCTCGGCGAGCGTGCGGAAGCCGTCGCCCGAGATGCCGGAGAAGTGCACGAATGCATCCTTGCCCCCGTCATCCGGGGTGATGAACCCGAAGCCCTTCTCGTCGCTGAACCACTTCACGACACCGGTAGCCATCCAACACATCCTCACAATGGATCTGATGCGCGAGGTGGTGCTGCTGGGCACTGCCTTCCCGCATGCTTCTTCGCCGCATGACGCGGCACGACAGTGGCGGGTTATACCAGCCGGAGGCCGCCGGGCGAAAGGCTCAGCCCGGTGCCTGCGTGCCGCCGCCGTCGCTGTCGGGGCCGCCGGTCTCGGGCTCCTGCTGCGGCGGCGCCTCGTAGGCCTCGGGATCGAAGCCCTCGTCGTCGCCGCCCCTGCCCGAGTCCGGCTTCTGCGCGCCGCCGTCCTCCTCCTCCTCCTCCTCCTCTCTGCGTCTCCTCCGGGGTGGTCGGGACGGCCGGCGCCACGGGGTCGCTCGTGCCGTCCTCGTCGCCGCCCTCGAGCTCACCGCCCTTGCCGCCGCCCGAGCTCGCGTACTCGCCGAAGAACGGCTGCGAGCTGAACGGCGTCTTGGGCGGCGAGAAGTCGCCGCAGAACTTGCCCTTGGCGGCCTTCATGTACGTGCCCCAGATCTCGGCCGGGAACGTGCCGCCGTCAACGTTGGCGCCGTAGTAGAGGCCCGACATCTGCGTGCGGTCCTTCGGGTAGCCGACCCACACGGCGGTCGCCAGCCGCGGCGTGATGCCGACGAACCAGGCGTCCGTGTTGAGGTCGGTCGTGCCGGTCTTGCCGCCGGCCGGGCAGCCGATCGCGGCCTTCGTCCCCGTGCCGCCCTGGATGTTCTGCTCGAGGATCTCCGTCGCCTTCGCGGTCACGCCGTCCTCGAAGGCACGGGTGCGCTTGACCTTCCAGCGCGGGGGCAGCTCGGAGCGCCCGTCGGGGAACGTCACCTTCGTGATCGCGGTCGGCCGGTTGCGCATGCCGCCAGAGGCGATCGTCGCGTACGCGTTGGCCATCTCCAGCGGCGAGCAGCAGTTGCCCAGGCCGCCGAGCGTCTCGGCCGGGACGGCCTCCAGCGGCGAGCGGATGCCCATGTCCCACGCCGCCTGCTTGACCTTCTCGGGGCCGAGGTCGAGCGCGAGCTGGATGTAGACGGAGTTGTCGGAGGCGAGCGTCGCCTTGCGCAGGCTCACGTTGCCCAGGCCGCTGCCGGAGTAGGTCTTGATCTCGAACGGCGGCCCGTACTTCGGGTCGTTGATCTTCAGCGGCGACCGGGACACGTAGGTCGTGGAGTCGGGGTCCATGCCGGAGCGCAGCGCCGCCATCAGCGCCATCACCTTGAAGGCCGACCCCGGCTGGCGGCGGCCCTGGGCGGCGAGATTGAACTTGGACTCCCCGTAGGCCGCCGAGGAGGCCATCGCCTCGATGTAGCCGTTCTTCGGGTTGATCGTCACGATCGCGGACGAGGGGCCGATGTCGCCCAGGCGCTGCTCGATCGCGTCGCGGGCGGCCTTCTGCTTCTTGAGGTCGACGGTCGTGCGCACCTCGAGGCCGCCGAGGCGCACCGTCTTGGGGCCGTACTCCTTGATCAGCTCGTCCTTGACGTAGTCGAAGAAGTAGCTCTCGCGGCGGCGCGTGAAGTAGGTCGAGGGGTCGAGTCCGAGGCCGCGGCGCATCGTCTTCTCGGCCGTCTCCTGGGTGATCATCTTCGAGCGCGCCATCTCCTTGAGCACGTCGTTGCGGCGCGCCTTGGCGGCGGACGGGCTGCGCAGCGGCGAGTACAGCGAGGGCGCCTGCGGCAGGCCCGCGAGCAGGGCGGCCTCGCGCAGCGTGAGCTGGCCCAGGCGCTTGTTGAAGTAGATCCGCGCGGCGGCCTTGGCGCCGATCGCCGACTGCCCGCCCACGGTGCCGTAGGGGACCGTGTTGAGGTACTTGTCGAGGATCCACTGCTTGGAGTGCTCGTTCTCGATCTCCTCGGCGACCTTGGCCTCGCGGATCTTGCGCTCGTAGGTGCGCTCGCTGGAGATGTAGAGGTTGCGGGCGAGCTGCATCGTGATCGTCGAGCCGCCCTGCACGGTCTTCTGGTTGACGAGGTTCTGCACGCCCGCGCGGACCAGGCCCTCGTAGTCGATGCCCTTGTGCGAGTAGAAGCGGCGGTCCTCGATCGCCACCGTGGCGTCCTTGAGCACCTTCGGGAACTCATCCGACTCGGCCGGCAGGCGCAGCTCGGAGGCCTGGATGAAGCCCAGCCGCGAGCCGTCGGCGGCCAGCACCTCGGAGTTCGAGCCCGGGTCGCGCTCCTTCAGCGAGGACAGCGACGGAGCGGAGGCGGCGATCGAGACGACGTAGCCGACCGCGGCGATCGCGCCGATGCCGGCCGCCATCACCACGACCAGCAGGCCGAGGAGGGCTTTGGAGCGGGGGCGGCCGCGCTTCGTGCGGCGCAGCCTGTGGCGTTGGGAGCGGCTCATGGACGGCGTGCCGCCGCGGCGGACGGCGGACTCTCGAGTGTAGAGGCGATCACGCTTTCGCCGGACTGCCCGGGATCCCTCGCGCATGCACGGCGGATTTCGCGCTCAGGCGCCGAGCAGGCCGTCCGCGCGCAGCCTGCGCAGGCAGCGCTCGCGCAGCTCCGCCTCGTGCTTGGCCCGCTCGGGCGGCGGTACGCGTTCGCCCCCCACCGCGAGGCGCGTGCCCTCGGCGGCGGACTCGGCGATCGTCACCGACTGCCCCGTCTCCTCGCGCAGGACGTCGAGCGCGCGCGGCACGTCGGCGGCCGGCGGCAGCCAGACGGACACGTCGAGCCCGACGGCGTCGGCCTCGAGCGTGTCGTTGCGCAGGATCCCGGCGACGAGGCGCTCGTTGGGGATCACGATCCGCTGCTCGGAAAGCGTGCGCAGCACGGTGAAGTTCAGCCGCACGTCCTCCACCACGCCGTAGTTCTCCTCGAACGTGACCCAGTCGTCCACGCGCAGCGGCTGGGAGATCGCGAGCATGATCCCGGCCACGAGGTTGGCGAGCGTCTGGCGGGCGGCGAAGCCGACGATCGCGGCGACGAGCGCGCCCGAGGCGAGGAACGAGCCGGCGACGCGGCCGAGGCCGGAGAACTGCGAGAGCGCGCTGAGCGTGCCCACGATGAGCAGCACGAGCCAGATCAGCCGGCGGATGAAGCGCAGGCGGGTGTCGACCTGCTGCGTGATCCCGCCTCGCATCACCCGCCCGGCGATGCGGCGGCCGCGCGCGGCGAACCAGCGGTCGAACGCGACGGCCAGGAGAATGAAGACGGCCAGGATGATCGCGGCCCGGATCCACGGGTGCCCCGTCCACCAGTCAAGCTCGCTCGCAGCCATGCCGCCGCAGCCTAGATGCCTCCTGCTCGACGCGATGGGCACCCTGCTCACGTTCGAGCCGCCCGCGCCGCGGCTGCGGGAGACGCTGCGCGCCGCCACGGGCGCCGATGTCGGCGAGGAGGCCGCGCGACGCGCGATCCGCGCCGAGATCGCCCACTACCGCGCCCATCTGCACCTGGGCGCGGACGCCGCCGGGCTGGCCGCGCTGCGGCGCTCGGCGGCCGAGGCGATGCGCTCTGAGCTGCCCGACCCGGCCGCCGGCCTGCGTGGCGAGCAGCTCGTCGCGGCGCTGCTGGAGGCCCTGCGCTTCCACGCCTATCCCGAGGTGCCCGCCACGCTGCGCGAGCTGCGGCGCCGCGGGCTGCGCCTGGTCGTCGTCTCCAACTGGGACGTCTCGCTGCACGAGCGGCTCGCCGAGCTGGAGCTCACGCCGCTGCTCGACGGCGCCGTCGCGTCCGCCGAGCTCGGCACGGCGAAGCCCGATCCCGCCATCTTCGCCCACGCGCTCGCGCTCGCCGGGGGCGACCTCGAGCGGTCGTGGCATGCCGGCGACTCGGTCGAGGCCGACGTCGCGGGGGCGCTCGCGGCGGGCATCACGCCCGTGCTCGTGGCGCGCCACGGCGAGCCCGCGCCGCCCGGCGTGGCGGCGGTTTCGTCGCTCGACGGCCTACTCTCCCTTGTGGATGGCTGAGGTCACGACCCACACGACCGCTGGGCGCTGTCTCGCGGCGCCGGATCGGCACGGTCCGAAACGGCCCGTGGCGCTGCCACTGTCCCGCTTCGGCCCGCACCGCCCGGCATCCACGATCCAGGGCCCACCGATCACGCGGGCCGCGGCCTCGACCATCAAGTGACGAGCATCCCGCCCCCCTCCGGCTCCGAGCCGCTGCTGCGCCCCGAGCTGCCGGACGGGCTCCCGCCCGAGCGGGTGCCGCCGCCGCCCCGGCCGCCTTCGCGCCGCGGCGGGGGCCTTCCCGAATGGCCGCCGTGGGCGCCGTTCGCGGCGATGCTGGTCACGCTCGGGATCGCGATCCTCGGCGCGACGATCGGCACGATCGTCGCCCAGCTCGCCGGCTACGACGTCGACGCGGGCGACCCGCCGCCCGGGGTGACGATCACGGGCACCTTCTTCCAGGACGCCGGCCTGATCGTGTCGGCGTGGCTGCTCGCGCGGCTGACCGCCGGCCGGCCCTCGGCGTGGGACTTCGGCCTGCGGCGGGTCGCGCTCGGGAAGGCGGTGGGCTGGCTGATCGGCGTCTGGGTCGCGTTCATCGCGTTCTCGGGCATCTGGGCCGCCGCGCTGCAGATCGAGGAGAACGACGACCTCCCGCAGGAGCTCGGCGCCGACGAGTCCTCGACCGCGTTGTTCTTCGTCGCCGTGCTCGTCTGCGTCGCGGCGCCGATCGCGGAGGAGCTGTTCTTCCGCGGCTTCTGCTTCACCGCCCTGCGGCGCTGGATCGGCGTCGCCGGCGGCGCGATCGCCACCGGCGTCATCTTCGGGGCGATCCACGCGGGCTCCGCCGACGCGGTGTTCCTGGTCCCGCTGGGCGTCTTCGGGGCGCTGCTGTGCGTGCTCTACCACCGCACGGGCTCGCTGCTGCCGCCGATGGTCCTGCACGCGCTCAACAACTCGCTGGCGCTCGGCGTCTCCCAGAGCTGGGACGCCGTGCAGGTGGTCGCGCTGATGCTCGGCGCGTCGGCCGTCGTGGCCGCGATCGTGCTGCCGTTCTCGCGCCGACCCGCGACTCAGACCACCTGAGCCGGATCCACCGAGCCCCGCGGCGTCTCGCCGCCGTGGCCGTTCGCCAGAGCCGATTGACCGCGATCCAAGTGATCCACCACGAGGAACCGCGGTCAATCGCCTCTGACTCGGCCCACGACGCCGAGCCGGTCACGGGTCATCGGCGGGTCCGGGCTGAGCGGCCTCGTCGACGAGCCGCTCGAGCACGGCGCGCATCCCGCCCTGCGCGTGCGCCGCGCGCATGCGGTCGGCGCCGTTGCCCTCGCGGACGATCCGCTCGGCCTCCTCGAGCCCGTCCTCGGCGCCGCGCTCGCGCAGCGAGGAGCGGGCGAGAGCGATCGCCTCCGCGGCCAGCTCGCGTACCTGGCGCATCGGGGGCGGGCCCCACATCACGGTCGCGGCGAGCCCGTCGCGGCCGGCCCGGAACGAGCTCTCGACGATCTCCGGGCCGGGGACCGGAGGGTCGGCGCGGCCGTCGAGCAGCGCGAGCGCGAGCCCGTGCACGAGTGCCGACAGCCCCGCCACGGCGCCCAGCCGCGACTGCGCGTCCATCGCGCGCAGCTCCACCGTGCCCAGCAGCGGGTGCGGCCGGACGTCCCACCACAGGAACGTGTAGTCGGGCGCGTCGCCGGCCGCCAGCCACGCCTCGACGTAGTCCTCGTAGTGCGCCCAGCTCGTGAAGGCGGGCGGGATGACCGCGCGCGGGAAGGCGCGGAACAACTGCGCGCGGGCGCTCGCGAAGCCCGAGTCGCGGCCGTGCCAGTACGGCGAGTGCGCGGCGAGGCCCTGCAGGACCGGCAGGTAGGAGCGCAGGCCGGCGAGCACGCGGATCGCGCTCTCCGGGTCGGGCATGCCGACGTGGACGTGCAGCGCGCAGGTCGGCGTGCGGCGCATGAAGCCGCGCATGGAGTCCGCGATCGCCTCGTAGCGCTCGCCGGGGACGTGCGGCGCCTCGCCGAACGGGGCGTCGGGATGGATGCCGCAGCCGATCAGCGTCGCTCCCGCGTCGCGCAGGCGCTCGCGCACGGCGCCGAGCTCCGCCGCCGCCTGCGCGCCGCTGCGGCAGATGGGCGAGGCGGTCTCGACCTCCGCCTCGTAGACGTCGGGCTTGACGTGCTCGCCGAGCCTCGGCAGCAGCTCGCTGACGCGGTGGTCCAGGGCGAGCGTCTCGGCGTCGACGAGCAGCAGCTCCTCCTCCACGCCGAGGGCGAACGACTCCCCGCGGCCGAAGGCGTGCTCCACGCGGCGGCAGTGTATGCCCAGATCCGCCGATCCCCTCACGGTTCATCGCCGGTCTGGGCTGGCCCGCCGGTACGGCGCCTAGGATCGGGCCGATGCCCACCGCACGGGAGACCCTCGCCGCCGAGCTGCGCGAGCACGCGCTCGTGATCGGCGAGGTGACGCTGACCTCGGGTGCGACGGCGCAGTACTACGTCGACGCCAAGCGGGCGATCCTGCGCCCCGCGGGCTTCCTCGCGCTGGCCGAGCTCGTCGCGGACTACGCACGCCAGTGGGAGGCCACGGCCGTCGGCGGCCTGACGATGGGCGCGGACGCCCCGGCCTGCGCGGCGCTGGCCGGCGGCGCCGAGGTGAAGGCGTTCTTCGTGCGCAAGGACGTCAAGCAGCACGGCCTCCAGCGCCGCGTCGAGGGCCCGCCGCTCGAGCAGGGCGAGCGCTGCCTGATCGTGGAGGACGTCGTGACCACGGGCGGCTCGACGGTGCAGGCGATCGAGGCGGTCCGGGCCGAGGGCTTCGACGTCTGCGGCGTCGTCTCCGTGCTCGACCGCCTGGCCGGCGGGGGCGAGGCGATCCGCCTGGCGTCGGGCGACGCGCCCTACGAGCCGCTGGTGACGATCGACGACATCCACCCGGACCGCCCGGCGTAGCCGAACGGCAACGGCGCCGGGTGCGCCGAGATCCCTCTGAGGCCTCATCACGGGGCTCGATCGGGACCTCGATGCGGCCGGGGCGCCAGACCGCCCTCCTGACATGAGCCGGTGTTCCAGACTGCCTGCCCGTGCTGGATGTCTCGACCCTCGAGTTCGCGCTGTGCGCGCTCGCCGCGATCGCGGGCGCGGTGATCCAGGGCGCGGTCGGGTTCGGGTACGCGCTGGTGGTCGTGCCGACGCTGCTGCTCGTGGCGCCCGAGGCCGTGCCCGTGACGCCGCTCGCCTCGGCGCCGCGCTGGTGCCGGCCACGTTCCTCGGCCTGTGGGCGGGACGGCGCCAGACGGCCCGGCTCGACCGCGGCATGCTGCGCCCCGCCGTGCTCGCGTTCGCGGGCGCCGCGGGCGCCTTCGCGCTCCTGCGCGGCCTGCTCTGACCTCGTAGCGTTGACGCCGTGCTCGCCGTCCTGCGCCTGCCCGGGGTCCGCTCGCTGTTCGCCTTCAACTGCCTCGGGCGGCTGCCGATGGGGGCGCTCGGGCTGCTGATGATCCTGCAGACGCACGAGCAGACGGACTCCTTCGCCAGCGGCGGGCTCGTGGCCGCCAGCTACACGATCGCGCTCGGCGTCTCCAACCCGGTGCTCGCACGCTGGGTCGACCGCGCCGGCCAGACGGTGGTGCTGCGCACGGGTGCCGCCGTCTCGGCCGCGGCGATGGCGACCTTCGCGCTGCTGCCGGGTCACACCGGCGTGCCCGTGCTGATGGCGTGCGCGGCGGTGGCGGGCGCCGCCCAGCCGCCCGTCGGCGCGTGCATGCGCTCGCTGTGGCCCGTCCTGGCGCCGGACGCCGACCTGCGCCATGCTGCCTACTCGCTCGAGGGCGCCGCGATGGAGATCATCTACATCCTCGGCCCGGTCGCGATCGTCGGCGGGATCGGCACCTGGTCGCTGCAGGCGGCGATCCTCGCCTGCGCCCTGTTCGTGCTCGCGGGCGACGTCCTGTTCTCGCTGCACCCCGCCTCGGCCGGCTGGCGACCGGCCGGGACCGCGGAGCGCCACCCGCTCGGCGCGCTGCGCGGCCCGGGCGTGCGCGTGCTCGTCGCGGTCTTCGCGCTGCTCGGGCTCTCGGTCGGCGCCGTCGAGGTGGCGGTCCCGGCCACCCTGGAGCCCGACGGCCACGAGCGGCTGACGGGCCTGATGCTCGGCCTGTGGGGGCTCGGCTCGCTGCTCGCCAGCCTCGCGGTGGCCCGCGCGGGCGCCGCGAGCGACCCGCCCCGGCGCCTGGCGGCGCTGCTCGTCGCCTGGGGCGCCACGCACGCGGCGCTCGCGCTCGCCGCCGGACCGTTGACGCTCGGCGGCCTGCTGCTGCTCGCCGGCGCCGCGATCTCGCCGACGCTCGTCTACGCCAACGCCATGCTCGACCACCTCGCGCCCGCCGGCACCCTCACCGAGGCGTTCACGTGGACCACCGCCGGCCTGACGGGCGGGATGGCGATCGGCGCCGCGGTGGCCGGTGTCGTGGCCGAGCACGTCTCGCCCTCGACGGCGTTCGCGATGCTCGGCGGCGGAGGCGTGCTCGCCGCCGTGATCGTCCGCGCCGCCGCGCGCGGCCCGCTGCGCCCGCTGGTCGCCGTCCCGTGATCTACCGGCTGCTCTACGCGCTCGTGCTGCGCCGCGTCCCGGCCGAGACCGCCCACGCGCTGGCCGCCCGCGGCGTGCGGCTCGCCCACCGGCTCGGCCTGCTGCGGCTGCTCGGCCGGCCCGACCCGGCCCTGGCCGTCGACGCGCTCGGCCTGCGCTTCGCCAGCCCGCTGGGCGTGGCCGCCGGCGTCGACAAGGACGCGAGCTGGTTCGAGGGCCTCGGCGCGCTCGGCTTCGGCGCCGTGGAGGTGGGGACGGTGACCCCGCTGGCGCAGGAGGGCAACCCCCGCCCGCGCGTGCGCAGGCTCGTCGCCGACCGCGCGCTGCAGAACAGCATGGGCTTCCCGAACCCGGGGGCCGCGGCGGTGGCGGAGCGGATCGCCCGCCGCCGTGCCGGCACCGTGCTCGGCGTCAACGTCGGGCGGGCGAAGGGCAGCGGCGCCGAGCAGGCGGCGGCGGACTACCGCGCCACCGTCCGCGCGCTCGCGGCGCACGCGGACTACCTCGCGCTCAACGTCTCCTCGCCCAACACGCCGGGGCTGCGCGACCTGCAGGCCGTCGCGCCGCTGCGCGCGCTCGTGGGCGCCGTGCGCGAGGAGCTGGCCGCCCTCGGCCTCGAGCGGCCCGTGCTCGTGAAGATCGCCCCCGACCTGGCCGACGAGGACGTCGACGCGATCGCCGACCTGGCGCTCGAGCTCGGGCTCGCCGGGATCATCGCCACCAACACGACCGTCGACCGCGCGGGGCTCGCCGCGCAGGACGTCCCGCCCGAGGGCGGCATCTCCGGCGCGCCGCTGAAGGCGCGCTCGCTCGCCGTGCTCCGCCGGCTGCGGGAGCGGGCGGGCGACGGGCTCGTGCTCGTCTCCGTCGGCGGCGTCGAGAGCGCGGACGACGCGTGGGAGCGCCTCCAGGCCGGCGCGACGCTCGTGCAGGCCTACACGGCCTTCGTGTACGGAGGTCCGGGCTGGCCGCGGAGGGTCAACCGCGAGCTCGCGAAGCGCATGCGCGCCACGCCCCCGGCAGGAGTCGAACCTGCATCCCGCGCTTAGGAGGCGCGTGCTCTATCCATTGAGCTACGAGGGCTTGGGAGGCGAAGCGTAGCCTCGCGGCGGTAGGGAACATCCGTGTGACCTGCACACCCGGGGGTGAGCCGTCCGGGGCCGATCTGGAATCCGACCTAGTAGGGTTTCGATCCTTCAGGGGGAATAAACCCCGGCCGCCTGCAATCGAGAGGCACGCGTCCGGTGCAGTCTTTTCAACGTCACGTGGACCGTGCGTGGGTGCGCGCGATCCGCATGGAGGGTTACGAACTGGGTACCGCAGCACGGAGCCGAGAGGTGGCCGAATGAGCACGGGTACGAGCGAGCTGCTCCACCCCGAGGGCTCAGGGCTCGCGACCGACGAGGTCCTCTCCGGCGAAGAGCGCGCCATCACCGCGCGCTCGCCCCTACAGCTGTTCTGGCGGCGCTTCCGTCGCGACAAGGTCGCGATGGCGGCGCTCGTTCTTCATCGTCCTGCTGGTCCTGGTCGCGATCTTCGCGCCGCTGATCGTCAAGGCGGTCGGCGCGCCGGAGCCGAACGTCCAGGATCCCGCCGCGCTCGACGACTTCGGCCTGCCGGCCGGCCCGAGCGCCGACCACATCTTCGGCGTCGACCAGATCGGCCGCGACGTCTTCGCCCGCACGATCTACGGGGCGCGCGTCTCGCTCACCGTGGCGCTGATCGCCACCGCGCTGATCGTGGTCATCGGCACCGTCGCGGGCATGGTCGCCGGCTTCTACCGCGGCTGGATCGACTCCGTGCTCTCGCGCATCATGGACGTCCAGCTCGCGTTCCCGGTGCTGCTGCTCGCGCTCGGCCTCGGCGCCGCGTGCTCGCTCGGCGGCGGCTGCCTCGGCGGCATCATCGAGCCCGGCCTGCGCGTCGTGATCTTCGTGATCGTGCTCGCCCAGTGGCCGTACTTCGCCCGCATCATCCGCGGGCAGGTCCTCTCGCTGCGCGAGAAGGAGTTCATCGAGGCCGCGCGCTCGCTCGGGGCCTCCAACACCCGCATCATCTTCCGCGAGATCCTCCCCAACCTGCTGGCTCCGATCATCGTCTACACGACGCTGATCATCCCGACCAACATCCTGTTCGAGGCGGCGCTGTCCTTCCTGGGCGTCGGGGTCCAACCCCCGACGGCCACGTGGGGGGCGATGATCGCCGAGGCCACCAACATCTTCGACATCGCTTGGTGGTTCATGCTCGCGCCCGGTATCGCGCTGGTGCTCACCGTGCTGGCGTTCAACCTCGTGGGCGACGGGCTGCAGGATGCGCTCAACCCCAAGGGCGACCGGTAGGGATCCGGCCCCTCCACTCCACATGTCTCACCACACAGAAAGGACCATGAACATGCGCAGACTGCGCTTGAGCGCGCTGCTCATCGGCCTGATCGCCATCCTCGCGCTCGTCGCCGCCGGTTGCGGCGGCTCCGACGACGAAGGCTCGGGCTCCGGTGATACGGGCGGCGCCCCCGTCGAGGGCAAGAAGGGCGGCGACCTCACGTTCCTCGCCGGCTGCTGACGTCGACTACCTCGACCCGGGCCAGAGCTACTACACGTTCGGCTACCAGGTGCTGTACCCGACCAACCGGACGCTCTACTCGTTCGCCCCGGGCGATGAGGAGCCCCAGCCCGACGTCGCCGACGGTGATCCGCAGATCTCCGAGGACAAGAAGACGATCACCGTCAAGATCAAGCCGGACATCAAGTACGCGCCGCCGGTCGATCGCGCGGTCGTCGCCGACGACATCGAGTACGCGATCGAGCGCGCGTTCAGCCAGAACGTGCCGTCCGGCTACGCGACCTCGTACTTCGGCGACATCGTCGGCGCCCCCGACGCGCCGAGCAAGGGCGTCAAGGACATCCCGGGCGTCACGGCCACCGACGACACCACGCTCGAGCTCAAGCTCGACCGCGCCGTCGGCGAGTCCGTCGCCCAGGCGCTCGTGATGCCGATCACCGTCCCGGTCCCGCGCGACTACGCCGAGAAGTACGACAAGGAGTCGCCGTCCCAGTACGACCAGTACGTCGCCTTCACCGGTCCGTACATGGTCAAGAACGATCCGAGCACCGGCAAGGTGACGGGCCGTGACCCGGGCAAGCGGATCGAGATCGTCCGCAACCCGAACTGGAACGCCGACACGGACTACCGGCCCGCCTACCTCGACTCGATCACGATCGAGGAGGGCAACGACGACCTGACCGTGGCCTCCCGCCGGACGCTCTCGGCGACTTCACCGACGATGTGCTGCGACGCCGGCACGCCGCCGATCCCGGTCCTGAGTCGCGCGGTCAGCCAGAACAAGGAGCAGTTGGGCCGCACCCCGAGCGGCGGCACGCGCTGGATCGCGCTCAACACCACGAAGAAGCCGTTCGACAACATCAACATCCGCAAGGCCGTCATCGCCGGCTTCGACCGTGACGCGCTCCGCAAGACCCGCGGCGGCGAGTTCATCGGTCCGATCGCGCAGGGCTTCATCCCGCCGGGCATCCCCGGCTTCGAGGAGTCCGGCGGCGAGAAGGGCTTCGATGGCATCGACTACATGGCGAATCCCAAGGGCGACCCGGCGGTCATGCAGAAGTACCTCGACGCGGCCAAGGAAGAGGGCGCGACCCCGACCTCCGGCGGCGAGCTGCTGACCATCGCCACGAACGCGGATCCGGGCAACCAGACCGCGCAGGTGGCGCAGGCCCAGCTGAACAAGATGGGCTTCAAGCTCAACTACCGCAAGGTCCCGCAGGACACGCTCTACACGAAGTTCTGCGGCGTCCCGAAGTCCAACTACGTGATCTGCCCGAACGTGGGCTGGTTCAAGGACTTCACGGATCCCCAGTCGCTCCTCGAGCCGACGTTCAAGGGCGCGGCCATCAAGCCCCAGGGCAACGTGAACTGGAGCATGCTGGACAACAAGGAGATCGACGACGCGATGACGGAGGCCTCGCTCGTCGAGGCCGGCCCCGATCGCAACAAGGCCTGGGCCGACATCAACAAGATGATCGTCGAGCAGGCCGTCGCGATCCCGTACTCGTGGGACGACAGCGTCACCATCTTCTCGAAGGACGTGGAGGGCGTGATGAACAACTACTTCACGGGTGCCGACTTCTCGTTCACGACCCTGAAGTAGGAACGACCTAGCACCATCCGAGAGGGCCCCCGGCGTCACGACGCCGGGGGCTCGATCACCACCCGAGCGCCATGATCACCTACATCATCAGACGACTGCTGTGGTCGATCCTGCTGCTGTTCGTCGTCAGCTTCATCACGTTCGTGATGTTCATCATGCTGCCGTCGGCGGACCCCGCCGTGCTGCGCGCCGGCCGCCAGCCGACGCCTGAGCTGATCGCGGCGATCCGGGAGAACCTCGGCCTCGACAAGCCCTGGTACCACCAGTACTACGTCTACATGCGGGAGCTAGTCCTGCACTTCGACTTCGGCTACAGCTACCAGAACAACGTCGCTGTTCGCGAGACCATCTTCGACCGCCTGCCGGCCACCGCGTCGCTCGCCCTCGGCGCCGCCGTCACGTGGCTGCTGATCGGCATCCCGATCGGGATCATCTCCGCGATCAAGCGCGGCACCCTGCTCGACCGCGCCGCGATGGGCTTCGCTCTGCTGGCGATCTCCGCGCCGGTGTACTGGGTCGGCCTGGTCTCGATCTACCTCTTCTCCGAGGACCTCGGGAAGCTCGTCCCGATCTTCAAGGGGTCGGGCCAGTACACGCCCTTCACCGAGGACCCCGTCGCGTGGGCCTCGGCGCTGATCCTGCCCTGGCTCGTGCTCGCGACCGCCTTCGCGGCCATCTACGCGCGCTTCCTGCGCGCGAACCTGCTCGACGTGATGGGCGAGGACTACATCCGCACCGCCCGGTCGAAGGGACTCGGCGAGCGCCGCGTGGTCTTCAAGCACGGCCTACGCTCGGCGATCACGCCGATCGTCACCATCTTCGGCCTCGACCTCGGCATCCTGTTGGGCGGTGCCATCCTCACGGAGACCGTCTTCAACATCCCGGGGATCGGCCGCCTCGCCTTCGACGCGATCCAGAAGAGCGACCTGCCGATCGTGCAGGGGACCGTGCTGATCGCGGCGTTCGCCGTCATCATGATGAACCTGATCGTGGACATCGTGTACGCCTTCCTCGACCCGCGCGTGCGCTACTAGTGATCTGACATGGCGCTCCTCGAGATCGAGAACCTGCAGGTCCACTTCGAGACCGACGACGGCATCGTCAAGGCCGTCGACGGGATCTCCTACACCCTCGACCGCGGCCAGACGCTCGGCATCGTCGGCGAGTCCGGCTCGGGCAAGTCCGTGTCGTCGCTGACCGTGATGGGCCTCTCCCGCGCACGCAACGCCCGCATCTCCGGCTCGATCCGGTTCGACGGCAAGGACCTGCTCGGCGCCTCCGACGACGAGCTGCGCAAGATCCGCGGCGACGACATCGCGATGATCTTCCAGGACCCCCTGTCGTCGCTGCACCCCTTCTACAAGGTCGGTGCGCAGATCGTCGAGGCGATCCGCGCCCACCGCGACGTCTCCAAGCAGCAGGCCTACGACCGCGCCATCGAGATGCTCGGCCTGGTCGGCATCCCGGAGCCGCGCAAGCGCGCCGAGTCCTACCCGCACGAGTTCTCGGGCGGCATGCGCCAGCGCGCGATGATCGCGATGGCGCTGGCCAACGATCCGAAGCTGCTGATCGCCGACGAGCCGACGACCGCGCTCGACGTGACCGTCCAGGCACAGATCCTCGAGCTGATCGAGCGGCTGCAGAGCGAGTTCGACACCGCCGTGGTGGTCATCACGCACGACCTCGGCGTGGTGGCGGAGGTGGCCGACGAGATCGCGGTCATGTACGCCGGCCGCATCGTCGAGCAGGCCGACACGGACACGATCTTCGCCGGGCCCGAGCACCCCTACACCTGGGGGCTGCTGTCGTCGATCCCGCGCCTGGACTCCCCGCGCGACGAGGAGCTCGTGCCGATCGCCGGCCGCCCTCCGTCGCTGATCAACCTGCCGGGCGGCTGCGCGTTCCACCCGCGCTGCCCGTACGTCAAGCCCGCCCACATGAAGGTCGGCCCGAAGCTCGAGGCGATTCCCGACAACCCTCGCCACCGCGTGGCGTGCCTGCTCGCGCCTGAGACGCGGCGCAACCTGTGGCGCGATCTGCGCGAGGGGAAGTTGCCGGCCGACGCGCGCAGCGACGTGATGCACGACGTCGCGGCGGAGGGGTCCGTCGTGCAAGCGGCCGGCGACACCGGCGCACGCGCGGCTTCGGCGCCCGCCGAGGGCACCACCACGGAGGACACCGGGACATGAGCGAGACCGTCACCCGCTCCTCCGGCAGCGGGCCGTCCCCGCGCACGGGCGAGCCGCTGATGGAGGTCCGCGACCTCGTCAAGCACTTCCCGCTGACCAGCGGCATCATCTTCCAGCGCAAGGTCGGCGCGGTGCAGGCCGTCGACGGCATCTCCTTCGACGTGCTGCGCGGCGAGACGCTCGGCCTCGTGGGCGAGTCGGGCTGCGGCAAGTCGACCACGGCGCGGCTGCTGCTGCGCCTGATGGACCCGACCTCGGGCTCGATCCGCTTCGAGGGCCAGGAGATCGCCGACGCCACCGGCGCCCGCCTGAAGCGGCTGCGCCAGGACATGCAGATGATCTTCCAGGACCCGTACTCGTCGCTGAACCCGCGCAAGACGGTCGGCACGATCATCGGCGAGCCCTACCGGATCCAGAACATGCACACGGGCGAGGGCGATCGCAAGAAGACGGTCCAAGAGCTGATGGACATCGTCGGCCTCAACCCGGAGCACTACAACCGCTACCCGCACGAGTTCTCCGGCGGCCAGCGCCAGCGCATCGGCGTCGCGCGGGCGCTCGCGCTCAAGCCGAAGCTGATCATCGCCGATGAGCCCGTGTCCGCGCTGGACGTCTCGATCCAGGCGCAGATCCTCAACCTGCTGCGCCAGCTCCAGCGCGACCTCGGCATCACGCTCGTGTTCATCGCGCACGACCTCTCGGTCGTGCGCCACATGTGCGATCGCGTGGCCGTGATGTACCTCGGCCGGATCGTGGAGATGGCCAGCTCCGACGAGCTCTACGCGCATCCGCGCATGCCCTACACGGGCGCGCTGATGTCCGCGGTGCCGGTCGCCGACCCGCGGCTGGCGGCGGAGAAGAAGCGCCAGGTGCTCGCCGGCGACGTGCCGTCGCCGACGAACCCGCCGCGGGCGTGCCGCTTCCACACCCGCTGCTGGAAGGCGCAGGAGATCTGCCGCACCGACGACCCGCCGCTGGAGGCCAAGGAGGGCGGCAACATCGCCGCCTGCCACTTCCCGCTCACGGACGCCGAGGTGGCCGAGCGGGTCCCGGCCTTCCGCGGCAAGCGCCCGCAGGGCTAGCGCCGCGACGGCCTGCGGCCGCCACGGCGCGGCGAGCTAGAGCCTGCGGCTGACCAGCGTCGAGGTCACGCGGCCGGTCCCGCGGCCGACCACGATGCGGACGCGGTGGTCGCCGCGCTTGGCGAGCTTGGCCGCGGACATGTGCAGGCGGTGCGTGCGCTTCGCCGCCACGGTGCGGGCCTTGTAGCGCTTGACCCCCTTCCTGCCGCGCAGCACGGTCACCTGCGCGCGCGCCCGGGTGGCGACGCGGTAGGCGATCCGCAGCGGCGCGCGGGTGCTGCCGCCGAACGCGGCCCGCTCGAGCTTGTAGCTCGGCAGCAGGTCGCAGGTCGCGCGCCGGTGGAAGTCCGGGCGGCGGGAGAAGCGGCCGTTGCGGCGCAGCAGCGTCACGCGCCGCACCTCGGTGCCCTTGCCGTTGCGGGTCTTCATCCGGTAGCGGGCGAAGTCGACGAGCTCGATCGCCCACTCCATCGCGAGCTCGCCGGCCGGCCACTCGCGGGCGTGGTGGACGCCCATGTTGAAGAAGGCGGGCTTGCCGTCGTTGACGTTGACGTTCTCGGCGATCTCGACCCCGAGCACGTCCTTGCCGCCGTAGGTCTTCTCGGGCAGTGAGAGCAGGCGGTTGGTCACGTCTGCGGCAACGCGGTGCTCGGGCGGGGCGTCGAGACCGGAGTTGCTCGGCCTCAGGCTGAACAACTCCGGACTCGAGCTTGGCGGGGCGGTCAGCGCCACCCCTCACTCCCCCACCCAGCCGCCGTTGACGTTCGCCGACGCCGGCGGTTACCGCGCGGTCCAGCCCTGGTCCATCGTCACGGGAACGCCCGTGAACGACGCGCCGGCCTCGCTGGCCAGGAAGGCGACGACGCCCGCGACCTCGTCGGGCTCGATCAGCCGCTTGATCGCGTGCGGGGCGAGGATGACCTCCTCGAGCGCCTGCTCCTCGGAGATGCCGTGGGCCTTCGCCTGGTCGGGGATCTGGCCCTCGACGAGCGGGGTGCGGACGTAGCCCGGGCAGACGGCCGTGGCGGAGATCCCCGCCTCGGCGCCCTCGAGCGCGAGCGTGCGCACGAGCCCGAGCACGCCGTGCTTGGCCGACACGTAGGCCGACTTGTAGGGCGAGGCGGCGAGCGCGTGGGCGGAGGCGATCGCGATGTAGCGCGCCTGCTCTCCGCGCTCGAGCGCCTCCCAGGCGTAGCGCGCGAGCAGGAACGGGCTCGTGAGCATCAGCGAGATCAGCAGCTCCCACTTGTCCTCGGGGAACTCCTTGACGGGCGCGACGTGCTGGACGCCGGCGTTGGGGACGACGACGTCGAGCCGGCCGAACGCCTCTACCGCGGCGTCGACCGCGGCGCGGTTGCCGTCGCGCGTCGTCAGGTCGGCGGCGAACCCCGTCCCGGGCAGGCCGTCGGACTCGAGGTCGACGGACAGGACGTCGAGGCCGTCCGCGAGCAGGCGCTCCGCCACGGCGCGGCCGATCCCGCCTCCGGCGCCGGTGATCAAGCGCGGCGCGGGCCACTTCCTCAGCGCCGCTCCGCCAGCTTGGCGAGGCGGGCGTCCCACTCGGCGCCGACGTCGTCCATCCAGCGCATCGCGTCGGCGAGCGGCGCGGGCGTGAGCGTGTAGCGCGTCTCGCGGCCCGCGCGGCGGGCGGTCACCAGCCCGGCGCGGTCGAGCGCGGCGAGGTGCTTGGTCACGGCCTGGCGCGTCATCGGCAGCTCCCCGGCCAGCCGCGACGCCGTCAGGTCCGGCTGGCGCGAGAGCGAGCGCACGACCTGCCGGCGCGTGGGGTCGGCGAGGGCGGCGAACACCGCCCCGATGTTGTCATCCGGGCGCGGTTCCACGTCACCCGGTGGTCACGCGGGACACGACGCGGCGACGGTGGCGAGCGCCGACATCGTCGGCCCCCACACGGCGCCGTCGTCGGCGAAGCGGTGCTCCGTGACGACGAAGCGGGTCCCCGCGGGATGGTCCTCGAGGACCCACTCGACCATCGAGTCGCCCCACGTGAAGACGATCCGCTCCTCCTCCGTGACGTGCTCGACCACCCCGTCGCGCTCGTCGATGCGCAGCGGCGCGCCCTCCTCAGCCTCGAACTCGACGTCCTCGGCGAGCCAGGTCTCCAGCTCCTCGGGCTCCGTGACCAGCTCCCAGGCGCGCTCGCGCGGGACGGGGAGCACGACCTCTCGATTCACGACCGGCACCGCACACCTCCTGCAACCAATGAGTTGCGCTTAGGCTACCATGGCAGCAAATACGCAACTCGGAGGTTGCACATGCCCCTGGTCCCCGTCGTCGTGCAGCAGGACTCCCGCGGCGAGCGCTCGTTCGACATCTACTCGCGGCTGCTGCGCGAGCGCGTCGTTTTCGTCGGCACGGCGATCGACGACGACATCGCCAACCTCGTCGTGGCGCAGCTCCTGCACCTCGAGGCAGAGGACCCCGAGAAGGACATCCAGCTCTACATCAACTCGCCGGGCGGGGTCGTCTACTCGGGCCTGGCGATCTACGACACGATGCGCTTCATCAAGCCCGACGTCGCCACGACCGTGTGCGGGATCGCGATGTCGATGGGCTCGCTGCTGCTCGCGGGCGGCGCGAAGGGCAAGCGCTCCGCGCTCCCCAACAGCCGCATCCTGATCCACCAGCCGCACGGCGGCTTCCAGGGGCAGGCGACCGACATCCAGATCCACGCGAAGGAGTCGCTCGCGCTGCGCCGCCGGATGGAGGAGATCTACAGCGAGCACACCGGGCGCCCCGTCGAGGAGATCTCCGACGCGCTCGAGCGCGACCGGTTCTTCACCCCCGAGGAGGCGCTCGAGTACGGGATGATCGACGTCATCACGGGATCGCGGAACGGGAACGGCAACGGTCGCTAATCCTCGCCGTCGTCCTCGTAGAGCGACTCGCGGGCGAGCTGGTTACCCCTGCGGTCGTAGAGGGCGACCTCCAGGTAGTCCTCGCGGTACGCGTCGGGGGCGAGCAGCGTGAAGCGCTCCTCCTCGACCGCGCACTGGTCGACGGTGACCCGCGCGAGCTCGGCCGTGACCGTCGTGCCGTCCTCCACGAGCGGGCGGCCCCAGACGAGCGTCATCGCGGCCATCTTGCCCTGCTCGCCGCGCCAGCCGCCGACGACCTCCTCGGTGAGGTCCATGCGCCAGTCCGGGTGATCGTCCGCGGTGACGTCGGTGAAGTCGGCCCAGCCGTAGAAGTCCGATGGCTCGTCGTGCTCGTCGCCGGGCGTGAAGGAGACGTAGCCGTAGAGCTCGAAGCCCGTGCTCGAGCGGGTGCTCACCGGCACGTAGGTGCGGCCCGACCAGGTGCGGTCGGGGTAGAAGACGAGCTCGCCGGCCTCGCCGAGGTCCTCGCCATCGGCGTCGATCTTCAGGCAGGCGGCGAGGAACTCGGCCTGGAGGGTCTCGGCCCAGCGGCCGTAGGGCAGCGGGCCCTGCGGCGGCTCGGCGGCGAAGCGGCAGACGAATCTCTCTTCCGGCGGCATCACGGAAGCTCTAGCAGCAATGTCACAGGACCGTCATTGACGAGCTCGACGTCCATGTGGGCGCCGAACGCGCCGCGGCGGGCGCCGGCGCGCTCGCAGAAGCGCTCGTAGAGCGGCTCGGCCACCTCGGGCCGGGCCGCTGCCACGAACGCGGGGCGATTGCCCTTGCGCGCGTCGCCGTAGAGCGTGAACTGCGAGACGCAGAGGATCTCGCGCTCGCCGAGCGGCTCGTTCATGCGGCCGTCCTCGTCCTCGAAGATCCGCAGCGCGCGCACCTTCTCGGCGAGCCGGTCCGCGTGCTCGGGCCGGTCGTCGTGGGTGACGCCGAGCAGCACCAGCAGGCCGGCGCCGATCTCCGAGATCCGCTCGCCGTCCACGGTCACCGACGCGCGCGCGACGCGCTGGACGAGTGCCCTCACGGGCTCCAGGCTAGGCGGATGCGCGGGAGACGGCCTTGAGGCCCTTGGCGGCCCGCTCGCGCTTGCGCTTCTCCTCGACGAGCCACTTCGCGAGCGGGGCAGGCTTGCCGATGTGGTAGCCCTGCGCGTGGTCGACCCCGAGCTCCGCGAGCAGCTCGAGCGTGGGCTGGTCGCCGACCATCTCGGCCACCGTGTGCTTGCCGAGGCCGCGGGCGATGTCCACGACGGCCTGGATGACGAGCTGGTCCGTGCGGTCGTCGAGGCAGGTGCGCACGAACTCGCCGTCGATCTTGAGGTAGTCGAACGGCAGGTGCTTGAGGTAGTAGAAGCTCGCGAACGCGGCCCCGAAGTCGTCGAGCGCGAAGCGGCAGCCGAGCTGGTTGAGGTGGCCGGCGAACTCCTGCGCGCGCGGGATGTTGCCGACCGCGGTGGTCTCCGTGATCTCGAAGATGACCTGCTCGGGGGCGACGCCGTTGAGCTCGAGCTCCTGCTCGATCAGCTCGAGCAGCTCCGGGTCGCCGGTCGAGCGGCCGGAGATGTTGACCTCGAAGACGAGCCGGTTCTTGCGCGTGAGCTCCTCGCCCAGCATCCGGATCGCCTGGCGCACCACCCACTTGTCGATCGCGCCGATCAGGTCGTAGCGCTCGGCGACGGGCAGGAAGGCCGCCGGCGAGATCAGCTCGCCGAGCGGGTCGCGCATGCGCAGCAGCATCTCGTACTGGTGGATCTCGCCCGAGGCGAGGTCCATGATCGGCTGCGCCTGCAGCACGAGCCGCTCCTCGTCGAGCGCGTCGCGGATGACGTCCGTCCACGACAGGCGCGAGGCGAGCCGGTTGGACGCGTCCCTGGCCGCGTGGCAGGCGACGCGGTCGCGGCCGGCCTCCTTTGCGTCGTACATCGCCAGGTCGGCGTTGACGAGGACGTCCTCGCCCGTCAGGCGGCGCGAGTCGAACGGGGCGACGCCGATCGAGGCGCTGACGTTGCGCAGCCGGCCGGAGTGGCTGGAGATGCGCACGGAGCGGATCGCCTCGAGCAGGTCGCCGGCGATCGCCTCGGCGTCGTCCGGGCCGCCGTCGGGGACGAGCACGGCGAACTCGTCGCCGCCGAGCCGGGCGATCACCTCGCCGTCGCGCAGCCGCTCGCGCAGCGCGTCGGCGACCTTGCCGATCAGCTGGTCGCCCGCGCTGTGGCCGAGCGTGTCGTTGACGTTCTTGAACAGGTCGACGTCGATCAGCAGCGCGGCGCCGCGCGGGCCGTAGCGGGCGACGTGGTCCACGTGGCGCTCGAGCTCGCGCTCGAAGGAGCGCCGGTTGAGCAGCCCGGTGAGCGCGTCGTGGTCGGCCATGTGGCGCAGCTCGGCCTCATAGCGGCGGCGCTCCGTGACGTCCTGCGCCTGGGTGAGGAAGTGCAGCGGGGCGCCGGCGGCGTCGCGCACGAGCGTCGTCGACACCGACACCCAGACGACGTGGCCGTCGTCGTGCAGGTAGCGGCGCTCGCCGCGGGCCGTGGCGATCCGGCCGGAGAGCATGCGGTCGCTCTCCTCGTCGTGCTGCGGCCGGTCGTCCGGGTGCAGCAGGGAGAGCATCGTGCGGCCCTCGAGCTCGGTGGGCTGGTGACCCGTGATCGCGCACAGCGCGCGGTTGACGCGCAGCAAACGGCCGTCCGCGCTGACGATGGCCATCCCGGCCGCACCCTCCTCGAAGGCGGTGCGGAAGCGCTCCTCGGCCTCCGCCAGCGCGTGCTGGGCCTCGACGCGCTCGTGCACGTCGCGGACGATCGCGTGCGTCTCGGCGACCCGGCCGCGCGCGTCGCGGACGATGTGCAGCTTGGCCTCGACCCAGATCGGGCGGCCGTCGCGGTGCACGAGGCGGAAGGTGGCGCTGACGTCGTCGACCTCGCGGGCGCGGTTGCGCATCGCGAGCAGCACGGGCAGGTCCTCGACGAGCACGAAGTCGTCGCCGGCGCGGCCGACGAGCTCCTCCGGGTCGTAGCCGAGCACGGCGCGGGAGGCATGGGAGACGGAGGTCATGCGCCCGTCCGGGCCGTGGACGATGACGATGTCGGGCGAGGTCTCGGCCAGCTCGTTGGAGCGCGCCTCGGCGGCGAGCCGGCGCGTGTCGGCCTGGTCGCGCTCCTGCTGGCGGCGGGCGAGCAGCTCGGAGGCGCGGCGCTCCTTGCGGATCGCGTGCAGGCTGAGGGCGGCGAGCCCGAGGCCTGCGCACAGCAGCCACAGCGAGACGAGGCCGGGCTGGCCGTCGTGCCCGATGGCGCCGAGCGCGACGAGCGAGGTCAGCACGCCGCAGGCGGCGATGAGTCGCCGCCAGCGGTACCGGCCCAGGCTCGGCTCCGAGGGCATTGCTCCTTCTATCGGCGCATGGCCACGCGCCATGAGCGGGTGGTCATGCTTCTTTCAGCTGCGCGGCCGCGTCCTCGGGCGCGACCGTGCACAGCGCGACCCCCGCGCCCAGCTCCAGCCCGGCGCGGTGACCGAGCCGCGGCCACACGTCGATCCGCCAGCAGAACTGCTCCGCGCCCTGCGGGGCCGTCCGCACCCACAGGTTCAACGGCGGCGGCGCGCCGAAGAGCCGGCGCAGCCGCAGCAGCGCGTCGTGCAAGAGCGCGGCGCCGAGCGGGCCGTCGTCCTCGAAGCGCGCGACCGGCCGGCGCGGGGCCAGCATCAGCTGGAACGGGACCTGCGAGGCCCACGGCGCCATCAGCACCGCCTCGTCGTCGATGGCGACGATCCGCACCCGGCGCCGGACCTCCTCCTGCACGAGGTCGCCGAGCAGGTTGGAGCCCATCGTGCGCACGGCGTAGGCGCTGAATCGCTCGCGCTCGCGGGCGATCGCGGCCGGCACGAAGCCCAGCGCGAAGAGCTGCGCGTGCGTGTGGGGCAGCGACGCGCCGGCCTCGTGGCGCTCGTTGACGATCAGGTGCCGACACGCGGCTCCCGCGTGCGCGCGCATGCGAGCGCGCCACATCTCCATGGCGAGGGCCAGCTGCTCCGGGGCGAGGTCGGACAGCGCCACGACGGGCTGCGGCGCGTTGACGATCACCTCGTGCCCGCCGGCGGCGGGCTGCGCGGCGAACAGGTCCGGGTTCGCCTCGGGCGCGGGCGCCGCCGCTCCCGGCAGCAGCGCGGGGTAGAGGTTCGGGACCGCGCGGACCGCCCAGCCCGGCGAGTCGGGCGGGCCGCCGTCCGCGCGCACGGCGTCGACCTCGGGCGGTGTGCGGTCCTCGTGACCCGCGAGGAACGGGTCCGTCTCGGGGTCGATCGGCTCCGGATCGGTCACCGCGAACCCGCCCCCAGGCCGCGCGGCCCGGTCGCCGGCCACGATCGCCCTCAGGCCGGTCAGCGGGTCGACGCGGACCTCAGGATTCACCGAGGTACCGATCGATGTCGGCGGCGAGGTCGGCGGCGGTCCGATAGCCGCCCTGGTGGGTGAAGACGGTCTTGCCGCTCGGGTCGACGAACAGCGTCACGGGGAAGTTGGACGGCGCCTTCAGCGCGCGCGCGATCGCCTCGTCGGGGTCCTCGTAGGACGGATAGGGCACGGGGAAGCGCGCCGCGAAGCGCTCGGCGGCCGGCCGCTTGTCCCTGGCGTTGACGCCCACGAACGCGACCTCCTTGCCGCGGCTCGTCGAGAGCTCCTGCAGGATCGGCAGCTCGGCGCGGCAGGGCCCGCACCAGGACGCCCACTTGTTGATCACGACGGGGTGCCCGCGCAGCTCGCGCAGGCGCGCCTGGAAGTCCTCCGGCGTACCGGCCAGGATCGCGTTGGACTGCTCGTGCAGCGCCGCCAGCGGCGCGGGGGCCCCGGCGAGCTCCCGTTTGGCCCCCGCGAGATCGAACGTCCCGTCCTCCTGAGGAGCGGTCCCGTCCCCTCCTGCCTGCGTCAGGCCGATGACAAGGACGGCCACGAGAGCGACGGCGCCGAGCAGCATCAAGGCCCGTTTCATCGCCGATCAGGGTCGCACACCAGAGACGGCCTCCGGCGCGGCTGCTTTAATGGAGGTCACTCGCGGGCGGCACACTCGAAGGGGGCGCAGCCGCTGCGACACCCGGCTCGACGTCGAGCCCGCGAGGGTTTCACCGGTCGGCGCACCTGAGCGCGCCGGTCGTCTCTTTCCCGAACGTCTTCGCCTTTCCTTGGCTGAAACCACGCCAGTGGCCGATCCCGCCACGCACGCACCCTCTCCCGCGGACCTCGAGCGGGCCGCGAAGTTCGTGCGCGAACCCTTCCTGACCGAAGGCGAGGACGTCGCGACCGCGCTCGCGCCGGGCAGCCCGCGCCGCGTCGCCTTCGACGCCGCGCTCGCCGAGCTCGACGACGGCCGCGCCGTGCCGTCGGTGGAGTGGCGGCGCAAGTTCTCGCTGCTGCTCGGCCTCGAGCGGCTGCTCAGCGACGAGGAGCCGCGCCTGGTCGACGGCACCGTGCTCAGCGCCCACCAGGTCGACGCGCTGTCGGGCACGCTGACCGCGCTGCTCGCCGAGGCCCAGCGCAACGGGAACGGCAACGGCGCCCTGTCGGCCGACGACGTCGTCGCGCTCGCCCCCGTCGGCATCCCCGGCGAGGAGGACGCCGGCGGCGACGAGGACGACGACGAGCCGGAGGAGCCGCTCGACTGGAGCCCCGACGCGGACGAGGACGACGACGCCCAGCTGGAGGAGCAGCCCGAGGACCCCAACGCGGCCAAGCGCTTCTGGTTCGAGCACGCCACGGGCGCGGGCAAGACGGTCGCCGCGCTCGGCTTCGTCGAGGCGTCGCGCACCGGCGGCGTCCTGATCCTCACCCACCGCCGCAACCTCGTGGACCAGTTCCACGGCGAGCTGCGCGACCGCGGCTACGCCAAGCGGATCTCGCCCGCCCTGCTCGGCGACAAGGACCCCGGCAACGGCCCGGTCACCGTCGAGACCTACCAGTGGTTCGTCCGCAACGCGGGCAAGGTCTCCGACGCTTACACGATCGTCATCTGCGACGAGGCGCACACCGCGCTGGGCGAGAAGACGTCGGCCTCGATCCGCAACTGGGGCGGCCCGATCTTCGTCGGCATGACCGCCACGGGCGCCCTGATCGCCCGCCACGTCACCGACCTCTTCCCGACCCAGACCTCCCGCTTCGACCTCGCGCAAGCCGCGCGGCGCGGCGTGATCGCGCCGCTGCGCTGCGTCCGGATCCCGCCCGGCCCGGGCGTGCGCACGATCGCCAAGGTCCCGCTACGCCGCGGCGAGGTGGACACGGAGTTCGACCAGGAGATGCTGGCCGAGCTGTTGGACCAGCTGCCGTTCAACCTCGCGATCGCCGACCTCTACAAGACCCGCTTCAACGGGGTCCCCGGCGTCGTCTACTCCGCCGGCGTGCGCCACGCCTACAACGTCGCCGAGGCGTTCCGCGACGTCGGCCTGAAGGCCCAGGCCGTCTCGGGCGAGACGCCGAAGCGCGAGCTGGCCGAGATCCTCGCCCGCTACGAGCGCGGCGACATCGACGTCCTGGTCAACGCGCAGCTGCTCGCCGAGGGCTGGAACTCCCCGCGCGCGACGGTCTGCATGCACCTCGCGCCGACCGCCTCCAAGCGCATCTACCAGCAGCGCGTCGGCCGCGTGACCCGCCGCCAGCCGGGCAAGGAGGCGGGCATCGTCGTCGACTTCGTCCACCCGGCGACCAAGCACGACGACCCGGTCGTGACGCTGCACTCGCTGCTGGACCGCGACGTCTACCGCGGCGGCGCGATCGTGGTCGGCCCCGTGCGCCGCGGCCGCGGCCGGCGGCTGCGGGTCGAGCGCCGGGTGCTCCCGGTCACCGCCGACGAGAACCGGCGCATCGAGGTCTTCGAGCGCGAGCTGTGGCGGATCGCCGTCGAGCACCTCGACTACGGCGAGCAGGTCCAGTGGGCCGCGCTCGCCGGCGCCCGCGTGGCGCCCGCGGGCTGGCGCCGGGCGCGCGCGATGCTGCACTTCGACCAGGGCGGCGAGCTCAAGCGCACGTTCCTGATCACCGCCGTCGACCGCAACAAGAACCCGCAGCTGCGCCTGCGCGCGCTGCAGGAGATCGCGGCGTCCAAGGACGCGGAGGCGTTCGATCGCGCGCTGGACTTCGTCGAGGGCTGGCCGCGCGACGACAAGCGCGAGGGCGTCAAGGTCGTCCTGCAGGCGCTGGCCGAGAAGAAGATCGGCCGCCGCGACCAGGCCAACAACTGGATCTGGCGCTGCGCGAACCTCACGCGCGAGGTCCACGAGGAGTACGCCGTCCAGCGCTGGCCGGAGACCAAGCGCCTGCTCGGGCTGCTCGTGAACTCCAGCGGCGGGGCGCACGCACGCAACGCGCGCCGGCTCGTGCACGCCGCGCGCCAGCAGGACCGGCGCCTGAGCGCCGCGCTGCTGGCGGCCGCGCTGCCGCACACCGCCGAGGCCGGCGAGGTCATCAACGGCGCCCGCACGCGGATGTCGCGCAAGCCGGCCGCGCTCGCCCGCGAGCTGCTGCGCAACTTCCCGAAGGGCAAGGGCAAGCGCTCCTCGCGCCGCCGCCGCAAGAAGGGCGCCGGGGAGAGCCAGGTCGACGCCGTCGCGACGACGGCCGCCGCCGAGGAGGCGCTGGCCGCGGGCGCGGAGGACGGCGAGCAGCAGCCCGAGGCCGAAGGCGGGCGGCCGGAGGCCAAGCCGAAGCCGCGCCGCGGCCGGTCCCGTACCCGCAGGGCCGTCGACGCCGATCCGGGCGACGCCGCGCCCGCGCCGGAGCCGGAGCGCCGAGCGGCGCGAGGTCGAGGAGAAGCCCAAGCGCAAGCGCGCCCCGCGCAGGAAGCCCGCGGAGGCCGTGCCCGCCGCCGACGACGCGCCTGCCCAGGAGGCGCCCGCGAAGCCGAAGCGCTCGCGCGCCCGCAAGCCCGCCGCTGCCGAGGCGCCCGCCGAGGAGGCGCCCGCGAAGCCGAAGCGCTCGCGCGCCCGCAAGCCCGCCGCTGCCGAGGCGCCCGCCGAGGAGGCGCCCGCGAAGCCCGCGCGCGCCCCTCGCTCCCGCGCGCGCAAGCCCGCCGTGGAGAAGGCCGCCGAGGCCGCCGCCGCGCTCGAGGCGGGCGAGCCGCCCGCCAAGCCCAAGCGCGCCACGCGCGCCCGCAAGAAGCCCGCCGCCGCGCCGAGCCCGCTCGAGGCCGCGACGGAGCGCGTCCGCGCCGCCGTCGAGGGCGCCGCGGGCGACGAAGCGGCCTAGACACGCCCTCGCCGCGCCGGCCTCCGCCGCCACGTGCGCCGGCAAGACGAGCCAGCCGTTCTCGCCGTAGGCGGCGACTTCAACTTCTACGAGCTCGGCCCCGAACGGCACGCTCGAGTCCACCAACGGCTGGACGCTCACCGGCGGCGCGAAGCTCGTGAAGGGCAGCGAGCCGTTCGCCGTCACCGGCCGCCTCGGCCAGTACTCGCTCTCGATCCCGGCCGGCGCGACCGCCACCTCGCCGGCGATGTGCATCGACGAGGCGCGCCCGACGCTTCCGCTTCTTCGGCCGCGCCGCCCAGGGCGGCGCCGCGTCGCTGCGCGCCGAGGCGCTCGCCGACGAGCCGGCGCAGGTACGCCGCGCTCGGCTCCGTGACCGGCCGACGGCCGATGGGCGCCGCGTGGCCCCGATGGCCACCGGCGCGAGCGGCCTGCTGCTCGACCGCAAGGGCACCGTGGCCGTCCGCCTGCGCTTCACGCGCGACGGGCGACTGGCAGATCGACGACCTGTTCGTCGATCCGCGCAAGATGGGCTGACGCCGCTAACGGGTACCGCGAGGGCGATGGCTGCGGTCAGCGTCCTCGTCGTCCTGCTTCGTCTCCCTGCTCGATCGCGCGCGTGGGGACGGTCGCGCTGACGCTGACCGGGATGTCGCGCGAGGCCGCGCGCTTCCAGGCGCGCTCGGCGTTCTTCGGCGTCGGCTTCACGACCGGCGGAGGCCGAGGCCGTGGTCGGCCACCCGGTGCGCCGCCGGATCATCATGTGGCTGATCCTGGCTCGGCAACGCGGGCGTCGTGACGACGATGGGCACGCTGCTGATCTCCTTCGCCGGCGGCGACGACACGCTGCGACGACGGTGCGCGGTCCTCGGCGGCGGTGTGGTGGTGCTCGGCGCGCTCGCGATCAGCAGCCGGTCGACCGCGTGCTCACGCGCGCTGATCCGCCGCGCGCTGGGGCGCTGGACCGACCTCGACGTGCGCGACTACGCCGGGCTGCTGGAGCTCGGCGAGGGCTACACCGTGGCCGAGCTCGAGGTGGAGGACGGCCGACTGGATCGCCGGGCCGCGAGATCGGCGAGCTGACGCTGCGCGACGTCGGCATCGTCGTGCTGGGGATCCACCCGCGCGACGCCGCCTACGTCGGCGCGCCCGAGGAGACGACCACGGTCTGCCCGGGCGACGTGCTGACGGTCTACGGGCTCGAGGAGCGCGTCGAGGCGCTCGACGCCGGGCGCGCCGCGGCGGCCTAGCCCGCCAGCAGGTGCACCTCGCCCGCGGCGAGCGCGTGCGCCGTGCCGTCCGCGCCGCGCACGAGCAGCGACGCCGTCGGCGGCGATCCCGGCGCCCGTCCCCTCGCCGCCCTCCCAGCGGACCGGCCGCCCGGCGAGCGCGTCGCGCTCGCGCAGCGCGGCGAGCGTCGCCTCCGCGGGCTCGGCCAGCCGCGCCTCGAGCGCGGCGAGCAGCGCCGCGAGCGCCCGCGGCAGCTCCGCCGGGGCGCAGGCCGAGCGTCCCGGCCGTCGCGCGCAGCTCCTCCGGCAGCACGGCGAGGTCGAGCGCGGCGTTGACCCCGATGCCGAGCACCGCCCAGCGCTCCTGCGGGCGGCCCTCGACGAGGATGCCCGCCACCTTGCGGCCGTCGACGAGCACGTCGTTGGGCCACTTCACGCGCGCGGCGGCGCCCGCGAGGTCGGCCACCGCGAGCCCGGCGCGCAGCGACAGCAGCGGGTCGGGGTCGCGGATCACGAGCGAGACCGCGAGCGCGCTCCCGGGCGGGGTGGACCAGCCGCGTCCCTGGCGGCCGCGCCCGGCGGTCTGCTCGTCCGCGGTCACGGCGGTCCCGTGCGGCGCCCCGGCCGCGGCGAGCTCGCGGGCGCGGGCGTTGGTGGAGCCGATCGAGCGCAGGTGCAGCCGCGGCCGCCCGAGGCGGCTCACGCCCGCTCCACGCGCAGCTCGTCGCCCGCGCGCGCGCCGAGCAGCCGGCCGGCGTCGCCGCCGTTGATCGCGACGGCGAGCGCGCCGCCCGCGTCCTCGTAGAGCAGCAGCCCGCCGCGGTCGACGTCCGCGAACGTGCGCGCGAACACGCCGGGCGCGCGGCGGGTGTCGCGCCGGACGGCGATCGGGTCGCCGAGCCGGATCTCCGTGCCCTTGAGGTCGCGCAGGCCCGCGTCGAGCGCGAGGTTGCCGAAGCCGTCCGTCTCGACCACGCGCGCCACGAGCCCGCCGTCCTCGCACGTGCGCGCGGCTGAGCTCGAGCCGCACGAGCTCGTCGGGCTCGATCGGCGCCCCCGCCTCCGCGAGCGGCTCGCCCGCGGCCAGGCGCGCGGCGACCGGGGCGAACACGTCGCGGCCGTGGAAGGTCGCCGAGACGGGCTCCAGCCGCCAGCCCGAGGACGGAGATCTCGACGGCCTCCGCGACGCCGCCGAAGCGGTCGGCCGCGAGCATCAGCAGCCCGTTGTCGGGCCCGACGAGGATCCGGTCCTCCTCCGCCGTGAGCAGCGCCACCGCGCGCCGGCGCGCGCCGACCTCGGGGTCCACGACGGCGAGGTGCACGCCGGCGGGCGCGTAGGGGAGCGAGCGCGCGAGCACCCGCGCGCCGGTCTCCACGTCCTGGCGCGGGATGCCGTGGGTGAGGTCGATCACCTGCGCCCCGGGCGCGATCCGGGCGATCACGGCGTGCACGACGCCGACGAACTCGTCGCGCAGGCCGTAGTCGGAGAGGAAGGTGATCGTGCGCTGCATGTGCGCCATTGTGCCGAGTGGGTACGTACCGCGACATGCGTTGGCAACGCGGCCGCTCGAGCGGCAACACGATCGACGCCCGCGGGCGCCGCGGGCCGGGCGGCCGGGTCGCGATCCCGAGCGGGCTGGGGCTCGTCGGCGTGCTCGTGTTCGTGGCCTTCCAGCTGCTCTCGGGCGGGAGCGGCTTCGCGGTGCCGACCGCCTTCGACGACGGCGCGCAGGCGCCCGACGGCGGCGCGATCCCGGCCGGTCAGGATCCCGAGCGCGACCTGCGCGACTTCAGCGAGTACGTCTTCGACTCCGCGCAGTCGCACCTGGTCGAGGACGTTCGGCGGCGGCTACCGCGGCGCGAAGCTCTACCTCTACCGCGACGCGGTCTCGACGGGCTGCGGCTCGGCGAGCTCCGCGGTCGGGCCGTTCTACTGCCCGGCCGACGAGCGCGTCTACCTGGACCTGAGCTTCTACGGCGACATGGAGCGCCAGCTCGGCGCGCCGGGCGACTTCGCCTGGGCGTACGTGATCGCGCACGAGGTCGGCCACCACGTGCAGCACCTGCGCGGCACCAGCGACGACGTCCGCCGCCTGCAGCGCTCGGACCCGGACCAGGCGAACGCGCTCTCCGTCCGGCTCGAGCTCCAGGCCGACTGCTACGCGGGCGTGTGGGCGCACGCCGTCTTCGACCAGCTCGACCCCGGCGACGTCGAGGAGGCGATCACGGCCTCCGAGGCGGTCGGCGACGACCGCCTGCAGCGCCGCGCGACGGGCGAGGTGCGCCCGGACTCGTTCACGCACGGGTCCTCGGCGCAGCGCGCGAAGTGGTTCCGGAAGGGCCAGTCGAGCGGCGAGCCGGCCGACTGCGACACGTTCTCCGTGGACGAGGTCTAGCGCCGTTCAGCGTCCCGCAGCAGCGCCTCGACCAACCCGTCGGGCGTGTGCGGGTCGGCCTCGAGGTCGGGCTCGGCGCCGTGCTCGCGCAGCGCCGCGCTGGTCGCCGGCCCGATCGAGGCGATCCGCGGCCCGCGCAGCTCCCCGGCCGCCTGCACGTAGAACCGCACGGAGGAGGCCGAGGTGAACGTGAGGTAGTCGCGCCGCCGCGGCCGCCGCGCGCGTCGGCTCGTCGAGCGGCTCGGCGACCGTCTCGTAGAGCGCGAGGAGGTCGACCTCGGCGCCGCGCTCGCGCAGCGCGTCGGGGAGGACGTCGCGGCCCTCGGCGGCGCGCGCGATCAGGGCGCGCGTGACCGGCACGTCGCGCAGCGCCTCGACGAGGCCCTCGGCGACCGCGCGCTCGGGCACGACGTCGGGCTCGACCCCGCGCTCGCGCAGGGCGCGCGCCGTGCCCGGCCCGATCGCCGCGACCGTGATCCCGGCCAGCTCGCGCGCGTCGCGCAGCAGCGCGAGCAGCCGCTCGGCGCCGTTGGGCGAGGTGACCGCGACGAGGTCGTAGCGGCTCAGGTCGGGCTTGGCGGCGGGCAGCGGCTCGATCCGGATCGCCGGCGCCTCCACGACGGTCGCGCCGAGCTCGCGCAGGCGCGTCGCGAGCGCGCTCGCCTGCGCCCGCGCGCGCGTGACGGCGATCGTGCGCCCGTGCAGCGGGCGCGACTCGAGCCAGGCGATCTGCTCGCGCAGGGCGGCGACCGGCCCGACGAGCGTGATCGCCGGCGCCCGGATGCCCTCCTCCGCGGCGCGCTCGGCCACGTCGGCGAGCGTGGCGAGCAGCGTGCGCTGGCCCGGCAGCGTGCCGCGCTCCACGACCGCGACGGGCTCGTCCGGGGAGCGGCCGCCGTCGACGAGCTGCCGCGCGATCCGCGGGAGCGCGCGCACGCCCATGTAGAAGACGAGCGTGCCGGGGAAGGCGGCGAGCGCGGGCCAGTCGAGCTGGGACTCCGGCTTGGCGGGATCCTCGTGGCCCGTGACGAACGCGACGCCGCTGGCGAGCTCGCGCTGGGTGACCGGGATGCCCGCGTAGGCCGGGGCGGCCACGCCGGCGGTGATGCCCGGCACGACCTCGAACGGGATGCCCGCCTCGCGCAGCAGGAGCGCCTCCTCGCCGCCGCGGCCGAACACGAACGGGTCGCCGCCCTTGAGCCGCACGACGCGCCGGCCGGCGCGCGCGTGCTCGAGCAGGAACGTGTCCGTGTCCTCCTGGGCGACCTGCGCCCCCGCGCCCTCCTTGCCGACGTAGACGAGCTCGGCGTCCGGGCGGGCGTGCGCGAGCGCCTCGGCCGGGATCAGCCGGTCGTGCAGGATCACGTCGGCCTGCGCGATCAGCTCGACCGCGCGCAGGGTGAGCAGCCCGGGGTCGCCGGGCCCGGCGCCCGACGAGGTGGACGATCCCGCCGCCCGTGCCGCTCACGCGGCCAGCTCCTCGGCGCGGCGCAGCACGTCGTCCGCGCCGGCGAGCTGCATCCGCGCGCGAGCTCGCGCCCGGCCGCCTCGGGGTCGCCCGACCGGCGCCTCGTGCTCGTCGAGCACCCACTCCGAGCCGTCGGGCAGGCCCGCGAAGCCGCGCATCTGCAACGACTCTGCGTCGAGCAGCGCCGAAACGCCGACGGGGGCGTGACAACTCGCGCCGAGCGCCCGGATCGCGGCCCGTTCCGCCTGCAGGCACGCCATGGTGGCCGCATGGGACACGGCGGAGGCAGCATCGGCGGCGGGGGTGCCGGTCCGCGCCTGGACGGCGATCACGCCCTGGCCGGCGGCGGGCACGAACAGCTCGCCGTCGAGCCGTCCGCCGGCCTCGCGCAGGCGGTCGAGGCGCGCCAGCCCGGCGGCGGCGAGCACGATCACGTCGGCCTCGCCCGCGGCGAGCTTGCGCAGCCGCGTGTCGACGTTGCCGCGCAGCTCGAGGACCTGGAGGTCGGGCCGGGCGGCGAGCAGCTGGGCCTTCCGGCGCAGCGCGCTGGTGCCGACGCGGGCGCCCTCGCGCACGGCGGCGAGCCCGTCGCTCGCCGACCAGCACGTCGAACGGGTCGGCGCGGCGCGGGAGCAGCGACGATCGCGGTGCCCTCGGCCAGCTCGCCCGGCACGTCCTTGGCGGAGTGCACCGCGAGGTCGATGTCGCCGGCCAGCAGCGCGGCCTCGAGCGCGCCGGTCCAGCGCGACTTGTCGCCGCGCGCGCGGTCGACGTCGCCGGCGGTCGTGATCTCCACGAGCTCCGTCTCGCCCCCGATCGCCTTCGCGACGGCCCGGGCCTGCGCGAGTGCCAGCCGGCTGCCGCGGGTGCCGATGCCGCAGGGCGGTCAACGCGGCCGCAGGGAGCGGACCTCGGCGGGGGCGGCGGCGTCCGCCTCCGCGGGGGCTTCCTCGAGCCCGAACAGCTCGCGCAGGAGCTGCAGGCGGGCGTGGCGCTGCTCGGCCTCGAGGCCCTTCACGCGCAGCGTCGGCTCGTGCAGCAGCCGGCTCGACGACGGTGCGGGCCAGCGTCTCGACGCGCTCGCGGTCGGCCTCGGTGAGGCTCTCCCAGCGGCCGGCGTTCTCGGCCAGCAGGCGGTCGACGACCTCGTCGCCGCGGGCGCGCAGCGCGGACAGGGTCGGCAGCACCTCGAGCTGGCCGAGCCAGCCCGCGAAGCCCTGGATCTCCTCCTCGACGATGCCCTCGGCGCGCTGCGCCTCGGCCCGGCGCACCTGCATGTGGCGGGAGACGGTGTCCTGCAGCGCGTCCATGTCGAGCACGGTCACGCCGGCCAGCTCGCCGCACTGGGCGTCGATGTCGCGCGGCACCGCGAGGTCGATGAGCAGCAGCGGCCGGCCGCGGCGGGCGCCCATCACCTCGGCGATCTCCTCCGCGCCGAGCAGCGTGTGCGGCGACGCGGTGGAGGCGATCACGATGTCGGCGCGCTCGAGCTCGCGCGGGCAGGGCGTCGAAGGAGCCCGAGGCGCCGCCGAAGCGCCGGGCGAGCGCGATCGCGCGCTCGCGCCGGCGGTTGGCGACGAACATCGTGCTCACGCCCTGGTCGTGCAGCGCCTGCGCGGTCAGCTCGGCGGTCTCGCCCGCGCCGACGATGACGACGCGGCGCTCGTGCAGGTCGCCGAGCGCGTCGCGCGCGGCGTCGACCGCGACGGAGGCCACGGAGGCGCGGCCGACGGAGATCGCGGTCTCGGTGCGCACGCGCTTGCCCGTGGCCAGCGCGGCGCGGAAGAGCTTGTTGGTCATCGGCCCGGTCGTGCGGGCGGCGAGCGCGCGCTCGTACGCGCGCTTGACCTGGCCCTGGACCTCGGCCTCGCCGACGATCATCGACTCGAGGCCGCTCGTCACGCGGTACAGGTGGCGCGCGGCGTCGCAGTTGCGCAGCGAGTACATGCTGCCCATCAGCTCGGTGGGCCGGATCGCGGCGCGGCGCGCGAGCAGGCCCAGCACGTGCGACTCGGCCTCGACGGGGTCGGAGACGACGAGGTAGAGCTCGGTGCGGTTGCAGGTGGAGATCGCGACGGCCTCGGCGATGCTCTGGTGGCCGGTCAGCTCGCGGATCAGCGCCTCGGCGCCGCCGTCGAGCAGCGCCAGCTTCTCGCGCAGCGGCAGCGGCGCCGTCTTGTGCGAGGTGCCGAGGGCGAGCAGCTCGCTCACCGCGGCACCGCCTCGCGCTGGGGCTCGCGCTCGTCCTCGCGGCGCTGCGCGAGCTCCGCCAGCTCGGCGATCTCACGGCTGATGCGCGCGAGCTTGACGGCCATGATCGCGACGTAGATCAGCACGAGCGCGAGGAAGACGAGGTAGGCGGCGGCCACGTACGGGCCGGCGTCGTCGAGCGGCAGCGCGGGGTTCACAGCTGCGGGGCCGCGCTGCGGCGGACGGGGACCCAGTCGTCATCGCCGGCCATCCGGCGCTTGAGCGCGCGCAGCGCGAACGTCGCCTGCTTGGAGGTCAGCTCGTACTTGCACAGCGTCACGAACAGCAGCGCCATGCCGGCGAGGCAGACGAGGAACGTGAGCCGCATCGAGCCGGGCATCGCCCCGCCCGTGGTGGACAGCACGCGCGGATGGACGAGCGACTCGGCCGCGCGCACGGCCATGAAGTTCAGCGGCACGAACGCCCCGCCGACGATCGCGAAGACGGCGGCGTAGCGCGCCTGGCGCTCCGGGTCCTCGATCGAGAAGCGCAGGGGCTGGTAGCAGGCGTACAGCAGGAACACGATCAGGAAGGAGACCAGCGTCGGCTCGTCCCACACCCACCAGGAGCCCCATGACGCCTTGGCCCAGATCGAGCCCGTGATCAGCGCGGCGACGGCGAGGATCAGCGAGAGGTGGATCGCCACGTAGGAGCGCAGGTCGTCCGTGCGGTCGCCCTTGCGCAGGAAGCGGATCCCGTAGACGCCGCCGGCCACGAACCCGCACAGCGCGACGATCGCCAGCGGCACGTGCAGGTAGAAGATCTTCTGCACGAAGCCCTGGTCGGCCTCGTTGGGCGCGTAGAAGAACACCAGCGCGAAGCCGCCGACGAGGACGACGACGGAGAGGATCGAGAGGGGGACGAGGCCCCTGGAGAACTTGGCTTGCGTCACTCGTCGAGCAAGTAGTCGAAGACCGCGTAGGCGAGCAGCCCGAACACGAGATCATAGAGGCCGAGGATCAGCGGCCAGCGGCCCGGGACCGCCGCTGCGCCCGCCTCCAGCCATAGTGGCGCGGTGCCCCTCGCGGCGGCGATCACGACGGGGATCATCAGCGGCAGGGCGAGCAGCGGCACGATCACCTCGCGCGCCCGGGTCTGCACCGCGAGCGCGCCGACGAGCGTGCCGACGACGGCGATCCCCGCGTCGGCGAGCACCAGCAGCCCGATCAGCTCGAGCAGGCCGGGCCCGGGCGAGGGCTCGAGCAGCAGGATCGCGAACGCCGGGACCGCGACGACCTGCAGCGCCAGCAGGAAGCCGAACAGCACCGCCGCCTTGGCGAGGAACAGCGCGGTGCGGTCGACGGGAGCGAGCAGGAAGCCGTCGAAGCCGCCCTCCTCGCGCTCGGCCACGAACTGGCGGTTGACCGCCAGCACCGCCGCGAACAGCATCGTCACCCAGAACACGCCCGCGGCCAGGTCGCCCTCGAGCGAGCGCGCGTCGAGCCCGAAGTGGAAGAGCACGAACGTCGAGAGGCTGAACAGCGCCATAGCGGGCACCGACTCGCGCGTGCGCAGCTCGAGCCGCAGGTCCTTGCGGATCAGCGCGGCGACGACCGCGCGCGTCGGGGTGCACGGGCGCTAGCAGCTCCCGCACGGCCGCCTCGTCGACGGCGCCGCGCGGCGCCGCGAGCGCCTGCCGGCCGGCGCGCAGCCCGAGCACGAGGTCGGCCTCGGCCAGCCCGTGCGCGACGTCGTGGGAGATGACCACGCGCGTCACGCCCGCAGCCCGGCCCGATCAGCCCCTCGACCGCCGCGGCCGCCCCCGGGTCGAGGTTCGCCAGCGGCTCGTCGAGCAGCAGGAGCTCGGGCTCGTGCAGCACCGCCCGGCAGACCGCGACGCGCTGCACCATCCCGCGCGAGAGCGTGTGCACGGGCTCGTCCGCGCGCCGAGTCATCCCGACCGCGTCCAGCAGCGCCTCGATCCGCTCGGCGCCCGCGGCGCCCGCGGCGCCCGCAGCGCCCGCGGCCCCCGCGGCGCTCGCGGCCCCCGCGGCGCCGGCGACCCGCGCGGCCCGCGCGGCCCGCGCGGCCGCCGCCGGCGGGCGCCCAGCCCGTGCAGGCGGGCGTGGAAGCGGAGGTTCTCGCGGGCGGAGAGGTCGCGGTACAGCAGCGGGTCGTGGCCGAGCAGCCCGACCCGCCCGCGCACGGCCCAGCCCTGGCCCGGCAGCGCGTGCCCGAGCACGAGCGCCTCGCCGCGGTGCGGGCGCAGCAGCGTGGCGAGGATGCGCAGCAGCGTCGTCTTGCCGGCCCCGTTGGCGCCGAACACCGCGAGCGTGCTCCCCGCGGGCACCGTCGAGCGTCACGCCGCTCAGCGCGATGCGCTCGCCGTAGGCCCGCCCGAGGTCACGCAGCTCGATCGCGGGGCGGCCGCCGCCCCGGCGCCGCGCCCCGCCGCGGGCCTCAGTCGGTGGCATGGTGCGACGAGTCGCCGCGCAGCGTGCGCACCACGTGCCGGAGCGTCGGGGCGATCACGCCGAAGCCCTCCTCGATCGCCTTCGGCGAGCCCGGGAAGTTCACGATCAGCGTGTGGTTCGAGATCCCCGAGATCCCGCGCGAGAGGATCCCCATCGGCGTGTGGCGCACGCTCTCGGCGCGCAGCGCCTCCGCGAAGCCCGGCGCCTCCCGGTCGAGCACCGCGCGCGTCGCCTCCGGCGTGATGTCGTTGGGGGTCAGGCCCGTCCCGCCGGTCGTGAAGATCAGGTCGCAGCCCGAGTCG
>CAVSMP010000007.1:0-32391 GCA_963729155.1 uncultured Solirubrobacteraceae bacterium
TCTTCGGCGAAGCCGGCAACGACAGCATCGAGTCGCGGGACGGCGCCGTCGACTCGATCGACTGCGGCGCCGACACGGACACGAATAACGCCGACGGCAACGACAACCGCGCCAACTGCGAGCTGCCCGCGCCGCCTCCGCCGCCTCCGCCGCCTCCGCCGCCTCCGCCGCCGCCGCCTCCGCCGCTGAAGACGATGGCGGTGACGGTGAGCTACGGGTTCGTGCCGAAGTTCCCGAAGAAGAACACGACGTTCTTCGCGTTCACCGCCAAGAACGTGCCCAAGGGCTCCCGGCTGGTCGCGCGCTGCGTGACGGCCAAGGGCAAGAAGTGCAAGGGCAAGCTCGGCAAGTCGTCGACGATCAAGAAGACCACCAAGAAGACGATCGCGCTGAAGGGCTTCAACAAGAAGTACAAGGCGGGCATGCAGCTCGAGGTGATCGTGAGCAAGGCCGGCTTCAGGACCCAGGTCAAGATCGTTCAGGTCCGCAAGAACAAGATCCCGAGCATCGTGACGCGGTGCGTCACGCCGGGATCGACCAGGCGAACGGCCTGCTGATCCGTTCGGTGGTGGTGCGCGCCCCGCAACTGCTGGCCGCGTTCGCCGTCGTGACTGCTTCCGCCCTGGTCCCGGGCGTCGCCTCCGCGGCGGCGCGCCGCGGCCGGCCGGCCGGTGCCGGGCGAGGTCGTGGTCGGCTTCGAGCCCGGGACGACGGCGAGCGAGCGCGTCGCGGCGCGGCGTGGGGCCGGGGTCGCCGTCGAGCGGGGCTCGCGGCTAGAGGGCGTCCAGCTCGTCAAGGTCGCTCCCGGCGAGTCCGTGGACGCCGCGGTCACGCGGCTCGGGCAAGACCCGAACGTGGAGTTCGCCCAGCCCAACCGCTGGCGCACGGGGCGAGCGTGCCCAACGACCCGCTGATGGGTTCAGCTCTGGGGCCTCGCCAGGATCCAGGCCCCGGCGGCCTGGGACGTCTTCAAGGGCGTCGACACGCTCGTCGCGGTCGTCGACGAGGGGATCGAGTACGACCATCCCGACCTCGCGCCCAACATGTGGGCCAACCCGGGCGAGGCCGGCGGTGCACCCGGCGCCGACGACGACGGCAACGGGATCGTGGACGACGTCCGCGGGGCCGATTTCGTCGATCCCGACAATCCGGATGGCGACCCGCGCGACGTCGGAGGTCACGGGACCCACGTCGCGGGGACGATCGGCGCGCGAGGCGACAACGCCATCGGCCTCACCGGCGTGAACCAGCGAGCGCGGCTGATGGCGGTCCGGGTGCTCGGCCCGGCGGCGGCAGCGACCGTCGCGATCGCCGAGGCGCTTCGACTACGCGGCGGACGAGGGCGCGCGGGTGGTCAACGCCTCGCTCGGCGGGCCCGGGCGCATCGCCCTTGCTCCGCGACGCGATGGCCGCCCATCCGAACACCTTGTTCGTCGTCGCGGCCGGCAACGACGGCTCCAACAACGACGCGGTCGCCAACTCGCCGTGCACCGACGGAACAACGCGAACCTGATCTGCGTGGCCGCCACGACGCCGGACGAAGGCCTCGCGACGTTCTCGAACTTCGGCAGCCACCACGGTCGACATCGGGGCGCCGGGACCGACGTGCTGTCCGCCGGGCTCGGTCGCACGCGCCTGTCCGACGGCTTCGAGGGCGGCGACTTCCGACGCGCTGGAACGCGAACTCCAATACCGCCGCCCGTTGGGGCACGCGGGCCCGGGCGCGGCGAGCGGCACCTCGATCGCGGACTCGCCCGGCGGGCGACTACGCGAACAACGTGCGCTCCTACGCGGACCTCGGCGCGCCGCTGAACCTCAGCGGGGCCTCAGGCTGCGTCCTGCACTTCACGGCGCGCTTCGCGCTCGGCTCGGGCGACGCCTTCACCATCGATCGCTCGATCAACAACGGCACGTCGTTCCAGCGGCGCGACTCGTTCTCGGGCTCCACGGCGGTGCTATCGCTCCTTCGAGGTGGGGCTGGCCGCCGACAACCAGCCGAGCGTCCTGATCGGCTTCGGGCTCGGGCCAACGCACGGGCACCGGGGACGGCGTCAGCGTCGACGACGTCGCCGTCATCTGCGCCCAGCCGCCGACCCCGGGCAACGGGCGTACGTGTTCCTCGACGGCACCTCGATGGCCTCGCCCCACGTCGCGGCGCCGCGGCCCTCCTGCACAAGCCGTCCCTCTCCGTGGCGGAGCTGCGCACGGCGCTGCTGAGCACGGCACCCCCTCGCCGGCAGGACCGCCACAGGGCGCCGGCTGAACCTCGACAAGGCGCTCCGCAGCGTCGTGCCGGTGCCCACCGCCACCCCGACGGCGACACCGACCCCCACGGCGACCACGACGCCACCGCCACCGCCCCCGCCGCCCGCCGACCCCCAACGGACGCGCCTGACCGTGAGCGACATCGCAAAGCGGGCCCGTGTGACCTGCACGCGAGTCCGCCGGACCGTCCGCTGCCGCGTCACGAACACCACCAGAGCCGTGCGCATCCGGCTCGTCCTCAAGCGCCGCGGCCGAGTCGTCGCCCGGGCCGCCGGCCTCTCCGGCAGCCGGATCAAGGTCAGAGGCGGCAAGCCCAAGCCGGGCCGCTACAGGGTCACCCTCACGATCCTCGAGAACGACGAGAAGGCCACCGTCACCAAACGGATCAGGATCCGCTGACCGCGGGATACGCTGTCGCTACGAGCCCCTGTAGCTCAGCTGGATAGAGCAGCGGACTTCTAATCCGCAGGTCGCTGGTTCGAATCCAGCCGGGGGCGCTACTGCTGACAGCCAGCTTCTTCCTGCTCAGAAGCACTTTCCTTCGCCTCAGAAGCAGTCCAGCAAGCCGTCAAGCACGTTGCGGGGGCGTGCCGACATTATTGGCGGCACGCCAACAAAGACACCTGCGGCGAGGGTTGGCTACGCGCAGCGGCAGAACTGCGGGGGCCTACGGAGCCAGCCTGCGGACAACTACGGAGCCTCCGACTCCATGCCGTTCGTCGTGTGGTTGCGGCCCGTCATGAGGCACGAGCGCGTCGGCGAGCACAGCGCCGTCGTGTGGAAGTTCGAATAGACCAGCCCGCTCGGCGATCCGGTTGATGTTCGGCGTCTCGATCGGGCCCCGAAAGGGCTCCATGGCCGAGAAGCCGACGTCGTCGAGGACGACATAGAGGAAGTTCGGGGCTCCCTCCGGCGCGATCGGCTGGGGTGTAGGGCTCCCAGTCCGGGACCGAGTCCCTGATGTCGACGTTGACGATGCCCTTGAACGGCTGGGCCGCGGTTCACTCCCGTTCCGCGGTTGATGGAGGCTCTTCGCGCACGACGCAGCGGAAGCCGATGTGCGCGGTCGATGTGTCCACGGCCTCGCCCTGACGTGCGGCGGGCCGGTAGCGCAGGCAGTAGTTCGGCGCGCAGAGGTGCGAGCCTCCCTTGATGACCCGGCGCGGGATCGGCTCGTCGCTCCCGGGCTCGCCGACCCTCGGGTTGCTTGGCGCGCAGCAGGCGCTCTGTCCGGCGTTCCGGTCGGGCAGCGTGAAGAAGTCGGCCGTCCACTCCCAGACGTTGCCGGTCATGTCGTAGAGGCCATGGCCGTTGGGCGGGAAGGCCGTCACGGGGGACGTGCCCTCGTAGCCGTCGGTGCGCAGGTTCTGCCACGGGAACTCGCCCTGCCACGTGTTCGCCCGCATCCTTCCGTCCGGCGCGAACTCGTCGCCCCAGGCGAACAGCGCTCCCTCGAGCCCGCCGCGCGCGGCGCGCTCCCATTCGGCCTCGGTGGGGAGCGCCTTGCCGGCCCAGGTCGCATACGCCTGGGCGTCCTCGAACGCAACGTGCACGACGGGATGGCGATGCCGGCCCGCCGCCGTCGAGCCCGGCCCTTCGGGGTGCTGCCAGTCGGCGCCGGGGACGTACTCCCACCAGTTCCGGAAGTCGCGCAGGTCGACCGGCCCGCTGGAGCGCCGGAACACGAGCGAGCCGGGCACCAGCAGCGCGGGGTCGGCGTCCGGATAGTCGCGCGCCTCGACGGGACGCTCGGCGAGCGTGACGTAGCCGGTCTCGGAGACGAACCGGCGGAACTCGCGGACCGTGACGGGATGACGGTCCATCCAGAAGGCGTCGACCGCCACGTGGCGCACCGGCGCCTCCTCCGGATAGAAGCGGTCGCAGCCCATCGCGAACGTGCCGCCCGGAACGTGTGCCATCCCGGTCGGCGCCGATGCCTCGACCGTCGTCGTGGACCTCCGCATGCGGCGAAGCTTTGCGGCCGCCGGCTGAGCCGTTGTCATCTCAATCAGGTGACGAACGCGCGCACCCCGCCAGTACCGTTCCCGGCGGCCATGCGCGAGAGCCGGAGCCCAACGTGACGGGCGCCTTGGCCTGGGGCGCGGTCGCGGCGTCGTCGCTCGTCATCGGCGCGCTGCTCGGTCTGGTGAGAGCATGGCCGGACCGGCTCATCGGAATCGTCCTCGCGTTCGGCGCCGGGGCGCTGATCAGCGCCGTCAGCTTCGACCTCGCACAGGAGGGCGCGCGGATCGGCGACCCGGGCTTCCTGGGATTGGGGCTCGCCGTCGGCGCGATCACCTACTTCGCGCTCAACCGGATGGTGGGACGACGAAGCCGGGCGGACGACGGCGGCGGGGGCGGCACGGCGCTCGCGCTCGGCGCGTTCCTCGACGGCATCCCCGAGCAGGCCGTGCTCGGCATCGGCATCGCCGCCGGCGAGGGAGTCAGCGTGGGACTGCTCGTCGCGATCTTCGTCTCCAACCTTCCGGAGGCGATCGGCTCGTCAACCGAGATGCGCGCAGCGGGCACGCGGCCTCAGGCGATCCGGCGTCTCTGGCTGCTCGTCGCGGTGATCTGCGTGGCGGCGACCGCGGCCGGCTATGCCATAGCCGACGCCGTCTCGGGAAACCTGAACGCGACCATCGACGGGTTCGCCGCCGGCGCGCTGCTGGTGATGCTCATCGATTCGATGATCCCGGACGCGGTCCGCAAAGGCGGGGACGTGTCCGGCTTGGTCACCGTCCTCGGCTTCGCGGTCGCCGCGGCGCTGTCAGGACTCTCGTGACCCTTGACCCCGCATGCACAGCCCTTGCACTCGTCACGGCGATCCAAGAGGATCGGCCGATGGGCCGCGCGCTTCGGTGCCTCGCAGTGACCGTCGCCGGTCTCGTGCTCGCGCCGGGGGTTGCCCTTGCGGACGCGACCGTGGACAACGACCCCACGACCGGCGTCATCACGATCGTCGAGGACGTCGCGGCGGCGGACGACATCACCGTGGTGCGCAACGCCACGCAGGACGTGGTCAGCCGGGTCGGCGGCAACCTCACCGCAGGCTTCCAGGGCAACTGCACGGGGGGCGGCAACACCGTGACCTGCCCGCGTGGCTCGAGTCTGTCGGTGGACCTCGGCGAGGGCGCAGACGAGTTCGAGGCGGAGACGGTCAACGCGCCGATCAGCATCGCAGGCGGTCCAGGGCCGGACGACCTCGCCACCGGCGCCGGTGCCGATGTGCTCGCCGGCGGCGATCAGGGGGACACGCTGAACGGCCGCGGCGGGGTCGACCAGTACTTCGGCGAGACCGGCGACGACGTGATCCGCGCACGGGACAACGCGGCGGAGCGGATCTCGTGCGGCGCGGGCACCGACGAGGCCGACAACGACTTCACCGACATCATCGCGGAGTGCGAGCGCGGCATCGACGCCGATCGCGATGGCTTCAGCACCGCCGTGGACTGCAATGACAATGCGCCGAACATCCGCCCCGGCGCGCCGGAGACGTTCGGTAACGGCGTCGACGAGAACTGCGACGGCCGCGACAACCAGGACCTCGACGTGGACCGGGACGGCTTCCCGTTCCCGTTCGACTGCGACGACCGCAGCGCGGCGATCCGCCCGACGACGCCCGAGATCCGTGGCAACGCGGTCGACGAGAATTGCGACCGGCGCGCCGACCCGTTCGCGGACCTCGGCGCGGTGGTCGCGAACCAATGGGTCTTCGGCCCGCTCTTCTCGCGGCTGAGCAAGCTGGTCGTCCACAACGCGCCTGCCGGTGCTCGCGTGACGTTCCGCTGCCGCGGCCGCAGCTGCCCGACGCGACGGACGCGCCGCGTGCGGGTCCGCAGCGTCCTCTCCCGAGTGGTGCTGCACCGCCCGTTCCGGCGCGTCCGCCTGCGGCCGGGAACCCGGCTGCAGGTGACGATCACGGCCGCCGAGACGATCGGCCGGACGTACACGTACACGGTCGTGAAGGGCGAGTCGCCGAAGTCCACGATCGTCTGCCGCGCGCCAGGGCAGCGGCGGGGGCGCGCATGTTGATGCCAAGAGTGCTGACGGTCTGCATCGCCGTGTTGGCCGCGGCGCTGCTCGCGCCGGCCGCGGCGAGCGCGGGCACCTTCACGTTCGTCGGGACCACGCTCGTCTACAACGGCGATGACCAGATCGACCAGATCGCGGGCTTCGACACCGGGACGACCCTCCGGTTCACCCGCTTCGGCGGGGCGGCGCTGGGCGGCGACATCCCGTGCGAGGTGAGCCCGGACAACCAGACGGTGGATTGCCCGAAGAACGCCATCAGCCTGGTGCTGCTCTCGCTCGGCGAGGGCGACGACGTCGCCGCGGTGAGCGCCAATGTCACGGTGCCGGTGCGATTCGAGGGCGGCGACGGCAACGACGGGCTGTTCGGGGGTGGAGGGAACGACGTCTTCCTCGGCGGCGCGGGCGACGACAACGTCGTCTCGCGCGACGGGCGCGGTGAGCAGGTCGACTGCGGCTCCGGAGCCGACACCGCGATCAGCGACGACGCCGACTCGAGGACCTCCTGCGAGGAGGTCGAGGGCGATGCGGACGGCGACGGAGTCCGCCGGCCGGCCGACTGCGACGACACGAACCCGGCGATCCGGCCGGGCGCCGCGGACACCCCGGACGACCGGATCGACCAGGACTGCTCGGGCGCGGACGCGACGAACCTCGATGCGGATGGCGACGGCACCCCGCGCCCGCAGGACTGCGACGATTCGAATGCCGCGATCCGACCGGGTGCCCGGGAGCGGGCCGGGAACAGGGTGGACGAGAACTGCGACACCCGCGCCGACCCCTTCCTCGGCCTCGGCGGCGTGCTGCGCAACGCCTGGCTGCCGGCCGGAAGACGGACCGTGAACCGCACCCTGACCGCCCGCGAGTTCCCGAGGGGTACGCGAATCGAGTTGCGCTGCAGCGGCCCCGGCTGCCCGTTCAGGAAGGTGGTCCGACGCGTGAGGAATCGGCGGCCCGTCAGCTTGCACCGGCACTTCGGGGATCGCGGGCTCGGCCGCGGGGCCAAGGTGGAGGTGCGTCTGACGCGCGCCGGGCGCATCGGCCGGCTGCTGCGCTTCACGATCGGTGCGCCGGGCACCCCGAGCGTCGCCTTCCGCTGCCTGCCGCCCGGCGGCAGGGCCCGCGACTGCTGACCCGGCGCGCCGTAGCGCAACCGACGAGCGGAGCGCGTCGAAGCCGATCAAGGCCGGCGACGTCGGGAGGCGAGGGGGGTCGCGGGAGGGGACCGCAGGGGAACGGCCCCCTCCCGGCTGACCCGGCGCCGGGCGGGAGGCGGAAGGGGAGCAACCCGTCGTTTCCCGGCGTCGTGACCCGTTCCGGCCCTGGGCTCGGATCCCAGACCTACCGAACGGCTGCCCATAGTTGTGACGGGTCAGCCTGAGGCGTTGCTCAGCGCGACCTCAAGCGCTTCATCAAGTCCGCGATAATCGCTGACGTGCCGTCCCCGGAGTCCGTACGCCGTCGCCAGTCGGGCGTGCTCGTGGTCGGCGCGGTCGAGCCGGAGGTCACGCCGTGGCTGCGCGCCGCGGGCCACTCGCCGCGCGCCGTCCGCGACGCTGCCACCGCGCTCGAGCTGCTCGAGAAGGAGCCCGCCGACCTCGTGATCGTCGATCGCGAGCCGGCCGGGCTGGACGCGGCGGGCGTCTGCCGCGCGCTGCGCGACGGCCTCGAGCTCAGCGACCCGTGGCTGCTGGCGATCACCGTGCCGGCCAAGGGGCGCGGAGCCGACGCCGCGCTCGACGCCGGCGCCGACGACTACCTGCACCGCCCGTTCACCCGCGGCGAGCTGCTCGCGCGAGCCCGCGCAGGCGTGCGCGCCGCCCAGCAGCGCGCCGACGACATGCTCGTGCGTGCCCTGCTGGTCAACGTGCCGGGCGCGATCTACCGCTCCGCCTGGCACGCCGGCCACACCCTCGAGCTGATCAGCGACGAGATCGAGCGGATATCGGGCTACCCGCCCGTGGACTTCGTGGCCAGCGCCAAGCGGACGCTGATGAGCATCGTCCACCCGCGCGACCGCAAGCGCGTCACCCGTGCCGTCGCCGCGGCGCACGCGAACCCGGACGAGGCGTTCGTCGTGGAGTACCGGATCATGCGCTCCGACGGCCAGGTGCGCTGGGTGCTCGACCGCGGCCAGCTCGTGCACGGACCCGGCGGGCGCCTGTGGATGGACGGCGCGCTGTTCGACATCACCGACCGCCGCGCCGCCGAGGAGGCGCTGCGCCGCCAGGAGATCGACCGCGCCCGCACGGAGGAGCTGCGGGCCTCGCGCGTGCGGATCGTGGAGGCGGCCGACGCCGCGCGGCGCCGGATCGAGCGCGACCTGCACGACGGCGCCCAGCAGCGGCTCGTCGCGCTGGGCCTGGACGTCCGCATGGCCCGCAAGAAGATCCTCACGGACCCGAGCACGGCGGCCGACGAGCTCGACCGCATCGGCGAGGGGCTGGCCGAGGCCTCCGCGGAGCTGCGCGAGCTCGCCCGCGGCATCCATCCCGCCGTGCTGACCGAGCGCGGTCTGGCCGCGGCCGTCGAGGCGCTCGGCACGCGCGCGCCGGTGCCCGTCGAGGTCGTCGAGGTCCCGCGGGAGCGTCTCGCGCCGTCGGTGGAGGCGACGGCCTACTTCACCGTCGCCGAGGCGCTGACCAACGTGGCCAAGTACGCCGAGGCCAGCCACGCCACGGTGCGGATCGCGCACGTCGACAGCGAGCTGGTCGTCGAGGTCGCCGACGACGGCGTCGGCGGCGCCGACGCCTCGAACGGCTCCGGCCTCAGCGGCCTGGCCGACCGCGTCGGCGCCTCCGACGGCACGCTGACCGTCTCCAGCCCGCCGGGGCGGGGGACGACGATCCGCGCGGTCGTCCCGCTACCCGCCTAGCGCCCCGAGGCGCGCCCGTGCGTCCGCGAGCGCCAGCTCGGCGTGGTGGCGCAGGGTGGCGATGTGGTCCTCGCCGGCGACGGCGGCGGCCATCGCGCGCTCCATCATCTGCGCGATCTCCGAGCCGCGCAGCTCGTCGAGCCGGCGCTGGGCGCGCGCCACCGCGGCCTGCACGGCGGCCACGCGGCGCGCGCCGTCGTCGGCGCTGCCGGCGGCGATCGGCGAGGCGTCCCACTGGCGCACGAGGTCGGCGATCGCGCCGGCGTCGCCGGCGCGGTAGGCGTCGTTGAGGCGCTTCATGAACGCCTCCGCGTGGCTGCGCGCCTCGGGGTCGGGAGCGAGGTCGGGGTGCATCCGCTTGGCGGCGTCGCGGAACAGCCGCTTCAGCGACGCGGGCGGCACGGGCTCGGGCGGCGGGGAGACCGCGCCGGCCTCCGAAGTGGTCCGCCGTGCGCGCGTGCGGGCCTCGCGCGCCCCCTCCCGGTCGCCAGTGCGCGCGAGGATCTTCGCCTCGAGGTCGTGGAGCTGCGCGAGGACGGTGACGACCTCGCGCGTGTAGTCCGCCTGGAAGACCGCGAGCTCGGCCTCGAGCATCGCGTACTCGGCCTCGATCTCCGCCAGGCGGTCGCGCATGCGGGCCAGCTCGGCCTCCCCGACCGCGACGAGCTCTCCCGGCTCAGCGTCCTCCAGCGGCACGCGCCGCATTCTGACGCTCCGGGCAGGCCTCGGCGGGCTCGGGCCCGGTGCGCTTGACGCCGGTCAGGCTCGCGGCGCGCCAGCCGTCCCCGTCGGCCTCGAGCCGCCAGCGGACGGCGAAGGTGCGCCGCACCGGCCCGCACGACGAGCGGTCCTGCCGCTGCGCCGGCGGGGTGACCGCGGCCTCCTGATGCGGGGTCTCGGTCACCAGCGTCTCCGGCACGGCCGTCGGGACGGGGGTGGGGCGCGCCGCGGGCCGGGCGGTCCTTCGCCCGGCGCCGCGGCGCGGAGTGCGCCGCGCGGAGGAGGGGTCGCGTCCGTGCACGCGCGGCTGAGCGCCGGGTGCCGCCTGGGATCTGACGGTCGGGCCCTGGGGGGTGGGCCGGACGGCGATCGCGGTCAGCGCGATCAGGGAGGCGGCGGCGACGACGAGCAGGAGGGCCACGACGGTCGCTGGGCTCGGGTGCACGGCCTGACGCTCTCACCCCGGCTCGGCCGAGTCGAGAAGCGCCCACGCAGGCAAGCGGGCGCTTCTGCTGCCCCTTCGCCCGCCCGAAGGGCCGTCCTACTTCCGGTCGAACACGATGTCCAGCGCGCCCTCCCACAGCACGGTGCGCCCGAGCTCGCGCAGCTGCTCGGCGCCCTGCGTGATCGTGAGGAAGTGGTTGCCGGCCAGCTGGCCCATCTTGCTGGCGAACAGCGTGCCGCCGTAGGGGAAGAGGATCTCCGTCTCGCTGTAGCCGCCCGGGTAGAGCAGGATCTCGCCGGGTGCGGGGTGGCTGGTGTGGTTCTCGAAGGTGAGCCCCGTGCTCATCTCCCCGAGCGGGATCCACGCGGACTCGCCGCTCCAGCGCACGTGGATGATCTTCTGGCGGAACGGCAGCAGCGCCTCGAAGGCCTCGCAGGTCCTGCGCGCGTCCTCGCGCTCCCAGCGTGCCTCGAAGCCGAACGGGCCGGCGGTGATGGTCAGGTCGCTCATGCGTAGCTCCTCTCGGGGTTGAACCTGGATCCACCGATCCCCGCGGCGTCTCGACGCCGTGGCCGTTCGCCAGAGCCGATTGACCGCGATCCAAGTGGGCCCACCACGAGGAAGCGCGGTCAATCGACTCTGACTCGGCCCACGACGCCGAGCCACTCACGGGTCATCGATGGATCCAGGTTTCAGCAGGCGGCCGTGCGCGCCGGGCGCGACGCGGCCGTCGTCGTAGATCGTGCGGCCGCGCAGCAGCGTGCGCACCACGCGGGCGCGCAGCGGGCGGCCGGCGAACGGGTTCGCGCGGTGGCGGTCGAGCGGCTCGATGGCGTGCTCGCCGCGCAGGTCGACGAGGGCGAGGTCGGCGTCGGCGCCGGGCTCCAGGCGCCCTTTGGGCAGCCCGAAGCGGCGGGCGGGCGCGCCCGTGACGAGCTCGGCGAGCGCCGCGACCGGCACGCGGCGGGCCATGCCCTCGTGCAGCAGGACGGCGAGCGTCGCTTGCGCGCCCGCGATCCCGCCCCAGGCGGCGCCGAAGCCGCCCTCCTTCATCGCCGGCGGGCAGGGCGAGTGATCGGAGGCCACAAGCGCGATGTGCCCGCGCGCGAGCCGCTCCCACAACGCGTCGCGGTCTGCCGCGGGGCGCAGGGGCGGCGCGCACTTGGCGAGCGTCCCGAGCCGCTCCAGGTCGTCCTCGGTCAGCGCGAGGTAGTGCGGGCAGGTCTCGCACGTCACGTCGGCGCCGCGCCAGCGCGCCTCGGCGACCGCGGCCACGCCGGCGCCCGTGGAGACATGCACCACGTGGAGCGAGCAGCCGGCCGCGTCGGCCAGCGCGATCGCGCGCTCGATCGCGGCCAGCTCGGCTCCCGGTGGGCGGGACGCGACCCACGCGCGCCAGTCCTCGCCGTCCATCGGGCGCAGCTCGGCCGGCCGTTCGGCGTGGACGAGCACGGGCAGCCCGAGCGCCGCCGCGCGCCCCATGCCGGCGGCGAGCTGGTCGTCGTCGACGGCGCCGAAGTCCTCGATGCCCGTGTCGCACATAAAGGCCTTGAAGCCGACCACGCCGCGCTCGGCGAGCTCGTCCATCCGCTCCAGCGGGCCGGGTACGAGGCCGCCCCAGAGCCCGAAGTCCACCTTCGCGGAGGCCCGCGCGGCCGCCAGCTTGGCGTCGAACGCGGCGCCGTCGACCGTCGGCGGATGGGCGTTGAGCGGCATCTCAACGCACGCCGTCGCACCGCCCGCCGCGAGCGCGGACGTGCCCGTCTCCCAGCCCTCCCACTCGGTGCGGCCGGGCTCGTTGAAGTGCACGTGCGTGTCGATTGCGCCGGGCAGGACGTGCAGGCCGCGCGCGTCGATCTCCTCGCCCGAGGGCTCCAGCTGCGGGCCGATCGCCGCGATCACGCCGTCCTCGACCGCGACGTCGGCCACGACCGGCATCGCGCCGGGCAGCACCACCGTCCCGCCGCGGACGATCACCTCAGCTCACCGAGGAAGCGCTCGAGCACGTCGAGCGCGACCGCCACGTCGGCCTCCGCCACCGCCTCGGCGGGGTTGTGGCTGATCCCGCGCTCGCAGCGCACGAACAGCATCGCGACGTCGGTCAGCGCGGCCATGCTGACGGCGTCATGGCCCGCGCCGCTCGGGAGCCGCTCCGGCGTGTGCCCGGTCGCCTGGACGGCGTCGGCGAGCAGGTCGGAGAGGTCGGGCGAGGTCGGCACGGCGGCGGTCTCGCCGCGCGCGTCCCAGTCGAGCTCGATCTCGCGCCCCGAAGCGATCCGCTGGGCCTCCGCCCGCAGGTCGGCGATCGCCTCGCGGCGAACCGCGTTGGAGGTGTGGCGGACATCGAGCGTCATCCGCGCCGCGCCGGGGATGACGTTGCGCGCGCCCGGCTCGACCGTCAGCTGCCCGACGGTCGCGACGGTGCCCTGGCGGCGGCGCGCGACGGATTCCACGGCCAGCATCCACTCCGCCGCGGCGGCGAGCGCGTCGCGGCGCGCGTTCATCGGCACGGTCCCCGCGTGGCCGGCCTCGCCGATGAAGCCGACCTCGGCGTGCGTCTGGCCCGTGATCGTGGTGACGACGCCGACCGGGGCGCCGCGGCGCTCGAGCACCGGGCCCTGCTCGATGTGGACCTCGCAATAGGCGAGCAGGTCTCCCCGCCGCCGGGCGGCGGAGCCGATCGCGCCGGGGTCGCCGCCGAACGCCCGCAGGGCGTCGGCCATCGTGACGCCGTCGCCGTCCTCGAGCGCGAGCCAGGCGGGGGCGAAGCGCCCGGCGACGGCGCTCGAGCCGAGGAACGTCGTCCCGAAGCGCACGCCCTCCTCGTCGGCGAAGCCGATCACCTCGACCGCGTAGGGCAGCGCCCGGTCCCACATGCGCTCGAGCACCGCCAGGGCGGCGAGCACGCCGAGCGGGCCGTCGTAGCGGCCCGCGTCGACCACCGTGTCGAGGTGGGAGCCGAGCAGGAGCGTCCGGCCGGGGCCGTCGCGGCGGCCGAGCAGGTTCCCCGCGGCGTCTTCGCGCACCTCCAGGCCGGCGTCGCGCATCCAGCCCCCGACGAGGTCGTTGGCCTCGCGCATCGCCGGCGTCGCGTACCGGCGCACGAGCCGGCCCGGCTCCTCGCTGACCCGCCCGAGGGCGGCGCAGCGCTCGAGGACGGAGGCCGCGGTGCTCAACCGCTCAGCTGCCCCGGTAGGTGCTGTAGGACCAGGGGGAGACCAGCAGCGGCACGTGATAGTGCGCGTCGGCGTCCGCGATCGTGAAGCGCACGGGCACGCGGTCGAAGAACCCCTCCCCAAAGTGCTCGCCGACGCCGAAGACGAGCTCGTAGGTGCCCGCCCGCAGGTCCTCCAGCAGCGGCTCGTCGGTGCGCCCGTCGGCGTTGGTGATGACGCTGGCCAGCACCTCGCGGCGCTCGCCCTCGAGACGCGACAGCTCGACCGGGATGCCAGCCGCCGGGCGGCCGTGCGCGGTGTCGAGCACGTGGGTGGTGAGCCGCCCGCTCATCGCGTGAGCGTCAGGGTGATCAGGCCCTGGGCGGGGAACGGGTCGGTGTAGAGCTTGCGGTCGCCGTCCTCGGCCACGGGGTCGCGCGTGTGGTTCTCGGCCTCGAACTCGATCTCCGCGAGCTGCGGCCAGCGGGCGAGCGCGCGGGTGCCCATCTCGTGCACGAGGTGCTGGATCGACTCGCTGACGAAGTCGTCGAACGTGGCGGCGAGCTCCTCGCGCATCTCCCACGGGTCGACGTGGTCGTGCTCCGGGTCGCCGTAGGTCCAGTAGACGCTGAGCAGGATGAGCAGCGGGCGGTCGCCGCGCTCGGGCAGTGTCGTGTACTCGTCTCGCGCGAAGCGGGTGAAGGCGCTGCCGGTGACCTTCAGCAGCTGGAGGTCCTCCCGGCCGCTCTGGTGGTCGAGGATGCCCTCGCCGTCCAGCTCGACCATCGCGGTCGCGTGGTCGCCGCCGGGCTCGCGCGCGAACAGCTTGCCGCTGAGGCGGTCGAAGCGGTGCTCGCGCCCCGTCATCCGGACCGCCTCCATGACCGGGTAGGTGGCGAGGAAGCCGCGCCCGAGGTGCAGCAGCAGGCCTTCCAGCGTCTCGCCCTCGTAGGCGAGCGACTCGCGCAGGATGAAGTTCTTCATCGTGTCCGTGGCGACGACGGCGGAGTTGTCGCCCTCGATGTAGGCGGCCGTGAAGTTCTCGCCCAGCACCTCGACGCTGACCTCGGCGGCCAGCACATCGTGGTCGCCGTCCGGGCGCTTGACCACGCGCTGCAGCGGGACGCGGAGCTTGCCGTAGGAGATCTTCATGCGGGCAGCGCCTCCAGGCGGTGGTGGGCGATCCGGGCGATCTCGGCCAGGGCGGTCCGCAGCTCCGCCTCCGGCTCGTTGCGCACGCGCGCCTGCGCGGCCTCCAGTATCGAGGCCTTGTCGTGGTCGCGCACGCAGATCACGAACGGGAAGCCGAACTTCTCGCGGTAGGCGGCGTTGGCGTGCGTGAGCGCCTCGTACTCCTCGCGCGTGAGGCGGTCGAGCCCGGCCGAGGACTGCTCGCGATCGGAGTCCACCGTGGCGACCTTGCCCGCCAGCTCCGGATGCGCGCGCACGAGCGCGACCTGCCGCTCGCGCGGCGCCGCGTACATCGCCGCGACCAGCCCCTCGTACAGTGCGGCGCGGTCGGGGTAGGGGCCGTTCTCGTACGCGTCCTCGGCCACCCAGGGGGAGTGCTCGAACAGCGGCCCGTAGGTGGCGACGAAGGCCTCGCGGTCGGCGGTCACGGCCGGGATTCAATCAAGGCGCCGTTCGAGGGAATAGAACGGCGCGCGGGGCGTCTCCCATGCATGACCCCGAACGCCCTGACCTCCTTCATCGCCGACGTGGACGGGCTCGCCGACGACCCGCACGCCATCGGCGAGCGGCTCGGGGAGCTGCTCGCCGAGGATGGATGGCTCGCCCCCGAGCACCGCGAACCCGACCGCCGGCGCTACCGCCAGCACCTGCTGCACGTCACGCCCGACCGGCGCCTGTCGATCGTCGCGCTCGTGTGGCTGCCCGGCCAGTCCACGCCGATCCACGACCACGTGTCCTGGTGCGTGGTCGGCGTCTACGAGGGCCGCGAGCGCGAGACGCGCTACCGCGCCGTCGAGGCCGGGGCCTACCGGTACCTCGAGCAGACCGACTCGATCGACGCGCTGCCGGGCCACGTCGAGGTGATCGTCCCGAGCTCGGAGGCGGACATCCACGCCGTCACCGCCGTCGCGGACGAGGCGACGATCTCCATCCACGTCTACGGCGCCGACATCGAGGCCCGCGGCACGAGCGTCTACCAGCGCTTCGACGACTGGCCGATCCACCGCGCCGCGATCGCCGCGGCGGCCTAGACGATCGGCCGGAGATCCGCGACGAGCGGTCCCGGCCCTGCGAGAGAGTCGCCCCACGGCGACCATGGCGCGGCCGGTGGTCGCCCGACGGCTCCCGGATCGTGGTCGGTGACGACGACGGGGTTCGGGGCGAGGGCGGCGTGGCCTGGAGCCGCCGCTGAGCCGCGCGGTTGTACGATCGCCGCCAGGGCCGGCTGAGGGGCCGGCGCGGGATCGAGGGGGAGCCATGGGAACCAAGCTCGCGACAGCGATGGCGACGTTGGCGGCGGTGGCGGTGCTGGCCGCGCCGGCGGCGGCGAAGGGGCCGAAGACCGGCCTCGAGTTCCTCGGGCAGGCGATCGTGCCGTCCGGGACGACATTCGAGGGCACGCGTGTCGGCGGGCTCTCCTCGATCACGTACGACGCGCGGCGGGGCGTGTTCTACGCGGTCTCCGACGACCAGGCCAACGTGCGCTTCTACACCCTCGGGCTCGACCTGGGCGACGGGCGCCTGTCGAACGGCGACGTGCGCTTCCAGGCCGTGACGAATCTGCTCGCGCCAGGTGATGTGCCGTACGCGCCGGGGACCGTCGACCCGGAGGGCCTGGCGCTGACCAAGGACGGCGAGCTGATCTTCACGTCCGAGGGCTTCGCGAGCACGTTCGTGAACCCATTCGTGCGTCGCAACGCGCTTGACGGGTCGTTCCTCGGCGAGTTGCCGGTGCCGCAGGACTTCATGCCGGCCCCTGGGCGCGGCGTGCGCCAGAACCTCGGCTTCGAGAGCGCCGGCGTCGCGCCCAACGGCCGCTTCCTGTTCACCGCCACCGAGAACGCGCTCGTCCAGGACGGCCCGGCCGCGACGGTCACGAGCGGCAGCCGGGCGCGGATCCTGCGCCATCAGCTGAAGTCCGGCCGCCTCGACCGGCAGTGGACCTACCTGACCGACCCGGTCGCCGAGCCACCGGTTCCGCCGACTCAGTTCTCCGTCAACGGACTGGTCGAGCTGCTGCCGCTCAACAACCGCTTCCTGCTCGCGATGGAGCGCTCGTTCTCCGTCGGTGCGCCGGACACCGGCAACACGATCCGCATCTTCAAGGTGTCGTTGCCGGGCAGCGGCGGCACCGCGACCAAGGAGCTCCTGCTCGACCTCGACGACCTCGACATCCCGCTCGACAACGTCGAGGGCATGACGTTCGGCCCGCGGCTGCCCGACGGCCGCAGGTCGATCGTGCTGGTCAGCGACGACAACTTCGCCCCGGCGCAGTTCACGCAGTTCCTGCTGTTCGCGACCCGCCTCTAGCGTTCCGCGCATGATGGAGCTGCTGATCGTCGGGGGCGGGCGCATGGGCGAGGCGCTGCTGGGCGGCCTGATCGCCGCCGGGTGGAGCGCCGAGTCGCTCGCCGTGGCGGAGGTCTCCGCAGCGCGGCGTGAGCAGCTGGCGGAGGCGTACCCCGGCGTGACCGTCGCCGAGGCGCCGGTCGCGGCGCCCGACGCGTTGCTCGCCGTCAAGCCGGGCGACGTGCCTGCGGCGGCCGCCGCCGTGGCCGGCGCGGGCGCCGAGCGGGCGCTCTCGGTCGCCGCCGGCGTGACGACGCGGGCGATCGAGGAGGCCGCGGCCGGGTTGCGTGTCGTGCGGGCGATGCCGAACACGCCCGCGCTGATCGGCGCGGGCGCCTCGGCGATCTGCGCGGGCTCGGGCGCGACCGACGACGACATGGCCTGGGCGGAGTCCGTGCTCGGCGCGGTCGGCGTGGTCGTGCGCGTGCCGGAGAAGCAGCTCGACGCCGTCACCGGCCTCTCGGGCTCCGGTCCCGCCTACGTCTTCCTCGTCGCGGAGGCGCTGGCCGAGGCGGGCGTGCTGAACGGCCTCCCGCGCGACACGGCCGAGACGCTCGCCTTCCGGACGCTTGCGGGCGCCGCCCGGCTGCTGGCCGAGGGCGACGCCGGGCCGGCCGACCTGCGCGCCGCGGTCACCTCGCCGGGCGGCACCACCGCCGCCGGCCTGGCCGAGCTCGAGCGCCACGGCACCCGGGCCGCCTTCCTCGACGCGGTCACGGCGGCCACCCGCCGCTCGCGCGAGCTCGGCGGCTGACCCGGGCTGCGTGGGTAGGAGCGCCTCGTGCGCTTCTATCCCGACACCCCCCGCAGCCGGCGCGACGCGATCCTCGGCGACGTCCTCGTGCTGGTGCTGCTCCTCCTGCTCGCCTGGCTCGGCATGAAGGTCCACGACGCCGTGGCGGAGCTGGCCGTCGTGCCGCGCGGGGTGGGAGACACGGGCGCGGCGATCCAGCGGGGGTTCGAGGACGCCGGCGACGCGGTCGGCGGCGTGCCCGCCGTCGGCGGGCCGCTCGGCGACGCGCTGCGCGACGCCGGGCAGGGCGCCGGCGGGGAGATCCAGGCGACGGCGCGCAGCGGCGAAGAGGACGTCAACGACCTGGCGAACCTGCTCGGGGCGCTGATGTTCCTGCTTCCCGCCGTCGCCGTGCTCTCCCGCTTCCTGCCCGACCGGATCGCCGACGTGCGGCGCCTCACCGCCGCGGCGCGGGCGATCGGGCCGGCGCTGACGCCCGAGCGCGAGCGCTCCCTGGCCATGCGCGCGGCCTACGGCCTGCCCTATGAGCGCCTCGTGCGCTACACGTCCGACCCGCTCGGCGATCTCGAGGCCGGCCGCCACGACGGGCTCGTCGCCGCGGCGCTGGACGACGCGGGGCTCCGGACTCCCGGGCTTCGCAGCACTCCTCACCGGTAGCGGATGTTGTTCGTCTGACAGAGGTCATCTGACTCCGCAAGGCGGTGTGTTGCAGTGGTGGCCGAGTGGCCGGTAGCGGGTCCGTTCCCTGTCCATCTCGGTGACGAACACGGTGGTTGGCTTGCGGTATCCGGACCCCGAGCTTCATTCTCGTGGTGGTCGTGGCCGGAGCGTTCGTCGCCCCGGTGGCCGATGGTGCATCGCCGGCGGGACAGCCGCCTGCGAAGGGCAAGCCGGCGAAGCCAGAGAAGCCGCCGAAGCCACCGAAGCCGCCCAAGCCGCCCAAGCCGCCGAAACCGCCGAAGCCTCCGGCGCCACCGTGCGTTCCCGGTCCGCCGGACTATCCGGGCTATCCGGGCTATCCGGGCTATCCGGGCTATCCGGGCTATCCGGGCTATCCGGGCTACCCCGGCTATCCGGGGTATCCGTGCCCGCCGGTGGGGAAGCCACCCAAGCCGCCCAAGCCACCGAAGCCGAGGATCGACGGCCCTTCGCGATCCAAGACGAAGCGCGACCGCCACGGCCGGGTCGTTCTGCCGCGCGTACGCGTCCGTTGCCCGGCCTCGGCCCCGTGCCGAGTCAGCGCGAACATCCGAGTGCGGCACTCGGGCATGACGCGCCGCCGGCCGACGCTCGTGTTCGCGATTCCCGCTGGGCGCATCTCGCGCGTCCGCGTCATGCCGGGGCGGCCGGCGCGCCGCCTGACCGTCCGTGTCAAGGCGAGCGTGCTCGGCGGAGCGCGCGCGAGCCGCACGTTCCGCGTCCGGCTCGGCAAGCGTGCCGACGTCCTTCGACCGCAGCGTTCGCGCGCCGTCGCGCCCACGGACGGGCCGGCCGTCGCTCCGCTCGTCGGTGTCAGCGACCAGGAGCCGAGCACCTTCGAAGATCCCCGGTTCGAAGCGCTGCCGGTCGCCATCGCGCGGTTGATCGTGCCCTGGGACGTGCAGCGGACCGACCCGGAGCGGCTCGACGCCTGGCTCGCGGCCGCCCGCGAGGCCGGCATGGAGCCGCTCGTGGCGCTCGAGCACGCGAGCGGAGACCAGTGCCCCGCATCGCCATGCCGCCTGCCGGCCGCGGACGACTACGAGGCCGCGGTGCGCGCGCTGGTCAGACGCCATCCGTCGGTCACGCGGATCACCCCGTGGAACGAGCCCAATCACGCGACCCAGCCCACCGCCGGCGCACCGCGCCGGGCGGCCGCCTACTACGACGCCGCGCGGGCGGCGTGCCCCTCCTGCACCCTCGTGGCGGGCGACGTGCTCGATGCGCCAGGCTTCCTCGGCTGGATCGCGGAGTACCGGAAGACGCTCTCGGAGAGCCCGGCGGTCTGGGGACTGCACAACTACTTCGACACGACCTACGGCGGCTCGGACGGCGTCGATGGGCTCCTCCGCGCCGTGCCAGGCGAGGTCTGGCTCACCGAGACCGGCGGTATCTCGTCGCACCGGACCCGTGACGGACGGGTGAACCTCCCGGCGGACGATCGCCGCGCGGCCCTGGGCGTCGAGCGGGCGATCCGCCTTGCCGATGCGCGCGCCGAGCGCGTGCGGCGGATCTACGTCTACCAGTGGCGCGCGGCACCGGACGCGACGTTCGACGCCGGACTGCTCGCACCCGATGGCTCAGCCCGCCCGGCCTACTACGCGCTCCGCCGAGCGCTCGCGCGGCGCCATCCCGATGCCGCCCCGCGGACCCCGGCGCGGGCGGGAACGCCGCGTATCGCGATGACCGGTCGGGCGACGCTCTCTGGCCGCCGACTGCGGCTCCCGCTCGCCTGCGCGGCCTACGACGTGGCCCGCTGCACCGGGCGCCTCACGGTCGAGAGCGCCACCTGGCGCACCGCGACCCTGACCAACGGCCATCCGGGCGGCAGGCTCGTCCGGCCCGCGAGCCGCCGCGTCCGGTTGCGGGGAGCCGCGGCGGCGACGGTCACGGTCCGTTTCCCGCGCCGGCCCTCGCCGCGCGCGAAGCTCCGCCTTCGTCTGTCGCTCCAGGAACCTGACGGCGCGACCGACCTGATCCTCACCGCGGTTCGCCTGCGCTAACCGGCGGCGCACTCCCGCACGACGCGGCTCAGGCGGTACAGCGTGGCGTCCGCCATCGGCGTGGTGACGGAGCCGATCCGGTTCGTGACGAAGCCCAGCGACAGGCCGAGGTCGGGCTCGGCCCAGCCGCCGGAGCCGCCGTAGCCGTAGTGCCCGAAGGCCTTCACGGCGCTCCGGCCGGTGCCGAAGGCGTGGTGGTAGCCCAGCCGCCAGCGCATGCGCAGGCCGAGCACGCCGTCGGCGGTGCGGACGTGGACGCGGCCGAGGTCGTGGACCGTCGACTCCGAGAGCAGGCGCGGACCTCCGGGCTCGGCGCCGCCGTTGGCGAGCGCGCCGTAGAGCCTGGCGAGCGCCTCGGCGCTGAGGGCGCCGTTGACGGCGGGCATCTCCGTGCCCCAGATCGAGGGCTCGGAGCCCTCGAAGAGCTCGTGGAAGCCGGGGGCGATCAGCGCGTCGTGGAACGCGCGGGTCATGCCCATGCTGGTCAGCGCCGGCGTGATCAGGCGCGACGCCGAGCCGAGGTGGCGCAGCGCGGAGCCCACGGGCTGGGCCACGAGCTCGCGGGCGGTCTCGTCGACGCCGATGTGCAGGCCCGTGACGCCCAGCGGCTCCGCGACCTCGGCGCGGACGAGCTCCGCGAGCCCGCGTCCGCCCGTGACGCGCCGCGCCAGGCCGGCGACCAGCCAGCCGTAGGTGATGGCGTGGTAGGCCGAGCGCTCGGTCGGGGCGTGCACCGCGCGGGCGGCGAGCCGCTCCTCCATCGCGAGGTGGTCGAGCATGTCCTCCGGGCGCTCGGCGACCGCGCGGACGCTCCACAGGCCGGCGCGGTGCGTGAGCAGGTCGCGCACGGTGACGCGGTCCTTGCCACCCGCGGCGAACTCCGGCCAGTAGGTGGCGACGGGCTCGTCGTAGGCGAGCTCCCCGCGCTCGGCGAGCCGGTGCACGACGGTCGAGGCGACGCCCTTCGTGGTGGAGAAGCTCAGCGCGAGCGTCTCCGGCGTCCACGGCCGCGTGTGCGCCCGGTCGGCCCAGCCCGTGCAGAGATCGAGCACCGTCTCGCCGCGCACCCGCACGACCAGCGCCGCACCCCCGTTGCCGTGGCCCGCGAGCCTCGCGAAGGCCCAGGCCGCCCGGCCGTAGCCGATCGCCGCATGGCCCCGTACGTTCTCCGGCAGCGTCATCCGTCCTCCGGCATCCGCACAGCATGCCCGGAACCCGGACGGACGTATGCTCGCGGCCATGAGCTTCGAGCGTCTGGAGGTCCCGGTCGACGGTGCGACGCTCGTCGCCGATCGCCGGCCGGGGACTGGCCCGCCCGTCGTCCTGCTCCACGCGGGCGTGTGCGACCGGCGGTGCTGGCGGGAGGTGGGCGAGCTGATCGGTGCGGCCGGCCGCGACGTCACCGCCTACGACCGGCGCGGGTATGGCGAGGTCCCGCCGGCGGCCGGACCCTTCCGGCACGTCGATGACCTGCTCGCCGTGCTCGACGCCGTGTCCCCGGACGCGCCCGCCTTGGTGGTCGGCAGCTCGATGGGCGGTGGCGTGGCGCTCGATGCCGCGTTCGAGGCCCCGCACCGCGTCGCCGGGCTCGTGCTCCTCGCCCCGGCCGTCAGCGGCGATCCCGAGCCCGACGAGGAGGCCTTCGTCGCCGCCACCGGCGGTCTCGCGGAGGCGATCGACACGGCGTGGACCGCCGGCGACCTCGAGACCTGCAACCGGCTCGAGGTCCGCCTGTGGCTGGACGGGCCGGCGAGCCCGGAGGGCCGGGTGGGCGGCCCGCCGCGCGAGCTCGCGCTCGAGATGAACCGGATCGTGCTCGAGTACGACGCCGAGGCCGAGTACGACGGCGAGAGCGGCCTCGACGCCGCCGGCCGCCTGGCCGAGATCGCGATCCCGGCAACCGTGGCCTGCGGCGATCTCGACGTGGGGATGAAGATCGACCGCGGCGCCGAGATCGCCGGGGCGCTCCCCCGGGGCACCTATCGCACCCTCGAGGGTCGCGCCCATCTGCCCTACCTGGAGGCTCCCGGCGAGGTCGCCGCGCTGATCACCGCGGCGTGATCACCAGGTCTGCTCGCCGACGATCTGGCGGGTGGCGGTGTTCAGGCGGTTCCACACGTTGATCAGCGCGATGTCGAGCACGAGCCCTGCGAGCTGAGGCTCGTCGAAGTGCTCGGCGGCGGCGTCCCAGATCGCGTCGGGCACGGCCTCGTCCTTGTCGGCGAGGCGGGTCAGCTCCTCGGTCAGGGCGAGGGCAGCGCGCTCGGCGTCGTCGAAGAAGGGCGCGTCGCGCCAGGCGCCGATGGCGAACACGCGCTCCTCGCTCTCGCCGGACGCGCGGGCCGCCTTGGCGTGCATGTCGACGCAGACGCTGCAGCCGTTGATCTGGCTGGCGCGCAGGTGCAGGAGCTCGCGGCTGATCGGCACGCGGGCGCGGCTGACGGACTTCGCCAGGCCGTTGAGGGCGTCCATCGCGCCGTCGACGACGAACGCGGGGTTGGTCATGCGGGCGGTCATGAGCATGGGGTCGCTCCTTGTCACATCGGGTGGTGGGGGTCGGTCAGTGCCTTGACCGACCCGATCGCGAGGATGTGACGAGATGGACGCATTCGAGGCGCACCGCCCTCACTTGCACGCCGTGGCCACGCGGATCCTCGGCTCGCGGGCCGAGGCCGACGACGCCCTCCAGGAGGCCTGGCTGCGCGTCGCGCGCGCCGACACGAGCGACGTCGAGAACATCGGCGGCTGGCTGACGACGGTGGTCTCGCGCGTGTGCCTGACGATGCTCGACGCGCGCAAGCGCCGCCGCGAGGATGCGCTGCAGGGCGGGCGACTGCCCGATCCGGTGATCACGCGCCCCGACGAGGCCGCGCCGGACCCGGAAGGGGAGGCGCTGGCGGCCGACGCGGTGGGAGCCGCGCTGCTCGTCGTGCTGGAGTCGCTGCAGCCCGCCGAGCGCCTGGCCTTCGTGCTCCACGACGTGTTCGGGGTGCCCTTCGAGGACATCGCGACGATCGTCGATCGGTCGCCGGCCGCGGCACGCCAGCTCGCGTCGCGGGCGCGGCGCCGCGTGCAGGGCGCGGACCGCGACGCGCCGACCGCCGACCGCCGGGTCGTCGACGCCTTCCTGGCCGCCGCCGAGGGCGGTGACTTCGCGGGGCTGCTCGAGCTCCTCGACCCCGACGTCGTCCTGCGCACGGACGACGGCAGCGGCGCGCTGGGGATCATCCGGGGGGCCCGGGCCGTGGCGAGCAACGCTCGCTCCTACGGACCCAGGCGAGCGGCGCACCCCGTCGTCGTCGACGGCGCCGCCGGCTTCGTCGCCTCCGAGGGCGGGCGCGCCGTCGCCGTGCTGGCGTTCACGGTCCGCGACGGGCGGATCACGGAGATCGACGCGATCGGCGGCCCGGCCCGCATCGCCGGCCTCGGCCTCGACGCCTTCGTCGCGGCCTAGCCGGCGGAGAGCGGGACGATCTCGAAGCGGTCGACGTCGACGAGGCCGCGGTCGGTGATCTTCAGGGCGGGGATCACGGACAGGGCGAGGAACGAGAGCGTCATGAAGGGCGCAGTGATCGTGACGCCGAGGCCCTCGAGCCGGCCGTGCAGCTCGTCGAGGCGGGCGACGACCTCCTCGACGGGGCGGTCGGAGAGCAGGCCCGCGACGGGGAGGGGGAGCTCGCCCGTGATCCGGCCGCCGGTGGCCACGACGCAGCCGCCTCCGAGCTCCTGCAGGCGCGCGGCGCAGGCGAGGATGGAGGCGTCGTCGACCCCGACGGCGACGACGTTGTGGGCGTCGTGGGCGACCGTGGAGGCGAACGCGCCCTCCCTCAGGCCGAAGCCGGTGACGAGCCCGCGGCCGACGCGGCCCGTCGCGTGGTGGCGCTCGATGACCGCGATCTTGGCGAGGTCGCGAGTGGGGTCCGAGACGACGTGGCCGTTGGAGCGGGCGGGGGAGACGGTGCGCTGGATCGTGATCAGCTGCTCCGGGACGATCTCGATCACCCGGACCTCGCCGTCGGCCTCGAGCGCCAGGTCGGCTTCCGTGACCGGGGCGCTGCGGACGGTGCCCAGCACATGGGCGGGGGTCCCAGGCACGGCGAAGGGCTCGGCGGCGCCGTCGCGCGCGGCGACGCGGCCGCCGGCGAGCACGAGCGACGGGCGGAACTCCGTGAGGTCCTCGAGGATCACGAGGTCGGCGCGGAAGCCCGGCGCGATCGCCCCGAACCCGTCGAGGCCGTGGGCCTGGGCCGCGTGCAGCGTCGCCATCACCAGCACGTCCTCGACCGGGATCCCCTCGGCCACCGCGATCCGGCACATCTGGTTGATGTGGCCCTCGCGCAGGAGCATGTCGGGCTCGCGGTCGTCCGTGCAGAAGGCGCAGAAGCCCGGGCCGTGGTCGCGCACGAGCGGCAGCAGGTCGCGGAGGTTGCGCGCGTTGGAGGCCTCGCGCAGCAGCACCCACATGCCGCGGCGGCGCTTCTCCAGCGCCTCCTGGACGGTGGTGGCCTCGTGGTCGGAGCGGATGCCGGCCGCGGCGTAGGCGTCCAGCGCGCGGCCGAGCACGCCCGGCGCGTGCCCGTCGACGTGCGAGGCGCCGCGCACCTCGAGCTTGGCGAGCACCTCCTCCTGGCCGGCGATGACGCCGGGGAAGTTCATCATCTCCGCGACGCCCAGCGCCCGCCGGCGGCGCAGGATCGCCTCCATGTCGCCCACGGTCAGCTCGCGCCGCGGCGACTCGAACGCGCTGGCCGGCACGCACGAGGGCGCCATCACGAACACCGTCAGCGGCAGGCCCTCCGAGGCGTCGAGCATCCAGTGCACGCCGTCGGAGCCGAGCACGTTGGCGACCTCGTGCGGGTCGCAGACGATCGCGGTCGTGCCGTGGGGGAGGACGGCGCGGGCGAACTGCGCCGGGGTGAGCTTGGAGGACTCGACGTGCATGTGCGCGTCGATGAAGCCGGGGACGAGCCAGCGGCCGCGGGCGTCGATCCGCTCGCCGCCGTCGTAGGCGCCGATCCCGGCGATCAGACCGTCGGCGATCGCGACGTCGCCCGAGAGCCACTCGCGCGTGTGCGCGCAGAAGACCTGCGCGCCCTCGATCACGGTGTCCGGCGCCTCGTCGCCGCGCGCGACGGCGATCAGCCGGGCGCGCCCGCGACCGGCCGGCAGCGTCCTCACGGACGCGACCCCTGCGGGGCCTCGAAGCTCGCCTCCAGGCCGGTGGCGCCGGCCTGCAGCGCGGCGGCGAGCGCGGCACCGAACGCCTCGAGCACGTCCGCGTGCGGGCCGGTCAGGGCCAGCTCGCCGGGCCCGGCCTCGCGGACGAGCTTCGACGGCGCGGCGGCTTCGCGGGCGGCCGCGAGCGCCTCCTCGGGGCCCTCGACCTTGAAGCGCGCGGTCAGCTCGGCGGGCGGGACCGGCATCACAGGCCCACGATGTCGTCGGGGCGGACGGGCACGCGGGTGAGTGCGGCGCCGGTCGCAGCGCGCAGCGCGGCGACGATCGCCGGAGTGGAGGAGATCGTCGGCGGCTCGCCGACGCCGCGCAAACCGTAAGGGGCCTCGGGATCGCCGAGCTCGAGCACGTCGAGCCTCACGGGCGGCATGTCGAGCACGGTCGGGATCAGGTAGTCGGTGAAGGACGCGTTGCGGACCTCGCCGTCGACGACCTGGATCTCCTCCATCAGGGCCAGCCCGAGCCCCTGCGCGATCCCGCCCTCGATCTGGCCCTCGACGGCCTGGGGGTTGATCGCCTTGCCGACGTCCTGAGCCGTGGCGATCTCGACGACGCGCACGAGTCCGAGCTCCGTGTCGACGTCGACCACGGCCCGGTGGGCGGCGAAGGCGAAGGTGACGTGCGCGTCGCCCTGGCCGTTCTCGTCGAGCGGGAATGTCTCGCGGTGGTGGTACTCGCGGGTCGCCTCGATCCGCTCGTCGAGCAGGTCAGCCAGCGTTGCGTCGGGTCTTTCGCCCCGCCGCTCTTCCAGCTCCTCCCGCACCGCCTCGCACGCCGCCTTCACGGCTCCGCCGGTCATCATCGTCTGGCGCGAGGCCGACGACGAGCCCGCCGTGCCCACGTTGGTGTCGGCCGGCAGCACCACGACCCGCTCGACGCCCAGCTCCGTGCGGGCGATCTGCTCCTGCACGGTCACGAGGCCCTGCCCGACCTCGGCGGCGGCGGTGTGGACCTCCACGAGCGGCTCCCCGCCGGCCATCGACATGCGCACGCGCGCGGTCGAGTAGTCGTCGAAGCCCTCGGAGTAGCCGATGTTCTTGTAGCCCACGGCGTAGCCGACGCCGCGCACGACGCCCTCGCCACGGGTGACGTTCGCGATCCCCCCGGGCACGCCGCCGGCGTCCTCCGGCTCGGGCATCGCCTCGACGCGGTCGAGCAGCTCCTCGACCGGCGCCGGGCAGCGCACGGGCGCGCCCATCGGGAGCGTCGTGCCGGTGCTCATCGCGTTGCGGCGGCGCAGCTCGACCGGGTCCATCCCCAGCGCGGTGGCGAGCTTGTCCATCTGCGCCTCGTGCGCGAAGCACGTCTGCACCGCGCCGAAGCCGCGCATCGCCCCGCACGGCGGGTTGTCGGTGTAGACGACGTAGGCGTCGATGCGCGCGTTCGGCACCTCGTAGGGGCCGCACGCGAAGCAGGCGGCGTTCGAGCAGACCGCGGTGGAGGACGACGCGTAGGCGCCGCCGTCGAGCAGGATCCGCGCCCGCACCGCCACGAGCTTGCCGTCGCGCGTCGCGTGGTGCTCGTAGCGCATCCGCGCGGGGTGGCGGTGGATGTGCCCGAAGAAGCTCTCCTCGCGGCCGTACATCATCTTCACGGGCCGGTCCGTGTGGAGCGCGAGCATGCAGGCGTGGACCTGCATGCTCAGGTCCTCGCGGCCGCCGAACGCGCCGCCGACGCCGCCCAGGACGAGCCGGACCTTCCCCGGCGGCAGGTCGAGCGAGGCCGCGAGCTGGTCCTGGTCGACGTGCAGCCACTGGGTCGCGATGAACAGGTCGACGCCGCCGTCCTCGGCGGGCACGGCGAGCCCGGACTCCGGCCCGAGGAAGGCCTGGTCCTGCATGCCGACCTCGTACTCGCCGGTGACGACGACCTCGCCCTCGGCGTCCGGGTCGCCGTGGCGGATCGGGACGTGGCGCAGCAGGTTGCCGCTCGGATGGAGGGGATCGGAGCTCGGGTCGAGCGCGCGCTCGGGGTCGGTGAGCGGCTCGAGCACCTCGTAGTCGACCTCGATCTTCTTCGCGGCCGCGCTCGCGGTCTCGGGGTGGTCGGCGGCGACGAGCGCGACGGGCTCGCCCTGGTAGCGGACGTCCTCCCAGGCGAGCACGGGCTGGTCCTGGATCTCCAGCCCGTAGGTCTTGCGGCCGGGGACGTCCTCGTGCGTGAGCACGGCGTGCACCCCGGGCACGCGCAGGGCGGCGCCGATCTCGATCGAGCGGATCCTCGCGCGCGGATGCGGGGAGCGCAGGGTGGAGCCCCACAGCATCCGGTCCGCCCACGCGTCGGAGGCGTAGGCGAAGGCGCCCTTGACCTTCGGGATCCCGTCGGGGCGGCGGACGCTCTGGCCGATGCCCGAGCGGATCTCGGTGACCGTGCTCATGCCATCACCCCCGCGCGGGCGGCCAGCCGCCGCGACTGCTGCGCCAGGTCGCGCGCGGCGACCGCTTCGTCGAACGTGCGCAGCTCGCCGCCGGAGACGACGACGCGGCCGCCGACGAGCAGCGTGTCCACCAGCGGCCGCGGGCCGAGCACGAGCGCGGCGACCGGGTCGGCGATCCCCGCGTGGTCGACGCCGTCGATCCGCCACAGCGCGATGTCGGCGAGCTTGCCCGACTCGAGCGAGCCGATCTCGGACTCGCGGCCGAGGCAGCGCGCGCCGTGGATCGTGCCGAGCTCGAGCGCCGCGCGGACGTCGAGCGCGCGCGGGCCGTGGCGCAGCCGCGCCGCGAACAGCGCCTGGCGCAGCTCCCCGCCCAGCTCGCCCGCCTCGTTGGAGGCGGCGCCGTCGACCCCGAGCCCGACCGGCGCGCCGGCGCCGACCAGCGCGCCGCACGGGGGCGATGCCCGCGCCGAGCCGCGCGTTGGAGCTCGGGCAGTGCGCGACGCCCGTGCCGGTCTCGCCGAAGCGGCGCACCTCGTGCTCGTCGAGGTGCACGCAGTGGGCGAGCCAGACGTCGTCGCCGAGCCAGCCGAGCCGCTCCAGGTACTCGACCGGGCGGCAGCCGAACAGCTCGATGCAGAAGCGCTCCTCGTCCTCGGTCTCGGCCATGTGCGTGTGCAGCCGCACGCCGCGCGCGCGGGCCAGCTCGGCCGACTCGCGCATCAGCTCCTGGGTGACGCTGAACGGGGAGCAGGGGGCGAGGGCGATCCGCACCATCGCGTCGGGCGAGGTGTCGTGGTAGCGGTCGATCGCGGCCTCGCAGGCGGCGAGGATCGCGTCGCGGTCCTCGACGACCTCGTCGGGCGGCAGCCCGCCGGAGCTGCGGCCGAGGTCCATCGAGCCGCGGCAGGGGTGGAAGCGCAGCCCGACCTCGCGCGCCGCCTCGATCTCGACGCCGAGCAGGTCGCCGCCGTCGTGCGGGAAGAGGTAGTGGTGGTCGGAGGCCGTCGTGCAGCCCGAGCGCGCGAGCGCGACGAGCCCGGCGCGCGCCGCGGCCTGCTCGACGCCCTCGTCGACGTGCGCCCAGACGGGGTAGAGCGCCTGCAGCCACTCGAACAGCGTGTTGTCCTGGGCCAGCCCGCGCGTGGCCCACTGGTAGAGGTGGTGGTGGCAGTTGACCAGGCCGGGCGTGGCGAGCAGGCCGCGGCCGTCGATGCGGACCTCCTCCTCGTCGCTGACGGGCGCGGGCCCGGCGCCGACCTCGTCGATGAAGCCGTGGCGGACGACGATGTGGCCGTCGGCGTGCTCCGTGCGCTCGCCGTCGACGGTGGCGATCGCGCAGCCCTCGATCACGAGGCGGGTCATCTTGCCGCCGCCGCCCGGACCGCGTCGAGGATCTTCTCGTAGCCCGTGCAGCGGCACAGGTTGCCGGCCAGCGCCTCGCGGATCTCCGCGTCGGTCGGGTCCGGCTTGCGCTTGAGCAGGTCGTCGGTGGCGACGATCAGCCCGGGCGTGCAGAAGCCGCACTGGACCGCGCCCGCGGCCAGGAACGCCTCCTGGACCCTGGACAGCTCGCCCTCGGGCGCCAGGCCCTCGACCGTCGTGATCTCGCGGCCCTCCGCCTGGCCGCCCAGCACGAGGCAGGAGCACACGAGCTCGCCGTCGAGGTAGACCGAGCAGGAGCCGCACTCGCCCTGCTCGCAGGCGTTCTTGGCGCCGGGCAGGCCGAGCCGCTCGCGCAGCACGTGCAGCAGGCTCTCGCCCTCCCACAGGCCGTCGACCTCGCGCGGCTCGCCGTTGACGGTGCAGGTCAGCCTCACAGCTCGCTCCAGGCCCAGGCCAGCTCCCGGCGCGCGAGCACGCCGAGCGCGTGGCGGCGGTAGGCGGCGCTGCCGCGGACGTCGTCGATCGGGCTGGCGGCCTGCGCCACCAGCTCGCCGAAGCGGGCGAGCGTGGCGTCGTCGGGCGCGCTCCCGCCGTCCCAGTCGAGCGCCTCGGCGGCGAAGGCCTCGGCGTCGGCGGCGACGATCGGGGTCGGCCCGGCCGAGCCGATGCAGGTGCCGACGCGGCGCTCGTCCGGGTGCAGGGCGAGCGCGAACGAGCAGACCGCGATCACCATCGCGTTGCGCGTGCCGACCTTGGAGAACTGCTGCGGCCCGGCGGCGGGCGTCGACGTGGAAGGCGGCGATCAGCTCGTCGGGCTCGAGCACGTTGCGCTTGGGGCCGGTGATGAACTCGCCGATCGGGATCCGGCGGGTGCCGCGGGCGGTGCTCTCGAGCTCGATCTCGGCGTCGGACGCGTACAGCGGCGGCAGCGCGTCGCCGGCTGGGGAGGAGGAGCCGAGGTTGCCGCCGATCGTGCCGCGGTTGCGGATCTGCGGCGAGCCGACGGTGCGCGAGGCGGCGGCCAGGCCGGGCAGCGCATCGCCGAGCTCCGCGATCGCGCGCGTGTAGGAGACGCCGGCGCCGACGCGCAGTGCGCCGTCGCGCTCCTCCCACTCTTCAAGCGCGCGCACGCGCGTGAGATCGAGGATCGCCTCGGGCCGCTCGCGGCCGAAGTTGAGGTCCACCATGACGTCCGTGCCGCCCCACAGCGGCAGCGCGCCCGGGTGGGCGGCCCGCGCCTCGAGGGCCTCCTCCCAATCCTCCGGTTGCAGGAAGTCCATGGCCTAACCCTACGGATTCGGGCCTCGCGGTTTGGGTTCGGTGAGAAGCGGCGATCAGCGCACCATGCTCCGGCTCCTCGCGCTGGCCGTGCTCTCGATGGCGACGTTCGCGACCGCAGCCACCGGCCGCCGAGGCGAAGGTCTTCCGCGGCAAGACGTCACAGGGCCGACCGGCGTCCGTGGTCATCGGCTCCGACGGGCTCCTGCGCGCCGCGCGCGTGAACTGGCGCGGCCGCTGCCGCTTCGGCCGGGTGGGCGACAAGACGATCTTCAGCCGGCCGCATGACGCGTCGACGCCCGACGCGTTCGCCGACGCGGGCAGCTACCGCCGCAGCGACGACTCGGGCTACCGGCTGCACTACGACGTCAGCGTGCAGGCCACGCGGATCGCCGACGACCGCGGCGAGCGCTGGCGCGGCACGTTCCGCAGCAAGGTGCTCGTGACCCGCCGCGGCCGCTACGTCGACACCTGCCGCTCCGGGCGGCTGCGGTTCACCGTCCGCCCGGTCTGAGCCTCCACATGTGGCACCGTTGGGTGCCGCATGCGCTCGTCACTTGCGACGCTCGCCTGCGCGGCGGCGCTTGCGGGGTGCGGAGGCGGCGGGCCCGGCCTCGGCGAGCACGACCCCGCGGCGCCCGATCGCGGCGTCGTCGTCTGGGCCGTCGGCGACGGCGGCGCCGATGACGACGACGACCGCCAGGTCGCGCGCCTGATCGCCCGGGACGACCCCGCGCACGTCGATCTACCTCGGCGACGTCTACGACACCGGCACCCCGGAGGAGTTCCGCACCTTCGCCGACGTCTTCGGCCGGCTCGTGGAGCGCATGTGGCCCACGCCGGGCAACCACGAGTGGGCCAACCACGCGAAGGGCTACGACCCGTTCTGGCGCGAGACGCTCGGCCGCCCGCTGCCGCACCGCTACGAGCGCCGAGCCGGCGGCTGGACGCTGCTCTCCGTCAACTCGGAGACGCGCGGACGACCCGCGCCAGCTGCGCTGGCTCGCCGGCCGCGCGAGCGGCGGCGGCACGTGCCGGATCGCCTTCTGGCACAGCCCGCGCTTCAACGCCGGCAAGCACCGCAACGAGGAGATCGAGGCCGACGCACTCTGGGACGCCGTGGCCGGCCGCGCCGCGATCGTGCTCTCCGGCCACGACCACAACCTCCAGCGCTTCCACCCCGTCGACGGCACGGTCCAGTACATCGCCGGGGCGGGCGGCAGGGGCCACCACGACGTCAAGGAAGAAGACTCCCGGCTCGCCTTCTCCGACGACGCCACCGACGGCGCCTTGCGCATCACGCTCAGGCGCCGCTCGGCCGACCTGCAGTTCGTCGCCGCCGACGGCACGGTGCTCGACCGCAGCACCGTCGCCTGCCGGGGCTGATCCAGGCGCGTTCCGCCGCTATGCTCGGTGCCGCCTGGTGGGCGTAGCTCAGTTGGTAGAGCTCCGGGTTGTGGTCCCGGCGGCCGCGGGTTCGAGTCCCGTCGCTCACCCTCTTTGTCCCTGCAAATGGCGATCTTCTGCGAGACGGTAGATCGAGCGCGGGGCAAACGCGGGGAAAATTCGGGGCTGCCAAACCCCTCGACGAGCCGTGTGGCGTTCACGTCGCCCGCGTTGTAGAGCC
>CAVSMP010000008.1:0-42117 GCA_963729155.1 uncultured Solirubrobacteraceae bacterium
CGCGCCGCCAGAACTGCAGCCCCTGCGCGAGCGGGCAGCCCGAGCGCCGCCAGGAAGAGCGCTGCAGCGCCTCGACGCCCTCGGCGACGGTCGTCATGCCCGAGCGCGTCCGAGAGCGCGATCACCGCGCGCACGATCGCGCCCGACTCGGGATCGTCGGGGATGTCGCGCAGGAACGAGCGGTCGATCTTGAGCGTCTGGACGGGCAGCAGGCGCAGCCGCGACAGCGAGGACCAGCCCGCGCCGAAGTCGTCGATCGCGATCTGCAGGCCGGCCCGTTGAGCTCGCGCAGCAGCGGCCCGATCCGCTCGGGCTCGCGCAGGGTCGCGGACTCGGTGAGCTCCATCGTGAGCCGCCGGCGGGTCCACGCCCTGTCGCGCAGGCGGGCCGATCAGCTCGAGCGCGAAGTCCGGCCGGTGCAGCTCGCGCGGGGACACGTTGAAGGACATCCGCGGCCGCAGCCCGGCGGCCTCCCATTCGCGCAGCCGGCGCGCGATCGCGCCGACGACCCACTCGCCGATCGGGTCGAGCAGGCCCATCTGCTCCGCGGCCGGGATGAAGCGGTCGGGGTGGACGAGCCCGCGCTCGGGGTCGTTCCAGCGCAGCAGCGCCTCCATCGAGTGCAGGCGGCCGCTCGCCGTCCACACGATCGGCTGGTAGTGCAGCTCGAGCTCGTCGTCGGCGATCGCGCGCCGCAGCCGCGAGGACAGCGAGAGGCGCTCGAGCGGGTCGTGGCTCATCGGCGCGTAGACCGTCGAGGCCGCGCGCCCGCGGCCCTTGCTCTGGTACATCGCGGTGTCGGCGTGCTGGAGCAGCGAGCGCGCGCCGTCGGCGTCGCCCGGGAACAGCGAGATGCCGATGCTCGCCTCGACGTGGAACTCCGCGCCGGAGATCTGGAACGGCTTGGCGAGCCGGCATCGCGATGTCGTCGGCGGCCGCCCGCGCCGTCCACCTCGGCCGCTCCGGGCTCGAGGTCGTCGAGCAGCACGAGGAACTCGTCGCCGCCGTGGCGGGCGAGCACCCGCCGCGGCTCCTCGACGCCCCCGAGCCGGGAGGCGACCCGGCGCAGCAGCCGGTCGCCCGCCACGTGCCCGAACGAGTCGTTGACGAGCTTGAAGTTGTCGAGATCGACGAACAGCAGCGCGACGGCGTGCTCGCGCTTGCTCGCGCGGGCCACGGCGGAGCGCAGCCGCGCGTCGAGCTGCGAGCGGTTCGCGAGCCCGGTCAGCGGGTCGTGGCCGGCCAGCCAGCGCAGCTCCGCCTCGGCCTCCTCGAGCCGCTCCTCGAGCGAGCGGCCGGGCAGCCGGTCGTCGCTCTCGACGGAGCGTATCCGGGACGGCTGCGAGCTGGTTCGCTTTGAGGGCATCCGTGCGGACGCCGACCATCGGCGCCCGCGCGGAAGCTACCTACGGACTCTCAGCGCTCCCCGACGGGGACGTACTCGCGCGTCCGCGCGCCCGTGTAGATCTGGCGCGGGCGGGCGATCTTCTGCTCCTTGTCGTCGATCATCTCGAGCCACTGGCTGATCCAGCCGCTGGTGCGCGGGATCGCGAACAGCACGGGGAACATGCCGACCGGCATGCCCAGCGCCTCGTAGATCAGGCCCGAGTAGAAGTCGACGTTCGGGTAGAGCTTGCGCTTGACGAAGTAGTCGTCCTCGAGCGCGATCTTCTCGAGCTCGAGCGCGATCTCCAGCAGCGGGTTGACGCCCGTGACCTCGAAGACGTCGTCCGTGGCCTTCTTGATGATCTTCGCGCGCGGGTCGTAGTTCTTGTAGACCCGGTGGCCGAAGCCCATCAGGCGCTCCTTGCCGTCCTTCACGCCCTGCATGAAGTCGGCGATGTTGTCCTTGGAGCCGATCCGCCGCAGCATCCGCAGGACGGCCTCGTTGGCGCCGCCGTGCAGCGGCCCGTAGAGGGCGGCGACGCCGGCCGCGACCGCCGAGTAGGGGTCGACCTGCGAGGAGCCGACCGCGCGTACCGCGTTGGTCGAGCAGTTCTGCTCGTGATCGGCGTGCAGGATGAAGAGGATGTCCAGGGCCCGCTCCAGCCGGGGGTCCGGCTGGTACTTGAGCTCGGTCATCTTGTAGAGCATGTTCAGGAAGTTGCCGGGATAGCGCAGGTCGTTGTCCGGATAGACGTACGGCTGCCCCATCGCGTGGCGGTACGCGAACGCCGCGAGCGTCGGCATCTTCGCGATCAGCCGGATCATGTGGAGGTAGCGCAGCTCCTCGTCATGGATCTCGTTCGCGTCGGGATAGAACGTGGAGAGCGCGCCCGTCGACGCGAGCAGCATCCCCATCGGGTGCGCGTCGTAGCGGAAGCCCTGCATGAAGCTCTTGACGTTCTCGTGCACGAACGTGTGGATCGTGATCTGGTGCGTCCACTCGTCGAGCTGCTCCTGGTCGGGGAGCTCGCCGTGGATGAGCAGGTAGGCGACCTCGAGGTAGGTCGAGTGCTCGGCGAGCTGCTCGATCGGATAGCCGCGGTACTCGAGCACCCCGGCCTCGCCGTCGAGGAAGGTCACGCCGGAGCGGCACGACGCCGTGTTCATGAACGCGGGGTCGTACGACATGAGCCCGAAGTCGCCGTCGTCGACCTTGATGTCGCGCAGCGCGGTGGCGCGCACCGTCCCGTCCTCGACGGGGACCTCGTAGGTCCGCCCCGTGCGGTTGTCGGTGATGGTCAGCGTCTCGGAGGCCGTCGCGACACCTCCCCCGTTGCTGCTCTGCTCCTCAGTGCCCATGAGCGATCTCCCGGTCGAAGCTTGGTCGTGTTCCTCTACCCGCAGATGATGACGGGTACGACGGGTCGCGAGGTGAGAGGCGTTCAGCCCGTGATGATCGCGCTGGCCATCGCGAACAGCACGAGCACGGCGGCGAGGCCGATCACGCCGCGCGTCTGGCCCTTGGAGGACGGGAACGTGCCGATGCGGCTGATCCCGAGCAGGGAGATGCAGACGGCGAAGACCGCGAGCAGGCCGCCGGCGATGTAGAAGAGCGTCTTGGAGGACTCCTCCTCGCCCTCCACGGCGGCGAAGACGATCGTCAGCGCGTGCAGCACGGGCGGCAACCTACCGCATGTAGCGGCTCTCGGTGGCCGCCGTCTGGCCCTGGTAGTGGGAGCCCAGCTCGGCCGAGCCGTAGGGCCGCTCGGCGGGCGCGTCGAGCGTCATGAACGAGAGCTGGGCGATCAGCAGGCCGGGGTAGAGCTTGATCGGCACGCGCGTGAGGTTGGTGATCTCGAGCGTCAGCGTGCCCTTGAAGCCGGGGTCGACGAAGCCCGCGGTGGCGTGCACGATCAGCCCGAGCCGGCCGAGCGAGCTCTTGCCCTCGATGCGGGCGACGATGTCGTCGGGCAGCTCGACGTGCTCCTCCGTGACGCCGAGCACGAACTCGCCCGGATGGATGACGAACATCTCCGCGGAGATCTCCTCCGTCAGGTTCGTCGGCGGCTCGCGCAGGTCGATCGCGCTCGTGCGGTGGTTGTGGAACACGCGGAACGAGGGGCCGAGCCGCAGGTCCACCGAGGCCGGCTGCACCAGCTCGGGATCCCACGGGTCGATGACGATCCGGCCCTCCTCGACGAGGCGGCGGATCGTCCCGTCGGAGAGGACGGACGAGATCATGGGCGAGATCCTACGGCTGGGGCTGGCGGGAGCGGGCGTCGACGGGGCGCACCCGCGGCGGCGGCAGGGGCAGCGGGTCCCCGTGCGGGCCCCGGCGCGGGTGCCGCGGCAGCGTCGGGACCGGGTGCGGCCGCGCCTTGCGCGAGCCGCCGTCGCCTCCGGCGTCCTCCGGCTCCGGCTCCGCCTTGATGGCCCAGTAGACCAGCCAGTAGAGGAGCAGCAGCGGGATCTTCAACCCGAGGAACAGGTAGAGCATCGCCCACTCCACACAGGGGATGCTACCCCCGGAGGGTCGCGGGCGCGCGCCCGGAATCAGGAGCGCAGCTGCAGCGGCGCGGGGTCGAACGCGCTGATGCGCCGCAGCTCGGTCACGCGGGCGGTGATCTCCTCGCCCGTCAGCGTCTGCATGCGCTCCGTGCCGAACGCCTCGACGTTGAACGAGGCCAGCGCGGTGCCGTAGGCCATCGCGGTCCGCAGCAGGTCGTCCGTGATCTCCTCGCCGGCGTGCGCGGCGACGTAGCCCATGAAGCCGCCCGCGAAGGAGTCGCCGGCGCCCGTCGGGTCGACGACGTCCTCGGTCGGATAGGCGGGGATGCCGAACGCGCCGTCCTCGGTGAACATCGCCGAGCCGTACTCGCCCTGCTTGGCGACCACGACCCGCGGGCCCATGGCCAGCACCTTGCGCGCGGCGCGCACGAGGTTGGGCTCGTCGGTGAGCTGGCGGACCTCGCCGTCGTTGAGGATCACGCAGTCGACCATCGCGATCGTGCGCAGCAGCGACTCGTGCGCGATGTCGATCCAGAGGTTCATCGAGTCCAGCGCGGAGAAGTGGCTGGCCTCGCACTGCGCGCGCACGGCGCGCTGCAGCTCGGGCTGGATGTTGGCCAGGAACAGCGTTTCCGACGCCTTGGCCGCTTCGGAGAGCTTGGGCTGGAAGTGCTCGAAGACGTTGAGGTCCGTCTGCAGCGTGTGGCGGAGGTTGACGTCGCGCTCGTAGCGGCCGGCCCAGAAGAACGTCTTGCCGCCCGGCACGTGCTCGATGTCGTCCGTGATGACCCCGCGCTCGCGCAGGACGGCGTACTCCGCCTCGCCGAAGTCGTCGCCGACGGGCCCGATCACGCGGGTCTCGGCGAGGAAGGAGGAGGCGAGCGCGAAGTGCACGGCGGCGCCGCCCGAGGAGGCGGTCGCGCTTGGCTGTCTGCGTCTCGACGGCGTCGAACGCGATGGATCCGACCACGGTCAGGCTCATGCGGGCGAGGAGGGTATCGTCCGCCGCCGTGCGAGCCATCCGCATCAGCGAGTGGGGCGGCCCGGAGGTGCTCGAGCTCGTGGAGGACGAGCCGGTCCCCGAGCCCGCCGACGGCCAGGTCCTGATCCGCGTCGCGCGCGCCGGCGTGAACTTCGCAGACACCCACGCGCGAGAGAACTCCTACCTGGCCCGCTACGAGCTGCCGCTGATCCCGGGCGCGGAGGTCGCCGGCGTGCGCGAGGACACCGGGGAGCGCGTGGTGGCGCTCGTGGGGACGGGCGGCTACGCCGAGTTCGTCGCCGCAGATGAGGCCACGGTGTTCCCGATCGAGGACGGCGTCTCGGACGCGACCGCGCTGGCGCTGCTCCTGCAGGGCCTGACGGCGTGGCACCTGTACCGCACGTCGGCGAAGCTGGCCGAGGGCGAGAGCGTCGTCGTGCACGCCGCGGCCGGCGGGGTCGGCTCGCTCGCCGTCCAGCTCGGCCGCCACATGGGCGCGGGGCGCGTGATCGCCACGGCCTCCACCCAGGACAAGCGCGACCTCGCGCTCTCGCTCGGCGCCGACGCGGCGGTCGACGTCAACGCCGAGGACCTCGCCGCCGCGCTGATCGAGGCCAACGGCGGCGAGCGCGTCGACGCGGTCTTCGAGATGGCCGGCGGCCGCGTCTTCGAGGAGTCGATGAAGGCGCTCGCCCCGTTCGGGCGCCTGGTCACCTACGGCATCGCCTCGCGCGACCAGAACGAGCTGCGCACGGGCGGGCTGATGCGCCGCAGCCACGCCGTCGTCGGCTTCTGGCTCATGCACTGCCTGCGCGAGCCCGAGATGGTCGCGGGCCCGCTGCGCGAGCTCGGGGAGCTCGTCGCGCGCGGGGAGCTGCGGGTGGTCGAGGGCGAGTGCTACGCGCTGTCTGACGTGCGGCGGCTGCACGAGGACCTCGCCGCGCGGCGGACCTCGGGCAAGCTCGTCATCGATCCGTCGCGGTAGCTCGGCGAGAACGTCAACTGCGGCTGGGTGGGGAGCGTGGTGGGCGCCACCACCCCCTGGTTTCACTCGAGGAGTCACTTACTCGGGCTGAGACCGAGTAACTGTCTCCTCGACGGAGATCGGGGCGGGCCGCTCCCTCACCTTCCCCTACCCAGCGCCGTTGCCGTTCGCCACGAACCGCCGATACGCCGGCAGCAGGCCGGCCCACCCGCGCACGTTCCGCTCGCGCAACGAAGGCCCCTTCGAACCCAGCCGGTCCCACCCGCGGTGCACGATCGTCACCGCGCAGCCGCCGTCGGACGCCGCGAAGGTGATCTCGACCTCGGTCGCGTCGGCGGCGTCCTGGCGCAGGTGCCAGGAGTACACGAGCCGGCGCGGCGGCTCCCAGGCGATCACGCGCCCCCAGTCGTGCTCCGCGCCGCCCGGGGCGCGCTCGAAGATCCGCCCGCCCTCGCGCGGCTCGAAGACCACGGCGTCCGGGGCGCCGGAGACCGAGTGCGACCCCGGCCACCACAGCGAGGTGCGCTCGGCCCACACGCGGAACGCGTGCTCGGGCGCGCACTCGACCGTGAACTCGTTCACGAGCGACTCGGTCACTTCGTGTTCTCCGCGGCGATCGTGAAGCGGGCCGCGGCCTCGCCCCAGACCTGCTCGAGGTAGCCGCGCACGGCCTCGATGCCCTCGTCGTGGAGCCGGTACAGCCGCCGGGTGCCCTCGGCGCGGTCCGTCACGAGCCCGGCCTCCTTGAGCAGCCGCAGGTGGCGGGAGACGGCGGGCCGGCTGATCGGCAGCGCGTCGGCGAGCTGCTGCACGGAGCGGTCGCCGTCTCCGAGGAGCTCGACGATCGCGCGCCGGTTGGGGTCTCCGAGCGCCTCGAACGGGTTCACACCGGTAATGGTAACCTGCGCGTTACGAATGGAGCACCATGAATCGTCAGCCCTGATCGAGGCCCGGCCCGAGGCGGTCTGGACGGTCCTCACGGACGCGCCCGCGTACAGCGACTGGGACTCCGGCGTCGTCCGCGTCGAGGGCAGCATCGCACCGCAGGAGAAGATCAAGGTCGTCTCCGAGGCCAATCCGAAGCGCGCGTTCCCGGTGAAGGTCACGGAGTTCGCGCCGGCCGAGCGGATGGTCTGGAGCGGCGGCATGCCGCTCGGCCTGTTCCGCGGCGTGCGGACGTTCACGCTCACCCCGGAGGGCGCCGCGACGCGGTTTGCGATGCGCGAGGAGTACTCGGGTCCGATGCTCCCGCTGATCTGGCGCTCGATGCCGGATCTGCAGCCGTCGTTCGAGCAGTTCGCCCGCGGGCTCAAGGCGCGCGCCGAGCACGGCTAAGCTCCTCTGCTTAGTGACGACCTTCAAAGACCTCGGCCTGTCCGAGCCGGTCCTCGCCGCCCTCAGGGACGTGGGCTACGAGAACCCGAGCCCCATCCAGGAACAGGCCATCCCGGAGCTGCTCCAGGGCCACGACGTGATCGGCCAGGCGCAGACCGGCACTGGCAAGACCGCCGCCTTCGGCCTGCCGATGATCGAGTTCGTCGATCCCGACGACCCGGACGTGCAGGCGCTCGTGCTCACGCCGACGCGCGAGCTGTGCATCCAGGTGACGCAGGCCATCCGCGCCTACGGCGCCCGCAAGGGCATCCAGCCCGTCGCCGTCTTCGGCGGCGCGCCCATCCGCACCCAGCAGGCGCAGCTCAAGGAGGGCGGGCAGATCGTTGTCGGCACGGTCGGCCGCGTGCTCGACCTGATCTCGCGCCACTCGCTGATGCTGCACTCGTGCCGCTACCTCGTCCTCGACGAGGCCGACGAGATGCTCGACCTCGGCTTCCTCGAGGACGTCGAGAAGATCCTCTCGCTCACGCCGGGCGGCCGCCAGACGGCGCTGTTCAGCGCGACGATGCCGCCCGAGATCCGCGGGCTCGCCGACCGCCACCTCTACGAACCGGTGACCGTCAAGGTCAAGGCCGCGACGCTGACGATCGACACCGTCGAGCAGTTCTTCCTCGAGGTCAAGGGGCCTGAGAAGAACGAGGCGCTGGCGCGCGTGCTCGAGGCGGAGAAGCCCGACCAGGCGATCGTCTTCACGCGCACGAAGATCCGCACGGACCAGCTCTACCGCACGCTGCGCGACAAGGGCATGAACGTCAAGGCCCTGCACGGCGACATGTCCCAGGGCTCGCGCGACGGCGTGATGATCTCCTTCAAGAGCGGCCGCGTGCCGATCCTCGTCGCGACCGACGTCGCCGCGCGCGGGCTGGACATCGTGTCGGTCACGCACATCGTCAACTTCGACGTGCCGACCTCGCCCGACGTCTACGTGCACCGGATCGGCCGCACGGGCCGCGTCGGCCGCTCCGGCCGCGCGATCACGTTCGTCGAGCCGCGCCAGCGCAAGGACCTCGAGGCGATCGAGCGCCATGCGAGCACGAAGATCTCGCCGTGGGCCGAGGGCGCTCACGTCGCCCCGGCGAAGATGACCGAGCGCCCGCGCCGCCACCGCAAGCCGCACGACGACTCGGCCGCCAACGGCATGGGCTACACGAAGCTGATCGCCAACACGGGGCGCGCCGCCGGCCTCGAGCCGGGCGAGCTGATCTCCGCGGTGGCCGCGGGCGGCGGGCTCGACGGCGAGGCGATCCGCAACGTCCGCGTGCTGGAGCGCTTCGCGCTCGTCGAGGTGCCGGCCGCCGAGGCCGAGCGGATCGTCGAGGCGCTCAGCGGCACCACCGTGCACGGCCGTAAGCTGGCGCTCGAGCCGGTCCGCGGACAGTCCTGAGCAAAGGGGGAGAGGCTCATGTCCCAGATGACCATGACGACCAACCACGGCCCGATCGTCTTCGAGATGTTCGACGAGGACGCGCCGAAGACGGTCGAGAACATGCGAAAGCTGGCCGGCGACGGCTTCTACGACGGCCTGACGTTCCACCGGATCATCAAGGACTTCATGATCCAGGGCGGCTGCCCCGAGGGATCGGGCAGCGGCGGCCCGGGCTACACGTTCGAGGACGAGTTCAACCAGCACAAGGTCGTCCGCGGCGCGCTGGCGATGGCCAACGCCGGCCCGAACACCAACGGCTCGCAGTTCTTCATCGTCACCACCGAGGCCGCGCCGTGGCTCGACGGCAAGCACACGGTCTTCGGGAAGGTGACGTCCGGCATGGAGGTCGTCGACGCGCTCGAGGGGCTGTCGACCGACGGCCGCGACCGCCCGCAGGAGCCCGCGACGATCGAGAAGGTCGAGTTCGCGGGCTGATGGCCACGCTCGAGCGAGCCGCCGCAGGCGACGGGAACCATCAGCGTCGAGAACCCCGCGACGGGCAAGGTCGTCGGCGAGGTCCCGATCCGCTCCGCGGAGGAGGTGCGCGGGCTCGCCGAGCGCGGCCGCGCCGCCCAGCCCGCGTGGGAGGCGCTCGGCTTCGAGGGCCGCGCGCGCGTGCTGCGCCGCGCCCAGAAGTGGGTGCTCGACAACCAGGAGCGCGTGATCGACACGATCGTGTCCGAGACGGGCAAGACGCACGAGGACGCGCTGCTCGCGGAGATCGGCTACATCGCCAACGCCTTCGGCTTCTGGGCCAAGAACGCCCCGGAGTACCTCGCCGACGAGAAGGTCCGCTCCGCCAACCCGTTCGTGCTCGGCCGCAAGCTCGTCGATCCGCTACGCGCCGCTCGGCCTCGTCGGCGTGATCGGGCCGTGGAACTACCCGCTGTCGAACTCCTTCGGCGACTGCATCCCGGCGCTGGTGGCCGGCAACGCGGTGATCCTCAAGCCGTCGGAGGTCACGCCGCTCACCTCGCTGCTGATGGAGCAGGCGATGCGCGAGTGCGGGCTGCCCGAGGGCGTCTTCCAGGTCGCCACGGGCCTCGGCGAGACCGGGCAGGCGCTGATCGACGAGGTCGACATGGTGATGTTCACCGGCTCGACGGCGACCGGCAGGAAGGTCATGGAGCGCGCCGCGCGCACGCTCACGCCGGTGTCGCTGGAGCTCGGCGGCAAGGACCCGATGATCGTGCTCGCCGACGCCGACCTCGAGCGCGCGGCCAACGCCGCCACCTACTACTCGATGCAGAACGGCGGCCAGACCTGCATCTCGGTCGAGCGCGTGTACGTCGAGGCGCCGGTCTACGACGAGTTCGTCGCCAAGGTCACCGAGAAGGTCAAGGCGCTGCGCCAGGGCGCCCCGGCCGGGCCCGGCAGCGTCGACGTCGGCGCGATGACGTTCCCGAAGCAGCTCGACATCGTCTCGGCCCACGTCGACGCCGCCCGCGAGGCGGGCGCGACCGTGCTCACGGGCGGCCACGGCGCAGCGACGAGCGGGCGCTTCTACGAGCCGACCGTGCTCGTCGACGTCGACCACTCGATGGCGTGCATGACCGAGGAGACGTTCGGGCCGACGCTGCCGATCATGCGCGTCGCCGACGCCGAGGAGGCGGTCAAGCTCGCCAACGACTCCGCCTACGGGCTCGCCGCGTCGGTGTGGACGAAGGACGCCGCGCGCGGGGAGGCGCTCGCCCGCCGCATCGAGGCCGGCGCGGTCTGCGTCAACGACGCGCAGCTGAACTACCTGGCGCTCGAGCTGCCGATGGGCGGCTGGAAGGCCTCGGGGCTCGGCTCGCGCCACGGCGCCGGCGGGATCCGCAAGTACACCCGCCAGCAGTCGCTGCTGGTGACCCGGCTCGCGCCCAAGCGCGACCTCCACATGTTCCCGTACAAGGCGAGCACGACCGGCCTGCTCGGCCGCGGCCTGAAGCTGCTCTACGGCCGCGGCAAGCGCGACTGACGGACCCGCCGCGATCCCGCTTCAGGAGCGGGATCGTGGCTTTGCCCGAAAAGTTTCACGAATTGCCGCAGGCTTTTCGCGCGGCCGTCGTTTGTCTCGTTCGCCATGCCCCATCGCCCCGCCGCCGAGGTCGTGCTCGAGCATCTGCCCGCCGGCGTCGTCGTGCTCGACGACGAGGGGCGCCTGGCGGGCGGCAATCCGGCCGCCGAGCGGCTGCTCGGCGCGCTCCCGGAGGACGGCCTCGCGGGCTGCTGCGAGCTCGTCGGCTGCCGCCGCCCCGGCACGCCGCTGGAGTCGCGCTGCATCTTCGAGGCCGTGCGCGCGAGCGGCAGCCCGGTCGGCGAGCTGCTCGTGCAGACGCCGGGCGGCGGCGCGTGGGTGACCGCGGCGCCGGTCGACGGCGGCGGGATCGTGCTGCACCTGCGCACGGACGACGAGTCCGCGAAGGAGGGCGACGAGCGGCTGCGCATCCGCGTGCTCGGCCCGATGCAGCTCGAGGCGGGCGGCGCCGTGCTCGAGGGCGACTGGCTCGCCCACCGGCCCGGCCAGGTGCTCAAGTACCTCGTGGCCGCGCGCGGGCGCTCGGTCTCCGCCGACGAGCTGCTCGGCGCCTTCTGGCCGCAGGTCGACGGCACGCCGGCGGCGACCAACGTGCGCCAGGCGGTGCACGCGCTGCGCGACCGGATGGAGCCCGACCGCCCGCGCCAGGCGGCGTCGCGCTTCGTGGCCGGGCGGCGCGGCGGCGGCTACGAGCTGATCGGCGGGATGGTGCTCGTCGACGCCGACGTCTTCGCCGCCGCGGCCGAGGCGGGGCTGACGGCCCTTCGCGAGGGCGACGCCACGCGCGCGGAGGCCGCGCTGGGCCGCGCCGCCGCGCTCTACCGCGGCGACTTCCTGGCCGACGAGCCCGAGGCGGAGTGGGCGCTGCCCGAGCGCGCGCGGCTGCGGGCGCTGGCGGGCCGCGTGCTGCGCGCGCTGGCCGGCATCCGCGTGCGCGCCGGCGAGCTCGACGCCGCCAGCGAGCTGCTCCAGCGCCTCGCCGAGCTCGAGCCGCTCGACGTCGAGGCCCAGCGCCAGCTGCTGACGCTGCTCATGCGCCGCGGCCGCCGCACCGAGGCCGCCCGCCGCTACGAGGTCGTGGCCCGCCGCTTCCGCCGCGCGTTCGGCGAGGAGCCGGGCTTCGAGCTCGCCGAGCTCGCGCGCTCCCGCACGCCCGCCCGGCGCTGACGCGCCTGACTAGGGTGGCGGGCCGTGCTCGCCGTCGTGCTCGCCTTCTCCTCCTCGCTGTGCTGGGGCCTCGCCGACTTCCTCGGCGGGCTGCAGTCGCGCACGCGGCCGCTCGTGACGGTGCTGCTGATCGCGCAGGTCGCCGCGGTGGCGATGGGCGTGACCTTCGTGGCCGCCGCGGGCGACCCGTTCCCCGACCTCGGCCCGGCGGCGCTGGCCACGGGCGCGGGCGTGGCGGGCTGCGCGGCGCTGGCCGCGTTCTATCGCGGGCTGGCGATCGGGACGATGAGCATCGTCGCACCCGTGTCCGCGACGGGCGCGGCCGTGCCGGTCCTCGTCGGCCTCGCGGAGGGCGAGCGGCCGGCGGCGCTGCAGATCGCGGGCATCCTGGTGGCGATGGCCGGCATCGTGCTCGCCGCGCGCGAGCCGGGGGACGCCGCGCCGAGCCGCGCCGTGCGCGAGCTCGATGGCGCTCGCGGGGCTCGCCGCGCTCGGCTTCGGGACGTTCTTCGTGCTGATCGACCGCGCCACGGAGATGGGCGGCGCGCCGTGGTCGCTGCTGCTGGTGCGCGTCGGCGAGGTCGCCCTGCTCGGCGTGCTCGCGCTCGCGCTGCGCCCGCGGATGCCCGCCGGCGTGCGCGACGCGTCGCCGCTGCTGGTCATCGGCGGGCTCGACTTCGCCGCCACCGCCCTCTTCGCGCTCGCCACGGAGCAGGGGCTGCTGAGCGTCGTGGCGGTCGTCGGCTCGCTCTACCCCGCGGTCACCGTCGTGCTGGCGCGGATCGTGCTGGCCGAGCGCGTCGCGCGCTCGCAGGAGATCGGCGTCGTGCTCACGCTCGCCGGCGTCGTGGCGATCAGCGCAGGGTGACCCCGAGGAGCGCTGACACCTCGTCGAGCGTGCGCGCCGCGTCGCCGCGGTGCACGACCGTGGCCATGCCGAGCGCCCGCGCCGGCTTGAGGTTGCCGGGCAGGTCGTCGACGAACACGCACTCGGCGGCGGGCAGCCCGATCCGCTCCGCGGCGAGCTCGTAGATCGCGGGGTCGGGCTTGCGGATCCCCTCCACGCCCGAGATCACCCACGCGTCGAAGAGCCGCTCGAGCTGGGCGCGGTCGTAGCGGTCCTCGCCCCAGGAGTTGGACAGCATGGCCGTGCGGATCCCGGCGCGGCGGGCGGCCAGCACGCCCTCGATCATCGCCTCGTCGGGGGTCATGTATCCGAACAGGCGGTCGATCAGCCGCTCGGGCGCGACGCCGAGCAGCGCCGCGAACGCGGCCTCGAACTCCGGCTCGCGCGCCCTCCCGGTCTCCAGGCGCTCGAGCAGCGCGCGCGCCTCGGGGTCGCCCAGGAAGCGGTCGCGGACGGTCTCGGGCGCGAGGCCCTCGGCCTCGCAGAACGCCCGGAACGACGCGAACACGTCGGTCGTCAGCACGCCGCCGTAGTCCACGATCAGGCCCCGCACGAGGGGCGCCATGCTAGTGGTGGTTGACGCGCTTGCACCGCAACGATGCGGCTCGCGCTGCGTTTCGACCCCCGATGCTCCCCCGCAGACACACCCTCGTCCTCGCCCTCGCGCTGGCCGCCCCCGCCGCGCTGCCGGCCACCGCGCCGGCCTCGCCGCGCCAGCCCGTCGCGTTCGAGGCGCCGCGCGAGCTGCTCGTGGACTCCACGCGCGAGCGCACGCTCGACGAGATCCGCGACTTCGGCGTCACGGACGTCCGCCAGCTCGTCTACTGGCGCAACTTCGCCCCGCGGCCGGACGCGAAGCGCAAGCCGGGCGGCCGCTTCGTCGCCTCCGATCCGGCGAGCTACCCCGCCGGCAACTGGGCTCCGCTGGACGCCCTGCTCCGCGACGCGTCGGCGCGCGGGATCCGGGTGCACCTCAACCTCACCGGGCCCGTGCCGCGATGGGCGACCAAGAGCCGCAAGGACAACGTCACCCGGCCGAGCCCGAAGGAGTTCCAGGCGTGGGCGACCGCGGTCGGGCGCCGCTACGGCGACAGCGTCGCGACATGGTCGATCTGGAACGAGCCCAACCAGCCGCAGTTCCTGATGCCGCAGTACCGCAAGGGCAAGCCGTACTCGCCCGGCCTCTACCGGCGGCTCTACCAGGTCGGCGTGCGCGGGCTGAAGGCCACGGCCGCCAATCGCGGCGACACGTACCTGCTCGGCGAGACCTCTCCGCGCGGCAACTCGAAGGTGGTGTTCCCGCTCGACTTCTTCCGGCGGATGCTCTGCCTGGACAGCTCCTACCGCAAGACGAGGAAGTGCGGCGCGCTGGACGCCGACGGCTACGCGCACCACGCCTACACGACGGCCAAGGGCCCGCGCTTCGTGCCGCACGACCGCCGCGACGTGACGCTGGGCGTGCTCTCGCGCCTCGCGCGCGCGCTCGACCGGGCGGGCAAGGCGCGCGCGCTGCCGCGCGGGCTGCCCATCTTCCTGACCGAGTTCGGCATCCAGTCGCGCCCCGACCGCATCCAGGGCGTGAGCTTCGCGAGGCAGGCCGCGTACCTCTCGATCGCGGAGCACATGGCCTACGTGAACCCGCGCGTGCGCTCGTTCTCGCAGTACCTGATGTCCGACGACCGCCCGCGCGCCTCGGCCCTGAACAAGTACGCCGGCTTCGAGAGCGGCCTGCGGACGAGCAAGGGCAAGAAGAAGCCGGCCTACAACGCGTTCCGCCTGCCGCTCGCCGTCGAGAACTACGGCCGCACCGACGTCCTGTGGGGCCTCGTGCGCCAGCACCGCCAGGCGACGGCTGTCCGGATCGAGATCGACCCGAGGGGCAAGAAGGGGTGGCGCAAGCTCGCCGACGTCAAGACGACGGGCACGGGCGTCTACTCCCTGCGGGCCACCCACCGCAAGGGCCAGCGCTACCGCGTCAAGTGGACCTCCCCGGCCGGCAAGACGTACGCCGGCGCGGCCGTGCGCTCCTACTGAGCGGCTCGATCGGCCGATCGTCCACCCTGGCCGTTCGTCCGATTGGGGTCCTGACCCGATGGGCCGACAATGGGCAGCCGCCGATCCTTTGAACACCATGCGAACCCTGCGGATGCATCTCCTCGGACTCGAAGTCGCCGACATCAACGGCCGTTCGCTCGGCCAGGTCGTCGACACGTACCCCTTCGACGGCGGCGGCGAGCTCGAGATGGTCGTGTTGCGTCTGCGGCGCTTCGGGGAGCGGCGCATGCTGCCCGCGTCCGAGCTGCGCGTGGAGGACGGCCGGATCGTCGTGCCCTTCACACGCCATCAGGTCGAGGATTCGCCCGGGCTCAGCTCGGGCCGCCATGCGGACGAGGACCCGTGGCGCGCGAAGACCTACTGGTACTACGAGGACTACGCGGTCGCTCGCGCGTAGGCGCGACGCGCGGCTAAGGTGCGGGGCGCGATGGCGCCCCAGCTCTGGCTGCTGAGGCACGGCGAGGCCGTGCCGCACGACTCCAAGCCCGATCAGGAGCGAGAGCTCACTGCCCGCGGCGAGCGACAGGCGCTCGCCGCGGGCGCTGCGCTCGCCCGCCTCGGGCTGGAGCTCGCCGCCTGCTACTCCAGCCCGAAGGTGCGGGCGCGCCAGACGGCGGAGATCGCCTGCCGCGCGCTCGGGATCGAGTCCGTCCTCGAGGAGTCGCTCGGCTCGGGCTTCGGGCGCGACGACGCGATCGCCCTCCTGCGCGCGCACGGCGACGACGGCCGCGTACTGGTCGTGGGCCACGACCCCGACTTCTCGCAGGTCGTCCACGACCTCACCGGCGCCCGCGTGGACTTCAAGAAGGGCGGCGTCGCCGCGGTGCGCGAGGAGCGCGGGGCCGGCGAGCTGCTCGTGCTGCTGCGCCCGCGCGAGCTGGAGTCGATCGCGCTCGACGAGACCTAGCCGAGGGCGCCGGCGATCATCGCCAGCGCGACCTCCGCGCGGCTCGCCAGCGACGCCTCGAGCACGAACTCGTCCGGGTTGTGGGCGGCGCCGCCGCGCGGGCCGAGGCCGTCGACCGTGACCGGGAGCGTGGCAGCCATGTGGCTGGCGTCGCTGGCGCCGCCGCGCGCCCGCGGCACGATCGGGCGCCCGAGCGCCTCCGACGCGCGGGCCAGCAGCCCGGCCGTCGCCTCCTCGGAGTGCATGCCGGGCCAGCGGCGGATCAGCTCCGGCTCCAGCCGCACGCCCTCGTGGTCGGCGGGGATCGCGCCGAGCACGTCCTCGATCGCGTCGATGTCGTCCGCGCGCAGGTCGCAGAACAGCTCGCCGCGACCGGGGACGACGTTGAACGCCTCGCCCGCGCGCAGCACGGTCGGTACCGCGGTCAGGTGCGCGCGCCCGTCGGGGTCGTGCGCCGCGGCGACGGCCTGCGCGGCGACCCCGAGCGCGAGCAGCGCGTTGCGCCCGCGGTCGGGCGCGGAGCCCGAGTGCGCGGAGCGCCCGTGCGCGGTGACCTTGATCGTCCCGGCCGCCTTGCGGCGGACGACCACGCCGTCGTCGCCGTCGGGCGTGCGCTCGCCGCCCTCGAAGCACAGGCACGCGTCCCAGCCGGCGAAGCGGCCCACGTGGGCGAGCGGGCCCTTGCGCCACTCCTCGTCGCAGACCACGAGCAGCGCGATCTCCGCGTAGTCCTCGGGCCGCCGGGCGAGCACGCGCATGGCCCCGAGCGAGAGCACCACGCCGCCCTTCATGTCCACGCTGCCCGAGCCTACGAGCTTCTCGCCGTCGCGCGTGAGCGGGCGGTGCTCGGCGTGCGCGACCACGGTGTCGAGGTGCCCCAGCAGCAGGATCCGCCGGCTGCCCGTGCCGGTCAGCCGCGCGAGCAGGTCGGGCGCGTGGCCCGGGCTCGAGCACGGGATCCGCTCGATCTGCGCCTCGTCAGGCAGCAGCGCCGCGCACACGGACGCGCACTCCTCGGCGCCGTGCACGTCGCCGGAGGGCGAGGAGACCGCCACGAGCGCCTCGAGCTCGCGCACCGCGCGGCGCGCGATCTCGGCCGCTCCCGCCTGCACCCATGGATCCATGGGCCGCCAAGGTACTAGCCTCGGGAGGGTGCCCGAGCTGCCCGAGATGGAGATCACCGCTCGCAGGCTCGGCGACGCGCTCCCCGGCCTGACGATCGAGTCGGTGATGACCCCGGGCCTGAACGTGCTCAAGACGTTCGACCCGCCGCTGCACCACGCCGACGGCGGGACCTTCACCGGCGTGCGCCGCAAGGGCAAGCTGCTGCTGCTCGATATCGAGAGCCCCGCCGGCGAGCCGCTGACCTTCCTCACGCACCTCATGAGCGCCGGGCGGCTGCAGTGGTTCGACAAGCGCGCGTCGATGAAGGACCGCACCGCGCGCGTGCTGTGGCGGCTGCCGGAGGGCCGGGAGCTGCGGCTGCGGGAGTTCGGCACGCGGCAGGCGGCGTGGATCAAGCTGCTGCGGCCCGCCGACGTGGATGCCGACCCGCAGCTGCGCTCGCTCGGCCCGGAGGCCTGGCCCGACCCGCCGGAGCTCGGCACGCTGCTGAAGTCCAACCGGCCGCTGCACTCGCTGCTGCGCGACCAGCAGGTGATCGCCGGCATCGGCCGCACCTGGGTCGACGAGATCCTGCACGCCGCGAGGCTCTCGCCGTTCAAGCGCGGCGACGACCTCTCCGAGGAGGAGGCCGCGGCGCTGCGCGAGGCGATGGTCTCGGAGCTCGGCCGCGTGCTCGACGCCTACGAGGCGGCCGTGCAGCTGCCGCTGCCCGAGAAGTTCCCCAAGCCGACGCGCGTGCACGCGCACCAGGGCGAGCCGTGCCCGCAGTGCGGGACGACGCTCGAGGCGGTCTTCTACGAGGACTACGTGATGAGCTACTGCCCGGAATGCCAGACCGAGGGGCGCGTCCTGAAGGACCGCCGGCTCTCGCGACTGCTCAAATGACCGAGGAGGACCAGATGATCGAGGAAGGCGCCGACGCCCCGGACTTCACCCTGCCCGACCAGGACGGCGAGGACGTCACCCTCTCCGGCCTGCGCGGCCGCCCCGTGGTCCTCTACTTCTACCCCAAGGCCGACACGCCGGGGTGCACGACCCAGGCCTGCGGCATCCGCGACCACTCGGCCGACTACGAGGCGGCGGGCGCGGTCGTGCTCGGCGTCTCGCCCGATCCGGTCGAGGCGGTCAAGAAGTTCCACGGCGGCCAGTCGCTGAACTTCACCCTGCTCGCCGACGAGGACCACGCTGTCTGCGACCTCTACGGCGTCTGGGCGGAGAAGACGAACTACGGCCGCACCTACTGGGGCGCGCAGCGCTCCACCTTCATCATCGACCCCGACGGCGACCGTGGCCAAGGTCTTCCCGAAGGTCTCGCCCAAGACGCACGACGAGGTCGTGCTCGAGGCCCTGGGCGAGCTCAGCACCGCCTGACGGCTGCTACCCCTTATAGCGTGACGGGCTGGGCGGAAGACCTGCTGCTGGGCGGCGGCTATGTGCTGCTCGCCCTGCTGATCCTGCTCGAGAACCTGTTCCCGCCGATCCCGTCTGAGCTGCTGCTGCCGCTGGCGGGCTCGCGCGTGGCCTCCGGCGACTTCGACTACCTCGGCGCGGTCGTAGCGGCGACGGTCGGCTCCGTCGCCGGCGCGCTGATCCTGTACTCGGTCGGGCGCTTCGGCGGCCGCCCGCTGCTCCTGCGCCACGGCCGGATCCTGCGGCTGGACGAGCGGCGACTCGACCGCGCCGACGACTGGTTCGACGCGCACGGCCCCAAGCTCGTGCTGCTGGGGCGGCTGATCCCGGGCGTGCGCAGCGTCGTCTCCGTACCCGCCGGGCTGAGCGAGATGCCCGTCGGGCGCTTCGTGGCATTGACCGCGCTCGGCAGCGCGACGTGGAACTGCGTCCTGATCGGCGCGGGCTGGGCGCTCGGCAGCCGCTGGCGGGAGGCCACCGAGCTGGTCGAGCGTGCCGACGTCTGGGTCTACGTGGCGGTCGTGGCGGCGGCTGCCGCCGCATACGGGGCGCACCGGATCCGGCGCTCCCGCTCGGATCCCTGAGCTACCCGAGGTCCTGGACCATCTCGGCGTCGCCCTGCTCGCCGGCGCCGAAGGCCAGCACCTCGGCGCCGCCCGGACCCGAGCGGAACGTGCGCGCGACCTCGGGCGGGATGCGGACCGCGTCCCACTCGCCCAGGTCGGCCGTCTCGTCCTCGAAGACGACGGTCGCGCTCCCGCGCAGCACGAGGTAGACCTCCTCCTGGTCGCGGTGGCGATGCGCGAACGGCAGCTCGTAGTCCGGCGCCAGGGTGAAGAGCGTCACGCCCGACTTCTGCAGCCCCAGCGCCGAGCGGGCGAAGCGGGACTCGAGCCCCGGCGGCATGCCATGCGTCTTCGCGGCGTCCTCGACCTCGCGCAGGTTGACGATCGTGTGGTCGGCCATGGCCGGATTGTCCCGGAGCGGCGGGCCGGCCGCGTCGCCGCGGCCGGCCCGGCTCCGAACCTCACCAGCTCGTCGGCTTGCCCGGCGTGTAGAGCCAGACCTCGAAGAAGGCGTCCAGCTGCTGGCCGCTCGCGCGCTCCGCGAGCGCGATGAAGTCCTCCGTCGTGACGTTGCCGTTGCGGTTCTCCGCGTACCACGTGCGCATCATCGGGAAGAAGACCGCGTCGCCGATCTTCACCCGCAGGGCCTGCAGCGTCATCGCCCCGCGGTTGTAGGAGACGAACGACGGCGAGAACAGGTTCTCGGCGCGCGGGATGGCGGCGGTCGGGATCTGCCAGTTCGGGTGGTCGGCGCGCAGCCCGTAGTTGGTGGTGGTGTTGAACTGCGCCTGCGCCGTCAGCCCGCCCGTGCGCTCGTTGTACATCCACTCCGAGAAGCGGGCGAAGCCCTCGTTGAGCCAGATGTCCGGCCACACCGAGAGCGTGACGCTGTCGCCGAACCACTGGTGCGCCAGCTCGTGCACCACGGTGCTCTGGCCCGGCACGCCGTCGTACATCGGCTTCGTCTGCGACTCGAGCGCGTAGGAGACGCCGCCCCGGTCGATCACCGCGCCGGCGCTCGTGAACGGGTACGGCCCCCACAGGTCCGTCAAGACGGCGATGATCTGCGGTTGCGCGGCGAAGCGCACCGCCGCCGTCGCCTTGTTGGCGGCCGAGAAACCGTCGCTGTCGATCGCGTTGTAGATCGGCAGCCCGTTCGGGCCCGTGTCGATGCTGAAGTCGAAGTCGCCGTTGGTGGCGGTCGTCAGGTAGCTCGCCATCGGCGAGTCCTCGCTCCAGCGCCACGTGGTGCGGCCGCCCTCGGTGACCGAGGAGATCAGCCGGCCGTTGGCGAGCGCCACCTTGCCCGCCGGCACGGTGATCGCGAAGTCGTAGGTCGCCTTATCGTTGGGGTCGTCGTTGACCGGGATCCAGCCCGGCGCGCCCTGGGGCTCGTTGACCACGAACGCCCCGTCGGAGTTCTTGACCCAGCCCTCGGAGCTGCCGTCGGGGTCGATGACGGTCTGCGGCACGCCGGTGTAGTCGACGTGGACCGTGTAAGTGCGGCCCGCGTGCAGCTTCGGCCGCGGGGTGATCACGAGCTCTTGGTCGTCCTCCTGGAAGTAGGCGGCCGGGTGCTTGCCCACCGCCACGCGCGAGACGGCGAACCAGTCGCGCAGGTCGATGTTGAACTGGTCGAGATCCTGGGTCGGCACGAGCGTGATCGCGGCCGAACCGTCGAGCACCTGCGTCGCCGGGTCGTAGTCGAGCTCGAGTGAGTAGTGGCGGACGTCATAGCCGCCGTTGCCCATCTGCTCGGGGAAGAACGGATCGCCCGTCGATGGCGCACCGGCCGTCCAGTCCGCGGCGGCGGCGGGAGCCGCCAGTACGAACGTGGCGGCCAGCCCGGCCGCGGCGCACTTCAGAGATCGCTTCACAGAACCCTCCCCAGGGGTCGTTTCGGCCACCCTACGGACGCGGAGGGGGCCGGTAAAGGCACTCGCGTGTGACCTCGGCTACGACTTCCACGCGATCTGGCCCGACGGGCCAAGGGCGGAGGGGGCCGCGCTGCTGCGGCTGGAGCCGTGGCGGCTGCACGTCGCGGACGCGATGACGGTGATGACCCCCCGGGTGTGGAGGCCGGACACCGCGTACCGTTGACGGCGTGACCACGCCGCCCCGCGCTTCGATCGGCGACTCGTTCAGCGCCTTCTTCGACGCCATCGGCGACTTCGCGGGCGGCCTGGCCGACGTGCGCTGGGGCGCGCTGCTGATCGGCCTCGCCGCGTTCGCGAGCTACCTCACGCTGCGCGCCCGCGCGTCGTTCAACATCCTGCGCGCCGCCTACCCCGAGCAGCGCATCCGCTTCCTGAACATCTGGGGCGCCTACATGGCCGGCTACGGCTTCAACAGCGTCGTGCCGGCCCGCGGCGGCGACGTCGTGCGCCTGTTCCTCACCAAGACCTCCGTGCCGAAGTCCAGCTACCCGGCCGTGGCCGCCGCCTTCTCGGTCGAGTTCATCTTCGACCTCACGATCGCCGTGCCCGTGCTCGCGTTCGCGTTCACCCAGGGCGTCTTCCCCAAGCCGCCGGACTTCTCCAAGCTGCCGGCCTTCGACCTCGCGTTCTTCGCCTCGCACCCGCGCTTCACGCTGTTCGTGCTCACCGTGCTCGCGATCGCGGTGCTCGTCGCCTTCGCGCTGCTGTCCGCGCGCGTGCGCGCGTTCTGGGCGCGCGTCCGCCAGGGCCTGACGATCGTCTTCGACCGCCGCCGCTACGTCCGCGAGGTCTGGCTCGTGCAGCTGGGCGGCTGGTGCTTCCGCTTCCTCGCCTTCTGGATGCTGCTGGAGGCGTTCAACGTGGGCGGGTCCGTGCGCAACGTGCTGCTCGTGCTCGGCGTCAACGCCGTCGCCGCGCTCGTGCCGTTCACCCCGGGCGGGGCCGGCGTGCAGCAGGCGCTGCTGGCGAAGGTCTTCTCGGGGACGGCGGCCGGCGCGACGGTCGCCGCCTACTCCGTCGGGCAGCAGATCGCGATCGCGGCGCTGACGTTCGGCATCGGCCTGCTGGCCGTCGTGCAGATCTTCCGCTTCCGCTCCTTCAAGGAGGTGATCGCGAGCGGCCGCGCCGCCCGCGAGGAGGAGACCGCGAGCGTCAGCTGAGGCCCTGGCGCGCCTCGCGCACCAGCGTGACCGCCTCGGGGAAGACGGTCGCCATCACCTGGCGGATCTGCTGAGCCTGCTGCTCGGGGGTGCCCTGGACGTTGACGCGGTCGATCGCCGCCACCGTCATGTCGACGGCGAGCTTGATGGCGTTGTCGGCCCAAGCGAGGTTCTGGGCACCCTGCATCTGCTCGGCCATCTCCTGAAGGCGCTTCTGGAGATCCGGGTCGTTGAAGAAACCACCGAAGCCTTCCATGCACGAGAGCGTACCGCGTGCCGATCGGCGGTCAGCGGGCCGGCGTCCTCGCGCTCCCAGCGGGAGACCGTGCGGCGCAGCGTGAGGTACGCGATCGCGCCGGGCACGATCGGCAGCCAGAACACGAAGCCGCGATAGCCGAGCACTGCCAGCAGCGCCAGCTCGGGCTCGACGCCGAAGGCGATCAGCGAGCCGACCATGCCGCCGTCGACGCCTCCGACCCCGCCGGGGAGCGGGAGCAGGTTGGCGAGCATGCCGACGAAGAAGGCGACGGCGAGCACCGCGGCGGAGGGCGCGTGGCCGAAAGCCTCGAAGCACGCCCACAGCACGGCGATCTGGAAGCCCCACCACATCAGCGCGCCAAGCACCGCCGGGTTGCCGGCGCGCACCAGCGCCCGGGCGTCGCGCACACCGCGGGCCACCGGGCCGACGAGCCGCCGCACGCGGCCGTCGCCGGGGCGGATGAACTGGGCGGCGCCGACGAGCGCGATCGTCGCGCCGCCGAGGATCGCCGGCACGACGGTGATCGCGAAAGAGCCGCCGCCGGGGAGGACGCCGAAGTAGAGGCCGAGGCCGCCGAAGAGCAGGACCGCCATGTAGACCCCGTAGAGCAGGACGTGGAAGGCCACCAGGCGGGCGGCCACGTCCGTGCGCTCCATGCCCGTGCGCCGCATCGCCCACGCGGTCAGCGCGATCCCGCCCGCGCCGGCGCTTGCGAACAGGCGCGTGGCGGCGTTGGCGGCGAGGTTGATCTGCAGCCCGGCGCGCAGGCCGATGCGCCCTTGGCCGCCGCGGCCGGCGACGCCGGCGAAGAGGATCACGTGACCGGCGAACGAGAGCACCGCGAACAGGAAGGCGAGGGCCAGCCAGCCGTGGCTGCCGTTGTGCAGGCGGTCCCAGGTCGCCGAGAGGTCGGCGAACGTCGGCGCGAGCAGCACGAGCGAGACCACCAGCAGCGTCGCCGCCCCCACGAGGAGCAACGCCTTGCGGGCGGACACGCCGCCGAGGGAGAGGGAATCCTCGGCGCGCGCTGCGGCGGTGGTGGGGACGGCGACGGCCATGGGGTGCATACTCGCCGCGATCGTTCGACGGCACAGGCGAGGATCCCCCCGTCTGCACCGTGTGGCTAACCCGCCATAACCCCGGCGGCGTGCGCCCACGCGGGGCTAGAATCGCGCCGCGTGGCCCACCGGACCCAGACACAGCTCGCCCGCCGCCGCCGTGTCGAGGCCGTGATCGGCCTCGCGGCCCCTGCTCTCGACGTGCTGCTGTTCGCCGGCGACCGCCTCGCACGGGTCGCGGGGCGCAACGACGTGGAGCCGGAGCCGCCGCGTCTCGGCCGCCGCCCCGCCCGCACGCCGCTGGGCGGTCCCACCGGCGTCCCGGAGCGCCGCGGCCGATGATCGCTCGCGTGGTCCGCGCGGCGCCGCGAGGCACGCCTCCGAGGTGTCGCGGGGGCCGCGGGAGCGGTCATCTAGCATCTCGGTCCTCTTGGCCCTGCCTGATTCCCCGCAGCAGCAGCTCGACTGGGAGGCGCGCCATCGTCTGCGCGCCGCGCTCGCCGCCGCGCTCGGTGCGATCGGCGTCCTCGCCGGGCAGATCATCGAGCAGGCCGTGTACTCCGGCGCCCCGCCGCAGCGGCTGCTCGACGGGCTCCAGAAGCTCGCCGCGCCCGGCTCGGTGTTCGAGCAGAAGGCCGGGCAGCTCGAGCTCGCCCGCTACTTCGACGAGAACGCGTTCGCGATCGTCGGCAGCCGCTCGATCACCGCGATCGGCTACTTCGCCCTCGCCTACGCGGTCACGTTCCTGGCCGCCGCCACGCGCGCCCGGCGGCCGCAGTTCGCGCGCTGGGCCTTCTACCTGCCGATCGTCGGCGGCGTGCTGCTCGGGGTCGCCTGGGTGGCGTGGGGCATCGGCCTCATCGCCGACTCCCGCGCGCTGCTCGACAGCCCGGGCACGATCGCCGACGTGCAGGACATCGGCGACAACGGGATCGGCCGCGTCAGCGGCGTGCTGCTCCAGCCGGCCGCTCTGGTGCTCACCATCGGCGTCGTGCTCGTGTCGCTCAACGCGATGCGCACCGGCCTGCTCACCCGCTTCATGGGCACGCTCGGCATGGTCGCCGCGGCGCTGATCGTGATCCAGTACGGCGCCGGCGTCCCGATCGTGCTGGCCTTCTGGCTGAGCGCCCTCGCCGTGCTGTTCGCCGGCCGCCGTCCCGGCGGGGACCCGCCGGCCTGGCGCACGGGCCGCGCCGAGCCGTGGCCGAGCGCGCAGCAGGCCGCCAAGGCCCGCAGGGCCAAGGCGAACGAGGAGCCGGAGCCGGAGCACGAGCCGCAACCGGAGCCGGCGCGCGAGCCGGAGCCCGACCGCGCGCACGTGCCCGCGGGGGCGCATCCGGCGACGTCGAAGCGCAAGCGCAAGCGCCGCACGTAGCGCGAGAGGCGCAGTTCCCCGCCGGACGGGGTAACACTCCCCTGCACCGTTTCTCGTAAAGGGGGAGGAACATGGCAGAGACGACCTCGGCACCTCAGCGAGGGGCCGCCGCGGACGACCGGCTGAAGGGGATCGACTGGGAGGCGATCGAAGAGTCGCCCGAGTTCCAGGAGCTGATCAAGCGGCGGCGCTCGTTCGTGCTGCCGGCGACGATCTTCTTTCTCGCCTACTACATGGGGTTCATCCTGCTCGCGGGCTACGCGGAGGACTTCATGGCCTCCTCGGTCTACGAGGGCCTGACCGTCGGCTACTGCTTGGCGCTCACGCAGTTCGTGATGGTGTTCGTGCTCGGGCTCATGTACCTGCGCAAGGCCGATCGCGTGTACGACCCGCTCGCGCAGCGGGTGCTGACGAACGCCGGCGACGACGGGGGCGATTCCGGCCGGGCGGCCGAGAGCCGCTTCGCCCGTCGCGAGACGGAGGCCGGGAGCCGGGAGGCAGGACGATGACCGTTTTCGCCGCCGTCAACGTCGAAGCGGTCGTGATCTTCGCGATCGTCCTCTCGATCACCCTCGGCATCACCTACTGGGCGTCCAAGCGGGCCTCCAGCGCCGTCGGCTTCTACGCCGCCGGACGCCAGATCACCGGCGTGCAGAACGGCCTCGCCATCTCCGGCGACTACCTGTCGGCGGCGTCGTTCCTCGGCATCGCCGGCCTGATCTACCTGTACGGCTTCGACGGGTTCCTGTACTCGATCGGGTTCCTCGTGGCGTTCCTGACCGTGATGTTCCTGCTGGCCGAGCGGATGCGCAACGCGGGCAAGTACACGATCGCCGACGTGCTGGCGTTCCGGCTGCGCGAGCGGCCGGCGCGGACCGCGGCGGCGCTCGGCACGCTGGCCGTCGTCGCCTTCTACCTGATCGCGCAGATGGTCGGCGCGGGCGTGCTGATCCAGGCGCTCGTCGGCATCGACTTCTCGCTCGCGGTGATCCTCACCGGCGCCTTCATGCTCTGCTACGTCGTCTTCGGCGGCATGGTCGCCACCACCTGGGTGCAGATCATCAAGGCCGTGCTGCTGATGACCGGCATCCTCGTGATGTCGATCTTCGTGCTGGCCAAGGTCGGCGGCAGCCCGATCGAGCTGTTCAACCGCGCGGACGGCAACAAGGGCGCGGACTCGACGTTCTCGCTCGGCCCGGGCACGTTCCTGGCCTCGCCGATCGACACCGTGTCGCTCGGCCTCGCGCTCGTGCTCGGCACGGCCGGCCTGCCGCACATCCTGATGCGGTTCTTCACCGTCCCGAACGCCAAGGCCGCCCGCTCATCGGTCGTCTGGGCGATGTTCATCATCGGCTTCTTCTACCTGCTGACGACGTTCATCGGCTTCGGCGCCCGCGCGTTCCTCGGGCCGGAGGGCGAAGAGGCCGCGGGCACCGGCGGCAACCTCGCGGCGCCGAACCTGGCGACCTTCCTCGGGCGGCGGCGAGGGCACGTTCGGCGGCGACCTGTTCCTGGCGGTGATCGCGGGCGTGGCGTTCGCGACGATCCTCGCGGTGGTCGCCGGCCTCGTGCTGTCGGCCTCGGCGGCGGTCTCGCACGACATCTGGTCGAACATCGTCCGCAAGGGCAAGGAGTCCGACCACGAGGAGGTCGTGGTCGCGCGCATCGCCGCGATCTCGATCGGCGTGATCGCGATCATCATCGCCGTGATCGGCGGCGCGGGCCTGAACGTGTCGTTCATGGTCGGGCTCGCGTTCGCGGTCGCCGCGAGCGCGAACTTCCCGGCGCTGCTGCTCGCGCTCACGTGGCCGCGGTTCAACACGACGGGCGCGGTGACCGGCGTCCTGTTCGGCGTGATCAGCGCGATCGTCCTGGTGATCGTCTCGCCGAAGGTCTGGCCGGGCGCGGACTCCGACACCGGCTCGCCGATCGGGTGGACGCTGGCGAACCCGGGGATCGTCTCGATCCCGCTCGGGTTCATCGGCTGCTACCTCGGCACCGTGCTCTCCAAGGAGCACGGCGCGGAGCGCACCTACCACGAGCTCTTTGTCAGGTCCGAGACCGGGCTCGGCGCGGAGCGGTCGGTCGGCGAGGAGCGGGAACTCGTCGGGTCGCGATAGGCGCGACAATGCATGCGGGCGCCGGCCCTCGGGGCCGGCGCCGGGTGCATCGACTTTCACGCGGAGGAGAACGCCATGGCAGACGGAGCGACGCTCGAGTCCCAGATCGAGGAGCTGCTCGACCAGGAGACCTTCGAGCCACCTGAGGAGTTCGCCTCGAGCGCGGTGATCACCGACGAGTCGGCGTACGAGCGGGCCGAGGCCGACCCGGAGGGCTTCTGGGCCGAGCAGGCCGAGCAGCTGCACTGGTTCGAGAAGTGGGACCAGGTGCTCGACTGGTCGGACCCGCCGAACGCGAAGTGGTTCGCCGGCGGCAAGCTCAACGTCGCCTACAACTGCGTGGACCGCCACGTGGAGGCCGGCAGCGGCGACCGCGTCGCGTTCCACTGGCGCGGCGAGGAGGGCGAGGAGCTCGACGTCACCTACGCCGACCTGCACCGCGACGTGCAGAAGTTCGCCAACGCCCTCAAGGACAACGGCATCGGCAAGGGCGACGTCGTCGGGATCTTCCTGCCGATGATCCCCGAGGTCGCGGTCGCGATGCTCGCCTGCGCGCGCATCGGCGCGATCCACAACGTCGTCTTCGGCGGCTTCTCGGCCGAGTCGGTCAAGGAGCGGATGGAGTTCTCCGAGGCCAAGGCGCTCGTGACCGTCGACGGCGCCCGCCGCAAGGGCAAGACCGCGGCGATCAAGGAGCAGGTCGACGAGGTCATGGGCGACGTGGGCTCGATCGAGAAGATCTTCGTCGTCAAGCGCACGGACAACGACGCGCCGATGTCCGAGGGCCGCGACGTCTGGTACCACGAGGCGCTCGAGGCCGCCGGCGACGAGTGCGAGGCCGAGCCGCTCGACGCCGAGCACCCGCTCTACATCCTCTACTCGTCAGGGTCGACCGCCAAGCCGAAGGGCATCCTGCACACGACGGGCGGCTACCTGACGGGCGTCGCCTACACGCACCGGGTGGTGTTCGACCTCAAGCCGGAGGAGGACGTCTACTGGTGCTCGGCCGACGTCGGCTGGGTCACCGGGCACTCCTACATCGTCTACGGGCCGCTGGCCAACGGGTGCACGTCGGTCATGTACGAGGGCGCGCCCGACTACCCCGACAAGGACGTCTGGTGGTCGCTCGTGGACCGCTACGACGTGACGATCTTCTACACGGCGCCGACCGCGATCCGCGCCTGCATCAAGTGGGGCGCCGAGTACCCGGAGAAGCACGACCTGTCCTCCCTGCGCCTGCTCGGCACGGTCGGCGAGCCGATCAACCCGAAGGCCTGGCTCTGGTACCACAAGGTCATCGGCGGCGAGCGCTGCCCCATCGTCGACACCTGGTGGCAGACGGAGACGGGCCAGATCATGATCACGACGCTGCCCGGCGTGCAGCCGACCAAGCCGGGCTCGGCGGGCAGGCCGCTGCCGGGGATCGTCGCCCAGGTGGTCAAGGAGGGACGGCGAGGACGCCGGCACCGAGCAGGGGCTGCTCACGCTGCGCAAGCCGTGGCCCGGGATGCTGCGCACGCTCTACAAGGACGAGGAGCGCTTCGTCGAGACCTACTGGGACAAGTTCGGCCGCGACGTCTACTTCGTCGGCGACGCCGCGCGCAAGGACGAGGACGGCTACTTCTGGATCATCGGGCGCGTCGACGACGTCATCAACGTCTCCGGCCACCGGCTCTCCACCGCCGAGGTGGAGTCCGCGATCGTCTCCCACGAGAAGGTCGCCGAGGCGGCGGTGATCGGCCAGGCCGACGAGGACTCGGGCCAGGCGATCACGGCGTTCGTGACGCTGTCGGGCAACCAGGAGGGCGACGACGAGACGATCCAGGAGCTGCGCGAGCACGTGGCCAAGCGGATCGGCAAGCTCGCCCGCCCCAAGCGCATCATCTGGGCCGACGACCTGCCCAAGACGCGCTCGGGCAAGATCATGCGCCGGCTGCTGCGCGACATCGCCGAGGGCCGCGAGCTCGGCGACGTCACGACGCTGCGCGACCCCGACGTCATGTCGCAGCTCGAGGGCAAGGTCAAGGAGCGCCAGAGCGAGGAGGAGTGACGCGCTCAGGCCTCGAGTTGGCGGAACGCCTGACGCACCGCCAGTGGCGCCACGCCGCCGGCGGAGACGAGCGTGCCGTCGCCCGCCGGGTGCAGGTCGATCACGACCCGCGACTCCTCCGTGTAGAGCAGCGCGAGCAACCCGAACGGGAACAGGAACACGGCGACCGCCACGGTCCAGATCGGCCGCCGGGAGCGGACGAACGCGAGCCGATGAGGCGTGTGCTCGCGCAGCTCGTACCCGTTGCGCTGCAGCGGGGGCGCGACGTAGGTGAGCAGGTCCCGCATCGCGTGCTCGGGACTCGCGGGCGCGCGCCAGGTCTCGGCGAAGTAGTGCTTGCCGGGGAGCCGGGGAGGCCTGCGGGCGGGTGCGGACGGTGGCGGGACGGCGGCCGGCGGCGCGGATATCGGCGGCAGGTCGGCGGTCAGCGCGTCGAGCTCGCCGAACGTCTTGGCCGAGAAGGCGGACGAGCAGCGCTCGTCGAGCTCCTCGACCGTGAGCCGTCCTACGGCGGCGTGACCGCGCAGCAGATCCACCGCGCGCTCGCGGTCGGCGTCGGAGGCGCGCAGTCCGGATCGATCCACGGCACGCAACGGTAGACAACGGAGGAGAGGAAGCGATGGCCACCAGCACCCGTCCGAGCTCCTACGAGGAGGCGGTCGCGCAGCACGAGTGGCACGTCCCCGAGCGCTACAACATCGCCGAGGACGTCTGCTTCAAGCACCCGGCGGACAAGCTCGCGATGATCCACGAGGACTTCGAGGGCACCGTGCGCGAGGTCCGCTGGGGCGAGATCCAGGAGAACGCCAACCGCTTCGCCAACGTCCTGCGCGCGCACGGCGTCGAGCGCGAGGACCGCGTCGCGATGCTGCTGCCGCCGACGCCCGAGACGGCCGCGGCGTTCTTCGGCACCTACCGCTGCGGGGCGATCCTGCTCTCGATGTCGGTGCTCTACGGCGACGACGGCATCCGCCACCGCGTCACCGACTCGCAGGCGAAGGTGCTCGTCACGAACGAGGCCAACAAGGACCGCGTCGATCCGTCGCTGGTCGAGCACGTGCTGCTGCTCGACGACGAGCTGCTGGCCGGCGGCGAGCCGGAGTTCGAGGCCGTCGACACCGCGGCCGACGACCCGGCGCAGCTCTACTACTCCTCGGGCACGACCGGCCTCGCCAAGGGCATCGTCCACGCGCACCGCTACCTGCTCGCGCACGAGGAGTTCGTCTACTGCCACGACGTGCAGGACGGCGAGCGCTTCCACGGCATGGGCGAGTGGGCGTGGGCCGCGGGCATCGCGCCGCTGCTCGGGCCGTGGCGCTTCGGCGCCGTGCAGCTCGTCTACCAGCGCAAGGGCGGCTTCGACCCGCACAAGCAGCTGGACTTCCTCTCCCGCCACGAGGCGACGAACGTCTTCACGACGCCGACCGCGCTGCGCTCGATGATGTCGATCGCCGACGCCGGCGAGCGCTACCCGCAGAAGTTCCGCATCGTCTGCTGCGCGGGCGAGCCGCTGAACCCGGAGGCGATCCGCTGGTTCCGCGAGCACTACGGGATCACGGTGCTCGACTACTACGGGCTCACGGAGTCCTATCCGCTCGTGGCCAACTACCCGTTCATGGACGTCCGCGAGGGGTCGATGGGCCGCCCGATGCCGGGCTGGGACGTGCAGATCCTCGACGAGGACGAGAAGCCGCTGCCACAGGGCGAGCGCGGCGAGATCTGCCTGCGCGCGCGCTCGAACCCGCACTATCCGATCGGCTACTGGCGCAACGACGAGGCCAGCGAGGAGACGTTCGGCGGCGAGTGGTTCCACACCAAGGACGCCGCCTCGATGGATGAGGACGGCTACGTCTGGTACGAGGGCCGCGCCGACGACGTGATCATCGCCGCGGGCTACCGGATCGGCCCGTTCGAGGTCGAGTCGGCGTGCCTGGAGCACGAGGCGGTGGCGGAGGCGGCGGCGGTCGCCTCGCCCGACGAGCGCCGCGGCAGCGTCGTGAAGGCGTTCATCGTGCTCGCCTCGGGCCACGAGGGCTCCGACGAGCTCGTCAAGGAGATCCAGTCGCACGTGCGCGACCGGCTCTCGGCGTACGCGTACCCGCGCAAGATCGAGTTCGTCGACGAGCTGCCCAAGACGCTCACGGGCAAGATCAGGAGGATCGAGCTGCGCCAGGCGGAGCTCGAGGCCGCAAAGGGCGAGTAGTGCCGATGTGACCAGCTACCCGGCGGGTGCGCAGGGGTTGATCGAGCGCTTATCGGCCCTGCGAGAATGCGGGCGGTGAGCCTCGCCGCCGCCAGCGCTCCCGTGCGCGTGCCGAAGGAGCGCGGACCCGCCGCGCTGCTGCCGGTGTGGGTGGCGCGGCTCGCGGGCTTCGCGGCGCTCGCGTGCCTCGGCGTGACGCAGTGGCAGCGGATGGTCGACGGCATTCCGGGCGGCCGCCCGCTGCTGTGGGTGGCGCTGGCCGTGCTGGCCGCGGGCGCGGTGGTCGCGTGCGAGCGCATGCCGGAGCGCGTGCGGCCGTACGGGATGATCGCCGCGGCGCTCGCCGGGCTGCTGGCCGCCTACCTCGCGGCCGGCCTGGAGCTCGGGATGCTGCGCCCGCGGCGGCTGGACGAGCTCGGCTCGGGCCTGGTCAGCGGCGCGCAGGCGCTGAGCACGGTGCGACTGCCCTACGAGGGCGCCGACCCCTGGCCGTCGCTCGTGCTGCAGCTGCTCGGCTCGGGCCTCGTGATGATCGCCGGGCTGCTCGCGCTGTGGCCGCGCGGCAACGGCACCCGCGGCTACCCGTTCCTGTCGCTGGCCGCGCTGCTCGTGCTGACCGCCTCGCCGGTGGTCTCGATGGGCGGGACGCGGCCGCTGCTGCTCGGCACGGCGCTGACCGTGCTGACCGTCTGCTTCCTCTGGCTCGAGCGCCTGCCGCTGCGACCCGGGCTCGGCGTGGCGGCGCTGATCGGGCTCGCGCTCGCCGGGGCGTTCCCGCTCGCGTCCGCCGCCGACCGCGGCGAGCCGTGGTTCGACTATCAGGCCTTCGCCGAGGGGCTCGGGCCCAAGGACCCGGTCCGCTTCGACTGGGGCCACGGCGACTACGGGCCGATCTCGTGGGGCCGCTCCGGCGCCGAGGTGGTGCGGGTGAAGGCGCGCCGGCCCTCCTACTGGAAGGTCCGCACGCTCGACGAGTTCGACGGGGTGGGCTGGACGACGGGCGCGCTCGACCGCGCCAGCGAGGACCCGACGCTCGACCTGCCGGCCGACTGGCGCGACCAGGAGCGCTTCCAGGACCGGATCCAGGTCTCCGTCCAGCGCATGCGCGGGACGGACGTCGTCGGCGCCGGCACGACCGTCGCGGTCGAGGACGAGAGCCGCCGGATCGAGCCCGGCGTCTCCCCCGGGGAGTGGCAGTCGGTCGGCGAGCTGCGCACGGGCGACTCCTACGCCGCGCGCGTGTACGTGCCCAAGCCCTCGACCGACCAGCTCGCGCGCGTGCAGCCCTCGCCCGTGACCGAGCACGCGGAGGACCTCGAGGTCCGCGTGCAGCTGCGCGAGCTCACGCCGGCCGAGATCGACGCGCTGCCCTCGGACGTGCCGCGCAGCTCGATCGACGGGCAGCCGCCGCGGACCGCCGAGATCGACTTCCCGGCGTTCGGCCTCGACGGCGGCGTGCCGTCGGCGGAGTACCGCACCTACGGCGTCGAGGGCGACGGCCTGACCGCGCTGCGGCTGTCGGGGTACTCGCGCTCGTACGACCTCGCGCAGCGCCTGAAGGCGGGCGCCGCGACGCCCTACGAGTACGCGCTCGCGGTCAACGACTACCTGCGCGAGGGCTTCGAGTACACGGAGAAGCCGCCCGCGCCGGCGCCCGGGGTCGAGCCGCTCGAGTCGTTCCTGTTCGACACGAAGGCCGGCTACTGCCAGCACTACTCCGCCGCGATGGCGCTGCTGCTGCGGATGGGCGGGGTCCCCGCCCGGGTGGCGACGGGCTTCTCGCCCGGCGGCTACTCCAAGCGCAAGCAGGCGTGGATCGTGCGCGACACCGACGCGCACTCGTGGGTCGAGGCGTGGTTCGACGACTTCGGCTGGATCACGCTGGACCCGACGCCCTCCGACACGCCGGCGCGCTCGCAGATCGCCTCGATCGCCGCGCCGACGGCGGCCGAGCAGTCCGCCGACAACCCGGCGGGCGACCCGAACGCTGCCGGCGACACCCCGGCGGACCGCCGCGCCGCGGGCTCGCGCGAGGAGCTGTTCAACCAGCTGCGCGGCAACGGCGGGACGGCCACGGAGGACGAGGGTGCGGCGGCCGGCTCCGGCGTGCCGCTGTGGCCGCTGATCCCGATGGCGCTGCTGCTCTCGGCGGGTGCCGCCTTCGCCGTCGTGCACCGCCGCCGCGGGCGCCCGGACGACCCGCTCGAGCGCGCGATCCTCGAGCTGACGACCGCGCTGCGCCGCTCCGGCCGCCCGACCCCGGCGGGCATGACCCTGCGCCAGCTCGAGCGCCGGCTCGGCCTCTCGGGCGACGCCGCCGCGTACCTGCGCGCGGTCAGCGCCGCTCGCTACGCGCCACGGCCCGTCGCGCCGACCTCCGAGCAGCGCCGGGCGCTGCGCCGCGAGCTCGCGGCCGGCCAGGGGCTCGCCGGCCGCGTGCGGACCTTCTGGGCCCTGCCGCCTAGGCCGGCTCCTGGACCCACTGGACGAGCTGGACGACGACGCCGCACGGGTCGGTGACCTGGAAGTAGCGCTCGCCCCACGGCTCCGTCTCGAGCGGGGTCGTGATCGCGACGCCCTCCCGGACGAGCCGGTCGTGCTCCGCGTCGACGTCGTCGACGACGAACGCCACGAGCAGGCCGTCTGCGCGATGGCCCGCGAGCGCCGGCGGCTTGAACGTCTCGAGGCCCGTGCGCAGGTAGATCAGGTTGAAGCCGGCGTCGGGGCGGGAGAGCGACACGAACCCGTCGGCTTCCATCTCGCGCGTGAACCCGAGGTGGTCGGCCGCGAACGCGGCGGAGGCCTCGGGGTCGTCGACGTTGAGTGAGAGGGCGGAGGCGGTGATCTGCATTCCGTACACTGTACAGAGTAAGCTTGGGGCGATGGCGAGACCGCGCACCAGCGGCGGTGACCCCGCGCGCACGCTCGCGCTCCTGTGGCGCGCCGAGCCGCCGAGCCGGCGCGGCCCGCGCCCGAAGCTCGACGTCGACACGGTCGTCGACGCGGCGATCGCGCTCGCCGACGAGCAGGGCCTGGAGGCGGTCACGATGCGGGGGCTCGCGGCCCGGCTGCGCGTGTCCGCGATGACGCTCTACGGCTATGTGCCCGCCAAGGACGAGCTCGTCGACCTGATGCTCGACGCGCTGTACGCGCGCATGCCGCGGCCCGCGTGGCGCTCGGGCTCCGGCTGGCGCGAGCGCGCCCGCGCGGTCGCCGACGCCAACCGCGCGCTGTTCGCCGCGCACCCGTGGGCGGCCGCCGTCTCGACCGCCCGCCCGCCGCTCGGCCCCGGCCTGATGGCCAAGTACGAGCACGAGCTGGCGGCGTTCGACGATGCGGGCCTCGACGACGTCGAGCGCGACTCCGCGCTCTCGTTCCTGCTCGCGTTCGTCCAGGGCGCGGCCGTCGCGGCCGCGGACGCGGCGGCCGCGCCGGGCACCGACGCGGAGTGGTGGGAGCGCGCCGGCCCGCTGCTCGCGCGCGCGGTCGACCCGCGCGCGGTACCCGCTCGCCGCGCGCGTCGGCGCCGCCGCGGGCGAGGCCCACGGCTCGGCCTACGACCCCGCGCACGCCTACGCGTTCGGGCTCGAGCGCGTGCTCGACGGCCTCGCCGCGCTCATCGCCGCCCGCTGAGTCCGGAGTTGTTCAGCCTGAGGCCGAACAACTCGCGGCTCAGCGCAGCGAGGTAGCGCGCTTCCGCTCCGTGCGCATCTCGGCGAGGATGCGCTCCAGGCGGGGCTCGGCATCGGTGTCCACGTGGGTCATCGTGGCGGCGACGGCGGGGTGCTGCTCCGCGATCAGCGCGTGCATCTCGTGCGCGACGGCGCGGTAGCCCGGGTGACCCTCGCGCCCCGAGCGCAGCTCGATCAGATGCATCGCCTCGCGCGCGTTCATGTCGAGGATGTAGCGCATCCGGTAGCCGAGGCAGAGGGCGTACGGCGCGGCCTCCGCATGGCCGGTGGCGGCCAGCCGGTCGTACTCCGCGTGCGAGCGCTCCAGCGCACTGCTGTAGAGGTCGCCGCAGCCGGCCGCCGCCACCTCGTCGGGCACGGCCGCGCCGAGGTCGGGCGTGAGCGCCTGCCACTGGACGGTCAGCATCCGGTGGCGCTGCAGGTCGCGGAAGGCGCCGTAGTCGGAGACCACCTCGAAGCGGTAGCGCAGGGCCTCGAAGCCGCGGCCGGGGCGGTGACGGCGGTTCGCGCGCTCGCCGACCAGGTCGGCCAGCAGCCGCTCGCGCTCCTCGCCGGACAGGCGGGCGACGGCGGCGAGCGTCTGCTCCTCGGGCGTGCCCGCGGACTCGAACAGCAGCGCGGCCAGCAGCCGGTCCTCGTCGCCGTCGACGTGCACCAGGCGCACCGACGGGCGCGCGTCCGGCTCGGACTCGCGGTCCAGGCCGAGGCGGGCGCTCCAGTGCTCGGCCGCCGCGCGGCGCTGCTGCAGGAAGGCGGCCCAGGCGCCACCGCGATCGGGACGCTCGACGCGGGCGACGAAGCTCGGCATCACGGCCTTGATCGCGGCCAGGATGCCCTCGCCGTAGCGGCGCGCCTCCGGCAGCGGGTGGCCGATCAGGTGCAGGACCAGCTGCTCGTAGGCCTGGCCCGTGGCGTAGATGCCCATGTGGCTCAGCGACGCCGCCGGCAGCAGCCCGCGCAGCAGGTCGAACGCCTTCGCATTGACCGCGCGCCGGCGCGCGGCCTCGGGCTCGCCCTCGGTGCGCGGGAACGTCTCCTCCACCCACGCCCGCACGCGCGGGAGCGCCTCCGCGTAGGCGCCGAACAGGGCGTCCATCGCGGCCTCGTACTCCGGGCCGAGCTCCGCATCGCGGTGGTAGCGGTAGCCGCCGCCGGGCATCGGCGCGTCGTAGGCGATGTAGCGCGTGGACTGCTCGAGGTAGGCGCCGAGCCGCGGGCGCTGGAGGATCTTGGTGAGGATGTTCGAGGTCCACTCGCACGCCACGTGCGCACCGCCGAGCTGGGCCACCGAGTCGTCGCCGTAGCCGACGAAGATGCGCTCGTAGAGCTCCGCCGCGCGCCGGCCCTCGTCGTTGTCGTAGGACGCGCCGGTCGCGGGCAGCGAGTCGGCGAACTCGTCCAGGAACAGCCGCCGCAGCGTGCCCGGGTAGCGCGAGTAGCGGGCGAACAGCGCGCCCTTGACCGTCTCGGGCAGGTTGACGAGCGCGAACACCGGCCCGTCGAGATCGGTGAAGTGGGGCGCGAGCCGCTCGCGCTCCTCGGGGGTCAGGGCGTCGGAGGGGTAGTCCACGGCCGCCCGACCCTAGCGCGGGATCCGGCGGCGAGCGCAGGCCCGGCCCGCTCCGCGCGGAAAACGCTCAGCCCGGCTGCGCCGGGCGCCCGGGCGCGGCGTCCTCGACACGCCGTCAGGGCCGGGTGTGCACCCCCGGCCCGTGCGGCGAGCTGTCAGGCGCCCGTGGGATGGGCGCGGTGGGTGCCCATGCGCAGCTCTGCGAAGAGCCGCGGCACCATCAGGAGCCCGGCGAGGCCGATCACGACGTACACGACGTCGGTCGCGGTGCCGGTCCCGAGGATCTCCTCGACGACATTGGTGTCGAAGAGGCCGACGATCCCCCAGTTGAGGGCGCCGATGACCATGAGCGCGAGCCAGATCGGCTCACTGCGCTTGATGAACTCCATCGCTTCCTCCTTGTCAAAGAGCGACGGATTGTGTGGGAGCGCACGAAATACGCTCGGCCGGTCGATCGGTTACGCAATGCAGTCCTCACGGGCGCGCTCCTGCGATCCGGCCGTCCAGGCGCTCGCCTCCACGAGCCTCCGGTCGACCTTCGAGTAGCCCGCCTCCACGCCGATCTCCGCACCCAGCCGGCCGGCCAGCTCGAGCGAGCGCGAGCCGTCCTCCACGGCGTAGACGCTGCGTTCGACGGTGCCGGTGCGGACCGCCCGGAGCACCGCGGCCCGCAGGTCGGCCGCGACCGCGGGCGGCCACGGCGCGCGATGGCGCAGCAGCCGCGCCGCGACCGCACGGTTGCCCGCGTCGCGCAGGTCCAGCCGGGCGACCGTCTCGACGACCTCGTGCTCGCGGGCCCCGGGCGCGCTGACCCGGAAGGCGAGCTCGCGCGGAGCCGGGCCGTCGCGCGTGTACTCCGCGACGACCTGCCCGCGCGCGCCCGGGTCGAGCACGCCGTCCAGCACGCCGGTCGTGCGCGGGCCGCCGGTCTCCGCGCGCAGGTACAGGGTCGTGCTCCCCCGGCCGATGCGCGCGCCGAGCGCCGACTCGGCCGAGACCTCGATGCCGGCCGCGGGCCCCTCGAGGGCCGCGCCGTCCTCGCCGGTCGCGACCACGCCGAGCCCGGCCCAGCCCGAGGTGGCCAGGGCCGCCTCGCCCGAGCGCCAGGCCGCGGGCCAGCGCGCGATGGCGCCCGAGAGCCCGTAGCGCGCGGCGGCGAGGAAGCGCCGGGCGCCGGCGGCGTCGGGGAACTCCCAGCCGACCCCGGCGGCGACGCGCAGCCCGGCCTCGCCCTCGACGCCCGCCTTGAGCGGGCCGAGCTCGTACCCGAGCCCGCCGCTCGCCCCGACGTCGTCGCGCGCGACCTTCGTGACGGCGACGGAGCCGTCGGACCGGCGCGCCACGAGCCACTGGTGCTCCTCGCCGATCCGGACCGACAGGATCGTGACGGCGAGCGCGCCCCCGCGCCGCTCGTCCGACAGCGTGCACGGGCGCAGCCCGGCCGCCGCCGCGTCGGACGCCCGGCAGACATCGCCGGCGACGATGCACACACCCGTGCGCACGACCCCCGCGACCCGCGCCGGCAGCCCCGCCGGCCCCGCCGCCGGGACGGCCACCGCGAACGCGGTCGCCACGAGGGCGAGCAACCCGACGTACTCGAGCGACGCCTGGCCGGCGGCGGGGCGGGGAGGGGGAGGTGACACGCACCGTCTAGCTCGGCCGCTCGAAACCTCGCCCCCTTGGGCCGCGGTCGACGTTCGGCCGCCATACGCGGCGTTTCGTAGACGGCTGTGCCGCCGCCGAAACGGTGTCGGCGTTCGGCCGCTATACGCGGCGTTTCGTCGACGGCGACCTACACGAGCGAGGCGATCGCCGCGCCCGCGTCGCGGGCGAGGTCGAAGAGCGGCTCGGGCCAGACCCCGAACGCGACCGTGGCGAGCGCGCAGACCACCGCGACGAAGGTCACCTCGGGCTGGCGCAGCCGGCGGGCCGGCGCAGCGGCCTCGGCGTCCTCCCGGTCGGTCTCCGTGATCGTGTCGTCGCCGGAACGGCGGGCCGGGACGGCACCGGAATCGGCATCGTCGGCCTCGGGCGAGCCGCCGGCGATCGCCGGCCGGGCGCCGGGCACGCGGGTGCCCGCGGCCACCGCGGCGTCGGAGGCCGGGCGCATCCAGACCGCCGCGATCACGCGCAGGTAGTAGACGAGCGAGATGGCGGACCCGATCACGATCGCGACGCCGAGCCAGGCGTACTCGTTGTCGACGGCCGCCTGGATCAGGTAGAGCTTGCCGAAGAAGCCGACGGTGGCCGGGAAGCCGGCGAGCGAGAGCATCGCGATCGTCATCGGCCACGCCAGCCACGGCCGCTCGGCGCCGAGGCCGTAGAGCGAGGAGATGTCGTCGCCCAGGGCCGTCTCGCGCTCGCGGGCGGTGATCACCGCGAAGGCGGCCATGTTCATCAGCACGTAGCCCGCCAGGTAGAAGATCGTCGCCTGGATCCCGAGCCGGGTCGAGACCACGACGCCGGCGAGCATGTAGCCCGCCTGGGCCACGGACGAGTACGCGAGCAGGCGCTTGAGCGAGGACTGGCCGATCGCGCCGACGTTGCCGATCACGATCGTGACGACCGCGAGCGCCGCCAGGGCCGGGCCCCACGTTTCCGCCGCCCCGATCAGCGCGACGTCGAACAGCCGCAGCAGGACGCCGAACGCGGCGGCCTTGGTCGCGACCGCCATGAAGGCGGTGATCGGTGTCGGCGCGCCCTCGTAGACGTCGGGCGTCCACTGGTGGAACGGCGCCACGGAGGCCTTGAACGCGAGCCCGGTGACCACGAGCGCCACCCCCGCGAGCAGCAGCGGGTCGTCGGAGACCTCGCCGACCGCGGCGGCGACGCCGGAGAAGTCGGTCGAGCCCGTCGCGCCGTAGATCAGCGCCAGGCCGTAGAGCAGGATGGCCGAGCCCAGCGATCCGATGATCAGGTACTTCAGGCCCGACTCGAGCGAGTGCTCGCGCCGCATGTGGGTGGCGCACAGCACGTAGAGCGGGATCGAGAGCAGCTCGAAGCCGAGGAACAGCACGACGAAGTTCTCCGCCGCGACCAGGAGCACCATGCCGAGGATCGAGGTCAGCAGCAGCGCGTAGTACTCGCCCTCGCCGGCCTCGGCGGCGGCGGCGCTGCGCCACGAGAGCAGCACCGTGCCGATCCCGGCGGCGCAGAAGAGCAGCGTCAGCCCGCGCGTGAAGTCGTCCATCGCCAGCGCGTTCTCGATGATCGACTCGTTCTCGTTCCACTGCCAGACCGACAGCCCCGCGGTGACCGCGAGCGCGAGCAGCGCGAGCACGGGCACGGCGCGCGTGCGCACCACCCGCGCGCGGGCGAGCCCGAGCAGCAGCACCAGGCAGGCGCCGACGGTCAGCGCCACAACGGGCGACAGCGCGGCCCAGTCGATCTCCGGGCCCTTGGCCTGGGCGACGATCACGGCCGGACCTCCGTCGCGGCACGCGCGGCCCCGCCCGCCTGCAGCACGGGGGCGACGGCGCGCTTGACGGACGGCTCGGCGTCGTCGAGCGCCATCTGCGGCTTGAGCGCGAAGGCGACGATGACCAGCACGAGCGGGACGAGCACGAGCCCGTCGCGCAGCGACATCTCGAAGGACGTGACGGCCGGCCCCGTGCGGTTGTGCATCGCGCGGATGTAGAGCCGCAGCGCGTAGACCGACGCGAGCACGACGCCGATCGCGGCGATGAACGCGAAGACCATCCGGTCGTTGAAGACCCCGAGCAGGATCAGGAACTCGCCGGCGAAGTTGGCCGAGCCCGGCATCGCCAGGGTCGCCAGCGTCGCGACGAGGAACAGGCCGGCGAGCACGGGCGCCCGGAACGCGATGCCGCCCATGTCACGGAGGTCCTCCGAGCCGGCGGAGCGCTCCGCGAGCAGCACGATCACGAGCAGCATCGGCGAGACCACGAGCCCGTGCTGGATGGCCTGCATCAGCGCGCCCTGCGCGCCCGCGGCGGCATTGTCGGCGGCGAACAGGCCGAGCGTGATGAAGCCGAGCTGGGCGACCGACGAGTAGCCGAGGATCAGCCGCGTGTTGGTCTGCGTGAACGCCATCACCGAGCCGTAGAGGATCGAGAGCACGGCCAGCACGAGCAGGATCGTCTGGAAGTCGTGCACGGCATCGGGGAACAGCGGCAGCGTCACGCGCAGGAAGCCGTAGGCGGCGACCTTGGAGACGACGCCGGAGAACACCGCCAGCGCCGGCAGCGGCATCGCGCGGTAGGCGTCGGGCATCCAGCCGTGGAACGGGAAGGCCGGCATCTTGATCAGGAACGCGAGCGCGAAGGCGGCGAAGATCCACTTCTGCGTGCTCTCGGGCAGCCGGTTGGCGACGAGGTCCGAGAACGCGAAGCTCAGCTCCGCCGGGCCGCGCGCCGACAGCACCGCGGTCGCCGCCGCGGCGGCCAGCATCAGCAGCGAGCCGACCAGCGTGTAGACGACCATCTTCACCGCCGCGGCCACGCGGTCGGGGCCGCCCCAGATCCCGACGAGGAAGTAGAACGGCACCAGCATCAGGTCGAAGAAGAGGACGAAGAGGCCGAGGTCCTGTGCGAGGAACGCGCCCAGGACGGCCGTCTCGGCGATGCCGAAGTGCAGCGCGAACAGCGTCGCCCGCGGCGGCGGCCGGAAGATCAGCCACAGCGCCGAGGCCGCGAACAGCAGCGCGGTCAGCGCCACCAGCCACAGGTTGAGCCCGTCGACGCCGAGCCGGTAGTGGATGCCGAGGTCGGGGATCCACTCGTCGTCGGTCAGGTACTGCAGCCCGCGGGCGGCCGGCTCGAAGTCGAGCAGCATCAGGATCGCGTAGCCGAGCGGCACCAGCGAGCCGACGAGCGCGAACACGGGCGCCGCGCGGCGCGGCACGATGGCGCCGAGCACGCCGAACACCAGCGGCCAGAAGATGAGGATGCTCAGGTGGATCGTCATGCGGCGATCAGGAAGTAGGCGCCCAGGCCGGTGAGGCCGACCAGCAGCAGCGCGGCGTAGTAGCGCAGGTAGCCCGTCTGGATGCCGCGCACGGCGGCCGAGGCGGCGCGCACCGCGCCGGACGTGCCGCCGACGAGCGCCCCGTTGACGAGGCCGCGCTCGATCGCCGAGTTGGCGAAGCGGCCCATCCAGGCGACGGGCCGCACGATCAGGAGGTCGATCGCCTCGTCGAAGTACCACTTGCGCACGAACAGCCGGTGCAGGCCGGACAGGCGTGCGCGGATCGCGGCCGGGCGCTCGGGCTGCTTCACCCACAGCGTGTAGGCGATGAAGATGCCGAGCAGGCCGAGCGCCGCGCCGATGGCCATGCCGACGAGCACCATGCCGCCCGAGGGCTCGAGCTCCTCGTAGAAGCGCGAGTCGTGGAAGGTCGGGTCGAGGAAGTGGTGCAGCGACTCGTTGACCTTGGGGATCTGCACGACGCCGCCGATCGTGGCCAGGATCGCCAGGCCGCCCATCGCGATCTTCATCGTGCCCTCGCGCTCGGCGATGTGGTGGTCGGGACCGGGGAAGCCGACGTCGGTGTCCTCGATCTCGCCCGTGGCCGGGTTCGAGTGCTCGGGCGCGTGGTAGAGGTGGCCCTGCTCGAGCTCGCGCGCCTGCTCGACGGGCTCGCCGAGGAACGCGCGGAAGATCATCCGGAACGTGTAGATCGCGGTCAGGAGCGCGCCGATGTAGCCGGCGACCGCCAGGCCGATGTGCCAGTCGCCGCGCTCGATCAGCAGCGCGAGGATCTCGTCCTTGGAGAAGAAGCCCGAGAAGGGCGGGATGCCCGCGAGCGCCAGACCGCCGACCACCATGCAGCCGAACGTGAACGGCATCGCGCGGCGGAAGCCGCCCATCCTGTCGAGGTCCTGCGTGCCGGCCA
>CAVSMP010000009.1:0-29215 GCA_963729155.1 uncultured Solirubrobacteraceae bacterium
CGCTCTATCAGCTCGGGGCGGGTGAGACGGTGGAGACCCTGGTTGCGGATCTCGACGATCTCAAGCGCAGCACCGCGGCGCTGCGGACGGTCGTCGACACGAGCCCGCTGACTCCCCAGCTGACCGCACGGACGCTGCGGCCGGCCAACACAGCCTTCGCCGCGTCGGACGCCGTGGCGGCGGTCGCAGAGGCCTCTCGTGGGACGAGCCTGCGCGTCGCCCAGGCCATCCGCTCACTCGCCTCCGAGGACGGCCGAGCCGAAGGATCCCGAGCGCGCCGGAGTGAAGGCCCGGATCAGGGGGGGTAGAGCGCGAACTGGTTCAGGTTGCCTCGCGCGGCTTCGAGCCTCCCGGAGCGAGGGCGCCGGACTCGATAGCGTCCGTGGCGCCGTGGACTGGGAAGCCGAGGGCCTGCTCGACGAGCTGCCGGACGACCGCGCCCGCGAGGCGCGGCGGGAGCTGCTGGACGAGCTCCACGAGGACGGGGTGCCGCTGGAGGAGCTCAAGCAGGCCGTCGAAGGAGCAGCGGCTGGCGCTGGTGCCGGTCGAGCGGCTGCTCGGCGGTCGAGCCGCGCTACAGCGCCCGCGAGGTCGCCGAGGGTCGGGCTCGAGCCTCGACACGCTGCTGGCGACCCGGCGCGCGCTCGGGCTGCCGGTGCCCGGCGCCGGACGACGCCGCCCTCGGGGAGGAGGACCTCGAGGCGGCGAAGATCCAGGCGAAGGTGGCCGGGGCCGGCTTCGCGACGAGGACTCTGGAGACCAACTCGCGTGCTGGGGCGCGGGATCGCGCGCTACGTCGAGGCGCTGCGGACCACGATCTCGGAGTCGCTGCTCGAGCCGAGGTGCGACGAGCACGAGCTCGGGCTCCGGTTCACGAACCTGGCCGCCGAGCTCGTGCCGCTCAACGCGCCGTGGATGGACTACGTCTTCCGGCTGCACCTGCGCCAGATGCTGCGCAACGAGGCCGTCACGCTGCAGGAGCGGCGTCCGGGCCGCGGCGAGGAGCGCACCGCCGCGATCGCGTTCGCGGACCTCGTCGGCTTCACGGAGCTGGGCCAGACCGTCGGACGTCGCGGAGCTCAGCGACGTGGCCGGCAACCTGCAGCGGATGGCGGGCGAGCTCGTCGACCCGCCCGTGCGGCTGGTGAAGGTGATCGGCGACGCGGTGATGCTCGTCGCGCCGGAGCCCGCGACTGGTGGACACGACGGTCCGCCTCGTCGAGCGCGCCGAGGGGACCGAGGGCTTCCCGCCGCTGCGCGCGGGCGTGGCGTTCGGCCCCGCCGCCAACCACTTCGGCGACTGGTTCGGCTCGACGGTCAACCTCGCCAGCCGCCTGACCGCGCGCGCGCGGCCGAGCTCGGTGCTCGTCACGAGGAGGTGCGCGACGCGCTCGAGGGCGACGGCTACGCGTGTCTCCTCGCGCCGGGCCCGAAGCGCCTGAAGGGCATCGCCGAGCCCGTGAAGACGTTCCGCGTCAGGCGCGAGCCGGACGGGTGAGCGCCTTCACGAAGTCCTCGAGCTGGCGCGTCGTCCAGCACTCGTAGGCCTCGCAGTACTGCTCGTAGGCGGCGATCACCGAGTCGCCGTAGTTCCAGTACAGCCGCGGCTCGGGGTTGAGCCAGAACGTGCGGCCGGCGCGCTCGGCGACGGCGGCGAACAGGTGCGCGGCCGGGTCGCGGCCGTTGGTGCGCGCGTCGCCGAGCACGATCACCGTCGCGCGCGGGTGCAGGTCGTCCTCGACCTGAGCTGCAGGAACTCGCGCCAGACGCGGCCGTAGTCCGTGTAGCCCGAGACGTCGGCCACGCCGGCGTCCTTGGAGATCGCGTCGGAGACCGCCTTGAAGGAGCGCTCGCGCTCGAAGACGTCGGTGACCTCGGAGATCCGCTCGACGAACACGAACGAGCGCATCTTGCGGAACGAGTCGTGCAGCGCGTGCAGCACGCGAAGGAAGAACACGGAGGCCGACGTGACGCTCGTGGAGACGTCGCAGAGCACGTAGAGCTCGGGGCGCCGCGGGCGCCGCGGCTTGTAGCGCAGCTCGACGGGCACGCCGCCCGTCTGCAGCGAGGCGCGCATGGTGCGGCGCACGTCGACGTGCGCGTGGCGCCGGCGCCCGCGCGTCTCGTGGCCCTGGGTCGCGAGCCGGCGCTTGAGCTGCATCACGACCCGGTGCACGGCCGCGAGGTCCTGCAGCGGGCCGGACGGCAGCGCGCGGTCGAGCTCGTTGAGCGGCCGCGAGGGCGGCAGCGCCTGCGTGCGCTCGATCTGCATCCGCTCGAGCTCGCGCCGCAGGTGCAGCTCGAAGCGGCGGATCTGGTCGCGCGTGAGCGGCTCCGGCTGGTCGCCGGCCTGGTCCTCGCGGACCGGCCCGCCGGGCTCCGTACTTAGCCCGAGCGAGCGGCGGATCCGCTGCACGTCGACCCCGAGCACGCCGGAGCCCTGGCCGCGGCGCCCGAACGCCGCGATGGCCAGCCGCGCCAGGTCGCGCATCGCCGCGTCGTTCTCCTCGCGGATCGCGCGCAGCACCTGCTCGCGCAGGGCGTCGAAGTCGATCCGCTCGCCGCCCGCCATGCCCTCCGGCTGCTCCTCGCCCTCGGCGGCCGGCGCGCTCGCGCACGCCCTGCTCGAGCGCCGCGGCCTCGGCGGCGCGGAAGAAGAAGCGCTCGAACACGAGGTCGAACACGCGCCGGTCCTCCGGGCGACTTGGCGATCGTGGCCGCGAGCGCCTCGCGGAACGGCACGGGGTCGGTCCAGCCGACCTCGCCCAGCGCGGCGAAGGCGTCGTTGAGCTCGGAGGTCCCGACGGCGACGCCCTCGGCCCGCAGCTCCTCGGCGAAGCGCAGGACGTGGGCGGGGAAGGTCATGCCGCCAGCTTGACGCCGACGCGCTCGGCCACCACGTCGAGGTCGGTGCGGTGCTTGACGATGATCGACAGCGTCGACCGGAAGACGTCGGCCGAGATGTCCTCGGCGCCCATCAGCAGCAGCGCCCGCGCCCAGTCGATCGACTCCGCGATCGAGGGCGGCTTCTTGAGGTCCAGCTCGCGCACCATCGCGACGACCTCGACGAGCCGCCGCGCGACCGTCTCGGGCAGCTCGGGCGCGTGCAGGCGCACGATCTCGAGCTCGTGCTCGGTCGAGGGGTAGTCGAGCCACAGGTACAGGCAGCGGCGCTTGAGCGCCTCGGTGAGCTCGCGCGAGTTGTTGGAGGTCAGCAGCACCACGGGGTGGGTGCGCGCCTCGATCCGGCCGAGCTCGGGGATCGTGATCTGGAAGTCGCTCAGCAGCTCGAGCAGCATCGCCTCGAACTCCTGGTCGGTCTTGTCGATCTCGTCGATCAGCAGCACGACCGGCTCCGGGGAGGCGATCGCCTGCATCAGCGGGCGGGCGAGCAGGAACTCGGGGCCGAAGATGTCGTCCTGGACGGCTGTCCCAGCCGGCGTCGTCGCGCTCTCGGCCTGGATCCGCAGCAGCTGCTTGCGGTAGTTCCACTCGTACAGCGCCTTGGCCTCGTCGAGGCCCTCGTAGCACTGCAGGCGCACGAGCGAGCGGCCGAGGTAGCGCGCGAGCGCCTTCGCCAGCTCGGTCTTGCCGACGCCGGCCGGGCCCTCGACGAGGATCGGCTTGCCCAGCCGGGCGGCGAGGTAGGAGACCAGCGCGGTCGACTCGCCGGGCAGGTAGCCCGCCTCGCGCAGGCCGGCGGCGACCTCCTCGGCGGATTCCGGTGCGGCGACGCTCACGGCGTCGAGTCTAGACTCGCCGCCCGTGGACGAGACCTCGCCGACGCCGTTCGTGGCCCTGATGGTGCTCGGCTTCCTGATCGGGTGCGCCGGGCACCTGTACAAGTCGCCCGCCACGGTCGCGTCGGGATCGCGATCGCGTTCCTGGCCACCGCGGCCGCCTACGCGGTCTACCTCACGTAGGCCTGCGCGACCGACTCGCCGCGCGGAGCGGGCGGCTGGCGAGCACCACGACGGGCCGCTCGCCGACGAAGGCCGCGTGGCCGAAGCGCGAGTCGCGGCCGGCCGCGGAGACGTCCTCGGGCGGCCCGAACGGCGCGCCGACCCCGTCCGCGACCGCCGCGCGCACGATGCTCGCCGGGTCGTCGACGCCGCCGTCCCAGACCGCGACGAGCCGGCCGCCGGGGCCTGCGGCGAGGTCGGAGAGGACCGCGGTCGTGCCGGGGGCCGAGAGCGTCTGCGCCGGCGCCGCCGCCGCGCGACGCGCGCACGCCGGCCGCGCCGCGCCAGGCGATCGCGACCACGCCGGCGCGTGTCGGCGACGGCGTCGATGCGCGCGGCCGAGCCCGTCGTAGGCGCGCGCCGGGATCGTCTCGAGCAGCCGCGCGCGGGCGAAGCGGCGGGCGCCCGGCCGGCGCGGGCGGCCGCCTGGAAGACGACCGGCCCGCGCGGCCGCCCTCGGAGGTGAACTGCGCGCTCCAGGCGAGCACGGTGCGCCCGGACGGCGTGATCGACCGGGTGCATGTCGGCGTTGAAGGCGGGCTTGGAGCGGATCGTGTCCGTGGCGCGGAAGCCGCGCGCGCCCGCGCGGCTTGAAGCGCGTGCGCACGACCCCGCGGGCGTCCCAGCTCACGAGCACGTCGCCGCGCTCGCCGACCGCCGCCGCCACGCCGCGGATCCGCCCGGTGGCCAGCCGCCGCGGCGCGCCGAAGCCGTGCCGGCGCGGCGCAGCGCCACGTAGACGCGGTCCGTGCGCACGCCGCGGTCCTCGAACCACGCGAGCGCCGCGTCGCCGCGCGCGTTGACCGCCAGCGAGGCGCGGGCGATCGCGTACGGCCCGCGTGCGGCGGATCGTCGCGCAGCTTCCCGAAGCGCCCGCTCGGTCGAGCCGAAGCGCACGCCGAGCCGCGCCTGCGGCTTCGCCTGGCGCGCGGTGATCAGCGCCAGCAGCGCGCCGCTCGCGCCGTAGGGCTCGAGCCCGGCGACGGTCGTCGAGCGGCCGGTTGATGCGCGTCGCGCGGCACGATCGCCACGCGCGCGCCGAAGCCGGCCGCTCCGGGCGCGCGCGTCGCGCCCTCGGAGCCGGCGCGGCTGCGGTTGCCGAGACCCTCCTGGAAGCGCCACGACGCCAGCGCGCCGCCGTCGCCGGACACGATCACCGCGGGTCGTCGACGAAGGTGTGCGCGGGTCGAGAGCGTCTGGCCGGTCCACTCGGCGTGGGCGGCTGCCGGGGCGAACAGCAGCAGGGTGAGGATGGCGAGGGTCAGGCGCATGCCGCTCAAACGCGCTCACCTGCCCCGCAGTTGCGCCGAGCGGTGGATTGGTCGGGCTCAGCCCGACCAATCCACCGCTCGGCGCTCAGAAGAGGCGGTCGGGCGGCTTGTCGGGGTCCGGGTCGGGGTCGGGCTCGCGGCGGCGGCGGTGCGGGTCCGGCGCGTCGGGGACCTCGCCGTCCCAGTTCGGGCGGTCGCGCAGGACCTCGGTGACGGCGGTCGCGTCGCGCGGCTCGCGGTCGGTCGCGCGCCGGCGCGGGCGCGGGGCGGCCGCCTCCCAGTCGAGGTCCTCGGCCGGGTTGGGCGGCTCGGGGCGGTGCGCGGCGCGCAGGCGCGCGCCCGGCGACGACGAGCGCGGCCGCGGCGCCGAGGGCCACGAGGAAGCCCCACTGGACGCCCACGACGACGCCCGGCGCGTCGTCGCCCGGGCCGGTCGAAGACGCGCCAGATCAGCAGCGCCACCGCCCAGCCGCCGGCCAGCGAGATCACGAACCCGTCGCCGCCCGGCAGGTGGAAGCCCTTGCCCTCCATCCGCGCCCAGATCAGGAACAGCACGCCCGCGGCCACGAGCAGGATCGCCGCCTCGACGAACGTGAAGACGCCGAAGGCGTTCAGGCTCTTGGAGACGAGGTCGCGCTCGGCGCCCGGGTCGACCGTGCGCTGGTACCAGGGCAGCGCCATCGAGAGCACCAGCACGGCCGCGGCGATCGCGGCCATGCGGTGCTCGGGCGGGATCTCCCGCACGCGCTTCTGGAGGCTCGGCACGAGGTCGAGTTTGTCAGGAGATCGGGATGTCCTCCACCGTCGCCGACGGTGGCTCGGGACCCGGCTCGAGCCGGTCGATCGAGTAGTCGAGCACCGCCCGCAGGGCGATCAGCAGCTCGCGCAGCGCCTGCTGGAGCTGGCGCTGGAGGTCGGGCGGCAGCGAGCCGCGCGCCAGCTCGACCAGCCCCGTCGAGCGCCGACAGGTCCGGGAACGGCGGCGGGGTGGGCGGGGTCGTCGCCGGCGGCTCCTCGTAGCCGCGCGGCGGGACGTCGCCGGCGATCTGCTCGGCGCGCTCGGTCGCCTCGCGGACGAGCCGCTCCGCCTCGCGCACGGCGTCCATCGGATCGTCAGGCACGGACCGGCTCCTGCTCGGTGAAGCCGACGACCAGCGCGCCGTCCGTCAGCGTCGCCGAGCTCGGCCGGTGGGCCGCCATCGCGCCCGGGAGCAGGATCGTGCGCTTGTGGCCGTCGACGCGCACGACGAGCTCCAGCCCGATCTTCTTCAGCGACACGTCGCCCTTGGAGACGAAGGGCAGGTCCAGCCGCAGCTCCGCGCCGCCGTCGTGCAGCGACAGCTCCTGCGTGACGCGGCCGTGCAGCACGCAGCCGGCGTCGCGGCCCGCGAACAGCGCCTCGCCGAGGCGGTCGAGCATCTGCGGCGCCGAGCACCTCGCGCTCGAAGTACGGCGCCCGCAGCACCGGCACGGGGGCGAAGCCGGACTCGACGAGCTCGAGCTGCTCGGCCTGGACCGCGCGCCAGGCGCCGAAGTAGGTGCCGTCGACCTCGTCCGGGAAGACGCGGTTGACCACCACCGCGTCGGTCACGTAGCCGTAGAGGTTCAGGTAGGTGAACGTCCGCATCGCCTCGGCGACGACCATCCGGTCGGGCGTCATCACGAGCCGGATCGACGCATGCTCGGCGTCGCGCAGCAGGTCGTGCATCGCGACGAGGTTGCCGACGAGCGACTGGATCTCGCCGAACGCGCGGTCGTCGGGGAGCTGGAGGTCGAGGAACGTGCGCGCCAGCGGTCGCGCCGCCGCCAGCAGCGCGCGCTCGCGGCCGAGCACCTTGTCCAGCCACCACCGCGCCGCGTCGGGGAACGAGAGCAGCCGCAGCGTCTCGCCGGTCGGCGCGCAGTCGACGACGATGACGTCCCAGTCGCCGGACTCGTGGTGGGCCTTGAGCGCGAGCAGGCTGAACAGCTCGTCGCCGCCGGGCGGCACCGTCAGCTCCTCGGCCGCGATCCGGTCGACCCCGCGCTCCATCAGCACGCCGCCGAGCCAGCGCTGCACGCCCGACCAGTGGCGCTCCAGCTCGTCCTGGGCCTGGATCTGCTGGGCGAACAGGCCGTCGCCGACGTCGGTCGGCTGTCCGCCGACCGCGGTCTCCAGCGACTCGGCGAGCGAGTGCGCCGGGTCCGTCGAGAGCACGATCGTGCGCAGCCCCTGGGCGGCGCAGCGGCGGGCGGTCGCGGTGGCCACGGACGTCTTGCCGACGCCGCCCTTGCCCGTGTAGAGGATCGTCCGGGGCGCCATTGAAGCCCCGGGAGCCTACCCGCGGCGCTTCTTCTTACGCGGCTTGAGCACCTGGACGTCGCCCGTGGCCGACGCCGTGTTGCCGGCGAGGTCGCGCGCGTTGAGCGTGACCGTGTAGGTCCCCGCCTTGCGCGGCACCTGCCAGCCGAGCGTGTGCGGCCCGCGCGAGAGGTTGCCGACGAAGCGCGTGTGCACGAGCTTCTCGCCGCGCGTGATGCGCAGCGTCGTGCCCGAGATCTTGTCGAGCGCCATCTTGATCCGGCCGTACTCGCCGCCGCGCAGGCGCCGGCTGTCGAGCCGGACGACCGGCGCGGTCGTCAAGTCCTCCGTGAAGTGCTCGCACGGCGTCGCAGTAGGTCGGCTCCGCGGTGCGGGTGCACAGCGACCGCAGGAAGTCGCGCAGCAGCGTGTGGTAGCCGAGGTCGGACTCGTGCGTGACGGTCCCGCGCGAGTACAGCGACCAGGCGCCCGTGTCGTAGGTGGGGACCTCCTCGCGGGCGCGCGCCTCGCCCGCCGCGTACAGGGCCTTCGCGCGCTCATCGGCGGCGAGCCGGCCGTAGTCGTAGAGCCCGACGAGCGACTGGATGAAGCCGTTGAGGATCCGCAGGCCGGGCTCGAAGGAGTATTGCGCGTAGTGCGTGCCCGCGCCGGCCGGCACGCGCACGCCCTCCGGCGCGGCGCGCTCGAAGATGTTCAGGCCGCGGCTGGTGACCGGGAACACCTCGGCCTGGCGGCGCAGGCGCGTCGCTGCGCGCGAGAGCGCCTGCAGCGCGGTGCCCTGGGCGAGGCTGGACACCCACGGCGCCTTGCCCGCGCGGTAGGGGAAGTAGTACTCCCAGGCGAGGCCGCCGGCGCGCTCGGCGGCGAGCGGGAGCAGCTCGTCGACGGCCTGGCCGAGCGCGGTGTTCTGGCGCGAGGACCAGAGCGCGTTGACCTTGCCGAAGGTGCCGAGCACCTGGATCTGGATCCCGGCGCCGGGGTAGTACTGCCAGACGATCTGGGAGCCCTCGAAGCCGACGCGGCGGCCCGAGCTCAGCAGCGGGCCGTTGGTCCACCACTCGCGGTTGCGCTGCAGGGTCAGGAACAGCGGCGCCAGGCGCGATGCGCTCAGCTGCCCGCGGGCGGCGACGTCCTCGAGCGTCCTGACCACCGCGCCCAGCTCGAGCTCGCGGCGGCCGCTGAGCCTCTTGACGGTGCGCTTCGCGTCGTCGTAGGCGGACCGACGCTCGGCGTAGGTCGCGGCGTCGATCGCGCCCGCATCGCGCAGCTTCTTCAGCTCGCCGGGCACCGTGCGGCGCCTCTGGGAGAGCGTCGCGACGGACTCCCGACGGCGCTGGTCAGCAGCCGAACGCACCGCGCGGGAACGTCTCGGCGGGCGCCAGGGAGTGACGGTGGCGCACGACGCTGCCGTCGTCGCGCATGACGAGGACGGGTGCGGCGGCCGCGGGAACGGCGGTGCAGAGCGTGCACGCGAAGGCAACGAGAAGGCAACGGAAAACGGGCCGGAAGGGCATCCCCCCAATGCTAGGCTCGCCCGTCCCATGACCTCGCGCTCCCGTCTGCTCCTGCTCGTCCTCGCCGCCATGCTCGCGGCCTTCGTCGCCGGCTGCGGCGGCGGTGACGGAGACGGCGCCTCCGCCGACGAGGACTCGAGCGTCGACCAGGTCCTCAAGGACACGTTCTCGGGCAAGAAGAAGGTCGACTCGGGCAACCTCGACCTGTCGCTGCGGATCGACGTGCAGGGCGGCAGCGCGCAGGAGCTGCAGGGCCCGATCTCGCTGTCGCTGAAGGGCCCGTTCCAGACGCAGGGCAAGGGCAAGCTGCCCAAGTTCGCGATCGACGCGGCCTTCGAGGGCGCCGGCCAGAACCTCGAGGCGGGCGTCACCTCCACCGGCGACAAGGCGTTCGTGAACTTCCAGGGGACCGACTACGCGGTCACCGACCAGGTCTTCCAGCAGTTCAAGGCCGGCTACGAGCAGGCGCAGAAGCAGAGCGCCGACCAGGGCAACCAGCAGTCGCTGGCCACGCTCGGCATCGACCCGCGCCGCTGGCTGACCGACGCCAAGAACGCGGGCGAGGCCAAGGTCGGCGACACCGACACGATCAAGATCACCGGCGGCGTCGACGTCAACAAGCTGCTCGACGACGTCAACACCGCGCTCGACAAGGCCCGCAGCCTCGGCGTCGAGGGCTCCGACTCGCTGCCGGAGAAGCTCACGGATCAGCAGAAGCAGCAGGCCGCGGAAGCGATCAAGGACCTGTCCGTCGAGATCTACACGGGCAAGGACGACACGACGCTGCGGCGGATGCTCGTGAACATGGGCGTCGAGGCCGACGGGAACGGCCAGAAGACCGCCGGCACGCTCTCGCTGGACTTCCAGCTGCTGGACCTCAACGAGGATCAGTCGATCGAGGCGCCCGCCGATGCCAAGCCGTTCGACCAGCTGCTCGGCCAGCTCGGCGGCCTCGGGCTCGGCGGCTCCGGAAGCGGCTCCGGCTCGGGCAGCTCGGGATCGGGCTCCGGCGGCGCCTCCGCGGAGGACCTCAAGAAGTACTCGGACTGCGTGACCGAGGCCGGTTCGGACACCGCGAAGGCGCAGAAGTGCGCCGAGCTCCTCTCACCGTAGGCTCATCTTGTTGCATCGGGCCGTAAGCTCGGCGCCGTGACCCAGCCCGAGGAGCGCTTCAACCTGCGCCGGTTCCTCCTGTCGGGATCCGGCTGGCCGTACCTGCTCGTCCCGTTCATCCCGATCGCCATCGTGCTCGAGCTCACGCATGCGAGCGCGTCGGTGATCTTCGGCGCCTCCGCCCTCGGCGTGATCCCGACGGCCGCGCTGATGGGCCGCGCGACGGAGGAGCTGGCCGCCCGCTCCGGACCGGGCATCGGCGGCTTCCTGAACGTGACGTTCGGCAACGCGCCCGAGCTGATCATCGCCTTCTTCGCGCTGCGCGAGGGCCTGCTGGAGGTCGTCAAGGCCTCGCTGGTGGGCTCGATCCTCGGCAACGTCCTGCTCGTGATGGGCGCCGCGATGCTCGTCGGCGGCCTCAAGCGCGAGCGCCAGTACTTCGATCGCACCGCCGCCAACGCGCAGTCGCTGATGCTGCTGCTCGCCTGCGTCGCGCTGATCATGCCCGCGATCTTCGAGCTCGTGATCGGCGGCAGCCTGCCGAACCCGACCGACAAGTCCGAGCAGTTCCCGGCCGACCTGGAGAAGATCTCGTTCGCCGTGGCGATCGTGCTGCTCGCCACCTACGTCGCCGGCCTGTTCTTCTCCCTCAAGACGCACAAGGACCTCTTCAACCCCGAGCACGCCGAGGAGGACCACGTCGGCGACCACTGGTCCGTGAAGAAGTCCGTGATCGCGCTGGCGCTCGCCGGCGTCGCGGTCGGCGTGATGTCGGAGATCCTGGTCGGGTCCATCAGCGAGGCCTCGGAATCGATCGGCCTCTCGCCGTTCTTCGTCGGCGTCATCGTGGTGGCGATCGTCGGCAACGCGGCCGAGCACTGGGTGGCGATCTACTTCGCCGCTCGCGACAAGATGGACCTCGCGGTCAACATCGCGATCGGCTCGAGCGCGCAGATCGCACTGTTCGCGGCCCCCGTGCTGGTGCTGCTCTCGTTCGTGGTCGGGCCGTACCCGATGGCGCTGGTGTTCAACGGGCTCGAGCTCGGGGCGATCGTCCTAGCGATCCTGATCGCGCAGCAGGTCACCCAGGAGGGTGAGTCGACCTGGTTCGAGGGCCTGCAGCTGCTGGCGGTCTACGTGGTGCTCGCGCTCGTCTTCTTCTTCGTCTGATGCTGTCGTCTTCGCGTTCTTCAGCGGCCCGCTGCCGTGGGTGATCCTGGCCGTCGTCACGGTCGTGTGCCTGTGGGTCGACCTGCACTTCTTCGCGCGCGGCCGGGAGCCGAGCTTCCGCGAGGGCGTGTGGTGGAGCGTCGGCTGGCTCGTCTTCTCGCTGCTCGTCGCGCTCGTCGTGCTCGTCCTCTCCGACGCCGACGACGCGATCACGTACACGACCGTGTACTTCATCGAGCGCTCGCTGTCGCTCGACAACCTGTTCGTCTTCCTCTTGCTGTTCTCGTACTTCGGGACCCCGGAGGAGTACCGGGCCCGGCTGCTGTTCTGGGGCATCGCGGCGGCGCTGGTGCTGCGCGGGCTGGCGATCCTCGGCGGCGTCGCGCTGATCGAGCAGTTCCACTTCGTGATCTACGTGCTCGGCGTCCTGCTGCTGGTCCTGGCCTACCGGATCCTGCAGGGCGTCGACGAGAGCGTCGACCCGGACAAGAACTTCGTCGTGCGGCTCGTCCGGAAGTTCTTCCCGGTCACTCCCGACGACCACGGCGGCAAGTGGTTCTGGAAGATCGACGGCACGCCGCCACGTCACGCCGATCTTCCTGTGCCTGGCGGCGATCGTGGCCGCCGACATCGCGTTCGCCGTCGACTCGATCCCCGCGGCCTTCGCGATCACCCGCGACTCCGTGCTGATCTGGATGGGCAACGTGTTCGCGCTGCTCGGCCTGCGCGCGCTGTTCGTCCTCGTGGAGGGCATGATCCGGCGCTTCCGCTACCTCGACGAGACGATCGCGGTGGTGCTCGCGCTGGTCGCGGTCAAGCTGCTGATCGAGGACGTCTACAAGATCGGCCCCGTCGGCTCGCTGGCGATCGTGGCGGTCGCGTTCGCGATCGGCATCATCGCCTCGATCATCGCCGACAAGCGCGACCCCGAGGCCGACGCCAAGCGCGAGGAGCGGGGACAGCGCACCGCGCGCTCGGCGGACGAGCCGGGGTCAGGCGGCGAGGCCGAGGCGGCCGAGTCCGAGGCCGAGGCGGCGCGCCGGCCCTGAGTGCTCCTGCCGCGCCCGCAGGCGCAGCAGGTCGACGGCGTCGCCCGTGCGGGCGAACGGGTCGGCGACCACGCGGCCGTCGGCGACCGACATCGCGGCGACGGCCTCGCCGTCGGCGACGGCGAGCAGGACGTCGCCGGTCAGCGGCGCGGCCTCGTCGAGGGCGGCCAGGCGGGCGAGGGTTCCGGCGTCGACCGGCCCGGCGGGGAGGAGGAGAGAGGGTGGCGGGGGAGGTCATGGGAACAGTGTCGGACCGGAATCCCTTTACGTCCAGCGAGTGTTCCTGCATGGAACCTGTAAGGTCGGCTTCACGATGCTCGACGTCCGCCGCCTGCGGCTGCTGCGCGAGCTGGCCGCGCGCCGCACGGTCACCGCCGTCGCCGAGGCGCTCTCCTACACGCCCTCGGCGGTCTCCCAGCAGCTCGCGGCGCTCGAGCGCGACGCCGGGGTGCGGCTGATCGAGCGCGTCGGGCGCGGCGTGCAGCTCACGGAGGCCGGCCACCGGCTGGTCGGCCACGCCGACGCGGTGATCGCGCGGCTGGAGGCGGCCGAGGCCGATCTCGCGCGCGCGGCCGGCGAGATCGCCGGGCGCGTCCGCGTGGCGTGCTTCCAGACCGGCGCGCACGCGCTCGTGATCCCGGCGCTCGGGCCGCTCGAGGAGCGCCATCCCGGAGCTGCGGTGCGAGCTCGTGCAGGCCGAGGCCGAGAACGCGCTGCCGGCGCTGCGCCTCGGCGACGTCGACCTCGTGATCGCCGAGGAGTACGACCACGCGCCGCGCCAGCGCGACCCGGCGCTCGAGCACCGCGAGCTGTGCCGCGACGCGCTCGTCTTCGCCGTTCCCGTCGGCCACCCGGCGGAGGGCCAGGAGACGATCGCCTTCGCGGACCTGCGCGGCTACGAGTGGGCGGGCGGCGAGACCGGCACCGCCTGGAACGACATGATCACGCGTGCCTGCCGCTCGATCGGCGGCTACGAGCCGAACATCCGCCACAACGTCGACGACGTGCGGCTGATCCTCTCGCTCGTGGCCGGCCGGGGCGCCGTCGGGCTCGTGCCCGCGCTCGGGCTGCACAACGAGATCGAGGGCTTCGTCTGGCGCCCACCGGCCTCGGGGCCGCTCGAGCGGCGTATCTTCACGGCCGTGCGCCGCGGCACGGCGGAGCGGCCGGCGCTGCAGGCGATGCGCGAGGCGCTCGCCGAGCAGGCGCGCCTCTCAGGCCTCGAGACGACCCCTCAGTAGTCGTCCGGGTCGGGCTCGAGCTCGTCCTCGTCCTCGACCTCTTCGTCGTCGGTCTCCGGCCCGGTGCCGACGCTGCGGGTCTCGAAGGCCGTGACCAGCTCGTCGCGCTTGTGCTCGTCGACCGCCGGCTCGTCGCCGAGCAGGACCCACTCCTGCTCGTCGTCCTCGTCGACCAGGCCGGTCTCGATCGCCGTCGAGTCGTCGACCACGATCACCACCTCGGTCGTGGGGTTGTAGTAGGTGCCAGGGCGGTTGGAGAGCTCCTCGAGCTCGTAGCGGCGCACGTCTGCCATGCGCGGCAGCCTACCCAGGAACCAGCGCCGCGAGCATCGCTGGTTCCTGGGTTCACCCAGGGAGATCGCGGAGCTGACGCGCGATCTCGGCCTCGACGTCGAGCGGCTCCTGGCCCCGGGCGACGCGGCGCGCGTTGCGCGCCTCGACGAGCGCGCGGACCTCCTCGAGGATCTCCGGATCCGTGGCCGCGGACGGCCGTGTCAGCTCCGCCAGCTCGGCCTCGACGTCGACGGTCGGGCGGCCCTGCGCGGCCCGCCGGGCGTTGCGCGCCTCGAGCATCTGGCGGATGTCGTCCTCGCGCTCGGCACGGGACACGGGCTGGCCGCCCGTGCCGCTCGGCCGCATGTCGCGGTCCTCGCCGATCGAGAGCCCGCCGCGCCCGATGTCGTCGTACAGACGCGAGCGCCCGAACAGCGAGATCACCGCGATCACGGCCCCGAGGCCGACCACGACGAAGATGACGACGCCGAAGGCTTCCTGCATGCATCACGATTGTGCCCATGTGGCGGAGGCTCAGACGCAGGACGATGGCCCCGAGGCGCCCGGTGCTCTTCCCGGATCAGTACGCCCTGGCGATCGTGACCGCGCTTGTGCTGATCGGCTCGATCGCCCTGGTCCTGTGGGCGGTATTCGGCTGAACGGGGTACCATCATCCGAAGCATTGACTGACCAGTCAATCGCGCACGAATCGAGGAGCCAACCACTGTGGTCGATTTCACGCTGACCGACGAGCAGAAGGCGCTGCGCGAGATGGCGCACGACTTCGCGACGAAGGAGATCCGCCCCGTCGCCTGGGAGCACGACAAGGACGGCTCGTGGCCGGACGACGTGCTGCGCAAGGCCTGGGAGCTGGGCCTCATGAACACCCACGTGCCCGAGGAGTACGGCGGGCCCGGCGCGTCCTATCTGGATGGATGCATCATCGAGGAGGAGCTCTCGTGGGGCTGCTCGGGCATCACGACGTCGCTCGGCGCCAACGGGCTGGCCTCCGCGCCGCTCGCGCTGGCCGGCTCGGAGGAGCTCAAGAAGCAGTACCTCGGGATGCTCACCGAGGACTTCAAGCTCGCCTCCTTCTGCCTGACCGAGCCCGACGCGGGCTCCGACGTCTCCGGCATGCGCACGACCGCCGTCAAGAAGGGCGACAAGTACGTCCTCAACGGCTCCAAGTGCTTCATCACCAACGGCGGCTACGCCGACTGGTTCACCGTCTACGCCAAGACGGACAAGGACGCCGGCCACCGCGGGATCTCCTGCTTCCTCGTGCCCAAGGACGACACGGTCACGGTGGACAAGAAGGAGGACAAGATGGGCCAGCGGGCCTCCAACACCGCGACCATCACCTTCAACGAGACCGAGATCCCGGCCGACCACCTGATCGGCGAGGAGAACAAGGGCTTCAAGATCGCGATGATGACCCTGGACCGCACGCGCCCCGGCGTGGCGGCCATGGCCACCGGCATCGCCCGCGCCGCCTTCGAGTTCGCCACGAGCTACTCCAAGGAGCGCGTCCAGTTCGGCGTGCCGATCGCGATGCACCAGGCGATCCAGTTCATGATCGCCGACATGGCGACGAAGGTGCACCTCTCGCGCCTGGCCACGTGGAACTCGGCCGTCCTGCTCGACCAGGGCCGCCGCAACACGCTGGAGTCCTCGCACGCCAAGCGCTTCGCCGCGGACGCCGCGATGGAGGTCGCCACGGACGCCGTCCAGGTCTACGGCGGCTACGGCTTCATCAAGGATTACCCCGTCGAGAAGCTCATGCGCGACGCCAAGATCATGCAGCTCTACGAGGGCACGTCGCAGATCCAGCGGCTCGTGATCGCGCGCGAGACGCTGCTGCCGCGCCGCGTCGAGGAGCCCGCGGCTGCGTAAGTGGTAACTGCGGCTTTCCTGTCCGAGCTTGCGAGGACGGGAAAACGCGGCAATCTGATCCGGGTGCCCCAGAGGTCGCACAGGACAACCCGAGCCGCCTCCGCCGCAGGGCTGGAGGCGGCGCGGGCGGCGGTCGAGCAGCCCACGCCCGGCGCTCGCGGCGCCGGGTCGGGCGACCCGCTGATCGGCGACCTGCGCCGCGCCGGCCTGCTGCCGCTGCTCGTGCTGCACTTCGCGTCGCGCAAGCCGGCCTACGGCAACCAGCTGATCGAGCGCATCGAGGCGCTCACGGGCGGCGCGCTGCACGTGAACCCGAACACGATGTACCCGCTGCTGCGCTCGCTCGAGGCGCAGGGGCTGGTGGCGGGGGAGTGGGAGCATCCGGAGCGGCGCTCGCGCCGCTTCTACCGGGCCACCGACGAGGGCCGCGCGGAGCTGGAGCGGCTGCGCGACGAGCTCGCCCCGCGGCTGGACCGCATCGTCGCCTCGATCGAAGCCATCCGGGCGGAGCTGCGGAGCTGATGGGCCGCGCCACGGCGTCGATCACCGTGCCCGGACGGGCGGCCGACGCTGAGGCGCTCTGGTACGACCCGCACCGCTGGCCGGCGTGGATCGACGGCTTCGGCCACGTCGTCTCGCTCGACGCGGGCTGGCCAGACCGCGGCGCCGAGCTCGTCTGGGAGTCCCCGCCGGGCGGCCGCGGCCGGGTGTCCGAGCGCGTCGTCTCCTACGAGATGCGCACGGGCCAGACGCTCGAGGTCGAGGACGCCACGATGACCGGGCGCCAGACGGTCAAGTTCGACCCGGGCCCGGACTCGGTCGAGATCACGCTCTCGCTCGAGTACCAGATCAAGGACCACACGCCGTTCACCCCGGTCGTCGACCTGCTGTTCGTGCGGCGGGCGATGACCGACGCCCTGCGGCGCACCGTCACGCGCTTCGCCAACGAGCGCAAGGCGGAGATGCAGTTCGGACAGCCCCGCCGCTAGGGTCCGGCCCATGTTCGTCTTCAAAGCCGCGGTGGTCGGCGCGGGCGTGATGGGCGGCGAGATCGCCCAGGTGATCGCGGCCGCCGAGATCCCCGTCCTGCTCAAGGACGTCGAGCAGCAGTTCGTGGACGCGGGGCTCCAGAAGGCCCGCGAGGTGACGGAGGAGCAGGTCGGCAAGCTGGTCTCCAAGGACAAGCTCACGGCCGAGCAGGGCGCCGAGCAGGTCGAGCGCACGCTGGCGCTGATCACCGGCACGACCGCCTACGACGGGTTCGGCGACGTCGACTTCGCGATCGAGGCCGTGCCGGAGCGGATGGGGGTCAAGCACGACGTCTTCGCCGACCTCGACGCCGCCACGCCGGGGCACGCGGTCCTCGCCACCAACACCTCCGGGCTCTCGATCTCCGAGATCGCCGACGCGACGAACCGCCCGGACAAGGTGGTCGGCTTCCACTTCTTCTGGCCCGCCTCGGCGATGCGGCTGATCGAGATCGTCGAGGGCGAGGAGACCTCGCAGGCCACGCTGCAGGCTGCCGCGAGCTTCGCCCAGGCGATCCGCAAGACGCCGATCCGCTGCGCGGAGTGCCCGGGCTTCGTCGTCAACCGCATCCTGACCTCGGCGGCCTCGGAGATCTGGCGCCACCAGGACGAGACGGGCGCCTCCCCGGAGGAGCTCGACGCGCACGTCACCGAGCACGCCGGGATGCCGATGGGCCCCTTCCGCGTCGCCGACATGAGCGGCCTCGACACGGTGGTGAAGGTCGCGCGCGATATGCACGACGCCTACGGGGACCGCTTCCACGTGCCCAGGCGGATGGAGGCGCTCGTCTCCGAGGGCCACCTCGGCGCCAAGACCGGGAAGGGCTTCTATGAGCACTGAGCTCGCGGAGCGCTTCACGCTGAAGGCGCTCGTCGAAGCCTGCCTCGTGCTCGAGGAGGGCGTCGCCGGCATCCGCGACGTCGACCTCGGGATGATGATGGGCACCGGGATGGTTCCCGGCCCGTTCGCCCGCGCCGACCTCCGCGGCCTCGACGACGTGCTGGCCGCGCTCGAGCGCGCCGAGGACGAGTGGGGCGAGCACTTCGAGCCGCCGCTCATCCTGCGCCGGCTGGTCGCCCAGGGGCGCCTCGGCGCCAAGAGCGGCCAGGGCTTCTACCCCTACCCGCGGCCCGAGGCGGGCTACGAGCAGGCGCCCGTCAAGCTCGACCGGCGCGGCGACGTCGCCGTCCTGTGGCTCGACAACCCGCCCGCCAACTCCCTCTCGCCCGACGTCGTCGAGGCGCTCGAGAAGGCCTGGGCCGACGTCGAGGGCAGCGCGCGGGCGATGGTCGTCGCCTCGCCCAACCCCGCGCTGTTCTGCGCGGGCGCCGACATCAAGGCGTTCACGCGGATGGACGAGGCCGGCGGCCGCGATCTGCTCGACCGCGCGCACGGGCTGTTCCGCTCGTGGGAGCGCTCGCGGGTGATGACGATCGCCGCCGTCAACGGCCTGGCGCTCGGCGGCGGCTGCGAGATCGCGATGGCCTGCGACGCGCGCATCGCCGGGTTCTCGGCGTCGTTCGGCCAGCCCGAGATCGCCCTCGGGATCATCCCCGGCTTCGGCGGCACGCAGCGGCTGCCGCGGCTCGTCGGGCCGGCCAAGGCGCTGGAGATGAACACGACGGGCGACCCGATCCTGGCGAGCGAGGCGTTCGAGTACGGCCTCGTCAACACGGTCGTGCCCGACCACGAGCTCTTCGACGCGGCGCTGAACTGGGGCCGCAGGCTCGCGCGGCAGGCGCCCGTCGCGCTCGAGCAGATCAAGCGCGTCTCCCACGCGGGCGACCTCGACGAGGGCATCGAGGCCGAGAAGGCCGGCTTCCTCGAGGCCTTCACCTCCGAGGACGCGAAGGAGGGGATCTCCGCCTTCCTCGGCAAGCGCACGCCGAGGTTCGAGGGTAGATGACCGGGTCCGCGGCCCCCCACGGACCCGATCATCAAGTGAGCTCGGCGACCGAGCTCGCCGGGCTGATCCGCGCGGCGGGCTCGGTGGTGGCGCTGACGGGCGCCGGGATCTCCGTGCCGTCGGGGATCCCGGACTTCCGCTCGCCGCAGACCGGCCTGTGGGCGAACGTCGACCCGATGAAGGTCGCCCACATCTCCGTCTGGCGGCGCGACCCCGCGACGTTCTGGGGCTTCTACGGGCAGCGCTTCGCGATCCTCGACGGCAAGCAGCCCAACGGCGCGCACCGGGCGCTCGTCGAGCTCGAGCGCCGCGGCGCCCTCGACGCGGTGATCACGCAGAACATCGACGGCCTGCACGCCGCCGCGGGCAGCACCGACCCGATCGAGGTCCACGGCTCGGTGGCGACCGCCTCGTGCCTGGGGTGCGGCGCCTCGTACCCGCTGGCGGAGACCCGCGGGCGGATGGACGCCGAGCCGGACGGGATACCGCGCTGCGACTGCGGCCTGCCGCTCAAGCCCGACGTCACGCTGTTCGGCGAGCTGCTCCCGGAGGCCGAGATCCAGCGCGGCTATGCGCTGGCCGCCCGCGCGGACCTGTTGCTGTGCGTCGGCTCCTCGCTCGAGGTCTGGCCGGTCGCCGAGCTGCCGGAGGTCACCCTCGACGCCGGCGGCGCGCTCGCGATCGTCACCATGGGCCCGACCCCGTACGACCACCGCGCGGCGGTCAAGCTCTCGGGTGACGTGGTGGCGGAGCTCGAAGCCGTCGTCGCGGCGCTCTAGGGCCAGTCCTTGCTCCCGGCTTGCCGGTCGTGGCGTCGATCAGCGTCGGTCGCCGAGCGGCCGCGAGAGCTCGACGGTGGTGTGCGTGGTCGTGGACTCGAGGGTCTGACCACAGGTGAGGACGAAGCCGCGGCGGATCAGGCTCCGGATGTACGCCTCGTCGGCGCGGAACCCGAACTCGCCGCGGATCCGCTGGTAGACCTGCATCCGCGTCTCACGGGCCGGCGGCCGGCAGAACGGCTCCTGCGCCGCCTGCGCGCCCGGCGACAGCGCGATCACGGCTCCCAGCAGCGCCCCAGCATGGTGAGCAGTGTTGCGCAGCGGGCCTTCTACTGTCAGCTGCATGTCCTACATCGCGCGCGAGGCGCGCCAGGAGCTGCTGGAGACCGTCGCCGGGGCCGCGGAGGAGATCGGCGCCGCGCTGGCGCTGGTCGAGGCCGCCTACGAGCGGCTCGACGAGGGCAGCGCCGACCGGCTGGAGGAGCAGCTCTTCCGCCCCGTCCAGCGCGCGTACGGGCGCGCCCGGCGCACCCACAGCTCCTTCGCGGAGCGCCACGGCCTCGAAGCTCGCGCGCTCGCTCCGCGCGGGTCCACGCATGCGGCCGCGCAGCCGCGCGAGCTCGTCGAGGACGCCGCCGACGCCGTCGCCGAGGCGGACGACCGGCTGTCCGAGCTGCAGGACTCGATGCGGCCCGTCGAGGTCGGCGACCCGGAGCTGCGCGCCGGCCTGGCCGAGGTCCGCGAGGCGCTCGCCGCCGTGCAGGAGCACGCCGACGCGTTCCTGCGCACGCTCGGCCGCTAGGTCCTCCTCCGGTAGACGAGGTCGAAGTCGTGCACCCAGGTGCCGTCCTCCTCCGTGCGCTCCCAGGCGCCCTCTACGGTCGAGCCGTCGTCGCTGAAGCGGCCCGTGAAGCGCTGGGCGAAGTCCGCATCGTCGCGTGACAGCGTCAGCACCCCGTGCTCGAGCGCGATCTCGTAGACCCGCGCCACGCCGCGGGAGTCGAAGTAGTGCTGGACGATCATCTCGCCGCTGCGGTCGGGACCGATCACCGTGATCGCTCGCGGGAACCGCGGGTCCTCCATCGTCGAGCGCTGGATCAGATAGCCGCCGCCCTCGAGCCACTCGACGGTCATCTCGCCGTGCACGGGCTCGCCGGTGCCGGGCATCGTCGCCTCGGTCGTCCACTCGCCCACCAGCGCCTCGAGCGCCTCCATGTCGGTCATCGGTCTCCTTCCGCGGTCTCCGCCGCCTCGAGCCAAGCCGTCTCGGCATCTTCGCGCTCCGCGCCGACGGCGTCGAGTTGCGCCTGCAGCTCGCGCAGCCGCTCGTGGTCCGTCGCGCTCGCCGCCATGTCGGCGTTCAGCTCCCGCTCGCGCTCCGTGAGCCGCGCCAGCGCGCGCTCGAGCCGCGCCGCCTCCTTGCGCGCGGCGCGCAGGACGCTGCCGGCCGGTGAGCCGCCGGTTCGGGCGGTGGCGCGCCGGGGCGCGGCGATGGCGGCGGCCGCGCGGCGCAGCTCGAGGTACTGCTCGATCCCGCCGGGCAGGTGCCGGACCCCGCCGTCGCCGAGCAGGCCGTGGACGTCGTCGCAGACCCGCTCGACGAAGTAGCGGTCGTGGCTGACCACGACGAGCGTGCCCGGCCAGCCGTCCAGCAGGTCCTCGAGGGCGCGCAGCGTGTCGATGTCGAGGTCGTTGGTCGGCTCGTCGAGCAGGAGCACGTTCGGCTCGCCCATCAGCAGCCGCATCAGCTGCAGCCGGCGGCGCTCGCCGCCGGAGAGGTCGCGGACGAGCGTGCGGCCCTTCTCGCCGCGGAATCCGAAGCGCTCCGCGAGCTGGCCCGCCGTGAGCTCCCGCCCGTCGCCGAGCGTCGCGCGGCCCTTGACTGCCTCGAGCGCCTCGAGCACCCGCAGCTCGCCCGGGATCTCGGCCGTGTCCTGGGAGAGCATGGCCACCTTGACGGTCGCGCCGCGCTCGACGACGCCGGCGTCGGGCTCGCGCTCGCCCGCGAACAGCCGGATCAGCGTCGTCTTGCCCGAGCCGTTGACCCCGACGAGGCCGACCCGGTCGCCCGGGCCGAGCCGCCAGGTCGCGTGCCGCAGCACCGGCTCCCCGTCGTAGGCGACGCTGACGTCCACCGCGTCGAGCACGCGGTCCCCGAGCCGTGAGCCGGCGAAGCGCAGCAGCTCGGTCTTGTCGCGCGGCTCCGGCTCGCCCTCGATGAGCGCCTCGGCGGCGTCGATCCGGAAGCGCGGTTTGGAGGTGCGCGCCGGCGGGCCGCGGCGCAGCCAGGCCAGCTCCTTGCGCAGCAGCCCCTGGCGGCGCTCCTCGCGCACCGCCTCGACGCGCTCGCGCTCCGCCCGCGCCAGCACGTAGGCCGCGTAGCCGCCCTCGTACTGGTGCACGCCCCCGTCGGCGACCTCCCATGTGGCGGTGCAGACCGCGTCGAGGAACCAGCGGTCGTGCGTGACCACCAGCAGCGTGCCGCGGCGTGCGGCGAGGTGGCGCGCCAGCCAGTCGACGCCCTCGACGTCGAGGTGGTTGGTGGGCTCGTCGAGCAGCAGCAGCTCCGGGTTGTCGAGCAGCGTGCGGGCGAGCGCGATCCGGCGCCGCTCGCCGCCGGACAACGGCACGATCGGCGTCTCCAGACCCTGCGGGAAGCGGCGCAGCTCCACACCGCCGAGCAGGCCGTCGAGGACGGAGCGGAACACGGGGTCTCCCGCCCACTCGTGGTCGGCGCGGCCGCCGACGAGCTCCTCGCGGATCGTGCGGGCGGGGTCGAGGTCGTCGCCCTGGCCGAGCAGCTCCAGCGTGACCGTGCCCGTGCGCGTGACGGCGCCGGCGTCGGGCTCCTCGGTGCCCGCGATCAGCCGCAGCAGCGTCGACTTGCCGTCGCCGTTGCGGCCGACGACCCCGATCCGGTCGCCCGCGGCCACGCCGAGGGTGAGGTCGCTCAGGATCGTGCGAGCGGCGTAGCCCTTGCCGACGCCGCTGAGGTTGACCAGGTTGCGCGGGGCGCTCATGCCGCGCGGCGTGCCGGGTCGCGGCCGCCGTCCGGCCCCGCTGTCAGCGCGGCGCTGATCGCCGCGAGGTTGAGCGCGTGGCCGCAGAAGGGCGCCGCGGCGACGGTCGCGGCGCCCGTCCCCGCCAGCACGACGGGCAGGTGCGGCCGGTAGCCGTAGGTGGCGAGCACCGTCATGCCGGTCACGTTCTGGGAGGCCATCGTGACGATGAACAGTGGCAGCGCGAGCCCGACGAGGACGCCCGGCTCGAACACGGGCGTGGTCCACTCGGGCGACGGGAGCAGCCCGACGCCGCTGTCGCGCCCGGACGGGTCGACGGCGACGACGAGCGCCGCGGCGACGAGCGCGCCGGGGATCGCCCAGCGCCGTCCCACGCGCAGCAGCACCGCCCAGGTGAGCACGATCGGCGCGGCGGCCAGCGGGGACTCGGCGGCGAAGCGCACGGGGGCGAGGCAGACGCTCAGCAGCACGCCGGCCAGCATCGCGTTCGCCAGCGGGCCCGGGATCGCCGCGATCAGCCGCCCGAGCGGGCGCCACAGCCCCGCCAGCGCGAGCAGCACGCCCGTCACGAGGAAGGCGCCGACCGCGGCCGGCCAGCCGCCCTCGACCGCCCCGGCCGACACGAGCAGCGCCGCTCCGGGCGTCGACCACGCGATGGTGACCGGGATCCGCTCGCGCGTCGCGAGCCAGACCGTCAGGACGCCCATCCCGACCGACACGGCCAGCAGCCCGGAGGCGGCCTGCGCGTTGCTCGCCCCGACCGCCGTCAAGCCCGCGAGCACGACGGCGAACGCACCGCCCCAGGCGACCACCGCCGCCACGATCCCCGCGACGATCAGGTGGGCGGTGCGTTCAGGCAGCGCGCAGCACGGAGTCGAGCAGGCCCGGGAAGCGCGCGTCGAGATCCGCGCGCCGGAGCGAGTTCAGCCGCGCCGTGCCCCGCTGGCGCTGGGAGATCACGCCGGCCTCGCGCAGCACCTTGAAGTGATGGGTGCACGTGGACTTCGTCACGGGCAGGTCGAACGCGCCGCACGCGGGCGGCTCGTCCGTGGCGGCCAGCGCGGCCACGATCCGCAGGCGCATCGGGTCGCTCAGCGCATGCAGCACGGTCGCGAGGTCGAGCTCCGCACGCGCGGGCTGGGCGATAGTGTCCTGTTCTTGTACGACGTTCATCGAACTATCTGTTACGGTACGACAACCATCGTACAAGGAGGACCTGTTGACCGCCACGACCCCCGCGCCCCGCCACCTCACCGCCACGATCGCCCAGTACATCCACGAGCTCTCCGAGCGCCACGAGAAGGACCGCGCCGCAGTCGCGGTCGCCGTCGTACCGCCCGCCCCGCGCGTCGTCTGAGCACGCCCCCGGCCGACGCTAGGACCCGGGCGGAGCGGCGGCCTCCCCGGCGGCACGGGCCCGCAGGGCCGCCTCGAGGCGTTCCAGCGCGGCGGAGAACCCGGACACGGCCTCCGGCTCCAACCCACCCTGGATCGCCGCGTTCGCCGCGGCCGCGGCGTCCCCCCGCAGCCCCGCCAGCTCGTCGATCCGCCGGCCCATGTCCGAGCGCCCGCGCCAGCTCTCGAGCTCGACGACGGCCGCCTCGAGCGCGAGGTGCAGCTGCATCGCGGCCTCGCGCTGGCGGCCCGCTTCGAGGTCGCCGCGCGCCCGGAGGGCGAGCTCCTCGCAGGCCAGGGCGACGTCGCGGCCGCTCAGGAGCGCGGCGAGCCGCTGCTGCGGCACGAGCGCGCGCGAGCGCTTCTCCCGCGGCGGGGGCAGCTCGCGCGCGGCCTCCCACTCGCCGTCGGCGACCTGCTCGCCGAGGCCGTACCCGAGCCGGGTCACGAGCGCGCGCGCCGGGTCGGCGTCGGCCTGCAGCGGGTCCGCGGCGGCGACGCGGTGGCCGGCGACCGCGCGGTTGAGCACCGCGAGCGCCCCCGCCACGACCTCGTCGGCACGCTCGCCCGCCGCCTCCTCGAGCCAGGCCTCGGCGGCGTCGCGCTCGTAGATCGGGGTCGCGTCGATCACCGTGGCGCGGGTGACCTCGACCGGCTCGGCGGACGCCTCGGAGACCGCCCGGGCGCGGCGCCGCTGTGGCCGCAGGGAGCGCCGCGGCGCCTCAAGCCCGCCGATGACCACGATCTCCTGCACGTCGTCGCCGGCGAAGCGGCGCACGGGGTAGCGCCCGGGGTCGGGCCCCAACCGCCCGGCGAACTCCCATTGCACGAAGCCGAACCGGCGCTCCGTCACGGGACCGCGTGCCGGCGGACGGCTACTCGCCCTTGTGGGCGCCGGACGCGCGCTCGGGCGGCTTGGCGTCCAGCGAGAACCGCGACGGCGTGCGGCGCACGGTCGGGTTGTCGATCTCGCCCAGCCGGTCGATCAGCTTGATCCACTGCTTGGGCTTGAGGATCGCGTTGACCTGCTTTGCCGTCTTGGAGTTGCTGCCGTAGAGCGAGTGGAAGCCGACGTGGATGTGGTCCGCGTGGTCGCCCATCGCGAACGTGTTGTCCGAGTTGTCGAACTTCATCAGCGAGATGATCTGGTGCGGCTTCATCGTGCCCTGCAGCGTCAGCAGGCGCTGGACCGTCAGCTCCGTGATCGAGCCCGGGCCCTGGTGGCCCATGATCGGGATGCCGTTGATCGCGGCGATGTCGACCGCGCTGCCCGTGGAGTGCTCGGACACGTTGCCCGACGCCGTCATCAGCGAGTGGCCGCAGCGCAGCGAGGTGACCGTCGGCTTGAAGCCCGAGGCGGCCAGGAACTCGAGCGTGGCGAGCACGCGCCGGTCGATCTGGCCCGACTCGACGTCGCGGCGGCCGCACTCGTAGAGCTGGATCCGCGGGTTGTTGATCACGCGCTCGATCAGGGAGTCCTTGCTCATGAGCAGGATCTGGCCGATCGACGGGGCGCCGGACTCCGTGCCGAAGAACGGGTTCTTGCCGGCGGCGCGGTAGATCGCGGTCGACTCGAGGAGCTTCCAGCCGTCGAGGATCGGCTTCGGGTCGATGCGCGGGGCGCCGCGGCCGGCGGGCCGGATCTCGAACAGGGTGTGCGGCGCCGAGTTCTCCTGCGTCTTGCCGATCCGCCCGAGGATCGTGCCGGCGACGACCTGCGAGCCCTTCCTGAGGGGCTTCAGCCGCACGTCGCTGCGGTCCAGGCCGTAGACGCGGCTCAGGTAGCCCTGGAAGGTCGCCACGCCGTCGATGCGGCCCGTGCGCTCGAACTCCTGCTGGGCGCCGCCGGCCTCGGCGGCGTTCTTGCGCCGCGGGTTGGCGAACAGGCGCTCCTTGGCGGCCTTGCCGGTCGCGCTGGCGCGGTCGGCCCGCTTGGTGACGCGCGGAGCGGCCTTCTCGGCGGCCTTCTGCTTCGGCGCGCGGGAGGCCGGCGCCTTCGAGCCGGACGCCTCGACGGTCGGCGGCAGGTCCTCGGCGGGGAGCTTGAGCTCCTCCTTGATCTCGCGCCTGGAGACCTTCTTGTCCTTCGGCGCGGGGTAGCGCTTGGAGACCTTCGCCAGGTGCGCGTACGTGTACGTGTTGCCGTAGACGTCCTGGAGCTTGATGTAGCGCCCGAGGCGCTTGCTCGTGCCGATCGCGGTGACGCGGCCGTCGTTGACCGCGATCACGGCGGCGCCACGGCGCGAGAAGATCTTGATCCCGCGGCGCTGGGTGCCGGACTCGACGACGACCGCCTTGTTGCCCTCGCCCTTGAGCTTCTTGATGTCGCGCTCGGTGATGTCGTCGGCGTAGGTGGCCTTCGAGTGGACGGGGAAGCGGCCCTGCGTGAGGCCGGTGAGCGAGCCGACGAGGTTGCTCGGGATCCCGCCGATCACCCGCGCGCGCAGGAGGACGGAGTCGACGTACCAGTCGGCGTGGTTGTAGGCGAAGATCGCGCGGCGGATGTCCTTGTCGGCGCCGGCGGCGCGCAGGTAGCGCGCGGCGGCGAAGATCGCGTCGACCGGGTTGAAGGGGTCCTTCTTGCCGTCGCGGTTGGCGTCGACGCCGTACATCTTCCAGGTGGCGGGCATGAACTGCATCCAGCCGACGGCGCCGGCGTAGGAGACGTTGAGGTTGCGGCCGTAGTCCGTCTCGATCTCGTTGATCGCGGCGAGGATCTCCCAGCGGACGCCGTACTGGATGCCCGCCGCCTGGTAGATCGAGAGCAGGAAGGGCGGGATCCGGAACTTGTCGATGAAGAAGTTCGGCACGCCGATCGGAGCGGCGCCGGGGGTCGACAGTGAGAAGGTCGGGTTGTCGAGCGTCGGCGTGCCGTCGACGTTGCGGCCGGGGTTGGCGGGGTCCGGGGCCGTGGCGGTCTCGCGGACCTTGCGCTCCTTCTTCCTCACCTCGCGCTTGAGGGTCTCGGTGTTGGCGCCGGGCCGCTTCTCCTTGCCCTTGGTCGGTACCGGGGCCGTGGTCTGGCCGCCGTCGCCACCGTCGTCGCCACCGCCGCCGGTGACCGGGTTGTCGGGCGTGGCCGGCGTGTCGGGAGTCCCCGGCTCGTCAGCCGTGGGCGTCGGGATCGGCAGGTTCGGCACCTGCGGCGTGGCCGTGGGCAGCGGCACCTGCGGCGTCGGCACCACCGTCGGCACCTGGACGGGCCCGAGGTCCTCGATCGTCTGCGTCGGCGCCGGCAGGGGCGGGATCTGCGCGGCGGTCGCGGTCGCGCCTTCGGGCACCTCGACCTGCACCGTCATGACCTGCCCCGTGACCAGCGTCACGCGCACGTTGTGCAACTGCGCGGACGCCGTGCTCACGAGCACGGTCGCGTAGAGCGCGGCAGTTACCGCGGCGGTGAGAAAAGGGCGTCGGATCATCCCGCGAGGAAGGGGAAGCTATCGAGGGACCAGGGGCGCATGCAATGAACAACGACGGATCGGGCGTAACCTTGCGGTCATTCTGGGCGAACGGGTTGGGGTCGTGCGGCACCTTAGCCTCTACCTGAGGTCAAGAGATCGTCCTCCCCCTCCCCGGATGGCCTCCGGGTGTGCGCTAGCGTGCCCGCTCTGACCGGAATTCGAACTTAGCGGCTGGAGGAACACCATGGCAGACGAGGGGCTGCGGGGTCGGCTCGCCAAGCAGGGCGAGGACGCCCTCGGCAAGCTGGCGCAGGATCTGCTGGAGAACCCGCTGGTCAACGGCGCCCTCACGCGCGCATTCGACGCGCGCGAGAAGGCCACGCAGGCCCAGGAGGCCGCGCTGGGGGCGCTCAACATCCCGTCGGCCGCCGACGTGGAGCGGCTCACGCGCCGGCTGCGCTCGGTCTCCCAGCGCCTCGAGGGCATCGAGGACGGCGTGGACCGTCTGGACCAGCGGCTCGCTGCGCTGAAGGCCGACGGCGCCAACCCGCTCGCCTCGGTCGACGAGCGGCTCGCGGCGATCGAGTCCCAGCTCGCCAAGCTCGCGGGCGACGTCGCGCTGCTGGCGGGCGCCTCCGACGCCGCGCCGGCCACCGTGCCGCGCGAGCAGGAGCGCCTGGCCGTCGACAAGCCGGCGACGAAGGCGCGCAAGCCCCGCACCAAGAAGTCCGCTTCCTAGGCCTCGGCGCCGAGCGCGGCGAGCCCGGCCCGGCCCAGCTCGGCCTCGGCGCGCTCGAGCTCGGGCTGGGCGATCCGCGCGCCGTCGGCCACCACGTCGGAGATCGCGAGGACGATCGCGGCCGCCACGTCGTGCCGGGCGCAGACGGCGAGCAGCGTCGCGGCCTCCATCTCGACGGCGAGCGCGCCCGCCTCCGCCCATCCCCGCGCCCGGTTCGGGTCGGGGTCGTAGAACAGGTCGGAGGACACTACGAGCCCGGTCGCCGCAGCCGCCGGCGCCGCCGTCACGAGCGCCGCGCGCAGCGCCGGGTCGGGCCGCAGGGTCCCGCTCGCACCGAGCGCGCGGCTCGTGCCGTCCTCCGTCAGGACGCCGTCGGCGACGAGCAGCGAGCCGAGCTCGAGCCCGCCGGCCAGCGCCCCGCAGGTCCCGACGCGGACGATCCGGCGCGCGCCGAGCTCGATCAGCTCCTCGAGCACGATCGCGGCGCTCGGCCCGCCCATCCCCGTGCTCTGGATCGTCAGCGGCACGCCGTCCTGCGCCATCCCCGAGTAGCCCCACAGGCCGCGGTTGTGGTTGAGCATCTTCGGCTTCTCCAGCAGGAGCTGTGCGAGCCGCAGCGCGCGTCCTGGGTCGCCCGGGAGCAGGACGCGCTCGGCGACCTCCTCGTGCGGGCGCAGGTGGATGGTCGCGGACGCGCTCACGGGGACGTAGACTGCCGCAACCATGCCCAAGAAGGACAAGAAGGCCGCAAAGAAGGACAAGGCCCGCGAGCCCGCTGACGTCGTCGAAGCCGTCCGGGGCGCGGTCGAACGCACCTTCCAGGCCACCGCAGGAGGAACCGAGGGGGCGCGCGACCGCGGTCGCAACCTGCTCGACGACGTGGCGTCCGCCGCTCAGCGGATCCGCGAGAGCTTCGACGACTTGCGCGTGCTCGAGGACGTGAAGGGCCTGCGCTCCGAGATCGAGGCGCTCTCGCGCCGCGTCGCGGAGCTCGAGAAGAAGCAGGCGGCCGCGCCCGCCGCGGCGAAGCCGACGCCCGCCCGGCGGGCCCCGGCCAAGCGCGCGCCGGCGAGCACGGCCAAGAAGGCCCCGGCCAAGCCGAGCGCCGCCGGCACCGCGGCCAAGACGACCGGCCCGAAGGCCAAGCCCACCACGCCG
>CAVSMP010000010.1:0-9387 GCA_963729155.1 uncultured Solirubrobacteraceae bacterium
TCTTGCCCTCGAGCGTCGCGGGCTCGCCCGCGCCGGACGAGTGCCGCAGGATCCCGTCGCGGACGGGCTCCGTCAGGTTGAGGTCCTCGAGCACGTCGACGACCCGCAGCGAGTGCTCGTTGTGGCGGAAGCCGACGCCCCAGCGCTCGCGCCGGCAGGCGTCCAGCACGCTCTCCCCGATGTGCCCGAACGGCGGGTGCCCGACGTCGTGCCCGAGCCCGATCGCCTCCACGAGGTCCTCGTTGAGCGCCAGCGCGCGAGCGACGGTCCGGGAGATCATCGTCGCCTCGAGGGTGTGGGTGAGCCTCGTCCGGTAGTGGTCCCCCTCCGGCGCGACGAAGACCTGCGTCTTGTGCTTCAGGCGCCGGAACGCCTTCGAGTGCACGATCCGGTCACGGTCGCGCTGGAACGGCGAGCGGAGCGTGCATTCCTCCTCCTCGCGGAGACGGCGGACCGGATGTGGAGGCGTCGCCAGCACACAGCCCATGATGACGCTCGCCGCGGAAGGTTCCGCGGCGCCCGCGCACTGTAAGTCACGAAGAATGCGCGATCTGCGCCCGCGCGGCCGCCACGCGGGCGATCGGCACGCGGAAGGTCGAGCAGGAGACGTAGTCCAGCCCGGCCATGTGGAAGAAGTCGATCGACTCCGGGTCGCCGCCGTGCTCGCCGCAGATCCCGAGCTTGAGGTCCGGGTGCGCCTCGCGCCCGACCCAGGCCGCCAGCCGCACCAGCCAGCCGACGCCGGGCTTGTCGATCGTCTCGAACGGCGAGCGGTCGATGATCTTGCGCTCCATGTAGGCCGGCACGAACTTCGACTCGACGTCGTCACGCGAGAAGCCGAGCGCCGTCTGCGTGAGGTCGTTGGTGCCGAAGGAGAAGAAGTCCGCGTGCTTGGCGATCCGGTCGGCCACGAAGCACGCGCGCGGGAGCTCGATCATCGTCCCGACCGTGTAGTCCTCGCCCTCGGTCACGTCCTGCTCGTCGCCGATCCGGACCACCAGCTCGCGCAGGATCTCGAGCTCCTGCTCGTAGTCCACGAGCGGGATCATGACCTCGACGTGCGGGGCGTCGCCGGAGCGCTCCTTGACCGCCGTCGCCGCGCGCATGATCGCCTCGACCTGCATCTCGTAGATCTCGGGCATCAGGATCCCCAGCCGGCAGCCGCGCGTGCCGAGCATCGGGTTCTCCTCGTGGATCTCCTCGACGCGCGCGAGCGTGCGCTCGAGCTGCTCGAGGTCGTCCGTGCACTCGATCCGCGCCCGCTCGACCTGGGCGCGCAGGTCGGGCAGGTTCTTGAGGAACTCGTGCAGCGGCGGGTCCAGCAGCCGGATCGTCACCGGCAGCCCGGCCATCGCCTCGAACAGCCCCTCGAAGTCCTCCTGCTGGAGCGGCAGCAGCTCGGCGAGCGCCTCGCGCCGCGACTCCTCGTCGGAGGCCATGATCATCGCCCGCATCTTGGGCTGGCGGTCCTCGGCCATGAACATGTGCTCCGTGCGGCAGAGGCCGATGCCCTCCGCGCCGAACTCGCGCGCCTTGCGGGCGTCCTCGGGCGTGTCGGCGTTGGCGCGCACGCCGAGCCGGCGGATCTCGTCGGACCACTCGAGCACCGTCTCGAAGTACTCGGTCGTCTCGGCCTCCACGAGCGGGACGTCCTCGAGCGTCACGCAGCCCTTGGTGCCGTCGATCGCGATCCGGTCGCCCTCGCCGACCGTCGTGTCGCCGACGCGGATCTCCTTGGCCTTGAGGTCGATCGTCAGCGCGTTCGCGCCGACCACCGCCGGGCGGCCCATGCCGCGCGCGACCAGCGCCGCGTGCGAGGCCTTGCCGCCCTCGGAGGTCAGGATCCCCTTGGCGGCGTGGAAGCCGGCCACGTCGTCGGCCTCCGTGAACGGGCGCACGAGGATGACGTCGCGGCCCTCCGCCCCCGCCGCGACGGCCTCCGCGGCCGTGAAGACGACCTCGCCCTTGGCCGCGCCCGGGGAGGCGGCGACGCCGCTGGCGAGCACCTCGAAGTCCGCCTTCGGGTCGAAGGTCGGGTGCAGCAGCGCGTCGAGCGTGGAGGGGTCGATCGTGGTGATCGCCTCCTCGCGCGTGAGCAGCTCCTCGGACACCGCGTCGACCGCGAACCGCACCGCCGCCTGCGCCGGGCGCTTGGCGTTGCGGGTCTGGAGCATGTACAGCTGCCCCTCCTCGACCGTGAACTCCGTGTCCTGCATGTCCTTGTAGTGCGCCTCGAGCGTGCGCAGGATCTCCATCAGCTGCTCGTGCGCCTCGGGCAGCTTGTCGGCCATCTCGGCGATGTCGAGCGTGTTGCGCACGCCGGAGACGACGTCCTCGCCCTGGGCGTTGATCAGGAAGTCGCCGCTGGGGTCGGGCGCGCCCGTGACCTCGTCGCGGGAGAACGCCACGCCGGAGCCCGACGTGTCGCCCTTGTTGCCGAACACCATCTGCTGGACGTTGACCGCGGTGCCCCAGTCGTCGGGGATGCGGTTCAGGCGCCGGTAGGAGACCGCGCGCTCGCCCGTCCAGGAGTCGAACACCGCACGGATCGCCTGGCGCAGCTGCTCCTGCGGGTCCTGGGGGAACTCGTAGAGGCCCTTGAAGGTCTCCGTGAGCTCCTTCAGCGCGTCGACGTCGAGCTCGACGTCGTCCTTGACCCCGCGGTCCTGCTTGATCTTCTTGATCTCGTCCTCGAACTGCTCGCCGGGGACGCCGTGCGAGACGTTGCCGAACATCTGCACGAAGCGCCGGTAGGAGTCCCAGGCGAAGCGCTCGTTCTCGGTCGCGCGCGCGAGTCCCTCGACGGAGGTGTCGTTGAGGCCGAGGTTGAGGACCGTGTCGAGCATGCCCGGCATCGACTCGCGCGCGCCGGAGCGCACGGACACCAGCAGCGGGTCCTCGTCGTCGCCGAGCGTCTTGCCGGCGGTCTCCTGCAGGCGCTCCAGCGCGTCCTCGACCTGCTCGGCCATCCCGTCCGGCTCCTGCTGGCCGTCGTTCATGTAGGCGACGCACGCCTCGGTCGTGATCGTGAAGCCCGCCGGGACGCGCTCGGTGCCGAGCACGCGCGTCATCTCCGCAACGTTGGCGCCCTTGCCGCCGAGCAGATCGCGCATGTCCTTCGAGCCCTCGCCGAAGTCGTAGACCCACTTCTCGCCGGACATCAGAACCGCTCCCGCTTCTCGACGCTCACCCTGAATCCGTGGCCGCTGGCCAGGCTGCGGCAGGTGATACCCCGCCGCCGCGAGATGCACTTGAGCCGCCCGAAGGTCGTGCTGCGGCCGTAGCGCAGCACCTTCGCCTGCGGGTTCATGACCGTGTCGGTCACATGGCGGATCCGCGCGCGGCCGGTCTCGCGCAGGTCGATGCCCTGGTCGTCGGCGCCCTGCCAGTCGCAGCGGACCAGCGGCGGGACCTCCGCGTCGGAGTAGAAGGCGCAGGCGACCTTGCCCGACGGGGAGCGGAAGTCGCGGTAGGCGGCCTGGGCGGTGGCCGGCGCGAGCAGCGCGACGGCGACGACGAGCAGGACGAGGCGCATCCGGCGGCAGCCTACCGGGCGCCCACCCCGCGGAGCCGCACGTGGGCGTGATGCTCCAGCGTCTCGAGGATCGCCCGCTCGGCCTGCTGGAGCGCAGTGGCGCCGGCGTCCGGCGCCTCGGTCAGTGGTCGTCCGAGCGCGGCCACGAGGAAGTCGTGGCCCTCCTGGGAGAGCGGGAACGAGCCCGCCTCGCAGGCGCCGCACACGACCCCGCCGGCGGCGCCGGAGAAGCCGACCAGGTGCTCGGGCTCCCCGCAGGAGGCGCAGCTCGCCAGGTGCGGCGCGAAGCCCGCCGCCAGCAGCAGCTTCAGCCGGAAGGCGAGCGCGTTGGCGCGCGTGGCCTTCACCGGCTCGCGGTCGAGCAGCGCGAGCTGGTTGCAGAGCAGGTGGTAGACGCCCGCGTGCGGCTCGCCGTCGCCGAACAGGCGGGAGACGGCGTCGCAGGCGCGCGCCGCGCCGTCGATCGTCGCGCCGTGCTCGCGCAGCCGCGGGTAGCCGGCGATCGTCTCCGCGCTGGTGACGGTCATCAGGTCGCTCTTGGAGCGGGTGGGTTCCCATAGCACGAGGTTCAGCCGGAAGAACGGCTCGAGCCGTCCGCCGAAGCGCGACTTCGCCCGCCGCACGCCCTTGGCGATCGCGCTCACGCGGCCGCGTTCGGGGGTATAGAGGTGCAGAACCCGGTCGGCCTCCCCGTAGCGGATGCCGCGCAGGACCACCGCCTCCGTCTTCAGGGAGCCGGGCATCGGCGTACTACACTAAGTGAAGTAATGAGTCGTATCACGGTCTACACCACTGAGCCCTGCGGCTACTGCCGCGTCGCGAAGGCCCTGCTGGCCAAGCGCAACGTCCCGTACGAGGAGATCAACCTCGCCAAGGACCCCGAAGGTCGCGCGGAGCTCGTACGCATGACCGGGATGATGACGTTCCCCCAGGTCGTCATCGACGGCGAGCCGATCGGTGGCTACCAGGAGCTCGTCGCGGCCGACCGCGACGGCCGGCTCGCGGACTTCAGCGAAGCCGCCGCTTAGCGCTCCTCGGGCGCGGCTGGCACTTCTCGCAGACGTAGGTCCCGCGCCCCGCGGCTCGCAGCTTGCGCACCGGGCGCTCGCAGGTGCGGCACGGCTCGCCCTCGCGCAGGTGGATGAGGAACTCGTTCTGGAACGTGCCGCTGACGCCGTAGGGGTCGCGGAAGTCGTCGATCGTGGCGCCCTTGGCCGCGATCCCCGCCTCCAGCGACGCCACGACCGCGTCGCGCAGCGCCGCGCACTGGGCGCGCGTGAGCCGGTTGGCCGGCCGCAGCGGGTGGATGCGCGCGCGGAACAGCGCCTCGTCGGCGTAGATGTTGCCGACGCCCGCGACCCGCTTCTGGTCCAGCAGGAACGCCTTGATCGGCGCCCGCGAGCCGCGCGCCAGCGCGTGCAGATGCTCGGCCGTGAAGTCCTCCTCCAGCGGCTCGACGCCGAGCCGCCCGGCCAGGAACGCGTCGCGCGCGTCCTCCCCCAGCGCCAGCTCGCCGGTGCCGAAGCGGCGCGGGTCGGTGAACGCCAGCCGGTGGTCGCCGAGCTCGAACCAGACGCGATTGTGGGCCGGCTCGACCGGGTCGATCAGCAGGTTGCCGGTCATCCGCAGGTGCACGAACAGGTAGGCCTCGCCGTCGAGCTCCCAGATCAGGTACTTGCCGCGGCGGCCGAGCCGCTGGACCGTCCGGCCCTCGAGCGCGTCGGCGAGCTCGCGCGGAGCGAGCGGGCGGCTCCAGCGCGGGTCGAGGATCTCCAGGCGCTCGAGCGTGCGCCCCTCGACGTGGGGCGCCAGGTTGCGGCGGATCGTCTCGACCTCGGGCAGCTCGGGCATGGGTCTAGACGTTAGGGGGCGAAGGGGTCGACCACGGCGCGCGTGACGATCCACCGGCGCAGGTCGCGCTCGAGCTCCAGCAGCGGGAGCCGGAGCGTCTTGCGGACCGCCGCCCCGGTCAGCTCCGGCCCCTCGGGCTCGGTCAGGTCCGCGTCGTTGAAGGCGGAGTACAGGCGCAGGAAGCGCTTGCGGCCGTAGCGCTCGGCGAGGTAGAAGGCGGCGGCCGAGCTGTAGGCGTAGGCGGCGGACTGGCCCTCGCCGCCGAGCTTGCCGATCGCGCCCGGCGCCGAGAGCCCGGTGAGCGTCAGCGCGCGGCGCGAGATGCGGCCCGCATCGCCGGCCACGAAGCGCGCGGCGGCGCCGACACGGCGGTCGCCGGAGACGTAGAGCGCGATTCCCTCCACCAGCCAGCCCGGGGTGCGCCCCGACGTACGGCTCGCGAGCGCGGCGTGCGTGAGCTCGTGGGCGACGACGCGGGCGCGGCCCTCGGCGTCCAGCGACGCGAACGCGGACCAGACGACCACCAGTCGCTGCGAGGCGACCTGCACGACCCGGTCGGCCGGGCCCTCCTCGCGCACGGCCGAGTCCGAGATCGCGGCCAGCGTGGCCACGCCGCGGATCCCGGTCGTCATCTGGCGCGCCTGGGCTGCGTCGGCGGCGACCACCACCAGGTAGCGGCGGCGCAGAGCGCCGGAGGCGAGCACCTCGCCCATCTGCTCGTAGCCGGCCTCGAGCGCGTCGCCGAGCCCGTCGGTGGCGAGTGCCGCCGGCGCGAGGATCGTGAAGTGGCGCGTGCGCTGCGCGGCGAAGCGCGCGACCTCCCACGGGTGGCGCTGGCGGCGGCTGGCGCTGGAGGCGATCCGCCATCCACCGCCCCTGCGGACGGCGCGCAGCGTGCGGTCGGTCTCGAAGCGGCCGCGGACGCCCTCGATCCCGTAGGCGGAGCGGACCTGGAGCACCGCGCGGTCGCCGTCGACGGCGATGTCGCGCGGCTCGACCGTCACCCGCGTGAGCGGGAGCTTCGCCGCGTTGCGGGCGGCCGTGCGGTCGCGGGCGCGCTGGGCGCCGGTCGCGGTGGCGGCCAGCCGGCGCGGGCTGCCGGCCTGCAGCGCGCGGGCGCGGCGCTCGAGCAGCGCGGTCAGCTGCGCCTCCGCGCTGGGCTTCTCCGGCGCCCGGGTGCCGCGCGCGCCGGTCCCGTCGGGCCCGTCGCCGCCGCTGCCACCCGATCCGCCGCACCCGGCCAGGCCGAGCACCACGGCCAGGGCGGCGAGCCGCCTCACGGCACGAACGCCGTGCCCGGGAGCTCCGGGGCGTCCCGGCCGGCCAGCCAGCGAAGCACGGACGCGCCGACGTCCGCGAACGGCCCGTCGTGACGGCGGCCGTGGTGGCCCTCGAAGGCGGCGAGCAGCGGCACGTGCTCGCGCGTGTGGTCGGTGCCGGGCGTGGTGGGATCGCAGCCGTGGTCGGCGGTCAGCACGAGCAGGTCGCGCGCCGGGTCGAGCTTCTCCAGCCAGACGCCGACCGCGGCGTCGATCGCGCGCAGCGCGCCGTGGAAGCCCTCGACGTCCTGGCGGTGGCCGTAGACCTGGTCGGTCTCGACGAGGTTGGTGAAGACGAAGCCGCCGTCGAGCTCGTCCATCAGCGCGGTCGTGGCGTCGATCGCCTTCGCGTTGGTCGAGCCCTTGTGCTGGTGGTCGACGCCGACGCCGGCGAACACCTGGCCGATCTTGCCGACCGTGTGGGTGGCGATCGAGTCGGCCTGGAGCTCGTCGAGGTAGGAGCGCCCGGGCGGCGGCAGTGCGAGGTCCTTGCGGCCCTCGGTGCGCTCGAAGTGCCCCGGCGTGCCGCGGAACGGCCGCGCGATCACGCGCCCGACGGCGTGCTCGCCCTGCATGATCTCGCGCGCCGCCGCGCACGCGGCGTAGAGCTCCGCGGGCGGGCACTCGTCGACGTGGGCGGCGATCTGGAGCACCGAGTCGGCCGACGTGTAAACGATCAGGTCACCGGTCTCCAGGTGCAGCTCGCCGTAGTCGTCGATCACCGCCGTGCCGCTGTAGGGCTTGTTGCAGAGCACGCCGCGGCCGGTGCCGTCGATCAGCTGCTCGACGATCTCCTCCGGGAACCCGTCCGGGTAGGTGCGCAGCGCGACGGGCGTGATCGTGCCCATCAGCTCCCAGTGGCCGGTGATCGTGTCCTTGCCCGGGCCCTGCGGGCGCAGGCGGCCGTGGACGACGGGGTCGCCCGACGGCGGGACGCCGACGAGCGGCAGCGCCGACCCGAGCCCGAGCGCGCCCATCACCGGGAGGTCGAGCCCGCCGGCGGCCTCGGCGACGTGCCCGAGCGTGTTCGCGCCCGCGTCGCCGTAGTCGGCGGAGTCGGGCAGCTCGCCCGCCCCGCAGGCGTCGAGCACGATCACGAAGGCGCGGCGGTCGCTCACCGCCGCGATTCTAGGTGGCCGGGACCTCGGGGCGGCCGTCGAGCCGGTCCGCCGAGAGGTGCGTGTAGAGCTGGGTCGTGGCGATGTCGGCGTGGCCGAGCATCTCCTGGAGGCTGCGCAGGTCGCAGCCGCCGGCGAGCAGGTGCGTGGCGAAGGTGTGCCGCAGCGTGTGCGGGCTCATCTTCGAGGCCAGCCCGGCCGAGCGGGCGTGGCGCTGGACGATCTTGTAGAGCCCCTGCCGGGTCAGGCCGTTGCCGCGATGGTTGAGGAACAGCCGCTGCTCGAGGCGGTCGCCGGCGAGCTTGGGGCGCCCGCGCCGCAGGTAGGCCTCCAGCGCCTCGCCGGCGGTCGAGCCGATCGGGACGAGGCGCTCCTTGGAGCCCTTGCCGCGGGCGCGCAGGATGCCCGACTCGAGGTCGGCGTCGGCCAGACTCGAGCGCGGTCGCCTCGGAGGCGCGCAGGCCGCAGGCGTACATGATCTCCAGCAGCGCGCGGTCGCGCAGGGCCGCGGGCTCTGCGCCCCTGGGCTGCTCGAGCAGCGCCGCGACCTCCTCGCGCGAGAGCACCTGCGGGAGCTTGCGGTCCTGGCGCGGGGCGCGCAGCTGGGCCGTCGGGTCCTCGCGCAGCAGCTCCGCGCGGCGCAGGTGGCGGTAGAAGGAGCGCAGGCAGGCGACCTTGCGCTGGAGCGTCGCGGGCGCCACCGGCGGGCGCACGCCGTCTCCGGTGGCCAGCGCGGCGACGAAGGCGGCGAGCTCGTCGTGGCCGGCCGCGAGCGCGTCCGTCCCGGTCCGCTCGAGGTGCGCGCCGAACTGGATCAGGTCGGAGCGGTAGGCCTCGAGCGTGTTGCGCGAGAGCCCGCGCTCGAACTCGAGGTAGGCGAGGAACTCGAGCACGAGGTGCTCGAAGGCTTGGGTTGGAGCAGCGACGGCCACGAGCGGGTGATTCGCCCCGGCGCCGTACGCCCTGCCGGTGCAATGCGGCGTTCAGCGGGCGGCGAGTCGTGCGCGCAGGCGCGCGAGGGCGATGATCGTCTTGGAGTCCTCCGACTCCTCGATCAGCGCCTCGAGGTCCGACAGCGGCCGGATCTCGACGTCGATGCGCTCGTCCTCGTGCACCTCGGGCCGCTCGGCGACGTCGGAGATGCCGGTCGCCAGGAACAGGTGCACGCGCTCGTTGGTGAAGCCCGGCGAGGTCAGGAACGTGCCGAGCGGCTCCCAGCGCTCGGCCTGCTTGCCGATCTCCTCCGCCAGCTCGCGCTTGGCGGTCTGGAGCGGCTCCTCCCCCTCCTCGTCGAGCTTGCCGGCGGGGATCTCCAGCAGGTCGGGCGAGCCGACGGCCTCGCGCGGCTGGCGCACGAACCAGAGCTTGCCGTCGTCGAGCACGACGACGCCGACCGCGCCCGTGTGGACGACGATCTCGCGCGTGGCGTCCTGGCCGTCCTCGTGGCGGAAGACCTCGCGGCGGACGCTGAAGAACGACCCCTCGTGGAGGGTCTCGGAGGCGGTGCGCTCGAAGCGGGAGCTCATGCGGCGGGCGGGATCTCGATCTCGGGCTCGGGGTCGGG
>CAVSMP010000011.1:0-71182 GCA_963729155.1 uncultured Solirubrobacteraceae bacterium
TTCCTGGAGAACATCCTGCTCCAGCTGCGCCACGCGGGGATCGTCGAGAGCCGCCGGGGCGCCGACGGCGGCTACAAGCTCGCGCGTCCGCCCGAGGAGATCACGCTGGCCGACGTGATCCGCGCGATCGACGGCCCGCTGGCCGGCGTCTCCGGCCAGCGCCCCGAGACGCTGGACTTCAAGGGCCGCTCTGAGCCGCTGCGCGAGGTCTGGGTCGCCGTGCGTGCCTCGCTGCGCTCCGTGCTCGAGCAGGTCACGCTCGCCGACGTGGCGTCCGGCGAACTGCCGCCGAACGTGCGCGAGCTCACCGAGGCGCCCGACGCCTGGGTCTCCCACTAGGCCCGGCGCGCCCGCCAGATCTCCTCGCACGGCCAGCGCCGCGACCACTCGGGCGTGACGAAGTCGTAGTGGGTGTCCTCCGCGCCCTCGGGCCGCTGCAGCTCGTGCAGCGCCTCGACGGCGAAGCCGCTCTCGGCGAGGACGCGGATCATCTCGCCGTGCGGGAGGTGGAACTCGATGCCCTCCTCGCCGGGCCACTCGAAGGCGTACATGCCGAACTGGTCGCGCTCCAGCCGCTCGCTCGCCCGCTCGCCACTCGGCGGGGTGCAGAGCATCAGCAGCGGCGTGTTGGTCAGGAAGACCAGCCGGCCGCCGGGGCGCAGCAACCGCGCGGCCTCGCGCAGCCAGCGGCGCGGCTCGCACCACAGCGACGCGCCGTACTCCGAGAACGCGAGATCGAAGCTCGCGTCGGGCAGCGGCACGTCCTCCGCGCTGGCGTGGATCAGCGGGAACTCGAGCTCGTGCTCGGCCTGGCACTCGCGGGCGGTGGCGAGCTGGGCCTCCGTGAGGTCGACGCCGACGGGCCGCGCGCCGCGGCGCGCGAGCCAGGCGCTCCAGTAGGCCGTGCCGCAGCCCAGCTCGACCACGTCGAGGCCGTCGACGTCCGGCAGCGCGCCGATCTCGGCCTCGGGGATCGCGTAGATGCCCCAGTTGGGCTCCGCGGTCGCCCAGTTGCGCCGGCCGCGCTCGGCGTAGGACGGTGCCTGGGCGGTCCAGTAGCGCTGATTACTGCGCGCGTGCGGAGTGAGATCGGGCATCCGCCCATGCTTCCAGCTCGGCCGCGGCCCTCGCCCCGCCGTCGTTGGCGGCCGCCCAGCGCGCGACCTCGGCCGCGCGGGTGCGCAGCCCATGCTCCCGCAGCACGCGGCCGACGGCAGCCCGCACGCCGCGCGGTGTCGCGTAGCGGTGCGGGAGGCGTACGCCGACGCCCGCCCAGTCGACCCGCGAGGCGTTCTCGGCCATGTCGCCGACCGCCGGGCAGACCACGACCGGGCAGCCGGCGGCGAGTGCGCGCACGAGCGTCCCGTGGCCGCCGTGGCAGACCACGGCGTCGCAGGCGGGCATCGTCTGCGAGTACGACAGCCACGGCACGAGCACGGCGTTGGGCGGCGGCGTGATCGGCGGGTCGGGCTCGCGGCCGTTCCAGGTGGCGATCACGCGCACGGGCTCGCCCGCGAGCCCCTCGAGCGCGGCCCGCAGCAGCCCGTGCTCGCGGTCCTGGGCGGTCGAGGGCGCCACGAGCACGACGGGCCCGCTGCCCGGGGGCGGGTCCACCTTCTCGCCCGGCGGCTCCCACATCAGCGGGCCGACGACGCGCGTCCATGCGGGCCACTCGCGCGGGTACTCGAGCTGGGGCAGCGTGGCGACGAGGGTCAGCTCGCGCGAGAGCATGGTGTGCACGTAGTCGCGCGGCGGCAGGCCGAGCCGGCGGCGCGACTCGTTGAGCTGGTCGCGCCCCTGCTCGAGCGCGGGCTCCACGAAGCGGGCGTTGGCCCGCGTCCAGAGCCGCGCGCCGAGCCGCGTGCGCGGCAGCCGGGCGCCGATCGAGTAGATCGGGAAGCCGGGCGCCATGTGCGGGTAGACGTGCGGCACCAGCGTCGCCACGGGCACCCCCGCCGCCTCGGCGGCCAGCGACGCCGCCGGAGTCATGATGTCGGCGACCGCCACGTCCGGGGCGATCTTGGCCACCATCTCGCCCGTCTCGCGCGCGGCCCTGACGGCGGCGGCATAGGGCTTGAGGTGCTTGGTCGAGGGCGTGGGGAAGACCTGGTACTCCGGTGCGTCGGCGAACTGGATCCCCGCCGCCTCGGCGTGCTCGCGCCAGCGCTTCCACGTCTCGAAATGGACCTCGTGCCCGCGCGCGACGAGCGCCTTCCCGAGCGCGAGCATCGGGAACGCGTGGCCGGCGTCGCCGAAGGCGCCGAGGAAGACCTTCAAGACGCGAGTTCGGCCACGTGGCGCAGCTGCGCCATGCGGTCGTCGAACGTCCACGCCATCGGGGCGATCATCAGGGTCCCGACGCCGGCGTCGCGGTAGACCGCGATCCGCTCGCGCACGACGTCGGCCGGCCCGCACAGCGTGACCGTGTCGATCAGCTCGCCCGGCAGCGCGGCCGCGGCCTCGTCCTTCTTGCCCTCCAGGTAGAGGTCCTGGACCTCGCGGGCGGCGTCCTCGTAGCCGTAGCGCTGGACGAGCGCGTTGTAGAAGTTCTGCTTGCGCGATCCCATGCCGCCGACGTAGAGCGCGACGTAGTGGCGCATCGCGTCGCGCGCGGAGCCCAGGTCGTCGGCGACCATGACGTTGACGGACGGGGCGATGTCGAAGTCATCGAAGCCCTTGCCGTCGCCGGCCTTCGCGAAGCCCTCCTCGAGCAGCGGGCGGAACTCGCCGACGTGCTCGGGCGAGAACAGCGTCGGGATCCAGCCGTCGGCGACCTCGGCGGCCAGCGTCGTGTTCTTGGGGCCGATCGCGGCCAGGTAGATCGGGATCCGCTCCTGGACGGGGGAGATCGTCAGCTTGAGCGCCTTGCCCGGCCCGTCGGGCAGCGGCAGTTCGAGCGTCTCGCCGTGGAACTCCAGGCGCTCGCGCGCGAGCGCCTTGCGCACGACCGCGATGTACTCCCGCGTGCGCTGCAACTGGCGGGCGAAGCGCTGGCCGTGCCAGCCCTCGGCCACCTGCGGGCCGGAGGACCCGATTCCCAGCAGCATGCGCCCGTCGGAGAGCTGGTCGAGCGTGGCCGCGGTCATCGCCGTCATCGCCGCCGAGCGCCCGGGCATCTGGAAGATCGCCGAGCCGAGCTTGATGCGCTCCGTGGCCTGGGCGAGCCAGCCGAGGATGGTGGCGGCGTCGGAGCCGTAGGCCTCGGCGGTCCACACGGAGTCGTAGCCGAGCGACTCCGCCTCGCGCACCAGCTTCAACTGCTCGTCCGCCGTCAGGCCGAGCCCCCAGTAGCCGATGTGCACGCCGAGTTTCATCGCTTCGCTCCTGGGCTCGTGTCGCCTAGCCTGCGGCCTCATGCGGCGCAGGGCGCGCGACCCTATCACCCGGTTGCAGACCGCAATCGACTGCCTGCCGGAGCACACGCGGCGGGCGATGCTCGACGGCGTGCGGGCCAACACGATCGTCGTCGGGGCCTACACCGACGGCAACGGCGGCATCTGCCCGATGCTGGCCGCGCACCGCAACGGCGGGCGCACGAGCTTCCTCTCCTTCGCCCGCGCCTGGGACGCGTTCGCGCGCACGGAAACGGTGCGCCCGGCCACGGCGCGCGAGCTGCAGGTGCTCGAGGACCTGCTCGTCGCCTCGCTCGCCGAGGACCTCGAGGGCGCCTCGGACCTGGCGGGCGCGATCGCCGAGCACAAGGCGTCGGTCGCGCGCTCGCGGCCGACGGAGATCATCGCCCGCCGGCTTCGCCTGGATTCACCGATTCTCGCGGCGTCTCGCCGCCGTGGCCGTGCGCCAGAGCCGATTGACCGCGATCCAAGTGACCCGCCACGAGGAACCGCGGTCAATCGGCTCTGACTTGGCCCACGACGCCGAGCCATCCACGATGATCGGCGAATCCAGGCGGACGAAGCGGCGGATCAGCGCCGCGGAGGTCGATCGCCCAGGCGATCCACCAGTCGCAGCAGATGCAGGGGCGAGAACGGCTTCGTGAGGAAGAGGTCGGCGCCCGCGCGCCGCGCCTCCAGCTCGGCCTCCTGCTCGGAGTCGCCGGTGAGCATCACGATCGTCGCGTCGGCCGTCACGGGCTCGGACTTCAGCCGCCGGCAGGTCTCGATCCCGTTCAGCCGCGGCATGTCGATGTCCAGGAACACGATCGAAGGCTGCACGTCGCGGGCGCGCCGCACCGCCTCCTCACCGTCGCCGGCCTCCGACATCCGGTAGCCCGAGACGTCCTCGAGCGTCGTGGCGATCAGCCGCCGGATGCTCTCGTCGTCGTCGACGATCAGGATCGTCCGGTTCATCACAGCGCGTCCCGGAGGGCCTCGAACGTGCTGTCGGGGAGCTGGCGGAAGGCGGCCACGACGGCAGGGTCGAACTGCGTCCCGACGCCGCGGTCGACCTCCTCGCGGGCGGCCGCGAACGAGGACGCGGGGCGGTACGGGCGATCCGTGGTGAGCGCGTCGAGGGCGTCGGCGACCGCGAAGACCCGCGCCGCGAGCGGGATCGCGTCGCCGGAGAGGCCGTCCGGGTAGCCCTGGCCGTCCCAGCGCTCGTGGTGGTGGCGCACGACGAGCTTGCCCTCGCCGAGGAAGTCGACGTCCCGGAGGATCTCCGTCCCGATCACGGGATGGCGGCGCACCAGGGAATACTCCTCCTCGGTCAGCGAGCCGCTCTTGAACAGGATCGCGTCGGGCACGGCGACCTTGCCGACGTCGTGCAGCAGGAAGCCGAACTCGATCTGCGGGGCGTCCTCGGCCTCGAGCCCGCAGGCGCGCGCGAGCTCCATCCCGTAGGCGGCGACCCGCTCGGCGTGCTTGCCCGTGTAGGCGTCGCGGGCCTCGACGGCGTTGGACAGCGCGCGCACGGTGGCGATGTAGGAGCGGCGCAGCTCCTGGGCGCGCGCCCGCTCCTGCTTGAAGACCTCCCTGAGGTCAGCGGCGTACCGCTCCAGCTGGCGCTGTCGCGCGTTGGTCTGGCGCTCAGTCTGCTCCAGGCGCGCCCGGAGGCTGGCGACGGTGTCCTCTCCGGTGATGGGGCTCACGGCACGGTCTCCGTCCAAGAATGTGGAAGCGTACTGCGGTGCAAAACGGCGCTCCGGGCGGAACCTTGCGCCAATTCGTTGCGATGCTCACAACGCTTCACCGGGGCGCTGGAAGACGATCTCCGGGATCACGCAGTTCGGCGAGGTCCTGAGCACGAAGCGCACGGCCTCGGCGACGTCCTCGACGCGGATCATGTCCTCGGCCGGGACGTGCTCGCGCACGAACTCGGTCATCGGCGTCTCCACGAACCCGGGGGCGAGCGCGACGCTCTTGATCCCGTCGCCGTCGAGCTCCTCGTTCATCGCCTGCGTGTAGCCGATCACCCCGGCTTCGTGGCCGAGTAGACCGACAGCCACGGCTGGCCGGACTTGCCCGAGATCGACGAGGTGTTGACCACGAGCGCGTTGCGGTGCTCGGCGCCGGCGGCGCGCAGGAGCTCGAGCGACTCGCGGTAGAAGAGGACGATCGCGCGCAGGTTGACCGAGAGCTGGAGGTCGATCCGCTTGGTCTCGTGCTCGCCGGCGGGCGCGCCGACGCCGACGCCGGCGTTGTTGACGAGCACGTCGAGGCGGCCGAAGCGCTCGCGGTGGGCGGCCACGACTCCCTTGATCGTGTCCTCGTCGGCCATGTTGCCGGCGACCTCCTGCACGTCGTGGCCGGCCTCGCGGAGCTCGTCCGCGGCGGCGGTGAGCTTCTCGGGGCGGCGGGCGGCGAGCGTGAGGGTGTGGCCCTCCTCGCCGAGCATGCGGGCGATGGCGAGGCCGATCCCGCTGGAGGCTCCGGTGACGATCGCGGCGCGGTTTGGCATGCCCGGAACCTACCCTGACTCGCGTGACGCGCGCCCCGCTGACGATCATGGCCGTGCTCGCGGCGTTGTTGATGGGGGTGTGGTGGCTGACGGAGGGCCCCTCGGAGGAGGCGCCGCCCTCGCAGCGCGTGGCCCCGGTCGGCGTGATCGCGAAGCGGGTCGAGGCGCTGCGCGGGGTGCGCTTCGAGACGCTGCCCGAGCCGGTCGAGGTGACGCCCGAGCAGGCGCGCCGCGAGGGCCTCGAGGATCTCGACCGCTCCTATCCCGAGGCGCGCCGCCGCGCGGACGAGCAGGTGCTGAAGCTGCTCGGCCTGATCGCGCCCGCGGTCGACCTGCGCGAGGTCTCGGGCTCCGTGTTCTCCGAGGGCGTCGCGGGCTACTACGACCCCCGCACGAAGCGGATGCGCACCGTCCGCGGCGCGGCGACGGGCACGCGCGTGCTGGCGGAGATGGTGCTCGCCCACGAGCTCACCCACGCGCTCGAGGACCAGCGCTTCGGGCTCGACCTCGAGGGGGAGGGGACCGGCGACGACGCGGCGCTCGCCCGGCTCGCGCTCGTCGAGGGCACCGCGTCGGACCTCATGTACGCGTACGCGCGACGCCACTTCACGCAGGAGGAGACGCTCGGAGGCGTGCTCGGCAGCGCCTTCGCCCCGACCGGCTCGCTGCCCGGCTTCCTGCAGGCGCAGCTGGTCTTCCCCTACACGCGCGGCGCGCAGTTCGTCGCCGCGCTGCGCGAGCGCGCCGGCGGGCGCTGGACGCTCGTCGACCTCGCCGAGCGCACACGGCCGCCGGCCTCGACAGAGCAGATCATGCACCCGGAGAAATGGGTGCGCGTCGAGCCGCCGCTGCCCGTGCGGATCGGCGCGCGGGCCGCGCTCGGTGACGGCTGGACCCGCGCGGCCTCCGGCGTGCTCGGCGAGTTCCAGACGCGCGAGCTGCTCGCCGAGGCGGGTGGCGGAGGCTCGGCCGACGCCGCGGAGGGCTGGGGCGGCGACCGCTACGAGCTCTGGCGGCGCGGCGATGGCGCGGGGTGCGCGGCGCCGTGCCGCAGCCAGGCCGCGCTGGTGGTGCGCTGGCGCTGGGACACTGCTGCAGACCGGCGTGCGTTCGCGAGCAAGCTCCGGCAGTGGGTGCGGGACGGTCTGGGGCCGGTCGAGGGCGGCGCGATGGCCGTGGCGGTGGACGGCGGCGCGGTCACTCTGGCGATGGCGCCATCAAGTCGTGTTGTGCGGCGCCTCGCCGGGTCCTGAAACTGCGACTGGGTGGGGAGGTGGGGAGGCCGGCGGAAACATCACCCACTTCCCCACCCAGAGCCGCTGACGTCCGCTACGCGTCACGTCCCCGCACTCAAGGATCAGGTAGCGGCAGCCGATCCGGAGAACATGCGCTCGTTCCTCCGCCGCCTCGCCCAGCCCTCCTGCTCGTCCTGCCGCGGCCGCTCGAGCACGTACGCCGTCGCGTGCGCCGGGTGCGGTGCGGACATCGGCCCCAGGCGCGGCGTCCGCCGCGACACGGCGCTGGTCTGGCTGCTCGGCGGAGCGGTGCTCGGCGGCCTGACGATGCTCGCGCTCGCGCCGCAGACCTAGACGCGCGCCTCGATAAGGCGGGGCCCCGGCTCCGCGAGCGCCTCGCGCAGCGCGGCGACGAACCCCTGCGCGTCCTCGACGCGGCGGGCCGGCACGCCCATGCCCTCGGAGATCGCGACGAAGTCCAGGTCCGGCCGGCCGAGGCCGAAGAGCGCCTCCGCGGCAGCCCCGCGCTCCGTGGCGCCCACGCGGGAGAGCTCGAAGTCGAGGATCGCGTAAGAGCGGTTGGCGAGGATCACCGTGGTGACGTCGAGGCCCTCGCGGGCCTGGGTCCACAGCGATTGGATGGTGTACATGGCCGAGCCGTCGCCCTCCAGGCAGACGACGGGCCGGTCGGGACAGGCGACCGCGGCGCCCGTGGCGGCGGGCAGGCCCTGGCCGATCGCGCCGCCCGTGAGCGTGAGCCAGTCGTGCGGCGCCGCGCCCGCCGTCGCGGCCGCGATCGGGGCCGACGCGGTGACCGACTCGTCGACGACGATCGCCCCCTCCGGCAGCAGCTCCGCCAGCGCGGCGCCGATCGCCGCCGCGTCGAGCGCGCCGTCGGGCAGCCCGGGCCGCGTCGCGTCCTGCACGGGCGCGTCCGCGCCGGCTCCGACCGCCTCCGCCAGGGCCTCGAGCGCGCGGCCGACGTCCTCGCGCGGTCCCGCGAGCACCCCGACGGCGGTCGCCGGGTCGGCGAGCTTGCTCGGGCGGCCGGGGTAGGCAAAGAAGGCCACGGGAGCCTGCGTGCCGCAGACGACGAGGTGCCGGAGACCCGCGAGCGCCTCCGTGGCCATCTCCGTCAGGTAGGGGAGCAACTCGGCGCGCGGGATGCCCGCGCCGCGCTCGAGCCGCGGCGGGAACGTGTCGTGGATCAGCCGCGCGCCGGTGGCGGCCGCGATCCGGGCCGCCGCGCGCAGCGCGGGCCCGCGGGTGGCCGTGCCGCCGATCAGCAACGCGCTCGCCCCGTCCGCGCGCAGCGCCCGCGCCGCGGCCTCGATCGCGGCGCCCGGCACGCTCGCGGGCGGCACCGCAGCCAGCGGCCGCACGGGACCGGCGCTCGCCTCCCACCCGGCGTCCGCCGGCACCACGAGCGTCGCGATCCCGCCGCCGTGGCTGCGGGCGGCGCTGACCGCTGCGGCCGCGTCCGTGGCCGCGCTGCGCGCGGAGGCGGCGCTCGCGTACCAGTGCGAGACGGGCCGCGCCACGGAGGCGATGTCGCTGGCCAGCGGCGCGTTGAGCGGCGCGTGGGCCACCGCGTGATCGCCGACGACGTTGACCATCGGCGTGCGCGCCTTGTAGGCGTTGTGGAGGTTGGCGAACGCGTTGCCCAGCCCCGGCCCGAGATGGAGCAGCGTCGCGGCCGGGATCCCGGCCATGCGCCCGTAGCCGTCCGCCGCGCCGGACGCGACGCCCTCGAACAGCGCGAGCACCGGTCGCACCTCGGGCACCCGGTCCAGCGCGGCGACGAGGTGCATCTCCGAGGTGCCCGGGTTCGCGAAGCAGACGCGAACGCCCCCGGCCGAGAGCGTGCGCAGCACGCTCTCGGCACCCGTCATCGCGTCCGCGGCTTCCATCGGCCGCGGATCCTACGCGCGGCGCAGCCCCGCGTACTGCAGCGCGGCGAGCCCGGCCACGCCGGCGGCCTGCAGAGCGACGATGACCTGGCCGGCGGAGGTGGGGGAGAACCAGTCGGCGGCCAGCAGCAGCGCGCTGTCGAGCGCCCACAGGACGTTGGCGGCGATCACGGCGATCACGGCGCCGCGATGCGGCGAGGCCTGGGTGGCCAGGCGGCCGACGAACGCGGCGAACGCGAGCAGGAAGGCGCCGACCCCGGCGAGGAAGGCCGCCGGGACGCCGAACGCGCCGTCGAGCAGCCAGAACAGGGCGAGGTAGGCGACGCCGTTGGCGGCGGTGATGGCCGCGTCGAGCCGGAGCGCGAAGCGCAGGAGCCCGGCGTCGGCGGTCTGGATGGTGGCGGTGTGTGCGGTCATGGGCAAACCGTGCCACCGGTAGGGAAGCGTGTCGATTACCTCTCGGGTAAGGACTCGTAGAGGAAGGCGGCGGTCGGCGCATCCGCCGGGAAGAACGCCTCGATCGACAGCTCGGCCACGGTCACGTCGACGGCGGTCCCGAACGTCGCCACGGTGCTGAAGAACGCCAGCTCCTGCTCGCCGTGGCGCAGCACCAGCGGCACCGCGATCGCGCCATGCGGCGGGCGTGGCGGCGCCGACTCGCGCGGCCGCGGATAGCCCTCGACCTCGGCGAGCAGCTCGGCCATCCGCCCGTCCGCGGTGGCGGCGACCTCGCGGCGCAGCCGGTCGAGCAGGTGCCCGCGCCACTCCGCGAGGTTGACGATCCGCGGCGCCATGCCCTCCGGGTGCAGGCTCACCCGCAGCACGTTGACCGGCGGCTCGAGCAGGTGCGCCGCGACGCCCTCGAGGAACAGCGACACGTTGCGGTTGGCCGCCACGAGGTTCCACCAGCGGTCCACGACGGCGGCCGGGAACGGCTCGTGGCCCGTGAGGACCTGGGCGACCGCGCGCCGGACGGGCTCCATCTCGGGCGCCTCGAGCGGGCGCTCGTCGTAGGCCGGCGCGAACCCCGCCGCCAGCAGCAGCCGGTTGCGGTCGCGCAGCGGCACCTCGAGCTCCTCGCACAGCCGCAGCACCATCTCCCGGCTGGGCCTGGAGCGGCCCGTCTCCAGGAAGCTCAGATGCCGCGCCGAGACCCCGGCCTCCAGGGCGAGGTCGAGCTGGCTCATCCGGCGCCGCGTCCGCCAGTCGCGGAGGAGGTCGCCGAGCGGCGCGCGGTCGGCGATGGCGGTCATACCGGGACGGTATCGACCGCAAAGGTGCATCGCGCTTACCCGTCAGGTAACCGCGACGATGATTTCAGGTGCCGACCCCGTCGCGTGGACGAGACAGGGCGCGTATCAGGGCGGAATGGATCCCGCTCCTAGGAGTCGAGGCACTCATGATCACCACTTCCCGACAACTCCCCCGCAGCCGGCTCGACCGCGACGACGCCGCGCTCGCGGAGCGCTTCCGCGCCCTCGACGAACCGCGCCGGCGCCGGCTCGCCTGCGCCCTGGTGCGCGAGGCGCTCGCCGAGGTCACCGTCACGCTCCCGCCGCCGGTCCTCGGCCTGCTCGGCACGGCCGGTATCGCCACGCCCGCCCAGCTCGCCGACCTCGATCGTCGCGCCGCCAGCACGGGCGGCCCGCCCGTCGAGGACGACTTCCGCCGCTCGCGCATCATCGCCGCCGCCCGCTTCGCGCTCTCCCCGCAGCCCCGCGCCAGCGAGGAGGCCGTCCACGAGGCGCTCCGCGCCCGGGCCTCGTTCACCAACGCGGTCGAGGACCTGCGCCGCCGGCTGGACTGACGGCGTTAGCCTCCGCGCCTACGGGCCGGTAGCTCAGCGGTCAGAGCAGCGGACTCATAATCCGTCGCGCGGTGGTTCGACTCCACCCCGGCCCACTCTCAGCTGGTGACGTCGCGCCGGCGCATCGCCAGGGTCCCCGCGATCACGAACGCTGCGGTGTACGCGACCAGCAGCGCCCCGCCGGCCGCCTGGGAGAGGACGTCGCCGGTCACCTCGGACTCGATGTTGCTGAGCGCGTTGGTCACGCCGTTGAGGCCGTACTTCTGCACCCAGTCGCCGACCGTGGGGATGATCGTCAGCAGGTTCTCCACCAGCAGCGCCCATCCGAGCGCGCCGACGATGGCCCCGACCTGGTTGCGCACCAGCGCGCCGAGGCCGACGCCGAGGGCGGCCCACAGGGTCGTGGCGAGGACGAGCCCGACGACGACCTTGGTGATGTCCTGGCTCGTCAGCCCGGTGTCGATGTCGCGCGAGGACAGGCCGATCAGCACGATCGCGGTCGTGAGGCCGACGGCGAGGACGCCGAGGATCAGGCCGGCGAGCGCGTGCGCGGCGAGCTTGGCCATCACGAGCCGCACCCTGTCCGGCGAGACGATCAGCGTGGGGGTGATCGTCCCGTGGCGGAACTCCGTCGTGACGGCGAGGACGCCGAGGATCAGCGCGAAGACCTGAGCGAAGCCGGCGATCCCGAGCAGGTCGACCGTCATGACCTCGTCCTGCTCGAAGTCGGCGGTGATGGTGGCGATCAGCCCGATCAGCACGACCAGGCCGACCACGGAGGCGATCAGGGCCACGGCGGTGCGGGTGCTGCGCAGCTTGAGCAGCTCGGCGGAGATCAGGCGCGTCATCCGACCGTGCCCGGCTCGCCCGTGAGCTGGAAGAAGATCTCCTCGAGCGAGGAGGAGATCGGCGAGAGCTCGGAGATGACCAGGCGGTGCTCGGCCACCAGGCGCCCGATGGCCTCTCCGTCGCGGTCGTGGACGACGATCGCGCCGTCGCCCGCATCGTCCACCGCGGCGCCGTCGCCGCGCAGCAGCTCCGCGAGCCGGCCGGCGTCCGGGCCCGCGACCCGCATCCCGCCCGCGCTGGAGGCCAGCAGCTCCTTCAGCGGGGCCTGCGCGACCGAGCGCCCGCGCGCGATCACCACGACCTCGTCGGCGGTCTGCGCCACCTCCGCCAGCACGTGGCTGGAGACCAGCACGGCGCGCCCCTCGGCCGCCATCGAGCGCAGGAAGTCGCGCAGCCAGCGGATGCCCTGCGGGTCCAGGCCGTTGGCGGGCTCGTCGAGAACCAGCACGCGGGGGTCGCCCAGCAGCGCGGCCGCGAGGCCGAGCCGCTGGCGCATGCCGAGGGAGTACCCGCCCGCGCGCCGGTCGGCCGCGCCCGCGAGGTCGACGAGCTCCAGGAGCTCGTCCGCGCGCGAGCTTGGAACGCCCGCCGCGCGCGCCAGCATCCGGAGGTGGTTGCGCCCGCTGCGGCCGGGATGCAGCATCCCGCCGTCGAGCACGGCGCCGACCGTGTGGGCGGGGTCCTCCAGCGCGCCGAAGCTGCGGCCCTCCACCGTGGCCGTGCCCTCCGTGGGGCGGATCAGGCCGAGCAGCGCCCGCAGCGTGGTGGTCTTGCCCGCGCCGTTCGGGCCGAGGAAGCCGACCAGCCGCCCGGGATCGACCTTGAAACTGAGATCGTCGACGGCGATCGTGTCGCCGTAGCGCTTCGTCAGCCGGTCGATGTCGATCGCTGACACGCTTCCCAGTATGAGCCTTCGCTCGGACGCGATCGAGCTGCGCCCCTCCGTGCCCGAGGACGCCGAGGCGATCGCGCGCGGTGCGGTCGAGGGCGTCGCCGACTACGTGGTGTTCGCGCCGCCCGGGTGGGCCGGGCCGGAGCTCGAGGCCGAGCTCGCGCACACGCGCGTGGTGCTCGCCGACCCCGACTTCCACTGCCTCGTCGCAGTGCTGGACGGCGCGGTGGTGGGGCAGGTCACGACGGTGCCGGCCGCGAAGGCGGCGCGTCCCGTCGACGAGCCGGGCCTGGGGCACCTGCGCAACCTCTACGTGGACCGCGCGCAATGGGGCACCGGGGTCGCGCGGGCGCTGATGGAGGCGGCCGTCGAGGATGCGACGGAGCGCGGCTTCGCGGTGCTGCGGCTGTTCGTGGCCGAGGGGCAGGCGCGCGCCCGCCGCTTCTACGAGCGCGAGGGGTGGCGACCGGAGGGCGAGCCGTTCTTCGACGCGGCGCCCGGCCTGTCGATGGTCGAGTACCGCCGCCCGATCGGCTGACCGGGCCGTGCGCGGGTAGAGTCGGCGCCGAATGGCCTGGCCCGAGGTCTACCTCGCGTTGCTGATCTCGCACCTGGCCGTTCCTGCTCCAGACGGAGTGGCAGGCCTTGAACAAGCGGGGCGGGCTGCGGCGCGACCCCGAGAGCCGCCGCGCGCTGCTGATGCACGGCCTCTCCTACACCGCCGCCTACCTCCCGGCGCTGATCTGGCTCGGCGGCGAGGTCGGCGCGGCGGGCGCCGTCGCGTGCGCGTCGCGATCACGCTCCCACACGTGATCCTCGACGACGGCCGGCTCCTGTTCACCTGGATGTCGCGCGTCAAGCACAACGACGCGCCGGTGGGCTGACTGGTCGCGGCCGTGGACCAGACGTTCCACGTCGTGTGCCTGCTGCCGGTGGCGATCGTCGCCGCGACCACGTAGCGTCCTCGCGGTGCCCGAGCTGCCGGTCCGCCGCAACACGCTGCTGCTGTCGGCCTCCCTGGCCGCCAACTCGGGGATGCTGCAGCTCTCGGCTGCCGTCGCCTCGCTGACGCTGGTGCTCGTGCTGGGCGTCGACCAGCTGCTCGGCCTCGGCCCGGCGATCGTGCTCGCCTCGGGCGCGCTGGCGGCGCTGCCCGCGGGCCGCGCGATGGACCGCTTCGGGCGCGTGCCGGTGCTCGCCGCGGGCTTCGCGACGGGAGGGGTCGGCGGCGCGCTCGCCGGCCTGGGCTCGACGCTCGAGTCGGCGCCCGTCGTGCTCGCCGGGCTCGTGGGCGTGGGCATGGCGAGCGGCACCGCGCTCTTGGCCCGCACCGCGGCCGGCGACATGTACCCGCCGGAGCGCCGCGCGCGCGGCATCGCGCTCGTGCTGTTCGGGGCGGTGTTCGGGGCCATCCTCGGGCCGCTCGTGTTCAGCCCGCTGCTGGCGGGTCACGAGCTCGACGGCGATTCGCTCGCGCTGCTGTGGTGGGCCTCCGTCGGCTTCATGGCGGTCGCGTTCGTGCTCGTGCTGTTCGTGCGACCCGACCCGAAGCGGATCGGCGAGCTGCTGCACACCCACGACGACGAGTCGATCGACCGCACGCCGGCGCCGCTGCGCGAGATCGTGCGCCGCCCGGGCGTGATCCCGTCCCTGGTCGCCGGGCAGGCGAGCTTCGCCGTGATGGTGGGGATCATGACGCTCACCGGCTCGGTGGTCGTCGACCACCACCATCACGCCGGCTCCAGCGTGTTCCCGATCATCGGCGCCCACGTCACGGGCATGTACGCGCTCGTGCTCGTGATCGGCACGCTGATCGACCGCATCGGCCGCACGCCCGCGCTGGCGGGCGGGCTGCTCGTGATGGCGGCCTCCGCGCTGAGCTTGCTGTGGGTGACCGGCGTGGCGGTGACGGCGGTCGCGCTGTTCGGCCTCGGGATCGGCTGGAACCTCTCCTTCGTGGCCGCCACCGCCACGCTTGCGGACTGCGCCGCCCCGTGGGAGCGCGGGAAGCTGCTCGGCTTCAACGACCTGCTCGCCGGCATGACGGGCGCGGCGCTCGCGCTGGTCGGCGGTGTCGCGTTGGCGGCGATCGGCGTCGCGGCGCTGGCGATCGGCGGCGCCGTGCTGGTGATCGCGCCTGCCCTGTGGATCCTGCGCGCGCCGCTGCCGCGGCGGGCGCTACCCGCGGATGAAGCCGCCCTCTGAGCCGATCACCTGACCGGTCACCCAGCGCGCGTCGTCGGAGCACAGCCACGCGATCAGCCGCGCGGCGTCCTCGCCCTCGCCGATCCGCCCGGCGGGCATGCGCGGGAGCACCTCGGCGCGGATGTCGTCCGTGACCCAGCCCGTGTCGGTCACGCCCGGGTTGACCGTGTTGACGGTGATGCCCAGCCCCATCACCTCCGGCGCGAGCTGGCGGGCGAACATCTCCAGCGCGGCCTTGGTCGTCGCGTAGGGCAGCTCGCCGAGCATCGGGCCGAGCGACTGGCCGCTGGTGAGGCAGACGATTCGTCCCGGCTCGCCGCGCGGGTGGCGGCGCGCGAGCTCGCAGGAGAGCAGCACCGGAGCGCGCACGTTGACCGCGTAGTGGGCGTCGAGGGTGGCGGCGTCCATCTCCGCGTAGCCGCCGTTGACGGACACGGCGGCGTTGTTGACGAGCACCGACGGCAGCGCCCCGAGCCGCTCCGTGGCGGTGTCGAGCACGGCCGCGGCCGCACCCGGGTCGGCGAGGTCGATCTCGATGACGCTCGCGCCCAGCTCGCCCGCGAGCGCGCTCCCGTCGCCCCCGGGCGGGACGGTGAACGCCACGGCGTGCCCGGCGGCCGCCAGCGCGCGGCAGACCGCGGTGCCGATCTCGCGCTCACGGCCTGCCCCGGTCACGAGCGCAGGTCCGGCGATCCTGGGAGGATGCGTCACAACGCCGGCCATTCTCCCGAAGGACGGGGTGGATGCGCAGCTCGAGCCGCACAGACGAGGATCTGCTGAGCGCAGCGGACGCCCGGTCGTTCGAGGAGTTCTACCTGCGCCACGCCGACATGGTGATCGGCTACTTCGCCCGCCGCACGGGCGACGCCGAGCTCGCCGCCGACCTGACCTCGGAGACCTTCGCCGCCGCGCTCGCGGGCCGCCGCCGCTTCCGGCCGGGCAAGGGCCCCGCGGGCGCGTGGCTGTTCGGGATCGCCTCGCGCAAGCTCGCCGACGCCCAGCGCAAGGGCTACGCGGAGCGGCGCATGTGCCGGCGGCTCGGCATGGAGCGGATCGAGCTCACGGACGCCGACATCGCGCACATCGAGGCGCTCGGCGAGACGACGCTGCTCGAGGGGCTCCCGGTCGACCAGGCCCTGGCGGTGCGCGCACGCGTAATCGACGAGCGCGACTACGGCGAGATCGCCGGGGAGCTGCACACGAGTGAGGCGGTGGTGCGCAAGCGGGTCAGCCGCGGGCTGGCCACCGCACGCAGGCGGATCGGGAGGCACGAATGAGCCAGGACTTCACGACGCGGCTGCAGCTGCAGCTCCGCGAGGCCGCGCTGCGCGACGAGCGCCGCAGCCGGCCGCGACGCTGGCTCGCCGGAGTGCGCCACGGGATGCCGGCGCCGGCCGCGGCCGCCGCCGTCGCGGTCGCCGCGCTGCTCGTGGCCGTCGTCGTGGCGGTCGGCGGCCTGCGTTGGGGCGGCGAGGACGACACGGTCTCCAACCCGAAGGTCATCGGCACCGTGCCGCTGGCGGAGAACCTCGGCTGGATCAGCTCGGGCTTCGGGTCCGTGTGGGTCGCGGACAGCGACCGCCAGGTGCTGCTGCGGGTCGACCCGCAGACCCGCCGCGTGCAGTCCGAGATCCGCACGGGCGGCGACTTCAACGCGCAGGGCGGAGATCCGATCGTGGCCGCGGGCGGCACCGCCGTCTGGGCGATCGCCCGCAGCCCGGGCTCCGACGGCGGGAACCAGATCCTGCGGATCGACCCGGCGACGGACCGCATCACCTCGCGGGTGACGCTCCCGGCCGACGAGGCGCCGCTGATCTTCGACCTCCAGATCGTCGACGGCCGCCCGTGGGTGCTCACCTTGCGCGGTGCCCTCGAGATCGACCCGCAGACGGGCCGGCCGGGCCGCTTCGTGGCCATCGACCCGACCTCGGACGACGACTTCCCGCAGTGGACGACCATCGCTGACGGCGAGCTGTGGGTGCTGACCCGCTCGCAGCGGATCGACCGCTACGACCTCGGGACGGGCCGCAACACCTCCTCGCTGCCGGTGCGGCTGGACAGTCCCTGGGCCGCGCTGCCTACACCGGACGGCCTGATCTACTCCGGCCGCGACGGCGAGCTCGCGCGCGCGGACGCCGCTGACGGACGCATCAGCTGGCGCCGGCGGATCGGCGACACGAGCACGCTGCCGCTGGTGACGGAAGACCGCATGTGGGTGCACGCCTCCGACGTGGCGGCCGGTCGCGACCGCCTGGTCGAGATGGACCCACGGTCGGGCCGCGTGCTCTCGTCGACCGCCCTGCCCGAATTCGGCATCGCGGGGATGACGCCGGTCGGCCGCGACCTGTGGATCACCACGCCCGGCGGCAAGGTGATGATCGTCAGGCCCTAGGCCCCGATGTCGCCGACCTCGATCTCGTTGCGCAGGATCGCGAGCGTCACGAGATGCGAGCGGTTGCGGGCGCCCAGGCGGCGCATCGCGTTGCGGATGTGCGTCTCGACCGTGGCGGAGGTCACCGAGAGCTCCTCGCCGACCTCGCGCCCGGTCGCGCCGCCCGCGACGAGGGCGACCACCTCGCGCTCGCGCCGGCTGAGCGACCGCCAGGTCCCGCCCGACCGCGTGGGGATGAAGATCGCCAGGTGGCGGCCCGGCGTCACGTCGGCGACGGCGACGTAGGGCACGTTGCGCGACCCGACCGGGGTGGGCAGGGGGAAGGTCCCGACCAGGACCCCGGCCTCGCGGAAGCGCGCCCAGACGACGTCGACCTCGCCGGCCGGCGTGCCCATGACCTCCTCCGTGCGCATGCCGATCAGGTCGTCGTGGGCGATGCCGAGCAGCTCGCACGCGGCGGCGTTGGCGTGCACGTAGCGCCGGTCGTCGTCCGTCACGACGACGGCGACGTTCTCGCGGTCGATCAGGCTCGGCTCGATCACTGAGAACGCCTGACCATAGGGCGCGCGTCGCGGTCTGGCAACCTCTCGCGCCCTGCGCCGGGCGTGCGCCGGGCGCCCGCCGGGTACGGCTCGACCATGCTCGGTTCCGGCCTGATCGGCGGCTCGTTCGCCATGGCCAAGGCGATGGCGGGCGACGTCGCACGCTCGCTCGACCCGCTCGGGCTCGTCGACGGGTCCCCGCCCGAGGACTGGCTCGACGCGCGCGATCCCGAGTACATCCGGCAGGTCGTGCCGGCGATCCGCGCCTGGAGCGACGTCTACTTCCGCGCCGACGTCGAAGGGCTCGAGGAGATCCCCGACGACGAGCCCGTCCTGCTCGTCGGCAACCACTCCGGCGGCACGCTGATCGCGGACACCTTCGTCCTCGCCCAGCACTTCTACGACCACTTCGGGCCGGAGCGCGAGTTCCACCAGCTCGCCCACGACCTCGTCTTCCAGGTGCCCGGCGTGCGCGCGAGCCTCTCGCGCTTCGGGACCGTGCCCGCGAACCCGGACAACATGCGCGCGGCGCTGGAGCGCGGGGCGGCGCTGCTCGTCTACCCGGGCGGCGACCACGAGACCTACCGGCCCACGTGGGAGCAGGACACGATCGACTTCGCGGGCCGCACGGGCTTCGCAAAGCTCGCGCTCGAGCTCGGCGTCCCGATCGTCCCCGTCGTGGCGATCGGCGGCCAGGAGACGGCCCTGTTCCTCGGGCGGGGGCAGCGGATCTCGCGGCTGCTGGGGCTCGATCGCGCGCTGCGGCTGAAGGTCTTCCCGGTCCAGCTGGCACCGCCGTTCGGCGTGACCCTGCTCGACCTGCCGCTGCGGGTCCCGCTGCCGTCGAAGATCTCGATCCGCGCGCTGCCGCGGATCGACCTGAAGCAGGAGCTCGGCGCGAAGGCCGATCCTGCCAGGGCCTACGAGCTGGTCACGGAGACCATGCAGGCCGAGCTCAGCCGGATGGCCGCCGACCGCACGCTGCCGGTCATCGGCTAGTGATGTGAGGCGTTAAATCGGTGGCAGCGGGGATGGGGTGTATGCGCCGAATGTTGCCGTTGCCATCGAGCTGTCCGATCAGGAGCGCCTGCAGTTGGAGGCGTGGACGCGGCGCCGCACGCAGCGCCCAGGCGTTGGCGTTGCGCTCGCGGATCGTGTTGGCCGCGGCCGAGGGCCTCAAGAACACCGAGATCGCCGAACGGCTGGGCATCAATCGCGCGATGGCCGCGAAGTGGCGATCGCGGTTTGCCCATGATCGCCTGGACGGGCTGACCGATGAGCCGCGGCCAGGGCGCCCGCGGACGATCACCGATGAGCAGGTCGAGGGAAAGAGTGGAGAGGAAGGAGCAGCAGGGTGACGGTGATGGCAAGGAAATCGGCTAGCAGAGGGGTGTGGGATCTGGGGGGTTGGGCTAAGAGAGGAATAAGTCGCGACCCGCTGTTCGTCGACAAGGTCCATGACGTCGTCGGGCTCTATCTCGAACCCGCCCGAGCGCGCCGTCGTGCTCTGCGTCGATGAGAAGTCCCAGATCCAGGCGCTCGAGCGCACCGCGCCGATCCTGCCGATGTTGCCGGGCGTGCCCGAGCGCGCCACCCACGACTACCGCCGCGCCGGCACCTCAAGCCTCTACGCCGCGCTGGACCTCACCACCGGCCAGGTCATCGGCCGGCTACACAGCCGCCACCGCGCGATCGCGTTCAAGCAGTTCCTGCAGACGATCGACCGCGAAGTTCCCGACGATCTCGCTGTTCACATCGTGCTCGACAACAGCAGCACCCACAAGACGCCAGCAATCCAGAAGTGGCTGCTCGCGCACCCCCGCTTCCGGCTGCACTTCACGCCCACCAGCTCGTCTTGGCTAAACCTCGTCGAGCGCTGGTTCGGAGAGCTCACCAGCAAGCTGCTCAAACGCGGCACCCACCGCTCAGTCGCCGCCCTCAACACCGACATCCGCGCCTGGATCCAGACCTGGAACCACGACCCACGCCCCTACGTCTGGACCAAGACCGCCGAACAGATCCTCGACTCCATCCGCCGCTACTGCGACCGAATCAACGACTCACGACACTAGCGTGCAGGAGTTCGTGCAAAGACGTCCGCTCACGCGCCGGGTGGGTGGCGTCGATGTACGAAGGGATGGATCCACGCCAGCTGCGCGCGATCGCCGCGCTCATCGCGGCCGCGCTCGCCGGCCTGCTGCTCGTCATGGCCACCGACGACCGGGCGATCGGCGACGGCGTGTCGCTCGACCGCCCGCGCATCACGGGGGCGCAGCGCAACGCCACGGCGCGCTTCGCCGCCACCGTGCCCGAGCGCGACCGCCAGTGGATCCAGGCCGCGATCGCCGGGGCCAGGCCAGAGGCGCAGCGGCTGATCGCCGAGGTCGACGGGCTCGTGGAGTACCAGGTCCACCAGGGCGACCCGCTCGGCGTCACCCGCTCGTCGATCTCGCCGGCGGGCGCGAGCTTCGTCATCTCCTTCGACGTGGCCTCGCTCGACGGCCGGCGCGGGCAGGACCGCGCGGTGACGGTGCTGCACGAGTACGGCCACGCGATCGACCTCGCGCTGGTTCCGGAGGAGCTCAACGCGACGCTGGAGACCGGGATCCCGCGCACGGGCGCCTGCGGCGACTACGGCGGGGTCAGGACCGGCTCGTGCGCCGAGCCGGCCGAGCGCTTCGCCGACACCTTCGCCAAGTGGGCGCTGCGCGGCAGCGTCTCGGCCGTAGGAGCCGGCTACCAGGTGGCCAACCCGCCCTCGCTGGAAGGCTGGGGCGCGCCGCTCACGGCGCTGGCCAACCAGCTCGCCGTGCCGCGCTAGCCGTGCAGCAGGCGGCCCTCCATGCCGCCCGCGACGGTGACCACCTGGCCCGTCACGTGCCCCGCCGCGCGGTCTGAGCACAGGAAGGCCACGGAGCGCGCGACGTCGGCCACATCGGCGACCTTGCGCAGCGCCATCGTGGCCGTGACGCGCGCCACCGCCTCCTCCGTGAGGTCCTTCGCGGTCATCGGCGAGACGGTCCAGCCCGGGGCGACCACGTTGACCCGCGCCCCCGGGGCGCTGCGCACGACCTCGTTCTTGAGCGAGAGCGCCAGCCCCTGGCCGATCGCGGCCTTCGCGGCCGCGTAGTCGGCATGGCCCGCCTCGCCGAACAGGCCGGCCGTCGACGCGATCAGGACCAGGCTGCCCGACCCCGCCGCCTCGACGTGGCGGCAGAAGGCGCGCGCGGTCAGGAATGTCGCGGTGAGGTTGGCGTCGACGGTCGCGCGCCAGCGCTCGAGCGGCAGCCGGGCGACGGGCACGTCCTCCGACGGCCACACGCCGGCGTTCGCCACGCAGGCGTCGAGCCGGCCGAGCGCCTCGACGGCGGCGGGCACCAGCGCGTCGGCCTGCGCCTCGTCGCGCAGGTCGGCCTGGAGCGCCACGCCGCCCAGCTCGGCGGCCAGCGCCTCCGCGGCCTCGCGGTTGCGGTGATAGTGCACGGCGACGCGTGCGCCCTCCGCGGTCAGCTCGCGGGCGACCGCCGAGCCGATCCCGCCCGAGGCGCCGGTCACGAGCGCGGCCGTGCCGGCCAGTCCGAGATCCATGGCGCGGCAGTCTGCCAGCGTGCCGCGCCCGGGTCCGCGAAGGCTGCGGTTGAAGATGTTGTGGAATTGTGGAACAATCTCGCGATGGCACGCCTCCAGGTCCTTCTCGCCGCCCTCTGCTTCGGCACCACGGGCACCGCGCAGGCGCTCGGCCCCGGCGGGATCGACCCCGCGGCCGTCGGCGCGGCGCGGATCGCGTGCGGCGGCGCGCTGCTGGTCCTGTTCGCACTGCTGGTGCGCCGCGGTCAAGGACCCGCGTGGGCGGTCGGTCCAGTGCTCGCGGGCGCGATCGGCGTCGCGGCCTACCAGGCTTCGTTCTTCGCCGCGGTCGACGACACGGGCGTCGCCGTCGGCACGATCGTGGCGCTCGGCTCGGCGCCCGCGCTCACGGGCGCGCTCGAGTGGCTGCTGCACCGCCGCCGGCCGCCCGCGCGCTGGGCCGTGGCGACGGCGCTGGCCTGCGCGGGCGTCGTGCTGCTCGCGGGCAGCGGGGAGGCGGGGATCTCGCCACTCGGCGTCGGGCTCGCGATCGTCGCGGGCGCCTCCTACGCCACCTACACGCTCGCCTCCAAGCGCCTGCTCGAGGACGGGCACGCCCCTGAGGGCGTGATGGCCGCGCTGTTCGCGCTGGGTGCCGTCGCGCTCGCGCCCGTGCTGTTCGTCGCGGAGACGGGCCCGCTCGGCAGCGCCGGGGGCCTCGCGCTCGTGCTCTTCCTCGGCGTCGTCCCGACCGCCGTGGCCTACGTGCTGTTCGCCCGCGGCCTGCGCGGGCTGCGCGCCTCGGAGGCGGCGACGATCACGCTGCTGGAGCCGGTGACGGCGGCGGCGCTCGGCGTCTTCGTGCTCGCGGAGCGCGTGACCGGCGCCGGCGCGCTCGGCGCCGCGCTGGTGCTCGGCGGGCTGGTGCTGCTGGCGCTGCGGCCCGCGCGCCGGCCGCTGGTCGCGGTGGCGGAGCCCGCCTGATGCTCGAGCGCGCCTCCACGTCCGAGCTGCTCGCCTCCGAGCTGCGGCGGGAGATCCTCGACGGTCACCCCGCGGCCGGCGAGCGGCTGCGCGAGCGCGAGCTGACCGAGCGCTACGGGGTGGCGCGGCACACGCTGCGGGCCGCGCTGCGCCAGCTCGCGGGCGAGGGGCTCGTCACCATCGAGCCCCACCGCGGCGCGACCGTCGCCCGCCTCGGCCCCGAGGACGTGCGCTGGCTCTACGAGCTGCGCGCCGCGCTCGAGCTCGAGGCGGCGCACCTGGCGCTCGAGCGCCATGACGGGCGCCTGCCGCGCTCCGTGCACGACGCCCTGGCGGACCTCGAGGCGGCCTGCCGGACGCCCGAACCCTCGTGGAACGACGTCAGCCACGCCCATACCGTGCTGCACGGGGCGATCGTCGCCGCCTCCGGGAGCCCGCGGATCGTCGCGGCGCACCGCGAGCTGACGGGCGAGCTGCTGCTGTTCCTGCTCCAGCTGCAGCCGCACGTCGAGCCCGAGCGGCTGGCCGCCGACCACGCGGCGCTGGTCGTGGCGCTCGAGCGCGAGGGAGCGGGAGCGCTGCGCGCGCACCTGCGCGAGTCCGCCGAAACCCTGGGCGCGACGGTGGGTTAAACACGACCGGGCGGACGGCGTACGCCGCCCGCCCGGTTTGATGAGGAGGGGAGTTGCGTTGCCCCGGGGGAGAGCACGCACCAATGGACTTCCGCGACACGCCGTCCGCGAAACGCATGGTGGTCAGCATCGGAACGAAACACGGTGCAATCGAACCCGTTCGTCACCGGCCTGATTCGCCGAGGGGTCGGGCCGTCCCGCTGGTGCGCCTGGTTTCCTGTAGTCGATGAGACGAATAGAGATCGGACCCCTGATCGTGGCCGTCGGCAGCCTGCTGCTGCTCGTGAGCCTGTTCATGGACTGGTACGGCGCCGAGACGGCGTGGGGGATCTTCGAGGTCGCCGACGTGCTGCTCGCCGTGCTGGCGATCGTCGCCCTGCTGGCCGCGCTCGGGCAGCTCGTCGAGGACATCGCCTGGGTCGAGCGGCGCTGGCTGCCGGCCGCCGCCCTGGCGGCGGCGCTGCTCGTGATCGCCGAGCTCCTCAGCCCGCCGCCCGTCGTCGGCGGCGCCGACCCGCAGGAGGGCGCCTGGCTCGCGTTCGCCTCGGTGCTGGTGATGCTGCTGGGCACCGTGCTGAGCCTGGGCCGCGTGTCCTTCTCCTTCGCGATCGAGGGCCGCGAGCCGCGCCACCGCGTCGCGGCCGTCGACCACCGCCCGCCGCCGACCGAGGCGGGCGCGCCCGTGGCGCGGCCGGGCGAGACCACGGCGACCGAGGCCCTGCCCGAGGAAGGCGGGAAGCCGCGCTGATGGCCGGGACGCGGGAGCTGTCGTTCGAGCTGGAGCGCTTCGAGTGGGTCGGAGGGGACCGCCTCGAGGTCTCCGGCAACTGGCAGGGGCTCACGGGCCGGCGGCTGGCGCGGCCCGTGCTGACCGTCGAGGTGGACGGCCGGCGCCGGCGCCTGACGGCGCTCCCGGGCGGGCAGCTCCCGGGCAAGGGCGGCGAGGCGTGGCGGGCGACGTTCTCCTGGCCCCACGGGCCGGCGGACATCGAGGGGGCCGAGCTCGAGGTGGGCCGCAGCGTGGTCGTGGAGTTGCCGGCGCCGCGACGCCGCAAGCGCCGCCCGGCCGAGCGGCCGCCCGAGGAGGGCCTGCGCTCCGAGCTGGCCGAGCTGCGCGCCCAGATCGCCGAGCTGCGCCAGGCCCACGGCGGCTCGCCGGAGGCCCAGGCGGTCGCGGAGTCGGCCGAGGCCGTGGCCGAGTCGGCGGCTCCGGAGCAGGACGACCGGCTCGAGCGCCTGGAGTCCGAGCTCGCGGGGGTCCGCGAGGAGCTCGAGCGCGCCGACGCGGAGCGCGCGTCGCTGCGCGAGGAGCTCGCCCACGTCCGCTCCGAGCACGCGACGCTGCAGGACCAGCACGCGGCCCTGATCACGCGCAGCGGCGACCTGCGCGGCCAGCTCGCCGAGGCGATCGACGCCCAGGAGCCGCTGTCGGAGGAGCTGCAGGTGGTCCGCGCGGCCAACGAGGGCGCCGAGGCCGACCGCGAGCGGCTCGAGCGCGAGCTCGCGTCCGCCCGCCAGGACCTGGCCGAGCGCGAGCGGGAGCTGGCGGGTCACCGCGAGGAGTCCGAGCAGCGGCTCAACGCGGAGCGTGCGAACACGACCGACGTGCGCGAGAAGCTCGCCGGCGCGCGCGAGGAGGCCGACAGGGCGCTCGCGGCGGAGACCGAGGAGACTGAGCGCATCCGGGCCGAGCTCGCCGCGGCGCGCGAGGAGGCCGAGCGCGCGCTCGCCGAGGAGCGTGCCGAGGTGGCGCGGCTGCGCGAGGAGCTCGCCGCGCGCCCCGCCGCCGCCGAAGTCGGCGAGAGCGAGGGCGACGACGCGCACCGGCGCATGTACGAGCGGATCTCGCGCGAGCTCGAACACGAGCGCGCGACGGTCAGCCGCCTGCGGCGGGAGCTCGACGAGCGCACCGCCGAGACCGCAGAGCGGCGGCGCTCCGCGGCCGCGACGAACGGCCTCCACACCACGACGGACGAGGCGCCCGTGGCGCTGACCTCGGCCGGCCGCTCAGGCCGGCGCTCGGCGGCGGCGATCGCGTCGCGCGCGGAGGCCGACGCGAGGGCGCCCTACCGACGGGTGGAGGCGGCGCGGGCCGCGGCAGCCCAGCGCGTGCCCGAGCACGAGCAGTCGACGGCCGGCGTGTGGGTCGCGCGGGCGGCGGCGATCGCGCTCGTGGCGCTGCTGCTGATCGCGCTGGCGATCATCGTCACCTCGCTCGTCTAAACCGACTGGGCGCGGAACTCGATCCGGATCTTCTCGAATCCGAGGCCCCGCAGCAGGCCCTCGAGCATCGAGCGCGTGTTGCGCTCGGCGGTCTGGAGCAGCCGCGGGTCGGCGGCCGCCGCGGCGGCCAGCTTGTCCTCGGCGAGCTGGTAGAGCGGCTGCTCGTCGCCCGGACGGTCCGAGACGGCGTCCTCCACGCGGTCGAGCACGCCCCGGTCGCGGTCGTAGACGCGCGAGCGGTCGGGGTCCAGCCGCGGCTCGAGCAGCTTGGGTGCGGGCAGTGTGAGCGTGACGGAGCGGCGGTCCTTCGAGACCTGCACCGCGTCGGGGTCGCGCGAGAGCCCGCGGAAGTCGACGGCGGCGTCGACCGTGCCCGCGGCCACGAACAGCGTGCGCTCGCCCTTGATGAAGGAGGGCAGCAGCCGCGCGTCCTCCTCGACGTCGACCACGACCTGCATGTTGGCCGTGGCCGCGTGGTAGTCGCTGAGGTTCTCCAGCGACTTGAGCAGGACGGGCTGGCTGCGGTCCTTCGTGTCGCTGCCGAACGGGTTCAGCGGACCGAGCACGAGCAGGATCGCGATGACCGCCAGCACCGCCAGGCCGGCCACGAGGAGCAGCGCGCGGGCACCCGTTCTCGCCACGGGACCAGCGTAGAGCGCGGGCGACTATCGTCCGGCGCCAGATGGCAGAGCCAGCGATCGTCGTGCACGGGGGCGCCGGCCGCCTCCCGGCCGATCCCGACAGGATCGAGCGGATGCGCTCCGGCGCGGCCGCCGCGGTCGACGCCGGCGACGCCGTGCTCGCGGAGGGCGGGGAGGCGCTCGATGCGGTCGAGGCCGCCGTCGTCGTGCTCGAGGACGACCCGGTGTTCAACGCCGGCCGCGGCGCGGCGCTGACCTCCGACGGCGGGGTCGAGCTCGACGCGTCGGTGATGGAGGGCACGACCCGCTTCGTCGGCGCGGTCGCGTGCGTGGAGGGCGTGCGCAACCCCGTCCGCGCCGCCCGCGCGGTGCTGCGCGACGGCCACCACGTGCTGCTCGTGGGCACGGCCGTCCGCGCGTTCGCCGCCGAGCACGGGGTCGACCTGTGCGACCCGGTGTGGCTGGTCACGGAACCGCAGCGCGAGGCGCTCGCCTCCGGCGACCGCGGGTGGGCGGCCGGCACGGTGGGCGCCGTCGCCCGCGACCTGGAGGGCCGGCTCGCCGCGGCCACTTCCACGGGCGGCACGATGGGCAAGCGCCGCGGCCGCGTCGGCGACTCGCCGCTGATCGGCGCCGGCACGTGGGCCGACGACGACACCGTGGCGGTGTCCTGCACGGGCGACGGCGAGGCGATCATCCGGATCGCGATGGCCCACGAGGTCGAGGCGCTCGTCCGGATCGGCGGCCTCTCGCTCGAGCAGGCGTGCGCCGAGGCGCTCGCGGAGCTCGAGCGCCGCGGCGGCCACGGCGGCCTGATCGCGGTCAGCGCGGCGGGGGAGGTCACCGCCCGTTTCAGCTCGCCCGGCATGACCCGCGGATGGCGGGTCGGCGACGGGCCCGTCCACACCGCGGTCGGTGCCGGCTGATCCCGTCCAAGAGGCGGCGGACCGGCTCTACGGCCTGCCGTTCGACGACTTCATCGCCGAGCGCGACGCGACGGCCAAGCGCCTGCGCAAGGACGGCGACAAGGAGGCGGCCGCGGAGGTGGCCAAGCTCCCGAAGCCCAGCCAGGTCGCCTGGGTGGCCAACCAGCTCGGCCGCGCGGGCGCCGACGAGCTGCTCAGCGCCGGCGACGCGATCCGCGAGGCCCAGCTCGGCGGCGGCGGCCGCGAGGCGCTGCGCGAGGCCACCGCGGCCCAGCGCAGCGCGGTCGACTCGCTGTTGAAGGAGGCCGAGGGGCTGCGGCCGCTCTCACGGGACCTCAAGGACCGCCTGCGCGCGCTGCTGCTCGCGGTGGCCGGCGACGAGGAGGTGCGAGCGGCGTTCGAGGCCGGGCGGCTCGTCGAGGAGCCGTCGGCGGGCGGCGCCTGGCCTGTCGGCGCCTTCGTGGCGCCGGCCGCGTCAACGGCGGCATCGAAGGAGGGGACGAAGGGGGGCGGGGCCCGCAAAGCGCCGGCGAAGCGCGAGTCGGCGGCCTCCAAGCGCAAGCGTGAAGAGAAGGAGCGAAAGGCCGCCGAGCGAGCCCGCAAGGAGGCCGAGCGCCAGCGAGAGGAGGCCGAGCGCCGCAAGCTCGAGCGCCGCCTGGCCGCCGCCCGCGACGCCGCCGACGAGGCCAAGCAGCGCCTCGACATGGCCCGAGACGCCTACGAACGGGCGACCCACGAGGTCGCACGAATCGAAGAACAGCTCTCGTGACGCGAGGAGACGATTACTCGGCCTGAGCCCGAGTAATCGTCTCCTCGCGTGCGACGGGGCGGCCGGCGCCGCCGCTCACGCCCCCTCGAAGACGGTGTCAGCGCCGGGCAGCCGAGCCGGATCGAACTCCGCCAGCCACTCGCGCGGCCCCGCGCCGGTCAACCCCAGCGACGCGCCCATCCAGGCGAGAGCGCGCTCGACCGGCACCTCCCGCAACGTCACGGCCCCATGGCGCTTGGCCAGCCGCGACCCATCCGGCCCGAGCACCAGGGGCACGTGCGCATACGACGGCTCCGGGAGCACCAACGCACGAGCGAGCCAGAGTTGGCGCGGCGTGGACTCCGCGAGGTCCGACCCGCGCACCACCTCCTCGACGCCCTGGTCGGCGTCATCGACCACGACCGCGAGGTTGTAGGCGAACGCGCCATCGCCCCGCCGCACGACGAAATCGTCGACGACGCCCGAGATCTCGCCCAACAGCCGATCGGAGAATCCCACACGGGCCCCCGCAGCCCGGACGCGCAACGCCGGCGGCCGCCCGGACGCGCGCTTCTCCGCGAGCTCCGCCTCGCTCAACCGAAGGCACGTGCCCGGGTACGCCCCCTCGGGCAACGGGCCGTGCGCCGCACTCGCCGCCTCGCGGATCTCGGCCCGGGTGCAATAACACTCGTACACGCGCCGTTCATCGCGAAGCCGCGCCAACGCCGCCTCATAGAGCGCAGCCCGAGACGATTGCGCAACGACCTCACCGTCCCAGTCGACACCCACCGCAGCGAGGTCGGCCAGCTGCTCCGCGGCGTACTCCGGACGGACGCGCCCCACATCGAGATCCTCGATGCGCATCAAGAAGCGCGACCCGGTCGACCGGGCGAACAACCACGCCAGCACCGCCGTACGCAGGTTCCCCAGGTGCAGCACGCCCGTCGGGCTCGGAGCGAAGCGCCCGGTGCTCACACCGAGAACGGCAGCGAGTCAGCGACGTCGGCGAGCAGCGGCGCCGATCGGTCGCGCTCCGAATACAGCAGCTCGATCCCCGACGGCCACTCGATCCCCACATCGGGGTCGTCGAAGCGGATCCCCGCCTCCGTGGCCCCGTCGTAGTAGTTCGTGCACTTGTAGACGAAGTCCGCGGTGTCCGAGAGCACGCAGAAGCCGTGCCCGAACCCGATCGGGATCCACAGCTGGTGGCCGTGGACGTCGTCGAGCTCGAACGACTCCCATTCCCCGAACGTCTGCGAGCCCCGCCGCAGGTCGACCACCACGTCGAGCACGGCGCCCCGCGCGCAGCGCACGAGCTTGCCCTGGCCGGGGTGGGTCTGGAAGTGGATCCCGCGCACGGTACCCCGGCGCGAGCGCGAGTGGTTGTCCTGGACGAACGCCGTCGGGACGCCGTGCGCGCGCCATGCGTCCTCGCGGTAGGTCTCCACGAAGAAGCCCCGTGCGTCGCCGTGCACCACGGGTTCGAGCAGCACGAGCCCGTCGAGTCGGGTGGAGAGCCGGCGCATTCGGTGGAGGAGGTTAGGGCGAAGGCGTCGAAAGATCGCGTGCCATGCCGAGGACCGTGACCATGCCGCCCGCTGCCAAGGGCCATCAGACCCTGTCCGCCTACATCTCCTCGCGGTTCGACGAGTTCTCGCGCTCCCAGAAGGACGTCGCGCAGTACGTCGTCGACCACCTCGACGAGGTCGCCTTCCACACCGCCGAGGAGCTCGCCCGCCGTGCGAGCACGTCCTCCTCGACCGTCGTGCGCTTCGCGCAGGCGCTCGGGTTCGAGGGCTTCCCGGAGCTGCAGGAGGCCGCGCGCGACGAGTACCGCCACCACCACCGCCGCTTCGCCTCGCCGCCCGCCGGGCTCGAGACGACGTCGGCCCCGCTCTTCTCGCTCGACCAGAATGCGTTCGAGCAGGCGATCGCCGCCGACCACGTCAACGTGGAGGACACGGCGCGCAAGGTCTCGCGCTCGGACGTCGAGGCCGCGATCGAGGCGATCGCCTCCGCCGAGAAGCTGCTGATCGCCGGCACGGACCAGATGGCGTTCTTCGCCTCGTATCTGCGTCACCTGCTGATGCTGCTCGACGTGCGGGCGGAGATCGCCGCCTCGCCGTCGCAGGAGACGCTCAGCCGGCTCGGGCGCATCGACGAGGGGACACTCGTGATCGGCCTCTCGGCCGGCCGCCCGCATCCGCTCGTCGTGCGCGCGATGAAGATCGCCCGCCACCGCAAGGCGACGACACTGGCGATCACCGACGCGACGCTCTCCGAGGTCTCCAAGCTGGCCGAGCGGACCCTGTACTACTCGTCGAGCTCGCCGGCCTTCGTGCGCTCGCACGTCGGCCTGCTGTCGGTGCTGCAGGCGCTCGCCTTCGGCCTCTACGCCCGCGACGCGGCGTCCTACGACGACCGCATCCGGGCGTTCAAGCTCAAGTGAGCGCCGCGAGGCGCTCGCGCAGCAGCGTGATCGCCTCGCCCGCCGGCGGCAGCGAGTCGACCTCCCAGGCGATGCCGGTCGCGACGCCCGCGTAGCGCGGGTCCGTGAGCAGGGCGGCGACGCTCGCGCCGATCCGGCTCGCGTCCTCGACCACGATCCCGGCGCCCGCCGCCGCGACGGCCCGGGCGTTGAGCGGCTGGTCGCCGAAGCGCGGCAGCACCGCGAGCGGGACGCCCGCCGCGAGCGCCGTGCGCACGGAGCCGGCGCCGCCGTGGGAGACCATCGCCGCCGCGTGCGGGAGCACGGAGGCCTCGCGCACCCACGGCTCGGCGTGCACGCCGGGCGGGAGCGGGCCGAGGCCGGCCGGGTCGCGACGGCCCGTGTTGAGCAGCACGCGCACGTCGAGCGCCGCGAGCTGGTCGATGGCCTCGAGGAACATGGCCGGGTAGCCATCGGTCTGCGGCGCGACGGTCCCGTAGGAGAGGTACACGAGCGGGCGCGAGTCGCCGTCCCAGCGACCGGGCGGGTCGAGCAGGGGAGCGTGGGCCTCGCGGAAATGGCCCTCGCGGCGGTGCCCGTCCAGCGCGGGCGGCGTCAGCGTGATGCTGGGGCCCAGCAGCCGCGCGCCGGAGGGATCGCGGTCCACCCCCTGCTCGCCACGGATGGCGTCGACCTCGGCCGCCGCGAACCCGGCGATGTAGCGCTCGAGGGCGGCCGTGTGGACCGCCACGCGCACGGAGGGCAGCGCCGCCTGCTCGGCGACCAGGGCCGCGGCGAACTCGCACGTCTCGTGCACGAGCACGTCGGGCTGCCACTCGGCCACGGCGCCCAGGACACCGGGGATCGAGGCGCGGCCGTGAACGCCCGCGAAGAGCTCGCCGACCACGATCCGGTTGGCTTCGTCGGGCGTCGCGCCCTGGGTGCGGGCGAAGACCGCATCGCTGACGGCGTCGGGCGCCTGGGGCAGCGCCCACGCCTCGTGGCCGGCGTCGAGCACCAGGCCCGTGGCCGACTCGGGGATCGCGATCAGCACGTCGTGGCCGCGCTCGCGGAAGGCATCGGCGAAGGGGAGCAGCGGCCGCAGGTGCCCTTCGCCTCGGATCGTCGTCATCAGGATGCGCATGGGTCCAATGACGCCGCGGCGGTGCGAACTATTCCGCCAGATTGGACAAGAGAGGGCTCCAGTCCGTGGCTATCCTGCGAGACACGATGCGAGACGAGTCCACTTTCCGCGTCAAGGCCGGCCTGGCCGAGATGCTCAAGGGCGGCGTGATCATGGACGTGGTCGACGCCGATCAGGCGAAGATCGCCGAGGACGCCGGCGCGGCGGCCGTCATGGCGCTCGAGCGCGTGCCCGCCGACATCCGCCGCGACGGCGGCGTGGCTCGCATGTCCGACCCCGCCCTGATCAAGGGCATCCAGGAGACCGTGACGATCCCCGTCATGGCGAAGGCCCGCATCGGCCACTTCGCCGAGGCGCAGGTGCTGGAGTCGCTCGAGATCGACTACATCGACGAGTCCGAGGTCCTCACGCCCGCCGACGAGGCCAACCACATCGACAAGTGGAACTTCAAGATCCCGTTCGTCTGCGGCGCCACCAACCTGGGTGAGGCGCTGCGCCGGATCGCCGAGGGCGCGGCGATGATCCGCTCCAAGGGCGAGGCCGGCACGGGCGACATCGTCGAGGCCGTGCGCCACATGCGCCGCATCAACGGCGAGATCCGCGCGCTGACCGTGATGGACGACGCGCAGCTCGCGACCGCCGCCAAGGAGCACCAGGCGCCGTTGGACCTCGTCCGCCAGGTCGCGCGCGACGGCAAGCTCCCGGTCGTGCTGTTCTGCGCCGGCGGCATCGCCACCCCGGCCGACGCGTCGCTGATGATGCAGCTCGGCGCCGAGGGCGTGTTCGTCGGCTCGGGCATCTTCAAGTCCGAGGACCCCGCGACCCGCGCCCGCGCGATCGTCGAGGCGACCACCCACTTCGAGGACCCGGCGCGCGTCGCGAGCGCCTCCGAGGGCCTCGGCACCGCGATGACCTCCCTCGAGACGCGCAAGCTCGAGGCAGGCCAGCTGCTCGCCAACCGGGGCTGGTAGCCACGATGCCGCTCGTCGGCGTCCTGGCCCTGCAGGGGGACTTCCAGGCCCACGCGCGGCTGCTGCGCGGGCTCGGCGCCGACGTGCGCGAGGTCCGCACCCCCGCCGGCCTGGAGGGCCTCGACGGGCTCGTGATCCCCGGCGGCGAGTCCACCACGATGACGCTCGGCATCGAGCGCGAGGGGCTCGGCGACCCGCTGCGCGAGCTCGCGGCCGCCGGCACGCCCGTGCTCGGCACCTGCGCGGGCATGATCATGCTCGACCGCGAGCACCTCGGGATCGCCGACTGGCGCTGCGAGCGCAACGCGTTCGGCCGCCAGATCCGCTCCTTCGAGGCCGACCTGCGGATCCCCGGCATCTCCGGCCCGCCGGTGCGCGCGGTGTTCATCCGCGCGCCGTGGATCGCCGAGCACGGCGAGGACGTGGAGATCCTCGCCTCCGTCGACGGCCATCCCGTCGCGGCGCGGCAGGGCAACCTGCTGGCGATCTCCTTCCACCCGGAGATCGCGGGCGAGAGCCGCCTGCACGAGTTATTCCTTGGTGAAGTCGCACCCAGCCGACTTCGTCGGCGCGGGCAGGGCCCAGTCCGCGCGTGAAGGACTTCACGCTGTACTTCGTCCGCCACGGCGAGTCGGTGGCGAACCTGTCCGATCGCAACGGCAGCAAGCGTCCCGACGACGCCGACCGGCTGTCCGAGCAAGGCTGGGAGCAGGCCCGCGGTCTCGGCCGGCGCCTGGAGGGGGAGGGGCTGGAGCTGATCGTCGCGAGCCCGATGCGGCGCGCGCAGGAGACCGCGCAGGGGATCGCCGAGGTCCTCGAGCTGCCGGTCGAGACCGACGAGGACCTCTTCGAGGTCCGCCAGTCCGACGCCTTCTACGCAGCGTCGCCGGAGTACGGCGACACGGGCACCTTGCGCTGGATGCCGACGGCCGACCCCGACCACGCCGAGCCCGGCGCCGAGTCGTTCAACGACATCGTCGCGCGCGTGCGGCGCGTGCAGGAGCGCCTGGCCGAGATGGCGTCCGAGCGCCGCGTCGTGGCGGTCAGCCACCACAACTTCCTGCACTTCTTCCTCGGCGTGACGCTGTTCGGCGACGACTTCGCCCCCTGGATGGTGCCCGGCCTCTACCAGGCGGGCCACGCCAACACGGGGATCACGATCTTCGAGCGGGTCTCGCGCCGCCTGATGGACGGGGTCGACCTGCCGGGCTGGGTCCTGCGCACCTGGAACGACCGGGCGCACTTGTAGCCGTTTGCGCCGCGGCGGGCTCGGCAAGGGTGATCCCATGCCTTCCATCTCCGCTCCTCCGCTCGCGCTCAGCCAGGTCGGCCGCGCCATGCACGACGTGGGCCTCGCCGGGCTGCTGGGCGGGAACCTGTTCGGCCGCTTCGCGCTGCACCCCGCCGTCACCGAGCTCGGCGACCCGCGCGAGCGCGGCAAGGTCGTCAACGCCGCCTGGCGCCGCTACGGCGCGATCAACTCGCTCTCGCTGCTCGCCGTGACCACGGGCTGGGTCGGCGCCCGCCTCGACGAGGCCGCCGACAGCCGGCTCTCGCCCCCGGAGCGGCGGCTTGCCCGCGCCAAGGACGTGCTCGTCGGGATCGTCGCGGTCACCGGGATCGCCACGGCCGCGGAGGGCGTGCGCTTCTCGCGCTCGGCGCCCGGGGGCGCGGTGCCGCTGCGCGACGGCGACCATGCGGCGGAGGAGGCCAACGCGTCCTCGCGCGCGCTCAAGCGGCGGGTCAACGTGCTCGGCGCCGTCTCGCTGGGCGCGGAGGCCGGGCTCGTGGCGGTCAACGCGGCGCTCAACCAGCGCAACTTCCGCCGCCCGCCCGCACGCCGGCTGATCCCGCGGTTCGGCCGGGTCTAGGCCGCGAGCGCGGCCAGGCCCTCGGCGACCTCGAGCAGGTCGCGCCCGCCGACGTCGGGCTCCGGCAGCCCGTCCGGGAGCACGAGGTCGCGGCGGGCGACCCAGCCCGTGCGCAGGCCGGCGGCCTTGGCGCCGGCCACGTCCCACCAGTGTGCGGCCACCAGCGCGACCTCCTCCGCCGGCGCCTCCACGCGCTCGAGCGCCATCCGGTACGGCCGCGGGTCGGGCTTGAACGCCCCGGACTCGGGGGCGCTGATCACGATCTCGATGCGGTCGCGCAGGCCCGCGAAGCGCAGCACGCCGTCGGCCGCCGCGGCGGAGCTCTGCGTGAGCACGCCGAGCCGCAGCCCGATCCCGCGCAGCTGCTCGAGCGCCGCGGGAGCGTCGATGAAGGCCGGCATCGCGCCCATCAGCCCGAGCGCGTCGTCGGCCGGCGAGGGGTCGCGGCCCGCCAGCCGCAGGCGCCGCCGCAGGCCCGCCCGGACGAGCTCGGGGAACTCGGCCTCGCGGCCGGTGAGCGTGGTCACCATGGCGAGCTGGATCGCGTCGTCGACCGCCGCGCTCACGAGCGCCTCGTCGGCCGCGCTGTCGCCGAGCGGCTGCGCCATCACGGCCGTGTCGACGAGCGTGCCGTTGAGGTCGAACAGGACCCAGCGCAGCGCTGCCATCAGCAGCCCTCGACCACGATCTCGACCCGGACGTCCAGCTCCAGCACCTGCGTCCGCTCCTCGCCGCCGGCGTCGCGCAGCTCGAGCTCGCGGCCCGGCGAGCGGGACCGTCTGGCCGCCGTACCGACACCCGCGGACCCGGCCCTCCACCTCGACCTGGCCCCGCTGCCCGGCTCTGATCTCCACGGGCGCTCCGGCGACGCGCTGCGGCACGAACGCGCCGTCGCGGTCCTCGTCGGCGGCGACGCCGGTGACGGAGATCGGGCCCTCGGTGACGTTGCGTACTGACACGGCGTATCCGATGCTCTCACCTTCGCGCGGGCGGAGCCGGAAGATCTCCTCGCCGGCGTCCGGATCGGGGCCGCCCTGGCGCTCAGCCCGCTTGCCCGCGGGCTCGACCCCGGAGGGCGGGGACACGCTGAGGTACTCGACCCACGGCTCGCCTGTGCCGCACCCGGTGAGCCCGAGCGCCACCAGCGTCGCGAGGGCCCGCTTCACGCCGCGCTGCCGCGCAGCAGCGGGCGGCGGGCGGCGCCGACGCTGCGGCGGGCCGGGACGCCGCCGAGCGCGGTGGCGGCGAGCGCGCAGCCCACGGCCAGGCCGGCGACGCCCGCGGGCGGCAGCGCGCAGGCCACGCCGAGCGCGACCGCGGACGCCGCCGAGGCGAGCGCGATCCCGGGCAGCAGCGACGCGGTGGCCACGTAGAGGGCGCACAGCGCCAGGCCGAGCAATATCGAGAGGACCGCGACCCCCGGCTGCCCGGCCAGCGACGTCAGCCCCCCGAACAGCACGGCGACGACGAGCGCGGCCGGCACGGGCCCCTTCCAGGCCGACAGCGCCGGGAAGGCGAAGCCGCGCAGGAGGATCTCGCCGGCCACGACCGGCAGCACGCAGCCGGCCAGCGCCGAGGCGATCAGCCCCGGGCCGAACGGCACCGGGTCGCGCAGCGGCAGGTCGTAGAGCTGGGCGGTCAGGCTGCGGGTGTCGAGCTCGGGCGGCACGTCGAGCGAGGCGCGCAGGTCGCCGAGCACGGCCCAGAGCGCCGCGACGGCGCCGAGCGCGATTGCCGCGCCCGCGGTCAGCAGCAGCGCGCCGCCCGGGTCGTCGGGCGCGCGCAGCCCGAGCTGCTCGCCCGTGACCGGGCGCGTCAGGCGCGCCATCACCGTCACGACGGCCACGATCCCGGCCGCCGTGAGCACCGCGGCGAGCAGGGCGGTCGCGGGCGACGTGCGCTCGAGCCCCGCCACGGCGGCGGGGACGACGACGAGCAGCGGCGCCACGGCCGCGGCGACCAGCGCGCCGCCGAGCGCGAAGACGCCCGCGAGCGGGGGCCAGGCCGGCACGCGATCGCCGAAGGGCCGCATCACTTCCCGCCGATCCGGAAGCTCTTCACGACGGCCTCGGTGTCGAACTCCGACCCCTCGCGCTGCGGCGCGGCCGCGGTCAGCACGACCACGTCGCCGTTGTCGCGCAACACGTCGAGGCTTGTGGAGCGCACCTCGATCGGGTCCGTGCCGCGGCCGGGCGGGGTGATCGTCGAGGCCCGCAGCGCCTCCTTGGCGCCGGGGATCTCGACCGCCTCGTCGGACTCGATCTTCGCGTTGTTGACGTCGCGGATGACGATCCGGCGCTGGTCGGCCAGGCTCTGGAAGCGCTCGCCGGCGCCGGGGGAGACGCTGAGCTGGATCAGGCCGTAGGGCGTCTTGCCCTTCTCCGGCGGGGTGATCTCGACGGCGGGGGCGCCGTCCTCGTCGGTGCGCTCGGCGACCTCCCAGTCGCCCGGGTAGGCGAACGACATGCCGGCGGTGCTGAAGGTCTTGTAGCCGTCGGGCACGTTCGCGTCTCCGCTGAAGTCGTCGCCGCCGCAGGCCGCCAGCGTCCCGGCGGCCAGCAACCCGAGGAGGATGGGTGGGAGCGGGCGGCTCAGCACGGCCATCAGGATGACGGCTGCGTGCACAGCCGCGGCTCGAAGCTGCCGCCGGGCAGGCGCACCAGGCCCGTGCGGTCGCTCTGCGTCTCGCTGCTCGACTTGCCGCCCGCGCCGCCACCGACGCCCAGGCCGACCTTGATCTCGCCCTCGGTCTCGGAGGTGTCGAGCTCGTAGGTGTCGAAGCCGAGCTTGCCGTTCTCGTCCAGGGCCGTCACGAGCGGCAGCACGTCCTGTCCCTGGCTGGTCAGCGCGCGCAGCGTCGCGTCGAGGTTCTCGGGGTCCTTGAGGTCGAGCTCGCCCGAGACCTCCAGTCCCTGCCCCTCGCCCTCGGAGGCCGACAGCGTGACCTTCTCGAGCTCGCCGGCGAGGTCGTCGAGGTCGTCGCCCTCGAGCACCGCCTGGGCGTTGATCGAGCCCGTGTAGCCGGCGTTGCCCTTGAGCACGAGCTTGTCGGGCCTGTAGTCGTTCTGGGCGTCGAGCATGATCTGCGCCGTGAAGGCGAGCTGGCCCTTGACGTTGCCGCCCAGCGCGGCCACCGACAGGCCGCCGCTGGCGTCGGCGTTGAGCTTGACCGTGAAGGTCACGTCGCCCTCGTTCTTGCCCGAGTTGACGACCCGCACCACGCCCGCGCCCTCGATCAGGCCCGCGAGCTCGGCGTCGATGACGCCGACGCCGGCGGCCGCGTCGGCCGTGCCCCGCAGGAACGCCTTGCCCTCCATGTAGGTCTCCGTCGGCGTCGGGAGGTCCCCGTCGTCGTCGACGCCGAGCTGGTCCAGCGCCCAGTCGTCGACGCCGCCGAGCGGGTTGTCCCAGCCGACCAGCGGGATCTCGTCGTTGTAGGAGGCGAGGTCGCGCAGGATGCCGTCGAAGCCGCCGGCCGCCTGCACGCTCTCCTGGAAGGCGTTCGCGTCGTCCTGGTTGTCGAACTCGAAGATGCGCCCGCCCGCGAGCCCGACGCCGGCGAGCGCCTCGGCGGACAGGTCCGCCCCGAGCTTGCCGACCTTCGCCTTCGCGCCGGCGAACAGCTCACCCGCCGCCTGCGTGTTGTCGACGATCGTGAACTTGGACGAGCCGTCCGAGTAGTCCTCGCGGATCAGGATCGAGTCCTTGTCGATCTGCACGAACGCGATCAGCACGTTGGCGTTCGCCGAGGTGGTGGACTTGCCGATCAGGCACTTCTCCGGCACCTGGGCCACCGGCTCCTCGCCGCAGCTCTCGCCGCCGAGGATCGTGCAGACGGCGTCCTCGACGGCCGGCGCGACCTTGTCGTCGAGGTTCAGCGCGAACAGCGCGACGAAGATCAGCGCGACGACGGCGAGGATGCCGGCGTAGTCAGATGACGTGATGCCGCGCTGGTCCCGGTTCGCCCGCCTGAGCATGCTCCGAAAGCTAGGAGAGCGCTCGCGGCCCTCCCAGAGGCGGGGGACTCAACTTTGACGTGGGACCCCGCCCACCCACGTCCCGGGTCCGTGGGACCCGTGCTCAGACGACGAGGCCGTGGCGCATGGTGTTCTCCGTCACCACGCGCGGCTCGACGAACTGCAGCAGGTAGCCCGGGCCGCCCGCCTTGGTGCCCGTGCCCGAGAGCCGGTTGCCGCCGAAGGGCTGGCGGCCCACCATCGCGCCCGTGATCGAGCGGTTGACGTAGAGGTTGCCGACCGGCGTGCGGTCGACGACGTAGTCCACGGTGTCGGGATTGCGGGCGAACAGGCCGCCCGTGAGCGCGAAGGGCGAGGCGTCGACGCGGTCGCAGGCGTCCTCGACGCTCACGACCCGCTCCACGGCGAGCAGCGGGCCGAAGATCTCCTCGTTGAGCACGGGCGAGTCCGGCGGGAGGTCGGCGACGACCGCGGGGGTGGCGAACCAGCCCCCCTCCGGGACGTCGGCGGCGCGCGCGGCGACGCGGCCCGTGCGCTCGGCCTCCTCCGTGTAGCGCTGCACGCGCTCCTGGGCGTCGCGCTCGATCACCGGCGGCACGTCGATGCCGAGGCGGTCGGCCTGGCCGACGTCGAGCACCTCGACCGCGCCCGCCAGGCGCTCGAGCAGCGGGTCGTGGATCGCCTCGTGGACCATGACCCGGGCGGCGGCGGAGCACTTCTGGCCGGCGTAGAGGTACGCGGAGGTCACGAGCGCCGGCACGACCTCGTCGAGGTCGGCGTCTGAGTCGACGATGACGCAGTTCTTGCCGCCCATCTCGGCGATCACGCGCTTGAGGTGGTTCTGGCCGGGGCGGGTCTGCGCGGCCTCGCGCACGATCTCCAGCCCGACGGCGCCCGAGCCCGTGAAGGCGATCGTGTGCACCCGCGGGTCGCGCACGAGCGCGGCGCCGGCGTCGCCCTCGCCGGGCAGCAGCGAGACCGCGTCGGGCGGCACGCCCGCCTCGCGCAGGGCGCGGAAGATCATCAGCGCGCAGCCCGGCGACTGCTCGGCCGGCTTGAGCACCACCGCGTTGCCGGTGGCGAGGCCCGCGCTGACCATCCCGAGCGGGATCGCGAGCGGGAAGTTCCACGGCGAGACCACGGCGACGATGCCTCGCGGGGCGTAGGTGAGCGTGTTCTTCTCGCCCGGGACCTGCAGAAGGGGCGCGCCCTGGGCGATGTCCAGCGCGCCGCGGGCGTAGTACTCGAGGAAGTCGATCGCCTCGCAGACGTCCGCGTCGGCCTCCGGCCACGGCTTCGCGCACTCGCGCACGGCCAGCGCCGCCGCCTCCAGGCGCCGCTCGCGCAGCCACTGCGCGGCGCGCACCAGGATCTCGGCCCGCTCGCGCGCCGGCGTCGCGGCCCACGCCTTCGAACCGCGCTGCGCGGCGTCCAGCGCCGCGTCGACGTCGGCCTCGGTCGCCTTCGCGGCCGTCGCCACGACCCGCTCGGGGTTGCCGGGATCCGTCGAGACGAGCTCCTCGCCGTGGCGCTCGTCCTCGCCGATCCACACGGGCACCTTCAGGGCCGGCCGCGCGTCGTGCTCGCGGATCGCCTCGTCGAGCCGGGCCCGCACCGGCGCGCGCCGCAGCTCGAGGACCGGCTCGTTCTCGAACGGCTTCATCGCGATGAGGCTAGCCGCGCCGCGGCGACCGCGCGTGCCCGGCGCTACGGCGCGGTGCGCGCGACGGCGAGCAGGTAGTCGTACGGATAGGCCACCGGGCCCTCGGGCGGGCCGGCGTTCGCGCGCCGCGCGAACGCGAGCAGGTCGCGATCGAGCGCCGCGAGCCGCTCCGGATCGTCCGCGAGCATCGCGCGGAGCCCGATCAGCGGCCCGAACGTCTCGGTGAAGAAGGCCGCGTAGTCCTGCGGCCCGCCCGGGACGCGCTCGACGTAGCGCCGGCGCCGGCAGTCCAGCGCGACGACCGCCTCGCCGAGCAGCTCGCGCAGGTGCTCCTCGGTGCCCCAGCGCAGCGGCGACTCGCCCTCCGGCGGCGGCGCGTGGCGCCCGAGCGTGGCGAAGAAGTCGCCCGCCAGCCCGTCGGGCGCGAAGCTCGCCAGCGCGATCGTGCCGCCGGGACGGCAGACCCGCAGCAGCTCGCGCGCCGCCGTGCGGTGGTCCGGGGCGAACATCACGCCGAACGCGGACGTGACGGCGTCGAAGGCGCCGTCGGCGAACGGCAGCGCCTCGGCGTCGGCCTCGACCCACGCAAGCTCGATCCCGCGCGCCTCGGCCGCAGCGCGGCCGGTCGCCAGGTTCTCAGGAGTGAGGTCCGAGGCGACCACGTCGGCGCCCGCCTCCGCAGCGCGGACCGCGACGTTGCCGGTGCCGGCGGCCACGTCGAGCACACGCATCCCGGGGCCGATCCCTGCGGCCTCCACGACGACGGGCCCGACCTCCCAGACGAGCTGCGTGGCGAAGCGGTGGTAGTCGCCGAGCGCCCACATCCGGCGGGCGACGGCCTTCTGCTCTGACTGCTGCTCGGTTCGCATCCGGGCTCCCATCTGCTCGACGGCGGCCAGCGCGGCGAGTCGGATCATGCTCGTGCGCGCCATGGCGCGACCGTACGCCGCCGCTCGCGCGCGGGCTTCGCCTGGATCGGCCAACTCGCACTCCGCCGCGATGGCCCGTCCTGGCTAGCGCGTCAGTCCGCTCCGTGCCGCCAGCGCCGCCGCCGCGGTCCGCGAGTGCAGGCCGAGCTTGCCCAGCAGGTTCGTGACGTGGCGGTGCACGGTGTGCTCGCTGAGCACGAGCCGTTCGGCGATCTGCCGGTTCGTGAGTCCCTCGGCGATCAGCGTCAGCACTTCGCGCTCACGCGCGCTCAGCGGCTCGAGCGCGTCGGGGCGCGGTGCTCTCCCGGCGACGGTGAGCGCCCGCAGACCCTCGCCCGCCCGCGCCGCCTCCTCGGCGGCCGCACCGGGGCGGCCGAGGGCGACGAGGCTCGCCGCCAGGTCGCGGCGGGCGAGCGCGGCTTCGTACGGGGTGCCTGCGCGCTCATAGCCGTCGACTGCGTCTTCGAGCAGGGTGCGGGCCTGCTCGTGCTCGCCGCGCGCCGCGTGGAGCACGCCGTCCGCGCGGTCGGCGCCCGCGCGCACGGGCGCACCCGTGTCCGCGCAGACAGCGCGGAGGGCGGTGACGGCCCCGGCGGCGCGATCGAGGTCGCCCGCCGCGGCGGCGGCGAGCGCCAGCAGCTCGAGTGCCGGCGCGCGCTCGAGTCGCCGGTCGCCGGGCCGCCCGCGCAGCACGCGCTCGACGCGCTCCAGAGCCTCCCGGGACCGCGCGCGATCGAGGTCCAGCCGCGCGCGGCAGAGCTGGGCGGCCGTCGTGGCTCCGGCCCGGTCGAGCAGCGCGCCGGCCTCATCGGCGCGGCCCTCGCGGCGACGGAGCTCGGCCAGCGCGACGAGCGCCCCGCCCGCCCAGGCGGGGCGTGAGCGGTCGAAGTCGGCCACCGCCGCCGCCAGCACGTCCTCCGCCTCGGCCCAGCGGCCGCGCCAGAGGTGCAGCGCGCCGTACTCGGCGCGGCAGAAGGCGAGCATGTACCGGCTGCTGTAGCGCTCCGAGAAGCGCGCGATGCAGTCGCACCAGGCCGTCGCGCGCTCGAGGTCCGCGACCGCCATGCAGGCCGAGACCAGAAAGCAGAACGTCCAGGCACCTGAGATCGGGATCTGCGCCCGGTCCTCGAGCGCGGCGGCGGTCGCCTCGTCGAGCCGGCGCATGCCCTCGCGCACCTCGGCGCGGGCGACGAGCGAGGCCCCTTCGAGCGCCAGCCCGAGCATCTCGAGGTCGGGCACGTCGAGCCCCCGCCCGACCTCGGCGGCGCGGATCGCGAGCGATCGCGCCGTCCCGGTGTCGCCGCCCAGGTGGGCGATGTAGCCCTCCTGGAAGTCCAGCCAGCCATGCTCGGGGCACGGCCCGAGCGGCTCGAGCAGGCGCCGGGCGCGCTGGAGCCATCCACCGGCCACGGTCGCGGCGCCGTGGAAGTCGAGCTCGTCCACCGCCAGCCACGTGGCCGTGCGCGCGGCTCCCGCGGCGTCGCCCGCATCGCGGTAGCCGCGGTGGGCGCGCTCGCGTGCGCCGAACGTCGCGGGCTCGTCGTCGAGCCACCACGCGGCCCAGGCGAGCCCCTCGAGCTCCTCGGGAGTCTCCGCGCCCTCGAAGCAGGCGCGCGCCGCCGACCAGCGCCCGGCCCGCAGGTGCTCCCATCCCTCCTCGGCGCGGCTGCTCGCGAGCTTGCTCGGAGGCCGCACCGGCGATCACCCCGCCGGGCTCGCCGCCGCGGATCCGGGTGGCGCCAGGAGCTTGTCGAGCGACGCGCCGCGGGCCTGGTCGGCCAGGAACGAGTCGTTGGAGGTGTTCTCGAGCAGGCGGCGCACGAGGTAGGCCATGCCGGCCACGAGGTCGCCGACCGGGCAGTAGGCGCGCACGCGCAGGTCCATGCCCGCGATCGCCTCCTGGAGCGGGTCGCCGAGGCCGCGCAGGATCTGCAGCTCGAGGTCCTCGTCCTTGCCGCCGGAGAGGCGGTTGTAGGCGATCGCGTGGGCGATCGAGCGCAGGTTGTGGCTCGCGATCGCCACGCGCAGGCCGCAGCCCCGCGTGCGGGAGTCCAGCAGGCGGCGGGTGAGCAGCTCGAAGTTGCGGTCCGAGTCGGCCTTGACGTCGAAGACCGGGACCTCCCAGCCGTGCTGGCGGGCCTCGACGATCTCGTGGTCCCAGTAGGCGCCCTTGACGAGGCGCACGGTCAGCGGCGTGGCGCGGGCCGCGCCCGCGCCGGTCAGCCACGCCTCGATCTGGTCGAGCGTCTGGGGCGAGTCGCGCAGATAGGCCTGGAGCACCATGCCGGCCGACGGCCCCTCGTGGAACTCCTCCTCGGCGAGCAGCTCGAGCACGAGCTCGAGCACGGCGTCGCGCGAGTCCAGCGACTCCGTGTCGATGTGCAGGTGCGCGCCGAGCTCCCGGGCCTGGCGTAGTAGGCCCCGCAGGCGCTCGGCGGCGTCGCGCTTGCCGCGCTCGGGCGCCTCGGGGCGCAGCAGCGGCGTGAGCGCCGAGACCTTCACGGAGAGGTTCGTGCGCGGCAGCGGGCCGGCGGAGTCGCGCTCGAGCTGGGGGCGCGCGGGCCACTTGGCGGACTCGCGCACCACGGTCTCGAGCGCCTCGGAGCAGCGCTCGGCGTAGCGCTGGGCCTCGGCCTGGGTGACGGTCGCCTCGCCGAGCAGGTCGACCGAGGAGGCGACGCCGTCCTTCCATAGCTCGCGCAGGTCGCCCATCGCGGCCTTCGGCGACTCGCCGACGATGAAGCGGTGCGCCATGTGCTTGACGCCCGTGGCGGCGGCGCGCCCGAGCGCGACGCGCCCGGCCCGCGAGCCGCCCATCTTCATGGCGACGTTGATAGGAACCCGCCCACCCGTCGGCTCCTCGACCTCGCGCAGGAAGCCCGTCAGGTGGGTCGCGAGGTCGTCGAGGTTGCGGCAGGCGGGGACGACGTCGACGAACCGGAACAGCGCGGCCTTGAGCTCGGCGTCGCGCGAGGCGAGGTCCATCGCCTTGTCGTCGAGCGCCTTCAGGGGCCGGCGCGCGGACGACGGCAGGCCCTTCCACAGGCGCCTGCCGACCTCGTGCAGCTCGCGCTCCAGCTCGGACTCGTCGACCACGCCGCCGAAGATATCGGGCGCCTACCATCGTCGGCTCATGGGCCACCCGACCGAGCTGATCCTCGTCCCGTACAGCCTCGGCCGGGAGGGCTCGGGGATGGGCGCCGGGCCGTTCGCCCTGCGCGCCGACGTCGAGGAGCTGCTGGAGCCGGCGGTGGTGTCGCGGGTCGTTCTGAGCGTCCCGTTCGCGAACGAGGTCGGCGCGTGCTTCGACCTCAACCGCCAGGTGGCGGCCGTCGTCGCCACGGCGCGGGGGCGCGCGTCGTGCTCGTCGGCGGGCGCGACCTCGAGCCGGCCGAGCGCGAGCGGCTCACCACCGCGGGCATCGTGCACGTCGGCGAGCGCGAGGTCGGCGGGCTCGGCGCGGCGCTGGGCGCCGCCGGCTCACGGGTGAGCCTGCATCTGGACCTCGACGTGCTCGACGCGGAGACCGTCGGGAGCGCGAACGCCTACGCGATGCCCGGTGGCATCGGTTCGGGCGAGCTGGCCGAGGCGGTCGCGACGGTGGTCGGGGCGGCGGAGCTCGCGGCGTTGACGATCTCGGCCTACGACCCGGTGCACGACACGGACGGCGGGGTGCGTGCCGCGGTGCGTGAGACCCTCGTGGCCGTGCGATCCTGAAGCCATGCGCATCGCGGTGGCAGCGGACGAGCGCACGGGGGTGGCTGAGGCCGTGCTCGAGGCGCTACGGGAGCGAGGTCATGAGCCACTGCTGCACGGCGCGCTGTCCGAGGAGGAGCGCGACGACTGGGCCTGGGCCTCGGAGGCCGCCGCCCGCGACGTCGCCGAGGGCCGCGCCGAGCAGGCCGTCGTGTGCTGCTGGACCGGCACGGGCGCCTCGATCGCCGCCAACAAGGTCCGGGGGATCCGTGCCGCGCTGTGCGGCGACGCCGCCACGGCCGAGGGCGCGCGCACGTGGAACGACGCCAACGTGCTCGCCCTGTCGCTGCGCACGACCTCAGAGGCGGTGCTCGCCGAGATCCTCGACGCGTGGTTCTCCGCGTCGCCGTCGCCCGACCCCGGCGACGCCGCCAACGTCGACCACCTGGCCGAGATCGAGCGCTGACGCGTGCGGCCCGCCCTGCTCGCGCTCCTGCTCGTCCTCGTCACCGGCGGCATCGCGTTCGCGCTCGCCCGCAGCGAAGGCTCGGGCACGGGCGCGCTCAACGTGGGGGAGTCCGGGCCCGAACGCACCGCGACCCCGGAGCCGGCGGCGACGCGGACGGGCCGGCGTGCGAAGCCCCGCCGCTGCGAGGCCACCGAGAGCAACCCCGGCGGCACGAACAACTACATCCCGGACGCTCCCGCGCAGGAGTCGCTGGGCTCGGGCTTCGTGATCACCGGGCTCGTGCGCTCCGCGGACGGCTGCGAGCCGCTCGAGGACGTCCGCATCCAGGTCTGGCTCGCGACGGAGACCGGCGGCGAGCAGGACAACCGCGCGAGCGTGCGCACCGGCGCGGACGGCCGTTACCGGATCGAGACGGACCCGACCGTCCCGCAGTTCGGCGAGCCCAACATCCACGTCGGCTACGACGACGGCGCGTACGGCGAGGTCTTCATCCGGCGGGTCGTCGACCTCGACGACGAGCGCGCGGTCGTGGACCTCACGCTCGCGCGCCGTGGCTGACGCCCGCCGCGCCGCGGCGCTCGCAGTCACGGCCGCCGCGGTCGTCGTGGCGCCGGTGCTCGCCCTCACCGACCGCCACCTCGACGGCGCCTCGGCAGCACTGACCGCCTCGACCGCCGCGGCCGCGGTCGCCGTGCCGCTGATGGCGCTGCAGCCGCTGCTCGCCGGCACCGGCCGGGTGCGCCGGCACCGCCTGATCGGCGCGATCGCGCTCGGCCTCGTGCTCGCGCACGTCGCCGCCCTGTTCGCCGAGTCCCCGGAGGACGCGCGCTTCGCGCTCTCGCCCGACGGCCCGACCCGCGCCCGGATGGCCCTGTTCGCCACCGTCGCGCTGATCGGCGTGGTCGCGCTCGGCGCGCTGAAGGGCCGCCTGCCGCTGTCGGCCATGACCTGGCGCGTCCTGCACGCCTACCTCGCCGCCGTGGCGATCGCCCTGGGGGTCGGCCACGCCGTGCTCACCGACGGCGCGCTCGACGGCGCCGGCACCGCGCTCCTGCTCGCCCTCGGCGCCGCCGGCCTGCTCGGCATCCCGGCCGCCCACCTCGCCCGCACCCGCCGGCGGCGCGACTAGATCTCCAGCCGCTCGTCCTCGAGGTCGAGCTCGCGCTCGATACGGTGCATGACCTCGTTGGAGATCTCGCCCTGGTTGCGCAGCTGCACGACCGCCGCGCGCTGCGCGTCGAGCACGGAGCGGACCATCTTCTGGTACTTGCGCGAGCGGTGCTCGTAGTCGTCGCCGTCCTCCGCCTCGCCGGCGCGGGCGTTGAGGCGGCGCACGCGGTAGCGGTACATCCCGCGCATGCGCTCGACGGTGTCGTCGCGGGTCCACTCCTGCCCCTCGAGCTCGTCCAGGTGCGCCAGCGCCGCCTCGGTGGCGCGGCGGCGGGCGAGCAGCTCCTCGCGTTCCTCCTCGCCGTCGTCGTGCACGCCGGACCAGCGGATCACGGCCGGGAGCGTGAGCCCCTGCAGCACGAGCGTGACGAAGATCACCACGAACGTGATGAACAGGATCTGGTCGCGGGCGGGGAAGTCGGCCGGCAGCGCGAGCGCGGCGGCCAGCGAGACGGCGCCGCGCAGGCCGGCCCAGCCGACGACCATCCGGCCGCGCCAGGTGCCGCGGCGGGCGATCTGGCTCTGACGCCGGTCGAGCATCCGGATCAGGAAGGTGCTCGCGTGGACCCAGAGGATCCGGGTGACGATCACCACAGCCGCCACCGCCAGGGCGATCCCGATCAGCTCCCCGAGCGGCTCGTCCTCGAGCCCGTCGAGGATCAACGGGAGCTGGAGGCCGATCAGCACGAACAGCAGGGCGTTGAGCAGGAAGGTGAGGATCGTCCACATCGAGTAGCCCGCGACCCGCTGCCGCGCGGAGGAGATCTCCGGCGCCCGCCAGCCGATGTAGATGCCGACCGTCACGGCGGCCAGCACGCCCGAGGCGCCCGCGCGCTCGGCCGGGACGTACGCCGCGTAGCCCGTCAAGATCGAGATCGTCACCTCCACCGGCGGGTCGTCGAGGCGCTTGCGGATCTCCGCGATCACCCAGCCCACCGCGAGCCCGATCGCGATCCCGCCAACCGCGCCGAGCACGAACTCCAGCCCGGCCTCCGCGAGCGAGAACCCGCCGCCGATCGCGCCGATCGCCACCCGGTAGATCACGAGCGCCGTGCCGTCGTTGATCAGGCTCTCGCCCTCGATGACCGTCCTCAGGCGGCGCGGCATCCCCAGACGGCTGCCGATCTCGATCGCGGCCAGCGGGTCCGTCGGCGCGACGATCGCGCCGAGCGCGAAGGCTGCCGCCCACGGCAGCCCGTCGATCAGCTCGTGCGCCACGACCGCCACCACGCAGGCCGTCGTGATCACGAGCCCGATCGCCATCAGCGAGATCGAGCGCAGGTCGTACTTGAGATCGCGCAGGCTCGCGAAGAACGCGGCGCTGTAGAGCAGCGGCGGCAGGAAGATCACGAGCACGAGCTCCGGCTCGAGCACGACCTCGGGCAGGCCTGGGACGAACCCCATCACCAGTCCGCCGAGCACGAGCAGGATCGGGTACGGCACCCCGATCGCGCGGCTGGCGGCCGCCAGGACCGCGACGGCGACGAGCAGGGAGACCAGCACGAGCTCGACGCCGTGCATCAGCTCAGCGCCTCGTAGCGGATCACCCCGCCGGTCTCGAGCTCGGCCACCTGCTCGCGCTCGAGCAGCAGGTCGACGTGGCCGAGGACCTCGCTGAGGGTGAGGTAGGCCTGGGTGACGGCGACGTTGCCCCACAGCGCCTGCGCGATCTCGTGGGCCGTGAGCGGCCGCTCGCCGAGCAGGCCGTGGATCTTGCGCGCGCGGCGCTCGTGCATCGCGAAGCGCTCGTCGATCAGCGCCACGTGGTCGGAGAACGGGTCGCCGTGGCCGGGCAGCACCCGCGAGAGCTCCATCTCGCGCGTCTCGCGCATCGAGGCGAGGTAGGTCAGCAGCGCGCGCGGGCGCCCGTCGCCCGGCTCGCCCGACTTGCCGCCGAGCTGGCGCGAGATCAGCGGGTTGGACGAGATGTGGCGGATCAGGTGGTCGCCGGCCAGCAGCGTCCCGTCGCCGCGGTCCAGGAAGACCGTGTCCGACGGGGAGTGTCCCGGGCGGTGCAACGCCTCCAAGGTGCGCCCGGCGAACTCCAGCGCCTCGCCGTCGGCGAGCCGGCGCGTCACGCGCGTCGAGCCGCCCCAGCCGCGGAAAGAGCGCGAGACCGCCCGCAGCGCCGTGACGACGTCGCGCGAGATCCCGTGGCGCAGCATCAGCGCCTCGGCCAGCTCGTCGTCGCGCTCGGCCTCGGCGCCGAAGTCCTCGATCAGCGGCGCCAGCAGGTCCAGCGCGACGACCTCGGCCCGCGAGCGCCGCGCGAGCACGTCGACAAGGCCGAGGTGGTCGATGTGCTGGTGGGTGATCACGATCCGCTCGAGGTCCTCGATCCGGCGGCCGTGGGCGGCCAGGGCGCGCTCCAGGCAGTCGAGCGCCTTGCCGGAGTTGGGGCCCGTGTCGACGAGCGTCAGCGGGTCGTCGTCGATCAGGTAGCAGTTGACCCGGCCCACCATGAACGGGGTCGGGATCGCCATGCTGTGGATCGCACCGCTCACGAGCGGATCAACTGCAGCACCTCGTCGCGCCGGCGCTCCATGTCCTCCTTGGAGACCAGGCTCTCGAGGTTCAGGCGCAGCAGCGGCTCCGTGTTCGACGCGCGCACGTTGAAGTGCCAGTCGTCGTAGTCGACAGAGATCCCGTCGAGCTTGGTGATCTCCCCGTCGGAGAACTTCTCCTCGATCTCCGCCATCTTGCCGTCGGAGTCCTCGACCTCGGAGTTGATCTCGCCGCTGATGAAGTACTTCGCCCGGAACTGCTCCACGAGCTCCGACAGCTTCTTCTCCTTCTTGGAGAGCAGCTCGAGGATCAGCAGGGCGGGGACCGTGCCGGAGTCCGCGTTGTAGAAGTCGGCGAAGTAGTAGTGGCCGGAGACCTCGCCGCCGAAGGCGCCGCCCTCGTCGCGCATGCGGACCTTGAAGAAGGCGTGGCCGACGCGGTTCATGTGGGCCTTGCCGCCGAGGCGCTCGACGAGGTCGGGCACCGCGCGGGAGGCGCGCACGTCGTAGAGGATGTCCGCGCCGGGCTGCTTCTCGAGGATCGACTCGGCCAGCAGCGCGGTCAGGAAGTCGCCGTCGACGAAGGTGCCCGTGTCGTCGATGAAGAAGCAGCGGTCGGCGTCGCCGTCCCAGGCGATGCCCAGGTCGGCGCCCTCCTCGCGGACCTTGTCGATGATGAAGCGGCGGTTCTCCTCCAGCAGCGGGTTGGGCTCGTGGTCGGGGAAGGAGCCGTCTGGCGTCCAGTAGGTGGTCACGAGGTCGAGGCCGAGCTGCTCGAGCAGCGGGCCGACCATCGGCCCGGCCATGCCGTTGCCGCCGTCCACGACGACCTTCAGCGGCTTGATCACGCCGGCGTCGATGAACTTGATCGCCGCCGCCTGGAAGTCCTCGTAGACGTCGACCTCCTCGGATGAGCCGCCGCCGGGCGCATCGCCCAGGCCGGCCTCGATCAGGTCACGGATCTCGCCGATGCCGCCGTCGCCCGACAGCGCGACCGCGCCGCGCTCGACGAGCTTGGCGCCCGTGTACCTGGCCGGGTTGTGCGAGGCCGTGCACATCAGGCCGCCGTCGAGCTCCTGCGAGCCGACGAGGAAATAGAGCATCTCCGTGCCGACCTGGCCCGCGTCGAGCACGTGCGCGCCCTCGGAGACCATCCCGTCGCGGTAGCGTCCGGCCATCTCGGGCGCCTGCAATCGCATGTCGCGGCCGAGGCCGACGCGCAGCTCCGACGCGTCCTTGCCGTGCATGCCGGCGAGCACGCGGACGAACGCGCGCCCGACCTGCTCGGCGACGTCGGCGTCGATCTCGTCGCCGTAGAGGCCGCGGATGTCGTAGGCCTTGAAGATCTGTGCCGGTGCGCTCATGGGCGGGCCATCCTACGCGCGTCGCGCGGCGAGCACGTGCTGGAAGGTGAAGGGCGACAGCCGCGCCAGCGGGCCCGCGTGGCGGTCCAGGCGGGTGCCGCGCCACAGCACCCACGGGCGGCGCTCGACGTGGGTCGACCCGCAGGCCGGCGCCCTCGCAGAGCGCGACCGCGTCGCGCAGCGTGAACCAGCGCAGGTGCGTGGCGTCGTGGATGCCCTCCGCCCGGCGCGGCCAGCTGCCGCGGGCGAGCGCGGCGAAGGTCGTCCAGTGCGCGGCGTTGGGCAGCGAGACGATCGCGCGGCAGCCGGGGTCGAGCAGCTGGACGTAGGCCTCCAGCGTGCTCCAGGGGTCGACGAGGTGCTCCAGGATGTCGGCCGCGACCAGGCAGTCGAAGCGGCCGAGGTCGTCCGGGACGGCCTCCACGTCGGCCACCACGACGCGGTCGCAGTGCTCCCGCGCGACGGCGGCGTAGGCGGGCTCGCGCTCGATCCCGACCACCTCGATCTCGCGGAACTCCTTGAGCGCCGCGGCCAGCCAGCCGGTCGAGCAGCCGAGGTCCAGCAGCCGCCGCACGCCGGCCGGGACGAGGTCGACGATCTCGGGCCGGACGCTCTCGTAGGCGTCCGCCCGCGCGGCGCGTTGGTCGGCATCCATGGCGGGTAGCCTGCCGCAGATGCTCGTCGCGATCCTCTGTGGCGGCCGCGGGACGCGGCTGCAGGAGCACGTCCCGGACATCCCGAAGCCGCTCGTGGAGATCGGCGGGCGCCCGATCCTGTGGCACGTGATCCAGATCTACGCGGCGCAGGGGCACCGGCGCTTCCTGCTGCTGTGCGGTCACCGCGGGGAGCAGATCGAGGCGTTCGCGCGCGAGACCTACTGGCCCGAGGGCGTCGAGGTGCGCTGCCTGGACACGGGCGCCGGCACGCCGACGGGCGGGCGGCTGTGGCACGCGCGGGAGGAGCTCTCGGGCGGCCCGTTCCTGGCCACCTACGCCGACGGGGTCGCCGACATCGACCTCGGCGCGCTGCGCGCGCGCCACGAGGCGGCGGGCACGCTGGCCGCGATGACCGTGGTGCGGCCGGAGCTCCCGTTCGGCGTCGCGCTGGTGGGCGACGACGACCGGGTGCGCGGCTTCCACGAGAAGCCGCGGACCGGGCACTGGGTCAACGGCGGCTTCTTCTCCCTGGCGCCCGGCGCGCTGGACTACCTGCGCGAGGACTCCGTGCTCGAGCGCGAGCCGCTGGAGCGCCTCGCCGCCGACGGCCAGCTCGCCGCCTTCCGCCACGAGGGCTTCTGGGCCTGCATGGACACCTACAAGGACGCGGTCGCCCTGAACGACCGCTGGGCCGGCGGCGATGCACCGTGGGCCGCGGGCCTGGCGCTCCCCTCCTAGACTTCCTCGCCATGGCCGGTCACTCCAAATGGGCTGGGATCAAGCACAAGAAGGCGATCGTCGACGCGCGCCGCGGCAAGCTGTTCACCAAGCTCGCCCGCGCGATCACGGTGGCCGCCAAGGAGGGCGGCGGCGACGTCGAGGGCAATCCGGCGCTCGCCCTGGCCGTGCAGAAGGCCAAGGACGCCTCGATGCCCAAGGACAACATCGAGCGCGCGATCGCCAAGGGCACCGGCGAGCGGCGCCGACGCGGACGCGCTCGAGGCCGTCATGTACGAGGGCTACGGGCCCGGCGGCGTGGCGCTGCTGGTGGAGGCCACGACCGACAACCGCAACCGCACGGGCTCCGAGGTGCGGCACGCCTTCGGCAAGCACAGCGGCAACCTCGGCGAGCCCGGCTCGGTCGCCTACCTGTTCGACAAGCAGGGCGTGATCGTGGTGGACGCCGAGCGCTACAGCGAGGACGACCTGATCGTCGCGATCGACGCGGGCGCCGAGGACATCGCGATGGACGACGACGTCTTCGAGGTCATCACGGAGCCCGCCGCCCTGACGGCGGTGCGCGCCGCGCTCGACGAGGCCGGCATCGCGATCGAGAACGCCGAGGTCGCCCAGCGGCCCAAGACGCTCGTGCCGCTCGACGAGGAGGGCGCGACGAAGCTGATGCGGCTCATCGACGCGCTCGAGGACCTCGACGACGTGGACGCCGTGCACGCGAACTTCGACGTGCCGGCCGACGTGCTCGAGCGCGTGGCGGGCTAGCCCGCGCGCCCGCCGGGGTAACAGCATCCCCATGAGGAGCACCTGGTCGCCCCCTGCGATCTTCCTGGTGCTGCTGATGGGCGTCGGCAGCATCGTCATGTGGCTCGGCGTCCCGCTCGCGCTGATCTACGGCGCCTCCAGGCTCGCGGACACCTCCGCTCCGACGCTGGGCCCGTACCTGCTCGTGTTCATCGGGCTGCCGATCGGGATGGCCGTGATGGCGAAGCTGCTCGGCTACCTCGACCAGGTCCACCAGGCCTACACGCGCACGGGCGACGACCGGCCGCAGCAGGCGCCGTGGATGCGCTCGATGCGCGGCGAGCGCGGGTCCACGCGCAAGCGCGGCGTGCTCGACACGGTGATGATCGTGTCGGTGGGGCTCGCGCTGGGGCTGTTCGGGGTCTGGTTCTTCGGGTTTGCCGGGTCGTCCTTGCCCGGGTCCTAGCCGCTCTGGTGCAGGCGCCGATGGCCTGGTCGAGGCGCGGAGTTGCCGTAACGGCATGGCTCGTAGGGAGGGGAGTGAGGCCCGGGTGGCTCGAGACCGGAGTTGTTCAGCCTCAGGCCGAACAACTCCGCGCGTTCGACCCTGCACGCGCGGGGAAGGCGTCCGGGGCGCCGCGCAGAATCCCCGTCGTGCACGTGATCGTCCTCGGCATCGATCCTGGGGTGGCCAACACCGGCTACGGCGTCGTCGCGCACCATCGCGGCCGGCTCGTGGCGCTCGACGGCGGGGTGATCGAGACCGCCGCGGGGCAGGACGCCGGGGCTCGGCTCGCGCACATCCACGATCGCGTCGGGTGCGCTGATGGACGAGTACACGCCGGACGCGGTGGCGGTCGAGGACCTCTACTTCGGCGAGAACGCCCGCTCGGCGTTCGCCGTCGGGCAGGCGCGCGGGGTCGTGATCCTGGCCGCGGGCCAGCGCGGCGTGCGGTGCTCCTCCTACACGCCGCAGCAGGTCAAGGCCGCGGTCTGCGGCTCCGGCCGGGCGGCCAAGGACCAGGTGCAGCGGATGGTCCAGACGCTGCTGATGCTGCAGGAGCTGCCGAAGCCCGACCACGCGGCCGACGCGCTGGCCGTGGCGATCTGCCACGCCAACGGCGCGCCGATGGCCGCGGCGCTGCAGGCGGCGTCCGCGTGATCGCGCTCGTCTCGGGCGAGGTCGCGGTCCGCCGCGCCGACCACGTCGTGATCGCGTGCGGCGGCGTCGGCTACCGCCTCAACGTCTCGGCGGAGACGCTGCGCCACGTGCCGCGCGTGGGGGAGAAGGCGTCGCTGACGACCCACCTGATCGTGCGCGACGACGCGCTGCTGCTCTACGGCTTCGCCACCGAGGAGGAGCGCGATCTCTTCCTGCTGCTGATCGGCGTGCAGTCCGTCGGCCCGAAGATGGCGCTCGCGGTGCTCTAGCGGCGGGCCGCCGCGCGAGCTGCTGGGCGCGGTGGCGGCGGGCGACACCGCGCGCTTGCAGGCCGTGCCCGGGATCGGCAAGCGCACGGCCGAGCGGATCGTGGTCGAGCTGCGCGAGAAGGTCGGGGTGCCGGACACGGAGGAGCCGATCGTCATCACGCGCGGCGACGACCCGCGCTCGCTGGCCCGCGAGGCGCTGCTCGGGCTGGGCTACACGCCCGTGGAGGCCGACTCGCTGCTGCGCGAGGCCGCCGGCGACACGCCGGAGGAACTGATCTCCGCGGCCCTGCGCGAGGCGCGTCGGTGAGCCCGGATCCGATCCGCACCCCCGGCGTCTTCGCGGTCGAGCCGGCCGAGGCGCGGCTGCAGACCGCGCGCGTCCGCTCCGACGACGATCCCGAGGCGACGCTGCGGCCCGCGCAAGCTGGCCGAGTTCATCGGCCAGGAGGCGCTGCGCGAGCAGCTCGGCGTCTCGATCGCCGCGGCCGCCAAGCGCGGCGAGGCGCTGGACCACGTGCTGCTGGCCGGCCCGCCGGGCCTCGGCAAGACCTCGCTGGCGCAGATCGTGGCCGCGGAGCTCGACGTGCCGTTCGTGCAGACCGCCGGCCCCGCGCTGGAGCGCAAGGCCGACATCGCGGCGTTCCTGACCGCGCTGGAGCCGCGCACCGTGTTCTTCGTGGACGAGATCCACCGCCTGCCGCGCGCCGTCGAGGAGACCTTCTACCCCGCGATGGAGGACCGCCAGCTGCCGATCACGGTCGGGGCGGGCGCGGGCGCGCGCGTCGTCACGCTGGACCTGCCGCCGTTCACGCTCGTCGGGGCCACCACGCGCTCCGGCCTGCTCACGACCCCGCTGCGCGACCGCTTCGGCATCCAGCACCGGCTCGACCACTACGCGCCCGCCGAGCTGGCCACGATCGTCGCCCGCAGCGCCCGCGTGCTGGAGATCGAGATCGAGCCGGCCGGCGCACGGGCGATCGCCGAGCGCGCCCGCGGCACCCCGCGCGTCGCCAACCGCCTGCTCAAGCGCGTGCGCGACTACGCCGAGGTCCGCAGCGGCGGCGTCATCGGCGCCGAGGAGGCGGCCCGCGCCCTGGACCTGCTCGAGGTCGACGAGGAGGGCCTGGACCGCCTGGACCGCGAGATCCTCGGCGCCATCTGCCGCCAGTTCGGCGGCGGGCCCGTCGGGCTCTCCACGCTCGCCGTGGCCGTCCACGAGGAGCAGGACACGATCGAGGACGTCTACGAGCCCTACCTGCTCCAGCGCGGGTTCCTGCAGCGCACGCCGCGGGGGCGCTGCGCGACGCCGCACGCCTTCCGGCACCTGGGCCTGCGCCCGCCCGAGCCGGCGCCGCAGCTGTTCGGCTGACCGCACCTGAACCGACCGGCGCACCCGCGATACTCGAGGGTCGTGGCGACGCGAGTCACCAGCACCCGGCTGATCGGCCGCACGGGCGAGCTCGCCGAGCTCGAGGCCGCCTTCGCGGCGGCCGCCGACGGCCATCCCTCGATCGCCTTCGTGGCGGGCGAGTCCGGCGTGGGCAAGTCGCGGCTGGTGTCCGAGCTGTCGGCGCGCGCGAAGGAGCGCGGCGGGCGCACGCTCTGCGGCGAGTGCGTCGAGCTCGGGGAGGGCGAGCTGCCCTACGCGCCGCTCGTGGGCGCCCTGCGGCCGCTCTCGCGCGACGGCGACCCCGTGCTCGACGTGGTCGGCGAGGCGGCCCGCGCCGAGCTGGCGACGCTGCTGCCCGAGCTCGGCGCCCGCGGCGCTCGCCGCGGCCTGACGAGGGCGCCGGCACCGCCCAGCGGCGCCTGTTCGAGGCGCTGCTGGCGCTGCTCGAGCGCCTCGGCCGCGAGGACCCGGTCCTGCTGCTGCTGGAGGACATCCACTGGGCCGACAGCTCCACGCGCGCGTTCCTGGCCTTCGTCGCGAGGGCCATGAGCACGGAGCGCGTGCTCGCCGTCTGCACCTATCGCTCCGACGAGCTGCACCGCCGCCATCCGCTGCGCCCGCTGCTGGCCGAGCTCGAGCGCGACCCCAGCGCCCGCCGGATCGAGCTCGCGCGCCTCAGCCGCGGCGAGCTCTCCGAGCAGCTCGCCGACATCCTCGACGGCTCGCCCGAGGACGATCTCGTCGAGCGCCTGTACGCCCGCAGCGAGGGCAACCCGCTGTTCGCCGAGGAGCTGATGGCCTCCGGCGGCGACGGGCGCGGCGCGCTCCCGCCGACGCTGCGCGACGCGCTGATGGTCCGCACGGAGCGGCTCCCCGAGGCCGCGCAGGAGGTGCTGCGCGTGCTCGCCGTCGCCCAGCGCGCCGACCACGCGCTGCTCGCCGACGCCGGCGGCCTGGGCGCCGCCGAGCTGCGTATCGCGCTGCGCGAGGCCGCGGCGAGCCACCTGATCGTCGCGGGCGCCGACGGCCGCTACCGCTTCCGCCACGCGCTCCTGCGCGAGGTCGTCCACGACGACCTGCTGCCGGGCGAGCACGCCGAGCTGCACCTCGCGCTCGCGCAGGCGCTCGAACGGCGCGCCGCCGCCGGCGCCGAGGACGTCTGGATCACCGCCGGCATGGCCCACCACTTCCGCTCGGCCGGCGACCAGCCCGCCGCCCTGCGGGCCAGCGTGCAGGCCGCGAGCGCCTCGGCCCGGGTGCACGCGCACGGCGAGGCCGCCGGCCTGCTGGAGCGCGCGCTGGAGATCTGGGACCGCGTGCCGGACGCCGAGGCGCTGGCCGGCGCCTCGCACGCCGACCTGCTCGTCCGCGCCGCCGCCGCGCACCGCTCCAACGTCGACGACCACCGCCGCGCGGAGCTGCTGCGGCTCGCCGTCGCCGAGCTCGAGCAGCGCGGCGAGGACCCGCACCGGCAGGCCGCGGTGCTCGGCGAGCTGGCCAGCGCCCAGTGGTCGCTCGGCCGCGGGGAGGAGAGCCGCGCCACGCTGCGGCGCGCGCTCGCGCTGCTGCCGGACGGCGATCACAGCGCCGAGCGGGCCGAGCTGCTGAGCCGCCGCGTCGCGTTCCTGATGCTCCAGGGCCGCTACGGCGAGGTCCGCGAGGAGGCGCCCGTGGCGCTGGAGGCGGCGCGCGCCGTCGGCGCCGACCACATGGGCGCGCCGATCCTCAACCGGCTCGGCGTCGCGCTCTACGCGCTCGGCGACCCCGAGGGCGGCGAGGCGGCCTTCGAGGAGGCGACGCGCGTGGCCCGCGCCACCGGGCAGGCGATCGACGCGGCGTTCGTGGCGGCCAACCGCGGTGACGCGCTGCACCGCGCCGGTCGCAGCCGAGAGGGCCTGGACGCCGTGATCGCCGCCCAGCAGGACGTCCCCGAAGGCTCGCGCGCCGCCCGCTGGCTGGCGATGCAGCGCGTGGAGATCGAGTTCGGCCTGGGGGAGTGGGACGCCGCCGAGGCGCACCTCCCGCACCGTGGCCGCCTGACGGGTACGACGCTCGCCTACTTCAACATCACCCGCGCGAGCCTGCTGCTCGGCCGCGGCGACACGCGCGCGGCGCGGCCGCTGCTGGAGGAGAGCGCGCGGATCCTCGCGCTCTCGCTCGAGCCCCAGTTCCTCGCGGGCTGCGGCGCCCGCCGGGCCGAGCTGGAGTGGCGCGAGGGCAACCTGGACGCCGCCCGCGCCGTGGTGGAGGAGGCGATCGACCGCATCGAGTTCTGCAGCGAGGACGGCGAGCGCCTCGCGGAGGTGGCCTGCGCGGGCGTGCGCGCCGAGGCCGACGCCGCCGAGCGCGCCCGCGACCTCGGCGACGCGGAGGCCGAGCGCGGCGCGGTGCTGCGCGCGGAGATGATGCAGGCGAGGGTCCAGGCGGCCGCGGACGACCTCGACCTGCCCGTCCCGGCCGCCCACGCCGCGAGCGCCGCCGCCGACCTGGCACGGGCCGCGGGGGAGGCCGACCCCGCGCTCTACGCCGCGGCGGCCGAGGCCTGGGCGGCGATCGAGCGGCCCTACCCCGCGGCCATGGCGCGCTTCGCGCAGGCCGAGGCGCACCTGCGGGCGGGCGATCGCGACGCGACGGTGACCGCCGCCCGCGCCGCGGCCGAGACCGCGCGCAGGCTCGGCGCGCGCTGGCTGCTCGACGAGGTCGAGGGGCTCGCCGCGCGCGCCCGCCTGCGGCTCGACGAGGCGGCGCCGGCCGCCGTCGACGCCGAGGAGGAGGCCGCCTTCGGCCTCACCCCGCGCGAGCTGCAGGTGCTCGCCCTGCTCGCCGGTGGCGCCACCAACCGCGAGATCGGCGCGCAGCTGTTCATGGCCGAGAAGACGGCCAGCGTGCACGTGTCGCGCATCCTGTCCAAGCTCGACGTGCGCAGCCGCACCGAGGCGGCCGCCGTCGCCCACCGGCACGGGCTGGAGGCCGCGCCCCACTGATCGGATCTTGAGACGCCGCACTACCCTCACTCGTTGAGATGGCCCATCTCTTCATCTGTCCCAACTGCGGCAACCGGTCCTCCGCCCAGGACCGCCAGCAGGGCTTCCGCAACGTCCCGAAGGGCTGCGCCAAGTGCGGCTTCGGGTTCCTCTTCGAGCTGCTCGACGACTACTACCCCGCGCCCAACGCCGCGTTCTTCGTCTGCGATCAGCAGGGGCGCATCATCGGCTGCGGCCGCGGAGCGCGCGAGCTGACCGGCCTCTCCGACGAGAAGGTGATCGGGCGCCCGGTGCGCGAGGTGCTCGGTCTGGACTTCGACGGCGGCGAGGATCACGTCGGCACGGTGCTCGAGTGGGGGGTGCGCCAGCTCGGGAAACCGGTTACCGTCAACGCGGAGGGCGACCTCCCGGCGAAGGCCGTCGCGGACCTGTTCCCGGCCTACGACGACGACGGCGGTCTGCTGCTCGTGCTGACCCCTTCGCGGTAGTCCGACCCCGACGCGGATACCCTTCCCTCCCGGCTCATGTCTGATCGCCGCCGCTCGCTGTTCATCCTCCTCCTCGTCTTCGGGCTGATCGCCGCCTCCGCGGTGGTCGTCGCGACGAAGGAGACGAAGCTCGGCCTGGACCTCCAGGGCGGCGTCCAGCTCGTCTACGAGGGCCAGCCGACCCCGCAGCAGCCGACGGTCGACCAGCAGGCGCTCGACCGCGCGCTGCAGATCATGCGCGAGCGCGTCGACGCGTTCGGCGTCAGCGAGCCGGAGCTGGCGCTGATCGGCGGCAACCAGGTCGAGGTCAACCTTCCCGGCGTCGAGGACGCCGAGCGCGCGGCCGAGCAGGTCGGCTCCACGGCCCAGCTGTACTTCTACGACTGGGAAGCCAACATCCTCGACGGCGAGTGTCGCACCAACGACACCGAGGTCGACGGCGGCCAGCAGCCGGTCACCGGCCTGCGCGCCGCGGTCGTGCGGGCGGGCAAGTGCACCGACGTCAAGAAGTCCGACGCGAGCGTGGCCGCCGCCGGGCCGCGCTTCTACGCCTTCAACAAGGTCTCCAAGCAGCCGTTCGAGAACGCGCAGGGCCTCGACTCGCGCGAGGCCGCGCTCGAGGCGGTCGGCGAGGAGGAGGCCGACAACGCCGAGATCCTCGAGGTCCCCGAGGGCGTGCTCGTCATCCGCGACGAGAAGGGCCCGGTGGGCGAGGACGGCAAGGAGCCGCCGGACCCGGACCGCTGGTGGGTGATCCAGGACCGGCCGGCGCTGTCGGGCACCGACATCAAGAACCCCGAGCAGAACTTCGACCAGCGCGGCGGCGGCCAGCCGATCGTCACCTTCGACTTCACGGACAAGGGCCGCAAGGCGTTCCAGGACATCACGCGCCGGATCGCCCAGCGCGGCTCGGACAACACGCTGCCGGGCGTGCCGGCCGACAACGCGTCGCAGCACTTCGCGATCGTCCTCGACGACGAGCTCGTCTCCGCGCCGTTCATCAACTTCCAGGAGAACCCCGACGGCATCGACGGCTCCACGGGCGCCCAGATCTCCGGCGGCTTCACGATCACCTCCGCCCAGGACCTGGCGAAGATCCTCCAGATCGGCGCGCTGCCGATCAAGCTCGAGCTGATCTCGCGCTCGCAGGTCTCGGCCTCGCTCGGCGCCCAGGCCCTCGACCAGGGCCTGGCGGCGGGCATCGCCGGCCTCGCGATCGTCGCGCTGTTCCTGATCATCTTCTACCGCCTGCTCGGCCTGATCGCCTCGCTGGCGCTGCTGATCTACGCGCTGTACTTCTACGCGCTGGTCAAGGCGGTCCCGGTCACGCTGACCCTGCCCGGCATCGCGGGCCTGATCCTCACGCTCGGCGTCGCCGCCGACGCGAACATCGTCATCTTCGAGCGCGTCAAGGAAGAGGTGCGCGCCGGCCGAGGGGTCTCGACGGCGATCGTCAACGGCTATCGCAAGGGCCTGACGGCGATCATCGACGCGAACGTCGTCACGCTGCTCGTCGCCTTCATCCTGTTCATCCTCGCGACGGCGGGCGTGAAGGGCTTCGCGTTCATGCTCGGCCTGGGCGTGATCGTCTCCCTGTTCACGGCCGTGCTGGCCACGCAGGCGATCCTGTTCTCGCTGCGCGGGACCCGGATCCTGCGCGGCCGCGCCGGGCTCGGCGCCTCCGAGCAGCGCTTCAACCTGCGCAAGAACTACATGGGCGCCTCGAAGTGGTTCTTCTCCGCCTCGGGCCTGATCATGCTCATCGGCGCCTTCGCGATCGCCGGCAACGGGCTGAACTTCGGCATCGACTTCGAGGGCGGCACGCGGCTCACCGCGTCGCTCGAGCAGTCCGCCAGCGTCGACCAGGTCCGGGACGTCGTCCGCCAGGCCGGCCTCGACGACGCCGAGGTCCAGACGATCGACAACCCGGAGCTCGGGCAGAACGTCGTCCAGATCTCCTCGGGTGCCAGCGGCGACGACGTCGACTCCGCCCGTAACGCGCTCGACGACCGGTTCGGCTTCGCCGACGAGCCCAACGAGGAGTCGATCGGCCCGACCTTCGGCCAGAGCGTGGCCCGTTCGGCGCTGATCGCGATCATCGCCTCCCTGACCGTCATCTCGGTCTACATCTCCTTGCGCTTCGAGTGGAAGGTCGCGGTGCCGGTGCTGATCGCGCTGCTGCACGACCTGCTGATCACGGGCGGCGTCTACGCCCTCACCGGCCGGGAGGTGACGACGTCGACGGTCGCGGCGCTGCTCACCATCCTGGGCTTCTCGCTCTACGACACGATCATCGTGTTCGACCGCGTGCGCGAGAACATCCCGCGCATGCCGAGCGCGGCCTTCTCGCAGATCGTCAACCGCTCCATGTCCGAGGTCGTCGTGCGCTCGCTCGCGACGAGCTTCTGCACCCTGCTGCCCGTGCTCGCCCTGTACTTCTTCGGCGGCGAGACGCTGCAGGACTTCGCCTTCGCGCTGATCGTCGGCACGGCCTCCGGCACGTACTCGTCGATCTTCATCGCGGCGCCGGTGCTGACCCACTGGAAGGAGCGCGAGCCGGTGTACGCCTCGCGCGAGCGCCGCATCAAGGAGCGCCTGGGCTACGTGCCCGCCTACGCGACCGCCGAGCAGGGTGGGCCCGTCGACGTGGCGCCCGCCGCGCCGCGCGGTGGCCGGCGCGGCGCGGTCACGACGCCGCAGGATCCCTCGCAGGGCGTCTCGCGGGCCGAGTTCGACGACATGGTCGCCAACCTCGGGATCGAGGAGGCCGAGCGGCGCGAGCCCGCGGCGGCCGGCCGTGCCGCAGCCCGCCCGACGGGTGGCCGCCGCGCCCGTGCGCGCGGCCAGGCGCCCCCGCCGGGCACGCCCCCGGCCGGCCCGGGCGGGAGCGCGCCCGCCGACGAGGCGGCCGATGCCCCCAAGCCCAAGAAGCCGCGCAACCGCAAGCACGGGAGGCCGCGCTGATGGGCCTGCTCGTCTGGGTCATGGTCGCGATCGCGCTCTGGCACTTCACGGTCTTCCTGCCCGACCGCTGGTGGGCCGGGATCGTCGGCGCGTTCGCCGGCGCGGTGCTCGGCTCGGTGATCTTCGGGCTGATCATCCACCTCGGGTCGGTGCCGGGCCAGGACGAGACCGACCTGCTGACCGCGTTCGAGTCCGTCCCGGGCGCGCTGATGGGCATGGCCGTCGTGTGGTTCATCGGCGTGCGCTCCGAGGAGCGCCACGTCCACGACTACGACTACTCGTGACGCCGCCGCGGTTCCTCGCCGCGATCTCGACGCCGTTCGCCGAGGACGGCTCGGTCGCGCTCGACGCGTTCGCCGAGCACGTCGCCTGGCTGGCCGACGCGGGCCTCGACGGCGTCTTCGTGGCCGGCACCACCGGCGAGGGCGTGCTGCTCGAGGACGACGAGATCGTCGCGCTGACCGAGCGCGCGGCCGGGCACGACCTGCGCGTGATCGCCCAGGTCGGGCGGCCGGGCACGCGCGCCACGCAGCGCCTCGCGCGCCGGGCCATCGAGCGCGGCGCGGACGCCGTCGCCGCCTACGTCCCGTGGTTCTACCCGGCCTCGGAGGCCGACGCCCGCACCCACTTCCTCGGGCTGCTCGAGGCCGCCGGCGACGTGCCCGCGTTCCTCTACAACATCCCGCGCCGCACCGTGAACGACCTCTCGGCCGAGCTCGCGGGCGAGCTGGCCGCCGCCGGCTTCGCGGGCATGAAGGACTCCACGGGCTCCTTCGAGCGCCACGAGGGCTACCTCGAGGCGACCCGCGAGCGCGAGTTCGAGCTCTACATCGGCTCGGAGCCGCTCGCCCTGCGCGCCCGCCGCGAGGGCGCGGCGGGCGCGATCACCGGCCTGGCCGGCGCCCGCCCGGATCTCTTCGTGCGCCTGCGCGAGGCGCTCGAGGCCGGCGAGGACGCCGCCGCCGAGGCCGCCCAGGAGGAGATCGCGGCCGCCAAGGCCGCCGTCGAGTCCGAGGGCTCGACCGTCGCCGCGGTCAAGCGCCGCGTCGCGGACCAGCTGGCCGGCTACCCGGCCGCCACGCGCGCCCCGTTCGCCTAGGCCTCGCCGCGCGTCGGGCGCGGTGACCGCTCACGCCGACTGCTCCTCCTCGCCGGCCGGCGCCTCGTCGCCGCCTCCGTCGCCGGGCACCGTGGGGATCGCGCGCGATGCCCTTGAGCAGCTTCTTGATCGCCTTGCGCTCCGTGCGGTAGGCGGCCTTGAGGTTCGCGTCGAGCCGGTTGGCCTCGGCCATGGAGGTGATCGGCGTGCGCGGCCGCTTGGCGCCCTTGTCGAATACCCTCCGCCGTGCGCGTCCACGTGTCGAGCGCGGCGCGCTTCTCCTTGGCGGTGGGCCCGGACGGGCCTCCGCCGCAGCCCACCAGCACCGCAGCCGACAGGAACACCGCGCCCAGAGCCCTTCATCGGCGTCCCCGCTTCCGTCGCCATCCCCGCACACCGGATACCCGCGCGGCGCCCATCACAGCTCCTGAGAACTGCTGAGCGCACACCGTTCCGTCCGACCCGCAGGCCATACATGCGTGCGTGACCCATCAGGACGCACGCCTGACCCTGACCCCGTACGAGTTCGCGGCCGCGGAGCGCCTCGGGCAGGAGCTCGGGGTCTCGGGCGTGCTCGCCCAGGTGCTCGTCAGGCGGGGGATGGGCGAGCCGGCGGCCGCGCGCGCGTTCCTGGCGGCGGCCGACGAGCACCCGCTGGACGCCTTCGGCGGGCTGCGCGCGGCCGCGGAGGGGATCCTCGGCCACGTCCGCCGGGGCAGCCGGATCACCGTCCACGGCGACTACGACGTGGACGGCGTGTGCGCGTCCGCGGTGCTGATCCGGGCGCTGCGCACGGTCGGCGGCGACGTCGACTGGTACCTGCCGAGCCGCAGCACGGACGGCTACGGCCTCGCCGCCGCCACGGTCGACCGGCTGGCCGCACGCGGGACCGACCTGCTCGTCACCGTCGACTGCGCGATCACCGCCGTCGAGGAGGTCGCCCGCGCCCGTGCCGCCGGGCTGGACGTGATCGTCACCGACCATCACAGCCCGCGCGCCGACGGTGCGCTCCCGGACGCGCCGCTCGTGCACCCGCGGATCGGCGGGTATCCCTGCGCGGACCTGTGCGCCGCCGCCGTGGCGTACAAGCTCGCCCAGGCGCTGCTGCAGGCCCACGGGGAGGACCCGGGCCTGGCCGACGAGGACCTGGACCTCGTCGCGCTCGCCACGGTCGCCGACGTCGTCCCGCTGCTGGGGGAGAACCGGCGGCTCGTGCGCCAGGGCCTGCGCCGGCTCGCCTCGACCCGCAAGCCCGGCCTGCGCGCGCTGATGGACGTCGCGAAGGTCGATCCGAGCACCGTCGACGCGGGCGCCATCGGCTTCCGGCTCGGGCCGCGCCTGAACGCCGCGGGGCGGCTGTACCGCGCCGACGCGGGGCTCGAGCTGCTGCTGACGGAGGATCGCGAGCGCGCCCGGGCCGTCGCGCTCGAGCTGGACGCCAACAACACCGAGCGCCGCGACGTGGAGACCCGGATCCGCTTCGAGGCCGAGGCCCAGGTCGCCGAGCAAGGCTCTGCCGCGGCCTACGTGCTGGCCTCGGACGGCTGGCATGCGGGCGTGATCGGCATCGTGGCGGCCCGCATCGCCGAGCGCCACCACCGCCCGTGCGTGCTGATCGCGCTCGACGGCGAGGAGGGCACGGGCTCCGGGCGCTCGATCGCCGGCTTCGACCTGCTCGGCGGCCTGCACGCCGCGTCGGAGACGCTGCAGCGCTACGGCGGCCATCGCGCCGCCGCCGGGCTCACCATCGCCCGCGCCGACGTCCCGGCGTTCCGCGAGGCGTTCGCCGCGCACGCCGCGAGCGTGCTCGCGCCCGAGGACCTGCGCCCCGAGGTCCGCGTCGACGCGGTCGCCCCGGGCGACGCGCTTACGCTCTCGCTGGCGGAGGAGCTCGAGCAGCTCGCCCCGTTCGGCCAGGGCAACCCCGCCGTGTCCCTGCTCGTTCCCGCCGCGCTGCTGGACGACCCGCGCCCGATGGGGGAGGGCCGGCACGTCGCCTTCACCCTCAGCGCCGGCGGCGCCCGCTCGCGCTGCGTGCTGTTCGGCGCCGGATCGCAAGCTGCCCGCCGAGCCGAGAGAGCCCGTTCAAGCCGTCGTGCGACTCGAGCGCAACCACTGGAACGGCACCACCGAGCCACGGCTGATCCTGCGCCACGCCCACCGCGCCGTCCAACCCGGCATCGAGGTGCTCGGCGAGCCGGACTTCCGCGATGGCCTGCACCGAGAGCTGGAGAGAGACCTCAACGGTTCCATCGCCGTCGACGTGACAACCCCCGCGCCGGGGAACTCGTCGACCGTCGACGGAGTCGACCGGGAGACCCCCGGGCGGGGGTTGCTCACGGCGGCGAGCGCCGGGCGGCTGACGCGAGACGTCCGCGGCCAGGGATCGCAGGTCTGCTTGCGGACCTGGTGAGCACGCGGGAGCCGGTGCTCGCGGTGACCGCGCACGCACCCCACCGGGCACGCGCGCTCCGGGACCGCGTCGGCGGCTTCGCCATGTGCTCCTGGCAGGCCCTGGCGGACGACCCGTCGCTGGCCGCGGCCTTCACCCACGTCGTGGCGGTCGACCCGCCGGCCGGCCCGGCGCTCGATCATGTGTCCGGAGAGGGCTGGACCCACCTGGCGTGGGGCGCGCCTGAGCTAGGCTTTGCCACACGAATTCATCAATGGGACTTCGCCCTGCGCGACCCGCTGGCGGCCCTCTATCGCGCACTCCGCGCGGCGAGGGAGTCCGGCGGTGAGGCCTGTGAGGCACTGCTCCGGGGCGAGGGGCCGCAGCCCAGGTCCGCGGCGCTCGCCGGCCGCCTGGTGCGGGTCCTCGCGGAGCTCGACCTCGTGGACTTCGACCGCGAGGGGCCGGCCCTCAGGGCCGTCGATGCGCCCGAGCGGACCGCGCTCGAGCGATCGGCCGCCTACAGGGCCTACCATCGAAGCCTTGAGGACGGTCTCCGATACCTGAGCAGCTCCCCGATAGCGGTCGCGGCGTAAGCGGCGACGAGGCGCCGCCGCCGATCGCCGGCGGCGCGCCGGAGGGCGGCGCGGTCGCGATCGCCGCCCACGCGCCGGTGGACCACGCGGAGCCGCACGCCGCCGCGGGCACGACCATCCCGGGGGACCTGACGCGGCTCGAGCAGGACCTGCTCGCCGACCTGTTCGCGATCGTCGAGGAGCACGCCGACGAGGTCGCGGAGACGGTCGACCGCGACCGCGTGGTGCAGGCCTTCGTGTTCGCCTGCGAGCACCACGCCGACCAGCGCCGCCAGTCGGGCGAGGACTTCATCGTGCACCCCGTCGGCGTCGCGAAGATCTGCGCCGGCATGCGCCTGGACACGGCGACGCTGTGCGCCGCGCTGCTGCACGACACCGTCGAGGACACGACCGCGGACCTCGAGGAGGTCCGCGAGGCGTTCGGCGAGGAGGTCTGCGGGCTGGTCGACGGCGTGACGAAGCTGACCGGGATCGTCTTCCAGTCGCGCGACGAGGCGCAGGCGGAGAACTACCGCAAGATGATGGTCGCGATGGCCACGGACATCCGGGTCATCCTGATCAAGCTCGCCGATCGCCTGCACAACATGCGCACGATCGAGGCGATGCCCAAGCAGAAGCAGATCGACAAGGCCAAGGAGACCCTGGAGATCTACGCCCCGCTCGCGCACCGCCTCGGCATCCACGCCATCAAGTGGGAGCTCGAGGACCTCGCCTTCGCGACGCTGCACCCGCGCAAGTACCAGGAGATCAAGGGCCTGGTCAACCAGCAGCGCGAGGAGCGCGAGCGCTACGTGGCCAAGGCCGGCGGCTACCTCCACAAGGAGCTCGAGGCGCTCGGCATCCGCGCCGAGATCTCAGGCCGCGCCAAGCACTTCTACTCGATCTACTCGAAGATGACCCGCAAGGGGCGCGAGTTCAACGAGATCTACGACCTCACCGCGATGCGCGTGATCGTCGACTCGGTCAAGGACTGCTACGGCGCCGTGGGCGTGATCCACTCGCTCTGGAAGCCCCTGCCCGGGCGCTTCAAGGACATGGTCGCCATGCCCAAGTTCAACATGTACCAGGCGCTGCACACGACCGTGATCGGGCCCGAGGGGCGGCCGCTGGAGATCCAGATCCGCACGCGCGACATGCACGAGACGGCCGAGTACGGCGTCGCCGCGCACTGGCGCTACAAGGAGGGCGACAAGGCCTCGGGCAAGCCCGCCGACCCGACCGCGGCCAAGCTGCAGTGGCTCAAGTCGCTGCTCGACTGGCACCAGGAGACCGACGACCCCGAGGAGTTCACGGACCAGCTGCGCGGCGAGCTGATCGAGGACGAGGTCTTCGTCTTCACGCCCAAGGGCGAGGTCAAGTCGCTCGCCGCGGGCGCCACGCCGCTGGACTTCGCCTACGAGATCCACACCGACGTCGGGCACCGCTGCGTCGGCGCCAAGGTCAACGGCAAGATCGTGCCGCTGCACTACGAGCTGCAGTCGGGCGACATCGTGGAGGTGCTCACCTCCAAGCGCGAGCGCGGCCCGTCGCGCGACTGGCTCGCGGTCGTCAAGACGACCCGCGCGCGCAACAAGATCAAGGCCTGGTTCAAGGCCGAGTCGCGCGAGGACTCCGAGCACACGGGCCGCGAGCTGCTGCAGGAGCACCTCAACAAGGCGGGCCTGCCCGCGCAGAAGATCACGGGCTCGCCGCTGCTGGCGGACGTGATCCGCGAGATGGGCTTCAAGAAGGCCGACGACTTCTACATCGCGCTCGGCGGGGCCAAGATCTCGCCGAAGGTGGTCGTCAACAAGGTGCTGGCGCGCCTGAAGGCGGGGGAGGCCGCGGAGGAGCGCTCCGCCGCCGAGGACCTGATCCCGCGCAAGGCGCCGGCGCGCCGCCGGCCCGAGTCGCTGGCCACCAAGTACGGCATCCGCGTCGAGGGCGTCGCGGACGTGCCGCTGCGGCTGGCCAAGTGCTGCCGCCCGGTCTCCGGCGACCCGATCATCGGCTACGTCTCGCTCGGGCGCGGCATCACGATCCACCGCGAGGACTGCCCCAACGCGGTGGCGCTGCGCCGCGACGCCGACCGGCTCGTCCCCGTCTCCTGGGACGGCGACAACGAGACGAGCTTCAAGGTCGAGATCCAGGTCGACGCGTGGGACCGCCACCGCCTGCTCGAGGACCTCAGCCGCACCTTCGCCGAGGGCGGCGTGAACATCATCGAGGCCCGCTGCATCGTGGACAAGCCGATGGTCAAGAACCGCTTCGTGATCGAGGTCGCCGACACCCACGCCCTCAAGACGACGGTCAACCGCCTGCGCGCGATCGACTCCGTCTTCGACGCCTACCGGGTCATCCCGGCCGGCGGCTCCTGAGCGCCCCTGCCGGCTCGCGCCTGCGCGGGAGCCGGCCGGGATCGGGCTCTGATCCCGGCCGGTCGCGCGAACTCGCGAGCGTGGCCGTCCCCCCGGGGCTGGCTCGCGACCCCTGCTGTGTCACCGGTGACGACCCCGCCCGAGGGCGGAGGTTGGCCGGTTAGGGAACGAGCTCCTCGACCTGGCGGCCCTTCGCCTCGCCGCTCCTGCCGTTGGTCGTGGGCGTGAGGCTCGGCGTGGGGACGATGGTCGGCGCCGGTGCCGGCTTGACCCTCACGGGCTGCGTCGCCCGCGGGGCGGGCCTGGCCGGCACGACGGCCGGAGCGCGATCCCCGCCGGCGGTCCCGCGCTCGGGACGGGCGGCGAGGCGCTCCTGGCGCGCCTGGGTGCGCTGCTCCTTGGCCGCAGCGCGCTGCACCTTGGCGTCGGCGCGGTCCTGCTTGCGCTGCTCGCGCTCGATCACACGGGCCTGCTTGTCGGCCGCGCGGTCGCGCTTGGCCTCCTCGCGCGCCGCGGCGCGGCGCCGCTTCTCGGCACGGCGCTGCTCCGCCCGCTCCTCGCGGCGTTCGGCGGCGGCCTCGCGACGCGCCTGGCCCGTCTCGCTCGCGCGGTCGCCGGACAGGAACGGTCGTCGCCCCGGGGCGGGCCGGGCCCTGCGACGCGACGGTTCGGCCGCCGATCGGCGGTCGAGCGCTCGGCGGCCACCGCTGCGGGCCGTGCCGGGCCGTTGCTGACCTGGTCGACCACCACGGCGCCGCCGCCGGCCCCGCCGGCGAGGGCGGCGCCGATCGCGAGCTTCGCGCCGAGGCCGTTGCCGAGCAGGCCGGCGGTCCCGCCGCCACCGCTCGTGAGCGCTGCGCCGGTCGCCGCGGCGGCGGTCCCGCCGCCACCGCCGCCGAGGGCGCCGAAGATCGTGTCCTTCAGGCCGGCGCTCGGGAGCACGGGCAGGACGAGCGCCAGGGCGGCGCGCTGCTCGGCCACCGCGTCCTTGTAGGCGCGGCAACTGTCGCACAGCGCGAGGTGGCGGCGCAGCGGGCCGCGACGCAGCTGGCCGCCGCGCGCCGTGGCGAGCAGCTCGCGGACGTCCTCGCATGGGGTCTCGCGCGCGTCACGGTCGGCGATCAGCCGGGTGCGCGCCTGATGCACGAGCGCCTTGACCTTTGACGTGGGCACCTCGATCACCCGCGCGATCTCCGCGTGGGAGAGGTCGCCGATCTCGGCCAAAACGAGCGCGGAGCGCTGGTCGTCGGGCAGGCGCGCGATGTCGCCGAGCAGGTCGCGCAGGTCGGCGCGGGCCTCCGCGCCGGCGCCTGGGCCGTCGGTCGCCGGCTCGATCTCCTCGACGGGCACGGCTGCGACCTTGCGGGCCGCGAGCATGCTGAGGCAGCGGTTGCGGGCGATGGCGAACAGCCAGGGGCGCAGCTCGTCGGGCGCACCCTGTGCCAGCAGGGACCGGTGGGCGCGCAGGAAGGTCTGCTGGAGCGCGTCCTCGCCCTCATCCTGGGAGCCGAGCATGTGACGGCAAAAGCCCAGCAGGGCGCGATGGTGGCGGTCGTAGATGACCTCGAAGGCGCGCTCGTCGCCGCTCGCGGCCAGAGCGGCGAGCCGGCCGTCGTCGAGCCTTCCGGCGCGGAGACGGACGAGCGGGATTCTGGTTGCGGTCGTCGCCATCTGGTCACTCACCTACCCACCCTGCACATCGGCAAGGGTTGGCGGCTTGTAAAGCGTAGAGCCGCTCGCTCGTTCAGGCGACGATTCGCAGCGCGCCCAGCATCGACCGTGACGCGCACCTCGTCCTCGTCGGCGACGTGGTCGCCGTCGACCTGCCACGGCACGGCGCGCCCGTCGCGCGAGCGGATCACGACCTCGTGGGCGCCGTCGAACGCCTCGACCCGGCGGTGGTCGGGGATCGGCGCGGTCGAGAGGGCGCGGAAGAGCACGGTCGGCACGTCGATGGGGTTCGCGCGCGTGAGCACCACGCCCGCCAGGTCGCCCGAGTCCAGCCGCGCCCCCTCCGTCAGGTTGACCGGCCGCTCCTTGAAGTAGGTGTAGGGCTGCCCGTTCTGGAAGAAGACGCTCACGCCCTCCACCGGCTCGCCGCCGTCCACGCTGGCCGAGAGCTTCGGCGGGCGCACCACGTACTTGCGCATGAACGTGCCGACGGCCTTCTCCGTGAAGTACCAGTGGCCGAAGCGGCGCTTCATGGCCGGGTTCGCGTCCACGCGCTCGACCACGCTGGCGTCCAGGCCCACGCCGGCGGCGAACGTGAAGGCGCGGCCGTTGACGCGGCCGAGGTCGACCGCGCGCGGCTCCCAGCGGTCGGGCAGGCCGAGCAGGTGCTCCGTGGCGTCCACGACGTCGTTGGGGATCCCGAGCATCTTGCAGAACACGTTGTTGGAGCCGCCGGGCAGGCACGTGAGCGGCGTGCCCGTGCCGGCGAGGCCGTTGGCGGCCTCGTTGACCGTGCCGTCGCCGCCGAAGGCGACCACGACGTCGTACTCGTCGCGCGCGGCCTCGGCGACGATCTCGATCGCGTGGCCCTTGCGCTGCGTGTCGACCGCGGTGACGTCGTAGCGGCCCTGCAGCGCGTACACGACGAGGTGCTTGAGCCGGTCCGACATCGTCGTCGCGTACGGGTTGACGATGACGAGCATGCGCTTGGCCTGGGCGGGCCGCTCGAGCGCGGCGACGTCGGCCAGCCGCTCGAGGGCTGGGGCTGCGGGGACGGTCATCGGGTTCTCAACACTAGTCGCGGGCCACCGTTACGCTCGATCGCGTGGAGGTCCGGCCGATCGAGGCGGGGGAGGGCGCGCGCCTGCGCGAGCTGCGGCTCACGGCGCTGCGCGACGCGCCAGGCGCGTTCCGTTCGAACGCCGCGGACGAGGAGGCGTTCCCGGCCGAGGAGTGGGAGCGGCGCGCGAGCGGCGTCCTCGTCGCCGAGGACGGCGGCGCCTGGCTCGGGATGGCCGGCATGTACGTCGATCCCGACCTGCCCGCGATCGCCAACGTCTGGGGCGTGTGGGTCGACCCGCGCGCTCGCGGGCACGGCGCCGGGCGCAGGCTGATGGAGGCGATCATCGAGCTCGCGCGCACGCGCGGGCACCGCCGCCTCGAGCTGACCGTGACCGAGCAGTCCGCCGCGGCGGGCGCGCTCTACGAGCAGCTCGGGTTCCGCCGCACCGGCGTGATGATCGGGCAGGAGGCGGTGATGGCGCTCACCGTCGCGCCGGAGGTCCCGATCGTGACGGAGCGGCTGCGCCTGCGCTTCCACACGGACGCGGACCACGACGCCCTCGTGGCCATCCAGGCGCGCGAGGACGTCACCCGCTGGCTCCCGTGGGGCCCGCGGGATGCCGGCGAGGTGCGCGAGTCGCTGCAGAAGAAGCTCGCCGCCACGCGGATCGAGCGCGACGGCGACCCGTTCACGCTCGCGATCGAGGTGGCCGGCTCGGGGGCCTACGCCGGTGACGTGACGATCTGGGCCAACAGCCACGAGCACCGCCAGGGCGAGATCGGCTACGTCCTGCATCCCGACTTCCACGGCCGCGGCTATGCCGTCGAGGCGGCCCGGCCGCTGCTGGAGCTCGGCTTCACCCACTTCGGCATGCGCCGCATCATCGGCCGGCTCGAGGCCCGCAACCACGCGTCGGCGCGCGTGCTGGAGAAGCTCGGGATGCGCCGCGAGGCGCGCCTGATCGAGAACGAGCACGTCAAGGGCGAGTGGCAGAGCGAGCTCGCCTACGCGCTGCTC
>CAVSMP010000012.1:0-93967 GCA_963729155.1 uncultured Solirubrobacteraceae bacterium
AGCAGGCCCGTGTTGGGGTCGGCGCAGCCCTCGCGGCACGGGTAGATCTGGGAGGCGCGCAGGTCGCCCTGGGGGTCGAACAGGTACGCGCCGTCGCCCATCGCGGTCTCGTCGCGCGTGACGTTCTCGAACGCCGCCTGCCGCAGGCCCCAGTAGAACTCGCTCTCGTTGTCGTCCCCGATCCCGTCGTAGATCGTGATGTGGCCGCCCGGCGGCACCGCGGCCCAGCTCGGCAGCACGAGCCGCCGCAGCGCGGAGTCGCGCAGCCACCAGCCGCCCAGCGGCAGCGGGTTGACGGGGTCGAGGTTGGTGATCCGCACCCACTCGCCGTTGGGGTCCAGGCCGTCGTCGCCGTCGGCGTCCCAGTTGACCAGCAGCCGCACGGGCTGGCCGTCGTTGGGCCCCGCGCCGCAGTAGGCCGGGTTCCAGAGGTTGAGCTGGGCGCGCTGGGCGCGCAGCTGGAGGATCGAGTAGTCGCGGTTCCAGGCGCTCTCGCGGCGGTTGGGCAGCCAGATCGCGTGGCCCTCGCCGAGCATCGTGCGCCCGACGTCGACCCAGCGGCCCTTGATCTTGACCGCGACGGCGCGCCGCAGGCGCTGCTGGGAGCGGCTCGCGGGATCCTGCGCGAGCAGGCGCACCTTGTACTTGCTGGCCCTCAGCAGCTGCTCGAGCCGCGCGGTCGCCTCGACCGCGTGGCACTCGCCGCGGCGCGCGGAGGCGCGGCTCGTGTACGTGGTCTGCTCCATCGCGTTCATGCCCGTGATGCGCACGGGGAAGCGCTTGCGGGAGCCGTCGCCGTCGATGTCCACGTAGACCGTGTCGCCGTCGGCGATGAAGGTGACCTTGCCGGTCCAGAGGTGGCACTGGGGCCCGCTCTTGCGGAGCAGGCACTGGCCCGACCCCGCGGCCGCGGCGGTGGCGGGCAGGGCGAAGGCGACGGCCAGGACGGCCGGCAGCAGGATCGTGAGACGTCGTCGCATCGTCCTCCGGGAACACGGCGAACGGCGAATGGTTGCGAAGGCGGTCAGCACGAGAGGTCGCCCCAGGCCGTGCAGGCGACCACCACGTCGTCGTAGCGACGGAGGTCGACCACGTCGCCGCCGTCGGCGAGGATCGGGCCCCCGACGGGCCAGTGCCGGATCAGCCGGCTGTCCTCCTCACCGGTCGCGTACAGGCGGACCCGCATCGTCTCACCGGCGCCGAGGACCGACCGGGGATCGAACGAGTAGCCGTTGGAGCCGGTGACCAGCCGGTAGGGCTCGAGATCGATCGGCGCGGCACCCGAATTGCGGATCTGCAGCGATTCGGCCCCACGGGCTTGAGCAGAGAGCTGGAGGACGCCGCGAGCCGGGTCGTCGCATCGGTCCCGGCAGGGGTAGACCATCGACGCGCGCATGTCGCCATCCGGGTCGAACAGGTACGCCCCATCGCCCATCGCGCGCCCGTCATGCGTGATGTCGTCGAACGCCGGGTTACGCAGGCCCCGGTGGAACGTCGTCTCCGTGTCGGCGCCGATGCCGTTGTAGACGGTGATGGATCCGTCCGGCGGGATCGCCGCGTGGTCGGGGAAGACGAGCCGCGACGGGCCGGAGTCGCGCAGGTACCAGCCCCCGAGCGGCAGCGGCCTCGCCGGGTCGCGGTTGGCGATCCGCACCCATTCCCCGTTGGGCTCCAGAGGATCCGCCGTCTCGGCGTGCCAGTTGACGAGGAGCCCGATCGGACGCCCGTCGCCGGGTCCGGGCGAGCATCCGTCCGGGTCCCAGAGGTTGCGACCAGCGCTCCGGGCGCCGGCCTGCAACGTGCCGTAATCCCTGTTCCAGGCGAACTCGCGGCCGTCCGGCAGCCACAGCGCGTGGCCCTCGGCCAGCAGCGTGCGCCCGACGTCGCGCCAGGTGCCGGTCCGGCGCACCGCGGCGGAGCGCCGCAGCCGGCTGCCGGCGCGGCTGGCCGGCTGCTGGGCCGCGAGCCGGACCCGCATCCTCCCTCGCCGCAGCAGCTGCTCGAGCCGCGCCGTCGCCGCGAGCGCATGACATTCACCGCGGCGCCGTGAGGCACGCGACGAGTAGACCGACTGCTCCATCGCCTGCAGGCCCGTGAGGCGGACACGGCGCGGCGCCCGCGTGCCGTCGCCCGCGATGTCCACGTCGATCGTGTCGCCGTCGGCGACGAACGTCACCTTCCCCGTCCAGACGTGGCACCGCGGGCTTCCCGCCTGCAGCGTGCAGGAACCGCGCCGGGCGGCGGACGCAGGGTCGGCCGGCGCCGCTGCGAGCAGCGCTGCGAGCAGGAGCGCCGGGAGCAGCATCCGCCTGGACATCGGGCCTGGGAACACGGGGTCGTCGGTCGAGTTGCGGTAGGCGGGGGGTTCGCGCGGGCGCCGGTAGAGTGCTCCTGAATGAGCTGGAAGGCGTCGATGAACCGCATCCTGGCGCAGCGCACCGGCTACGAGCTCCGGCGGACCGGGGCGCCAGGCGGGTCTCGCGGAACCTGGCCGCGCGGGCCGGCCGCGGGTGAGCGTCTGGTCGAGCGCCCCGCGTTCGTCCTGAGCTCCGTGCGCTCCGGTTCGACGTTGCTGCGGGTGCTGCTCGACAGCCACTCGCAGATCCACGCGCCCCACGAGCTGCACCTGCGTCACATGCGGGTCCGCCTGCACACCCGCTACAGCCGGCGCGCGCTGGCCGAGGTCGGGCTCGACGCGCCGGCCCTGCGCATGCTGCTGTGGGACCGCGTCCTGCACCGCGAGCTCGAAGCGAGCGGCAAGCGCCTGCTGGTCAACAAGACGCCGAGCGACGTCTTCATCGCCGACAAGATCCTCGACTGCTGGCCCGATGCGCGCTTCATCTTCCTCCTGCGCCACCCCGCCGCGATCGCGCGCTCGCGCCAGCGCCTCCGCGCGGCCGACGACGCCGACCGGAACCTGCGGATGGTCCTGCGCTACTGCGAGGCCGTCGAGCAGGCGCGTCAGACCTATCCCGGCCTCACCGTCCGCTACGAGGACCTGACGGCCGACCCGGAGACGGAGACCCGCCGGCTGTGCCGGTTCCTGGGGGTCGAGTGGGAGCCGGCGATGCTCGAGTACGGCGCCGTCTCGCATGGGAGCTACCGACCGGGCCTGGGCGACTGGAGCGACAAGCTGCGCACGGGCCGCGTCCAGGCGCCCGCGCCGACGCCGGCCGACGACGAGATCCCGCCGGCGCTGTATGACCTCTGTGCGGCCTGGGGCTACCTGCCGCGGCCGATGCAGCAGACCGCGCAGACCTCCGCGTAACTGATCCGTGCCCAAGGTGAGCGTCGTCGTTCCGGTCTTCAACCCGGGCGCCCACATCGACGACTGCATCAGCTCGTTGCTCGGCCAGTCGATGCCGTCCGAGCAGCTCGAGCTGATCTTCGTCGACGACGGCTCGACCGACGCGACGCCCGAGCGGCTGCGCGCGCTCGCCGACGAGCATCCACACGTGCAGGTCGCGCGCATCCCCAATTCGGGCTGGCCCGGCCGTCCGCGCAACGTCGGGCTCGACATGGCCAAGGGCGAGTACGTCTACTTCGTCGACAACGACGACTGGCTCGGCGAGGAGGCGCTGGAGCGGCTGTACGCGATGGCGCGCGCGGACGACGCGGACATCGTGATCGGCAAGGTGGTCGGCCATGGCAAGCGGGTGCCGCCGCAGCTGTTCCGGCGCAACCGGCACGCCCTCAGGCTCGACTCGGCGAAGCTGCTCGTGCTGCTGACCCCCCACAAGCTGTTCCGTAGGTCGCTGCTGGACGAGCACGGCGTGCGCTTCGTGGAGGGCCGCGGGCGCTTGGAGGACCACAAGTTCGTCGTCGAGGCCCTCCTCCGCGCCGAGCGCATCTCCGTGCTCGCCGACTACCCGTGTTACCACTGGGTCCTCCGCGACCCGCAGCACAACGCGTCGTTCAGGCAGTTCGACGCCGCGGGCTATTACGAGGACGTCCGCGAGGTGCTCGACATCGTCGAGCGACACACGGAGCCCGGCCCGCTGCAGGACGAGCTCGTGCTGCACTGGTACCGGGGAAAGATGCTCGGGCGCGTCGGCGGCCGGGGCTGGCTGAACCGCGATCCCGCGTGGCGCCGCGAGCTCCACGCCGAGGTCCGGCGGCTGGCGGGCGAGCGCTTCGACCGGCGCCTCGACGCGCAGCTTCCCTTCGCCCTGCGCGTCCGCGCACGACTCCTGCGCGACGGCACCTACGAGGACCTCGAGGCGCTGGCCGCGGTGGAGACCGCGCAACGCGCGCGCGTCCGCCTGCGCTCACTGGCGACGGGGGGCGAGGACTGCGTGGTCCGCGTGAGCGGCGGGCTGATGAGCCGCCACACCTCATTGCGCTTCGAGCGAGACGGCGAGCGCGTGCGGTGGCGGCCTCCACGGCCGCTGCGCGGCCGTATCGACGACGAGGCGCTCGACGTCACCGCGGCCCTGCCCATGGCCCGGGTGGAGCTCTATCTCCACGGTGCCGACGGGGTCGAGTTCTTCCTTCCCACCGACACCCAGGTCCGGCTGCGCGGCCGCCGCGGGCGGCTTCGGGCGGAGCTGGCGGCCACCGCGCGCATCGACCCCCGCACGGCGGCGGGCGGCGCGCCGTTGCCCGATGGGCGCTGGGAGCTTCGCGCGCGCGTGACCCTCGTCGGCTACGCCGACGCGCGCCGCGTCCGCCGGCTCGGCCGCCCGGTGGGGGTCACCTGCTCGGACGGGCGGCTCGACCGTGGCTGAGCCTCCCGTCCGGGTCTCGCTGCGGCGACGGCTCCTCGGCCCGGTCGCGATCGCGGCGCACCGCGCGGCGCTGGCCCTGGTCGGCGCCCTCCCCCGCCCGCGCGGCGCGGCGGGCGGCGACCCCCGGGCGATCCGCATCCTGCTGCTCCACGCCTGGGGCATGGGAGGCACGATCCGGACCGTGCTGCAGCTGAGCGGTCACCTGGCGGCGACACGCGACGTGGAGATCATCAGCGTCGTCCGCCGCCGCGACGATCCGTTCTTCGCCTTCCCGGCCGGCGTGCGGGTGAGCGCCCTGCACGACGCCACCGAAGCCGGCCCCGGCGGGCCCGGGCGCCGGCTGCTGGCTCGGCTGCCATCGCTGCTCGTGCACCCGGACGACTACGCCTACCCCTTCTGCAGCCTCTGGACCGATGTCGCGCTGCTGCGCCGGGTGCGCGGCATGCGTGGCGGCGCTCTCGTCACCACCCGGCCCGCCTTCAACCTGCTCGCCGCCGCGACGGCGCCGCGCGAACTGGTCGTGGTCGGTCAGGAGCACATGCACTTCGACGCGCACCGCCCGGGCCTGGCCCGGGACGTCCGACGCAGCTATCGGAAGCTCGACGCGCTCGCCGTGCTCACCGCCGCGGACGAGCGCGACTACGGGGCGCTGCTGGCCGGAGCGGGCACGCGCGTGTCGCGCATCCCGAACCCGCTGCCTCCGCTCGACGGCGGCATGTCCGACGGCAGCGCCGACGTCGTCGTCGCCGCGGGCCGCCTGACCCGGCAGAAGGGGTTCGACCTCCTGATCCGCGCCTTCGAGCCGGTCGCGCGCCGATACCCGGACTGGCGGCTGCGGATCTACGGTGCCGGCCGCGAGAAGCGCTCGCTGCAGGAGCAGATCGACGCGTCGGGGCTCGGCGGCAGCGTGGAGCTGATGGGTCCGTCCGCGCACCTCGGCCGGGAGCTGGCGAAGGGGTCGCTGTTCGCCCTCAGCTCCCGCTTCGAGGGGTTCGGCATCGTGATCGTGGAGGCGATGAGCAAGGGCCTGCCGGTGGTGAGCTTCGACTGCCCGCACGGGCCCGCGGACATCATCGGCGACGGCCGCGGCGGCGTGCTCGTGCCGGGCGGCGACGTCGACGGCTTCTCACGCGCGCTGCTGGAGCTGATCGGGGACGAGGACCGCCGTCGCCGCCTCGCCGCCGAGGCGACCGAGCGCGCGCGCGACTTCGACATCGCCGCGATCGGGCCGCGCTGGGACGCCCTGCTGGACGACCTCAGCCGGTGAACACGGCGTCGACGACCCGCGCGGCTGCGTGGCCGTCGTCGAGCGCGCAGAACCGCTCACGGAAGCTGCGATAGCGCTCCGCGTGGTCGGCGCTCACGCCGTCGAGGTCCTGCAGCGCGGCCGCGAGATCGTCGGTCGTGCGAAGCAACGGCCCCGGGACGCTGCCCACGAAGTCGATGTAGAAGCCGCGGATCTCGTCGCGGTAGGCGTCGAGGTCGTACGTGTGGAACAGCATCGGCCGGCCGGTGTTCGCGAAGTCGACCATCATCGACGAGTAGTCCGTGACCAGCACGTCGGCGGCGAGCATCAGCTCGGTCCCGTCGGGGAAGCTCGAGACGTCCCGCACGAAGCCGTCCGGTGTGGCCGGCGCCGGGTCCGGGATGTAGTGGTGCTTGCGGAACAGGATCACGGTGTCGTCACCGACCGCGCCGCGGAGGCGGTCGACGTCGAGCTCCAGCTCGAGTCGGTAGCGGCCGCGGCGGTCGACCACGTGGTCGCGGTAGGTCGGCGCGTAGAGCACCGTCCGCTTGTCGGGGGGGATGCCCAGCTGCTCGCGGAGCCGGCGCCCGAGCTCGTCGCGGTCGCCACCGGCGAGGACGTCGACCCGTGGGTAGCCCGTCTCGAGCATCTCGCCCTCGATCGCGTAGGCACGACGCAGGATCGGCGTGGCGAAGGCATTCGGGGACACGACGTACTGCCAGTTGGCGACCTGCCGCTCCCACCCGCGCTGGAAGCGGCGAACCGTCCTGCGCATGTCGGAGACGTCGAACCCGAGCCGCTTGAACGGGGTCCCGTGCCACGTCTGCACGCACGTCTGGCCGTCACGGCGGGCGAACCAGTCGGGGAAGTGGTCGTTGAACACCACAAAGCGCGAGCGGGCGAGCGCCTCGAAGTAGTCCCGGCTGCCCTCGCGGACGACCTGCACGCCGTCCGGCACGCGACACCGGGCGTCGCGTACGACCCAGAGATGATCCAGCGGCGCCTCCCGCCGGACCAGCTCCTCCAGGATCGCGCGCGGGCTGTCGGAGTACTGGCGGCCGTTGAAGCTGCTGTAGAGCACGGCGTCGCGCAGCGCCTCGCGGCGCGCCGGTCCGTACACGTGGCGTCGCTGGCGCTCCTGGTGGTAGCGGCCCCGCTCGTCCTCGTCGAGGTCACGACGTACGACGAGCACCGCTTGCCCGTCCGCGTCGGCGTGCAGCTCGAACTGCTTGTGGTCGACCGTCACCGAGAGCGGCAACGCGTCGGCGAGAGCCGGGTCGATCCGGAGGCGCCCCGGGGCATCGCGGCCCGAGGCGGTCTGCAGCTTCCAGGGCCCCTCGGGCAGGGGCAGCTCCCCCGCGAGCGACGCGATCCGCGCGGGATGCAACACCGCGGAGAAGCCACCGTCGGTGTCGCGCTCGAGCGCGCCCGCGCGCTGCTCTCCGTGAATGTGGTGGACGAACGCGACGGCGTCCCCTCCGGCGTCGGCGGCCGCACGGCCGCCCAGATGGAGCTCGCCGGTGCCGCCGAAGCGCGCGCTGGAGATCACCGGCGCGGTCGCGGCCATCACCAGCCGCGCGCCGCGGGGGCCGGGAAGGAGCACCGAGGTCCGGCCGGCGACGACGCACGTCTCGCTCGCTCCGGCGTCGACGAGCGTGGCGGGCGTCCGCCGTCCTCCCTCGACGATCGTGAGATCCCAGCCCCCGGGGCCGTCCTCGTCGTCGGCGCCGGCCGTCAGCTCCGCGATCGGAAGCCGCCCGGTGAACGCGGTCCCGTCCGTCGCCAGCTTGCGCCGGATGCGCCGCTCGCCGGTCTCGTCCTCGAGCTCGAGCATCGGCTTGGCGCCGGCGGGCAGCGCGAGCCGCCCGGCGATCTCGAGCGCGTCGCCGCCCGCCGGGCGCGGCGCGCCGACCGTGGCGGCCTGCGGGCGGGCGTCGATCGACACCCCGCGTTCCGCGGTGGCCGCGGCGCTGAGGAACAGGCCGGGTGAACCGGGGAGCTCGACGCGCCGCAGGGGTCGGAGCGCGTCGAACGTGAAGCGCGACCGGCGGCGCTTCACGCCACCGGAACGGACGGTCACGAACAGCTCCCAGCTCGCCGCCCCGCCGCCCCGGCGGCCACGGAGGTCGGCCGGATCCAGCACCGCCTCGAACCCCGACCACGAGAGGTCGCACAGCGCCTGGGACTCGTTGGCCGTCACATCCGGGCGGTGCACCGCGCGGGTGCGCGCGCGCACCGCGGAGGTGAGCAGCCGCACACGCCGCAGGCGGCCCGGCCGCAGCGCCGTGACCTCCACGCGCTGGGCCTGCTCGGTGGCGGCCCCGATGCCGTGGACGTACGCGTATCCGCGGACGTGCAGCCGGTCGTCCTCGCGGGCGAGCTCCTCGACGGCCACGCGGAGGAACAGCTCGCCCTCGAGCCGATAGACGGAGGGCGGGATCCTCAGCTCGCGGTCGGTCCTGAAGGGATAGTCGCCGTACCACTTGCCGCGCTCGCGGACCGGGGGCGTGCGACCGAGCTCCTGCTTCTGGAACCGGAGGACCTCGACGAGCTGTGGCATCAGGCGGCGACGCACCAGGTGCCACTTGAGGCGCTCGATCGCCGGCAGCGGGTCGAAGATCCTGCGACTCGTCTTGTCCAGGAACGCATTGACGCGGTCCAGGAACAGCTCACGGTACTCGTCGTCGGCGGCTTCGAGCGCGTTGACGTAGTAGCGCAGGTCGTCGGCGACGACCGTCTCGTCGTACCACTGCTTGGCGCCGCGCGGACCCTTCCTCGCGAGGTGGTCGCTCACCTCCTCGATGGCGGTCATCCGGTCCCGGAGCGCCCGCGGCTCGAGGCGCCGCTGCGTGATCGACCCGCCGCTCTCGCGGATCCGCCAGTAGTAGACCGGGTCGGCGATCACGTCGACCGCGTCGGCCAGGAAGTGGGCCGGGACGGTGACCGGCGTGTCCTCGAAGATCCGTCCCTCGGGGAAGGCGAAGCCGTGGCGGTCCCAGAACGACCGGCGCCACACCTTGTTCCACGCCGTCCGGTCCGACAGCAGGGGCCGGAACTTCGTCACGTGCGTCTTGAGACGCGTCTGGTCGAAGGCCCGGGCGAGGAACGGGGACTGCGAGGTGCCGAAACGCGTCAGCCGGTGCACATTGCCCGTGGCGAAGTCCGAGCCGGTCCGCTGGAGCGATCCCACGAGCAGGTCGTAGGCGTTCGGCGCGAGCGCGTCATCGCTGTCCAGGAAGGCGAGGTACTCGCCGGTCGCGTGGGCGGTGCCCGTGTTGCGTGCCTTGCTGAGACCGCCGTTGGCCTGGCTGATGACGCGGAACCTGGGGTCCCGCCGCGCGAACTCCTCCGCGATCGCGGCGCTGCCGTCTGTCGACCCGTCGTCGACCAGGAGCACCTCGTAGTCCTCGAACGACTGCGCCGTCACCGACTGCAGGCATTCGGGCAGGAACTCCTCGACGTTGTAGACCGGTATGACGACGCTCAGGCGCGGCACGCCGGCCATCCTATGAGCGGCCGCGCAGCGAGCGGACCGCCCTCCGGATCCGCCGGCGGTACCGGACCGGGATCCTCCGCGCGACGCGCACGCGAAGGGTCGGAGCCGGGCTCGCGGGCGGCTCCGGGCGCGGGGCGCGGCCTGGGCGCGGGGCGTGCGCGCGCCGCCATCACGGACGACTGCGCGATCGCCTCCGCGGCTCCGTACAGCTCGCGATAGGCGGCACGCGCCTCGTCGAGCTGCGATCGGGTCGCGTCGTCGTCGTTGCCCGGACGCGTGAGCGGCTGCAGGGCGCCCCAGACGTGCTCGGCCAGATCGCGCACGGGACCGGGGACGTCGAGCTCCCCCCACCCGACCCGGTTGCGGTGCAGCGCCGGATCCACGAACGCGTCGACCGCCGGGTGCTCGGCGCGGTCGACCGCCGCCAGCCATGGGACGTCGATCGCCTCCCCGGTGCGCCGGATCTCCCGTGGCCAGTCGGCGAGGAGGTCCTCGTAGTTGATGAAGGCCCTCCGCCTCCCGCGCGTGGCGTGCTCGGTCTCGAGGATCAGGTTCAGCCACGCCGAGGTGCGACCGGCGGTGGTGAGTCCGGGGCCGTACGACTTGCGGGCGCTCGCCACGATCTCGGCCGGATGGCGCAGCATCGTCACGAACGACGTCGCCAGGTCGAGCTCGTCGGCACATCGGCGCCAGAGCGGGAGGAACCAGACCGTGCGCGGGTCCTTGACCACGAGCGAGCCGGCCTGGCGGGCCTGGTCTCCCAACCAGCCGCTCAGCCGGGCGCGCACGGCGTCGTCCTCCGCGGCCGCCCCGAGGATGTCCCACGCCGCGGGCCGCGCGTCGTTGAGCGTGACGCGCCGCTCGCTCAGCAGCCGGCTGTGGAAGTCGACCACCCAGCGAGGCTCTCCGAACCCGCGGGGATTGGTGTCGTCGGCCGTCACCTCGGGCTGCGGGATGTGGAAGCCGAGCTGGCCCAGCATCCCCGACGCCAGGCTCGTGCCGCTGCGGCCGACGCCCACGACGAGGACGAGACGGCGCTCCCCCAGGTCGCTCATCATTCCGGCCCCCACAGCCGGCGGACGACGCGCGCGGCGGCACCGCCGTCATCGAGCGAGCAGAAGCGCGCCCGGAAGTCGGCCCGGTCGGCGGCCGCCTCGTCGCTCCAGGCGTACCGCGAAGTGAGCGCGTCGATCAGCTCGGGCTGCGAGGTGGAGACGACGCCGGGGGGTGACTCGAGGAGGTCGAAGTACGTACCGCGCGCCACCCGGTACACGTCCCAGTCGGGGGCGTGGATCACGATCGGACGGTCGAGGACGGCGTAGTCGAACATCAGGGAGGAGTAGTCGGTCACCAGCACGTCGGCCGCCAGACACAGCTCCTCGATCGACGGATGCGAGGCGACGTCGCGGATCCTGCCGGCGTCATGGAGCTCCCGCAGCGCCGGATCGGGATCATAGAAGTAGTGCTGGCGCACGAGGACGACGTGGTCGGGGCCGAGCGCCTCGGCGAAGGCGGCGAGGTCGACCGTGGGCACATAGCCGTCGAGGTACTCGCGATGGGTGGGCGCGTAGAGGACGGCCGTCTGGCGCGGCGCGATGCCGAGCGCCTGCCGGATCCGCCCGAAATCCTCGGCGGTGGCGGCGGCCAGCCGGTCGTTGCGCGGGTAGCCGATCTCGAGCGACTCGTACCGGCCGGGGTACACGCGCTCCCAGATCAGCGTCGAGTAGGCGTTCTGCGAGAGGCTGAGGTCCCACCGGTCGACCCGCCGGAGCAACCCGTCGAAGTTCATCCCCCGCCCCGCCTTGAGCGAGTTCCGCAGGTCGAGGCCCATGTGCTTGAGCGGCGTGCCGTGATGCGTCTGCACGTGCACCGCCCCCTCGCGGGCGACGAGGTGGTCGGGGAAGTTGACGTTGTTGATCAGGTACGCGGCACGCGCGATGACGTCGAAGTACTCGGGCGTGCCGAGCACGACGTGCTCGACCCCGGCGGGAATGGAGTCCGCCGCCTTCTCCTTGACCACCCAGACGCCCCGGATGTGCGGGGCCATCTCGCGTGCCCGCTCGTAGATCGCGCGCGGGTTGCAGGCGTAGCCGCGGAACCAGTAGGCGCCGTAGACCGCGAGCCCGGGATCGAGGGGCTGCTCGAGGCGGGAGCGGTAGTGGCGCTCCAACCGGGTCTGCCTCGCGTGGCCGGCGAGGCGGCCCCGCAGCCGTGCGGCCGCCGCGCGCCGGTGGGTGACGGCGGTCCGGGCGCGGGCCGCGTCCTCGAGCCGGCGGTACGCGGCGTAGGCGTCGCGCTCGAGCAGCGTCGCGCGCAGGCGCCCGGTCCGCCCGGGTGGGACCGCATCGGGTCGCCCGTGTGCGCGCCACACCTCCGAGGCGCGCCGGAAGAACGCCCGGCGCTCGGGCTCGGGCACACGGGCGAGCTCCGCGAGCAGGTGGCGCAGCATCGCGGGGGCCACGAGCGCGCGGCGGGCTTGCGGCACGGCGGGCTCCCCGTCCAGGAACCTGAAGACCGCCTCGTAGGACTCGATGATCCCGGTGGCCGGCTCGGCCGCGCGCGGATCGCGCGGACGGCTCACGCCCGCCACCGAAGGCAGCGCGGCGATCCGATCGGCGGCCAGCAGCGCCGGCCACGTGAGCGCCAGGCCCCCGTGGGCTCCCTGCCCGGCGCGGGCCCCCAGCCGGTGCAGGAGCTGACGGTCGAGCACGACGTCGCCGACGTCGCCGGCGGGCAGGGCAGCCAGCGCCGGGCGCTGCTCGAGCGTCACGGCCCCGGCGTCGGCGAGCCGCTCGACAAGGCGATGATGGGGACCGCGTCGCGTCCTTCCGAGGCGGTCGGCCCTGGTGCGGTCCAGCAGCAGGACGTCCGGGCTCGTCGCGTCGAGCCGGGCGACGATCCGCTCGATGGCGCCCGGCGCCACCTCGTCGGTGGGCGCGAGGAACCAGACGTAGTCGCCTGCGGACGTGTCGAGGCCCAGGTTCCTGGCCGCCCCGGTGCCGAGGCGCGAGCTGAGATGGTGGACCCGTACGCGTCCGTCCGCCTCGGCGAGGGCGTCCAGCATCTCCGGCGCGTGGTCCGGCGAGGCGTCGTCGATCGCGACGAGCTCCAGGTCGCCGGAGGGGTGGGCCAGGATCGAGGTGGTCGACGGCTCGAGCCACGCCTGCTCCCGGTGGATCACGAGCACGATGCTCAGGCGTGCCAAGCTCGGACCTCCTCGTGACCGTCTTCGCCCGACCTCCCGAGCTCTGCGGCCACCGCGGCAGCGGTCGCGGGGTGGTCGATGGCGCGCTGGAGAACACGCTCGGCTCGTTCATCGCGGCAGCCGCGCAGGGCATCCCGTGGGTCGAGGTCGACGCCCGGCGCACGGCGGACGACGTGCTCGTCGCGCGGCATGATCCCGTCGTCGGCGACGGCCGGGCCGTCGCCCGCCTCACTGGGGCACAGGCGGACGAGCTGGGCCTGATGCGCATCGACACGCTGCTCAGCGAGCTCGGGTCGCAGGTCGCGATCAACGTCGAGGTGAAGTCGTGCCTCGAGGACGCCCTGCGGCCGCGGAAGCGGACGACGGCGGCACTCGTCGCGCGGCTGCTCGAACGGGAGCGGGCGCGCAGGCGGCTGCTGGTGACGAGCTTCGATCCGGCCGCGCTGCTGGTCGTGCACGAGCTCGCCCCCGCGCTGCCCCGGGGCCTGCTGACCTGGACGCGATTCCCGCTGCGCAAGGCCGTCCCCGCCGCGGCTCACCTCGGCATGGACGTCGTGATCGCCCAGGTGGAGTCGTTCGCCCTCGCCGAGGCGGCCATCGGTCCGGATGCCGCCGAGGCGGTCCGGGTGGCGCACCAGGCGGGCCTGCAGGTCGCCGCCTGGTGTCCCGAGTCGCCGGCGCGCGAGGCGCTGGTCGAGATCGGCGTGGATTGCCTGGTGATCGACGACGTGCCCGCCGCCCTGGGCGCGCATCAGGCGGTCACCGGCTCCTCGCCAGCTTCCGCGCCCGCGCGACGCCCATCCGCGTGAGGAGCGAGGCCGCGGGCTCGACGGTCGCCCCGATCCGCGGCCGCTTCGCCGCCGCGAGCTCCTCGAAGAGCGCCTCCCAGCGCGCGGCGATCTTCGCGATGTCGAAGCGGGCGGCGCCCTCGACGGCGGCCGCCCCGTAGGCCCGCCGGCGCGCAGGGTCGGCCATCAACCCGCTCAGTGCGTCGGCCAGCGCCTGCACGTCACCGTCGGGCACGACGTGGCCGTCGACGCCCTCGCGCACGATGTCGCGCGGCCCCGTCGGGCAGTCGAAGCTGACGACCGGCAGGCCTGCGCCCATGGCCTCGAGCAGGACCATCGGGAACCCCTCGCGGCGGGACGACATCACATAGATCGACGCGGCGGCGAGCTCGTCCGCGAGCCGCGGCGTGAATCCCATCAGGTGGGCGCTGTCGCTGATGCCGAGCCTTACGGCCCGGCGGCGGAGTGACTCGAGGCTGCGCCCGTCGCCGAAGATCCGCAGCTCCCAGTCGGGGTGCCGAGGCGCCACGCGCGTCCAGGCCTTCAGCAGCCGGTCGAAGCCCTTCTGGGGCGTCACGCGCCCGGCCGCGACGACGACCTTCGCGTCCAGCGGCGAGTGCGGTGCGCCGGCGGCCGGCACCCCGTTCGGGATGCACTCCACGCGCGGGGCCGCGCCGAGCATCTCCCGGTATGCCGCCGCGTCGCCCTCCGTGAGGGCCGTGAGGAGGTCGAGCCGAGGGAACGCCCTGCGCATCTGGGCGCGCAGCTGGGGCGCGTAGCTGTCGAGGTTCATGTGGTCCTGCCCGATCCGCACGACGGAGGTCGGGGACCAGCTGGGCCACCGCGAGGTTCAGCGCCGGCCGGGTCCCGATGAGGACGCCGTCCCGCACGGAGAGCAGGAAGCGCAGGAGGTTCGCGTCGGTGAGCTGGTTGAACATCGGGTGCCGCAGGTCGAACGGCGAGATGACGCCGGCTCGGGCGGTTCGCCGCGGCGGTGCGCAGCCGCGGCCCGGAGCCGCGGGCTCGCCGCGTCGCGCTCCTGCGTGGCTGCGCGCAGGTCGGTGAGCGCGCGCAGACGGACGCCGTCGGGCAGCGGCAGCGCGGGCTCGTCCCGCGCGCGCGGTAGACGCTCACGATCTCCACGTCGTGGCGCTTGGCCAGCTCGCCCGCGGTCGTGAACGTCGTCCGGATCGTGCCGCCGACGCCGAACGCACTCATGATCAGGAAGCGGATGGTCAGCGCGGACTCCTCGGCAAGGGGCGGATCACCCTAGCGACCCGCTAATAGACTCGGCGGCGAAACCGCGAACGCATGGGAGGTGCCGTGTCCGGCACGGGTCCGCTGCGGCCGGCCCCCGGGCATGGCCCAATCTTCATCGTCTGCCCGATGGGCTCCGGCTCGACCCTGCTCCGGCTGATCCTGGACAGCCACGACCGCATCGCCATCCCGCAGGAGACCGGGTTCATGCGGGCTTACAACGCGCACCAGTTCATCCCGCTGAAGTGGTCGGGGCGCAACTGGGCCAAGCGCATGGGCTGGACCCGCCAGGAGCTCGACGAGGAGCTCGCCGGTTTCTACGAGCGCATCTTCCGCCGCTACGCCGATCGCCAGGGCAAGCAGAGGTGGGGAGACAAGACGCCGCTGCACACCTGGCACGTCGATGGCATGGCCCGCCTGTTTCCAGACGCCGTGTTCATCGCGATCGTGCGCCATCCCGGCGGAAGCGTCGGATCCAACATGACCCGCTTCGGCCACTCCTTCCGCCGGGCGGTCACGCACGTGGAGAAGTACCTCCGGGAGATCGCCAGGCAGGCCGGGCGACACGGCGACCGGTTCGCGGTCGTGCGCTACGAGGAGCTGGTGCTGCGTCCCGAGGCGCTCCTGCGCGAGCTGCTGGACTGGCTGGGAGAGCCCTGGTGCGATCGCGTGCTCGAGCACCACGCCGTGCAGACGAGCCGGGGCGGGAGGCTCACGGTCGAGGGCCGAAACCGCATCGACGACCCGATCGACGTCTCCCGGATCGACAAGTGGCACCGCGCGATGCCCGACGACAGGCGCCCTGCACTCGCGGCTGCGCTCGGTCGCCTCGCGGAGTTCTACGGCTACGCCATGGACGACCCGGCGATCCTGCATCCGCTCCGGCCGGGAGCCCTCGTGGCGGGTGGCGCCGACGTCGACGGCCGGATCGACGCCTTCCCCGACCTCGATCTCCGCGCCAAGCCCGAATGGCCGATGGCCGAGGGCTTCTGGCACCCCGGCAAGGTGCAGCTGCACAGCGTCGTCATCCCTCCCGCACCGGTCTCCGCCCCTGCCCAGCTGCCCGGACCGCTGCTCCGCGCCTGGAGGCGGATACCCCTCAGAGCCCGCACCGCCGTCCCGCGCCCGGCGCGTCGGGCGCTGCGCGGGGCGGCCCGCGCCGCCACGGTTAGACTGGCTCGTCGACCTTGACCGGCCGGGCCTTCAGTCGATTCGCGCTTCGGGCGCAGAGCGCGAGACGGCGCGTCGGGCGCAGGATCGCGCGCGGGGCGACGGCACAGCTGGAGGCGGAGCTCCAGGCGACGCGCCGGCGCCTCCGGTCCACCCGCCGCAAGCTGAAGGAGACCGAGGCGCAGCTGCGCGAGGCGCGCCGCCAGCTCGGCGACGGCGCCTACACGCTGCCCGAGGAGGTCGAGGAGACGATCGCGCGCGTGCGCCGAGAGCATCTGACCTACCTCAAGGCCGAGCACCTTCGCGATCTGGCGGCGGCGGTCCGGGACCTCGACGCGAACGGGACGGAGGGGCTCGTCATCGAGGCGGGCACCGCCCGGGGCGGGTCGGCGATCGTCCTCGCGGCGGCGAAACGCCCGGAGCGCCCGATGAAGGTCTACGACGTGTTCGGGATGATCCCGCCGCCGAGCGAGCAGGACGGACCCGACGTGCACGCGCGCTACGCCAAGATCGCCGCCGGCGAGGCGAAGGGCGTCGGCGGGGACACCTACTACGGCTATCGCGACGACCTCTATGACGAGGTCGTCGAGTCGTTCGCGCGCCTCGGCGTGCCCGTGGCCGAACACGGCGTCGAGCTCGTGCGTGGCCTGTTCGAGGACACCATCCACCTCGACGCCCCGGTCGCCCTCGCCCATCTGGACGGTGACTGGTACGAGTCGACGATGACGTGCCTGACCAGGATCGCGCCGCTCGTGGTGTCGGGCGGGCGCATCGTGCTCGACGACTACTTCGCCTGGTCCGGCTGCAGAACGGCCGTCGACGAGTACTTCGCCGGCCGCGACGAGTTCCGGTTCGAGCGCGGCGCGAAGCTGCACGTCGTGCGCCTCTAGCATGCGCCGGCCCTTCCGCCGCGTCGCCCGCCGGCTGACCGGCCGCCGGGTATCGGCACCGACAGCCCCGCCCCCGCCCGACCATGCCGCGACCGAGGTCCCGCCGCACCGGGAGTCGCTGTTGCGGGCTCTCGAGCGCGGAGCGGATCTCGAGCGCGCCGTCGTCGGGCAGGTGCGCTCGCTCATCGGCGCCGGAGAGGGGCACTCTGCGCGGTCGCTCGCCGAGTCGCTGAGGAGGCGGGAGCCGACGCAGGCGCTCGGTCACCTGGCGGCGGGCATCGAGGCCCATCTCCGCGGCTACGACGAGCTGGCACACGCGGAGTTCCGCCATGTCCCGCGGCGCATGTGGGCCTCGCTGGCGGCAGCGGAGTATGTGCGCGCCGGGCTCGCGGTGGCGCCCGCGGAGACCCTCCGCGAGATCTCCGAGCTCGTCGCCGAGGATCCCACCGAGGTGGGGCCCAGGAACTGGTTCCAGATGCTCGGGCCCGTCTATGGGGTGGGTGCCTCCGACACCGCGAGGGCGCTCTTCGAGGTCTTCGACCGGCGACTCGGCGAGCGTCCCGGGAGCTTTCCGGACGGCGCGGCCCACCGCGACTGGATGCGCGACTGGGTGGCCGCCGACCCCACGTCACCCTCCGCCCCGCCTCCGGACGGCGGCCGCACCACCTTCGCCGTGATGGACTACGGCCATCCCGGCGCCAACCGGGCATCGGCGAACATCGGCGATCACATCCAGAGCATCGCTGCGCTGGGCCACCTGGTCCGGCACCGCGGCGTCCGGCTGCACGGGCCCGACGAGCTCGTATCGCTGCTGGAACGCCTCGGGCAGCGGGTCCGGCCCGGGCTCGAGCGCCGCGACGTCGAGGCCGACCTCGAGGTGCTGACCGTCCACCGGGACGCCTCGATGTACGAGGCCATCCCCGAATCGACTTGGGTCCTCTGCTTCGGGTGGTACATGCACGCGCTCTTCGGGGTCCGGCACGGCTTCCCGCTGCACCGGAACCTCCGCCCGATCTTCGTGTCGTTCCATTGCAACAAGCGCGAGATGCTCACCGAGGAGGCCGTCGACTACCTCCGGCGCTACGGACCTGTCGGCTGCCGCGACTGGACCACGGTGTACCTCCTTCTCTCGCTGGACGTGCCGGCCTTCTTCTCCGGCTGCCTGACGACGACGATCAGCACCGTGTTCCCCGAGCGGGGCGGACCCGCGGACGGGAAGCGGCCCATCGCCTACGTCGACGCGGACCCCGCCGACGTGCCCGAGGACGGCGTGAGCTACCGCCACAGCGAGGGTGCGGTCCGGCGGCGGTCCTTCGTGGCGAACGTCGACCGGGCGCTCGAGCTGCTCGAGACGTACCGGACGCGCCACAGCGCGGTCGTCACGTCACGCCTGCACTGCTACCTCCCCGTGCGCTCGCTCGGGCTTCCGGTCGACTTCCGGCCGTCGAACCCCTCCGACGTCCGCTTCGACGGCCTGTCGGGGATCGACGATGCGAGCTTCGACGCGATCCGCGACGGGCTCCTGGCCAGGCTCGAGCCGGTCTTCACGGCCATCCTCGGCGGCCGCAGCGAGGAGGAGGTGTACGGGCTGTGGCGGGAGATCAACGCCGGCGACGTGGCCGCGGCGGAGCGGCGGCGGGCCGAGCCGCTCCGGCTGCCTCCGGTCACCGACCTGATCTCCGGGCAGATCGCGGCTGCCGTGGCGGCCGTGGAGACCGACGAGCCCTCAAGCGGGCAGCGCGACGGAGAGCCCGTGCACGTCGCGGTGCTGCTTCCCAACGGCGGCGGCCGGGCACTCGGTGCGCTCGTCGCGTCGCTGCTCGAGGAGTCGTCGCGCTCCCTGCACGTCCACGTGCTCGTGGCCCCGGGCGCGGGCGGCATCAGGCGTCGGCTCGTGGAGCGGATCCCAGAAGCGGCCTACAGCTGGATCCCGCTCGAAGGCATCGGCGAGGGCCTGGTCACCCCCGCCGGCGCAGCCCCGCCCGCAGGCCGCCTCGTGCGCCTGCTCCTCGGCGATCTGCTGCCCGGCGTCGACCGGTTGGTGCTGTTGCCGCTGCCGTCCGTGGCCACCGCTGACATCGCCGGACTCGCCGGCCTCGACCTCGGCGCGCACGCTCTTGCCGCCCCCACGCGTACGGACCGGCGCGCGATCAGCGGCTTCAACGTGATCCACGCTGCGGCGGCCCGGCTCCGGGAGGCGACGGACGCCGCCGCCGCGCTGCGCCGCACCGCACATGCGCGACACCGCTTCGACTTCGATGCCTTCACCGGCGACGTCCTCGTCCTGGATCTCCAGCGGTTGCGCCGCGAGCGGCTATCAGCCGAGGCGCTGCCCCTGGTCGCGGCGTTCGGACTCGACGACGTGGAGGCGCTCCACTACGTGTTCGGAGCCGCCCGGACGGTGATCCCGGAAGCGTGGGCGACCGTGCCGACGCGGACGCCGGCGCGGCACCCGGGGCTCCTGCACTGGGCCGATCCGGTCAAGCCCTGGAAGCCGGAGCTGACTCCCGAACGCGAACGCTGGCGACGTCATGCCGCGCGGCTTCGCGACGGCGGTGCGATCCAGGCTGCTCGCTAGGCTCCCACGGCTTTGACCGGCGGCCTGAGTGAAACGAAACCGATGCCCCGCGCAAGTGGTGAGGACGCCGGGCCCGCCGCGGTCACCCCGACCGCGGTCGTGATCGCCACGGCGCCCGCCGGTGACGGTGGGCCGGCGGCCCTCCTCGAGCACGAGGGCACGCCGCTCATCGGCCGGCTGGCCGGGCAGCTCGCGGCGTACGGCGTGACGCGGATCTGCGTCGTGACCCGGCCCGCGTGGGAGTCGGAGGTGCTCCGAGCAGGATCCGCCGCCGGACCGGAGATCGACATCCGTACGTCCCGCGCGCCGGCCGAGGACCTACGGCTGCTCGCCGCCATCGCCGCCGAGGCCCCGCGGCCCCTTGTGCTCCTCAGCGGCGACATCCTCGTGCACGGCGAGGCGCTGCACGGACTGATCGCGAGCCCGCGCGAGGGCACGGCGTTCCTCGCGGGCAGTCGACGGAGGATCGCCTTCCGTATCCAGGTCCGGCGCGGTCGCCTCGTCAGCGCGGCCTCGGCGTATCACGCCGTGCGCCGGCCCAATGCGACGTTCCTCGGCGTGATCAGGGTCGCGCCGGCGGACCTCGCGACCTTCGCCGCCGGCGCCGAGCGGCTGGCGACCCTGCTCGACGACGTCCCGGCGCCCTGGACGGAGGAGCTGGACCGCAAGCAACTCCGCTGGCGCAGCCGCGCGGCGCACGCCTTCGATGCGGAGGACGGCGAGCCGGCCGACGACCAGCCGAGTCCCGAGGGCGGCTTCGACCAGCTCGAGGAGGACGAGAGCGAAGCGCAGGCTCCCGCCTCGCCGCTTCCCCCGGAGGCGGAGTCGCGTGTGCGGGCCCGGGTCGCCGTCGCCCGCGAGGACGTCATCGCCCTCGTCATGGTCGCGCTCGCCCGGAGCAGGGCCGAGGTCATGCCCGTGTTCCTCCGGCGGCTGTTCTGGGCCCGTCCGCTGACCCCCGAAGCCGCCGCGCTCGCGTCGGAGCGACTCGCCGGAAGCGACGAGGACCGGGCGCTGCTGGACTCGGCCGTCAAGAGCGGCGACGGCTTCTTCACGACCTTCTTCGTGAGCCCGTACTCGAGGTTCATCGCCCGGTGGGCGGCACGTCGAGGCCTGACCCCAAATCACGTGACCACGATCTCGATGCTCATCGGCGTGGTCGCCGCGGCGGCGTTCGCGACCGGGGGTCGTGTCGGCCTCGTCGCCGGCGCAGTGCTGCTGCAGGTGGCGTTCGTCGCCGACTGCGTCGACGGCCAGCTCGCGCGCTACACGCGGACGTTCTCCAGCTTCGGGGCGTGGTTGGACTCGATCTTCGACCGCGGGAAGGAGTACGTGGTCTTCGCCGGTCTCGCGATCGGCGCCGGCCGCGCCGGCGACCCCGTCTGGCTGCTCGCGTGCGCGGCGCTCACGCTCCAGACCGCGCGCCACATGTCCGACTTCTCGTTCGGCGGGGGGCAACGGCAGACCATCGTCGGCGGTCGCAAGCCCGCGCTCGAGCAGGCCCGGGATTGGGAGCCCGCGGCTCCGTCCGTCAAACCGGCCGCGCCGCGGCGGCCCTCGCCGACCCAGCGGATCCTGCGTGCCTGGCACTCGACCGACAGGCTGCCCGGCGTACGCTGGCTCAAGAAGATGGCGAGCTTCCCGATCGGCGAGCGCTTCGCGGCGATCTCCGTGACGGCCGCGGTCTCGACCCCACGCACCACCTTCATCGTCGTGCTCGGGCTGGGGCGCGTTCGCGGCGCTCTATACACAGACCGGTCGCATCCTGCGGACGATCCGATGACCACCACGGCAGCCGGCGCCGCGCTCGCCGCGGACACGCGACGGACCGTCCCCGACTACCGCGACGACGGACCGCTCGCGCTCGCCCTCGGCCGCCTGCTCGGCCCACGGCTGCCCGTGCCGGGCGGCGCGCTGCTCGTGCTCGGGCTGCTTCCCCTGCTCGTCGTCGTCATCCTCGAGGGTTCCGGCGCCTCTGACGCGGTCGCGGCCGCGGTCATCGGCTGGCTGGTGCTCTGCGTCGGGATCTCGAGCCGGCGACCCCCGGCGCCGCACCGTCGCTGGGCCGTCCCCACGCTGGTGCGTGTCGGTGAGTACGGCGCGCTGATCTGGCTCGCCGCGCTGGACGGCGAGAGCGCTTACGCGGCCGCGTACGCGATGCTGGGCGTGCTCGCGTTCCGGCACTACGACCTGGTCTACCGGCTTCGCCACATCGGCGAGACCACGCCGCCGTGGCTGAACACGCTCGCGGCCGGGTGGGACGGGCGGCTGCTCATCGCGCTCGTGCTGCTCCTGCTCGGCGTGTTGCCCGCCGGCCTGTTCGTCTGGGCCGGCACCCTGGGGGCCGTGCTGGTCGTGGAATGCGTCAGCGTCTGGCGGCGTCATGAGCGATCCCGGCGCGGATGGGGCTATGACAACGTCGAGGATGGGGACTAGGTGATCCGATGATCGGAATGGTTCTCGCAGCCGGAGCGGGCAAACGCCTTGGCGCCGACACGGCGGCGCTGCCGAAGACGCTGCTGACGGTGGACGGCGACCGCACGATCCTCGACGTCGCGCTGGGCAACTTCGCCGCGGTCGGCCTGAAGGAGGCGGTGATCGTCACGGGCTTCGCGTCCGAGCGCATCGACGAGCGCCTCGAGGCGCTGCGGGAGCGCCACGGCCTGCTGCTGGAGACGGTCTACAACCCGAAGGCGCTGGAGTGGAACAACGCCTACTCGCTGTGGTGCGCGCGCGGGCACTTCGGGCGCGGCGTGCTGCTCGCCAACGGCGACACGGTGCACCCGTCGTCGGTCGAGGAGGTGCTCATGCACGCGCAGGGCACGGCCGACCTCGTGCTCGCGCTCGACCAGCACAAGCTGCTCGGCGAGGAGGAGATGAAGGTCCACGTGACCGAGGACGGCTACCTGGACCGCATCAACAAGGCGCTGGACCCCGCGAGCGCGCAGGGCGAGTACATCGGCGTCACCCTGATCGAGCCGCACGCCGCGCAGCCCCTGGCGGGCGCGCTGGAGGCGACGTTCCGGCGCGATCCCCAGCTCTACTACGAGGACGGCTTCCAGGAGCTCGCCGATCGCGGCGGCCGCGTCGCCACGGCGCCGATCGGCACCGTGCCGTGGGTCGAGGTCGACGACCACGATGACCTGGCCCGCGCCCGGGAGGTCGCGTGCCACTGCTGACCCGGGTGGTCGGCACGCCGCTGACCATCGACATCGGCGCGGGCACCGTGGCGGGCCTGGCTCCGCTGCTGGCCGACCGCCGGATCTCCAGCGGCGGGCACGTCGCCGTCGTGGTCGGCCCCGGCCTCGGCCAGGAGATCGCGGAGTCCCTGCGCGGCACGCTCGACAACGCGGAGCTGTGGAGCACGGAGGCCGGCGGGGTCGAGGACGCCACGAAGCTCGCCCGCCGGCTGCGCGAGGGCTTCTACGACGCGCTGGTGGGCATCGGCGGCGGGCGTACGCTCGACGTCGCGAAGTACGCCGCGAGCATGTCCGGCCTGCCGATGGTGGCGGTGGCCACCTCGCTGGCCCACGACGGCCTGGCCTCCCCCGTCGCGTCGCTCGAGGACCACGGCCGCAAGGGCTCCTACGGGGTGCAGATGCCGATCGCGGTGATGGTCGACCTCGATTACGTGCGCCGCAGCGACCCGGCGCTGCGCCGCGGCGGCGTCGGCGACGTCGTCTCCAACCTGTCGGCGATCGCGGACTGGCGGCTGGCCGAGCGCGTGCGCGGCGAGACGGTCGACGGCGTCGCGGTGACGTTCGCGCGCACGGCCGCCACGTCGATCGTGCACCGCGAGGACGGCATCGACGACGACGCGTTCCTGATCGCGCTGGCGGAGGCGCTCGTGCTGAGCGGGCTGGCGATGGCCACCGCCGGCTCCTCGCGGCCCTGCAGCGGCGGCGACCACGAGATCCTGCACGCGATCGACCACCTCTTCCCGGGCACCGCCGGCCACGGCGAGCTGGCGGGCGCCGCGAGCCTGTTCACGGCCTTCCTGCGCGGCGAGGAGTCGCTCGCGGCGGGGATCGGCACCTGCCTGGCGCGCCACGGGCTCCCCCGCACCCCGGCCGACCTCGGGCTCAGCGAGGAGCAGTTCGCGCAGGCCGTCGTGCACGCGCCGCTGACCCGGCCGGACCGCTACACGATCCTCGAGCACCTCGAGCTCGACGACGCCGGCGCGCTCGAGCGCGTACGGGCGTTCGCCGAGGCCTACGGCTGAGTGGGTTCTCGTGACGTCGCGTGCGAGAGACGGTCGCCGATCTCGTGCGCGACGTTGCGGGGGGGCCCACTAATGGTCTCGATCGCCGAGCTGCGGGTGCGCACGCAGCCCGACTCGATCTTCGCGCGCAACAGCGGCGAGCACTGGGCCGGGAAGCTCTACATGCGGCGCCTCTCGCCCTACCTGACGCGGCTGCTGATCCCGACGCGGCTCACGCCGAACGGCGTGACGTGGCTGATGATCCTCGTCGGGCTGGGCGGCGCGGCGATCCTGACGCTGCCCGGGCTGTGGCCGGCCGTCGCGCTCGTGCTGCTGATCCAGCTCCAGCTGCTGCTCGACTGCTCCGACGGCGAGCTCGCGCGCTGGCGCGGCGTCTCCTCCCCCGCCGGCATCTACCTCGACCGGATGGCACACAACCTCACGGAGGCCGCGCTGCCCGTCGCGCTCGCGATCCGCGCCGACGGCGGCTGGGACTCGATCGGCGGCTGGACGGACCTGGGCCTGCTGACCGCGATGCTCGTGCTGCTCGTGCGGGTCGAGTCCGCGCTGGTCTACGTCGCGCGCGCGGAGGCCGGGCTGCCGGTGGTCGAGGACACCGCCGCCGTCGCGGCCCCGCGCCGCGCGGGCCTCGCGCGGCTGCGGCGGGCGCTGTCGTTCGCGCCGTTCTTCCGCGCCTTCGTGGCGATCGAGTTCTCGTTCCTGGCGCTCGCCGCCGCGATCGGCGACGAGATCGCGGGCGGGCTGGACGTCACGCAGCTGCTCGTCACCGTGCTCGTGCCGGTCGCGGCCCTGATCGCGGTCGGGCGCCTCGCGGCGATCCTGACCTCGAACCGGCTGCGATGAGCATCGGCGCGGTGGTGCTCACGCAGGGCCGCCGGCCCGCCGAGCTGGCGGCCGCGGTCGGCTCGCTGCTGGCCCAGCGCGGCGTGGAGCTCGACGTCGTGGTCGTCGGCAACGGCTGGGTGCCGGCGGGGCTCCCCGACGGCGTCAAGACGGTCCACCTGGAGCAGGACGCCGGCATCCCGGGCGGGCGCAACGCGGGCGTGCCGGCCGTCTCGGGGGAGCTGCTGTTCTTCCTCGACGACGACGCCCGGCTGCCCGGCACCGACGCGCTCGCGCGGGTGGAGGCCCGCTTCGTGGTCGAGCCGGACGTCGGCCTGCTGCAGCTTCGCGTGGCGCCGGCCGGCCCGGGCGTGCCGCCGCGCGACTGGGTGCCGCGGCTGCGGGTCGGCGACCCGGCGCGCTCCAGCGACGTCACCGCGGTCTGGGAGGGCGCGGTGGCGATGCCGCGCGCCGTGTTCGAGCAGGTCGGCGGCTGGCCGGCCGAGTTCCGCTACGCCCACGAGGGGATCGACCTCGCCTGGCGGGTGCTCGACACGGGCAGGCGGGTGCTCTACGCGGGCGACATCGCGGCCACGCACCCGGTCTACGCGACCGCGCCGCACGACTACTCCGCCTACCACGGGGCGCGCAACCGCGTCTGGATCGCGCGCCGGAACCTCCGCGCGCCCGTCGGCGTGCTCTACGTCCTCTCGTTCGCCCTGCGCACGCTGCCGCTCGTGGTCCGCTCGCGGGCGAAGCTGCGCGAGGCGGCCCGCGGCTACCGCGACGGGCTGCGCGGCCCCTGCGGGCCCCGCAAGCCGCTGCGCGCAAGGACCATTTGGCGCATGGCGCGGGCCGGGCGGCCCCCGCTGATCTAGCGGCTAGCCTCCTTGCCCGTGACGTCGGCCCCTGCCCCAGTCCAGCGCGTGATCTCCGAGGAGAACGAGTTCACCTCCGAGCGGCACGTCTACGAGCCGCACAAGATCGGCATCCCGCCGCTGCGCCCGTACGTCCGGGAGCTGTGGCGGCGGCGCGAGTTCGCGCGCGAGATGTCGCGCACCAACCTGCGCGCGCAGCACTTCAACACGGCCTTCGGGCAGCTGTGGCTGGTCCTCAACCCGCTGCTGCTCGCGTGCGTCTACTTCCTGCTCGTCTACATCCTGCGCGGCGCCGGTTCGCGCGGCGTCGACTTCTTCGCGCACCTGCTGGCGGGGCTGTTCGCCTACTACTTCGTCTCGGACTCGATCCGGCTGTCGGTCAAGTCGGTCACGGGCGGCGGGCGGCTGATCCTCAACACGGCGTTCCCGCGCGCGCTGCTGCCGCTGTCGAGCGTGATCACCGCCTTCATGCGCTTCCTGCCGACGCTCGTGATCTACGTTCCGGTCCACATCATCGCGGGGCTGCCGGTGGACCAGCACCTGCTGTGGATCGTCCCGCTGATCTTCCTGATGTTCGTGATGGCCTCGGGCGCCGGGATGCTCGTCTCCGCCCTGCAGGTCTACTTCCGCGACGTCAAGAACTTCCTGCCGTACTTCCTGCGCGTCTGGCTGTACGCCTCACCCGTCCTCTACTTCGCCGACGAGGTGCCCGACGGACTCGGGTGGATCCTCTACGTGAACCCGCTCGGCGGCATGCTGACCGCGTGGAGCGACGTCCTGATCGCGGGCGCCAACCCCGAGCCGTGGTCGCTGGCGCTGGCCGCCGCGTGGTCGTTCGGCATCTTCATCGCCGGCGGGCTGTTCTTCGTCTCCAGGGAGCGTGAGTTCGCTGTCCGGCTCTGAGCCCCGCATCCGCGTCGAGGACGTGTCGGTGACCTATCGCACGTCGCTCGACTTCGCTCCGACGCTGAAGAACACCGTGCTCAAGCTCGGACGCCGTGAGAAGGTCGTGCGCGAGGTCCAGGCGCTCAAGGGCGTCACCTTCGAGGTGCCGGAGGGGCAGGTGCTGGGGGTCGTCGGCGCCAACGGCGCCGGCAAGTCGACGCTGATGCGCACCGTGGCCGGGATCCTGCCGCCGAACTCGGGACGGGTCGAGGTGCACGGGCGGGTGAGCACGCTGCTGGCGCTCGGCGTCGGATTCAACCGCAAGATGACCGGCCGCCAGAACGTGGTGCTGGGCGGCCTGGCGGCCGGCCTCACCCGCGGGGAGCTGCGGGAGAAGTACGACGAGATCGTCGCGTTCGCGGAACTCGAGGACTTCATGGACATGCCCATGCGCACCTACTCCTCGGGCATGTACGGGCGGCTCGCGTTCGCCGTCGCGGTCACGATGGAGCCCGAGATCCTGCTGATCGACGAGGCGCTGTCGGTCGGCGACGCCCGCTTCCGCAAGAAGTCCTTCCGCAAGATGCGCGAGCTGTGCGGCGAGAACCGCACGATCCTGCTCGTCTCGCACGCGCTCGGCTCGATCAAGGAGCTCTGCGACCAGGCGATCTGGATCCACAAGGGCGAGCTGCGGATGTGGGACGACCCCGACGCGGTCGTGGACGCCTACACGGAGTTCCTCGAGGTCGGCGAGGACGCCTTCACGATGGAGGACGTCTAAGCCCGGATCCAGGCTAGCCGCAGCCCGGCGCGGCGCTCACGCGCCACGAGCGGTTCGCGTAGATCGTCGTGAACGCCTCGGGGGTCTTGACCTTCGGGAAGACCCTCGGCGGATAGATGCGGCGGGTCGTCGGGCCCTTGACCGGCATCAGCAGCAGCTTGCCCATCGGGCTGGCGCCGCGTTCGACGGTCGAGACGGTGCCGGGCGCGCCGTCGAGCCAGAAGCGCGCGTAGGGCATCGGGCGGTGGTCGCCGGCCGTGAGCTCCGGGCACGCCTCGAAGGCGGCCCGCACCTGGGGCGCCTCCATCGCCTCCTGGAGGTCGCCGTAGAGGACGCCGTCCTTGTCGATGCGGCGCTCGACCGTGGCCAGCAGGTCGTAGTGCCACGGCAGGTAGGCGACCGACAGCAGCACCGCGACGGCCGCGACGGCCATCCAGCCCGTGCGCGCGCGCCCGCGCGGGAGCATCGCCCAGCCCGCGACGGCCAGCCCGTAGAAGAGCGTCAGCAGGGCGGCGGGCGTGGCGATGTAGCGGCGGATCAGCGGCAGGCCGAAGATCGGGCCGATCGCGAACACGGCGACCATCGCCGCCACCACGGCGAGCGGCAGCACCGCGGGGCGGCGGGCATGGAACCACGCGAAGGCGAGCCCGATCGGGACGCCCAGCACGAGCGGCTCGCGCAGCGCGTAGCCGAAGTACTGCGCGGTCCAGTAGGGCACGTCGCCGACGCTGCGGCGGCGGTCGTTGGCGATCGCGAGGTCGGCGGTGCCGTGCAGGGAGTGCAGCGGGTCGCCGGTCACCGCCCAGTCCGAGGCGGCCCACAGCACGGGCGCGACGGCCGCGAGCCCGAAGGCGATCGCGCGGCCGCGGGCGTCGCGCGCCGGCCACAGCCAGAGGGCGTAGAGACCGGCGAGCACCCACGCCTCCGGCCGCAGCAGGCCGGCCACGGCCAGCATGAGGAGCACCGGGGTCCCGCGCCGAGGCGTCCGCGCCTCCAGCAGCACCGCCCCGACCACGAGCGCCGCGAACGGCACGTCCTGGTAGGCCAGCAGCGCGTCGCGCTCGAGCGCGGGCCGCGTGAGGACCACGAGCGCCGCCACCACGCCCACCCACGGCGAGAACAGCTCACGGCCGAGCGCGAAGACCAGGTAGACGAGCGCGCCGAACGCGAGCAGGGTCGCGAACGTGAAGATGTCGTCGGAGGCCTCCCCGAACGGCAGCGCGAGCAGCCCGAACGCCGTCTGCAGCGGATGCGGGGTCGGCGCGAAGTCGGCCTCGTACTCCGGCGCGTGCCCGTTCGCGAGGTCCTGCGCCCACAGCAGCGCGTAGCGAGCGTCGTAGTTGAGGAACCACGGCCCGTAGATCAGGTCGAGCACGATCGCCACGAGCACGGAGGTCGCCGCGGCGGGCGCGAGGCGGCGGACCGTGGTCATCGCGCGGCAACCCTAGCGATGGCGGCTAAGCCCGGATCCAGGCTATGGTGCCCGCCGTGTTCGTGGTCCTCGCGGTGGCGCCGGTCCTCCAGGGCGCGGCCATGCTCGCCGCGGCGGCAGCGGCCGCGGCCGTGCTGCTGTGCGCGGATCCGCGCCAGCGGGCCGCCGCGATGCTCGCCGCGCTCGGCTTCTCCGCCCTGGCGGTGGCCACCCTCGCCGGGGACGACCTGCCGGGCGGCGTGGGCGTGCTCGCCGGCGGCGCCGTGGCCGGGCTCGTGGCGCTCGGGTTCCTGGCCGCGCTGCTGCGCCGCCGGCCCGGGCTGATCGGGCTGCTCGCGCTCGGCGCGCTGGCGTTCCGGGTGCCGCTGACGCTCGGCACGGAGACCGCCAGCCTGCTGCTGCCGCTCTACGGCGTGATCGCGGCCGGGGCGATCGCCGAGGCCTGGCGCTGGCTGCGGCCCGGCACCGGCCAGCAGGCGCTCGACGTCGCCGAGCGCCCGGTGGCGCGGCCCCTGCGCCATCTGGAGATCGCGCTCGCCGTGTTCGTAGGCGTCTATGCGCTGCAGGCCGTCTACTCGACCGACCTCGAGGTCGCGCTCAAGAACATCTGCCTCTTCTACGCGCCGTTCGCGGTGCTCTTCCGGCTGCTGCTCGACGTGGACTGGCACGCCGTTCGGCTGCGCCACGCGTTCTGGCTGATGGCGGGCCTGGCCGTCGTCTTCGCCGCGGTCGGCTTCTACGAGTACGCCTCGGGGCACCTGCTGCTCTCCAACGCGAAGGTCCAGGAGTCCAACGACCTCAAGCCGTACTTCCGGGTCAACTCGCTCTTCTTCGACCCCAACATCTACGGGCGCTTCCTGGCGCTGACGATGATCGCGCTCGCCGCCACGCTGGTCTGGAGCCGCGAGCGGCGGACCGTGCTGATCGTGGCCGTCGCGCTCGGAGTGCTGTGGGCCGGCCTCGTGCTGTCGCTGTCGCAGTCGAGCTTCGCCGCGCTGCTCGGCGGCCTGGCCGTGCTCGGCGTGCTGCGCTGGAAGCCGGTGCCGGTGCTCGGGGCAATCGCGGCGCTGGCCGCGATCGCGGTCGCCGCGGTCCTGCTGGCGCCGGGCTCGCTGGAGATCGACACCCGCTCCACGGCCTCGCTGGACAAGGCCACCAGCGGGCGCTTCGACCTCGTCAGCGGCGCGCTGTCGATGGCGCGCGACCGGCCCGTCTGGGGCTTCGGCTCGGGCGCGTTCGCCGAGCGCTACCGGGAGCGCGAGGGCGTGCGCTCCGTGCGCGTGGCGGCGGTCTCGCACACGATCCCGCTCACCGTCGCGGCCGAGCAGGGCGTGATCGGCCTGCTCGCCTACGTGGCGCTGATGGCGGCGGCGCTGCGGCTCGTGTTCGCCGGGGTGCGCGCGAGGGTGCGCACGGCGGCCCCGGGGATCGAGGCGGTGGCGGCCGCGGCGGTCGCCGCGGCGTTCTGCGCGCTGGTCCTGCACACCTTCGTGTACGCGGCGTTCCTGGAGGACCCCCTCTCCTGGACGCTGCTCGCGCTGGCCGGGGCGCTCGCCGCGCGGGCGCCCGCGGCCGCGCAGCGCTCCCGGGCCGCGCTGACCGTCTGAGCGGGCTCCTACCCTGGAGCGGTGCCTTCCCGCAAGGTGACGATCATCGCTGCCCTCGTGCTGGCCCTCGGTGCCGCCGGCGCCGCCGCCGCATACCTCCTCGTGCTCAAGAAGCCGGGCAACATCTCCAACCCGGACGTGCCGTTCATCGACGCGGAGCCGACGCCGGGGCCGAAGGAGAAGCAGGCCAAGCCGCCCAAGCCCAACAAGTTCCGCTGGCCGCGCTACGGCTTCACGAAGGACCACAACCGCAACTTCGACCCGGCGAAGCCGATCCGCGGGCCGTTCCGTGCCAAGTGGAAGCGCAAGGCGTCGGCGCTGACCGAGTTCCCGCCCGCGATCTCGCAGGGCCGGATCCTGCAGCTCTCCGACGACGCGCGGCTGGTCTCGCGCAAGCTCGAGGGCGGCAAGAAGCTGTGGGCGCGCAAGCTCGGCAGCTTGTCGGCCTCGACGCCGGCGATCGAGGACGGGCGCGTCTACGTGACGCTGCTGCGCGCCGGGAGGGCCGGCCGGATCGTGTGCCTGCGCTTCGGCGACGGCAAGATCCTCTGGTCCAAGTCGCTCTCGAGCCGCAGCGAGTCCTCCCCGCTGGTCCACAACGGGCGCGTGTTCTTCGGCTCGGAGGGCGGCACGCTGTACGCGCTGGACGCGAAGTCGGGCAAGCAGGACTGGACGTACCGCGCCGGCGGCGCGATCAAGGGCAGCCCGACGCTGTCGGACGACGGGATCCTGTTCTTCGGCGCCTACGGCGGCTCCGTGCACGCCGTGCGGGCGCGCGACGGGGCGCGGATCTGGAGCAAGAGCGCGGCCGGCGGGCTCCGCGGCGGCAACTTCTACGCGACCGCGGCCGTCGCCTACGGGCGCGTCTACATCGGCGCCACCGACGGCCGCGCGTACTCGCTCTCCACCAAGGACGGGCGCATCGCCTGGGCCCACCAGACCGGCCGCTACGTGTACTCCTCGGCCGCCATCAAGAACGTCAAGGGCCGCGGCCCGATGGTCTTCTTCGGCTCCTACGACGGCACCTTCTACGCGCTCGACGCCCGCTCGGGCAAGGTCCGCTGGAAGCACCGCTCGGGCGGCAAGATCTCCGGCTCGCCGACGATCGTGGGCGACGTCGTCTACTACGCCGACCTCGGCCGCGCGGTCACGGTCGGCCTGTGGGTCGGCAGCGGCAAGGTCGCCTTCCGCTACCCGATCGGCGCCTACGACCCGATCGTCTCCGACGGCGTGAACCTCTACCTGACCGGCAACCGCTCGCTGACGGCGCTGGAGCCGCGGCGGCTGCACCGCAAGCGCCAGAGGGCCAAGCAGGCCAAGGTGCGCAAGAAGAAGGCCAAGGCGCGCGCGCTGGTCTCCCCCGCCTGGCCCGAGGAATGCCGCCAGCTGGCGCCGTGCGGGCCGCTCGTGGCGGTGCGCGAGCGCCGCATCCGGATGCGCGGCTGATGGCGGTCACGCGGCCGGGGCTCGGTCCCACGCTGCCGGGCGCGCTGCGCGAGCGCTTCGGGATACCGCCCGCCGTCACGCTCGCCGTGGCCGGCGTGGTCGCGGCGGCGGCCGTGGTCGCGATCCTCGTGGCGCTCACCCGGCCGCCCGTCTGGGGCGAACGGGTCTTCCACCGCGACGCGCCGGTGTTCAACATGATCTATCGCGACGACGCGATGCGTGTGGCGCGGCCGGCCGCCGGCGAGCTGATGCGGCTGGAGGGGCGCCGCGCCGGGCTCGAGGTCTCCGTCGTGGTCCGGCCGCTCTCGCTGCCGCGCTTCGAGGGCGACGTCACCCACGGGCTGCTGCCCGTGCTCGCCGACCGCTACGTGGCGGCCGAGCAGCGCCGCATGCCTGGCCTCGAGCTCGCCCAGGAGGGCCGCGCGCGGGTCAACAACGCCGTCGGCTACGAGGTCGGCTACGAGCGCATCAACGACTCCGAGCGCGTCACGGGCCGCGACGTCCTGCTCGTCCCCGACGACCCCGCCGAGGGCCGCGGGCAGGTCCTGCTGAGCCTGCGCCAGCGCAAGGACTCCGGAGCGAAGCTCACCCCGCGCGAGCGCAACCTCTCCTTCCTCGCCCGCAAGGCCTACCGCTCGTTCCGCTTCGGGCTCGAGCGCGGCTGAGCGCCGCCGGGCCGCCCCGGCCGCGCTACGCCGCGCTGCCGCGCGCCTCGCGCAGCACCGCGGCCAGCACGCCGTTGACGAACCCGGGAGCCTCCGCGCCGCAGAACGCCTTGGCGGTCTCGACGGCCTCGTCGATCGCGCCCTCGGCCGGGATCGGCCGCTCGCCCTCCATCAGGTCGGGGTGGAGCATCTCCAGCAACGCGGTGCGCAGGATCGCCCGCTCCAGTGGGGCGATCCGGCTCACGGTCCACCCCTTCGCGTGGCGGGCGATGCGCTCGTCGAGCGCCTCCGCGTGGTCGGAGGTCGCGTGCGCGAGCGCGCGCGTGAACGACGCCGCTCCGCGCTCGAAGACCTCGTCGAGCGGGCGCCCGGTCAGGTCGTGCTGGTACAGCGCGAAGACCGCCGCCCGGCGCTGATCGCTGCGTCGAGCCAAGGGCGTGCCTCAGGCGCGCGACATGTAGGAGCCCGAGCGCGTGTCCACCTTGACCCGGTCCCCGATGTTGACGAACAGCGGCACGTTGACCGTCGCGCCGGTCTCCAGCGTCGCGGGCTTGCTCCCGCCGCCCGAGGCCGTGTCGCCGCGCACGCCCGGCTCCGTGTGGGTGACCTCGAGCTCCACCGAGGCGCCGAGCTGGATGTCCGACGGCTCGTCGTCGATGTAGAGCAGGTCCACGCTCTCGTTGGGCTTGATCCACTTCAGCGGCTCGGCCACGCTCGTCTCGGGCAGCGCGATCTGCTCGTAGGACTGCTCGTCCATGAAGTGCGCGTCCGTCCCGTCCGCATAGAGGAACTGCATCTTCCGCGCCTCGGTCCGCACGGGCCGGAACTTCTCGCCGGCCCGGAACGTCCGGTCGATCACCGCGCCGTCCGCGGTCCGCCGCAGCTTCGTCCGCACGAACGCCCCGCCCTTGCCGGGCTTGACGTGCTGGAACTCGAGGATCTTGAAGATCGTCCCCTCAACCTCGATGTGGTTGCCGTTCTTGAACTGGTTCGTCGAGATCATCTCGGTCCCCAAGGCTAGCCGGACGGCGCGCCGACCCGCGAGTTGTTCAGCCTGAGGCTGAACAACACCGGACTCAGCGGGCGGGAGCGCCCGCCGCTCGAATGCGGCGGAGGGTCTCCGCCCTGCGCCCCACGCTTGCTCCCACGTCACCCGCAGGACGCGCTCACCGGCGGCCTCGAGCAGCGCCTGGCGCTCGGCGTCGTCCTCGCGCGCGAGCTGGTTGTCGTGGTAGGCGGCGCCGTCGGCCTCGACGACGAGCCGCTGCTCGGGCCAGCGGAAGTCCGGCATCACCCGGCGCCCGCCGATGATGCAACGGGACGTTGACGTCGGGATGAGCGATGCCGCCCGCAGCAGGAGGTCGAGCACGACGTCCTCGAGCTCGCGAGCGCGTCGGCGCCGGCCCGCGTGGCGACGATCCGCCGCAGCCGCACCGCGCCCCGGCCGCGGCCGGGCCGGTGCAACGCCGCGACGAGCTCGGCGAGGTCGACCAGCCCGCGGGCCTGCGCCTCGCGGACGGCGCGCGGAGCGGCTTGTGCTCGAGAGGCGCGGCGAGGTCGAGCAGCGTCCGCAGCGGCGAGGTCACCGGGACTGCCCTTGATGGACGACGACGTCCTCGGGCGGCAGGTAGCTCGTCTCGTAGGCGCGGATCTGCGGGTGCTCGGGCGCGCCGCGGCGCCGAGGACGAGGACCTCCGGAGCCGGGAGTCCCACCGAGCCGGATGCACCCAGTGCGAACCTGCCGCGAGCGCGGCTCAGCCACGCGCCGCTCGCCGCAGGCCTTGACCGCGGCCAGGAAGCAGCCCTCCAGCGGGAGGTGCGCAGTGGCCGACGGCGTATACGCCGCGGTGGAGCGGGTGCAGCCTGCCCGATTGCGGACGCGCACCCAGATGCCGTCGTCCGTCAGCCCGCACGCCCGCAGTTCCTCGACGTCGAGCACCGACCAGCTCCGCGCGGCCGCGAGCGCGATGCGCACGTCGGGTCGAGCCGGGAGTTGTTCAGCCTCAGGCTGAACAAGATCGCGGACTCGGCGAGTTCGGGGAAGGGGCATGCCGGAGAGGGTCGCGCGGGGGGCTGTGACGGGACAAGACGGGATTGCGCCTAGGCTGCTCCGACTTCGTGCGGTCCTTCACCTGCCCCACCTGCGGCCGTTTGGTGTTCTTCGACAACTCGGCCTGCCTCCACTGCGGCACGGCGCTGGCGTACGACCCGCAGCAGCGCGAGCTCATGGCGCTGGGCGACGGCGCCCGCTGCGCGAACGCGCAGATCGCCGCGTGCAACTGGCTCGCGCCCGCGCCCGGCGCGCTGTGTGCGAGCTGCGCTCGGACGCGCACGCGGCCGGCGGACGGTGACGCGCGGGGGCTCGAGGCGCTCGCGACCGCGGAGGGCGCCAAGCGGCGGCTGCTGTTCGAGCTCGACGAGCTCGGGCTCCATCCCGGGCGAGGAGCTGCGCTTCGACCTGCTCTCGAGCGCGTACGAGCCCGTCACGACGGGCCACGCCGACGGGCTGATCACGCTCGACCTGGCCGAGTCCGGCGACGCCCACCGCGAGGCGATGCGCGAGCAGATGGGCGAGCCCTACCGCACCGTCCTGGGCCACCTACGGCACGAGGTCGGGCACTACTTCTGGACCGTGCTGGCGCCGGACGAGGCCACCCGCACCCGCGCCCGCGGGCTGTTCGGCGACGAGCGCGAGGACTACGGCGCCGCGCTCGAGCGCCATTACGAGCAGGGACCGCCGCCCGACTGGGCCGAGCGCCACGTCAGCGCCTACGCGACCATGCACCCGTCGGAGGACTGGGCCGAGACCTTCGCCCACTACCTGCACATCCGCGACACGCTGCAGACCGCCCGCGCGTACCGCGTCAGCGCCGAGATCGAGACCCCGTCCCCACCCATCCCGGAGCCCGGCACGATGGAGGCGCTGATCGCGGAGTGGCTGCCGCTGAGCCTCGCGCTGAACGAGCTCAACCGCAGCATGGGCCGCGACGACGCGTACCCGTTCGTGCTGCCGCCCGCCGTGATGGACAAGCTCGCGCTCGTGCACGACCTCGCCGGGCGCCCGTGACCGACCGCGAGCTGGCCGCCGCCGCGGCGCAGGCGGCCGCCGCCGTCGCGCTCGAGCGCCATGGCGACGCGGGCCGCGTCAGCGCCAAGGACGCCCCGACCGACGTCGTCTCCGAGGTCGACCGCGCCGCGGAGGCCGCCGCGGTCGCGGCGATCGAGGCGGAGCGCCCCACGGACGGCTACCTCGGCGAGGAGGGCGCCGAGCGCACCGCCGAGGGGCGCAGGTGGCTGATCGACGCGCTCGACGGCACGCTCAACTACCTCCAGGGCCTGCAGGGCTGGTGCGCCGCCGTCGCGCTCGAGGACGAGCATGGCCCGCTGGCCGCGGCGGTGTGCGACCCCGTCCGCGGCGAGCTGTTCACGGCCGCGCGCGGCGAGGGCGCGACGCGCAACGGCGCGCCGCATGCCGTTCGGTCGGGCCGGCAGCGCCTCGACGAGGCGGTCGTCGCCACCTTCCTCCACCAGCCCAAGCGCGAGCTCCCCGGCGTGGCGGCCACGATGCAGCGCCTGCTGGCCGCCGCCGGGTCCGTGCGCATCACGGGCTCGGGCACGCTCGAGCTCGCCTACGTCGCCGCGGGCCGCCTGCACGGGTGGATCCAGCCCGCGACCTACCCGTGGGACTGGGTCCCGGGTGCTCTGCTGGTCACCGAGGCCGGCGGCCGCGCGGAGCGCATCGCGGGCGAGACCGACTGGTGCGTCGCCGCATCGCCGCGGCTGTTCGCCGCTCTTCGCGCGCTCCCCTAGAACGCAACGAGGCCCGCCGAAAGCGGGCCTCGCCGGGCACGTCCTGCCGTGAAGTGGGCTACTGCAGGGAGAACCAACTGGTCGACTCGTCGAACGGCGCGAACTCGTTGCCGAACGTCACACCCGACGGGCAGGTGCGGCTCCAGTCGTAAGGCAGGCAGGGGTTGAAGGGGTTCACCCGGCCGTATGCGGCGGGGTGCCACTCCTCGAGCGGATCCGGCTCGGTGTCCGAGTCCGGGCCGTCGGCCACGGTCTCCGGGATCGCGTCGCTGATCTTGCACTGTCCATCGTGCGCGTCCCAGTCGACAAGGCCGGAGGCCTCGTAGCGACTGAGCTCCATCATGTTCGGGATGTCGTCGTGGTCCTGGTCGTCGGCGCCGTCCACGACGCCGTCACCGTCCGTGTCGCGGTCCACGAGGTCCGTGTCGGCGTACACGGTCGTGTACGGCATCTCGTTCTCGTAGCACGCCTTCCAGTACTCGGAGGTCATCCGGCCGCGGAGCTCGTCCACGTTCGTAAGGCCGTCGGCGTCCTCGTCGCGCTCGTCGTCGGAGATGTACTGGTCGCCGTCGCGGTCGTAGATCGTCGCCTCGCTCGCGTCGAGCGCATGGTTGTGGTTGACGTCGCGGATGTCGAAGGACTCGCGATTGCCGGCGTCGTACCAGGGTGCGGCCTTACTGACGAGCACGGGGTTGTAGCCGTGGCCGTTCACCCAGGTCAGGAAGGCGGTCATCTTGTCGTAGCTGCTGGCGAGCTGGCTCGGCGTGCGCCGGCCCGTGCCGCCCTGGCGCTCGCTGAGCGAGTACTGCTCGCCGTCGGAGTACAGGAGGCGGTAGCCGTCGGTGAGCAGGCCGCCGGCCGGGCGAGCACCGTAGGCGTCCCAGAGGCGGAACTCGGAGAGCTGCGGCAGGCCGTCGCCGTCGTAGTCGACGCCGCCGTCGGCGAACAGCGGGTTCGGGTAGGGCCGCTTGCCCGGGTAGGGCAGGTAGGTATTGGGCTCCTGGTGCTCGTCGTCGTTGAGGTCGCGCGCCGACTGGTACTCGTAGCCGTCCACGACGCCGTCGCCGTCCGTGTCGGCCTTGCATGCGTCCAGGCCGAGCGAGTTCTCGAGCGCGGCCGAGAGCATGTCGGCGTCCTCATCAGCGGTACAGACGGGAGCCGGGGGAGCCGGGGGCGTGGGCGTCGGCGAGCCGTCAGTGCCCGTCGTGCCCGTCGTGCCCGTCGTGCCCGTCGTGCCCGTCGTGCCCGTCGTGCCCGTCGTGCCCGTGGCGGCCGGGGTCTCCGTCGTGCCGCCGGCGGCCGGCTTCGGCAGCGCGGTGATCATCGGCGACTTCGAGGCGGGCGTGAATGCCTTGCTGAAGCGCTCGGAGAGCACCCGGACGCGGACGCGCGCCGGCTGGCCTTCCGTCAGGAACGGACGCAGCGCGTCCGGGACGACCACGCGGATCAACTTCGCGGTTCCAAGCGTCTGCTTGGCGAAGACGGCGCGAGCGCCGTCGCGCTTGAAGACCACGGCATTCTTGTTCTTGCCACGGCGGAAGTACTTGCCGCGGATGGAGATCGACTCACCCACCTTTGCGCTCATCGGGCTGATCGAGGTGACGACCGGGTAGCGCTTGGCCTTGGCGTCGGCGGTGGCGGGGCCCGCGACGAGGGCGAGCAGCGCGGCGCACGCGGCGGTCATGGCCGCGGGGCGCGCGAGGTGGAGAGTGCGGGCTCGAAGTTCCATCACGCCCGGATATCGACAGGTACGCGCGCGGCCTTGAGCGCGCGGCCTGGGGTGTAGGCCCTAGTCGACGACGACGAGGTCCTTCGTGGTCTGCGTGAGAACCTCCCTCCCGCGCTCCGTCACGACCACCAGGTCCTCGATCCGCACGCCGCCGCGAGCCGGGCAGGTAGATGCCCGGGCTCGACCGTCACGACGTTGCCCGGCGCGAGCGCGTCCTTGGCCGTCCGCGAGAGCCGCGGCGCCTCGTGGACCTCGATCCCGACGCCGTGCCCGAGCCCATGCCCGAAGTGCTCGCCGTGGCCCTCCCCCGCGATCAGGTCGCGCGCCACCGCGTCGATCTCGTCGCCCTGCGGTCCCGGCCGCACCGCGTCGAGCGCGGCGATCTGCGCCCGCAGCGTGATCTCGTAGATCGAGGCGAGGTCGTCGGGCAGCTCCCCCGTCGCCCACGTGCGCGTGCAATCCGAGCAGTAGCCGTCCAGGACGACGCCCATGTCGAGTGTGACGAGCGTGCCGCGCTCGATCGTCTCGTCGGTCGGAGAGGCGTGCGGGAGCGCGCCGCGCGGGCCCGAGGCGACGATCGACGGGAAGCTGGGGTCCGTCGCCCCGCGGCGGCGCATCTCGTGCTCGAGCGCGAACGCGACCTCGCGCTCCGTTCGGCCCACGAGCCCCTGCTCGCGCAGCCAGCCGTAGACCTCGTCGGCGAGCGCGGCGGCCGCGGCGATCCGCTCGACCTCCCCCGGCTCCTTGAGCGCCCGCTCGGCCTCCACCAGCCCGCCGGCCGGCTTGAGCGCAATGCGGTCCGGGAGGACGGAGCGCAGCCGCTGGTGCGCCCGCACCGTGACGTGGTCGTCCTCGAAGCCGAGCGTCAGCTCGCCCTCCGGCCAGCCCGACTCCAGCGCCGTGATGAAGTCCTGCGGCCCCTGCTCGCGGTCGAAGTCGGGCACCTCGGCGGCCGCCTGCTCGACGTAGCGGAAGTCCGTCACGAACCGGCGCACGTCGCGGCCGACGACCGCCATGCCGTTGGAGCCCGTGAAGCCCGTGAGGTAGCGCAGGTTGGGGCCGTGGCCGACCAGCAGCAGGTCGACGCCCTTCTCGTCGAGGCGCTCGGCGACGCGGTCGGCACGGCTCATGCGGTGAAGGCCTCCTTGAGATGGGCGAGCGCGTCCCGGTAGCCCTCGGGCCCCTTGCCGGCGACGCGCGCGACGCAGACGCCCTCGAGCACCGACACGCGCCGGAACGCCTCGCGGGAGTCGACGTCCGACAGGTGCACCTCGACGGCCGGCAGGCCCGCGACCTCGAGCGCGTCGCGCAGCGCCCACGCGTAGTGGGTCCACGCTCCGGGGTTCAGCAGCAGCCCGTCGGCGTAGTCGGGCGAGCGGTGCAGCTCCTGGACGTACTCGCCCTCGAAGTCGGACTGGAAGAAGTGCACCTCCAGGCCCAGCTCGCGGGCGAAGCGGCCGATCCGCTGCTCGAGCTGCGTGAAGGTCAGCCCGCCGTAGATCTCGGCCGGGCGGCGGTCGAGCGCCTCGAGGTTGACGCCGTGCAGCACGGCCACGCGGTTCCTCATGACCGCTCCAACTCTGCCACCGCCGCCCGCAGGTCGTCGGGCGAGACCGCCATCCCCGTGCGCACGTCGCCGGGCGCCTCGACGAGCACGAATCCGACCCGCCCGCCGCGCCGCTTCTTGTCGCGCGCCGTCGCGGCGACCACGTCGGCGGGGTCGACCGCCGGGTCCAGGCGGGTCGGCAGCCCGCGCTCGGCGAGCAGGTCGGCCACCTCCTCGCGCAGCGCGGGCTGGGCGGAGAGCGTGAGCGCGGCGAGCAGCCCGAGCCCGACCGCCTCGCCGTGGCGGTAGCGGGCGTAGCCCGTGACGGTCTCGATCGCGTGCCCGACGGTGTGGCCGAGGTTGAGGCTCTGGCGCGTGCCGGCGTCGCGCTCGTCGGCCGCCACCACCGCCAGCTTCGTGCGCGCGCACGCGAGCACGAGGTCGCGGTCGGCCTCCGCGGCGCGCGAGCGGACCCGCTTCCACAGCGGTCCCGCCGGCGATCAGCGCGGTCTTGATCACCTCGGCCCAGCCCGCGGCGAGCTCCTCGGGCGGCAGCGTGGCGAGCGTGCGCGGGTCGGCCAGCACGGCCGCGGGCTGGTGGTAGACGCCGGCGTAGTTCTTGCCCTGCGGGAGGTCCACGCCGGTCTTGCCGCCGTAGGCGGAGTCGACCTGCGCGACCAGCGTCGTCGGCACCTGGACCACTCGCACCCCGCGCTGGTAGACGGCGGCGCAGAAGCCCGCCAGGTCGCCGACGACCCCGCCGCCGAGGGCGATCACGTGCCCGTCGTGGTCCAGGCCGGCCTCGGCCAGCGCCTCGAGCACCGTCCCCGCCGTCGCCAGGGTCTTCGCGGTCTCCCCCGGCGCGATCGTCACGCGCGAGGCGGCCGGCACGGCGTCGCCGTAGAGCGCGGCGACGGACTCGTCGCTGACCACGTGGCCGTCGCCCTCCAGCGCGCGGAAGCCCGAGCCGACCAGGCCCTCGCCGACGTAGACGGGGTACTCGCCCGAGGCCGCCGTGGCCCACAGCATCCGGGTGCCCTCGGGCGTCTCCCCGAGCGCGCGCAGCGCCGGCACCGCGCGCCGGACCACGTCGCGCGAGGAGTCCGGCAGCACCGCGTCGGCGATCGCGTCGTAGAGCGGCCGGCGGTCGGCGAGCAGCGCGGCGAAGCGCGAGCGGTCGCGCGCCAGCGGCCGGCGCCCGCCCGCGCGCCGCCAGGCCGTCTCCTCGTCGACGTCGAGCAGCACGACGGTGTGGCGCTCCAGCAGCCCGCGCACCCGCTCGGAGCCGATCGCGCCGCCGCCCAGGGAGATCACGGGCGAAGGCGGGCGCTCGAGCAGCTCCGCCACCACGTCCTCCTCGGCCGCGCGGAACTCCCGCTCGCCGTGGGAGGCGAAGTACTCCTCGATCGTGCAGCCCAGCCGCTCCACGAGCGCGTGGTCGGAGTCCACCGCGCGCGCCCCGAGGGCCGCGGCGGCGGCGCGGGCGGCGCTGGTCTTCCCGGCGCCCATGAAGCCGATGAAGACGAGGGCGTTCAGCTTCGGTGCCAGCCGATGCGGCGCTTGTAGGCGTCCACCGCGGCGCGGACGTCCTCGATGTGATCGCCACCGAACTTGTCCCGGCAGGCGGAGGCGAGCACGATCGCGAGCATCGCCTCCCCCACGACCCCCGCGGCCGGCACGGTGCAGGAGTCGGTGCGCTCGCGCAGCGCCTGCGCCGGCTCGCGCGTGGCGATGTCGACGGAGCGCAGCGGCTTGGTCAGCGTCGGCAGCGGCTTCATCGCGCAGCGCACGACGACCGGCTCCCCGGTGGTCATCCCGCCCTCGATGCCGCCCGAGCGGTTGGTCTCGCGGAAGTAGCCGCGCGCCTGGGAGTAGAAGATCTCGTCGTGGGCGGCCGAGCCCGGCCGGCCCGCGAGGTCGAACCCGTCGCCGATACCGCAGCCCTTGATGGCCTGGATCGAGAGCATGGCCAGGCCGATCAGCCCGTCCAGGCGCTCCTCCCAGCTCACGTGCGAGCCGAGCCCGGGCACCAGCCCGAAGGCGCGCACCTCGAACACGCCGCCGAGGGACTCGTTGGCCTTGCGCAGGACGTTGATCTCCTGGACCATCGCCTTCGTCGCCTCGGCGTCCAGGCAGCGGACGGGCGAGGCGTCGACCTCCGCGAAGTCCTCGAGCGCCAGGTCGCCGCGCTCCGGAGCGCGCACGGAGCCGATCTGCGTCACGTGCGAGACGACCTCGATCCCGAGCGCGCGCAGGAAGGCCTTGGCGAGCGCGCCGCCCGCCACGCGCGCCGCCGTCTCGCGCGCGCTGGCGCGCTCGAGCACGTTGCGCACGTCCGTGAAGCCGTACTTCTGCACTCCGGCCAGGTCCGCATGGCCGGGCCGCGGCAGGTGGACCTCGGGCACGTCGGCCTCGACGGGCCACGGGTTCATCCGCTCCTCCCAGTTGGCGAAGTCGCGGTTGGCGACCGTCAGGGAGACGGGGCCGCCGAGGGTGCGGCCGTGGCGGACGCCGGCGGTGACGTCGGCGGCGTCCTTCTCGATCTTCATCCGCCCGCCGCGGCCGTGGCCGAGCTGGCGCCGCGCCATGTCGCGGTCGATCAGCTCGCGGTCGAGCTCGAGCCCGGCCGGGAGCCCCTCGACGATGCAGGTGAGGCCGGGCCCGTGGGACTCCCCGGCGGTGATGACGCGCAGCGGCACCGCAGGGATCCTAGAAAGAAGGCCCCACCCACCCGCGACAGTGTCGCGGCCGGGCGGGGCTTGCGCGGGCTAGAAGCCGCCGGCGGTGCCGAGCGCGGCGCGCGCGGACTTCGCGGCCAGGGCCTTGTAGGCGCGCTTGCTGATCTTGCGCACCGTGCCCGATGTGGCGTCATAGCGGTAGCGCAGCGGGCCGGAGGCCGACTTGCGGGCGCGCAGGCGCCCGAACTCCGCCCTTGGACACCTTCGCACGGGCCGCACTTGCCTTCGCGGCGCTGGCCGTCTTGCTCCGCTTGATGTCGACCAGGTCGAGCTGGTATTGGGCCATGACCTCGCCCGTCTCGCCGAGGACGTCGAAGAACTCCGTCTCGCCCTCGCGCAGTTCGATCGTCTCGCAACTGGACGGGCTCGGGTCGCACGTGCCGTCGCCCTGGGGCTCGAGCGACGCGTCGACCATGAAGATGGCGGACTTGGCGCCCGTTGCCCGGGCCGAGGTAGACCAGCAGCGGGTCGTCGGCCGACGGCAGCGCCTCAAGGCGCGGCAGGTTCATCTTCTCCAGCGCGTCCGAGTCGCTCGCGCCGAAGCGCACCGTCAGCGAGTAGAGCTCGTACTTGCGCGCCGGCTTCTCGATGCCCGCGTCAGGGACGGCGGGTGCCACCGGGGTGCTGGCCTCAGTCGGCGACCCGGCTGGAGACGAGGATCCGCCCGTGGACTCGTCCTTGGCTGCGTCGCCTCCGGTGGTGGGGGCCGCCGGCGGTCGTGGACTCGGTCGTCGCCTCGGCCTTGACCTTGGGGGCCGCGGCGGGCTGGAAGGGGTTCTTGGCGGAACCGAGCACGCGCCGGCGCTGGGGCCGGCGTGCCCTCGGCGACCAGGCTCACGACCGGGTCGTCGAGCTCGGCGCCGGACTGCTGTGCGCTGCCCGCCGATGGCGACTGCCGGCACGGGGGCGGGGTCCTTGGCGAGGAGGAACGGGACCGCCGCGAGCGCGCCGACCAGCAGCACGGCCACCGGAAGCAGCCGACGCTGGACGAGCTGGCGCCACACGTTGTGGATGGCTTCCTGCGGGTTCATCGGGTGGCTCCGGTCACGGTCGCGGTGGTCGTCGGCGCGGCGGGGCCGCCGGCGGTAGCCGGGGACGCCGCGGGCGTCGTGGCCGCCGGGCCCTTCGGGGTCGCCCCCGCGGTGAGGCCCTGCGTCTCGGGCACCAGATAGGAGCTGGCGCCGATCTGCGCACGGATGTTGGGGAAGCCGTCCTGGTCGACCTGGAGATCGACGGACTCCAGCCGCAACAGGCGGCCGGTGACGTTCATCTTCTCGTTGCGCAGCGTCACGAAGCGCTCCATGCGGGAGAAGAACTGCGACAGGTTGGCGAAGGTCCCCTTGAAGGAGAAGGTGAACGGCATCGCGGAGAAGCCCGCGGTGCCGACGCTGACCGCGCCCGGGGGCGGCGGCGTGGTCGTCGTACCGGTGGTCGCGGGCGGCGCGCCTGCAGGCGCCCCGGCGCTGCCCACCTGGATGGTGCGGAAGTCGACCTGGGTGCCGCCGGCCTCGGCGTCCAGCTGCACGAGCAGCGAGCGGACGTCGTCGTCGTCGGGCACGGCCTTGCCGAGCCGGACGACGGTGGCGTAGTTCTCGGGGTAGCCGTCCTTGGACTTGCGGTAGTCGGCGAGCGTCTGCTCCGCCGTCTGCAGCTCGGACTGCTTGGTCGCGATCTTGCCTTCGAGCGCCGTCGCCTCCTCGCGCTTCGGCGCGAGGGCGAGGAACCAGAAGGCGGCGAGGGCTGCCGCGGTCGCGACGACCGCGATCAAAAGCGTCTTGTTCTTGGTCACGGTGTCGGCCTTAGGGGGTCGAGGCGGGAGTGGTCGTTGCGGAAGCGCTCGGCGTCGCCGCGGGGGCGGCACCGGCGGGCGCCGGAGCCGCGCCGGCGGCGGGCGCCGCGGGCGTCGCCGCGGGGGCAGCGGTGCCGGTGGCGGGCGTACCGGAGGTCGTGCTCGCCGTTGCCGGCGCGGCGGCTCCGGGCACCGGCGCGGTACTGGTGGCGGCAGCACCCTCGAAGAACACGACGAGCTCGAATGCCGGGACGCCGGGCTTGCCGCAGAAGCCCGTGGAGGACGGCGCGGTGCGATCGCCGCTGGTGCCGCCGGCGGTCGCCTCCTTGTCGGAGCTGGCGAGAGAGACGCGGGTCACGCCGTCGATCGCCCGCAGGCGGGCCATCAGCGTGGCGACCTTCGTCTGGGAGTAGGTGCACCCTCCGAGCGTGATCGCCGGGGCGGTGATGGCGCTGCGGATCCCGCCGCCGCCGGCCCCGCCGCCGGCGGCCGCGGCCGTGCCGCCGAGGTCTCCCTTGAATGACCCGATCGTGACGTCCGCCGGGACGGCGCGCGACAGATCGCGCAGCGCCTGCTCCCAGTCGAAGCGCGAGGCGGCGAGGTCCTTGACCGTCTGCACCCGGGCGTTGGCGACGCTCTCGAAGTCGGCGTAGGGCTTGAGGGCCGCGACCTGCTTGGAGACGGCCGCCGACTTGGCGGTCGCCGCGGCCAGCTCGGCCTTGCGGTCCTTGACCGTGTTGCCGGCCAGCACGTAGGCGGCCAGCGCCAGCACGGCGAAGGCGAGGACACCGAGCACGACGAACGCGCCGGCTCCGGAGTTCTCGACCCCGGTGGGGACCGCGGGGGCGGGTCCCTTGGGACCGCTGCGCAGGTCGGGCGGAAGCAGGTTGACAGCTCTCATCTCGCTTGGCTTATCGGCACCCCCTTGGACCGCCTTGAGGCTCGCGGGTGGGGTGAGCACCCCACGTTCGCCCGGCGCCCCGCTCCAGCGCCGTTTCTAGAGGAAGGAGTCGGCGTACCAGTCGACGAGCTCGTCGCCGGCGAGCAGGCCGACGACGCCGCCGAGGGCGAGCCAGGGGCCGAACGGGATGCCGGCCTTGCGGCCGTCCTTGACGCCCATGCGGGCGATCACGAGGCCTCCCACGAGCGCGCCGGCGAGGAAGGCGACGAACATCGCGGGCGCGACCGCGCGACCGAGGTAGATGCCGAGCACGAAGGCAAGCTTGACGTCCCCCATCCCCATCCCGCGCGGGTAGAAGAACCACGCGAGGAACAGGAAGCCGCCCGCGGCGGCCGAGGCGATCAGGTGCTCCACGAGCGAGTCCGTGTCGAGCACCGCGACCAGCGCGACGCCGAGCACGAAGCCCGGATAGGTGATCTTGTTCGGGATCAGGTGGTGATCGAGGTCGATCAGGGTGACCGGCACGAGCAGCAGCACGAGGACGATGCCGATGATCGGCGTCCTCGTCGGCGCCCTTGACGATGACCACGAGGGCGCACAGCAGGCGCCGTCCCCGCCTCCACGATCGGGTAGCGCGGGGAGATCGGCTCCTTGCAGCTGCGGCAGCGCCCCCGCAGCAGCAGCCACGAGAGCACCGGGATGTTGTCGTAGGGCTTGACCGGCGCCCCGCAGTTGGGGCAGTGCGACGGCGGGTGCGAGAGCGACTCGCCGCGCGGCAGCCGGTAGGCGACGACGTTGAGGAACGAGCCGACGATCGCGCCGAGGATCCCGGCGAGCACGGCTGCCTGCTGCGGTCGTCATCGGCGACTCAGTTCCACGGCACCGCCCGCTCCCCTGCCGCGGCGCGGACGCCGCGGCGACGGGAGCGGCGAGGACCTAGGCGCGGTCTTCGACGGCCAGCCCGGCGGCGACAGCGAGGCGGGCCGGGTCGGCCTGCTCGTCGCCGTCGACGACGACGAACGCCGGCTCGACGGGCAGCTTGAGCTGCTCCGAGAGCTTGTCGGCGAAGCCGGGGATGGCGAGCACGGGGCCCGTCAGCATGGCGCGCTCGACGGTCTCGGCGCCGTCCTGCATCCGGTAGAAGTTCAGCGAGTTGCGCACGGTGTCGGCGAGCTGGTGCACGCCCTCCTCGAGCGCGGCGCGGGCGGCCGCGACGAGCTCGGCGTCGCCGTCGACGTCCTCGAGCGGGGTGAGCAGCCCGACGTGCTGCATCCACTGGCGCGCGTGCTCCTGCGTGAGGCCGCGGCGCTCGGACAGCGTGTGCACGACGGCGTCGAGCCCGCCGGCGGCCGCGCGGGTGAACAGGCACCCCGAGCCGTTGGCGACCGCGACGTTCGTGAGGCCGGCGACGTTGACGTAGAGGATCGCGTGCTCGGACGCGGCGGGCGCGAGCGCGCGCACCATGCCGAAGGCGGCGAGGTCGATGCCCTCGACCTCCAGCCCGGCCTCGCGGGTGGCGGACACGAGCCGCTCGATCATCTCGCGGCGGACCGCGACGATCACCACGCGCGAGCGCGGGCCCGCCGGCGTCTCGACGACGCCGAGCGACTGGAAGTCGACGACGGCCTCGTCCATCGGCATCGGGATGTGGTCGGGCGCCTCCTGCGTGGACCGCGGCGGCGAGGCCCTTGGGGTCCTCGATCACCGGCAGGTCGAGCGAGCGCACGACGATCCGCTGGTTGGCGATGCCCAGGCGCACGCGGCGCGGCAGGTCGTTCTCGGCGAAGAGCTCGCGCAGCGCCTCGGCCAGGGCGGCCGGGTCGGAGGCCTCGCCGTCGCGCAGGACGCCCGGGCCGCAGCGCGGCGACCGCGCCCTTCTTGACGGACAGGCTGCCGTTGACATGGACCTCGGCGGCGGCGATGTGGCTGGGGTCGAGGTCGAGCCCGACGATGGTGGCGGTGCGCTGCTTCTTCTTGAACACGATCTCTCCTATCGGCAAGCGGACGGGCGGCCTTGAGGCTCAGCCGGCCGTCAGCTCGCGCCAGGTGTTCTGGATGATGCCCGCGGTGCCGTACGCCTGGAGCGGCGGGAACACCGAGGGGTCATACATGAGGTTCGGCAGGTTGCCGGTGCCGGAGTTGCCCGAGTTGCCGAGCGTCAGCCGGCCCTTGCCGTCGACGAAGATGCCGCCGTGCACCGTCACGGTGCCCGTGATGTCGGCGACGACGTCCTTGTTGCCGGAGGCGTTGATGCACGGCCCTGTCGCGACCGTGCCGCACCCCTGCGCGTTGACGAGGTAGATCGCGCCCCACCACTCGCGGTTGCCGGCTATCTCCAGCGTGCCCCGGTTGATGATGAAGATGCCCTGCTTGGTCGTGCCGTTGACGACGGCCCCGGCCTGGTAGCTGCAGCTGAGGTCCTCGACGAACACGACCGCGCCGCTCGGATCGGCGGGGCACGTCGTCTTGCCCGGCGTGGCGGTGGAGTAGTAGGTCCCGTTCTGCTTCGCGGTCGAGCGCAGGGCCTCGACCATCGCGGGGTCGACGACGCTCTCCGAGAGGCCGGGATCGCTCGTCACCGAACCCGGCTGGGTGAGCTGCCCGCTGGCGAAGTCGACGCAGCCCGGCGTGCTGGAGTCGCAGCGCACCTGGCCGGTCTGGCCGGCGCCGTCGACGATCACCTTCGAGCCCGAGTTGTTGCCCGTGTTGAACGAGCCCGAGACGAACGGGGCGATCGGGAACTGGACCGGGCGCGTGTCGACGCGGACCTTGGCGACGACGACCCGCTTGCTGCCGTTGAGGGTGCCCTCGGCGCGGACCCAGAGCTGGCAGTTGCGGTTGGCGTCGTAGTTGGCGCCGGAGAGGATCGAGTCGTCGTAGTAGCCGCCCATGCCCGAGACCGACGGGTCGCACACGCCCGGGTTGGCCGGCGCCGCACCCGCGTCGTCGCGGACCTGGACCTTCCACTTGGGACCGAGGCTGAGGTCGACCTGCTGGTAGTTGGCCTTCAGCTGGGCCGCAGTGAAGCACCGCGGCGCCGATGCCGGCGTCGAGGTCTCCGTGCAGTCGTCGAAGCCCTGGAGCCGCCGTCGGCCAGTCGTGCGAGAGCTGGTAGAGCTCGGTGGCGAGCGCGCCCTTCGGTCAGGTTCAGCCGCGCCTCGGCCTGCCGCTCGCGCTGCGACGAGCGGCTCTCGGTGTCGACGAAGGCGATCGCCGCGAGGCCGATGAACAGCATCGTGGACATCACCATCATCGCGGTGACGAGGGCCCAGCCGTCCTCGACGCGAGAGCCGGCGGCTCATGACGTCGGGCCGGTGCATGTGAGGGGTGTCGAGGCGCATGTGACCGAGATCGAGTTCGAGGTGGTCTGGAGCCCGCCGATGTCACGGATGACGACGGTGAAGGAGTGCGAGCCCGCGGTCTTGGCGCGGAACGCGAAGGTGGCCTGCTGCGACCAGTCCTGCGCGACCGTGGTGCCGTCGAGGAAGCGGAAGTAGAGCGGGTTGTTCTCCGGGTCCAGCGAGTCCGAGGCGTTCGAGCGTGACCAGCTCGGAGCTGGAGTAGGTCGCGGTGAGCTTGGCCGACGGCGGGCGGTTCTGGTTGCGCAGGAACACGCGGGTGGTGATCGTGGTCTCGCGCGGGGCACGGTTCGTGTCGGCGTCGATGAACAGCTCGGTGCGGATGGCGATGTCATTGGGGAAGTCCGCCTGCGCGACCGTCGACTGCTCGCTGTAGGTGCCCGGCATCGGGCTCACCTGGTACTTGAAACGGGCGGTCGCGCGACCGTTGACGACGTTCTCGGCCACGACCGAGTGCGTTCCCGGGAAGCCGTCGGACGACCCGCAGCCGGTCGTCGTCGGCGGCGTGGGCAGTCCAGGTCGCGCTGCTCTGGCGCTCCATCCAGAGCTTGCCGTCGGTCGCGAGGCAGTAGCGGTAGCGCTCGAGGTTCTCGGGATTCGAGGTGGTGGGCGCGCCCGTCGAGTCGACGGTGCGGAACATCAGGTCCGTCTGCTTGGGCACGCTCCAGCGCCTGCGGGGCCGGGCCGCTGCCGGCCGGGCTGGCGAGGTTGCGGAGCCGCTTGGCCAGCAGGTCGGTCGCCACGCGCGCCTGGCGCTCCTGATCGTTGATCCGCTGGTTGTCGCGGGTCCTGCGCTCCATCGTCGCGAACACGGCGAGCGTCGCCGAGGTGACGACGAGCATCAGGGTCATCGCGATCAGCAGCTCGACGAGCGTGAATCCGCGCTCGCTGCGGGACTCGGCCGGTCACGGCATGACCCCGCCGGGCGGCGCGAACGGCGACTCGGCCATGCGGTCGTCGACGGCCGTCACCCAGTAGCGGCGCGACGACGCCGTCGGCGACTCGTCGCTCCACTCCAGCGTCGTGCCGGCGTCGGTGCGGTCGAGCCGCGCGGCCGTCGAGCGGTGTCGTCGCGATAGATGCGGTAGTAGCGGATCGTGCCGTCGGTGTCGCTCGCGGCCGGCCAGGTCAGCTGCACCCCGCCGCCGGGGAGCGACGTCGCGGTGACCGAGGCGGGCGCGACGGGCGGGACGTTGCCGTCGGTCTGGATCAGCGGTGAGCTCGTGTCGCTGCGGTCCACGCCCGTCGCCGGCGGCCGCGGCGGGCCCAGGGCGACGACGTAGTACTGCTGGTTGCCGGCGGGCGCCGCGGGATCGAGGCAGGACGTGGCGTTGGCGTCGGAGACCACTCGGGAGCAGACCAGCGTGTCGTTGGCGGTGCTGGGCGCTCCGCCCTTGACGCGATAGACCTCGTATCCGGTCACGTCGCGCTCCGGGTTCGGGGCCCACTCGACCTCCACGAGGTCCCCCCAGAGCGGGTTGCGGCCGCCGACGACATTGCCCGGCGCGGCGGGCGCGAAGCGGTTGAGGACGATCGTGACGACGTATCCGGAGCCGGTCTGGCCGTAGCGGTCATAGGCCTGTGCGCGCACCTGGTAGGTGCCGTCCGAGACCCCGTCGAGGTTCCAGGTGAACTGCCAGGTCTTGTTGGAGCCCGTCGCCGTTCCCTTCTGGACGTTGTCGACGTACCAGCGCACTGACTCGGCCTTGATCGACGTCGTCACCGGGTTGAACACGATCGAGGTGACGGCCGGCGAGGTGGCGGAGGTCGCCGATGCCTTCATCGCGATCACCGACGGGGCGAACGCGCTGCCGGGGTCGTTGATCACCGCCTCCTGGCGGACGTTGACCGTCTTGCCGCGGCTGGTGTAGCTCACGTCGACGGCGACGCGCTTGTAGTCGTCCGGGTTCGTGTCGGCGGTGCCGGCCGTGGTCGAGTCCGAGCAGAACGTGCTGCCGCCGTGGTCGCCGTAGCCGTCCTTGCCCGCATCGACCGAGCACAGCGAGGCGGTGACGGTGTACTCGATGTTGCGCCGCACGATGTGCCAGGTCCCGTCGCCGGTGGCGTCGTCGAGGCCGGGCTGGGCCTGGAGGTGGCCGACGACGGTGGTGGCCTGCAGGTCGGGGTACGGGACCGCGCGCGCGGCCTCGATCATCTCGCGTGCGAGGCTCGTGGCGCCGTCGCGCACCTTCGTGCGGTGCGTGGCGCCGTTGGCGGTGTCGAGCAGCGCGAGGATGCCCAGGACGCCCGAGAGCAGGATCGCTGCCGCGACCATCACCTCGATGAGCGTGTAGCCGCGCTCGTTGCGCAGGCGGGGCGTGGCCGGAATCACACCCTCGTCATCGGCACGACGCCGCGTGAGGTTGAGCATCTGCGGCCGCTACCAGACGCCGCCGACGCAGCCGCCGTCGGTGCTGCCGGCGTCGCTGCACGTGCGCACGAGCGTCTGGTCGGCGCGCTTGGTGATCGTGAAGGAGTTGCCGCTGCGGGAGCGTGCGACGAGCACGTACGTGTCGCCGAGGCCGGTCACCTCCACCTGCCCGATGGCCGGTGCCGAGCGGCACGCCGCTGTCGGGCCCGGGGCACGTGTCGTAGCGGCTGACCTCGGTGTAGCAGCCCTCCATCGCCGACACGACCGTGCGGACGTCGGACTTCGCGATGCCGTCGTGGGACTTCGCGCTCTGGCCGAGCAGGGCCGGCAGCGCGATCGCCGCGAGGATCCCGATCAGGAGGATCACGACGAGCAGCTCGATCAGGGTGAAGCCGTGCTGCGCGCGAGGGTCGGCTCGGGGTACATGGGTTCCTCATCGGCAGGATGGGGCGATGACCCCAGCACGAATGTCCGCAGCTGGACAGAAGACCGAAAGGCGGCGAACACCCTTAACGACGACGAGGCGGGCCGAAGCCCGCCTCGTCGAGGATCAGACTGGTCTGGCGAGTGCTGCCTACCAGTTGCCGTTGGCGGGGCAGCCGCCGCGGTTGCCGCCGGCCTTGACGGTGCAGGTGCGCGACACGGTGCCGTTCGCCGCGTGCGTGGCGATGAACTTGTTGCCGGACTGCGAGTGCGCGGTGACGATGTACGTGTCGAGGCCGTGACGCCGACACGCTCGACCTGACCGTCGGCGGTGCCGACGTCGAGGCCGGTGTTGGCGCCGGGGCCGCCGACGTACGTGTCGCCCTCGGTGTAGAAGGACTCCATCTGGGAGATCATGTTGCGGGCGTCGGACTTCGCGGCGGAGTCCTGACCCTTCGTGCGCTGGCCGAGGAAGGCCGGCAGGGCGATCGCGGCGAGGATGCCGATGATCAGGATGACGACCAGCAGCTCGATCAGGGTGAAACCCTTCTCGGAGTGGGCGCGCTTGTGCAGCTTGTTGAGCATGTAGGTGAACCCTCCTGAAGGGATCGTTGGGCCTGTTGGTATTGCTTCGCCAGGTCCTTGGTCCCGTGTCCACCACCAATCAGTGGCAACCCGGCCGGCTCCATCCGGGAGCCCCGTGGTTTTGCGTCTCGCCCTTGCGGACGATTTGCCTTTGACACCTTGGTTCTGGCAATCCGGATATCGGCATGTGCCCATGGGGACTTAACCCCTGTAAAGAAATCCGTTCGCAACGGCGGACGGTCGTTCTAGGCTGTCGGTGTGCTCGCCCGCAGGCTGCTGATCGCGCTCGCCGTTCTGATGGCCCTCACCGCGCTGGCCGCGGGGGTCGCCCCGCGCGAGAGCGCGCTGCGCGACGACGCCTCCCCAGCGCCCTCGGCGAGCGCCGGCGAGGCGGCGGAGGCCCCGGTCGAGGCCACGCTGGACGCCGCCTCGGAGGGCCAGCGCGTCGAGGCGCGCGTCGGCCAGATGGTGCGGATCGTCGTGCGCTCGGCCGAGCTGCACAGCGTGGAGCTCGCCGAGGTGGGCACGGAGACGGCGGAGCCGGACTCGCCCGCGCGTTTCGAGCTGCTCGCCGAGAACCCGGGCTCCTACGCGATCTCGCTGCTCGAGGAAGAGAAGCGGATCGGCGTGCTCGAGATCAGCGGCTAGCCGGCCTTGTGCGCGGCCTGCGCGTCATGGCCGGGGGTGCGGCGGCCGGAGCCCTCGCACCACGGGCAGGTGACCGGCTTCGGCGTCCCGCCCAGGGACGACATCACGCGGCCGGTGCCGCGGCACGGGGTGCAGCGCTCGGGGTCGTGGGGCTCGCTCATCGGCGAGCCACGTTAGCGACCGCGGGCCTCTAACCCATGCCGGGCGGCGCGACGGACGTCGCGGCGCGGGCCTGCGGGTCCGCGGACAGGCCCGGGTCGGGCGAGCGGTCCGTCGGCAGCGAGCGGCGCAGAGTGGGAGCGACCTCGCGGTCCGTCAGCGGGCGCAGGATGCCGAACTGGCGGAACGTCGCCTCCGCGCGGGTGGTGTCTGCGACGCGCATCAGCAGGCCGTGCACGGCGGGCGAGCCGAGCGGCGAGCGGGCGGCGATCTCCTCCAGCGCGTCGGGCGCGAAGGACCGCAGGTGGTCCTCCCCCAGCGGCTTGGTGAACAGCAGCGCGACGTTGGGCGCCTTCTCCGGGTCGCCGACGATCGTCATCGCGGAGCCGCCGGCGCGCGTCCACAGCCAGCCCTCCACCCCGTGCTCGCGGGGGACGATCGCGGTCGCGCTGAGGCGGTGCAGGATCGGGAAACGGCTCTTCGCGTCGGCCGAGCCGAGCTCGACGATGCCGATCTGGAGCATGCCCAGGGCCAGCTTGAGCGGCTCGCGCAGCATCTGCTCATGCTCGAGCGTGGCGCCGAGGGCGCCCACGCGCAGCGCGTCGGACCCGGCGCCGCGGCGCTTCCAGCGGCCGTCGGCCTCGAGCGCGATGGTGAACTCTCGCAGGCTGCTGCCGCCCGCCCCGGGGGGTGCGAACGAGCTGGACGGAGGGGGAACGCTCATCTCCTTCCATTCATCGGCCGATCGGGCCGCCGGCAGTAGTCCCTTCGTCCAAGTTCAGCGTGCGCGCAAGCGCAGCTTGAACTCGAGCCGCCCCGCCTCGCGGACGGTCACGAAGCCGGCGACGCTCGGCGGCTCGATCGCGAAGTCGGCGAAGTCGATCGGGGCCGAGCCGGCCAGCTCGATCGCCTCGCCGATGCGCTGGCCGCTGACGCGCGCGACGATCGGCCGGGTCTGCCCGTGCAGCGTGAGCCGACCGCGGGCGGGCACTGCCTCGCGCGAGAGCTCGAACGGCCCGGTCAGCTCGAAGGAGGCGGTCGGGAAGCGGTCCGTCTCGATCCCGCGGCCGCGCAGCGCGTTGTCGCGCCGGCTCTCGTCGGAGCGCAGCGTGGTCATGTCCGTCGCGAGCTCGGCGCCCTGCACCGTGTCGCCGTCGATCTCCGCGGTCCCGCTCACGTCGCCGGTGCGGCCGACCGCGTCGACCACGCCGACGGTCACGAACTCCTCGCGCACCCGGTAGCCGACGAAGGTCGGGTCGCCCGGGACGACCTCCCACGTCGCCTCCCCGCCGCCGGGGTCGCCGTGGCGGTCGCCTCGGCCGCGGGGGCCGACAGCTCCGGCGGGGGCGGCGCGTCGGAGCCGCGCAGCGCGAACACGGCGAAGCCGCCGCCGATCAGCACGCTCACAGCCACCACGCCCGCGAGCACGAGCCGTCGGATCCTCCGGGACATCGGCGCGAAGCGTCGCCAGGAGCCCTAAGGGGCGGGTAAGGTGCCGCGCGTGCTCGGCCTCGGCCCCCTCGCCGCCCTCCCCGCTCCTCGCTCGACACGCTCGACGCCAACGTCTCCGCGCTGCGCGACGCCGTGGAGCCGATCGGCCGCATCGCCGACCGGCTCCCGGGCCGCCGCTGACGCTCGTGTAGCGTTGGTCGAGGAGGTCACGAGATGGATGGACAACTGACCGAGCTCCCCGTTCTGCAGTGCTCGCTCGACGCGGACGGGCTACGCGCGCAGCGGGAGCGCTACGCGCGCGTCTCCGGTGCGATCACGCGCTCGCGGCGGGCGCCGGGCGAGCTGACCGTCGAGTTCGACCCGGCGCGGCTCGACCGCGAGCTGCTCGAGGAGGCGCTGGCGATCGAGCGCGCGTGCTGCCCGTTCTTCGCGCTGCGGCTCGACGGCGTGACGCTGCGCGTATGCGTCGCCGAGCCGCATCAGGAGCCCGCCCTCGACGCGATCGCCCACCTGCTCGGCGTCGAGGGCTCGCCCCGGCCCGGCGGTTAGCCGCGCTCGAGCTCGGCCTTCGCCTCGCCCAGCCAGACGCGCCAGCGCGCCTTGTGGCGGGCGACGGCGTCGCCGTCGGGGAGCTTGTGGTGCACGAGGTAGACGGTCGCGCGGTCCTCGCCCTTGGGCTCGACGACGAGGTGCATGCGCCCCTCCGGGAGGTCGTAGCGCGCGTGGCGGGGCGGGGTCGCCGTGCGCACGCCGACGGCCTCGGCGGTCATCCGCTCGTGCATGGCGCCGAACAGCTCCGCCGCCGGGAGCGCGATCGTGCGAGACGCGCCGGCCTCGAACCCGCGCGAGGTCTCGTGGACCTCGCGCAGCCCGCGCGCCCGCTCGTAGGACACGGTCACCGACTGCGCCCACCAGCCCGCGACGCCCTGCTCCTCGCGCAGCCAGCGCGCGATCTCCGCATGGCCCCACCCCGTCGCCTCGTGCTCGTCGAGCAGCGCGTACCAGTCGCGCAGCTCGCGGCCCGTGGCCGCGAGGACGGCGTCGGGCGAGGTGGCCGGCGCGGCGTCGCGCCCGGCCGGCGGCGCAGGCTCCGGTGCGGCCGCGGCCGCGGCCTTCGCGATCACGTGCGCCCGCGCGGAGGAGTAGCGCTCGCCCGTCTTGGCCATCCGCTCGCGGACCCGGTGCTTGAGGTGCTTCTGCTCGGTCATGCCTTCATCTCCACGGACTGCCGACCGGACTCACGCTCCGGGCGGAGGCCCGGTGAAGGAAGGACGACCGTCCCGAGGACATCGATCCCCTTTCCCTCCGCGAGCCGGCGGCGTGAGCGCCGGTATGGAGGTCGGGCGCAGGACGGCGCCCTTCCCGAGGAAGGCTAAGGCGCGGCGCCGCGGATGTCCAGTGTCAGTCGCGGCTGCCCGGGTGCCCGTCGCCGGGCCACGGGGCGAGCACGAGCAGCACCCGCGCGTCCGTGGTCGCCCGCACCTCGTGGCGCTCCTTGGGGGCGAACACGAACAGCGAGCCCGGCCCGCCCGAGACCGTCTCGGCCGCCTCGACCTCGACCTCGCCCTCGACCACCGTCAGGTACGCGCGCTCGTGGACCTCGTGGTCCTGCAGCTGCTCGCCGGCGGGGAGGTGGATCACGATCGCGCGGCCCTCGCCGCGGGCTGACTGCAGGATCTGCGGATGGTGCGGCTCGACGGCGAGCGACGTGAGGTCCCAGTGGTCCATGGGCGGCACGTTAAACGACCGACGGCCGCCCGGAGGCGGCCGTCGGTGGCGCGGGGTTCCTGGAGGGGTCCGGGCGCCTACTTGATGGAGTCGTAGACCTTGAACATCGGCATGTACATCGCGATGACGATGAAGCCGACGATGCCGCCGACGAGCACGATCATGATCGGCTCGAGGATGGAGGTGAGGGCCTTGATGGCCGCCGCGACCTCGTCCTCGTAGAAGTCGGCGACCTTGGTGAGCATGGTGTCGAGGTTGCCCGTCTCCTCGCCGACGGCGATCATCTGGGCGACCATCGAGGGGAAGATCGTGGCGTCGCGCAGCGGGGCCGCGATCGAGCCGCCGGACTTGACCGACTCGATGACGGACTCCATCGCGTCCTCGATCAGGGCGTTGCCGGCGGTCTGGCCGGTCACCTCGATCGCCTGCATGATCGGCACACCGGCCGAGTAGAGGGCGGAGAAGGTGCGCGACCAGCGGGCGAGCGCGATCTTCTGGGCGGTGACGCCGATCTTGAACGGCACGCGGATGCGGATCCGGTCCCACTGCGGGCGGCCCCAGCGAGGAGTTGCGCCATTTCTTGAAGCCGATCGGAACGCCGATGAAGATCGCGATCAGGAGGTACCACCGGCCCGTCACGAAGTGCGACATGCCGACCGTGAACTTCGTGATCAGCGGCAACTCGCCGCCGAACTCCTTGAAGACCCCGACGAACACGGGGACGATGAACGCGATCAGCGCCAGCAGCACGGCGAGGGCGAACACGAGCACGACGGTGGGGTACGCCATGGCCGACTTGACCTGGCGGCGCAGGTTGTCGTCCTTCTCGAGCTGGTCGGCGATCCGCTCGAGCGCCTCCTCGAGCACGCCACCGGCCTCGCCGGCGCGCACCATGGCGACGTAGAGCGGGCTGAAGATCTTCGGGTGCTTGTCGAGCGCCTCGGAGAAGGAGAGGCCGGCCTCGATGTCCTCGCGGACGAGCCCGAGCGTCTCCTTGAGCTTCTTGTTCTCGACCTGCTCCTCGAGCACGTAGAACGTGCGCAGGAGCGTCATGCCCGAGGAGATCATGGTCGCGAGCTGACGGGTCATGACCGTCAGCTCCGTTGCCTTGACCTTCTTGGGGCCCAGCGAGATGTCCATGTTGAGCCCGGTCTTCTTCTCGACCAGGTCCATCACGGTGAGACCGCGGGCCTTCAGCTCGGCGGTGACCGCCTCACGTGAGACGCCGGAGATCTCGCCCTTCTCGGGCGTGCCGGCCGCGTCGACGGCCTTGAAGCTGAAGGTGGCGGCCGACATCAGGCGGCCACCAGGTCGAGGGACTCGATGAGCTTGCGCATCTCGGCGGGCTCGGACGCGCGGGACTCGGCCGCGGCCATGGTGATCCTGTTCTGGCGGACGAGGCTGGCCAGCGAGGCGTCCATCGTCTGCATGCCGTGCTGGCCGCCCGTCTGGATCAGGGAGTAGATCTGATGGGTCTTGCCCTCGCGGATCAGGTTGCGCACGCCCGGGGTCGGGACGAGCACCTCGGCCGCGACGCAGCGGCCGACGCCGTCCGCGGTCGGGATCAGGGTCTGGGTCACGATGCCCTGGAGGCCGATGGCCAGCTGGGCGCGGACCTGGCCCTGCTGGGCCGGCGGGAAGACGTCGATGATGCGGTCCACGGTCTGCGGCGCGTCCTGGGTGTGCAGCGTGGCGAAGACGAGGTGTCCGGTCTCGGCCGCGGTCAGGGCCGTGCCGATCGTCTCCATGTCGCGCATCTCGCCGACGAGGATCACGTCGGGGTCCTGGCGCAGCGCGGCCTTGAGGCCGAGTGCGAAGGACGGCGCGTCCGCCCCCAGCTCGCGCTGGTTGACGATGCACTTCTTGTGGTTGTGCAGGAACTCGATCGGGTCCTCGATGGTGAGGATGTGCTCGTCGCGCGTCTCGTTGATCTCGTTGATGATCGAGGCGAGCGTCGTGGACTTGCCCGAGCCCGTGGGACCCGTGACGAGCACGAGCCCGCGCGGCTTCTTGGCGAAGGTGCGGATGACGGGCGGCATGCCGAGCTTCTCGAGCGGCACCGTCTCCGAGGGGATCAGGCGGAAGGCGGCGGCGAGCGTGCCGCGCTGGAAGTACGAGTTGACGCGGAAGCGGCCGTGGCCGGGGACGGAGTAGGCGAAGTCGATCTGCCAATCGGTCTCCAGGCGCTGGCGCTGCGAGGAGTTGAGGATCGCGTAGATGATCTCCCGCGTGTCCGTCGGCGTGAGCTTCGGCATCCCCTCCAGGGGGACCAGCGCGCCCTTCTGGCGGATCATGGGCGGCGTGCCGGCGGTCAGGTGAAGGTCGGAGGCCTTCTGCTTTACGACCTCGATGAGGATGTCGGAGAAGTCGAAGTTCATCGACCTCTACATCGGCACCCCGGCGCCGATCCTGAAGGGGGGTCTGGACCCTAGCGAGTGCCCGCAACGCGGGCGATCTCTGAAATCGAGGTGAGACCGCGGCGGACCTTCTCGAGCCCGTCCTCGCGCAGCCGCATCATGCCCTCGTGGACCGCCGCATGGGCGATCGTCTCGGCGGGCTCGCGCGCCACGGCGAGCGCGCGGATCGTGTCGGAGACCCACATGACCTCGTAGAGGCCGATCCGGCCCTTGTAGCCGGAGCCGGCGCAGCGCGCGCAGCCCACGGGCTCGTACGCCTCGAGGTCGAGGCCGACGTTGAAGCCGTTCGTGCGCATCACGTCGGCGGTGATCGTGGTGCGCCGCTTGCACTCCTCGCACAGCAGGCGGGCGAGGCGCTGGGCGACGACGCAGTCCACGGCGGAGCCGACGAGGAAGGGCTCGATGCCCATCTCGATCAGTCGCGTGACGGCGCCCGGCGCGTCGTTGGTGTGCAGCGTCGAGAGCACGAGGTGGCCGGTGAGCGCGGCCTCGATCGCGATCTGGGCGGTCTCGCGGTCGCGGATCTCGCCGACCATGATGATGTCGGGGTCGGCGCGCATCATCGAGCGCAGGCCGCCGGCGAAGGTCAGCCCCGCCTTGTTGTTGACCTGGACCTGGGTGATGCCGTCGAGCTGGTACTCGACCGGGTCCTCGATCGTGATGATGTTCTTCTCGATCGTGTTGAGCTGGTTGAGCGCGCCGTAGAGCGACGTCGACTTGCCCGAGCCGGTCGGGCCGGTCACGAGGACCGCGCCGTGCGCCTGGCCGAAGGCCTTGGTGAAGCGCTCGAGCGCCTGCGGCAGCATGCCGAGCTGCTCGAGCTCGATCATGACCTTGCTCTGGTCCAGGATGCGCATGACGACGTTCTCGCCGTAGGCGCACGGGAGCGTGGCGACGCGCAGGTCGATCGGCTTGCCGGCGACCTCGAGCGAGATGCGGCCGTCCTGCGGCACGCGGCGCTCGGCGATGTCGAGGTCGGCGAGGATCTTCACGCGCGAGGTGACGGCCGGGACGGCGCTCTGGGGCACCGTGGCGGCCTCCTGGAGCACGCCGTCGATGCGGTAGCGGACGCGCATCTCGTCGTCGCCGGGCTCGTAGTGGATGTCGGAGGCGCCGCGCTCGACGGCGTCCTTGATCACCCGGTGCACGAGCTGGATGACCGATGCGTCCTCGCCGCCGGCGCCGAAGACGATCGGCGCGTTCTGGGTGAGGTCGTACATCGGGCCCGCGGGTCCCGTGGGCTGCTCGTTCTTGACGATGTCGCAGTCGGCCTCGTCCTCGTCCGTCGGGCGCGACGGCGCCGTTGCCGAAGTCGGGGTCCTCGAGGCGCTCGAGCAGCAGCTCGATGTCGGCGGCCGAGGAGACGGCGGGGCGCACCTCGTAGCCGGTCATCACCGCGATGTCGTCGACGGCGAGCACGTTGGCCGGGTCGACCATCGCCACGAGCAGCGTGCGCTCGCCGGCGAAGGAGACCGGCACGGACTGGTAGCGCTTGACGGCGGAGGGGGTGACGAGCTTGGCCGCGTCGGGGTCGACGCGATAGACGGAGAGGTCGATGTGGTCGAGCCCGAAGCGCTCCGCGACGGCGCGCGCGAGCTGGCCGTCGGTGATCGTCCCATCGGCGAGGAGCAGCCGCTCGGCCGAGGACCCATTCCCGTTGGCGCGCTCGATCGCCTCGTCGACCTCCCCGCGCGAGACGAAGTCCATCTCGACGAGCAGGTCCGTGAGCACGCGGCCGGAACCGCCGCGCCTGGACGGCGAGGTGACGCCATTGCCCTTCTTGGGCCGCTTGGCGTTCGGTGGTGCCCCGGTTTGTGCTGGCGGATTCATGTGCTGGCGATGGCTCCTACGGCCGCCCGCATCGCCTCGTCGAGGGGCCGTTCGTCCGGTCCAGCGTTCGAATGACGCAGCGCCCTGGGCGACCAGGATCTCCAGACCGTCGATCACGTCGGCTCCTCGTGTTCTTGCCGCTTCGAGGAGTCGCGTCCCGCCGTCCCGGTAGACCATGTCCACCACGCAGCTTCCGGCACCCAAGCTATCGGCCTGCAGGGGTAGTGCCTTGAACGGGGCAGCTTCGTCCCCCAGCCCGACCGACGTGCAGTTGACGACGATCTCGGCCTCCCCCGGCCGCTCGACGGCGCGCGCGCCGAGCTGGTCGGCCAGCGCGCGGGCGCGCTCGGGCGTGCGGTTCCAGACCGCCACGTCGGCCGCACCGGCGCGCAGGAGCGCCCACACGGCCGCCCGGCGCGGCCCCGCCGGCGCCGAGCACCAGCGCGCTGCGGCCGGCCGGATCCCACGCCTCCCCCAGCGCCGCGATCAGCCCCGGCGCGTCGGTGTTGTCGGCATGGATGGCGCCTTCCCGCTCGAACGTGAGCGTGTTGGCGGCGCCGATCTCGCGCGCGGCATCGCTGGCCTCGTCGGCCAGCGCGAGCGCCGCCTCCTTGTGCGGGATCGTCACGTTGACCCCGCGGAAGCCCGCGGCGGGCAGCGCGCGCACGGTCTCGGCGAACAGCTCCGGCGGCAGCGGCAGCTTCAGGTAGCGCCAGCCCTCCAGGCCCAGCGCCGCGTACGCCGCCTCGTGCATGGCGGGCGAGCGCGAGTGGGCGACCGGCCAGCCGCAGACGCCCAGCAGGGCAGCACGCTGCACGGCCGTCATGGCTCGCGCGAGGCCTGGTACTTCGCCACGTCGCGCTGGAACTGCGCGTCCGTGGAGGAGAACGCGTGCTCGCCCGAGTCGCCCGGCTTGCGCACGTAGAACAGGTAGTCCTTGCCGCGCGCCGGGTTGGCGGCCGCCTTGATCGAGGCCAGGCCGGGGTTGCCGATCGGCGTCGGCGGCAGCCCGCGGTTCAGGCGCGTGTTGTACGGGCTGTCGCGCTCGAGCTCGGACACGCGCAGCGGCCGCGCCCAGTTGTTCTCGTAGTAGCGGATCGTGGCGTCGATCCCGAGCGTCATGCCCTCCTTGAGGCGGTTGTAGATCACCGCCGACACGAGCGGGCGCTCGCGGTCGAGCTGCGCCTCGCGCTCGACCATCGAGGCGATGATCAGCACGTCGTAGCGCGTCAGGTTCTTCTCCTTGGCGTAGGACATGTCGACGTTGTCCATGTTCTCGCCGAAGGTCTTGAGCTGGCGGTCGACCAGGTTGCGGGCCGGGGCGTCGGCGAGCAGCGTGTAGGTGGCCGGGAACAGGAAGCCCTCGGCGGTGCGCGTGCCGCGCGGCGCGCCGAGGGCGCGGATCTTGCGCAGCGTGCGGGCGCTGCGGGCGGCCTTCAGGTAGGAGCCGCGCAGCGGGCCCTTGTCGACGACCGGGGCGGCCTCGCGGATCGAGAGGCCCTCGGGCACCGTCACGTTGACGGTCTTGACGACCTTCGCCTTCGGGCCGGCGACGAGCGCGTCGATCGCCGCGCCGTTGGACATGCCCTCCAGCAGCGTGTAGTCGCCCGGGCGCAGCTTGCCGCGGCGGCCGGTGACGGTCGCGTTGACCTGGAAGAACGTCGAGGAGTCGACCACGCCGCGCTCCTCGAGCAGCGAGCCGATCGCGCCGGCGTTGGCGCCCTCGGGCACCTTGACCCGCACGGCCCCCTCCCCCTCGCCGTGGAACGGCTGGAAGGTCGCGTTGAGCGCGTACAGCGCCACGGCGAGCAGCACGATCGCCAAGATGCGCGACGATCCGGCGGCCCGTGTGGCCGCCGTGGGTCGCGTGCCGGCGCGGGGCCGGCGGGCGCCGCCGCGGCGGGGGCGGGCGGCGCGGCGGACGGCGTGGGGCGCGGGCGGCCATCGCGGACACCCTACGAGGCGGGGCGGGCGGAGCGGGCTCCGGTTCCGGCTCCGCGTGCGCATCGCGCGCGAACGGCTCTTCCTCGATCGGCGGGGGCGCGACGGGCTCCGCGGGTGCGGCAGGTCGCGCCGACGCGGCGCGTGCCGCGGGCCGAGGGTCCGCCGCCCTTACGGGGTCCGCCGCGGGCGCAGGGCGCGGCGCGGCGTTGCCGGCGAAGGTCTCCGGCGGCGGCGCGGCCGAGGGGCCGTCGCCGCCGCGCTGGGCGCGGCGGGCGGCACGCTCCGCAGCCGCGGCGGCGCGCTCCTCCGGCGTGCGTTCGTCGGTCGGCCGCGCCAACTAGCTGGTGTGCCGGTCCTCAGCCTCCAGCAGCAGGTGAAGGGGCAGGCCGTCCTCGCCGGGCACGACGCTCAGCTTGCCGACGACCGGGACCATCAGGCCCTGGCCGTGCATGTATGTGCTCTGCACGGTCACCGATTCGATCTCCCCGGAGGCCAGCTGCGACAGCTGCTCCTGCTGCTGCTCGTACACGGAGCGGTCGTGCGGCGACGGCCAGGCCGCCTTGCCGAACTCGTGCTCCTGATAGCCGACCAGTTTGGCAAACGCGGGGTTGAGCTCGCGGAACTTGCCCTCCAGGGACAGCGTGGCCATGGGGTTGGGAGACGTCGTCGAAGCCGTGCCGCGGCTCGCGCTTGGTCGGTCCCGGGCTTCTTCGTGGCGGGGTTCGACGGGCGCCGGTGGATGCCGCTGTTGCCACTTCTTTTTTGGCGGCCAGCCCGAGCAGCTGGGCGAAGACCTCCGTGACGTTGTCCTTGGAGCCCTCGCCCGCGTTCTGCGCGGCCTTCTTGGCCTGCTCGGCCTCGCGGCGCGCGATCACGGCGGCCTGGCCGGCGGAGGTCAGGCCCGCCTTGATCTCCTCGAGGCTCTTGAGCGCGAAGGTGACCTCGGCGGCCATCGCCTCGATGCGCTGCTCGCCGGCGCGCACGGTGTCGCGGTTGGTGTCGGCGTCGGCGATCACGCGCTCGGTCTGGGAGCGCACGAGCGCGACCTCGGCGAGGATCGCGTCGATCCCGCTCTGGGCCTTCTCGGCGATCTTGCGGACCTCGGCGATCTCCGTGCGCAGCTCGACGCCCTGTGCGTCGACGGCGGCCTTGGCGGCCTGCGCGTCCTTGGCGGCGAGCATCGACGCCTGGCCGAGCTGGTCGACGGAGGCGTCGAGCGACTGCAGGCGCTCGCGCCCGGTGCCCATCTCGCTGCGCAGCGCGCTCGCCTTCTGGTCGAGCTCGGCGACGAGCTGCGTGAGCTCCTTGCCGGTGCGCCGGGCGGCGGTCGCCTCGGCCTGGGCGGCCTCGGCGGAGTGGGCGGCGCTCGCGGCGGACTCGGTCAGCCGCTCGACGCTCGCGCCGATCGTGCTCAGATCTTCTCGCGGCCGGTCTCGACCTCGCGGCGCAGCGCGGCGGACTCCTCGCGGGCGCGGCCGGCGTCCTCGCGCGCGGCGGAGGCGGCCTCCTGCGCGGTCGCGGCGGCCTGGCGGGCGCCGAGCGCCTCGGTGCCGGCGCGCTCGAGCTCGCCGCGGGCGACCTGCAGCTCCCCGGCGACGCGGCCGACGGCGCCGCGCAGCTCCTCGGCGTCGGCGCGGGCGGCGGCGCCGGCCTCCTGGGCGGTGCGGGCGAGCGTGGCGGCCTCGTCGACGCGGTCGCGCATCGGCGCGCACGTCGGCGAGCACGTTGGCGGTGCTGCCGTCCAGCTCGGCCACGCGCTCGGCGGCGTCGCGGGCGGCGGCGAGCGCCTGGCCGGCCTCCTCGGCGGCGCCGGCGACCCCGGCGCGGGCGGCCGCGGCGTCGGCGGCGACGGCCTCGACGCGCGAGGCGAGCTCGTCCTCGGCCTGGGCGGCCTCGTCGAGGCGGGCGGCGATCTCCTGGCCGGCCGCGACCATCTCGGCGGCGGCGCGGCGGGCGGCGTCGGCCTCGGCGGCGACCTCGTCCAGGCGGGCGGCGGTGCGCGCCTCGGCGCCCGGCGGCGTCGTGGACGCTCGATTCCTCGCGGGTGGCGAGGCCGTCGGTCAGCGCCTCGACGCCGGCGACGCGCGTCGCCAGGCCGTCGGTGGCGCCGGCGATCTGCTCCAGGCGGGTGTGGGCGGCCTCGGAGGCCTCGGCGACGCGGTCGAGCGTGCGGCCGGCCTCGGCGCCGGCCGCCTCGACGGCGTCGACGCGGGCGGCGACGCCCTCGGCGGCCGCGAGGCGCGCCTGCAGCGCCTGCGGTCTCGGCCTTGGCCTGGCCGACGGCGGCGGCGATCTCGCCGCGCAGCTCGGCCACGCGGGCGCTGAGCTCCTCGTGCTCGACGGCGTCGGAGGGCAGCTGGACGGAGATCGAGGACGCGTGCTCGTGCAGCGCGGCGCGCACCTCGGCGAGCTGCGCGAGGGCGGTCTCGGTGGAGGCGCGGAACTGCTCGCGCTCGCCCTGCTCGGCGTTGACCTGCGCCTGGAGCGGCGGCGAGCGCGTCCTGGGCGGAGCGCAGCTCGTCGGCGGCGCCGGCGAGCTCGTCGTGGCGGCGCGCCATCTCGGCCTGCGCCTGCACGACCTCCTCGTGGCGCTGGGCGAAGTCGTCCTGCGCGCGCAGGATCTCGAGGTTGCGCTCGGCGAGCTCCTCCTGGGCGCGGCGGAGCTCCTCGACGGCGTCGCCGCCGGCGGAGAGCGCCTCGAGCCGGCCGGCCAGCTCCTGCTGGGCGGCCTGCAGCGCCTCGACGGTGCGGCGGACCTCGGTGACGTCGGTGCCCGGCGTCGGCCTGCAGCGCGGCAGCTGCTCGGCGACCTGGGCCGCGGCGGCCTCCTGCTCGGCGCGCAGCGCCTCGGCGGCGGCGCGCAGCTCCTCGAGGTCGCTGCCGGAGCCGGCGCGCAGCTCGGCGAGCTGGGCCTCGACGCGCTCCTGGAGCTCGCCTCGCCTGCGGCGGCGGCGCGCAGCGCCTCGACCTCGGCGGCGGCGCCCGAGGCCTCCTGCAGCTCGGCGACCAGCGCGCGCAGCTCGGCGACCTCGGCCTTGGCCTCGTCGCGCAGGGCGTCGGCGCCCTCGCGCAAGGCGTCGACGCGCTGGCCGGTCTCCTCCGCCGCGCGCTGGAGCTCGGCCAGGCGGCGGCGCTCCTCGCCCGCGAGGCCCTCGGCCTCGTGGCGCTCGACGGTCATCTGGGTCAGCTGCTCGCGCAGCGCGTCGGACTCGCGCTGGACGAGCTCGACGCGCTCGAGCGCGGCGCGCAGCTCGGCGCGGGCGGCCTCGGCGTCGCGCTCGCGGTCGCGCTCGATGCCCTCGAGCGTCTCGGCGAGCTCGTGGCGGGCGGCCTGGACGGCCTCCTCGTGCTCGGCGCGGACGCGCTCGAGCTGGGCGATCAGGTCGTTCTGCTGGGCCTCGGCGTCGCCGCTGCGCAGCTTCTCGAGCTCGATGATGCGCGACTCGAAGGAGCTGCGGGCGCTGTCGGCGCGGCTGCGGGCCTCGTCGATCGCCTCCTCGGCGCGGCGCTGGGCCTCGGCGACGGCGGTGGCGACGCGGCCTTCGATCGCCTCGGCGGCGCGGGCGCGGTCGGCCTCGGCGCGCTCCAGGCGCTGGGCGAGCTCGGCGCGGGAGGCCTCGGCGGCCTTCAGCGCGGAGGCGCGGGCGGCGTCCTCGTCGAGCCGGGCGCGCTCGAGGCGCTCCATGCGGGCCAGCAGCTCGAGGTGCTGCTGGTCGTTGCCGCCCTGCTTGATCTCGGTGACGGCGCGCTCGAGGTCCGAGCGCAGGAGGGTCGCCTCGCGCTCGGCGGCCTCCGCGCGGGCGCGGCTGGCGTCGACGTCGCGGCGAGCCTCCTGGACCTGCGCGGGCAGCGCCTGGGCCATGCGCTCGAGGTCGTCGATGCGCTCCATCGCCGACAGCAGGCGCGCCACCACGGCGGCCGCGTCGTCGAGGTCGCGGACGGAGGATCCCTGGACGCCCGGGTCGTGGTTGGTGAGGCGGTCCTCGACGTCGGCGTCCTGCTCGGCGCGCGCCGCCTCGCGGGCGGCGAGCTCCTCGGCGACCCACGGGGTGGGCTCGGTCGGGCGGAAGACGACGAGCGTGCCGGCGGTGCGCCAGCCCTCCCAGGGCTGCGGCTCGGCCTCGATCGCCTTGCCGAGCGCGCGGACGACGACGGGGTGCTGCTGGCGCATGCGCAGCAGCATCAGGTTCAGCGGCAGCTCGAAGCCGAGGTCCTCGAGGAACAGCGAGAAGTCGAAGCCCTCGTCGAGCTTGACCGGGACGAAGACGGCCTCGATCGGGAAGCGGTGGCCCGCGGCGTGCATGCCCTCGACGGACACGCGGCCGGGGACGGTCGGCGGGTCGCCGTTCTCCAGGAACGCCTTCCAGGACTGCGCGTCAGGGCCGAGCGCGGGGTCCAGCAGCGTGCCGAAGAACGACTGGCCGAGGATCTCCTGGGCCGGGCGGCCGAACAGCAGCTCCGCCGGCTCGGACCACTTCGAGACCGAGCCCTGGCCGTCGGTGAGGACGAAGTAGCCCCCGACGATCTGCCCCAGCAGCGCGTCGAGCGGATCCATAGGTCCGCTCTCGGCCGTCGAGGCGAGAACCTCGTCGGCGCCACTGCTGATGTGCGTGCTCATTCGGTCTCCGAAGGGGGGAAGTCAGTCCGTCGTCCCTTCTATCGGCAGATGTCCGAAGACCGTCAACCATTCGTCGAGCAACACCGCCGCCGCCCGGGAGTCCAGCGACGCCGATCCCCCGGCCCGCCCGGCCAGGCGGGTCGTGAATCGCTCGTCATACAGCTCGACCGGGACCTGCACGGCCCGCTGCAGGCGCTCCGCGAAGGCCCGCGTCTCGGCCGTCTGGGCCGAGTCGGCGCCCGACAGGCTCAGCGGCAGCCCGACGACGATCCGCTCCGCCCCCAGCTCGGCCGCCAGGGCCAGCACGCGCCCGAACCCCTTGCGGGTCCCGGGCCGGAGCACCGGCTCCAGCGGCGTCGCGAGCGTGCCTGAGGGATCGCTCACCGCTGCGCCGCAGCGGGCGGAGCCGTAGTCGAGCGCGAGCACGCGCATCAGCGCGCGCCGAGCGCCCGCTCGATCTCCTCCCTGGCCGCCTGCAAGGCCTCGGGCAGCTTGTCGGGCTGCTTGCCGCCCGCCTGGGCCATCGTGTCGCGGCCGCCGCCCCCGCCGCCGACGACCCGCGCGGCGACCTTGACGATGTCGCCGGCCTTCACGCCGCGCTCGACCGCGCCCGGGGTGGCGGCCACGAGCAGGCTGGCCTTGCCCTCGCCGCCCGCGCCGAGCACCACCACGCCGGGGTCGCCGAGCTGGTTCTTCATCCGGTCCGCGAGATCGGGCAGCGCCTTCGGGTCGCCCATGTCGCGCAGCTCGAACGCCGCGCGCACGCCGTCGAGCTCGACCACCTCGCCGATCTTGTCGTCGACCGCCTCCGCGGTCTTGGCGCCCTTGAGCAGTGCGCGCCGCTCGGCCTCGCGCTCCGCCACGACGGCGGCCACGTTCTCCGGCGCCGTGCGCAGCGCCAGCGCGGCGTCGTGCAGCAGCCTGTCGTGGCGGCGCAGGGACTCGATCGCGACCGGCCCGGTGACCGCCTCGATGCGGCGCACGTTGGCCGCGCTGGAGGTCTCCGTCGTGATCTTCAGGACGCCGATCTCGGCCGTGGAGCGCACGTGGGTGCCGCCGCACAGCTCGCGCGACCAGCGCCCGTCGCCGACCTCGACCATCCGCACGACGTCGCCGTACTTCTCGCCGAACAGCGCCATCGCGCCGAGCTCCTTCGCCTCGTCGAGCGTCGTCGTGAGCGCGCGCACCGGCTCGTTGGCGAGCACGTGTTCGTTGACGCGGTCCTCGATCCAGGCGCGGTCCTCCGCGGAGAGCGGCGCGCCGTGCGTGAAGTCGAAGCGCAGCTTGTCCGGGCCGACGTACGAGCCGGCCTGGTGCACGTGCGCGCCGAGGCGCTCGCGCAGCGCCGCGTGCAGCAGGTGCGTGGCGGTGTGGTTGGCCTGGGTCGCCCGGCGCGCGGCGGCGTCGACGGTCGCGATCACGCGCTCGCCCTCGTGCAGCTCGCCGCTGGTCGGCTCCAGCACGAGCGCCTGGTCGTCGCCCAGGCGCACGACGTCGACCACCCGCGCCGCGCAGCGCCCGTCCTCGCAGCGGATCGTGCCGGCGTCGGCGACCTGCCCGCCCCCGGTGGCGTAGAAGGGGGACTCGACGAGCTTGGCCAGCACCCGCCCGTCCTTGAGCGCGACAGCGCCGACCGCGGTCGACTGCTCCGTCGTCTCATAGCCGGTGAACTCGCTCGCGAAGCCCGCGCTCTGGGAGAACGCCTCGATCGCCTCGCGTTCCCCGCTGTCGGCCGCCACGCGCCCGCCCGCGGAGCGCGCCTGCGATCGCGCCGCCTCCATCTCGCGCTCGAAGCCCGCCTCGTCGACGCCCATGTCCTGCTCGGCCGCGAGCTCCGCCGTGAGCTCGAACGGGAACCCGAAGGTGTCGTGCAGCTGGAAGGCCTCCTCGGCGCCGATGCCCTCCAGCCCGCGGTCCTTCGCGCGCGCGATGTGCTCGTAGAGCAGCCGCGTGCCCTGCTCGATCGTCTGGGAGAACTTCTCCTCCTCGCGGCCGAGCCACATCTCGATCGTCTCCGCCTGCTGGGCCAGCTCGGGGTACGCGCCGGCCATCAGCTCGCGCACGCGCGCGGCGAACGGCGTGAGGATCTGGCCCTCGATGCCGAGCCGCCGGCCCTGCACGATCGCGCGCCGCATGATCCGCCGCAGCGGGTAGCCGCGGCCCTCGTTGGAGGGCACGACGCCGTCCGCGAGCAGGAAGCTCATCCCGCGCGTGTGGTCGGCGAGGATCCGCAGCGCGCGGTCCGTCGGGAAGTCCGAGCCGTAGCGGCGGCCGCTGAGCTCCTCCCCCAGCTCGACCAGCGGCCGGAACTTGTCCGTCTCGAACACGCTCGGCACGCCCTGCAGCAGCGACGCGAGCCGGTCGAGGCCGAGCCCGGTGTCGATGTTCTTGGCGGGCAGCGGCGTGAGCGTGTTGCGCGGCTCCTGGTCGTACTGCATGAACACGAGGTTCCAGTACTCCATGAAGCGCTCGTTGTCGCCGCCCGGGAGGTCGTCGGGCGCGCCGAAGCCCAGGCCGCGGTCGAGGTAGAGCTCCGAGCAGGGACCGCAGAGGCCGGTCGGGCCGGACTCCCAGAAGTTCTCCTTGCGGTTGCACGGCACGATCCGCTCGCGCGGCACGCCGATCTCCAGCCACGCGTCGACGGCCTCCTCGTCGAGGCCGATGCCGAGCTGCGGGTCGCCCTCGAAGACCGTGACCCAGATGTCGTCGGGGTTCAGGCCGAAGCCGTCGACGGAGAGGTCCCAGGCGAAGCGGGCCGCGCCCTCCTTGAAGTAGTCGCCGATCGAGAAGTTGCCCATCATCTCGAAGAAGGTCAGGTGCCTCGAGGTGGAGCCGACCTCCTCGATGTCCGGCGTGCGGAAGACCTTCTGGGCGTCGGTGAGCCGGTGGTGGGGCGGCTTCTCGCGGCCGCTCAGCCACGGCTTGAGCGGCTGCATGCCCGCGATGATCAGCAGCGTCGAGGTGTCGCTGGCCGGCGGGATCAGCGGGAACGAGGGCAGGCGCTTGTGATCGCGCTCCTCGAAGAAGGACAGGTAGCGCTCGCGGATCTCGTCGGTGCTCATCGCCATGGCGAGTCCAGCCTATCCCGCGGCGATCGTCCCCCACCCCACGACGACGTCACCGCGCAGCAGGCAGGCGGTCTGGCCGGGCGCTGCGCCGTCGACGGGCTCGAGCAGCTCGAGCTCGACCCGGCCGCGGCCGTGCTCGGCGCTCACGCGGCACGGCACGGCGCGCGAGCGGTAGCGCAGCTTGACGCGGTCGACCTCGGCGGCGCCGCGGTGCAGGCGGGCGCCGCGCAGGCGGACCTCGGTGGTGGCGAGCGCCTCGCGCGGCCCGGCCACGACGCGGTTCGAACCCGCGTGCGTGGCGAGCACGTACAGCGGCTCCGGGGCGGCGACGCCAAGCCCCTTGCGCTGGCCGACCGTGAAGTGGTGCGCACCGCGGTGACGGGCGAGCACGTTCCCGGCGCGGTCGACGATCTCCCCCGGACGGTCGTCGAGCCCGGCGTGGCGGGCCAGGAACGCCGCCTTGCCGGTCCCGGCCAGGAAGCACAGGTCCTGCGACTCGGCCTTGGAGGCCACGGGCAGCCCGGCCTCGGCGGCCAGCTCGCGCACCTGCGGCTTGGTCAGCTCGCCGAGCGGGAAGCGCAGCCGCGCGAGCGTCTCCGGCGCCACGGCGGCGAGCATGTAGGTCTGGTCCTTGGCCGGGTCCGCCGCCGCGCGCAGCAGCCCGTCCTCGGTCACGCGCGCGTAGTGGCCCGTGGCCAGCGTCGCCGCGCCGAGCCGGTCGGCGAAGGCGACCATGGCGTCGAGCCGCACGTGCCCGTTGCAGCCCACGCACGGGTTCGGGGTCACGCCAGCGGCGTAGCCGGCCAGGAACGGCTCGACGACGCCGGCCCGGAACGGCTCGCGCAGGTCCAGCGTGAAGTGCGGCATCCCCATCCCGTGCGCGACGGATCGCGCCACGCGGACGGCGTGCGCCGAGCAGCAGGACGCCTCCGCGTCGTTGTGCGGGTCCGCCCAGAGCTCGAGCGTGACCGCCACGGCCCCCTCGCCCGCGAGCAGGCCGGCCACCGCCGAGTCGACCCCGCCGCTCATCGCCACGAGCGTCCGCCCGGGGTCGGGCGCCAGCTGCGCCTGCGCGTGCGCGGCACGGCCGAGCGCGCCGTGCAGCGCGTCGGCGACGAGGTCGGCGGCGTGGAACTTGCCGGGCGAGAGCCCGCCCAGCTCCTCCGAGAGGGCGTGCGCGCCCACGCGCGCGGCGTCGAGCAGCGGCTCGCCCTCGACGAGCGTCACGGCGGCCGAGGCCGCGGCGGTGAGCGCGCCGCAGCCCGAGGCCTCGAAACCGACCTGGGCGACCCGGTCGCCCTCGACGCGCAGCGTGATCCGGACGAGGTCGCCGCAGGCGGCACCGCCGGCCGCGCCGTCGTGCCCGCCGGCGACGGGCACGCCGCGCCCCGCCGGCGCGCTCAGGTGCTCGGCGAAGCGCTCGCGGTCCACACCGCCGAGTCTAGGCGGCTACGCCTTGCGGTTCGACACGCAGGTGGTGGCGCCGGCGGCAGCGAACTTGCGGTCCAGGCCGGTGCTGGAGGCCAGCAGCGCGGTGGCCGCCGCGTCGATCTGGTTGAAGCGGCCCGAGCGCAGCGTGGTGGCGAAGCGCTCGCCCCTGCGCAGGACGATGCCCACTTGGCGCTGGATCGGCATGTACTTCGCCGGGGCGTTCAGCGAGGCGAAGCCGACGCGGTAAGAGGCGAGCAGACGCTCGAAGCGGCGCAGCGAGGGCTTCACCTGAGCGCGGGTGGCCGGCATGTTGAAGCGGCTCATGCGTAGGTCGAAGTTCGCGCAGGTCTCGTTGAGCGCCCGGACGTAGGGGTCCTTGATTCTGCGCTCGGTGCTATTGCGGCGGGCGTCCGCGATCGCCTGGTTGATCGCGTTGCGCTCCACGAAGCCGGTCAGGACGACGGCGTTGCGGTTGCGGTCCACGACGACGACCGACGGGGTCTGCGACACGCCGAGGCCGCCGACGATGGCGTTGAGCTTGTTGAGCTCGCCGAGCGAGCTCTGCGCCACCACGACCTTGCCGTCGTAGCGGTTGGCCTTCGACAGCTCGCGACGAACCTCGCGGTCGTCGGAAGCCATCTGCGCCCAGCGCTTCTCCTTGGTGTCGAAGACGCCGACGGCGAAGACCTGGCGGTTGTCCAGGGCGCGGACGACCTTCTTCGGCAGGCCCTTGGTCTGGTCCTCGGTGAGCGGCTCGAGCGGGAGCACGCGGCCGCTGACCAGAGCGGTCGCGGAGCCGTCCTTCGAGCCGGCCTTGGACGCGCCCGACTTGGCGGATGCCGCGTCGTCGCCGGTCGCCTCTTGCACCTTGCCGTCGCGCGCCTCCTGGGCGGTGCCGGCGTCCTTCGCCTTGTCGACGGCCTTCGACAGCCCGGTGACGCCCGGGGCGGTCGCGGGGGCCGGCGTGGGCGCGGGGGTGGCTTCGGTCTTGGGACGCAGGAAGAGCATCCAGGCGGCCATCAGCGCGATGGCGGCGACGAGGACGATGCGGATGGGCGGGGAGATCTGGCTCACAGTCCCGCATATCGGCACGCACCCCTCCGATCCTTAGCCGGATGGGGTGCGGACCTGACTACTCCGGCGGCGGAACGGTGAGCTTGACGCCGAGCTCGGCGAGCTGGGCGCCGTCGACGACGGACGGCGCGCCGGTGAGCGGGTCGGAGCCCGTGGCGGTCTTCGGGAACGCGATCACGTCGCGGATCGACTCGCGGCCGGCGAGGATGGCGACGATCCGGTCGATCCCGAACGCGATGCCGCCGTGCGGTGGCGCCCCGTAGCGCAGCGCGTCGAGCAGGAAGCCGAAGCGCTCCTGCGCCTGCTGCTCGGAGATGCCGAGGACCTGGAAGACCTGCTCCTGGACCTCCGGGCGGTGGATACGGACCGACCCGCCGCCGATCTCGACGCCGTCGAGCACCATGTCGTAGCCGCGCGAGCTCATCGCGGCGGGGTCCTCGAAGGAGCCCAGCGGCGCGGTGAACGGGTGGTGCAGCGCGCCCCACCGGCCCTCCGCCTCGCTCCACTCGAACATCGGCGGGTCCACGATCCACAGCGCGTTGTGGCGGCCCTCCGGGACGAGGTCGAAGCGCCGCGCGAGCTCGAGCCGCACCTCGCCGAGCGCGGTGGCGGCCACGTCGGGCTTGTCGGCGACGATCAGCAGCAGGTCGCCGGGCTTGCCGCCGAGCGCGCGGGTGACGTCCTCGCGCTCCGTGTCGGAGAGGAACTTGGCCGTCGGCGAGCGCCAGGCGCCGTCCTCCTGCACGAACGCCCAGACCAGGCCGCCGGCGCCGAAGCGCTTGGCGTGCTCGGTCAGCGAGTCCAGCTCCGAGCGCGGCAGCTCCCGCGCCCCCGCGTTCAGCCCGCGCACGGCGCCGCCTGAGCCGAGCACGTTCTGGAAGACCTTGAACTCCGTGCCGCGCAGCGCGTCGCCCACCTCGGACATCTCCAGGCCGAAGCGCACGTCGGGCTTGTCGGAGCCGTAGCGCAGCATCGCCTCCGCGAACGGCATCCGCGGCCACGGGGGCCCGGGCACCGGGAAGCGCGGCGTCCTCGAACACGCGCGACATCAGGCCCTCGATGAGCTCGATGACGTCGTCCTCCTCGACGAACGCCATCTCGATGTCGAGCTGCGTGAACTCGGGCTGGCGGAAGCCGCGCAGGTCCTCGTCGCGGAAGCAGCGGGCGATCTGGTAGTAGCGCTCGTAGCCCGACATCATCAGCAGCTGCTTGAACAGCTGCGGCGACTGCGGCAGCGCGTAGAAGGCGCCCGGCCGCATCCGCGCCGGGACCAGGAAGTCGCGCGCGCCCTCGGGCGTCGAGGCCGTGAGGATCGGCGTCTCGATGTCCAGGAAGTCACGCGAGTTCAGGTAGTCGCGGATCGCGCGGACGATCGTGTGGCGCAGCTGGATCGTCTGCTGCATCGGCTCGCGGCGGAGGTCGAGCATGCGGTGGCGCAGCCGCAGCAGCTCGTCGACCTCGTCGCCGTCCTCGATCGAGAAGGGCGGCGTCGGCGACTCCGCGAGGCGCTCCGCGCCGGCGACCGACAGCTCGATCTCGCCCGTGGCGATCTTGGGGTTGACCGTGCCCTCCTCGCGGCGGACGACCTCGCCCTCGACGCTGAGCACGTGCTCGGAGCGCAGCGTGCCGGCCAGCGCGTGCGCGTCGGGCGACGTCTCCGGGTGGAAGACGAGCTGGAGCACGCCGCTGCGGTCGCGCAGGTCGATGAAGATCAGGCCGCCGAGGTCCCGGCGCCGGGCGACCCAGCCCGCGACCCGGACGGTCTCCCCCGCCCGCTGGGCGTCGAGCTCGCCCGCCCACGCGTCGCGGTAGGGGTTCGCGCGCGGCGGCCTCACAGGGCGCCCCGGATGTGATGCATCACCGTGTCGCGCTCCACCGTCTTCTGCTCTCCCGATTGCATGTCCTTGAGCGACGTGCCCTCGTCGCCGAGGATGGCAACGTAGCGGGCACCGGTCCGGTCGGCCTGCTTGAGCTGGCCCTTCAGCGAGCGCCCGCCGAGTTCGAGTCTTGCCGCGTGGCCGGCCCGGCGGGCGTCGGCGGCGAGGCGGAAGGCTTCCAGGCGGTACTCGGGCTTGGCGTAGGCCACGTAGAGGTCCACGGGCGGGGGCGCGACGGGCTGCGCGGGCGAGGCGAGCAGCATGCGCTCGACGCCGGCGGCCCAGCCGATGCCGGGCGCGCGCCGGCCGCCGATCTGCTCCATCAGCCCGTCGTAGCGGCCGCCGCCGCCGACGCCGGACTGCGAGCCCAGCGCGTCGGAGGTGTACTCGAACACCGTCCGCGTGTAGTAGTCCAGGCCGCGCACGAGCGTGGGGTCGACCTCGAAGACCACGCCGGCGGCGTCGAGCAGCGCCTTGACGGCCTCGAAGTGCTCGTGGTCGTCGTCGGCGAGGAAGTCCAGCAGCAGCGGTGCGCCGGCCATGACCTCGCGCGTGCCGGGGTGGTCGGCGTCGAAGGCGCGCAGCGGGTTGATGTCGATGCGGTCGCGGACCTCCTCCGAGAGCCGGTCCTCGTTGGCTCGCAGGTAGGCGGTGAGCTCCTCGCGGTAGGCGGCCCGCGACGAGGCGGTCCCGAGGCTCGACAGGCGCAGCCGCAGGCCGCGGGCGCCGATCGCCTCGAGGATCTCGCTCAGCAGCAGGATCGCCTCGGCGTCGACGGCCGGGTCGTCGGAGCCGATCGCCTCGATCCCGAGCTGCCAGAACTGCCGGTAGCGGCCCTTCTGCGGGCGCTCGCGGCGGAAGTAGCTCGACAGGTACCAGAGCTTCACGGGCTGCGGGAGCTTGTGCATCCCGTGCTCGAGGTAGGCGCGGCAGACCGGCGCGGTGCCCTCCGGGCGCAGCGTCAGCGACTCGGACTCTTCCCCCGAGTCGAAGGTGTACATCTCCTTCTGCACGACGTCGGTGGACTCCCCCACCCCGCGCGCGAACAGCGCCGTGGACTCGAACATCGGCGTCTCGATGCGCTCGTAGCCCGCGGGCTCGAGGATGCCGCGGGCGGTCGCCTCCAGCCGGTCGCGGGCCAGCGCGTCATCGCCCAGCACGTCGAACGTGCCGCGCGGGGCCTGGATCTTCTCGCTCACGCCGAGAGTTCGTGCAGGAACGGGTTGGTGGCGCGCTCGGCGCCGAGCGTCGTCGGCGCCATGTGGCCCGGGAGCACGGCGGTCTCGGCGGGGAGCGCCGCCAGCAGCTCGCCGATCGAGCGCAGCAGCCGTGCGTGGTCGCCGCCGGGCAGGTCGGTGCGGCCGATCGAGCCCTGGAAGAGCACGTCGCCCGAGAGCACGGCGCCCTCGGACGGGATCGAGTACGCGAGATGCCCCGGCGAGTGGCCGGGAACGAACCTGACCTCGATCTGCAGGCCGGCGAGCTCGAGCGACTCGCCGCCCTCGAGCGTCTCGTCGGCGTCGTAGGACTCGAACGGGCCGATGCCCGGCCACGGCACCCAGGCCATGATGTCGGCCAGCAGAGGCACCTCGAGCTTGGGGCAGTACACGGGCGCGCCGGTGGCCTCGGCCATCGGCGCGACGGCCCCGACGTGGTCGAAGTGGCAGTGGGTGAGCAGGATCGCCTCGACCGCCTTCACACCGAGGTCCTCGAGCGCCGCCCGGATGCGATCGGGCTCGTCGCCCGGGTCGACCAGCAACCCCCTGTCGCTGCCGTCGCGGCGGACGATCCAGGTGTTCTCCTGGGCCACCCCCACCGTCAGGTAGCGCGCCTCCATCAGGTCTGCTTGGCGCGGCGCTTCTGTGCGCGTGAGTAGACGAACTTGTCCGTCGCGTACGCCAGCGGCGTGTAGAGCACGAGCGCGAACAGCGACAGGAACAGCGACTGGGAGATCGACGTGTCGCCGCCGAAGAGCCCGATCTGGGTGAAGACGAACAGCAGCGCGGCCATCAGCGCGGCCTTGAAGAACGCGCTGTTCCAGGTCGGCGGCTTGTTCATCCGCGCGTCACGCGCGGAGGCCCGGTCGGCCTTCTTGCGCTCGGCCGGCGACATGTTCTCGCGGCGGCTCGTGCGCCCCCGCGCCTCCACCATCCCGGCGGCGTTGCCGCGGTGCTTGGTCCGGCGCTTGCGCTTGGTCTGGGCCATGGTCCCACCGAGGATAGTGCCCGCGGGCGGCGCGATCACTCCGGGTCGCCGCCCTGCGCGAAGCGCACGAGCGAGGCCATCGTGAAGTCGCCCTGGGTCCCGCCGAGCTCGCCCGGCTCCCACCCCGGCTCCTGGTTGAGGAACGACTCCGGATCCGTCTCGATGAGGCCGACCAGCACCTCGCCCACGATCCGCCGGCCGAGCGGGCCGAGGTGCTGCCCGCCGGCCTTCTGCGCCTCGCAGAGGAGCCAGTACCAGAGCGGCGTGGCGGCGCTGAGCGCCTCCCTGGCCGGCTCGTCGGCGTCGCCGAGGAGCAGGTCGGCGGCATCGAGCTGGGGCGCCCCCATCGCGCCGGCGAGGTCCTGACCCGAGGGGAGCCCGAGCTTGACGCCGCGCCGCAGCGTGCGCCGCGCCAGCACCGGCTCCCCCTCGGGCAGGAGGAACAGTGACGGCGCGAGCCGGGTGTCGAACGTCCCGCTCGCCTGCGGCGCGTCGTCGGTCAGGGTGAAGAAGCGCTCCCAGGCGATCTCGCGTTCGGGCTTCAGCGCCCGGAAGCCCCGGAGCTCCGGGAACAGGGACAGGGCTCCGGGCGTCGGGAGGGGCTTGACCCCGTAGTCGTCGCGGACCATCGAGTGGAGACGGAACGCAGCGCCGGAGAACTCGACGGGGATGAACGGCTCCCCGTCGAAGGTGAAGTGCTCGCGCGGGCCGGCGAATCGCGAGCCGAGCACGGCGGGAAGGTACTTGTGCAGCACGATCCAGTGGAAGTGGCGCCGGACGAGCCGCTGCGCGGCCTCGAAGCCGAGCTCACCCGCGATCCGGTTGTGGAAGCGCAGGAACAGCAGGTGCAGCTGGGAGACGATCGCGTTCTCGTCGTTGCGCATGTCGCCGATCAGCGCGTGCCCCTGGCGATTGCGCGGGAGGTCGAGCAGCGGCGTCTCCGTCAGCAGGAGCTTCCCCGGCGCGTCGCGGTCGTAGAGATAGGGCTGGACCACCGGGCCGAGCCCGTAGACGGAGTCGAGGTCGAGGCGGGGGGTGCGGAAGTTGCGCAGCGCCGCCGGGTCGCGCCGCGCCGCCGCGAACGGCGTGGGGTCGAAGGTGATGTCGTGGTCGATGAACTGGCCGAGGTAGGTGAACCCGGCCGGGATGGTGTCGTTCTGCCTGACGCCCTGTCGGTCCGCGAGCAGCCCGACGAGCGCGTCGATCTCGTCCGGCCGCGTCGGAGCGGCCGCCAGGCCCGGGACGAGCGTCCCGAAGCGACCGCCCGGGACGGCCTCCATCCCCCGGGGCGGCGAGCCGTGGCCCGCTACTTGATGGTCACCGACTGGGTCCACGAGGTGACCTCGAACGGGGCGACCCGGATCTCCACGCCGACCGCCTCCGCCGGGCCGGCCTCGAAGCCGGCGGCCGGCAGCTCCGCCCGCCAGTTCGCCGAGGCCCGCACCGGGACCCCGTGCGCCACGTCGCCGCGGCCGTCCGCCGTCGTGCCCTCCTGCACCACGACGACCTGCAGCACCTCCGGCAGCGGCCGGTCGGACTCACCGTGCACGACCAGGAGTCCCCCGGTGATCTCGAGGGGGGACTGGATGTTCGGCCTGACGCCCATCACCTATCTCCTTGTGGGTCGGTGAGAAGCGCCTTCGCCCGGGCCGCCGCCACGACGTTGCCCTTGCGCTCGTACAGGGCGACGGCGGCACCGGCCGCGCGCTCCGACTCGCCGCGGCGCCCGCAGATCCCGAGCACGGCGGCGAGGTCGAGCATCGCATCGCCCCGGTTGCAGAGCAAGTCGGTCGGCTCGAGCACGGCCACCGCCTCGCGCGCCAGCGCCATCGCCTCCTCCTCGTCGCCCGCCCGTGCGAGCACCTGGGCGCGCACGCCGCGCCACAGTGCCTGGGTCAGCGTGTCCTCTGGCGCGGCCCGCCGGTCGGCCTCGAGCGCGAGCCCGCCGGCCTCCTCGGCACGATCCTGGGCGAGCACGGCACGGGCCAGCAGCGCCGTCGTGGTGGCCAGCGCCGCGCCCTCGCTCATCGCCGAGAGGGTCTCGACGTCCTCGCGCAGGAGCGCTTCCGCACGGGCGGGCTGTCCCGCGAGCAACCTCACGAACGCCTCCAGGTGCGAGACGCCCGCGCCGAGGCCGCCGAGCTCGTGCAGGATCGCGTCCGCCTCCGCGAGCAGCGCATCCGCGGCGTCCAGGTCGCCGCGCATGGCGTGCAGGTAGGCCAGTGGGTTCAGCGCCGAGGCGGTCGCGATCGGGCTGGGCCGCGCAAGCTCGCGGAACGCCTCGAGCCGCGCGATCGCGCTGCCGGCGGGCTCGGGTCCGAGCGCCGCCGCCGCGGCCCGCCAGCCGACGACCTCGAACAGGACACGCCGCAGGCCGGCCCGCTCCGCCATCTCGGCGGCCTCGGCCCACGCCGCGTCGGCCTCCGCCGCCCGGCCGGCACCCCACGCGAGCTGACCGCGCAGCAGGCTCACGCGACACTCGCCGTCGGCGTCGCCGGCGAGCGCGGCCCAGTCGCGATCCGGCACGGTCCCGGCCGCGCCGGGGTCGGTCTCCAGCCGCACCAGCTCGAGCTCGACCAGCGCGCGCGCCCTCCGCCGGTGGTCCTGCGCGGCCTCGACCGCCTGCTCGAGCACCCGGGCCGCGTCGGCGACCCGGCCGGCCTCGAACAGCGCCGCCCCGAGCGCCGGGAGCAGCTCGCCGCCGGGCTGCAGCGAGGCGGCACGCTCGAGCAACCGGGCGCCCGCCGAGGGGTCGCCGCGCAGCAGCGCCGCGTCGGCGGCGGTCGCGAGCCGCTCCACGGCGGCTCGCGCCAGCTCGGGGTCGGCGCGGCCGAGCGCCGCCCGGGCGGCGTGGGCCTCGGCGAGATGGTGGCCGGCGGTCTCGTCGTGCGTGCCGGGCTGAGCCTCGAGCCAGCGGGCCGCGGTCTCGTGCAGCTCCGCCCGCCGCTGACGCGACAGGTTGCGGTAGGCGGCCTCGCGGATGAGGGCGTGCGAGAACCGGAACGCGTCGCGCCCTGGCAGCTCCGAGCGATCCGGCTGCACGAGCTGCTTCTGCACCAGCGCGACGAGGCGCGTCGCGCTGACGTCCGGGACGAGCTCCTCGGCGGCGTAGAACGTCCGGCCCTGCACGGAGGCGTCCTCGAGCAGGGCGCGCTCGGCGGCCTCCAGCCGCCCGAGCCGCGCCGCCAGCACGGCCTGGATGTCGGCCGGCATGGCATCGCCGCCCGCGCCGACGGCGACCAGCTGCTCCAGGAAGAGCGGGTTGCCCTCGGCCGTCTCGACGATCCGGTCGGCGGCGCCCAAGGGCAGCTCGCCCGCGGCGGCGACGAGCCGGCGCGCGTCGCCCTCCGGGAGCGGGTCGAGCACGAGCACGGGGCGGCCGGCGTGCGGCGCCGCCCATGCCGGCCGCGATTCGAGCAGCTCCGGCCGGGCGACGCAGACGAGCAGGATCGCGCGGCCACCGGCGAAGACGCCGAGGTACTCGACGAGATCGAGCAGCGTGGGCTCCGCCCAGTGCAGGTCCTCGAGGACCACGACGAGCGGGCGGTCGGCGGCCGCGCCCTCGAGCAGCCGGCGCACCGCCCAGAACGTCTCCTCGGCCTGCGCGTGCCCGTCCGACATCCCCGCGGCGGCGAGCACCGCTTGGCCTGCGGCGTCGTCGCCGAGCAGCGCGGCGACGCGGTCGCGCCCGCCGAGCTGGGTGACGATCTCGGCCAGGGGCCGGTACGTCACGCCCTCGCCGTAGGAGGGGCAGCCTCCGGTCACCACGGCCGCTTCGAGGCCCGCGGCGAGCTCGTGTGCGAGCCGGGACTTGCCGATGCCGGCGGGCCCGATCACGGTGACCAGCCGGCACGAGCGCTCGTCTCGTGCCTGCTCGAACGCCGTCCGCAGTGCAGCCAGCTCCGGCCCGCGATCGACGAACGCGCTGCGCCGTGGACGCTGGGAGCCCGTCTCGAGCAGGGCGTCCACCCGCCACGCCGCGCGGCCCTCGACGCCGGTGGGCAGCGGCTCGGCGCGGACGGCATCGCCGACCAGCGCGTGGACCTGGCCGCCGAGCAGGGTCTCCCCGAGCGTCGCGGCGGCCCGCAGCGCGGACGCGTGGGAGAAGGCCATGCCGGTGGCGAGCGGCGCGCGCTGCGAGCCGTCCGTCCCGGCGACGAACGCCTCGCCGGTCTCGACGCCGATCCTCAGCGGGAGCTCCGCCGCGTCGTGCAGCTCCAGAGCGGCGCGCACGGCGCGCAGCGCGTCGTCCTCGTGCAGCTCGGCGAGCCCGAAGACGGCGGTCACGGCGTCGTCGGTGACGTACTCGACGCTCCCGCCGTGGCGGGCGATGACGGCGCGGCAGGCTTCGGCGATCGCGTGCATGACCTCCGGGTCGAGCGGCTCGGCGGCGCCGGCGGAGACCACGCTCACCAGCCGCCGCCCGGGGCGCTCGCCGCGAGCGGTCTCGGGCGGCATCGGCGCCGGCGCGGCCGCCACGGCCGCGGGCGGCGCAGCGAGCGCGGGATCCTGCGCGAGGATCGAGCGCTCGAGCGACCGCAGCCGCTCGCCGGGCTCGATGCCGAGTTGCCCGACGAGCGCCGAGCGCGCGTCCTGGTAGGCCTGGAGCGCGTCCGCCTGGCGATCGCAGCGGTACAACGCGAGCATGAGCTGCGCCCAGAGGCGCTCGCGGTAGGGGTACTCGGCGATCAGCGCGTCGAGCTGCCCGGCCGCCTCCGCGTGGCGGCCGAGCGCGAGCCGCGCCTCGACGAGCTCCTCGAGCGCGGCGACCCGGACCTCTTCCAGCCGTGCGCGCTCGCGCTCGGCGAACGGCATGTCCCCGAGGTCGGCCAGCGGCGGTCCCCGCCACTCCGCGAGCGCGCTCTCCAGGGCGGCCGCGGCGGCCTCGCAGTGACCGGCCGCGAGCTCGCCGCGCCCCAGCTCGAGCCCGGCGGCGAGCCGATCCGCGTCGAGCTCGCCGGGCTCGACCCGCAGCTCGTAGCCCGCCGCGGTGGTCACGAGCGCGCCACCGTCGCCGAGCGCCTTGCGCAGGCGGGAGACGTGCACCTGCACCGTGTTGACGGCGCTGCTCGGCGCGTCCTCCCCCCACAGCGCCTGCGCGATCCGGCCGGCGCCCACGGGCCGGTTGGCGTGCAGGAGGAGCATGGCGAGCACGGCCCGCGGCTTCGCGCCCGGCAGCGGCACCGCGTCGCCACCGGCGCGCACCTCGAGCGGACCCAGGATCCGGAACTCCACGGCTAGGCGTGACGGTATCCGCGCACGCGGGGTCCTGCACGGCTGTCAGCGAACTGCAACCGGGGTGCAAGCGGAAGGCGGGACGCTCGCCGAGTCAACCCACCGCATCCAGGAGTCCGCCCCATGCCCCTCACCACCCCCCGTTCCGTGCTCGGCGCCGCCATCGCCGCGAGCCTGCTGCTCGCCTCGCCCGCGATGGCGAAGCCGGCCGACACCGCCCCGCGCCAGGCGGCGCCGACGTCGAGCCTCGCCGGCACCGTCACGCCCGGGCAGGACATGCGCGGCGAGCACGCCCGCGACGCGGCCGCCACCGTCACGCTCGCCTCGCCGGCGGCGCCCACGCAGGACCTGCGCGGCGAGCACGCCCGCGACGCGGCCGCCACCGTCACGCTCGCCTCGCCGGCGGCGCCCACGCAGGACCTGCGCGGCGAGCACGCCCGCGACGCGTCCCGGCCCCCGGTGACCCCGGCCGCCCCGCCGGCCACGGGCGCGCCGAAGGCGCTGCCGGCGGTCGACGGCAACAGCAGCCGGCCGGACACGTGGCTGCTCGTGGCGCTCGGCCTCGCCGGTGCCGTGATCGTCGCCGCCGGGACGTCGGGGCTCGTCAGGGCCCGCCGCATCGCCTGACCATCCGCGCCGGGGCCGGCACCACCGCCGGCCCCCGCCGCACTTTCGAAAGGAGCCACCGTGATCCACACCATCGCCCGAGCGCTGCTCACGCGGCGCCGCCATCGCCGCCGCCTCGATCGTCCTTCTCGCACGGCCGAGAGCGAAGACCCGCCCCCTCGAGCCGCTCCTCGATCGTCGCGCCGTTGCGAAGCACGACGTCCCCGGGGAAGTCCCTGAGTGCCGCCTCCGGCACCAGGGCGACCAGCTCCGCGGCCGCCACGGAAGCGTGGCGGCGCACCGCCGCCACCACGTCGGCCGGCGTCGCGGCGCGATGGTCCTCGACGTTGGTGGAGACCTGCGCGGCGTGGGCGAGCCGCACGCCGATCGCCCGGACGCCCGGCAGCCCCTCGGGGCCGCCCTCGCGGATCAGGGCGGCGATCGCCCGCGCGTCCTCGAGCGTCGCGGGCGGCGCGAGCTCGACGTTGAAGGCCACGAGCGGGGGGCGCGCCGCGACCAGGACGGCGCCGGCCGTCGGGTGCAGCGTCGGCGGGCCGTAGTCGGGGGTGGTGCGGGCGATCAGCTCGTGCGGGCCGCCTCGGCGCAGCTCTGCTCGTGTGCGGCCGCCGGCCAGTGCTCCGTAGAGGTAGACGGGCAGGCCCTCGCGTCCGAGGGCGTCCGCGAGGACGAGCGCCTCGGCGGTGGCGGCGCCTCGGTCCTTGTCGTCGAGGTGGACGATCGGGGCGACGTCGATGGCGCCGACCCGCGGGTGCTCGCCCTCGTGGGTGGTGAGGTCGATGCGGGCGATGGCCTCTCGGGCCCCGTGGAGTACGGCGTTGGCCAGCGTCCCGGGTTCGCCGGCGAGCGTGTAGACGGCGCGGTGGTGGTCTGCGTCCTCGTGGCGGTCGAGCAGCCGTGCGCCTCCGTGTACGAAGGCCTCGCCGATGGCGTCGAGGGTGGTGTGGTCCCGGCCCTCGGAGACGTTAGGAACCGCGAGGAGGGTCACTCACGCGCCCGGCGCGAGGACGGCGCCGGTCCGCGCGATCCGCCACGGCGTCTCGGTGTCCCCGTCGAGCGTCATCGTCCAGCGCTCGGTGAACTCCGTCTCGCGCTCCTTGGAGCCCTCGACGACCGCGACCGTGTCGCGGTTCTCGCGGTAGCGGCGGCCGGTCAGGTCGGCCTCGACGCTCATCGCGGGCGGGGTCGCGTCGGCGTGCAGCGCGGTGATGCGCAGCGCGCGCAGCCTCGGGCCGCGGACGACGAGCCGGGTGCGCTCGCTGGCGTCGCCGGCGTAGAGGAGCTCGCGGACGGCCTCGGGCGTGGCGGCGCGCTCGAGCGCGGCGTCGGCGCCGTCGACGGCCTCGGCCCAGGCGGCGACGGCCCGGCGCGCGGCGGCCTCGAGCACGTCGGGCGCGAAGCGGCCGTCGACCGTCGCGAGGTCCAGCGCTGCGGCGCGGGCGGTGCCGTCGAAGTCGAGGTCGGCGACCTCGGCGATCTGGCCGTCGGGCACGGCGTCGGCGGTCGCGAGCTCTGTGACCGCCTCGTCGCGCAGGCGCGTGTCGTCGCCCCAGGGCGAGGCGACGATGTCGGCGTCGAGATGGTGGGCGCCCTCGGCGTCCTGCTCGATCGACAGCAGGACCCAGCGGCCGTCGCGCTTGCCGAGCGTCCAGTACTCCGCGACCGTGACGAGCTCGGGCTGGCCCGTGCGCGTGAGGGTCGCGCCGTTGCGGTCGACGACGACGTCGCGCTGGCGCGACTCGACCCGCACGGTCACGCGGTCGTCGGCGTCGTCGGCGCGGTTGACCAGGCCGAGGTACTCGACCTTCGGGCCCTCCACGATCTGGCAGACGTTGTGCCAGCCCTTGCGGTCGAAGTCGTCAAGCCGGCGCTCCCACTCGACCATGAGGTCGGGCGCGAGCATGCGCCGCAGCTGCTCGCGGTCGCGGGCCGTCCACGCCTCGACGATCAGGTTCGACAACGCGGCGGCCTCGCCGCGGACCTCGTCGGCCGCGAAGGAGGCGTCGTCGTCCGCGGCCTCCGCCGAGGCCAGCTCGACGGCCCGCTCGCGCGCGGCGCGGCGCTTGCGCGTGCGGCGCACGCCGAACGCCGTCGCCACGGCCGAGAAGGCGATGAAGGCGATGACGATCCCGACGAAGACCAGGAACGCGACGCCGCCGCCCGTCCCGCCGGTGCCGCTGCCGCCTCCCGACGTGCCGCCGCCGCCGAAGCCACCACCGCCGCCTCCCCCGCCCCCGCCACCGCCGCCGAAGCCGGAGGTGCCGCCGCCGGGGCCGGCGTAGGCGGCCGCGGCGCCCAGCGCGAGCAGGGCGACGGCCAGCAGGAGGATCCGTGCGGCGCGGTTCACAGCGCCAAGTGTCCCCGCTCGAGTACGCGATTGCCAGCGATCTCGACCGTCGGCTCGAGGATCAGGCAGTCCAGGTGCACGGGCACGGAGACGGTCCCGCCGATCCCCGCGCTGGCCCCGAAGGCCACGTGCACGGTGCCGAGGATCTTCTCGTCCTCGAGGATGTTGCCCGTCAGCTCCGCGCGCTCGTTGGTGCCGATCCCGAGCTCGGCGACGTTGCGGCCCTGACCGCCCGCGGCGTCCAGCGCGGCCAGCAGCCGCTCGCCCTCGGGCTGGGTCGCGGACACCAGCCGGCCGTCCTCGATCGTGAGCAGCGGCGGCTCGCCGAGCGGCAGCCCGATGCTCGCCAGGCAGCCCGTGACCATGGTCCCCTCGGCGCCCAGCGGCGAGGTGAAGCCCTCCCCGCACGGGAGGTTGCCGAACGCGCGCTCGCCCGTGAGGTCGCCGTCGTCGGCGATCCCGGCGCGGCCGGAGAGGTTCAGCCGCAGGTCGGTCCCGCGCGGGCAGGTGATGTGCGCCTCGTCGGCGTCGGAGAGCAGCCGCGCGAGCTCGGCCGAGCGGCGCTGCAGCGCGTCGAGGTCGCAGGCCATCAGCCGCGCGAGCATGCTCGCGGTCACGCCGGGCAGCGTGGCGCCGCGCGCGCCGCCGTCGGTGGCGGCCTTGCGCGCCTTGGTGTGCGAGAGCGACTTCGAGGTCGGCGCGATGAACACGTCGGCGGCCGCGAGCGCCGCCGCGACGGGCGCGGGCGGCTCCTCGCCGTGCTCGCCGCGGGCGTCCATCACGCACGTGACGGCATCGGCGCCGGCGGCCGCCGCCGCGGCCCGCAGGCGCCCGCCGAACGCGCTCGTCTGCTCGTCGACCACGACGGCCACCTGCTCCCCCGCGCGCACGCCGAGACAGCGGCCGACCACGGTCTCCACGGCACGGTCCAGGTCGTCCATCGCCTGAGGTCTACCAGCCGGTGCCAGAATCCCTGGCTCTGCCGCCCACCACGGACACCCACCCCACGCTCGAGCTCGCCCCCGGCGCGGAGATCGCCGGCTGCCGGATCGAGGGCGTCGCCGGCCGCGGCGGGATGGGCGTCGTCTACCGCGCCACCCAGCTCGACCTCGGCCGCCCCGTCGCGATCAAGGTGATCGCCGCCGACCGCGCTCGCGACCCCGGACTGCGCACGCGCTTCTCGCTCGAGGCGCGGCTGGCCGCGGCGATCGACCATCCCAACCTCGTTCCCGTGCACGCCGCCGGCGAGGAGCACGGCCGCCTGTACCTGGTCATGCGCTACGTCGGCGGGACCGACCTGCACCGCTGCCTCAAGCACGAGGGCCCGCTCGCCCCCGCGCGCGCGGCACGGGTCGTCTCCCAGGTGGCCGCCGGCCTGGACGCCGCGCACGCCGCCGGGCTCGTGCATCGCGACGTCAAGCCGGCCAACGTCCTGCTCGCAGGCGAGCACGCCTACCTCGGCGACTTCGGCCTCAGCCGCCTGCAGGCGGCCGACGAGCGGATCACGGAGAGCGGCGCCTGGATCGGCACCGTGGACTACATGTCGCCCGAGCACCTGCGCGGGGAGCCGTGCGACGCCCGCTCGGACGTCTACGCGCTCGGCTGCGTGCTGTTCGCGGCGCTGACCGGCCTGCCGCCGTTCCGTCGCGACACCGTCCCGCAGACGATGAGCGCGCACCTGCACCAGCCGCCGCCGCGCCCGTCGGATCACGCGCGGGTCCCGGCCGCGTTCGACCGCGTGATCGAGCGCGCGCTGGCCAAGCGGCCCGAGGACCGCTACCTGTCGGCCGGCGACCTCGGCCGCGCCGCGCTGGCCGCCGCCGCCGGGGAGCCCGTCACCGAGCAGGAGCGCACCGTCGCCACCGGCGCCGCCGCGCCCGCCGAGTTGACGACCGCGATGCCGACGGAGATGCTCGGCCGCGAGCCCGAGCCCGAGTGGGAGCCGCCCGAGCACGCGCCGGCGCGCTCGCGGCGGCGCGTCCGGGGCCCGCGCCGCGGCGCGCTCGGCCTGCTCGCGGTCGCCGCGCTCTCGACCACGGTGGCCGCCGTGATGATCGTCCGCGACGGCGGGACCGCCTCCGCGGGCACCCAGCTCTCCGGCGGCGAGGTCCGCGACGCCGCGGACGACTTCGCGAAGGCGATCGCCTCCGAGGACGCCGGCGCGCTCTCGCGCGTGCTCGCCCGCGACGTCAAGCGCGTCTTCCCCGCCGACTCCCAGCGCGGCCGCGCCTCCGTGCTCGCCACCTACCGCGGCCAGTTCCGTGGCAACGAGATCACGGGCTACGACCTCTCCGACGTCGACGTCAGCGCCGGCCGGGCCGGCCGCGCCACCGGGCGCTACGAGCTGCGCCGCGGCGGCGAGGAGCCGACGGGCGGCGCGATCGTGCTCGGCGTCAAGCGGGAGCGGGGGCGCGCGAAGGTGGCGCTGATCGCGGCTGAGCCGGGCGGGTAGCGAGCTCCTCGCGGCGGGAGTGCTCCTTGCCGATGCGGTACTCGGCCTTGTAGGCCTCGAAGTCCCAGCGGTCGAGGAAATCGAAGGCGGCCTTGCGGCCGGACTCGTAGAGCGCATGCACACGCTCGGGCGTGATCCCGAACTCGGTCGTGGAGACGCCGAGCGTGCGGATCGGGATCGTGCGCACGAACGTCGACTTCTCCAGGTAGAGCCGGTCGTGGGCCTCCATCATCGTCGAGGCCAGCGCCTTGACGTAGTCCACGACGGAGCCGCGCGGGACGCCGTGCTCCTCCCCCTCGACGCGGTGGCCGACCTCCACCTTCGGCTCGCCCTCGACGAGCAGCATCCCGAACGTCGGCCAGCGCGGCGGCTCGCCCTTCTGCGCGTCGAACAGCCAGACCGGGAAGTTGGAGAGCATCCCGCCGTCGACGATCAGGTGGTCGGTGTCGTTGCGCGGGTTGTGGTGCATGACCGGCTCGAAGAAGACCGGGATCGACATGCTCATCCGCACCGCGTACGCGACGCCCAGCTCGTCGGGCTCGACGCCGAGGTGCTCGGCGTCGTCGGGCAGCACGAGCAGCCGCCGGTGGGTGACGTCGGAGACGATCACCTTCAGCCGGTAGCGGTCCTTGAGCTCCGTCGCCTCGGGGTCCGCGAGCTGACCGAAGGTCCGGATGCCCTTGGCCTGCAGCAGGCCGGTCATCCACGCCTCGAAGAAGCGGCCCTCGTAGATCCCGAGCTGCAACAGCACGCTGAGCGGGTTGCCGACGAGCGGCAGCTTGTCCTCCCAGGCCTTGTCCTTGAAGCGGTTGAACGGGACCTCGAGCAGGATCTCGTCGAGCTCCGCGGCCTCGTAGCCCGCGGCCACGAGCGCCGCCGTGATCGCCCCGGCCGAGGTGCCCGCCACGCGCTTGGGCTGCACGCCGCGCTCGCGCAGCGCGCAGTAGGCGCCGGCGAGCCCGATCCCCTTCACGCCGCCGCCCTCGAAGACCAGGTCAGCGAACGACTCGCCCATGTGCCGACACTAACCGCAGCGCTTGGCCGTCTTCAACGTGACGCTGCTGCCGGGGTCGACGACCGAGCCCGCCGGCGGGTCGGACTCGCACACGCGGCGCGGGCCCGAGCGCAGCTCGTCGAACAGCCCGCCCACCGCCTCGAGCTCGACCTCGAGGCCGAGGTCCTCGAGGCGGGAAGCCGCCTCGTCGTCGACCGTCCCCTGGAGGTCCGGGACCGTCACGCGCGGGTCGTAGGTCACGCGCAGGGCGGCGAACGCCGAGCTGCGGCCGGGCATCGTCGCGCTGACGTCGATCACGTTGACGCCCTCTTCGAGCTTGACCGTCTTCGAGAAGGCGCCGTTGGCGACGGCCGCCGCCTCACCGCCGATCTCGACGGCGGCGCGCGCCGGGCTGGACGCGGCCGCGCAGCTCGACGGTGTCCTCCTTGACGGTCGAGGTGTCGGCGGGCGCCTCGATCGTGAGCCGGACGGCCGGCGGATCGGGCGGCGGCGGGTCGTCGCCGCCGCAGCCGGCGAGAGCGAGCACGGCGAGGAGGGCGGGGACGGCGCGGCGCACGGCCGGGTCGAGGCTACCGGCGCGGAGGTAGTTCGCTAAACTAATTAGCCGTGCGTATCGTTGTCACTCCCGATCTCGCCTCCCGCCTGCGGCTGGACATCTCCCGCATGGCGCGGCGCCTGCGCCAGGAGGCCGGCGCGGGGCTCTCCCCCTCCCAGACCGCCGCGCTGGTGACGATCGAGCGCCACGGGCCGCTGACCCCTTCCGAGCTCGCCGAGCGCGAGCAGCGTGCAGCGCCCGACGGTCACGCGCGTGCTCGCGCGGCTCGAGGAGGCCGGGCTCGTCGACCGCGCCGCGGACCCGCAGGACCGCCGCAGCTCGCTCGTGAGCATCTCGGCCGAGGGCCGCGCGCTGCTGGACTCGATCCGCGCCCGCAAGGACGCCTTCCTCGCCCGGCGCATCGACGCGCTGGAGCCCGCCGACCGCGAGGCGCTGGAGCGCGCCGCCGCGATCATCGAGCGCATGCTCGGCGTGGACTCACGGCCGAAGGAGGGCGGCGAGTAGGTGAGCGCCGCCCTGAATCGCACCTTCCTCTCCCTTCGCGTCCCCAACTACCGGCGCTACTTCGCCGGTCAGGTGATCTCGCTCTCGGGCAACTGGATGCAGACGGTCGCCGAGATGTGGCTGGTGCTGAAGCTCACGGGCTCCGGCACGGCCGTCGGCCTGACCGCCGCGCTGCAGTTCCTGCCGATCCTGCTCTTCGGCGCGATGGGCGGCGTGCTCGCCGACCGCATGAGCAAGCGCAAGCTGCTGCTCGTCACGCAGGCGCTGATGGCCCTTCCGTCGCTGGCGCTGTGGGCGCTCGTGGTGGGCGGCTCGGTCGAGGTCTGGATGGTCTTCGCGCTCGTGTTCGTGCGCGGCGCGATCAACGCCCTGGACAACCCGGCGCGCCAGAGCTTCGTGACCGAGCTCGTCGGCCCGGAGCGGACCGTCAACGCGGTCGCGCTGAACTCCGTGATCGTCCACAGCGCCCGGATCGTCGGCCCGGCCGCCGCCGGCGCGGTGATCGCGCTGCTCGGCGTCGGGCCGTGTTTCCTGCTCAACGCGCTGTCGTTCGGCGCGATGATCGTCGCGCTCTGGGGCATGGACCGCGCCGCGCTGGACACGCCCAAGCCGGCCCCGCGGCGGCGCGGCGACCTGCGCTCCGGCCTGGCCTACGTGCGCCGCACGCCGGCGCTGCTGATCCCGCTGGCGATGATGGCGCTGGTCGGGACGCTCTCCTACAACTTCCAGATCCTGCTGCCGCTGCTGGCCGACTTCACCTGGCACGGCACGGCGACCACCTACGCGCTGCTGACGACCGTCGATGGGCGTCGGCTCCGTGCTCGGCGCGCTGGCCGCGGGAGCGCGCGGCCGGGTCGACTCGCGGCTGCTCGTGTGGGCCGCGGCCGCCTTCGGGCTGCTGATGCTCGCCGCGGCCGCCGCTCCGACGCTGCCGCTGCAGATCGCCGCCCTCGTTCCGCTCGGGATGGTCACCGTGACCTTCGCCGCGGGCGTGAACTCGACGCTGCAGCTCGCGGTCGACCCCGCGATGCGCGGGCGCGTGATGGCGCTGTACTCGGTGGTCTTCCTCGGCTCGACGCCGATCGGGCGCGCCGCTGGTCGGCTGGCTGGCCGGGATCGCTCGGGCCGCGCGCCGGCCTGGTGGTCGGCGCGGCCGCCGCCCTGCTCGCCGCCGCGGCTGGCGCGGGCCGCGTTCGCCCGGGTCGGCGAGCCGATCGCCCCCGTCGACCGCCACGCGCTGCGCCGGCGCGCCCGCGCGGGCGTGACCGCGCTCCAGGGCGCGGGCCGCCGCTAGGCTGCCGCGCTCCATGCCGGAACCTCGCGAAGGCCGTGTCCGGATCCCGATCCGCTGGCGGGACCTCGACCTCCTCGGCCACGTCAACCAGTCCGTCTACCACGAGCTGCTCGAGGAGGGCCGCGGCGCGCTGTTCTCCCGCCTCGAGGAGGACTCGTTCCCGTTCGTGCTCGTGCACGTCGAGCTCGACTACCGGGCCGAGGTCCGCCGCGACCACGACTGGGTCGAGGTCGTCTCGCGCGTCGGCCGCGTCGGCTCGAAGAGCGTGACGATCGAGGAGCGCATCGAGCGCTCCGACGGCGTCGTCGCCACCGAGGGCCGCAGCGTGCTCGTCGCCTGGGACCCGGACGCGCGGACGTCGCGCGAGCTCAGCGCACGCGAGCGCGAGGCGCTGGGCGCCGGTTAACGACAGCGGCCCGCACTGTGGCGGGCCGCTGCATCTCCCCTTCGAGCTGGTGGTCAGGCGTCGTCGCTGCGCTCGCCTCCGGCGTCGTCAGCCTCGCGGGCGCGACAGGACGACCAGCTTGCGCGCCTTGATGGCGGCGGGCGCCTCATCGGCGGCCGGCGTCTCGGCGACCGGCTCGTCCGTGCTGGACTCGGCCACCGGCGCCTCGGTCACGGGCGCCTTCGTGCCACGCGGCAGGCGCGCCTGCACGAGCACCTTGTCGCCGGCCTTCACGTCAGCGGCGGTGACGCCGGCGACGCCATCGGAGTCGGTCGCGACGATCTTCGCCGTGGTGAGGTCGAACGTGACGTCCGTGCCGACGTAGCCACCCTTGCGGACACGCGAGTTACCGGCCGCGACCGTCACGACGCCGTCGCCCTTGTAGACGCCCTTGAAGACGTAGGTCGCCGGCTTCTTGGCCCTCTTGCCGGCCTTCTTCTCGTGCTTGGCCTTCTTCTCGACCTTGTGAGGTCTTCTCGTGGCCCTTGCCCTTGCCGTGGTCGCCCTTCGCGAGCGCCGTGCCGGGGACGGCCAGCACCGCGGCGCCCAGCACCACGGCCATCCATCGATTGATCATCTGAGTTCCTGCTCCTGCCTGAATTGATTGCCGGTGTCGCCTCTGCGGCGATGTATCGGCGGGGTGGGGTCGTCGCCCCAGGGAGCAGGCCTGATCGCTAGACAGGTGTACGGCCGAGGTAGGCCCGACCGCGTGGCGACAGGCGGTACCCGACCTCCAAGCTCTCCGTGAGCCCGAGCGCCTTGAGCTTGCGCACGTTGGCCTTGAACGGCAGCCGCTCCTGCCCGAGCTGCGTGGCCAGGTCGCCTGCCCGCACCTCCGGCCTGTCGCGGATCAGCTCGAGCGTCGCCTTCGCCCACGGTCCCATCCGGGCCAGCCGGCGGTCGAGCTCCGCGATCTCCTCCGGGCCCAGGTCCGCCTGCGAGCGAAGCGCGATGCGCGGATCCGGGCCCGCGAGCGAGAGCTCCACCCGGTACAGCCGGCTCCCGGGCCTGCGCGGGAATGCCCGCAGCAGCGCCGCGCGGCTCGCAAAGCCCGCGCGGCGCGCATCCTCGACCGTCACCGCCGACGGCGTCGTCGGCTCCACCGACGCGATCGCGAGCTGCCCGACGGCGGTCTGCAGCGTTCCGCCGGCCTTCACGGTCGGCCGTGTCCACCAGCGGAACGCCACGTCGATCTCGCCGCGGGCGATGCCCTCGAGCGCGTCCTTCCTGAGCAGCATGGCTAGATCATGAGTGCGTGAAGCCGATCAGGTTGTTCGTCGTGCCGGTCACCGAGAGCAGGTCGGCGCCGAGCTTGGTGTCGACGTGCAGCCGGTCGAGCTCCGGGTCGGTGCCGCGGACGGTCGTGATGTTCGCGAGGCCGCTGACGCGCACGTCCGGCCCGGCGCCATCACGTTGATCGTGTCGACGCCGTTCGAGCCGTCGACGAACACGCGATCGATCAGGTTGTCGCCGCCGATCTGACCGCGCGCGGTCATCAGGTTGACGTCGACGCGGTCGGTCGCGGTGCCGCTGAGGTCGGCGACGTGGACGATGTCGCCGCCCGGGCCGGGCAGCAGGTCGACCCGCTCGAGGCCGCCGAGGTCGACGTTGACGTTCTCGATGTCGCGCGTCACACGGGTGCGCGACCCGACCGGGGTCACCTCGAAGCGATCGTTGCCGCCCGAGCCGTTCATCTGCAGGAAGTCCGTCCCGGCCTGCCCTCGACGATGTCGTTTCCGTCGCCGGGCGCCCAGGTGAACGTGTCCAGGCCGCCGCCCATGAATGCGACATCGACGCCGGTGCCGCCCGCGATCAGGTCGTCGCCCGAGGAGCCGATGATCACGTCCTTGCCGGCGCCGCCGTTCAGGCTCGGCTGGACCTTGTCGCGCTCCAGGCCGGTCGCATCGATCGTGTCAGCGCCATCGCGTGCGTCGATCGTGATCTTCTCGCCGCGCTCGGGCGCGAGGACGTGGACCGCGTAGGGCAGGCCGCCGACGGTCTGCGTCGTGCCGTTCGAGGCCAGCCTGATCGAATCGGCGCCCTGGCGTGCCGGTGACGGTGACCTTGTCGACGCGCAGGTCCGAGATGCTCAACGGGACGCGGACGGTCGTGGTCGCCGTCCCGCTGAGGTCGCCCACGCTGACGACGTCGGTGCCGATGAACGGATTGACGTCGACGGTCTCGAACCCGGTCGTCTCGGCCGTGCCGCTGAGGCCGAAGAGCACGCGAGTATTGGCGAGCAGCCCGAGCACCTGGATGTTGTCGTCGCCCGCGCTACCGAAGGCGTCCAGCCGGTCGGCGCCCGCTCCGGCCGCGACATTGTCGACGCCGTCCTGCGGTCCGCGCGATGAAGCGATCGTCGCCCGCGCCGAGGTCGATCGTGTCGGTACCGCCGCGGCCGACGACGGAGTCGCGTCCGTCACCGCCGCGCAGCGTGTCCGCGCCGTTGCTGCCGGTCAGCTCGTCGTCGCCGGCGTCGCCGTCGAACGTGAGCCCGATCCGCGCACCGACCTCGCCGATGGCGGCGACGGTGTCCGCGCCATCGCGCCCGAGCACCTGCAGCCGGTCCGTCGCCGGGCTCGAATTCTGGATCCTGATCGTCGTCCGCAGGCCGCCGACGCGCACGTCCTCACCCGACAACCCTGCGCTGATGCTGTCGGAGCCGTCGGTGCCCTGCACCGATACGTCGTCACGCGCGCCGTCGTCGAGCCCGAGGTCGGCCTCGGCGGTCACGAGGTCCGAGGCCGACAGGTCACCCACGTCGATCAGATCCTGCCCACCGGCGGCGTCCAGGTCGAGCGTCTCGACCGCGATCGAATCGGTCGTGGCCGGTCCGGTGTCGCGAGTGATCCGCGCCGTCCCGTCGAAGCCCTGCAGCGTGAACTCCTCGGACTCCGCCGACCCGACGGCCAGCAGCCGGTCGTTGCCGTCCTGGCCATCGACCGAGTCACGGCCATCGCCCTGGAACGCGGTGTCGTCAGCGGCGCCGAGGAACACGATGTCATCACCACCGCCCGGGTCCACCTGGTCGCCGTCGTCGCCCGACGAGATCAGCTCGTCGCCGGGGCCGCCGAGCACCGTGTCGGCACCGGCACCGGTCTCGATCGTCACCGATTCGGTCAACGCGTCCTCGATGTGCACGGTGTCATCGCCCGCGCCGGACCGGATCGCGATCTTGTGGAACGTCGCGCGGTCGAAGTCGATCGTTCCGCTGCCGGCGTCGACCTGCAGCGTCCCGGGAGCGATCACCCGCAGCGCGATGCGGTCGGCGGCTCCGATCGCCGGTCACGGTCGGCGTCCCGCCCGAAACCACGGGAACGGCCGCGGCCTGCGCGGCGCCGGGGAGGGCTATCAGCGCCGTCGCCGCGAGGCCGGCGACGAGAAGCGCGGCTCGTCGATGGTTCGCCGCGTGTCGGGCTCGAAAAGGGGTCTGGAGGGCTGCGCCGGCGGCGCGCGGAATCGCTGTATCATGTTCATGCCGCGTCCAGACGAAGGCAGCCCAGCTCTATTCCACGCCCCGGGCCTGAAGTGGGCTCGGCGTGCCGCTCAAGACGACGCCGAGAGGCTCGTCGGCCTCGGGGACTCCGGCGTCCGGGCCTAGCTAATCTGTGGTCCCCCGCCGGAGTAGCTCAGTCGGTTAGAGCAGCGGAATCATAATCCGCGTGTCGGGGGTTCGAGTCCCTCCTCCGGCATTCAAG
>CAVSMP010000013.1:0-125473 GCA_963729155.1 uncultured Solirubrobacteraceae bacterium
GGCACCCCGCGCAACGGCGCGGGCTGATCGCCTGCTGACCGCCGCTGGCGGGCTCCTCGATCCGCGCACGCGGCCTCGCCGTCGAACGTCGACAACCTCACCGTGCTCAACGGCGCGCAGGGGATCGGCGAGATCATGAACGAGGTGATCGGGCAGGCCGGCCCGGCGCTCGACCTGGCGCGCAACGCCCCCGCCTCCAACGGCGCCCGCAACGGCCACGGCGACACCGGAGGGCCGGAACGGGCGTCGGGGAACTGACGCCCGACCGCTGCGCTCCGACCAGCTGGGTAACGCCAGCTGTACGGACGAATTGGGAGGAGCCGGCACCACATGAGCAGCAGCAACCTGGCAGGGATCCTGACCGAGACGGCCGCCGAGCACGGCGACCGCCCCGCACTGAAGCTCGACGACACCGTCGTCACCTACGCGCAGCTCGACGAGGGCTCGGCGCGTGTCACGGCGATGCTGCGCGACAAGGGCATCGAGCCCGGCGACCGCGTCGGGATCATGCTCCCGAACGTCCCGTACTTCGCGGTCGTCTACTACGGGATCCTGCGGGCGGGCGGCGTGGTGGTGCCGATGAACCCGCTGCTCAAGGGCCGCGAGGTCAAGTTCTACCTCGAGGACCCGGGCGCGAAGCTGCTGTTCGCCTGGGGCGACTTCGAGGACGCGGCCACGCAGGGCGCCGAGGAGGCGGGCGCGGAGCTCGTGCTCGTCAAGCCCGGCGAGTTCGAGAAGCTCGTCGCGGAGCACGAGCCCGACACGGACGTGACCGAGCGCGACGACGACGACACCGCCGTCCTGCTCTACACCTCCGGCACCACCGGCACGCCCAAGGGCGCCGAGCTCACGCACGCGAACCTGCGCAAGAACTGCGAGCTCGCCGCGCGCACGCTGGCCCAGGCCACCGAGGAGGACGTCCTGCTCGGCGCGCTGCCGCTGTTCCACTCCTTCGGGCAGACCTGCGGTCTCAACGGCTCGGTCTCCGTCGGCGCCTGCCTGTCGATGATCCCGCGCTTCGACCCCACGAAGGCGCTCGAGATCATCGAGCGCGACAAGGTCACGATCTTCCAGGGCGTGCCCACGATGTACCACGCGATGCTCGGCCTCCGACGCCCGCGAGTCGACGGACGTCTCGTGCCTGCGCGCCTGCATGTCCGGCGGCGCGGCGATGCCCGTCGAGGTCATGAAGGAGTTCGAGGAGGCGTTCGGCTGCACGATCCTCGAGGGCTACGGCCTGTCGGAGACCTCGCCCGTGGCCTCCTTCAACCAGCCCGACCAGGAGCGCAAGCCCGGCTCGATCGGCACGCCGATCGAGGGCGTGGAGATGAAGGTCGTCGACGACGACGGCAACGACGTCGAGGGCACCGGCGACGAGGCGGTCGGGGAGATCGCGATCCGCGGCCACAACATCATGAAGGGCTACTGGGGCAAGGAGGACGCCACCAAGGAGGTCCTCGACGACGACGGCTGGTTCCGCACGGGCGACATGGCCTACGTGGACGACGACGGCTACTTCTTCATCGTCGACCGCAAGAAGGACATGATCATCCGCGGCGGCTACAACGTCTATCCGCGCGAGGTCGAGGAGGTGCTCTACGAGCACCCGGCCGTCTCGGAGGCGGCCGTCGTCGGCGTCCCGGACGACTAGATGGGCGAGGAGGTCGGCGCCGCGGTCGTGCTCAAGGAGGGCGAGGACGTCGACGCCGACGAGCTGCGCGAGTACGTCAAGGAGCGCGTCGCCAACTACAAGTACCCGCGCAAGATCTGGTTCCCCGACGAGCTGCCCAAGGGCCCGACGGGCAAGATCCTCAAGCGCGAGATCGAGGTCCCGTCGGAGGTCGGCGGGCTGACCATGGCGGCGACCGACCGACGCACCGCGGGAGGAGCAGACGGCCGCGCCCAAGGGCGCGGCCTCCTCCGGCCTGGACACGATGCTCACCGACGCGACCCGCGGGCCGCTGCGCCGGATGCTGCCCGGCCGGGCGGCGGTCAAGCTCGCCGCGAAGCTGGGCACCCGGCCCGACACGGTCGTCACCCGCGGCGCCCAGCTCGCCGCGGAGCTGGCGAAGGTCGGGCCTCGGGCGCTCGGAGCTCGAGCCCGCCAAGGGCGACCGCCGCTTCAAGGACGAGGCGTGGCGCGCCAACCCCGCGTTCAAGCGCCTGCTGCAGAGCTACCTCGCCACGGGGCAGGCGGTCGACGAGCTGATCTGCGACGCCGGGCTGGACTGGCGCAGCGAGCGCCAGGTCCGCTTCGCGGTCGAGAACGTGCTCGACGCCCTCGCGCCCTCCAACGCGCCGCTGACCAACCCGGCCGTGCTGAAGGCGGCGCTCGACACCGGCGGGCGGAACTTCGCCCGCGGGGCGGCGAACTTCGCGCGCGACATGTCCAAGCCGCCGCGCATCCCGTCGATGGTCGACACCTCGGCGTTCACGGTCGGGGAGGACATCGCCGTCACGCCCGGGCAGGTCGTGCTGCGCTCCCCGGTGTTCGAGCTCATCCAGTACAAGCCGCAGACCTCGAAGGTGCGCGAGCGGCCGCTGCTGCTGACGCCGCCGATGATCAACAAGTACTACATCGCCGACCTGGCGCCGGGCCGCAGCATGATGGAGTACGCGGTCAAGCCGGGCCAGCAGGTGTTCGCGATCTCCTGGCGCAACCCGACGGAGCGCCACGCCGACTGGGACCTGGACACCTACGCGGGCGCCGTGCTCGAGGCGCTCGACGCCGTCGAGGCGATCACGGGCGCCGACGCCACCCACGTGATGGGCCTGTGCGCCGGCGGCATCGTGCTCTCCACCGTGGTCGCGCACCTCGCGGCCAAGGGCGAGCAGGACCGGATCGCCGGGCTCACGCTCGGCGTCACCGTGCTCGACCAGCACAACGCCGGCACCACGGGCGCGTTCATGGGCCGCAACACCGCGCTGGCGGCGACGGCGGAGTCGGCCCGCAAGGGCTACCTGAGCGGGCGCTCGCTCGCGGGCGTGTTCGCCTGGCTGCGGCCCAACGACCTGATCTGGAACTACTGGGTCTCCAACTACCTGATGGGCAAGACCCCGCCGGCGTTCGACATCCTGTTCTGGAACGCCGACGCCACCAACCTGCCGGCGGCGCTGCACCGCGACTTCCTGCGGCTCGCGCTCGACAACGCGCTCACGGAGCCGGGCGAGGCGACGGTGCTCGGGCACGCCGATCGACCTGTCGAAGATCACGGTCGACACGCTACGTCGTGGCGGGGATCGCCGACCACATCACGCCGTGGCAGAACGCCTACCGGACCGTGAACCTGCTCGGCTCGCCGCCGCGCTTCGTGCTCTCCACGAGCGGGCACATCGCCGCGCTCGTCAACCCGCCGGGCAACGAGAAGGCGACCTTCCGCGTCAACGACGAGCTGCCCGAGGAGCCCGAGGCGTGGCTCAAGAGCGCGACGCAGACGCCGGGCTCGTGGTGGGACGACTGGACGGCGTGGCTCGGCGAGCGCTCGGGCGAGACAGCGCAAGGCCCGCAAGCAGCTCGGCGGCAAGGGCTACCGGCCGCTCGGCGAGGCGCCCGGGAGCTACGTGAAGGAGTAGGCGTGCCGCGCGTGCGGGTCAACGGCGTCCCGCTGCACTACGAGCGCGCGCGGGAGCGGCGAGCCGCTGCTGCTGATCACGGGCTTCACGATCAGCTCGGCGGTGTTCGAGCCCGTGCTCGAGCTCTACGGCCGGCGCTTCGACTGCATCACCTACGACAACCGCGGCTCGGGCCGCTCGGGCGCGCCGCTGCGGCCCACCTCGATGGCCGAGCTGGCGGCCGACGCCGCGGGGCTGCTGCGCGAGCTCGGCGTGGAGAGCGCGCACGTGTGCGGGCTCTCGATGGGCGGGATGATCGCCCAGGAGCTCGCGATCCGCTTCCCCGAGCGGGTGCGCGGGCTCGTGCTCGGCGGCACCACGCCCGGCGGCCCGCGCGCGGCGCGGCCGACGCTGCGCGAGCTCGGCGCGCTCGGCGCCGCCGCGGCCGGCGGCTGGAGCGACGGCGAGCGCTCGTGGCTGGGCGAGTGGGTGTTCTCCGAGGCGTTCCGGCGCGAGCAGCCCGAGCGCGCGCGGGAGCTGCTGCGCCACTTCGGCCGCCACCGCGCGACGCCGCAGGGCGTGTGGGCGCACTGGTGGGCGTCCGTCTACCACGACACGCAGCTCGCGGCTGCGCTGCATCCAGGCGCCCACGCTGGTCATGCACGGCGAGCAGGACGCGATGGCGCCGATCTCCAACGCGCGACTGCTGGCCGGCGAGATCCCCGACGCCGAGCTGTGCATCGTGCCCGGCGCCGGCCACGCCTACATGCTCGAGCGCCCGCAGGAGTCCTTCGACGCTGCTGGCGCGCTGGCTGGACCGTCGCTCCCCGATCGCGGCCGGGCGAGCCGCGCTCGGGCGCGGCCGCGCGCGCCGAGCCGCTCACGCGCGCGCTCGGCCTGCCGATCGGCGCCGCCCGCACCGGCGCGAGCCTCGCCGGCCTCGACGACTCGACAAGCTTCGACGAAGGGATCGCCATGTGGCGGCTGACGGATGACCAGCGCGCGCTCCGCGAGGAGATCCGCGCCGTCGTGCGCGAGCAGATCCAGCCCGCGCGTGCGTGAGATCGACGAGGGCTGCGAGTACCCGCGCGACCTCTACGGCGGTGATGGCCGAGCACGACCTGCTCGGGCTCTCGGTCCCCAAGGAGTACGGCGGGCGCTGCGAGAGCGACGTGTCGTGGTGCGCCTACGTCGAGGAGCTGGCCAAGGTCTCGGGCACGGTCTCGCTGATGGCCGCCTACGTGAAGCTCGTCTCGCTGCCGCTGCTGCTGGCCGGCAGCGAGGAGCAGAGCGAGCGCGTGATGCCCGGCCTGCTCTCGGGCGAGCTGCTCGGCTCCTTCGCGCTGTCGGAGCCCAACGTGGGCTCGGACCCGGGCGCGCTCGAGACGCGCGCGGAGCGCCACGGCGACACGTGGGTGCTCAACGGCGAGAAGCGCTTCATCGGCAACGCCGGGCTCAGCGACGTCTACGTCGTCTTCGCGCGCACGGGCGACGAGGGCGCCAAGGGCGTCAGCGCCTTCCTCGTCGACGGGCACGCCGACGGCGTCTCCTCGGAGAAGCTGCGCACGATGGGCATGCCGGGCTGGCAGCTCGGCGCGCCGCGCTTCGAGGACGTCGAGGTGCCGGCGGAGAACCTGATCGGCCGCGAGGGCGACGGCTTCCGGATCGCGATGGCGACCTTCGACCGCTCGCGCCCGACGGTCGCCGCGCAGGCGGTCGGCCTCGCGCAGGGCGCGATCGACCTCGCGCTGGACTACGCGACCCGCCGCTACGCGTTCGGCAAGCCGCTGCTCGCCCACCAGGGCGTGCAGTTCAAGCTCGCCGACATGGAGGCCGAGGTCGCCGCGGCGCGGGCGCTGACCTTCCAGGCGGCGACGGCGGTCGACGAGGACGACCCGCGGCTGACCAAGCTCGCGGCGATGGCGAAGATGAAGGCCTCCGACGCCGCGATGCGCGTCACCACCGAGGCGGTCCAGGTGCTCGGCGGCAACGGCTACCTCAAGGACTTCCCGGCCGAGCGGATGATGCGCGACGCCAAGGTGCTCCAGATCTACGAGGGCGCCAACGAGATCCAGCGGATGGTGATCGCGCGCGCGATGGCCAAGCAGGCGGCCGACCGCGAGCCGATGTGGCCCGAGTGCATGCCCGGCGCCGAGGGGCTCGCCGAGGGCCAGGGCGCCGAGGGCCAGGCGAAGGAGGTCGGCGCGCCGGCCTAGCCGGTCATCGCCGCGAGCGCCTCGGCGACCGCGCGGTAGGCCTTGCGGTTGAAGGCCAGGCCGACGTGGCTGCCGGTCACCTCGACGTTGCGCGCGTAGGGGACCACGCAGGCCTCCCACCAGACGACGCCGTCGCCGCGCGAGTAGATCGAGGTGAGCGGGATCTCGTCGGGGAACGGCTCCGGCGTAGTGGCGCGAGAACGCGCAGCCGCAGCGGTCGGTGAAGCAGCCCTCCCGGCGGCGCGGGGCCTGCGCCGCGCGGGCGGCGGCGACGGCCGCCTTCGTCGGCAGGGAGATGTCGAACGGCGTGTCGAGCCCGGCGCCGAGCGAGATCGCGCCGGCGACGCGCTCGGGCCGCCGGTGGGCGAGCGCCTTGGCGAAGTGGGCGCCGCGGCTGTGGCCGATCAGCGCGACGCTTGCGGCCCGTCCGCTCGTGGATGTCCGCGAGCCTGGCGTCGAGCCGCCCGAAGGCGCGGTTGGAGCAGTCGACGTTGAAGACCATGCCCGAGCCGTGCGGGCTCGTAGCCGATCCGCTCGAGCCAGCCGTGCATGACGGAGAGCGACATGTCCCCGGCCAGGAAGCCCGGGCATCAGCAGCGCGGGCATCCCGTCGCCGTGCGGGACGCCCTCGCCGCGGTAGACGGGGTCCACGAGCAGGCGCGCGAGCTCGGCCTGCCAGCGCACCTCGGCGAGCGGGCGGCCCCACCAGCGGCGGGGCTCGGCGGGCGGCTCGGCGGGGACGGCGGGGTCGAGGCCGGTCTCGTCGAGGATCTCGCGTCACGCGCGGGCAGGCTACCCCGGACGCCGGACCGGCATAGGGTGCGGGCATGCCCATGGACCTCGCCCCCTCCGAGCGCGCGGCGGCGCTGCGCGACGACCTGCTCGCCTTCATGGACTCGCACGTGTATCCGGCCGAGCCGGTCTACGAGCGCCAGATCGAGGAGGGCGGCGACCCGCACAGGCTCCCGCCCGTCGTCGAGGAGCTCAAGGCCGAGGCGCGCGGGCGCGGCCTGTGGAACCTGTTCCTGCCCGACGAGCGCTGGGGCGCCGGGCTGAGCAACCTCGACTACGCGCACCTGGCCGAGATCACCGGGCGCAGCCCGCACATCGCGCCCGAGTCGCTCAACTGCGGCGCGCCCGACACGGGCAACATGGAGGTGCTGGCGATGTTCGGCACCCCCGAGCAGCAGGAGCGGTGGCTCGTGCCGCTGCTCGAGGGCGAGATCCGCTCGTGCTTCGCGATGACCGAGCCGGAGGTCGCCTCGTCGCGACGCGACGAACATCTCGGGCTCGATCCGCCGCGAGGGCGACGAGTTCGTCATCGACACGCGCAAGTGGTTCATCACGGGCGCGGCGGACGAGCGCTGCAAGGTCGCGCTCGTGCTCGGCCGCTCGGACCCCGACGGCCCGCGGCACGCGCAGCACTCGATCGTGCTCGTCCCGATGGACGCGCCGGGCGTGACCGTCGTGCGCAACATGCGGGTGTTCGGCTACACGGACCAGCACGGCCACGTCGAGCTGCTGCTCGAGGGCGTGCGCGTGCCGGCCTCCAACCTCGTCGGCGAGGAGGGCGGCGGCTTCGCGATCGCCCAGGCCAGGCTCGGCCCGGGCCGCATTCACCACTGCATGCGCGCGATCGGGATGGCCGAGCGCGCGCTGGACCTCATGGTGGATCGCGCGGGCACGCGCGAGGCGTTCGGCCGCCCGCTCGCGGACCAGGGGCTCGTGCGCGCCGCGATCGCCGAGTCGAGGATGCAGATCGACCAGGCGCGCCTGCTCGTCCTCGCCACCGCCCACGCGATCGACACCGTCGGCGCCCGGACCGCCCGCGCCCAGGTCGCCGCGATCAAGATCGTCGCCGCCCGCGCGGCCTGCGACGTCATCGACCGAGCCATCCAGGTCCACGGCGGCGGCGGGGTCTCGCAGGACTTCCCGCTCGCGCGCTTCTACGCGGCGGCGCGGACCCTCCGGCTCGTCGACGGGCCCGACGAGGTGCACCTGCGGACGGTGGCCAAGCAGGAGCTCGCGCGCGGGTCGCGCCCCTAGCCGGGGGCGTTGCGCGTGGCGGACGTCAACTGCGCTGGGTAGGGCGTGGGTTTGCACGAACGTCGATCGGCGGCACGACGCACTCGAGTCGGATCGACGTTTCCGGGCTTTACGACCCCCAACGTCGATCGAGAGGGGGTCCGCGCTCCCACCGATCGACGTTCGTGCACGCCGGAACCCGGAGGATGCGGCGAGGACCAGCGATCGCGTCCGCCCCGCCCCATACCCTCCCGGGTTCCATGGTCCCCGCCCTGCTCGCAGAATCCGGCGCCGTCTCCCAGCACCATCCGCTGGGCGCGTCGACGGGCTACATGGCCGACAGCCGGGGTGACTGGCCGGCGATGGTCGCCGCGGCGCTGCGAGACGTCGCCGTTCGCGGCCGAGCTCGCGGCGCTGTCGGAGGACGAGCTGCCGGGGCTGGAGGCGTATCTGGCCACGCAGCCCGAGCTGCCGTTCGGCTATCTGAGCGTGCACGCCCCCGTGAAGCACCTGCGGATGCCGGAGGCCGAGCTCGTGCGGCGCCTCGGCAGGATCGCCCCGCTGGTAGACGGGATCGTCGTGCACCCCGACGCGATGGACGATCCGCGCGCGTACCGGCCGCTCGGGTCGTGCCTGGTGCTGGAGAACATGGACGCGCGCAAGCCAACGGGGCGCACCGTCGCCGAGCTCGCGCCGTACTTCGCCGTGCTGCCGGAGGCCGGGTTCTGCCTCGACGTCGCCCACGTCCTCTCGGTGGACGCGACGATGGGGGCCGGCGAAGAGCTGCTGGACGCCTTCGCCGGGCGGCTGCGCCATCTGCACGTCTCCTCGGTCGACGACGCCTGCCGGCACGTGCCGCTGACCGTCGAGCACGAGACGCGCTACGCCGAGCTGCTGCGCCGCTGCCCCGACGTCCCCTGGATCCTCGAGGCGCCGCTTCCCTGACGCGCCAGGGTCGGCGCTGCCTGCGCCACCCGCCACGAGCGCTGCCGTGTGCGGGGCCCGCGTAGGGTTCACGCGCGATGAGCGCCGCGGCCAGCGTGACGATCGACCCTGCGGGTGCGCTCGAGCGCCTCGGGGCCGAGCTGCCGGACCTGCTCGCGGCGCGGGCGCGCACGCGCGACGCGGTCGCGGCACGGCGTGAGGCGCTGCGCGGCCTGCCGCTGGACCCCGCGGCGTCCGTGGTGCTGTTCGGGTCGTGGGGGCGCGGCGAGCTGACGCGGCGCTCCGACGACGACTGGGCGCTGCTCGTCGACGGAGCCGAGCGCCCGGGCGTGGAGCCCGAGCCGGCCGCGCTCGCGGCGGCGCTCGGCCACGAGGGCACGCGCGGGCCGGGGCGCAGCGGCGTGTTCGGCGGGCGGATCTTCTGCGCGGACCTGCTGTCGCGGATCGGGCTCGACGCCGACTCCAACGCCAACCTCACGCGGCGGATGCTCCTGATGCTCGAGTCCCAGCCCGTCGCCGGCGACGCAGGTCCACCGGCGCTGCTGGGAGCAGGTGCTCGACGGCTACCTCGAGGACGCCGACAGGCCCTACCGGCCGCCGCGCTTCTTCCTCAACGACCTGATCCGCTACTGGCGGACGATCTGCGTCGACTTCGTCGGCAAGGAGCGCGAGGACGGCGAGAAGTGGGGCATCCGCAACGCGAAGCTGCGCACCTCGCGCAAGGTGCTGTTCGCCGCCGGGCTGGTGCCGCTGCTGCAGACCCATCGCTTCGGCCGCGAGGAGCGCCGCGACTTCCTGGCCGCGCAGCTCGCCGCGCCCGCCACCGACCGCCTCGCGGCCGCCTTCCTCGACTGCGACGCGCGCGACGCCGGAGTGCGCGCGCTGAGCGCCTACGACCGCTGGCTGGGCGTCCTCGACGACCCCGAGCGGCGCGGCGAGCTCGAGACGCTCACGAAGGAGACCGCACACGAGTCGGCGGTCTTCCGCGACGTGCGCCGCCACGCCACCGAGCTGCACCGCGGCCTGCTCGTGCTGCTGTTCGACACGCCGCTGCTGCCGCACGTGCGCGAGCACGGCATCTTCTGAGCCGGCCGCCGCAGGCGGCTCCGTCAGGATTCCGACAAGAGGTACAGACGGCCCAGCTGCACGAGGTTGCGCTCGAGGTCCTCCGCCGACAGCGGGATGCCGGTCCGCTCCTGGAACTCGGCCCGGATGGCCTCCCGGTCACGCGTCCCGTCGAGCAGCTGCAGCAGCACGCGGGCCTCGGGCTCCTCCATGCGCACGGTCGCGTAGGCGCGGGTCGTGACCTCCGGGCCGAGCGTCGACTGGTGGCGCGCGAGCGCGCTCGCGGCGGGCCGCTCGCACCCCTGTCGGGTCGACCGCGGCGAGCGGCGAGCGGTGCGGCATCACCCGCTCGGACATGAACCCCTCCAGCAGCGCCTGCGCGAGCTCCTCGGGATCGGCGCCGGTCGCGGCGCGCAGCTCGGCGAAGGGCACGGTGTCCGGCACGCGCGAGCGCAGCAGCGCCAGGGCGGAGCCCAGCAGCCCATCCGGCAGCGGCGCGTCCTCGGCCCCGCGCGGCCCGAAGTGCAACGCGTGCAGCGTGTCCGGATGCAGCGCGTCGCCCGGCTCGCGGCTGTCGCGGCAGAGCACGGAGTGGCGGAAGAACGTGCAGCGCAGCATGTCCGTGATCTGCTCGGTGGCGATCCGGTCGCCGCCCGCCAGCTCGTGCACGCGCGTCTGCGCGAAGTCCGGCAGCCAGCGCGGCAGCAGGTGCGCGAGGTCGCTGTCGCCGACGTAGGCGAGACGGTGACCCGCCGCGCGCTGGGCGAACTCCGCGAACCACACGGGCTTCCAGTGATCGGAGAGGTCGTCGTGGACGAGCCGGTAGAGCGGCCCGACGGCGAACGCCTTGCCCTGGTTCTCCAGGAGCTGGCCCCACCAGTCCTTGGTGCCGCCGCGATCCTCGTAGAGGAAGCGGTAGAGCTCCTGCGCGTGCTCGGCGCGGGCGACCGGGCCGCCGTCCACCCCGCGCGAGAACCACAGCCCCATCTCCCGTAGCGCCTGCCGCGTGTAGCCGCCCGGGTAGCAGTTGTGGGAGATGATCGCGAGGCCGTCCGCCGCCAGGTGGGCGTGCGTCGCGGCGAGCAGCGCGTCGCGCGCCTCCTCGGGGATCCACGTGAAGACGCCGTGGGCGACGACGTAGTCGAACTCGCCGAGCTCGCCGCCCGTGAGGTCCATGAGGTCGGCCTGGCGGAACTCGGCGTTGCCGATCCCGGCCGCCTCGGCGAGGCGGCGGGCGTCCTCGATCGGGCCGTGCGCGAGGTCGACGCCGAGCGCCGAGATCACCGGGCGTCGCGGCCGCCATGGCGAGCAGGTTGCCGCCCGCTCCGCACCCGAGCTCCAGCACCCTCGCGCCGGCGGGGTCCGGCGAGGGCAGCCCGTGGAGCGCCGCGATGGTCGCGAGCCGATCGGGGTGCGTCGAGCGCGTAGGGATAGCTCGAGTAGCGGACCTCGTCGTAGATCGTGCTCTGCGTCATCAGGCTGGCGAACCTACCGTGAGCTCTGCCCGGAAGTCGGCACGATTTTTCAACCCGACTCCCCAGAATCTGTTTAGGGTCGCCCCATGCTGTCGGTCGACGTTCCGCTCAACACGATGCTCGCCGACCTCGACGAGACGTTGCGCGGGATCCTCAAGAGCGAGCTCGAGCGCCACGGCTTCGACGGGATCGAGATCGCCTTCGACGCGCCGACCCGGGAGTGGTCGGGCCAGCTCTCCGCCCCGGCGGTGAACCTGTTCCTCTACGACATGCGCGAGTCCGACGACGAGCGCCAGGCCGCCCCGACGCGGCGCCGCGTCGGCGACGAGTTCATCGAGTCGCCTCCGCCGCTCGTGATGGAGGTCTCCTACGCGATCACCGCGTGGGCGCAGGCGGTCGAGGACGAGCACCGCATGCTCTCGCAGGTCCTGTCCGTGCTCTACGCCTACCGGATCCTCCCCGACGAGGTGCTCAACGGCCGGCTGCGCAACGGCTCGCAGTCGATGCAGATCAAGACGAAGGTCGGCCAGGCCAAGGGCGACAAGGCGGACTTCTGGACCGCGGTCGGCGGCCAGTACAAGGCCTCGCTGGACTTCGTCGTCCGGCTGACGGTGGAGTCCGCGGTCCGCAAGACGGCCCCGCGGGTCCGGACGCAGACCATCCGCGCGCAGCTGATCGACGCGCCGCCGCGGGCGATCGTGGAGATGCACCGCGTGGGCGGCCTGATCGCCGACGCCGACGGCGCCCCGCTCAAGGACGTCTGGGTGATGCTCCCGAAGGCCGGGATCTCCACCTCGACCGACGCCGACGGGCGCTTCCTCTTCGATCGTCTGCCGCCCGGCAGCCACGAGCTGCGCGCGCGCACGGCCGACGGGCGCGACACCACCGCCACCCTCGAGGTGCCGGGCGCGATGCTCGATCTGGTGCTCGACGGTGGCAAGGCAGCGGCCGGTGGCAAGAAGACCGGCAAGCGCGGATGACCGAACGGGCAGTTGACGGTGCCCGTTCGGCTCTTGCCCACGCCTACGCGCTCGCAGGAGGCTTGGCGGGATGGACCACGCCCGCCGGCCGCGCATCCTGCTCGGGAACCTCGGACCCATCATGCGAATGGGGATGCGCCGGGTGCTGACCGAGCACGGGTGTGAGGTGGTCGGACAGGAGGATCGTCCGAGCGCCATCGTCGGGGAGGTCCATCGACTCCGCCCCGACATCGTCGTCCTCGACCTCGACGGCGGCTCCGCGCACCAGCTCGGCCGCCTCGTCGCCGGGGCGTCACCAGACACGACGGTCGTGCTCTGGGCGCGCGAGGAGGACGAGATGGAAGTGATCGACCCGGTCTCAGACGACTCGCGCCGGGTCTCCGCCCCAGTCCTGGAGCGGCTTCGGAGCGAGTTGAACCAAAGCACCGTCCAGCAAGTGGAGGAGTGACATGCCGACGTACCTGACTCCCGGCGTCTACGTCGAGGAAGTCCCATCAGCCAACAAGCCGATCGAGGGGGTCAGCACGTCGGTCGCCGCCTTCGTGGGCCTCGCGCCCGGCGGCCCGGTCAACACGCCGATGCGGATCTCGAACTGGACCCAGTTCTCCAAGATCTTCGGAGATCCCAACGAGCCCGACAACGGCCCGTTCATGGACGGCGCGTACCTCGCGCACTCCGTCTACGGCTTCTTCCAGAACGGCGGCTCGATGTGCTGGGTCGTGCGTGTCGGCGACGACGGCGGCAACACCGCCGCCCCGCGGGCCGCGCTGCCGGCGGCCGCCGACGCCAGCGTCGAGGCCTACCGCGTCGTGGCGCTCGAGGCCGGCAACGGCGACGTCAAGGTCGACCTGAGCGAGGAGCCCTCCGCGGGCGAGAAGGACGGGGACAAGACCTACAAGCTCGTGGTCTCCTCGGGCTCCGACAAGGAGGAGTACGAGGGCCTGACGCTCAAGAAGGGCCGCACGAACATCGCGACGAAGGTCAACGCGGCCTCCAAGCTGATCAAGGTCGAGGAGACCGGCGCGTCCTTGCCCGAGGCGCAGCGCGTCCCGGCGACCGGCAGCTACACGCTGTCCAAGCCCTCGATCGCGCCCGAGAAGGTCAAGCCGACCCACTTCGAGGGCGACGTCGCCCGCCGCCAGGGCATGGGCGGCCTCGCGGCCGTCGATGAGGTGACGATGGTCGTGATGCCGGACATCATGAGCCTGGGCGACGAAACGCAGATCCGCGATCTGCAGGGCAAGATGATCGCCCACTGCGAGGGCGCCGGCGACCGCATGGCGATCCTCGACTGCCCGCCCGACATGCTCCCGCAGGACATCCTCGAGTGGCGCATGAACACCGCGGGCTACGACTCGAAGTTCGCGGCGCTCTACTACCCCTGGCTCGAGGTCATGAACCCGCTGACGAATCAGCCCATGCTGATTCCGCCGTCGGGTCACGTGGCCGGCGTCTGGTGCCGCACCGACGCGCGCCGCGGCGTCCACAAGGCGCCCGCCAACGAGGTCACGCTCGGCGTCAACGGGCTCGGCTTCCAGATCACCCAGGCGGAGCAGGGCGGCCTGAACAAGGTCGGCATCAACTGCATCCGCTCGTTCCCCGGCCGCGGCATCCGCATCTGGGGCGCGCGGACGCTCTCCAGCGACCCCGAGTGGCGCTACATCAACGTCCGGCGGCTCTTCAACTACGTCGCCGAGTCGATCATGGAGGGCACGCAGTGGAGCGTGTTCGAGCCCAACGACGAGAAGCTGTGGACGCAGCTCCGGATCGCGGTCGCGAACTTCCTCACCCGCACCTGGAACGACGGCGCGCTGTTCGGCTCCACGCCGGACCAGGCGTTCTTCGTCAAGTGCGACGCCGAGACCAACCCGCCCGAGGTCATCGAGGCCGGCCAGGTCATCTGCGAGATCGGCATCGCCCCCGTCAAGCCGGCCGAGTTCGTGGTCTTCCGGCTCAGCCAGTTCAGCGGCGGCGACGGCGCCGAGGTCGAGTAGTCCCCGAGTTCAGGTCAACCTCTAGGAAAGGATCGGCGGAATGCCCGCCAATGACAAGGAAGCACACGTCCCCATCTGGTTCACCCTGAGCATCGGCGGCGCCGAGTCGGCCGGCTTCTTCAAGGAGGCCACCGGCTTCGACTCCGAGAGCGAGGTCACCGAGATCAAGCGCTCGCTGCCGAACGGGCGGACCGACGTGATCAAGGCCATGGGCAACACCAAGTGGGGTGACATCGAGCTCAAGCGCGGCGTCGACCAGGACAAGACGCTCTGGGAGTGGCGCAAGCTCATCATCGACGGCAAGCTCAAGGATGCGCGCAAGGACTGCACCATCACGATGATGGACTACGAGCTCAAGCCCGTCGTCACCTACTCCATCATCAACGCCTGGCCCAAGAAGTACACGGGCGTCGGCCTGAAGGCCGACTCCAACGAGGTCGCGGTCGAGGGCATCACCCTCTGCCACGAGGGCTTCGAGATCAAGTAGGAGACCCGCGCCGTTGAAGTCCGAGTACGCGTTCACCCTGCCGCGCGGCTTCGTCGACGCCGAGGGCCAGGTGCATCGGGAGGGAACGATGCGCTTGGCCACGGCACGCGACGAGATCGAGCCGTTGCGGCAGGTCGAGGTCCGTCAGAACGAGGCCTACCTGTCGGTGCTCCTGCTGGCCCGCACGATCACCCGGATCGGCGAGTTCACGGAGATCACGCCCGACATGGTCGAGGACCTCTACGCGGCGGACTTCGATCATCTCCAGCGTCTCTACGAGCGGATCAACACCGACGGAGAGGCCGTGGGGGTGGTCGCGTGCCCGAGCTGCGCGGCGGAGTTCGAGGTCGACCTCACCGAGATCGAGGACGGTCGCCTGGGGAAATGACGCGGCCGTCCCCCGAGGAGGTCCTCGGGGAGACGGCCCGCCTCGCCTATCACCTGCACTGGCCGCTCGACTCGATCCTCGACCTGGAGCACCACGACCGCCGGCGGTTCCTGCGCGAGGCAGACGCGATGGCCGGCATCACCGAGCATCCCGACGCACCCGAGCACTACGACTTCTGAGCCATGACCGACGAGACGCCGCAGAACCCAGCCTCCGGGCGCCCTCCCGTGCGCATGGCGCTGCGCGTCATCGGCCGGCACGGCCACCGCGGCGGCCCGCACCTCGCACGTGCGGTGGCCGGCGCGCGGGCGCCCAAGCACCTGGACGCCTCCACCCGGCTCGCGCGCCACGCCGCGCCTGAGGCCGCGGCGCCGGCCCCGGCCGCCCCCGCCGCGGCACCCGCGCCCGCGCCGGCACCCGCGGCTCCGGCCTACGAGGTGCCCAACGACCCGTCGATGAGCCCCTTCGTGCGCGAGTTCCTGTTCGGGGACGCCGCGTCCGCGACGGCCGGGCTGGTCCCGATGGCGCAGGCCGAGAAGATGGCGGACGCGCCGAGCGCCAAGGAGGCGCGGCTGGCGCGGCGGAAGGCCCGCGGCGCGCTGGACGTCTCGCGCGCGGCGAAGATCATGGAGGGCCCGGCGAAGGGCGCGCCGGAGGACGTCGAGGAGATCCACCTGCCCGACATGCCCTCGCCCGCGACCGGCTCGGCGCCCGTGAAGGTCTCGCGCACGCCCGCGGACACCCCCAAGCCGCCCAACGCGCCCGTGCCACTGCCCAAGCCCCCGGAGGAGCCGCCGCCGGTCGCCGCGAGCGCAGCGCCGCCGGCCCCGGCCGCGCCCGCGCCCGCGCCGCAGTCGGTCGCCCGCACCCCGCGTGCCGAGGCGCCCGCCGCGACGCCCGCGCCCGCCGCTCCCTCCGAGGCCCCGCGGACCGTGGCGCGCACCCCGCGCCCGGAGGCCCCGGCGCCCGAGCCGGCCCCTCCCGCCGCGGCCCCGCGCTCCGTCTCGCGCACGCCCGCCGACACGCCGGCCGAGCCGCCCAAGAGCGACGGCCCCCGTCGCATCGCCCGCGCCGCGCGCCCCGCGCCCTCGGCCCCGCAGCCGCCCACGCCGCAGCAGATCTCGCGCTCGCCGCGCGCGGACGCGCCCGCGCCCGAGACGCCCGCGCCGCAGCAGATCGCCCGCAAGCCGCGTGCGGACGAGCCGTCCACGGCCCCGGCCGGGGAGACCGCCCCGCCCGCGCCTCCCGCCGGCGATGGCGAGCCGTCCGTCGCGCGCACACCCGCCTCCGAGCCGCCCGCCACGCCGCCGCCGAGCGCGGCCGAGCCGTCCGTCGCGCGCGCCCCCGCCTCCGAGCCACCCGCCCCGCCGGCCCCGGCCCCGGCCGAGCCCTCGGTTGCGCGGACACCCGCCTCCAAGCCGCCCGCCCCGCCGGCCCCGAGCTCAGCAGAACCCTCCGTCGCGCGCACGCCCGCCTCCGGGCCGCCCGCCGCGCCTGTCCCGGCCCAGACGTCGGTCGCACGCACCCCGTCATCCACCCCGCCCGCGCCCCAGGCGGCCACCCCGTCCGCGCCCTCGGTCGCGCGCACGCCCGCCGAGCCGCCGGCCGCCGAGGCGCCTCCGGCCCCCGTGCCCGTCAAGCTGCTGCGCAAGGCCCCCGAGCCCAACCAGCGCCCCGCACTGCGGCGCGTCGAGCGCCCCGCGCCCGAGCCGGAGCTCGTGGCCGAGCCCGAGCCGGACGCTCCCGAGGCGGGCGACGACGCCCTCGATGCGGCGCTGGACGCCGAGTTCAGCGACGCACCGGCCGCGGTCTCGCGCGCGCCGCGCAGCCTGCTCGGCCGCATGGTGGACGCCGTCCGCGGGCGCCCGGCGGATGCCCCGCCGGGCGAGGCCCCGGAGGCCCCTGCGGAGGGTCCGCCCGCCGCTGCGGCCCCGTCCGCGCCGGCGCCCCGTGCCGCCGGCCGCCTGCAGCGGCACGCCGCGACCGCGCCGACCGCTCCGCCGTCCACGCCCGCCCCGACGTCCACCGCCGCCGGCGTGGCCCGCACGCCCGCGGGCCCCACCGCCGCCGCCCCGGCGCCTGCCGCGCGCCCGTCCGGGCCCACCGCGCCCGCGCAGCTCGCCCGCACCGCCCGCCCATCCGCGGGCGCCGCTCCCGCACCCGCGCGCGGAGCCGCCGCGCCCGCCTGGGTGGCACGCACTCCCGCCGCGGGGCCGGCCGGGACGCGCACACCGCGCGCCGCTCGCGGCCTCGCCCGCGCCGCGGCCGCCGCCGCGCCCGCGGCGGCGCCGGGCGCCGCCCCGGCCCGTCCCGCGCTGACGCTCGTCCCCACCACGTCTCCCGACGGGCCGACGCCGTCGGCGCGGTCCGTCTCGCGCGCGGGCGTCGACGCCCTCGCCTCGGCCACGGGCGGCGACGTCGACTTCGGCGAGGACGGCCTGGCCACGGTCGACTTCACCGGCGGGGGCGGGATGCCGCCCATGCCTGCCTTCAGCACGGCGCCTGTGACCGTGTCGCGCGAGGTCTCCGACACGCCCGCCCCCGAGCCGGCGCACGGCAGCCCGGTGCTCGCGCGCGCACTGACCACCGAGCCCGCGGCCAGCACCGCCCACCAGACCCCCGCCAACGACGCCGAGGCCTCCGAAGCCGCCGACCCCGAAGCGATCTACGAGCAGGTCGTCGAACGGCTGCGCCGCGACCTGATCGCCGAGCTCGAGCAGCACGGCCACCTCCTCCGAGAAACCCTCTAGCCCCCGAGCCGCCATGCCCGTCAAGCAAGAACAGACCACCCCGGCCATCTGGTTCGAGCTCAAGCTCACCGCCAGGCAGGCGCCGATCGCCTACTTCTCGGAGGTCTCCGGGCTCGCCGCCGAGATCGAGACCATGACCTACAACGAGGGCGGCCGCAACGACAGCGTGCACAAGCTGCCCACGCGCATGAAGCACCCCAACCTCGTGCTCAAGCGCGGCGTGACGACCGTCAAGGACCTCCAGGAGTGGTGCCTGGACTCCTTCATGGGTCCCCAGCGGAAGGAGATCACGCTCACGATGTACAACCAGCAGCTCGAGAAGCTGCGGACCTGGAGCTTCAAGAACGCCTACCCCGTCAAGTGGACGGGCCCGACGTTCAACGTCTCCCAGGCCGCCGTGGCGACCGAGGTGCTGGAGATCGTCCACGACGGCATCCAGATCTCCTGATGCCCGCGCCCGCGCAGTACACCAAGGCGAAGCTCCAGATCGAGGGCCAGGCGCCGTTCGACGTCCTCTTCAACCCGACCGAGTACTCCATCTCGAAGTCCAACGAGTGGAAGTACGAGAAGGTCACGGGCACCGCGTTCACCCCGCCGCAGTTCGGCGGCGGCAACCCGCGCGAGCTGACGCTGAACCTCCTGCTCGACGCGTCGCTGCTGGGCAAGACCCAACATGTCCGCGGCGTCACGGACAACCTGTTCCGGATGATGGAGGTGCCGGCCGGCTCCACCGGCGGCAGCAGCCGCGCCGCGCCGCCGTTCATCACCTTCACGTGGGGCAACGAGACGACGTTCAAGGCCGCCTGCACGTCGCTGACGGTCGCCTACAAGCTCTTCCGGCCCAACGGCGACCCGATCCGGGCCGACGTCAAGATGACCCTCAAGCAGGCCGAGGCCGCGAGCACGGCGTCCTCCAACGGCGCCAACCGGGGCACCAACCCGACGACCCGGGCCGACGCCGGCCACGGCGTCCACACGGTCAAGGACGGGGACTCGCTGCCGTCGATCGCCTATGAGGCGTACGGCGACGCGACCACGTGGCGGGCGATCGCCGACGCCAACGGGATCGAGAACCCGATGCACCTGCGCCGCGGGCGGTCGCTGAGCCTGCCGAGGCTGGAGGGCTGATGCCCAACGAAGCGGAGAAGCACGTCGCCGGCGTCGACGTGCTGGCCAGCGGCTCGCCGCTGGACCCGACGATCCGCGACACGATGCTCGAGGTCCGCGTTCGCGACACGCTGCTGCTGCCGAGCTCCGCGACGCTGCGGGTGGCCGATCCCAGCGGCGACAACATCGACAGGCTGTTCACCAGCCTGGGGATCGGCAAGGACATCGAGATCAAGACCTCCTCGACGGGGGCCACCGCGACGAAGTCGATCTTCAAGGGGCAGGTCGTCGCGTTCGAGCCGGAGTTCGGCGCCAAGGGCGCCGAGATCGTCATCCGCGCGCTCGACAAGGGCCACAAGCTCCAGCGTCAGCGCAAGGTCCGCACCTTCCAGCAGATGTCGGCCGCGGACATGGTCAGCAAGATCGCCTCGGAGTCCGGCCTGACGGCCAAGACCGAGTCCACGAACGTGGTCTACGAGTTCTTCCAGCAGAGCGCGGAGACCGACTGGGACTTCATCACCAGGCTCGCGCGCGTCAACGACTACCGCGTCTTCGTCAAGGACACCACGCTCCACTTCCAGAAGCCGTCGACCGGCGCCGGGGCGACGATCGAGCTGACGTGGCAGAAGGACCTGATCAGCTTCCGGCCGCGCATCTCCGGCGTCCAGCAGGTCGACACCGTCAACGTGCGCAACTGGGATTCCAAGAACAAGCAGACGGTCACCGGGAGCGCGTCAGGCGCCAGAACCGTGAGCAGTCCGGGCATCCAGCGCAGCTCAGTCGCCAGCGGCCTCGGCGGCGGCACCACGCTGGTGGCCAACCGCCTCGCGGTCACCAACGGCGAGGCCACCGGGATCGCCAAGAGCACCCTCCAGGGCCAGGCCGACGCGTTCGCCGAGGCCGAGGGCACCTGCTTCGGCAACCCCGACGTCAAAGCGGGCTGCAAGGTCTCGATCAAGAACGTCGGCACCAAGTTCGGCGGGACCTACCTCGTCTCGTCCACGACCCACCTCTACCGGGGCAAGACGGGCTACCAGACGAGCTTCCAGATCTCCGGGAGATCTGACCGCGGGCTGCTCGACCTCCTGCACCCACCGGTCAAGCAGGACTGGAGCGCCACCCTCGTTGTCGGCCTGGTGACCAACAACAACGACCCCGAGCAGATGGGTCGCGTGCGCGTGAAGTACCCCTCGCTCAGCGACTCCGAGGAGAGCGCCTGGGCACGCGTGGCGTCGGTCTCGGCCGGCAACGCGCGCGGCCTGATGATGCTCCCGCAGGTGAACGAGGAGGTGATCATCGGCTTCGAGCACGGCGACACCCGGCGGCCGGTCGTGATCGGGTCCGTGTTCAACGGCAAGGACAAGCCCGGCGCCGACCTGCTGCAGAACCAGGACGGCAGCTTCGCCCTGCTCTCCAACGAGAAGGCCCACATCCACACCAAGAAGGATTTCGAGATCAAGAGCGACCAGGCGCTGAAGATCGAGGTCACCAAGGACGCGACGACCAAGGCCCAGGGGAAGATCGAGCAGGAGGCCTCGCAGGGCACGAAGCTCAAGGCCGGCACGACCTATGAGATCGAGGCGGGCAGCTCCATGACGCTCAAGGGCATGTCAGTGACGGTCGAGGCGTCCGCGTCGCTGACCCTCAAGGGCGCCACGGTGGACATCCAGGGCAGCGGCCCGGTGAACATCAAGGGCGCGATCATCAACTTGGGATAGGTTCTGAACGTGACGGAGATCATCGGCTCAGGGCTCGCGTTCCCCCTCCAGGTGGACCGCCGTGGCGGCATCGCGCTGGCCCGCGACGAGACGGACATCGAGCAGGCGATCGAGCTCATCCTGGCCACCGCCCCCGGCGAGCGGCCGATGCGCCCGGAGTTCGGCTGCGGCGTGCACGACTTCGTGTTCGACTCGATCGACGCCTCGACGGTCGGGCGGATGGAGCTCGCGATCCGCGACGCGCTGGACCGCTGGGAGCCGCGCGTCTTCGTGGAGACGGTCGAGTTCAACCTCGACTACGTCGGCGAGGGCCGCCTGATCATCGACATCGGCTATCGCGTCCGCGCCACCAACACGATGCGCAACCTCGTCTACCCGTTCTATGTGATTCCCGCGGAGGAGTTGGAGTGAGACTGCCGGAGATCCAACTCGACGACCGCCGCTTCCAGGACCTGGTCTCCGAGGCCCGCCTGAAGATCACGCGCTCGTGCCCGGAGTGGACCGAGCACAACGTCTCCGACCCCGGCATCACGCTGATCGAGCTGTTCGCGTGGATGACCGAGATGACGATCTACCGGCTCAACCGGGTGCCGGACAAGCTGCACGTCTCGCTGCTCGAGCTGCTCGGCATCCGCCTCGACGGCCCCAGCGCCGCCCAGACGAGCCTGCGGTTCCGGCTGCCGGAGACGGCCAAGGAGGTGCTGACGATCGAGGCCGGCACCGAGGTCGGCACTCCGCGCACGGCGACGGAGGAGTCGATCGTCTTCCAGGTCGACGAGACCTTCGAGGTCCCGGCGGCGGTGCCGGCGGCCTACGTGCTCCAGCGCGGCGGGCAGGTCAAGAGCATCGGCCTCGCCGACGGCGTCGCGAAGCCCGCGGGCGCCGACCAGCTCGCCTTCGCCAGCCCGCCCGCCGTCGGCGACGCGATCTACCTCGGCTTCGAGGAGACGATCGGGCGCCTGCTGATCGAGGTCGACGTGGACGCCTCGCAGGCGCGCGGCGCCGGCGTGAACCCCGATGACCCGCCGCTGCGCTGGGAGGTCTCCCAGGGCGACAACGAGTGGCTCGAGGCCGAGGTGCTCGAGGACCTCACGGGCGGCTTCAACTACGGCTCGGGCACGGTCACGCTCGAGCTCCCGCCGCGCTCGGCGGTCCAGCCCATGGCCGGCCACCGCATGCACTGGCTGCGCTGCCGCATCGACGACAAGACCCGCCACGGCGGGGCGGCCACCACCTACACCCAGCCGCCCGAGATCTACTCGATCACGGCGGGCGTCGTGGGCGCGCGGCTGCCCGCGACGCACGCCTCGCAGATCTCGCGCGAGATCCTCGGCGTCTCCGACGGCACGCCGGGCCAGATCTTCCCGATGCACAACGCTCCCGTGCTCAAGCCCGCCGCCGGCGAGACGCTCGAGGTACAGGACCCCGAGTCGGGCGACTGGGCGCGCTGGGAGCTGCGCGACGACTTCGTCGGCTCGACGGAGTACGACCGCCACTTCAACCTCGACGTGGTGTCGGGCGAGGTCGAGTTCGGCCCCGCGATCCGCGAGACGGACGGCGGCTGGACCCAGTACGGCGCCGTGCCGCCCAAGGGCGCCGTCCTGCGCTTCACGAAGTACCGCCACGGCGGGGGGCGCACCGGCAACGTGACGGCCGGGACGCTGACCGTCCTCAAGACGACGCTCGCGGGCGTCGACACCGTCACCAACCCGACGCCGGCCGTCGGCGGCGTCGACGCCGAGCAACTCGAGCACGCGCGCGAGCGCGCGTCGATGGAGATCCGCAGCCGCTACCGCGCGGTCACCGCGGAGGACTTCGAGTTCATGGCCGGCGAGGCGAGCCCGCGCGTGGCGCGCGCGGTCTGCATCCCGCCGCGCGAGGGCGGCGCGGTGCCGCTGCACATCGTCCCGCGCGTGTACCCCGCCGACCGCCAGCTCACCTACGAGGAGCTCGTCCCGGACGAGGCGCTGATGACCGAGGTCGCCGAGTACCTCGACGAGCGCCGGCTGATCGGCACGACGGTGCAGCTGCTGCCGTGCCGCTTCCGCGGCCTGTCGGTCGTCGTCAACCTCCAGGCCTCGCCGCTCGCGGACACCGCGCGCGTCGAGGAGGACGTCGCGCACGCGCTCTACACGTACCTCAACCCGCTCGTCGGCGGCAACGCGGGCGGCCCCGGAGCGGGCTGGTCGTTCGGCCGCGCGCTCAACCAGGGCGAGCTGTACGGCATCGTGCACGCCGTCGACGGCGTCGAGTTCGTGAAGATCCTGCGCATCTACGAGACGAACCTGGAGACCGGGGAGCAGTCCTCCAAGCCCGCCGGCACCCACATCGTGCTCGAGCCAGACGAGCTGATGGCCTCCGGGCAGCACATCGTCAAGGCCACCCACCGCGAGGACTAGCGCGTGGCTGACCCGGACAACGGATCGACCGCCGGCAACGCGGACGGCACCGACTTCAGGACCTTCATGGGTGCCGGCTTCGGCACCATGATGATCCGGCTCTCGGCCGGCGCGAAGCCCACCCCGCCCGTCGCCTCCAGCCGCGCGTACCTGCGCGCCGGCCTGCCCGCGGTCTACCAGGAGAGCGACTTCGGGATGCGCTTCATCGGCGGCCTGGAGGAGCTGCTGGACCCGATCGTCGCGGTGCTCGACGCGCTGCCCGCGCACTTCGATCCCGACCACGCGCCGCGCGACATCCTCAACCTCCTGGCGGCCTGGCTCGGCGTCGACCTCGACGAGTCCCAGGAGATCCGCCACCAGCGCGAGATGGTCCGCCGCGCCGCCGACCTCGGCCGCAAGCGGGGCACGGTGGCGGGGATGGAGCTCGCCCTGCAGCTCGCGTTCCCCGACGTCCCCCTGCGCGTGGAGGACCAGGGCGGCGTGCGCTGGTCGCTCGATCAGCGCCCGGTGGAGGCCCCGCCGCCCTCCTTCGTCGTCTACTGCGACAAGCCCGTGGTCGAGGAGGTGCAGGCCGGGATCGCCCGTTGCATAGAGCAGCACAAGCCGGTAGGAACGTCATACCGCCTGCGGGTGAAGGCACCGAAGAAGAAAGACACGTCATGAGGACCTGCCAGAGCTGCGGACTCCAGAATCCGCCTGATCGCGACTTCTGTGAGTGCGGCGAATACCTTCGCTGGGAGCCCACGGGCTACGTCCAGGCGATCACGCCGGAGATGGCCGCCCAGGCCGCCGCGGAAGCCGCGGCTCCGACCCAGGAGCCCGCCGCCCAGCCGCCCGCTCCCGCCGCGCCCGCCACCCCGGCCACGCCGGCCGCGGCGCCGCAGCCCCCGGCCGCCCAGCCCGAGCCCGTGGTCACCCAGCGCCCCGCCGAGCCGGGCGCCCCCGCGCAGGGTCCCGGAAACGGGAATGGCAGCGGTCTGACAACCGGCGACCCACTCGGCGGGAGTTCGACCGCCGCGCCGCCTCCACCCGCACAGCCGCCCGCGGCGCCCGCCCCGAGGACCGCGGTCCAGCAGGCCGTCCCGGTCCCGCCCGCGCCGCCGGCCCAGCCCGCGGCCGCCCCGCCGCAGGAGCCCGACACGGCGCGGATCACGCTGCGCCGCGCCGATCGCGAGGCCGACAACGAGCACACGCTCGCGCTGTCGGTGGAGCCCGGCCAGCGCGACCGCGTGCTCGCGCTCGTGCGCAACCAGGGCACGATCGTCGACAACTACCAGCTGCGCGTCGAAGGCATGCCCGACGACTGGTGGTCGATCTATCCCGACACGGTCTACCTCGTCCCGTTCGGCACCGGCGGCACTTACGAGCAGGAGGTGGAGATCCACATCCACCCGCCGCGCGCGCCCGAGGCCGAGGCCAAGCTGTGGGAGCTCCAGGTCGTCGCGCACTCCAAGGCGCAGGGCCGCCCGGCCGCGTCGGCGCCGATGGGCCTGATGATCGAGCCCTACACGGAGACGTCGACGACGATCCGGCCCCAGCGCGCGAAGGGCCGTCGCAAGGCGCACTTCGACATCGTGGTGGAGAACAAGGCCAACGCCCCGGTGCTGGTCGCGCTGGAGGGCGAGGACCAGGACGACGAGCTCGACTTCGGCTTCAACCGCCCGCCGCACGAGATCCCGCCCGGCAAGACCGTGGAGAGCGGGATGCAGGTCCGCCCGCCGAAGCAGATCTGGATCGGCCGCGCCACCGAGCGCCGGTTCACGATCGCCACGCTGACCGGCGAGAAGGCCGAGGAGCGCCTCGCCGCCGAGCCGACCTCGGCCCAGGAGCTCGAGGGCGCCCCCACGACGCAGCCGCAGAAGAAGGGCCTCTTCCGCCGGCGCTCCAGCGGCGGCCTGCCGGGGATGTACGGCCCGCGCGTGTACAAGCCGCAGGTGTACAAGCCGGGCATGCAGATCGGCCCGAGCGGCATCAACTTCCGGGGGCCCCAGTTCCGGGGCCCGCAGGTCCAGGGCCCGCAGATGAAGGGCATGAACCTGGACGCCAACTCGCTCAAGATGCCGGGCAAGGGCGCGGCGGCGGCGCCGAGCGGCCCGCTGCTGCCCTCGCAGGGCGTCTTCAAGCAGAAGGCGTGGCTGCCGTGGTGGATGGTCCCGGTCGCGATCGCGCTCGCCGCGCTCGCGGTGCTGCTCTACCTGCTGCTGCCCAAGAACGTCGTCGTGCCGGACCTGGTCGGCGCCAAGTCGACGTTCGAGGCCGAGAAGGAGCTCACGGAGGCGGAGCTCAAGCTCGCCGGCGCGCCGAAGGAGAAGGTCGACCCGGACGCCCCCGCGGGCTCCGTCATCGGCCAGACCCCGGCCGCGGGCGAGAAGGCCGAGAAGGGCGAGGTCGTCACGGTGCAGATCGCCGTCGGCGACGGCAAGCTCAGCGTCCCGAAGGTCGTCGGGATGAACCTCGCCGACGCCGAGGCCGCGCTGCGCGACAAGGGCCTGACCGTCGGCAAGACCGCCCCCACGCCGCCCGATCCCGACGGCAAGATCGAGAGCCAGATCCCGGCCGAGAACGAGGTCGTCAAGGAGGGCGCGCCGGTCGACATCTTCTTCGCCGACCCGAACGGCAAGGGCAAGGGCAAGGATCCGAAGGACGGGGCCGCCGGTGGTGCCGGCGGTGGCGGTGGCGGCGGCGGTGGCGGTGGCGGCGGCGGCGGTGCGAAGGACATCGTCATCCCGGCGGTCGCCGGCGCATCGGTCGACGATTACGCCGCCAAGCTCGCCGAGGACGAGCTCGTGCCGGTGACCAAGCGCGTCTTCGACGACTCGCCCGTCGGGACGGTCTTCGCCACGGAGCCGCCCGGCGGCACCAAGGCGGCGGCCGGCGACAAGGTGACGCTGCTCGTCTCCGCCGGCTTCCCGCAGCTCGCGTTCGACGACGACAAGAACATCCAGCTCGTCAACGGCGCCAACGGCAAGAAGCTCGACCCGATCGCCAAGGGGCCGGCGCGCGAGAAGGACCCGACCTACAACGTCGACGGGACGCGCGTCGCCTACATCGGCGCGGACCGGGTGTTCCTGAAGAACATGGAGAAGCCGGACGCGCCGGCGCTCCCGCTGACGGGCGAGGGCGAGGAGTTCTCCGATCCCGCCTGGGCGCCGACCGCGGACCTGAACCTGATCGCGCTCGCGCGCAAGGACGGCAACGACACGAACCTGTGCCTCGGCCAGCTGACCGGTGACGGGCCTGACGCCGCGCTGCATCAACGAGCCGAAGTTCCAGGTCGGCCGCTCGATCCACTGGGCGCCCGACGGCAAGTCGATCATCGCCTTCGGCGTGCGCCAGCTCGGCGAGTTCGGCATCTTCCGCTGGAAGTCCAAGAAGGCGTTCTCGCCCGACCCCAAGGACTGGGGCAAGGGCAAGCTGGCGACGGACGTCTCGAAGGGCAACGAGGGCGTGCTCGACGCGGCGTGGTCGCCCGACGGCACCAGGCTCGCCCTGGTGTCGAACCAGGGCGGCGGCCCGTTCCAGCTCTACCTCGGCAAGAAGGACGACTTCCTGCTGACCGCCGCCAAGCCCACGACGGTGCGCGCCTGCAAGGTCGCGTGGCGCAGCGACGGCCAGGCGCTCGTGGTCGTGCAGGCCGACGAGGACTGCCAGGAGTCCGTCGGCGCGCTCGTCCGCTTCTCGGCGGCCAACCCGAAGGACGACCAGACCGAGGTCGGCTTCAACGGCGACAACCCGGTCTTCCAGCCGCTCACGCTCGGGCAGTAGCGATGCTCTGCCCGGGCTGCCGGCGCCAGCTCGATCGGGGAGGCGGCTTCTGCCTCAACTGCGGCATGCCCCGCCCGGGGCACGTCGCGCCGCTCGAGCTGGTGCTGCATGACCGGACACGCGTGCCGGTCGTCGAGGAGATGACGATCGGGCGGGCCCCGGGCTCGACCGTCGTGCTCGAGGACCCGACGGTCTCCCGCCTGCACGCGCGGATCGTCAACGGCGGCGGCACCGCCACGATCGAGGACGCCGGCTCGAGCCACGGCACGTGGGTCGACGGCGCGCGGATCGATCGGCCGATGCAGCTGCACGACGGGGTCAAGCTCAGGCTCGGCGACCAGGAGATGCGCGTCGAGCGCCGCAGGGACGACGCGGAGGCGGGCCGCACCATCGTGGTGCGCCCGGGCGCGAGCCTGGTCGTTCCTGCGATGGGGCGCCCCGACGTGACGAGCCAGGCGACCCAGTTCGGGATGCGGCCGCGGATCCGCTCGGGCTACGCGCTGAAGCGGCTCGAGGCCGACGAGGGCCGCAAGCGCTGGGTCCTGAAAGACCTCAACACGAACACCTACCTGCGGCTGTCGGACAACGACGCGAAGATCTTCGAGCAGCTCGACGGCTCGCGCTCGCTGGTCGACCTGATCGGATTCGCCGAGCAGCGCTTCGGGCCCGCCGGGCCGGCGCGGCTCGCTCGCCTGCTCGCCGACCTCGGCGAGCGCGGCTTCCTGGCCGGCGTCGCCCGCTCCACGCCCGAGGGCCACGAGCCCGCGCCGGAGGGCTTCTGGCGCAGGCTCTTCCGCCCGCGCGTGAAGACCTTCGACGGCATCGGCCCGTTCTACGACAAGCTCTACCGGCGCGTCGGCTGGGTGGCCTTCACCAAGCCCGCGCTCGTCGTGCTCGCCGTGCTGGGCGTGCTCGGGGTCGGCGTCTTCGCCTACCTGATCGCCGGCCGCTACGGCACCCCGTTCGTGGTCGCGTCGAAGATCGGGCTCGGCGGCCTCGTCTTCCTGGCCGGCCGCTTCCTCGTCGTCTCGATCCACGAGACCGCCCACGCGCTCGCCATGGCGTCGTTCGGGCGCAAGGTCGAGAAGGCCGGGGTGAAGCTGCTGTTCATCTTCCCGTACGCATTCGTCGATACATCCGAGGCGTGGTTCGAGCCGCGCCGCCGGCGGATCGCGATCTCCGCGGCGGGGCCGGTCTCGGACTTCACGGTCGGCGCGCTGTTCTCGCTCTGCTGCCTGATGCTCCCCGATGGCACCGTCCGCGACATCTTCTTCAACCTCGCCTTCGCGGCCTACGTCGGCGCGTTCTTCAACCTCAACCCGTTCATCGACCGCGACGGCTACCAGATCCTCGTCGACGTGCTCAAGGAGCCGGGCCTGCGCCGGCGCGCCAAGGCGCAGTTCGCCCGCAAGCTCTCCGGCAAGGGGGCCGAGGAGGGCGACTCGCCCGTGCTCGCGCGCTACTCGGTCTTCGGCCTCGTCTGGTCCTTCCTGGCCGCGTTCTTCGTAATCGGCATGACGCTGCGCTACAAGCCCATCATGGACAACTTCGCCCCCGACTACGTCGTGTGGTCCGTGCTGATCACGCTCTGGGTCGCGTGCTTCATCCCGGTGCTGATCGTCCTCGTCAAGCCGCTCTGGGACCGGGTGCGCGGAGACTGACGTGGCGACCTCCGACGCCGACATCGCGGCCCAGCTGATCGAGCGGCTGCTCGGCGACCCGGCGTTCCGCGCGGAGTTCCGGCGCGACCCGGCGAGCGCGTGCCGCAAGGCGGGCCTGGACGAGCTCGCCGACGAGATGTCGATCGGCGCCGGCAAGGCGATGATGACGCTCGACCAGCGCGAGTCGAAGTCGAGCCTGGCCGGCGTGATGATGGCCGCCGCCATGGAGGGCGTCGGCGTCTACCAGTTCGGCGAGCACGTCCTTCCCCACATCGACGACGTGCCGAGCGCGGTCGGCGACGTGCTCAGCCGCGTGTCGCTGCCCGCGATCGACCTCAAGGGCGCGCTCGCGGGCGGGCCCGACGCGCCGGCGGCCGCGCCGCCCGAGCCCGAGAACGGCGCCGGTGCGAACGGCGCCGGCGCCGGCGCGGCCGCCGCCGCGGAGCCGGCGCCGGCCGCCGCGCCGCCCGAGGAGGCCGCGGCCGAGGGCAAGGCGGAGGCGAAGGCCGCCGCGGCCGAGAAGACCGTGCCGCCCGAGCAGGCGGCCGCGGGCAAGGCGGCGGCGAAGATCGCGGCCGCGGAGTCGCCGGAGGCCAAGCGCGCCGAGGCCGTCGAGGAGGCCGTGGCGAAGATCAAGGAGGAGTCCGAGGACCTCCCCGACGCCAGCGACGTGCCCGACTCGCCCGTCGCGCCGCAGCCCGTCGAGGAGATCGGCAAGGGCGCCGGCGAGGGGCACGATCACGAGGGCCACGACCATGGCGAGGAGGCCGCCACCGCGCCGGCCGCCGCCGCGCCCGTCGCGCCGCCCGAGGCGCAGGCCGCGCAGCCCGCCCCGGCCGCCGCGGTCGAGACCGCCGCGGGCTCCGGTGGCGGCGGCGACGCCGCCGAGGCGCTGCTCCAGAACAAGAACCTCGTGCTCGACGCGGACGCGCAGAAGGACATCCGCGACGGGGCGGTGGACCCGCGCATGATCGGGCTGCTCGGCAAGCTCACGGAGAAGCACAAGATCGAGCTGTCGGTCATCAAGACCGGCCACGCGCAGTTCAGCGCGGGCGGCTCGGTCTCCAACCACTTCGTCGGCCGCGGCATCGACATCGCCCGCGTCGACGGCGAGATCGTCAACTCCGGAAGCCCGGCCGCGCGCGAGCTGGCGTCCGAGATCGCGGAGATGACCGGCGACCTGCGCCCGACCGAGGTCGGCACGCCGTGGGCGATCGGCGCGTCGGGCTTCTTCACCGACGGGGCCCACCAGGATCATCTCCACGTCGCCTACGACGGCGAGCCGCCGGCGGGCTTCCAGGCGCCCGCCCCCTCCGCGGCGCCCGCCGCGGGCGCGGCCGCACCCGTGCCCGCTGCCGCAGCGGCGCCGGGCCAGCCCGCCGCCGCGGCCGCCCTCGCGCAGCCGAAGGCGAAGCCCGGCGACTCGCTGAGTTTCCGCGCGGTGACCGCCGAGGACGCCGCGAAGGCCGCCAAGGGGGGCGATGAGCTCTCCTTCATGCAGCCCCCGGCCGGGCCGCCAGACGCCGTCGCGGCGGGTGCCGTACCGGCCGTCGTCGCCGACGCCGCGACCGCCACCGCGGGCGGATCGAGCAGCCTCGGCGCCGCAGCCCTCGAGACCGCCAAGGCCGAGCTGGCCAAGGGCGTCAAGGAGGAGGGCGTCAACACCGGCACCGACGTCGACAAGTACCTCAAGGAGGCCGGCGTCCCCCCCGGCAACCCGTGGTGCGCGAGCTTCGTGACCTGGGCGCTCGCTCAGAACGGCCACAAGATGGAGGGCGGCGGCTGGGCCGCGGTCCAGACGTGGGTGCGCGCCGCCGAGGCCGGCAACAACAACCTCGAGATCGTCAGCGCCGAGGACGCCCGGCCGGGCGACATCGTCACCTACGACTGGGGCGGCCAGGAGGACTTCGGCGCCGACGGCCACATCGGCTTCGTCGCCAGCGACGTCAAGGGCGGCAAGTTCACGGCGCTGGAGGGCAACAACCAGGACCGGGTCATGACCGTCCCGCGGTCGACGAGCCAGGCCAACGTCAAGTTCATCCGCATCAAGGGCGACGCGCCGGCCGGAGCGGCGGGAGGGGTGGGGGCGGCATCCCCGCCGATCGCACCCCCGGCCGCGCGCTCCGGCCGCGCCGCCCGCCGCGGTGGAGACCGCCGGCGGCGGATCCGCCCCGCCCGCGGCGGTCGAGCCCTCGGGCGGCGGCGCGGCGGCCGTGGTCGACGCGGGCGGCGCGAACCCGTATCCGGGCGATGACGCGCCCCGGGAGCAGATCGCCGCCTGGATGGCCAAGGAAGCCGAGAAGCGCGGCCTCCCGCCCCAGCTGCCGATCATGGCCTCCCTCGTCGAGTCCAACCTCACCAACATCCAAGGCGGCCACGCCGACTCCGTCGGCTTCTACCAGATGCGCGTCGGCATCTGGAACCAAGGCGAGTACGCCGGCTACCCCAAGAAACCCGAACTGCAGATCAAGTGGTTCCTCGACCAGGCCGAACAGGTCAAGGAAGCCCGCGTCGCCGCCGGCAAGCCCATCGACGACCCCAACGAATTCGGCGAATGGATCGCCGACGTCGAACGCCCCGCCGAGCAATACCGCGGCCGCTACCAACTCAAGCTCGGCGAAGCCAACGACCTCCTCGGCAACGCCGCCACCGCACCACCCGCCGCCGCCGCCGCACCCGCGCCCGCCCCCGCCGCCGCCGCCGCGGCGGCCGCTCCGCCGGCCGCCAAGCCGGGGGACTCGCTGAGCTTCCGCGCGGTGACCGCCGAGGACGCCGCGAAGGCCGCCGCTCCCAAGCAGGGCGATGAGCTGTCGTTCATGCAGCCGCCGGCCGGGCCGGCCAGCGCGGTCGCCGCGGCCGGCGCGGCTCCGGCTCCCGTGGCCGACGCCGCCGCGGCCACGGCGGCGGGCTCGAGCGGCCTGGGCGCCTCGGCACTGGAGGTCGCGAAGAAGGAGCTCGCCGCCGGCGTGAAGGAGGAGGGCACCAACACCGGTGAGAAGGTCGACGAGTACCTGGCCGCCGCCGGCGTCGGCCCGGGCAACCCGTGGTGCGCGAGCTTCGTGACGTGGTCGCTCGAGAAGGCCGGCCACAAGATGGAGGGCGGCGGCTGGGCCGCGGTCCAGACGTGGGTGCGCGCCGCCGAGGCCGGGAACAACAACCTCGAGATCGTCAGCGCCGAGGACGCCCGGCCGGGCGACATCGTCACCTACGACTGGGGCGGCCAGGAGGACTTCGGCGCCGACGGCCACATCGGCTTCCTGGCCAGCAACGTCGAAGGCGGCAAGTTCACGGCGCTGGAGGGCAACAACCAGGACCGGGTCATGACCGTCCCGCGGTCGACGAGCCAGGCCAACGTCAAGTTCATCCGCATCAAGGGCGACGCGCCGGCCGGAGCGGCGGGAGGGGTGGGGGCGGCATCCCCGCCGATCGCACCCCCGGCCGGCGCTCCGGCCGCGCCGCCCGCCGCGGTGGAGACCGCCGGCGGCGGATCCGCCCCGCCCGCGGCGGCCGAGCCCTCGGGCGGCGGCGCGGCGGCCGTGGTCGACGCGGGCGGCGCGAACCCGTATCCGGGCGATGACGCGCCCCGGGAGCAGATCGCCGCCTGGATGGCCAAGGAAGCCGAGAAGCGCGGCCTCCCGCCCCAGCTGCCGATCATGGCCTCCCTCGTCGAGTCCAACCTCACCAACATCCAAGGCGGCGACGCCGACTCCGTCGGCTTCTTCCAGATGCGCGTCGGCATCTGGAACCAAGGCGAGTACGCCGGCTACCCCAAGAAACCCGAACTGCAGATCAAGTGGTTCCTCGACCAGGCCGAACAGGTCAAGGAAGCCCGCGTCGCCGCCGGCAAGCCGATCGACGACCCCAACGAATTCGGCGAATGGATCGCCGACGTCGAACGCCCCGCCGAGCAATACCGCGGCCGCTACCAACTCAAGCTCGGCGAAGCCAACGACCTCCTCGGCAACGCCGCCACCGCACCACCCGCCGCCGCCGCCGCGCCGCGCGCCGCCAGCGCCGCGCCGGCCGCGGCCGACGCCGCCGACGCCCCCAAGCGCCCGCGAGGGACGAGATGGAGTTCATGGCCGCCAAGGGCGAGGCGGCGGAGGAGGCGGCGCACCGGCACCGCGCGACCGTGCAGTTCATGAAGGCGGTCGACCCGAAGCAGGCGGGCGCCGCCCCCGCGCCGGTGGCGGCGCCGGAGGTCGCGGCCGCGGCCGCGCGCGTCGTCCGCGACGGGTCCGACGGCGGCCGAGGACGCCGCGGCCAACCAGGCGGTCGGCGCTCCCGTGCCCGAGGGCGAGCTGGCGCTGCAGAACGTCGGCGCGATCGGCACCTACCCCGGCGACAGCGCCTCGCAGGCGGACCTCGCCAAGTGGCTGGCCTCAGAGGCCAAGAAGGCCGGGCTGCCGCCCGAGCTGCCGGTGATGGCCTCGCTCGTGGAGTCCGGCGTGAAGAACCTCAAGGGCGGCGACGCCGACTCCGCCGGGTTCTTCCAGATGCGCGTCGGCATCTGGGACAACGGGCCCTACAAGGGCTTCCGCATGAACCCGCAGCTCCAGGCCAAGTGGTTCATCGACAACGCGCTGCAGGTCAAGAAGGCGCGCCTCGCCGCGGGCAAGTCGGTCACCGACCCGGGCTCGTTCGGCGAGTGGATCGCCGACATCGAGCGCCCGCCGCGCAGTACCGCTACAAGTACCAGCTGCGCCTCACCGAGGCGCGCAAGCTGATCCGGGACTAGTAGCGCTCACGGCGACGGCGGGCTCGATGCCCGCCGCCGCGCGGCTGGCGGGCGTCTAGCCCTCGCCGGAGCCGCCGCCCCCGCCGCCACCGCCGCCGCCTCCGCCGCCGCCACCGGCGGGCGGCGCCGTGGGCTGCGGCTGGACCGGAGCCTGGGTCGGTTGCGGCTGCGGCACCGTGGGCGCCTGCGTCGGCGCCGGCGTCGGGTTCGGAGTCGGGCTGCTGTCGTCGTTGCCGCCCGTGCTCGGCGTCGGCGTGCTCGAGCTCGACTCCTTCTTCGCCGCCTTCTTCTTCTTGGGCGTGGACTTCAGGGCCGGGAGCGCCGCCGAGCCGGCGACGCTCGTGCTGATCGACGCGCGAGGCGAGCTCGACGGCCTTGGTGCCCTCGGCGCTCGGCCTTGGCGGTTGCTCCGGAGTCGCCCGAGCCGCCCGTGGCCTTGCCGATGCCGAACGCGACGGCGAAGGCCAGGAGGACCGCGGCGAGCGTGATCCCGATCTGACGTGGCTGCATGATCCGATGTCTCTCTGTTCTCTGGTCCTGTGGCTAGGACGCCACGTCGTATCCGGCGGCCTTCAGGCCGGCGAGCGCGTCGGCGATGGCCTTGCGGCCCTCCGCGACGTCACCCCCGGCCTTGCTGAACGCCGGCTTGCTCTTCTTCGACGCCGCCGCGGCGGCCTTGTCGTAGCCGCCGCCGGTCTGGCGCAGCGCCTTGACGAGCAGCCCGTTGACGCCGCGGTCGGCCGGGCTCAGGTCGGTGCGGGCGAGGGTCCGGCCGGCACCGTGGAACGCCTTGGCGAGCCCCTTCGCCGCCGCGGCCTGCTGCTGCGGCGTCTTCGCGGACTTGAGCTTCGCCCGGCCCGCCTTGTCGGCCTTGTCGAGCGCGCCGAGCGCCTTGGTGACGGCGCCCGCGTACGCCGTGCTCGGCCCGACGGGCAGCGGGTCGCCCGAGCTGAGCTCGAGCGTGTTCGCGATCTGGTCGCAGGTGGAGGCGAACGAGTCGGCGTCGGCCGAGGGGGCCAGGCACGCGACCGTCGCCACGCCGGCCGACGTCGGAGCGGCGTACACCGTCACCGCGCGGTCGAAGCCGTTGAGCTTGAGCGCGTTGTAGCGGTACGCCTGCACGTCGCCGCCGCCGATCTGGACCGCGCCGCTGGGCTTGGGCACGTCGCCGACCGCCTGCAGGAACGGCTGCGCCAGCAGGGTCGAGTTGTCCGCGGCCTTCTTCACCGTGCCGACGACGACGGCCAGGCCGCCGTCCTTGCCGCCGGGCGCGGCGGCCTTCGGGTCGGAGAGGGAGAGGCCGGGCACGTCGGGCGCCGTGCCGAGCTCCTTCCAGTCCGCGGGCACGTTGACCGCCGCGCCGGATGACGCGGCGCTGCCGGTGAGCGCGGCGGTGTCGGCGGCCGGCTCGGCGCCGCCGCCGCCGGACCCGCCGACGAGGAAGCCCAGGAGGAGCGCGATGACGGCGCCGGCCGCGAGCGCGATCGGGAACGCCTTGCTCGCGGGCTTCTCGCCCGTGCGGGCGGGCTTGGCCGCGGGCTCCGGCTTGGCCTTGGGCGGCGCGGCCGCTTTCGGCGGCTTCGCGGCCTTCGGCTCGCGCGGCTTGCGCTCCTTCGGCTTGCGCTCCTTCTTCGGCTTGGCCACCGGCTCGGGCTTGCGCCGCAGCGCCTCGGGCATGACCGTCGCGTTCGGGTCCTGCTCGTACGGCGGCGGCCGCCGCCGCGGGCTCGGGCTGCGGCTCCGTGACCGGCTCGGGCGCCGGCCGGGCCGGAGCCTCGGCGACCGGCTCCGGGGCCGGGGGCGGCGGAGGCGGAGGCGGCGGTGCGACCGACTCGGGCGCGGGCGGGGCGGGCGCCTCCGCGACAGGCTCGGGCGCGGGGGCCGGCGGCTCGGGCGTGGGCGGCACGCCCTGCAGCGCGTCGGTGCCCGGCTCCTCGGTGGGCGGGCGCAGCGGCGGCGGGGCGATGTAGGTCTCGAAGCCGGCGTCCTGGGCGGTCTCCTCGACCGGCTCGGCAGCCTGCGGCTCGGGCTCGGGCACGGGCTCGGCGGCGACCTCGGGCTCCGGCTCGGGCGCGACCTCGGGCTCCGGTGCGGCCGCCGGCGGAGGCGCTACGGGCGGCGCCGGGGCGGGCGGCGGCACCAGCGCGTCGGTCGGCGGCGCGGGCGCGGGCGCCCCGAACGTCACGAAGCCGCTGTCGGCGACGGGCTCCTCGCTCGGCGCGGCGGGCTCCGGCGCGGGCGCGGGCGGGCGGGGCCTCGGGCGGCGGCGGCGGAGGCCTCGGCGGGCGCGGGCGGCGCGGCGGCGCCTCGGGCGCGGGCGTCTCCTCCATCGGACCGGACGGCAGGTCCTGCGGCGGCGGCGTGTAGGGCGCCGGGGCGGCGGCCGCGCCGCCGGTGTCGGCGGCCGGCTGGCCCCACGCGAAGCTCTGGAACTCGTCGGAGGCGGCGGCGCCGGCCGTCGTGCCCTGGAACGGCGCCGGGGTCAGCGGGTTCGGCGAGTCGGCCGGGCCGGTCTCCCCCGTCAGGCGCGCGGAGCGGCGCCAGCGCGGGCCCAGCAGCCCGATGATGATCTCCTCGAACTCGTCCCAGGCGTCCGCCGCGGACTGCGTGCGCTTGGTCGGGTCCTTGACGAGCATCTTCTCGATCCAGTCCGAGGCGCCCTGGTCGATCTGCGGGTCGATCGACTTCACGGCCGGGATCGGCTCGTTGACGTGCCGCAGCAGGATCGCCATCGGCGCGTCGGAGTCGTGGAACGGGACCTTGCCCGTGAACAGCTCGAACGCCATGCAGCCGACGGAGTAGAGGTCCGTCCACGGGCCGATGTCCTGCGCCATCGCCTGCTCGGGCGCCATGTAGGTCGGCGTGCCGACCGTCGTGCCCGTCGCGGTCAGGAACGCGCCCGTCTGCATCTTCGTCGTCGCCTTGGCGATGCCGAAGTCGGCGATCTTCACGCGCCCGTCCGAGGTGACCATCAGGTTCTCGGGCTTGAGGTCGCGGTGGACGATGCCGTTCTGCTCCGCGTTGGTGAGCCCGGCCAGCAGACCCTCGAGCACGCCGCCGATCTGCGCCAGGTTCATCTTGCCGACGTACGGGCGCAGCGAGCCGCGCTCGACGTACTCCATCGCGATGTACGGCGTGCCGTCGTGCTCGAAGTAGTCGTGGACCGTGACGATGTTCGGATGGCTCAGGGACCCGGCCACCCGGGACTCGCGCAGGAACCGCTGGGCGAAGGACGCGTCGGAGGCGTGGAAGGCGCCCAGCTCCTTGAGCGCGACGAAGCGATCGAGGTCGGTCTGGCGCGCGAGGTACACCAGCGCCATGCCGCCGCGCCCCAGCTCTCGCAGGATCTCGTATCGGCCGACGGTCTTCATGACGTCCGGCATCAGGGTCCGTCCCTCCTGGTCTCTCCCGACTCGTCCCCTGCCGGGATAGCCGCTCGCGTCCTGTTGATGGTCAAGGTGGTTCCGTTCCCCCGCGGTCTGTTGCCGCGCTCTTTCCTTGCGACGGGGGTGGGCGTAGTATCGCCACAGCCCGCAGGCACGGCAACCCCCCGCTGGCAAGGATGCAGACGTCGGACAAGGCAGAGCGCAGTTGAAGCTGTTCGTCCTGGACACCCATACGATCTATCGACGCGGCCTCGCGGCCTGTCTGGAGCTCCTCGACGGCGTCGACGGGGTCTCGGACGCGGAGTCCGTGCGCGACGCGTGGGAGTCGCCCGGGCTCTTCGGCTCGGACCTCGTGGTGCTCGACCACGCCATGCCGGGAGGCCGCGACTTCATCGGCGCGGTGTCGGAGTCGACGGGCGCGCGCGTGCTCGTGTGCACCTCCGACTGCTCCGAGGACAGCGTGCTCTCGGCCATGCAGGCGGGCGCGATCGGGATCCTGCGAAAGGACACGCTGACGATGGAGGGTCTGGCCGCCGCGGTTCAGGCCGCCGTCAGCGGCGCCGGCGTCGTCACGCCCGAGCTGCTGGGCGGGCTGGTGCGCTCCGCCGCCAACGGCGCCAACGGCCACGCCCGTACGCACGCGGCCACGCTCACCGACCGCGAGCAGCAGGTGCTCTCGCTGATTGCGGCGGGCCATCCCACGCGCGAGGTCGCGCAGCAGCTCTGCTACTCCGAGCGCACCGTGAAGAACGTCCTCCACGACGTCGTCACCAAGCTCAACGCCCGCAGCCGCTCCCAGGCCGTCGCGTTCGCCGTGCGCGAAGGCCTCATCTAGGCATCCCGGCGCAGCCGGGAATGTCACCTCACGTACGCTGGTCGCCGTGACCCGCGGACCGATGTCAGTGTGATGACTTCCGTCGACTCGCTGCTCGAGGGAAAGCGGATCGTCATCTGCGCGGGCTCCGGCGGCGTCGGCAAGACGACCACGGCGGCGGCGCTCGGGCTCGGGATGGCCGAGCGCGGACTGCGCGTCGCGGTGGTCACGATCGACCCCGCGCGCCGGCTCGCGACCTCACTCGGGCTCGAGGACCTCGGCAACGAGCCGGCCCGGGTGGACCCCGAGCGGCTCGCCGCCCAGGGCGTCGAGGCCGAGGGCGAGCTGTGGGCGATGATGCTCGACGCCAAGCGCACGTTCGACTCGCTGATCGAGCGACTGGCGCCCGACGCCCGCACGCGCGACGAGGTGTTCGCCAACCGGATCTACCAGCAGCTCTCCAATGCCGTCGCGGGCTCGCAGGAGTTCACCGCGATCGCCAAGCTCTACGAGCTCGACCAGGAGGGCGGCTTCGACCTGCTCGTGCTCGACACCCCGCCGTCGCGCAACGCGCTGGACTTCCTCGACGCGCCGCAGCGGCTGAAGGGGTTCTTCGGCGGGCGGGCGATCCGGATGTTCCTGCGGCCTGCGGGGCTGAGCGGCAAGGTGCTCGGGCGCGGCACGGGGATGGTGTTCTCCCTGCTCAAGCGGGTCACCGGCGTGGACCTGCTGCAGGACCTGTCGGTGTTCTTCCGCACGCTCGGCGGCATGATCGACGGCTTCATGGAGCGCGCGGACCGGGTCGGGGCGCTGCTCGAGGACCCCGCGACGACGTTCCTGATCGTGACGTCGCCGCGCCACGACCCCTCCGAGGAGGCGATCCACTTCCACCGCAAGCTCGCCGACGCGGCGATGCCCTTCGGCGGGCTGGTCGTCAACCGCGTGCACACCGCGCCGTCGGTCGACGGCACGCCGACGCCGGGGCTCGCGAAGACCCTCGGCGACGACCTCGCCCGCCGGGTAGACGAGTCCGCGCACGAGCTCGCCGCGCTCGCCGCGCGCGACGAGGCCGGCGTCGAGCGGCTCGTGGCCGAGCTCGGCTCACCGCCGGCGATCGTGGTGCCCGAGCTCGACGACGACGTCCACGACGTCGCCGGGCTCATGCAGGTCCGCACGCACCTCTTCGACGCGGCCTAGTGCAGCGTGTCGGCCGGCTCGGGGTGCTCGGTCAGCAGCTCGTCGGCGACGCGCCGTAGCGCCGGTTCGAGGTGCCCGCACAGCACGTCGCGCAGGATCGCGCGGAGGTTGGCGCCGAGCTCGGTGATCAGCTCCTCCACGTCCGGCTCGGCCCGCACGAGCCCGGCGACCGCCGCGCGCTCGAGCGAGATCGCCTCGCGGATCCGCGCCTCCGCGCCGGCCCGGTCCTCCGGCGCGGCGCAGATCGCCGCCATCCGCGCGGCCACGCCCTCGTAGCCGGGCTGGCCGGGGTCGGCGAGCAGCGCGCGGGCGGCCAGCAGCCAGTCCGTCAGCGCCTCGACGGCGCTCGCGCGCTCGCAGCCGAGCTCGAACCGCCGCAGCGCCCACGCCAGCTCGCCCGCGCGCGGCGTCCGGCGGGAGACGAGCGAGCAGAACGCGCGCAGCGCGTCCTCCTCCTCGGCGGCGAGCAGGCAGTCGTCCTGCGGGCGGCGGAAGCCCGTCGCGAGCGGCACCGCCCACCAGGCACTGCCGTCCGTGCGTGCCCAGGCGGTCGGGCCGAGCGCCGGCTCGGCGTCGTCCCACAGCCGCAGCGCGGTCTGCAGGCGGCGCAGGCGACGGCCGGCGTCCTCCAGCGCCCGGTGATCGCCCGGCGCGCCCTCGAGCGCGAGCAGCGCCACCGTGGCCATCTCGTCGTGGCCGATGTCGCCCGGCGCATCCTTGAGCGTGCCCGCCCGGACGAGCGCCAGGCCCTCGCCGAGCGGCAGCTCCTCCGACTCGATCATCAGGCCGTCGACCGGCGCGAGCACGACTGACAGCGTGCAGCCGTCGTAGGCGACCGTCTCGAGCTCCGCGTAGGCCTGCGCGAAGCGCGTGGGGTCGAAGGTGAACTCCGTCGCCTCGCTCCAGACGGCGGTCAGGAACACCTGCAGGGCGGCGTCGGCCTGCGAGCGGCTATCCGGCCCCGGTGTGCGGCGCCCGCGCGACTGCAGGTAGGCCGGCAGGTCGGGCAGCAGGGCGAGGCCCTGAACGGCGGCCGGGTAGGAGGGCAGGCGCGCGAGCACGCCGGCGCGCTCGCCGATGAAGTGGCCCGTCAGCGGCCGGTAGCAGTAGAGGGGCGACGTCGCCCGCGCGTGCGGACTCATCTCCATCAGCTCGAACGGGACCTCGGCGCCGCCGGACACCTCGTCGGCGAGCTGCCGGGCGGCTTCCTCGACGAAGGCGGCAAGCGAGTCGTGCAGCGCGCGGTTGTGCATGCGCAGCCGATTCGCGGTGGTCAGCGGCGTTCCTCCCGCAAGCACGGGTGCCGGACGGACTGCAAGCGCGCTGTCAGGCGGCGGCGATCGCGGGCACCGCGATCTCGGGCGCCTCGGTGCAGGCGGCGTCGGCGCCCAGCCACTCGGTGCCGTAGGAGCGCATCGACTCGATGATCGGGACGAGCGCGCGGCCCTTCTCGGTCAGCGCGTACTCGACGCGCGGCGGGACCTCGGGGAAGGTCTGGCGGGCCACGATGCCCTCCTCCTCGAGCGCGCGCAGCCGCAGCGACAGCGTGCGGGGCGAGATGCCCTCGAGCGAGCGCTCGAGCTCGCAGAACCGGGAGCGCCCCTCGGCGAGATCGCGGATCACGAGCAGCGTCCACTTGCCGCAGACGATGTCGGCGGTGCGGCAGACAGGGCAGTCGGAGTTCGGCACGAGGGTGCAGTCTACCGCAAGACTTCACCAACTGAAGTAGCTATTCGAGCGTGACCTCGACGTCGCGCTCCTCGCTCCCCCGCACGACGCCGAGCGCCAGCGCGCCACCGGCGGCCGCGTCGAGCGCGTCGAAGAGGTCGTCGACGGAGGTCACGGAGCGCGCGGCCGCGCGGGCGATCAGGTCGCCGCGCTGCAGACCCGCGCGCTCGGCGGGGCTGCCCGGTACGACTGCGCGCACCAGCAGGCCGTCGCGCTCGGGCAGCCCGGCCGCGCCGCGGATGCGCCGCGCGTGGCGGGGCGGCGCGAGCGCCACGCCCAACCGTGGGCGCCCGGTCGCCTCGCCGCGCGCGAGCGCAGCCACCCGTCCGCGCACCGCCTCGTCGGCGGGCACGGCGAGGATCAGCCCGCCCTCGCGGCGGACGGCGTTGAGACCCAGGAGATGCCCGTCGGGGTCGACGAGCGGACCGCCGGAGGATCCGCGCGGGAGCGGCGCCGTGTGCTCGACCGAGCCGCCGACGCGGCGGCCGCCCGGCCCGCGGAAGCTGCGCCCGGTCGCCGAGACGAGCCCGAAGGTCACGCGCAGCCCGCGCCCGCTGGGGTCGGCGAGCGCCAGCACGGGCGAGCCGTGCCCGAGCGCCTCGACACGCTCCGGCTCCCACGCCACCGCGGGCGCGTCGCCGGTCTCGACCGCCACGACGGCCAGATCGAGGTCCGCGTCGGCGCCGGCCACCCGGCCGTCGGCCGTGCGCCCGTCGCCGAACGAGACCGCCACCTCCTCGCCGCGCAGCACGTGCGCGCACGTGAGCACGAGCCCGTCCTCGATCACGACGCCGGACCCGCGCCCCCAACCGCGGCCGAGCCCGACCACCGAAGGGCCGACCGACCCCGCGACCCGCGAGACGGTCTCCTGCAGCTCAACCAATAGTGACTTGCTCATTGCAAGTCACTATACATCACTGCACTTCGGGGTCAGACCCCTAGGCGCGTCTAAGTGAAGTGGTCGGTCTAGGGTGTGGGCATGGCCCGGGCCAAGCGCGTCCCGTCGTCTCCGCTCGCCGATGCGCTCGAGCGGGTGGGCGACCGCTGGACGCTGCTCGTGGTCGCAGCGCTGCTGGAGGGGCCGAGGCGCTTCAACGAGCTCCAGGAGGAGCTCGAGGGGATCGCGCCCAACGTGCTCAGCGCGCGCCTGAAGGCGCTGGTCGAGCAGGCGCTGGTGGTGGCGCAGCCGTACTCCGACCGCCCGCCGCGGTTCGCCTACGAGCTCTCGGAGTCAGGCCGCGAGCTGGCCGGCGCCCTGCGGCTGCTGGCCGACTGGGGCGCGCGGGCGGGCGGCGGCGAGCCGTACCGCCACGACGCCTGCGGAGGCGTGCTCGAGGCCCGCTGGTACTGCCCGGCGTGCGGGGTCGTCACGGACGACCCCGACGCCGAGGACATCGTGCACATGTGACCCGGGGTCTGACTACTGGTTCAGGAGGCCGCCGAGGCCGCCGCCGCTGGAGCCCTGCTGCGCGACCGCGCCTTGGATGCGCCCCTCCGAGGGCTGCACGAGCACCCAGCCCTGACCCGCGAAGGACATCTGCACGGACTCGCCGGAGCCGCGCCCGATCAGGGTCTTGAGGTTCACGTCGGTCTTGATGCCGGTGGTCACGCCCGAGCTCCAGGTGATCGCGGCCTGCGCGTCGGCGAACGTGGGCGCGGAGGCGACGTTGAGCAGCACGGGCGGGCCGTCGGAGAGGATCGCGACCCAGCCCGTCCCCTGCAGGGCCATGTTGAAGAGGCCGCCGCCCATCATCGAGCTCGCTCCCTGGACGCGCCTGATGTCCCAGTCGATGCCCGCGTCGAACGCCAGCAGGTTCGGCCCGTTGACGGTGATGGAGTCGTTCTCGAGGTAGATCAGGTGGATGTCCTGCGCCTGGTCGGCCAGGAACACCTCGCCCGAGCCCGTGATCTTCATCAGCTGGGTGCCCTCGCCCGAGACGGCCTTCTTGAGCATCCGGCCGAGGCCGCCGGAGCCGGCGTGCTCGAAGGTCACGTCGCCCTGATAAGCGACCATCGAGCCGAGCTTGGCCTGGATCGTGACCTGGTTGAGCTCGACCTTGAGGAGCTTGGAGTTCTGGAGCGAGAACGCGTTCTGCGACTCGACTTCCCGGAAATTGGCGAGGGTCGTCTGCATGCGCGCAACGATCCCCGCCAGGGCCGGAAACGTCAAGGCCGGCGCTCGCGCGCCGGCCTTGAGGAGGGCTAGTAGGTCGGGGGGCCCGGGGGCGGCGCGGACGGGGGCGGCGGCGCGGACGCGGCCGAGGCGGCCGGCACCGGGGGCGCGGACGGCGCGGGGGGCGCCGAGGGAGCCGGCTGGTGCGACACGGGCGGGGCGGCGGGAGCGGTCGAGGGCGCCGGCGGGGCCGACGGCTCGGCCGGCGGAGCCGACGGGGCGGGCGGCTGCCCGCCCTGCGGCGCGGGCGCCGGGGACGTCTCGGAGGTCGGGTTCTCCTGCGCGGCGACCATCAGCTTGAAGTCGTGCGGGGAGGTGGCGACGCGCAGCGCGTCGTCGAACGTGATCCGGCCGGCGTGCAGGTGGTGCAGCAGGTGCTGGTCGAACGTCTGCATGCCGTAGTAGCCGCCCTCGGCGATGACCTCGGGCAGCTGCCCGGTCAGCTTCGGGTCCAGGATCATGTCGTGCACGCGGCCGGTCATCACGAGGATCTCGCAGCACGCGACGCGGCCCTTGCCGTCCGCCGTGCGCACGAGGCGCTGGGAGACGATGCCCTTCAGCGTGCCGGCGATCATCGCCCGCGCCTGCTGCTGCTGGTGGGGCGGGAAGAAGTCGATGATGCGGTTGATCGTCTCCGAGGCGTCCACGGTGTGGAGCGTGGAGAGGACGAGGTGGCCGGTCTCGGCCGCGCTCAGCGCGGTGTGCACCGTCTCCTCGTCGCGCATCTCGCCGACGAGGATGGTGTCCGGATCCTGGCGCAGCACGCGGCGCAGCGCGCGCTTGAAGGAGGCGGTGTCCTGACCGACCTCGCGCTGGTTGATGATCGAGGTGCGGTCGCGGTGCAGGAACTCGATCGGGTCCTCGATCGTGACGATGTGCTTGGACATCGTCCGGTTCATGTGGTCGATCATCGCCGCGAGCGTGGTCGACTTGCCGGAGCCGGTCGTGCCGGTGAGCAGGATGATCCCCCGCTCCTCCTCGGCGAGCTTGGTGACCGCCTCGGGCAGGCCGAGCTCGTCGACGTTCTTGATGATCACCGGGATGGCGCGCATCACGATCGAGATCGAGCCGCGCTGCATGAAGGCGTTGACGCGGAAGCGGCCCAGGCCCTCGACGGAGTAGGAGAAGTCGACCTCGTTCTCCGAGTCGAACTCCTCGAGCTTGTCGGGGTCGTCGAGCATCTGCTCGAGGGCCCGCTGCGTGTCCTCGGGGAACAGGCGCTCCGTGCCCGGGATCGGCTCGAGCGAGCCGTGCAGGCGCACGAGCGGATAGGAAGGGATCTTGAGGTGGAGGTCCGAGCCCTCCGCCGCGATGAGGTAGCGCAGCGCGTGATCGAGATCAAAAGCCATGACGAGACCTACATCGGCCCCGTCATGGCGAGCCTTGAATCAGGCCGTGGCAGGCGGTGGGGGCGGGCGGGCGGGACCCTATGCGACGTCGCGGAGCTTCTGGGCCTCGGCGAGGCTCTGCAGCTTCTTGAGCGACTGGTTCTCGATCTGGCGGATCCGCTCGCGCGTCACGTTGAACGTGCGGCCGACCTCGTCCAGCGTGCGCGGGTGCTCCCCGCCGAGCCCGTAGCGCAGCTCGAGCACGCGCCGCTCGCGGTAGGAGAGGTTCTCCAGCGCCTCGCGCAGCGCCTCCTTGGTGAGGATCTCGGCGGCGCGCTCGTAGGGCGACTCGGCCCGCTCGTCGGCGATGAACTGGCCGAACTCGGACTCCTCCTCGTCGCCGACCGGCTTCTCGAGCGAGACCGGCGCCTGCGCCGAGCGCTTGATCGAGTCGACCTCCTCCGGGTCGATCCCCGTCACGTCGGCGATCTCCTCCGGGGTGGGCTCGCGGCCCAGCTCGGTGACGAGCTTGCGCTCCGCGCGGCCGATCTTGTTGAGCTTCTCGACGACGTGGACCGGGATGCGGATCGTGCGCGCCTTGTCGGCCAGGGCGCGGGCGATCGCCTGGCGGATCCACCAGGTCGCGTAGGTCGAGAACTTGAAGCCCTTGCGGTAGTCGAACTTCTCCGCGGCGCGGACCAGGCCGAGCGTGCCCTCCTGGATGAGGTCCAGGAACGGCAGGCCCTGGTTGCGGTAGTTCTTGGCGATCGAGACGACCAGGCGCAGGTTGGACTCGACCATCTTCTGCTTCGCGTCGAGGTCGCCGCGCTCGATCCGGCGCGCGAGGTCGACCTCCTCCTGGGCGGTGAGCAGGCGGACCTTGCCGATGTCCTTCAGGAACAGCTGAAGGGAGTCGGTCGTCATGTCCGGCTTGAGGTCGATCGCCGTCTTGGCCTTGCGGCGCCCGCGCTTGTCGGGCGCGCGCTCGACCTGCGACGCGGCGACGGCCGGGTCGATCTCCTCGACGATCTCGATCTCCGACTTCTCGAGGAAGCCGTGGAGCTCCTCGATGTCGCTCTCGTCGAGATCGATCTCGGCGACGGCGGTCTGGATCTCGGCGAACGTCAGCACGCCCACCTGCTGCCCCTTGAGCAGCAGTCCCTTGACCTCTTCGAGCTCTTGCAGATCTACGACTGACATCGACGTCCCGTTGTAGCGAACCCCAGGGCTGCTGAGTCTAGAGGGACTCAGCGAGGACGCATAGAGTAGGAGGCCGATGAGCGACAAGGACAAGGCCAAGCCCTCCAAGAGCGTGATGGGCAACCTGCCCGCCACACGTCCCACCCGGATGGCGCGCCGCCGCGACGGCGAACCCGTGGGCGGGGCCGAGGACACGCCGGCCAAGCCGCGCTCGAGCGGCAAGGCCCGTCCGAAGGCCGCCGCCAAGACCGCGAAGCCGAAGGCCGCCGCGAAGACCGCCCGGCCGAAGACCGCTCGCCCGAAGGCCGCCGCCAAGACCGCCGAGCCGAAGGCCTCGCGGCCGGCCGCCAAGCCGAAGAGCGCCGCGGGCGCCGACGGGAAGAAGCCGCGCGCGGTGCGCTCCGGCTCGCCCTCGCTCGCCGCCGCCAAGAAGAAGTCCGCGCGCACGCCGCGCCGGGCGCCCGCCTCCGCCCCGCCCAAGGGCGCCGAGCTCGTCGCCACGGCCGTCCAGGCCACGGGCGAGCTGGCCAAGATCGGGCTCACGCTCGGCCGCCAGGCGGTCAAGCGCGCGGCGAACCGCCTGCCGAAGCCCTAGGCACCCCCGCCGACGGCGCCGCAGCGCGCGTCGCGTGCTACGTTTCCGCGCGCCGAATCGCCGTGGCCTCACCACGGCGAGCGGGGGACCCAATGTGACCCGGGGGGTCACGGGGGCGAATCGGACGCGACCAGTCGTCCGTAGCGCTGCTTTCTCTGCGCGAGCCCGTCAGCTCACCTCGTAGGCACCGGAGAAAGCATCGATGAGGCTCGTATCCCGCAACCGGCTGCTGCCGGCCTTCGTGGCCGTCGCCCTCGCCCTGCCCGCCCACGCGGCGGCGCAGTCGACCGGCGGCGCGACCGCACCGGAGCCCCAGCCCGCCTCCACCGTCGCGCTCGTGGCCTCGCCGCAGGCGCTGCTCGGCCACGGGGCGACGTTGACGGGCACGGCGCCCCGCCGCGCCCGCGGCCGCGTCGTGCGCGTGCAGCGCTACGACGAGGCGACCCGCAGCTGGCGCCCGGAAGCGCGCACCGTGGTCGGCCGCCGCGGCCGCTTCGCCGTCCGCTGGAGCCCGCAGGTGCTCGGCCAGCAGCGCATCCGCGCGACGCTCCAGCGCCGCCGCTCCGCGACGGTCACGAACGCCTCCCCGGAGGTCTCCGTGCGCGTCTTCAAGCCGGGCATGGCGACGTGGTACGGCCCAGGTCTGTACGGGAACACGACGGCCTGCGGCCAGGTGATGACGAAGGACCTCGTCGGCGTCGCCCACAAGTCGCTGCCCTGCGGCACGCTCGTCGAGGTCGTCCATCGCGGGACGAGCATCGTCGTCCCCGTCGTCGACCGCGGTCCCTACGCCAAGGGCATGACGTGGGACCTCACCGCGGCCGCGGCGAAGCAGCTCGGGTTCACCGAGACGGCGCGCATCGGCGCGCTCGTCCAGCCTTGATCCACCGATGACCCGTGAGCGACTCGGCGTCGTGGGCCGAGTCAGAGTCGATTGACCGCGGTTCCTCGTGGCGGGTCACTTGGATCGCGGTCAATCGGCTCTGGCGAACGACCACGGCGGCGAGACGCCGCGGGGGTCGGTGGATCCAGGCTGCGGCTCAGTCCAAGTAGCCGACGATCCGGTTCGTGAGCGCCGTGAGGGCCGGCGCGGGGGCCTCGAAGGCCAGCGGCCGGTCGCGCAGGACCGCCTCCAGGCGCTCGCCCGCCTCGGCGCCCGCCCGCGCCGCCAGCGCCACGCCGACCAGCGCGGCGCGCCGGACGACGCCCGGGTCGAGCGTCCACAGCGCCTCGAAGCGCCGCTCGCGATCGGGCAGGTGGTCGTCACGCTGGGACTCCGGCGTCTCCCACGCCAGCAGGCAGGCGGCATAGCCCGGCGCGTCGATCACGACCGCCCACTCGTTGCCGAGCACGTCCTGCCGCTGGATCGGCACCTCGGTGGGATGGCCGGACCGCTCGCGCACGGCGTCGAAGTCGGCGAACACCAGGCAGGCGTCCGCCGCGCTCGCCAGCCGGCCGTAGCGGTGCTCGACGGCCTGGAAGTTGCGCACGGACTGGAACGCGCCGATGACGACGGGCCCGGCGGCGCGTGCCAGCGTCTCGTCCTCGATCGCGCGCGAGATGGCCAGCAGCGTCCGCTTGCGCAGCCGCCGTGCGGGGACGGGCTCGTCCCCGCCCGCGATCGCGCCGTAGATCGAGGGCCGGTCCGTGGAGCCGGAGGCGGACCGGGCGCGCTCGAGCGCCGCGGGCACCGACAGGCCGGAGTCGCGCAGCGCGCTGACGCGCCGCAGGGCGTCGACGTCCTCGTCGGTGTACATGCGGTAGCCCGAGGCGGTGCGCGCGGGCTCGGGGAACCCGTAGCGCTGCTCCCACATGCGGATCGTGGCCGCGGCGATGCCCGTGCGCTCCGCGACCTCCTTGATGGCCATTCCCTTCACCACTTGATCAATGATCCTTCGACACGGCGTTCAAGGCTTCCTCCCGCGAGCACGACCCGACTACGGGCAGCACCGGCAGGCGGATCGAATCCCGGGCCTGCTTGGGTACGTACCTGGCGCGATGACCTCACACCGTGAACCCGACCCTACGCTCGTCACCGGCGCCTCCGGCTACGTCGGCGGCTTCCTGATCGAGGAGCTCCTCGAGCGCGGCCGCCGCCTGCGCGCACTCGCGCGTGACCCGGCGAAGGCCTCCCAGCCGCCCGCGGTCGAGGTCCGCGGCGGGGACGCGGTCAGCGGCCGGGGCCTGCGCGAGGCGCTGGACGGCTGCCGCACCGCCTACTACCTGATCCACTCGATGGGACCCGCCGGGGACTTCGCGCGGCGCGACCGCGAGGCCGCCGTGAACTTCGGCGAGGCCGCGCGCGACGCCGGGGTGCAGCGGGTCGTCTACCTCGGCGGTCTCGGTCCCACGGGCGCGGACGCCTCGGAGCACCTGCGCTCCCGCCACGAGGTCGCTGAGCTGCTGCGCCAGCGGGTACCGGAGTTGATCTACGTGCGTGCAGCGATGATCATCGGGCCGGGCAGCGCCTCCTTCGAGATGCTCCGCCACCTGGTGTCCCGACTGCCGGTGATGATCACCCCGCGCTGGGTCGACACGCGCTCGCAGCCCGTGGCGATCGCCGACGTGGTCGGGGCGCTGGCCGACGTGGCCGAGCTCGAGCGCCCGCCCGAGGAGGTCCAGCTCGGCGGCGCCGACGTGCTCACCTACCGCGAGATGATGCGCCGCGCCGCCGGCGTGCTCGGCCGGCGGCCGCCCGCGATCGTCAAGGTCCCGGTGCTCACGCCGCGCCTGTCGTCGTACTGGGTCTCCCTCGTCACGCCGGTGGAGACGGGGCTCGTGCGCCCGCTGGTGGACGGCCTGAAGTCGGAGATGGTCGTGGAGAACCGCCCGCCCGCCCCGATCAACGAGCGCCCGCTGGGCTTCGAGGACGCCGTGAGGGCCGCGCTCTGAAGCTCCTCAACCGCGCCAAGGAGCAGCACGTCGCGAACTCGGTGATCCGCGATCCCGAGCAGCACACGACCATGGACGACGCGGGCGCCGTGCGCTCGGTCCAGGCCGCCGACATCACGATGCCGGTCGGCGAGCTGGTCGAGATCTGGACCCCGACGCACCTCGAGCGCCTCGCACGCACGTACTGGAAGTACCTCTCGCGCGTGACGCTCGGCCTGATCCGGGTGGAGTACACGGACACGGAGCGCGCGGTCGTGTTCCTGCACCGGCCGTTCGTGCTGCTGCGCTTCAAGGCGCCCGACTACACGATGCTCGAGGGCCGCGGGATCGTGCGCTGGACCATCCGCGACGGCATCCTCGTGGCCCGCCCGGGCCGCTCGGGCGAGGGCTACCTGGAGATCGACGTGCACCGCTGCCCGGCCGAGGAGCAGGGCTACGAGCGCGTGCACGTCGAGGTGGAGATCGCCAACTTCTACCCCGCCCTGGCCACCTGGGTGGCGCGCTGGTTCTACGCCAACACGCAGTCGCGCATCCACGTGCTGGTCACCCACGGCTTCCTGCGCTCGCTCGCGCGGATGGAGCTCGAGGTGTCCGCGGTCGGCCGCTTCGCCCCGCCCGAGGACGACGCACCGGCGCCACGGGCCGGCGAGCCGCCCGTCAATGTCGGCGACACGCCCTGGCTCGCCTGGGCCGGGATCGCGGCCGGGACGACGGCGGCGGGCGCCTATCTGTACCTGCGCTTCGGCACGCGCCGCAGGCGCTAGCCGTAGCGCTGGCCGGCGAGCGCGCGCAGCTTGCTGCGGTCGTGGCGCGACTGGATCCGCCGCACGGTGCCCGAGCGGCTGCGCATGACCAGCGACTCGGTGGAGGCGCCCTCGCGGCCCTGGTAGCGGACGCCCTCCAGCACGTCGCCGTCCGTCACCCCCGTGGCCGAGAAGAAGCAGTTGTCGCCCGTGACGAGGTCGTCCTGCGTGAGGACGCGATCGAGGTCGTAGCCCGCGTCGATCGCGGCCTGTCGCTCGTCGTCGTCGCGCGGCCACAGGCGGCCGATCAGCCCGCCGCCGTAGCACTTCAGCGCGGCGGCGGAGATCACGCCCTCGGGCGTGCCGCCGATCCCCCACAGCAGGTCCACGGGCCGGTCGGGTGCGACCGCCAGTAGCGCGGCGGAGACGTCGCCGTCGGTGATCAGCCGCACGCGGCCCCCCGCCTCGCGGATCGCGTTGATGCCCTCCTCGTGGCGCGGGCGGTCGAGCACGACCACCATCACGTCGCCGATCTCGGTGCCCTTGCGCTCGGCGACGAGGCCGAGCGTCTCGCCGAGCGGGCGGTCGAGGTCGAGCAGGTCGGCGATCTCCGGGCCGCCGGCCATCTTCTCCATGTACACGCACGGGCCCGGGTCGAACATCGAGCCCCGCTCGGAGAGCGCGATCACCGCGAGCGCGTTCGGCCGCCCCTGGGCGCACAGCCGCGTGCCCTCGAGCGGGTCGACGGCGATGTCGACCTGCGGTGGCGTGCCGTCGCCGACCTCCTCGCCGTTGTGGAGCATCGGCGCCTCGTCCTTCTCCCCCTCGCCGATGACCACGACGCCGTCCATGTGGATGGTGTGGAGCACGGCGTGCATCCCGTCCACGGCCGCCTGGTCGGCCGCCTCCTTGTCGCCGCGGCCGACCCAGCGGGCGGCCTGCAGCGCGGCGGCCTCCGTGACGCGGACCAGCTCGAGGGCGAGGTTGCGGTCAGGCGGCGGTTGTTGGCTCATCACAGCACTCCTGGTGGCTTGCGCGGCCGCTCGGTGCCGCTCGCCCGCATCGCGCCGCCGATCGCCATCAGGATCACGCCGGCCATCGACAGGAACCAGCCGATGCCGAGGCCGATCTCGCCGGGCGGGCTCGCCCGGGCGGTCGATGATCCCGACGTAGCCGATGATGCCGAAGGCGGCGATCGCCACCACGGCGGTCAGCTCCCCACGCGGCCACGACAGCTCGTGGTCGCGGATGACGACGTAGGCCAGGATCAGCGGCGCGATCGCGGCGGCGAGGAGGAGGAAGCGCAGGATCGAGTGGGCCTCCCACGCGCTGACCGCCTCACGGCTGCCGGCGACGATCGCGTTGCGGTTCTCCGTGTTGGGCACGTACCACGGCAGGAAGATCCCCACCAGCAGCAGGAGCCCGCCGATGACGGCGATCCACTCGCTGCGGGAGAGCTTCGAGAGGTGCATGCGGAGCCGCACCCTACATGGGGGTGGCCCCGATTCCCGATCATTCGTGGATGGCTCGGCGTCGTGGGCCGAGCCACGGCGGCGAGACGCCACGAAGAATCGGCGAATCGGGGCCTAGAGGTCGAAGCGGCGGTGCGAGAGGGCCTTGCGCAGCGCGGCCTTCGAGCGCGGATACCGGTTGAGCCGGAACGGTCCGTCGGTGAGCTGGCCCTGGTTGTAGAGCACCATCCGCACGCGCGGATGGTTGCCGATCCAGCCGAAGAGGCGGCTGACGAAGCCTGGATCGTCGGCGCCCCACAGCGCCCATTCGCCGAACACGAACGGCTTGCCGCCGAAGTCGCGGTAGAAGTCGTCGAGCCAGTGGAAGTTCGGGAAGCGGCTGTAGAAGTCCGTGCCGACCCAGTCCACGTAGGCCCCGCCCGGCCAGTACGCGCGCGGCATGTTGGCGGGGATGTCCGGCGTGCCGCGGGTCTGGGGCACCCAGAGCATCGCGATCGGCGGCCGCGGCAGCTCCCCGGCGCCGGTGTCGACGGGCGGCAGGCCGAGCCGGCGCAGCTTCGCGTCGATCTCCGCCACGGGCCCGCCGCGCAGGATCAGCGTCGAGCGCCGCCAGGCCTGCTTGAAGGCGGCCGTGGAGTGCGCGGGCCCGCGCGAGCGCCCGCTCTTGTCGAACGCGGAGTAGCCGTTGTTGGCCTGGTTCATCTCGGCCATCAGCCGGATGTACGTCGGCTGCCCGTGCTCGGCGATCCGGCGGTTGAGGCCGGCCAGGTAGCGGTCGCCGTCGCCGTGGGCGATGCCGCGCGGCGTGACGACCTCGCGCGTGCCGTAGCCGTCCTGCGTGGAGATGTGCAGCATCAGGCGGGCGTCCGCCTGCTCGGCGCCGCGGAAGATGAACTCGTTGGCGCCGCCGAACTTGGTGAAGAAGCCGAAGACCGCCGGGCGGTTGCCCGTCTGGCGCTGGAAGAGGTCGACCGAGAGGCCGCCGGTCAGGCCGCTGAAGACCTTGCCGCTCCGGGGGGAGGTAGGCGTCGGCGGAGGCGGTGGCAGGCAGCGCGAGGCAGGCCGCGGCGAGTACGGCGAGGACGGAGCGGCGCATACCCCGATCATCGGCAGCCCGCCAGAGAACGTCAACGCCCGTTCGGGCAGATAGCGGTCGCGCGATGGCCGATGGACTCGTGGAGGGCCCGGACGGGCGGCTGCGCTGCTGGTGGGGCGCGAGCACGCGCGGAATACGCCGCCTACCACGACGAGGAGTGGGGCAAGCCCGTGCGCGACGACCGCGGGCTCTACGAGCGGCTGTGCCTGGAGGCGTTCCAGTCCGGCCTGTCGTGGCTGACGATCCTGCGCAAGCGCGAGGGGTTCCGCTCCGCCTTCGCGGGCTTCGAGCCCCAGCGCGTGGCGGCCTTCGGCGATGACGACGTCGCGAGGCTGATGGCCGACGCCGGGATCGTGCGCAACCGGGCGAAGATCGACGCGGCGATCGCCAACGCCAAGGCCGTGGCGGCGATGGAGCGCGACGGCGAGTCGCTGGCCGAGCTGCTGTGGTCCTTCGCCCCGCCCGAGCGCCCGGCGCCGCGCACGATGGCCGACGTGCCCGCCGTCACGCCCGAGTCCACGGCGATGGCGAAGGAGCTCAAGCGCCGGGGCTTCCGCTTCGTCGGGCCGACCACCGCCTACGCGCTGATGCAGGCGTGCGGGCTGGTCAACGACCACCTGGACGGATGCCTGGCGAGGTGACCTACTCGCGGCTGCTGTCGGCCGGCGCCGACGCGACCGCGGCGGAGCTGCTGGCCGAGGTGCGCCCGCGCGAGCGCGCGCCCGCGCAGCGCCCGTTCGTGTTCGTGAACATGGTCTCCACGCTCGACGGCCGCGCGCAGGTGCGCGGCCGCACGCGCGAGCTCGGCGACGAGGCCGACCTGGAGATGCTGCTCGAGCTGCGCGCGCTCGCCGACGCCGTCCTGATCGGGACGGGCACGCTGCGCGCGGAGGGCTACGCGCGGCTCGTCGGCTCCGAGGAGCGCCGCGCGCGCCGGGAGGCGGCGGGGCTCGCGCCGGACCCCGTCGCGGTGCTGCTCTCGCGCGGGCTGGACCTGGCCTGGGACGCCGGCCTGTTCGCGGACCCGGAGCAGCCCGTGCTCGTCTACACGAGCGCCGAGGCGGAGGCCGAGGTGCCGGAGGTCGCCGCGCCCGTCGAGGTCGTGCGCCTGCCGGAGGCCTCGCCGGCGGCCGCGCTGGCCGACCTGCGCGCCCGCGGCGTGGCGGCGCTGCTCACGGAGGGCGGGCCGACGCTCAACTCGGCGCTGCTCGGCGCCGGGCTCGTCGACGAGCTGTTCCTCACGCTCGCGCCGCTGATCACGGGCGAGGCCGAGGCGATCCGGATCGTCGAGGGCGACGGACTCGGGGCGCCGGTGCGGGCGCGGCCCGTGTGGGTCCTGCGCGCCCGGGGCGAGCTGTTCCTGCGCTACGCGTTGTAGGTTCGCGGCATGCAGATCCAGGGAGCGAGCGCGCTCGTGGCGGGCGGCGCCAGCGGGCTGGGCGCGGCGACCGCGCGGCGGCTCGCCGCCGGCGGCGCGCGGGTGACGATCGCCGACGTCAACGCGGCGGCGGGCGAGGCGCTCGCGGCCGAGCTCGGCGCACGCTTCGTCGCCTGCGACGTCACGGACGAGGCGCAGGTCGAGGCCGCGGTCGAAGCCGCCGACGGCGTGCGGATCTCGGTGTGCTGCGCCGGGGTCGGCCACGCCGAGAAGGCGGCCGGCAAGCGCGGCGCGCACGCGCTGGCGCCGTTCGAGCGCGTGATCGCGATCAACCTCGTCGGCACCTTCAACGTGCTGCGCCTCGCGGCCACGGCGATGCTCGCCAACGAGCCCGACGAGGGCGGCGAGTGCGGCGTGATCGTCAACACCGCCTCGATCGCCGCCTACGACGGGCAGATCGGGCAGATCGCCTACTCGGCGTCCAAGGGCGGCGTGGTCGGCATGACGCTGCCGGCGGCGCGCGACCTGGCCTCCGTGCGCATCCGCGTGTGCACGATCGCGCCGGGCCTGTTCGACACGCCCCTGCTCGCGGGGCTCCCGGAGGAGGCCCGCGCGGCGCTGGGCGCGCAGGTCCCCCACCCCGCGCGCCTCGGCGATCCCGCGGAGTACGGCGCCCTCGCCGTGCACATCGTCGAGAACCCGATGCTCAACGGCGAGGTCGTCCGCCTCGACGGCGGGCTGCGGATGCCGCCGCGCTAGAACATCTCAGTCGCGCCCACTGAGATCGTGCTTGCCGGGCGCGGGTCCGAGCGCTACCCTTCTGCCTACGAAAGGTAAGTGCCTACAGAAGGCGAAGCTGCTCTCATGACCTCATTGCTCCTCATACCCCTCGACGACACCGTCGTCTTCCCCACGATGGACGTGACGCTGCCCGTTGACGTGGGCGACGAGACGCGCGTCCTGCTCGTCCCCCGCCACGAGGGCGAGTTCGCGAAGGTCGGCACGATCGCCGAGGTCACCGACCTCGTGCGCCTGCCGGGCGGCGGCCGTGCCGTCTCCCTCTCCGGCGTCGCCCGCGGCGTCGCCGGCGCCGCCCACTCCGACTCCCGCGGCCGCCTGCGCGTGGAGGTGGCCGAGCACCCCGACGACATCCCCGTCGACGGCCGCACCCGCGTGGCCGAGCGCGAGTACCGCGCCGTGGTCGAGGAGATCCTCGAGCTGCGCGGCGCCGACGAGCGCGTCGCCGCGTTCCTGCGCGCGATCGTCGAGCCCGGCGCCCTGGCCGACACGATCGGCTACGCGCCCGACGTGCCGTTCGCCCAGAAGGTCGAGGTCCTCGAGACGCTCGACGTGACGGAGCGGCTCGAGCTCGCCGTCAGGATCCAGCGCGAGCGGCTCACCGAGCTGCAGCTGCGCAAGAAGATCCGCGAGGACGTCCAGTCCGGCGCGGAGGCCCAGCAGCGCGAGTACTTCCTGCGCAAGCAGATGGAGTCGATCCAGCGCGAGCTGGGCGAGGACTCCGGCTCGGTCGCCGAGGAGTACCGCAAGAAGATCGCCGAGTCCGGCATGCCCGACGACGTGCGCGAGCAGGCCACGAAGGAGCTCGGCCGGCTCGAGCGCATGGGCGAGCAGTCGGGCGAGGCCTCGATGATCCGGTCCTACCTGGACTGGCTGATCGCCGTGCCGTGGGGCGAGCGCTCCGAGGAGAAGCTCGATCCGGTCGGCGCACGCGAGGTGCTCGACACCGACCACGCCGGCCTCGAGGACGTCAAGGACCGCATCACGGAGTACCTGGCCGTGCGCAAGCTGCGCACGGACCGAGGGATCGCCGAGGACAAGCGGAGCGGGGCCATCCTGACGCTGATCGGCCCGCCCGGCACCGGCAAGACCTCGATCGGCGAGTCGATCGCCCGCGCGACCGGGCGCGAGTTCGTCCGCATGTCGCTCGGCGGCGTGCGCGACGAGGCCGAGATCCGCGGCCACCGGCGGACGTACATCGGCGCGCTCCCGGGCCGCCTCGTGCGCGCGCTGCGCGACGCCGGGACGATGAACCCGGTGATCATGCTCGACGAGGTCGACAAGGTCGGCGCCGACTGGCGCGGCGACCCGAGCGCGGCCCTGCTCGAGGTGCTCGACCCGGCGCAGAACCACGCGTTCCGCGACCACTACCTCGACGTCGAGCTCGACCTCTCGCAGGTGCTGTTCATCGCGACCGCCAACGTGGCGGAGACGATCCCCGGCCCGCTGCTCGACCGCATGGAGGTCATCCGCTTCGACGGCTACACGGTCGCGGAGAAGACCGCGATCGCGCGCGGCTACCTGTGGCCGCGCCAGCGCGAGCGCAACGGCCTGCGCGAGGACGAGGTGACCGTCTCCGACGAGACGCTGCGCCTGGTCGTCGACGAGTACACGCGCGAGGCCGGCGTGCGCAACCTCGAGCGCGAGCTCGGGACCGTGCTGCGCAAGACCGCGACGCGGATCGCGTCGGCCAAGGTCGAGGCGCCCGTCACGGTCGACACGGAGACGGTGCGCGACGCGCTCGGCCGCCAGAAGTTCTTCCAGGACGCGGCGATGCGCACGGCGGTGCCCGGCGTGGCCACCGGCCTCGCCGTGACCGGCGTCGGCGGCGACGTGCTGTTCGTCGAGGCCACGGGGATGAAGGGCAAGGACGGCCTGGTGCTGACCGGCCAGCTGGGCGACGTGATGAAGGAGTCCGCGCGGATCGCGCTCTCCTACGTGCGCGGCCACGCCGAGGAGCTCGGCATCGCCGAGGACGCCTTCGAGGACCGCGAGTTCCACGTCCACGTCCCGGCGGGCGCGATCCCCAAGGACGGCCCGAGCGCCGGCGTCACGATGACGACCGCGTTCGCGTCGCTGCTCAGCGGGCGCCCGGTGAAGCACACTGTGGGCATGACCGGCGAGGTCACGCTGCAGGGCCGGGTGCTGCCGATCGGCGGCCTCAAGCAGAAGGTGCTCGCCGCGCACGCCGCGGGCATCACGGAGGTCATCCTCCCCGAGCGCAACCGCGGCGACCTGGACGACGTCCCGGCCGACGTGCGCGAGGCGATGACCTTCCACCCGGTGATGAGCATCGGCGAGGTGCTCGACGCCGCGCTGGAGGCGGCGCCGGCGGGGGTCACCGCTTGACGCGGCGCATCGTCGCGCTCTTCCGCCCGCACCGCGCCCGCCTGGGCGCGGTGCTGGCGCTCATCCTCGTGAGCGCCGGGCTGGGAATGGTCTCGCCGTTCCTGCTGCGCGAGGTGCTCGACGTCGCGATCCCCGAGAAGGACCGCGAGCTGCTGGCGTGGCTGGTCGGCGGGATGATCGCCATCAGCGTCGTCACCGGCGTGCTGAGCGTGGGCCAGACGTGGCTGTCCAACGTGGTCGGCCAGCGGGTCATGCACGACCTGCGCACGCAGGTCTACCGGCACCTGCAGCGGCTCTCGCTCGCGTTCTTCACCCGGACGCGCACGGGCGAGATCCAGTCGCGGATCGCCAACGACATCGGCGGCGTGCAGACCGTCGTGACCAACACCGCGACCTCGATCGTCTCCAACGTGACGACCGTGGTGGCGAGCGTCACCGCGATGTTCCTGCTCGACTGGCGCCTGGCGCTGTTCTCGCTCGGCCTGACGCCGCTGTTCGTCCTGCTCGCGCGGCGCGTGGGCAACCAGCGCAAGCGGATCGCCGCCGTCCGGCAGGGCGCGATGGCCGACATCTCCTCGCTCGTGCAGGAGTCCCTGAGCGTCTCGGGGATCCTGCTCGGCAAGACGATGGGCCGCGGCGCCGAGCTGGCCACGCGCTTCGAGGGCGAGTCGGAGCGGCTGGCCGACCTCGAGGTCCGCTCGCGCATGGCCGGGCGCTGGACGATGGCGACCGTGCAGACCTCCTTCGCCGTGATGCCCGCGCTCGTCTACCTGTTCGCCGGCCTGTCGCCGAACGCGGTCACGATCGGCACCGTCGTCGCCTTCACGACCCTGCAGACGCGGCTGTTCTGGCCGCTGCAGAGCCTGCTCAACGTGGGCGTGGACATCCAGACCTCGACCGCCCTGTTCGAGCGCGTCTTCGAGTACCTCGACCTGCCCGTGGACATCCACCCCGGCATGCGCGAGCTGCGCGACGTGCGCGGCGAGGTCGTCTTCGACGACGTGTGGTTCTCCTACGACGAGGAGCCCACGCTGCGCGGCGTCGACCTCGTCGTGCCGGCGGGGACGCGCACCGCGCTGGTCGGCGAGACGGGCTCGGGCAAGACGACGCTCGGCTATCTCGCCGCGCGGCTCTACGACCCCGACCGCGGGTCGGTGCGCATCGACGACGTCCCGTTGGAGGAGCTCTCGCTGGTCTCGCTCGCGGACGCCGTCGGCGTGGTCTCCCAGGAGACCTACCTCTTCCACGCGAGCGTGCGCGAGAACCTGCGCTTCGCGAAGCCGTCGGCCTCCGACGAGGAGATCGAGGAGGCCGCGCGGGCGGCGCAGATCCACGAGACGATCGCAGCCCTCCCCGAGGGCTATGACACGGTCGTCGGCGAGCGCGGCTTCCGCTTCTCCGGCGGCGAGAAGCAGCGGATCGCGATCGCCCGCACGATCCTGCGCAACCCGCCCGTGCTCGTCCTCGACGAGGCCACCAGCGCGCTCGACGTGCAGACGGAGCGCGCGGTCGGCGCCGCGCTCGAGGAGCTCGCCGAAGGGCGGACCACGATCGTCATCGCCCACCGGCTCTCGACCGTCCGCGACGCGGACCAGATCGTCGTGCTCGACCGCGGCGCGATCACCGAGCGCGGCACGCACGAGGAGCTGCTCGCCCGCGGCGGCCGCTACGCGGAGCTCGTGGCCCGCGACGAAGGCTCCGCGCTGCTGGCTTAGCGGCGCGGATTGCGGTGAACCACGGTCCTGAGCTTCGCTTCATCTGCCGATGGTGTGATCGTGACCTTGATGCGGCGCATCCCGCTCACCCTGCGCGCGCTCGTGCTGGTGCCGCTGCTGGCGGTGCTGGTCGACTCTGCCCGGGCGACGCTCGCCTGCGGCCCGCAGGCGCAGACGTGCCTGGAGGCCGCCGGCCGCGGCTGGCTCGGCTCCGCGGGCCTCGCGCTGCTCGGCGTGTACTCCGTCCTGCTCGCGCTCGCCGTCGCGCGGATCGCCGGCGGCGCCGCCGTCCGCGACCGGCCGCTGCCGGTCGTGCGGCTGTGGCTCACCGGCTCGGTCGGCGTGGCCGCCGCGATCGGCGGCCAGGCGCTGCTGGCCGGCGCCACGGGCGACGGCGCCGCGCTCGGCGGCGGCTGGCTCGAGCTGATCGGCTTCTGCCTCGCCGCCGGCGGCGTGCTCGCGCTCAGCCTGCGGATCGCGCCCGCCGCGGCCGCGCTCGTGCGCGCGGCTGCGGCCCTCCGCCCCGCGTGTCCTCGTCGCTCCGGCGCCCGAGCCCTCCCTGCCGCTGCTGACGATCACCGTCGCAGCCGCCCCTCGCACGCCGGCCACGGCCGAGCGCGCCCCGCCCCGCTCCTGACGAACCCGCGCGCTCTGCGCGCGCCGTGCCACACCCGCGCGCCCCGGCGCGCCGTTCGTCACCCGTTTCCGAAGGAGCATCCGCATGTCCAAGCAAGCCACCCTCGAGCGCCGCCGCGCCGAGCGCGTCGCCCGTGAGCGCGCCGAGCAGGAGCGCACGACCCGTACCCGCCGGCTCTGGCGCCTCGGCGCCGTCGCCGCGGCCGCTGCCGTGCTCGTCGCCGGCGCGATCGCCGTCTCCAGCGGCGGCGGCGCGAAGCCCGAGCCGCCGGCGTCCACCTCCTCGCTGCTCGCCGGGCTCCCCGAGCGCGGCGGCGTGCTCGGCGACCCGGAGGCGCCGCTGACCCTCACCGAGTACGTCGACCTGCAGTGCCCCGTGTGCGCCGAGGCGGCGCGAGGCACGCTGCCCGCGCTGATCCGCGACCAGGTGCGCACGGGCAAGGTCAAGCTCGCGGTCCGCACGCTGCACTTCCTCGGGCCGGACTCCGAGCGGGCCGCGCGCGTCGCCGCCGGGGCCGAGCGCCAGGGCCGGCTGTGGGCGTTCCTCGAGGCCTTCTACGCCCGCCAGGGCACCGAGAACTCGGGCTACGTGACCGACGGCTTCCTGCGCGAGGTGGCGGAGGCCGCCGGCGTGGACGCGTCCGAGGCGCTCGACCAGGCGGACTCGGCGTTCGCCACGGACCGGCTCGAGCGAGCCAACGCCGACGCGGCCCGGATGGGCGTCCAGGGCACGCCGACGCTCACCGTCACGCCTGCCGGCGGGGCCGAGCGCGCGCTGAAGGCGAGCCCGCTCGACGCCGCGGCGGTCCAGGCCGAGCTGGCGGCGGCCCGATGAGGGCCGCCGCGATCGGCGTCGCGCTCGCCGGCCTCGGCATCGCGACGTACCTGACCGTCGTCCACTACGCCGGCGGCGAGCCCGTGTGCGCGGTCGCCCACGGCTGCGCGGTCGTGCAGACGTCGGACTACTCGGAGCTCGCGGGCGTGCCCGTGGCCCTGCTGGGGGTGCTCGGGTACCTCGGCGTGCTCGCGGCGCTGATCCGCGACGGCGAGACCGCACGGACGGGCGCGGCGTTCCTCTCGCTGGCCGGCCTCGGGTTCTCCGCGTGGCTGACCTACGTGGAGGTCGGCGTCCTGGACGCCATCTGCATCTGGTGCGTCGGCTCGGCGGCCTGCATGGCGCTGCTGAGCGCGCTCACGGTCGGCCGGATGATGTCGGAGTCGTGACTCGACCATCCGGCCAGACGCCGCCCGGCCGCCGCCGCCCCGCTTAGGGTGGGTAGTAACGTGCCCCCCGCCCGCAGACGCCGGCCCTCCGCCGCGCTCGTCGTCGCAGTGCTCGCCCTGTTCGTCGCCGTCGGCTGGCCCGGCCGAGGCGGCCCGGCTGATCGGCTCCAAGGACGTCGCGAACCGCTCGCTCAAGACGGAGGACCTCTCCCGCAAGGCCGTGCGCACGCTGCAGACGACGCCGCGACGCTCCGTCGGCGAGCGACAGCTGCGCACCGGCGCGGTCGCCACCGGCAAGCTGCGCGACAGAGCGGTGACCCCGGTCAAGATCGCGCCGGCCGCCGTCGGCTCGGACCAGCTCGCGCCCGGCGCGGTCGGCTCGCGCGAGCTGCGCCCCGGCGGCGTGGGCTCGACGCAGATCGCCGACGGGGCGGTCACGGGCGCCAAGCTGGCCGACGGCTCGCTGGACGCGCGCGACGTTGCCCGCTTCTCCGGCCGCTTCCGCGTCACGGTCCCCGCCGTCGCGAAACACACCTGCTGGTCGGGCGAGCCGGTCGGGCTCGCGCCGGAGCAGGCCGGCGCCGACATCTCGGGCGATCTCGTGCTCGTCACGCCCGACGCCTCGTGGCCGGAGCGCTCGCTCGCGTTCACCGTGCGCGGCTCGGCCAGCCGCTCGCGCTTCGTGCTCGCGGGCTGCAACGCCACGGAGGCCGCCACGACCGAGATCGAGGTCGGCTTCCGCTACGTCGTGATCGATCTCCCCTAGACGATCGTCGCGACGGTGCCGCCGTCGACCGACCAGGCGGCGCCGGTGACCATCGACGCGCGCTCGGAGCACAGGAAGGCGACGACGCTCGCGATCTCCTCGACCGTCGCGTAGCGCCCGAGCGGGATCTTGTCCTCCTGGGCGGCGATCGCCTCCTCGCGCGTCATCCCCTGCGCGGCGGCCGTCTGGTCGGCGAGCCCGCCCTCGGCCATCCACAGGCCGCTGGCGACCGCGCCGGGCGCGACCGCGTTCACGAGCACGCCGTGGCTCGCGTAGGAGTCGGCGAACACGCGCGAGAGCGAGAGCTGCGCCGCTTTGGTCACGGAGTAGGCGGCGTTGGTGAGCGAGGGGCGCTTGCCGGCCGAGGAGGCGACGTTGACGATCCGGCCCCAGCCGCGCTCGGCCATGCCGGGCGCGAAGGCGCGCATCAGCCGCATCGAGGCGAGCACGTGCAGCTCCCACTGGGCGTTCCAGTCCTCGTCGGTGAGCTCGTCGAGCGGCTTGGCGTAGCTCGTGCCGGCGTTGTTGACGAGGATGTCGACCGGCGCGCCGGCGAGCTCGGCGATCCGCTCCGCGGCGTCGGGCGCGGTGACGTCGATGCCGGCGGCGCGCGAGACGCCGACGACGCGCGCGCCCTCTGCCTCGAGCAGCTCCACGGTCGCGGCGCCGATGCCGCGGCTCGCGCCGGTCACGACCGCCGTGCGGCCCTCGATCTGCAGGTCCATGGCCGGAGTCCTACCCGACGTAGCGCCGCGCGGCGCTCTCGGCCGACGCGCCGTAGCCGCCGCCGAACAGCACCGCGTGGATCATGAGCGGCAGCAGCTGGTAGAGCGGCAGCCGTTCCTCGTGGCCGTCGGCGAGCGGCGCCACCTCCTGGTAGGCGTCGAGGACCCGCGGCGACGGCGCGCCGAACAGCCGCAGCATCGCCAGGTCGACCTCGCGGTGGCCGCCGTAGGCGATCGGGTCGACGAGCCACGCGCCGCCGTCGGCGCCGCCGAGCACGTTGCCGCCCCAGAGGTCGCCGTGCAGGCGCGCGCGGCGGCTCGACCGGTCCCGCGAGGTCCTCCATCCGGTCGCACACCCGGCGGACGGCGTCCGCCCCGCCCCGGCTGAGCGAGCCGCGGTCGCGCGCCTGCGCGATCAGCGGGCGGACGAGCCGCTCCGCGTAGAACGCCGCCCACTCCTCCGCCGGCGTGGCGTCGAAGCCGAGCGGGCCGACGTGCAGCTCCGGCGGGCCGTCGTGGAAGGCGCCGAACGCGGGCGCGCCCGCCCCGTGCAACGCGGCCAGTCCCCGGCCGAGGGCCTCCGCGCCCGCCTCGTCGAGCCCGCCGGTGTCGATCCACTCGATCGCCAGGAACGTCTCGCCGACGGCGATGACGGCGGGGAGGCGGACCGCGCCCGGCTCGGCCAGCCATGCCAGCGAGGCCGCCTCGGCGGCGTACTCGCCCGGTCGCGGGTCCCGCCGCGTCTTGACGAACGCCACCCGGCCGTCCTCGAGCTCGACCTGCAGCGCGTCGTTGATCGAGCCGCCCGACACGCGGCGGCCGGCGGTCACGCGCGCGCCTGCGGCGTCGCCGATCGCCGCCTCGAGGCTCACCGGACCTCGGCGAGCAGCCCGCGGCAGGCCGCCTCGACGAGATCGAGCACGTCCTCGAAGCCGGCCGGGCCGCCGTAGTAGGGGTCGGGGACGTCGAGGTCCGGAGCGCCGCGCGAGTCCGGGTCGAACTCGCGCAGCAGCCGTACCTTGGCGCGCGCCTGCTCGTCGGGCGCGAGCGCCCGCACGTCGGCGAGGTTCTCGCGGTCGGCGACGAGCAGCAGGTCGTAGTCCTCGAAGTCGCTCGGCCGCACCTGCCGCGCGGCACCCTCGAGCGTGATGCCGCGGCGGCGCGCCGCCTCCGTCGCGCGCTCGTCGGGCGGGTTGCCGACGTGCCACGCGCCCGTGCCCGCGCTGTCGATCTGGATCTCGTCCTCGAGCCCCTGCTCGCGCAGCAGGTGCCGCATCACGCCCTCTGCGGTCGGCGAGCGGCAGATGTTGCCCATGCAGACGAACGAGGAGCTGCTCAGCAGCCTCGCCTTCCACGATCATCGCCTGGCCCATCCCTCCGGCGACGCACATCGTCTCCAGGCCGATCGTGCCATCGAGCGCGTCGAGATTGTTGAGCAGCGTCGTCATGATGCGCGCGCCGGTCATGCCGAACGGGTGGCCGAGCGCGATCGCGCCGCCGAACGGGTTGAGCTTCTCGGGATCGATGCCCCACTCGTCGCGGCAGGGGACGACCTGGGCGGCGAAGGCCTCGTTGAGCTCCAGGACGTCGATGTCGTCGATCGTCATGCCGGCCTGCTCGAGCACGGCCTTGACCGCGGGGATCGGGCCGAGGCCCATGATCTCGGGCCGGATCGCGGCGACCGAGGACGCGATGATGCGGGCGCGCGGCTTGACGCCGAGCTCCTTCGCGCGCTCCTCGGACATCACGAGCACGGCGGCGGCGCCGTCGTTGAGCGGGCAGGCGTTGCCGGCGGTGACCGTGCCCGTCGGGCTTGAAGGCCGGCTTGAGCTCGGCGAGCTTCTCCGTGGTCGTGCCGGGGCGGGGGCCGTCGTCGCGCGTGACCTCGGTGCCGTCCGGCGTCGTGACCGCGACGATCTCGGCGTCGAAGTGCCCGCCGTCGCGCGCCGCGACCGCGCGCTGCTGGGAGGTGGCGGCCCACTCGTCCTGCGCCTCGCGGCTCACCTTGCAGCGCTCGGCGACGTTCTCGGCCGTCATGCCCATCGGGATGTAGACGTCGAACAGCGAGCCCTCGGAGCCGTTGAGCTTGGGGTGGAACTCCCACGGCTCGGCGGCGGGGAAGCGCGAGACGGCCTCGACGCCGGCGGCGATGTACTGGTCGCCCTCGCCGGCCTTGATCGCGTGGAAGGCCATCCGGATCGTCTGCAGCGAGGAGGCGCAGAAGCGGTTGACGGTCGTGGCGGGGACGTGATGGTCGATGCCCGCCAGCAGCTGCGCGTTGCGGCCGACGTTGGCGCCCTGCTCGCCGGCCTGGAACCCGCAGCCCATCATCACGTCGTTCGTCTCGCCGAAGTCGACCTCGGGGTTGCGGTCCACCAGCGCCTTCAGCGGCACGGCGGCGAGGTCGTCCGCGCGGACGTCCTTGAGGGATCCCTTGACCGCGCGCCCGATCGGCGTGCGGATGGCGTCGACGATCACGGCTTCAGGCATCTCGGCTCCTCGCTTGACTGACCAGTCAACCGTACTCAGGTCGGGCGCCGCGGACGCCGACGGCCCGCGCGGCGAGCGCGCAGCCCGCGGCGAGCTGCTCCGCCGGCTCGGCGCCGTCCGCGCGCGCGGCGAGCAGCCCGGCGGCGAACGCGTCGCCCGCGCCCGTCGTGTCGACGACCTCGGCCGGCGCGGCAGGCGCGCGCAGCACCCGCTCGCCGTCGCTCCACAGCGCCCCCTCCGCCCCCAGCGTCACCACCACCTCGCGCGTGCGGCTGAGGCCGACCCCGGCGGCGAGGGCGCGGGCGGCGCGCTCCGGGTCGGCCTCGCCCGTGAGCACCCGCGCCTCGTCGGCGTTGGGGAGCAGGAGGCCGGCGCCCGCGACCCACTCCATGAAGCGCGGCTCGGCGGCGAGCGGGGCCGCGGAGGACGGGTCGACCGAGACGGTCATCCCGCGCTCGCGCGCGAGCGCCAGCGCGCGCAGGGCCGCCGGCCGCGATCCCTCGCGCAGCAGCCTGTAGCCCGTCAGGTGCAGGTGCTCGCCCGCCGGCAGCTCGGCGAGCTCGAGCGCGTCGTTGGCGCCGGCGTCCGGGATCATCGTGCGCTCGCCGTCGGGGTGCACGAGCACGATGCAGGTGCCGGTGGGGCGCTCCGCGTCGCGCTCGACGGCGAGCGCGACGCCGGCGAGCGCGGCCACCGCCGAGTCGCCGAGCGGATCCGCGCCGGCGCGCCCCGCGAACGCCGCGTCCGCCCCCGCGGCGGCCAGCCACGCCGCCACGTTGGCGCCCGAGCCGCCCTGCGAGTGCGAGATGCGCGCGGGCGTGTCGCTGCCGTGCGCGAGCGGCCCCGGCAGGGCCGCCGCCACGTCGACCATCAGGTCGCCGACGACGACGATCGTCACGCCGCGGCGGCGGCGATCCGCGCCGCGAGCTCGGCGTTGCGCAGCACGATCCGCACGTTGACCTCGAGGCTCGCGCCGCCCGTCTCGCGATGGAAGAAGTCCAGCAGGAACGGCGTCGCGTCCTTGCCGGTGGCGCCCGCGCGCCCGGCCGCCGCGAGCCCGTCGTCGAGCACGCGGGCGTGCAGCGCCGGGTCGAGCTGCTCGGCCTCGGGCAGCGGGTTGGCGACGACGATCGCCGCATCGGTCCCGAGCTCTGCGCGCGAGCGCACGACGGCGGCCGCCTCCTGCGGCGAGTCGACCCGCCACGGCACCGGGAAGCCCGAGTCCGACAGGTAGAAGCCGGGGAAGGCGTCCGTGCCGTAGCCGAGCACCGTCACGTTGAGCGTCTCGAGCCGCTCGAGCGTGGCGCCGACGTCGAGGATCGACTTCACGCCCGCGCAGACGACGGTGATCGGCGTGTGGGCGAGCGTTCCGAGGTCGGCCGACTCGTCCCAGGTCTCGCGGGCCTCGCGGTGCACGCCGCCGAGCCCGCCCGTGGCGAACACGCCGATCCCCGCACGGACCGCGAGCACCGAGGTGGCGGCGACCGTCGTCGCCCCGTGCGCGCGGCGCGCCACGGCGGGCGCGAGGTCGCGGACGCCGCACTTGACGACGTCCTCCTCGCCCGCGATCGCCTCCAGCGCCGCGTCGTCGAGCCCGACCCGGACCTCCCCCGCGACGAGCGCGATCGTCGCCGGGACGGCGCCCGCCACCCGCACCGCGGCCTCGATCTCGCGCGCGACCTCGAGGTTGCGCGGGCGCGGCAGGCCGTGGGAGATGATCGTGCTCTCCAGCGCCACCACGGGGCGGCCGGAGGCGAGCGCGTCGGAGACCTCTTCGTGAGCATTGCGCCATCTGTGTACGCGAGCCTAGACTCAGAGGTACATGTTCTTCACTCGCCACAAGACCACTCTGCTCGAGCCGGAGCAGGTCCTGCCCGGCCGCGAGACCCCGCTGCCCGTCCCGGACCGCCACGACGTCCTGGGCACCCCGATCCAGCCCCCGTTCCCCGACGGCATCGAGACCGCCGTCTTCGGCATGGGCTGCTTCTGGGGCGCCGAGCGCGTGTTCTGGCAGGCGCCCGGCGTCTACACGACCGCCGTCGGCTACGCGGGCGGCCAGACGCCGAACCCGACCTACGAGGAGGTGTGCTCCGCGCGCACCAACCACACCGAGGCCGTGCTCGTCGCCTTCGACCCCGCGGAAGACCTCCTACGAGGCGATGCTCAAGCTGTTCTGGGAGAACCACGACCCGACGCAGGGCATGCGCCAGGGCAACGACGTCGGCACCCAGTACCGCTCGGCGATCTACGCGACCACGCCGGAGCAGCTGAAGGCCGCGGAGGCCTCGCGCGAGACCTTCCAGGCGCAGCTCGGCGAGTCGGGCTACGGCGAGATCACCACCGAGATCGCCGAGGCCGGGCCGTTCTACTACGCCGAGGGCTACCACCAGCAGTACCTGGCCAAGAACCCGAACGGCTACTGCGGGCTCGGCGGCACCGGCGTCACCTGCCCGATCGGCACGGGCGTCAACGCCGCCTGAGCGGCGGCACCTCCTCGCCCGCGGCCGAGGACTCCACGAGCTGGGCGAGGCGGCGCTCGCGCGTCGCCTCGCGCTTGGCGCTCGTGACCCAGTGCACCGCCGCGCGCCGGTACCAGGCCGGCCGCGCGGCGAAGTCCGCGCTCGCGTCCGCGTGCGCCGCCAGCACCGCCGCATAGGGCTCGGGCAGCGTGTCGCGGCGCTCGCCCTCGAACGAGTAGACGCCCGAGTTGGCCTCCGTCCGCCGCGCGAAGGCGGCCCGGCCGGCCTCGGTCATCCTCCCCGCCGCCTCGAGCGCCTCGACCTTGGCGATGTTCACGCTTGCTCCACGTGCTCGTCGGCTTGCGCGGCGTGAAGCGGTTGCGGTAGCTCGTGTCGTCGATCGAGTGCCGCACGCCGTCGATCCAGCCGAAGCACAGCGCCTCGTCGACCGCCTCCGACCAGGTCATCGTCGGCAGGCCGGTCGCCTTGCGGCGGAAGCCCACCTCGACCTCGGTCGCCGTCGCGTGGTTGGCCTCCAGCCACGCGCGCCACTCCGCCGGCGTCTCGAAGAAGTGCACCTCCATGCCCCGAGTATGGTCTGCGCGCTCCCCGCCTCGTAGTCCCCTGACGTGCAGAAGGACCCCAAGGCTCCCCCCAGCTCCCGCATCGCGCGCACCGGGCGCGTCGGCGGCCTCGTCGCCGGCCAGGGCCTGCGCTGGGCGGGACGCGCGCCGCAACCTCGTGCGCTCGCCCGAGCGCGCGGAGGAGGCGACGGGAGAGCGCACCGCGGCGTTGGCGCGCGAGCTCGTCGAGCAGCTCGGGCAGATGCGCGGCGCGGCGATGAAGGTCGGCCAGGTGCTCTCCACGGTCGACTTCATGGCGATCCCGGAGAGCGAGCGCGAGTAGTTCAAGCAGCACGCTCGCGTCGCTGCGCGACGAGGTGCCGCCGCTGCCCTTCAAGCGGATGGAGAAGCTGCTGCGCGAAGAGCTGGGCATGCCGCTCGGGGAGGCCTTCGCGGATTTCGAGCGCGAGGCGTTCGCCGCCGCTCGATCGGCCAGGTCCACCGCGCGGTCATGCGCGACGGCCGCCGGGTGGCGGTCAAGTGCAGTACCCGGGCGTGGCCGAGGCGGTCGAGACCGACCTGCGGAACTTGCAGGTGCTGCTGCCGATCGTCAAGCGGCTGGCCCCGGCTCGACGTCAAGGCGCTCGCAGCCGAGCTGCGCGAGCGGATCGGCGAGGAGCTCGACTACGAGATCGAGGCGCAGAACCACCGCGCCGTCGAGCGCGCGTGGCGCGGGCACCCGCTGGCTACGTGCCGCCCGTCGACACCGCGCTGTCGAGCCGGCGGGTGCTCGTGACGGAGCTGCTGGAGGGCCGGCGCTTCGAGGCAGGTCAAGCAGCTCGGCGAGGCCGAGCGCGACCGCTTCGGGGAGATCGTCTTCCGCTTCTACTTCGGCACGCTCAACCACCTGCGGCGGGCGGCGGGCGATCCGCACCCGGGCAACTACATGCTGCTGGACGACGGCCGGGTCGGCTTCCTCGACTTCGGGCTGATGCGGGTCGTCGAGGCGGAGGACCTCGAGGAGCACCATGTCCCGGACCCTGCTGCTCGCGCTCGTCCTGCTCGCCGCCGCCGCGCCCGGCGCGAGCGCCCGGACGATCGACGTGCCGGCGCGCTTCGCCACCCAGATCGAGCGCGCGCACGCGCAGACCACGGTGCCGATCCTGCTGCCGCAGACGATGCGCTCGGACTTCCGCCGCTTCTTCGCCGAGGGCCGCGCGACGGCGAACGCCTGGCGCTTCGACCTCGGCGCCGTGCGCGACTGCAACCAGGCGACGGCGTGCTTCATCGCCGAGTTCAAGGGCGTGCGCGACGGGCGCCCGAGCGGGCGGCGCACAATCCGGCTCGACCGCGGCCGCACCGGCTACTACCGGCCGCTCTCCTGCGGCGCGTCCTGCTCGCCGCCGAGCATCGAGTGGCGCGAGCGCCACGCGCTCTACTCGATCCAGGCGAAGGTCGCCAAGCGCGAGCTCGTGCGGATGGCCAACTCGGCCATCCGCAACGGCCCGCGCTGACGCGCTAGACCTTCCGGTACAGCCGCACCGTCAGCGGCGCGAAGACGGCGGTCAGCCCCGCGGCGGTGAGCAGCGAGACCACGATCGAGTCGGCCTCGGCGTCGCCGCCCATCAGCCCGCGCGCCGACGTCGTGAGATGGCTGATCGGGTTGACGTCCACGAACGCCTCCAGCCAGCCCGGCAGCGTCTCCGGCGCGACGAAGATGTTCGACAGGAACACGAGCGGGAACAGCAGCATGAAGCCCGTGTTCATGACCGCGTTGGGCGCGCGCATCAGCAGCCCGATCGTCGTGAACGCCCACGAGAGGCCGAACGAGAACACGGCGATCAGCGCGATCGCGGCCAGCACGCCGAGCACGCCGCCGTCGGCGTCGAAGCCCATGATCAGGCCGAGCACGCACGACGATCACCGACGCGACGACGTAGCGGACGCTGTCGCCGACGACCGCGCCGACGAGCGGCGCGGGCCGCCAGATCGGCAGCGAGCGGAAGCGGTCGACGACGCCCTTGGTCTTGTCCGTGTTGAGCGCGACGCCCGAGTAGACGGACACGAAGAGCACGGACTGCACGAGCATGCCGGGCAGCAGGAACTGCAGGTAGCTGTCGGTCGAGCCGGCCACGGCGCCGCCGAACAGGTACGTGAACATGAGCAGGAACAGCACCGGCGTGAGCGTCACGTCGATCAGCTGCTCGGGCACGTGCTTGATCTTGAGCATCCCGCGCCAGCCGAAGGTCAGGCACTGCTGGACCGCGCTCGGGCGCGGCGGGCGCTCGCCCGAGACGAGCGCGGCGTGAACCTGCGCGAGCTCCGGCGAGCGCTCGGTGCCCGTGTCCGTGGCGCTCATGCGGCGACCTCCTCTGCCTGCTCCTCGGCGGTGTGGCCCGTCAGGGCCAGGAAGACCTCGTCCAGGCTCGGCTGGCCGAGCGAGAACCCGGCGACGCCGACGCCCGCGGCGACGAGCGCGGCGACCGCCTCCGACGCCTCCTCGGCGCCCGCGCCCGGCAGCGACAGGGCGGTGGGGTCGGGCAGGAGGTGCACCTCGGCGCCGAGCAGCTCGGCCGCCCGCGGGCGCTGGTCGGGATCGAGCAGGCGCACGTGCAGCGCGCCGCGCCCGACCGACGCCTTCAGCTGCGCCGGCGTGCCCTCGGCGATCACGCGCCCGTGGTCGATCACCGCGATCCGGTCGGCGAGCTGGTCGGCCTCCTCGAGGTACTGGGTGCACAGGAGCACGGTCGTGCCCTCGCCGATCAGCGCGCGCACGATGTCCCACACCTGGTTGCGCGAGCGCGGGTCCAGGCCGGTGGTCGGCTCGTCGAGGAACATCAGCCGCGGGGTGACGACGATGCTGGCGGCGATGTCGAGCCGCCGGCGCATGCCGCCCGAGTAGTTCTTGACCTGGCGCCCGGCGGCGTCCGCGAGCCCGAACGCCTCCAGCAGCTCCGTCGCGCGCGCCTTGGCGCCGGCGCGGTCGTGCCCCAGCAGGCGCGCCATCAGCACGAGGTTCTCGCGCCCCGTGAGCTCCTCGTCGACCGAGGCGAGCTGGCCCGTGAGGCTCACGAGCGAGCGGACCGCGTCGGCATCGGAGACGATGTCGTGGCCGAGCACGGACGCGCGGCCGGCGTCCGGCGCCAGCAGCGTGGCGAGCATCCGGATCGTGGTGGTCTTGCCGGCGCCGTTGGGGCCGAGCACCCCGTAGACGGCGCCCTGGGCGACGGACAGGTCGACGCCGTCGACCGCGTGCGTGTCGCCGAAGTGCTTGACGAGGCCCTCGGCCTCGATGGCGGGTGCAGTGCTCATCGAAGTCTCAGACTGCCACGCGCGGCCGAGACTCATCGGTGCGGGCAGCACCCCCTTACCCGCCTTAGGTTCGAACCCCGCTCAGGCGACGCTGCGGCCCACGAGCGACGCGTGCGCCGCGACGTGCCGCGCGAACTCCGCGAAGTCACGCGCGTAGAGCGCCTGCGGGCCGTCGCAGAGCGCCTCGTCGGGATCCTCGTGGACCTCGACGATGATCCCGTCGGCGCCGACCGCCGCGGCCGCGCGGGCCAGCGGCTCGACCAGGCGCCGGTCGCCCGAGGCGTGGCTGGGATCGACGATCACGGGCAGGTGCGAGTGCAGCTTCAGCCACGGCACCGCGCTGAGGTCGAGCGTGAAGCGCGTCGCGGTCTCGAACGTGCGGATGCCGCGCTCGCACAGCATCACGCGCTCGTTGCCCTCCTTGAGGATGTAGTCCGCGGCCATCAGCAGCTCGTCGAGCGAGGACGAGAGCCCGCGCTTGAGCAGGACCGGCTTGCCGAGCTTGCCCGCGACCTCCAGCAGCGCGTAGTTCTGCATGTTGCGCGCGCCGATCTGCACGACGTCGGCGAACTCGGCGATCGCGTCGGCGTGCTGGGTGTCGAGGAACTCGGTCACGACCGGCAGGCCGGTCTCCGCGCGCGCCTCGGCGAGGATCTCGAGCGCCTGGCGGCCCAGGCCCTTGAACGCGAACGGCGAGGTGCGCGGCTTGAAGGCGCCGCCGCGCAGCATCGAGGCGCCCGCGTCGCGCACCGTGCGGGCGACGGTCAGCGTCTGCTCGCGCGTCTCGACCGTGCACGGTCCGGCGATCAGGCAGAACGTCTGGTTGCCGCCGACGCGGCGCCCGTCGACGGAGAAGGCGGTCGGCTCGTGATGGGCCAGCTCGGAGGAGGCGAGCTTGTACGGGCGCGAGATCGGGACCACGCGGTCGACGCCGGCCATGCCCTCCAGCCCGAGCTCGCGGACGCCCTCGGGGTCGCCGATCGCGCCGATCGCGGTCGTCAGCTCGCCCGGGAGGACCAGCACGTGCACGCCCGTGGTGGCCAGCTTGGCCTTGACCGCGTCGATCTCGGCCTCGCCCGCCTCGGGTGTCATCACGATCATCACTTACGTCACAGCCCCAGCTCGCGGACGCCCAGCTCGTCGGCGCCGAGGTGGTGGGCGAGCTCGTGGCGCACCGTGCGCGTGACCTGCGCGCGCAGCTCGTCGGGGTCGTGCCCGAAGTCGCGCAGGAGGGTGTCGCGGAAGATGATGATCCGATCGGGGTAGTTGTCCCGTGCCGCCGTGTCGCCCTGGTAGAGCCCGTAGGCGCGGTGGCGGCGCCCCTTGTCGGAGATCACGACCGCGACGTGGTCGAGCGAGCGCAGCAGCAGGTCCGGCAGGTCGTCGAGCGCCTCGCGCACCAGCTCCTCGAAGTCGGCCGGGTTGCGCGGGTCCAGCGCGATGAAGTCCGTCTCGTCGGGGTCGGCGGCGAGGTTCTCGCGCGCGAGCTGCTCCGTGCGCTGCACGAGCAGCTCGAACTCCTCCTCGTCGGCGGGGTCGGTGTAGTCGGCGAGCCGGTTGGTGACGAAGTTCATGACGACGCCGATCACGACGATCGCGGCCAGCGTGGTCGCGATCAGCTGCATCACCTTGACGGGGTAGCTCGGCGACAGGCCGCCGGCGAGCGTCGCGATCAGCACGCCGACGGACAGCGCGACGACCGCCGAGACCGCGATCCTGCGGGCGATCGGCCAGTCGGAGAGCATGCTCCAGACGCTAGCGGAGCGAGCGGGCGATCACGAGCCGCTGGATCTCGTTCGTGCCCTCGTAGATCTGGGTGATCTTCGCGTCGCGCATGTAGCGCTCGACGGGGTACTCGGTCACGTAGCCGTAGCCGCCGAGCACCTGGACCGCCTCGACCGTGACCGCCATCGCCGCGTCGGAGGCGAACAGCTTGGCCATCGCGGAGTACTTGCCGCGGTCCGGCTCGTGACGGTCGATCTTCGCGCAGGCGCGGTAGAGCAGCTCGCGCGCGGCGGCCGTGCGCGTCTCCATGTCGGCGAGCTTGAACTGGATGCCCTGGAACTCGCCGATCGCCCGGCCGAACTGCCGGCGCTCGCGCGCGTAGGCGGCGGCGTGGTCCGTGGCGCCCTGCGCGATGCCGACCGCCTGCGCGGCGACGCCGAGGCGCGAGTGGTCGAGCGTGCCCAGCGCGACGTGCATGCCCTTGCCGACCTCGCCGATCAGGTTCCCGGCGGGGATGCGCACGTCGTCGAAGATCGGCTGGCCCGTGGGCGAGCCCTTGATGCCGAGCTTGTGCTCGAGCTTGCCGACGCTGAAGCCGGGCCGGTCGGCCTCGACCACGAACGCGCTGATGCCGTGCGAGCGCTCCGCCTTCGGGTCCGTCTTGGCGAACACCACGTAGAAGTCGGCCACGCCGAGGTTGGTGATCCAGTTCTTCGTGCCCGTGATCACCCAATCGTCGCCGTGGCGCACCGCGCGGGTGATCATCCCGCCGGGGTCCGAGCCGGCCTCGGGCTCCGAGAGCGCGAACGCCGGCGTCCACTCGCCCGAGGCACAGCGCGGGAGGAATCGCTGCTTGAGCTCGACGGAGCCGAACAGGCTGATCGGGAGCGTGCCGAGCTCCTGCACCATCAGCATCAGCGCGCTCGAGGCGCAGGCGCGGGCGACCTCCTCGATCGCCACGTTGAGCATCAGCGTGCCGGTCCCGGTGCCGCCGAACTCCTCGCCGAACGGGAGCCCGAACAGGTCGTGCTCGGCAAACAGCCTGCGGAGGTCCCACGGATACTCCGCCCTGGCGTCGATCTCGGCGGCGCGCGGCGCGACGCGCTCGACCACCATCTTGCGGATCGCGTCGCGGAACTCGAGCTGGTCGTCCGTGAGGGCGTAGGTGTCGGAGGGCGTGGTGGTCGTGGCCATGCAGGCAGCCTAGACGGGGTTTGGGTCCGTACCGAGTGGGAGACGATGACTCCTATGGGCATCGGCACATCGCTGTTTCTGATCGCCGTCGGCGCGATCCTCTACTTCGCCGTCGACGCGGACATCTCGGGCCTCGAGATCGGGACGATCGGCCTGATCCTGATGATCGTGGGCGTGATCGGCCTGGTGATCTCGCTCTTCTTCCTCTCCTCCATGCGCCGCGGGACGACGACGGACCGCACCGTGGTCCGCGACCGCGAGCCGTACTAGGACCGGCTCAGGAGACGGCGCCTGCCCGTTCGGGCAGGGCGCTTTGACGTGGGACCCCGCCTCGGGGGAGGCTAGACGGCAGCCCCCCAAGGAGGTCCCAGATGACCAGCCTCGCACCCGCCGCCCTCGAGACCGAGATGCGCGGCACGCTCACCGCGCCGGGCGATCCGGACTACGACGATCGCCGCAAGCTGTACAACGCGATGATCGACCGGCGACCGGCGCTGATCGCGCGCTGCACCGACGCGGCCGACGTGATCGCCGCCATCGGGTACGCCCGCAGGGAGCGGATGCCGCTGGCGGTCCGCGGCGGCGGCCACAACGGGGCGGGCCTGGGCAGCGTCGACGACGGGCTCGTGATCGACCTCTCCGGGATGCGCGGCGTGATCGTCGACCCGGCGTCGAAGGTCGCGCGCGTGCTGGGCGGCTCGCTGCTGGGCGACGTCGACCACGCGTGCCATCCGTTCGGGCTGGCGCTGCCGAGCGGGATCATCTCCACGACCGGCGTCGGCGGCATCACGCTCGGCGGCGGGCTCGGCCACCTCACCCGCGGCGGCGGCCTGACCATCGACAACATGATCGCGGCCGACGTCGTGCTCGCCGACGGCCGGCTCGTGCGCACCAGCGAATCCGAGCTGCCGGACCTGTTCTGGGCGCTGCGCGGCGGAGGGGGCAACTTCGGCGTCGTCGTGTCGTTCTCGTTCAAGCTGCAGGAGGTCGGCGACGTGCTCGCGGGCCCGACGCTGTGGCCGCTGGAGGCCGCGCCGACCGTCATGCGCGCCTTCGACACGTTCATCGAGACGGCGCCCGAGTGCGTCGGCGCGTTCTTCCTGTTCCTCGAGGTGCCGCCCGCCCCGCCGTTCCCGGAGGAGCTGTACGGGAAGAAGATGTGCGCCGTCGCCTGGTGCGTGACCGACCTCGACGCCACCGACGTCTTCGACGTCATGCTGGCCGCCGCCAAGCCGGCGCTGCACGGCGTGCAGCGGATGCCGTTCCCGGCCTGGAACTCGGCGTTCGACGGCCTCTACCCGCCCGGGCACCAGTGGTACTGGCGCGCGGACTTCGTCAAGGAGCTGCCCGACGAGGCGATCGCCCTGCACTGCGAGCACGGCGCGCAGCTGCCGACGATGCAGTCGACCATGCACCTGTACCCGATCAACGGCGCGGCCTCGCGCGTCGGCGCGGACGACACGGCGTGGGCCTACCGCGACGCGAAGTACGGCTCGGTGTTCGTCGGCGTCGACCCGGACCCGGCCAACGCGGAGAAGGTCCGCGACTGGACCGTCGCCTACCACGAGGCGCTACATCCGTACTCGATGGGCGGCGCCTACGTGAACATGATGATGGACGAGGGCCAGGAGCGTGTGCGCGCGAGCTACCGCGGCCACTACGACCGGCTCGCGGAGGTCAAGGCGACCTACGACCCGGAGAACCTCTTCCGGGTCAACCAGAACATCGCCCCCGCCGCGCGCTGAGCGCCGGCGCAGGAGCCGCGCCCGCCGCACCGGCGGCGGGCGCACGCTCGGGAGCTAGAGGCCGTTGGGGTGGCGGGCGGTATAGCCGCTCGCCGGGCGCATCTTCGTCGACCAGTCGGGGCCGTCGGAGTCGCTGTCGTTGTAGCCCGTGTCGAAGCGCAGGCCGGCGACGACCATGTAGGAGTGGCCGCCGCTGCCGTAGGTGGTGATCCACTGGCCCTTGCCGGCCTTGCCCCAGCTCGAGAAGTCCGACGAGGTCAGCGCCTTGTCGAGCAGGCCGCCGCCGTGCAGCGCGTAGGACATCGAGCCCGAGCAGTCGTAGCCCGAGTCCTCCCACCTGCCGTGGCCGCCGCCGTACTTGTACGGCTTGTCGATGATGCGGTTGCCCGCGGCGATCACGTCCTTCACCACCTGCGGAGCCGACTCGGGCGCGGTTGCCGTGCCGTCGGGGTTGAGCACCGCCGTCTCGCCCGTGGCGGGCTGGGCCGGCGCGGGCTGCGGCGGGCTGTGGACGGTCACGCCGGCCTCGACCTGCGTTCGCAGCTTACGGCCGTCGGAGCGCGAGACGCGCCCGTTGACCCGCCGCTCGGAGCGGCGCTCCCACGACTTCACGCGGCGGGCCGTGAGCGGCCCGTAGTGGCCGTCGACATCGGTGTCGATGCCGACCCGCGTGAGGAAGTCCTGCAGGACGCGCACGTCCCGGCCGGCCATGCCCGGGCGGAGATTGCGGTCGCCCAGGGTGAGCCGGGCGGCCTCCGCATCGGCAACGGAGAACAGTGGTACGACGGCTCCGGCCACGGCCAGAGCGGTCGCGAGCGTACGACAGCGCGACAAGACGATCCCTTTCTTCAACCGCCTGCGGGGTTAGCTGTCGGGCTCGCGCGGAAAGACTCGCGCTACGCCGCTCGCAACGGCGATTCGCCCCCGGCCCGGGTTGCCCCCGGACCACACTGCTCTGGTTCCCCCGCTCCCATACGGCCCCCCGGGCCGGATGGGATTCGGCGTTATGTCCCGTTTCGGAGCGCGGCACTCTAGCGGACGTCTCGGCAGCTAGCGTCCCCGGGCGTGACGGACCTCCCAGAGCCCGAACGCGCCAGGCTCGACGCCGCGACCGCGGGCCTCGAGCCGCCGTTCGCGATCGTCGACCTCGACGCGTTCGACGCCAACGCGGCCGACCTGCTGCGGCGCGCCGCGGGCAAGCCGATCCGGCTGGCGTCGAAGTCCGTGCGCGTGCGAACGCTGATCGACCGCGCCCTCGAGGCGGGGCTGCAGGGCATCCTCGCCTTCACGCTGCCCGAGGCGCTGTGGCTCGCCGGCCACGGCCACGAGGATCTCGTCGTGGCCTACCCGAGCGCCGACCGGCGGGCGCTGCGCGAGCTGGCCGGCGGCGGCGCCCGTGAGCGCGTCACCGTCATGGTCGATTCGGTCGACCAGCTCGACCTGATCCGTGCGGCGGGCGCCACGGCCGCTGCGCCCGTGCGCGTCTGCCTGGACGTCGACGCGGGCTGGCGGCCGCTGGGCGGGCGGGTGCGGATCGGCGCCAAGCGCTCGCCGGTGCATACGCCGGAAGCGGCCGTGGCGCTGGCGCGCGAGGTCGCCGCCCGACCCGAGCTGGTCCTGGACGGGCTGATGAGCTACGAGGCACACATCGCGGGCCTCGGCGACCGGCCGCCGGGCCGGCTCGGCGCGCTGACCGGAGCCGCGATCGCCCGCATGCAGGCGGCCTCAGCGCGCGAGCTGGCGGAGCGCCGCGCCGCGGTCGTCGCCGCGGTGCGCGCCGTGGCGCCGCTGCGCTTCGTCAACGGCGGCGGCACCGGCTCGGTCGAGCGCACCGCCGCCGAGCCCGCCGTCACGGAGGTCGCGGCCGGCTCCGGCCTGTTCGCGCCGACCCTGTTCGACGCCTACCGGGCGTTCACGCCGCGCCCAGCAGCGTTGTTCGCGCTGCCCGTCGTGCGGCGCCCGTCGGCCGGGGTCGCCACGGTCCTCGGCGGCGGGTACCTCGCCTCGGGCGCCGCGGGCGCGGACCGGCTGCCGCGCCCCGTGCTCCCCGCCGGGCTGCGGCTGGACCGCCAGGAGGGCGCGGGCGAGGTGCAGACGCCGCTGCTCGGCGAGGCGGCGCGCTCGCTGCGGGTCGGCGACCGGGTCTGGTTCCGGCACGCCAAGGCCGGCGAGCTGTGCGAGCGCTTCGACGTCGTGCACCTCGTCCGCGGAGACGAGGTCGTGGAGACCGTCCGGACCTACCGCGGCGAGGGCTGCACCTTCCTCTGAGCGGCGCCGAGCGTGCGGCGCGCCCAGGGGCTCTCGAAGCGCCCGTCGGGGTCGAGCTCCGCGCGGGCGGCGGCGAACGCGTCCCAGCCCGGATAGCGCGTCCTGAGCTCGCGCGCGGAGAGGTAGGAGCGCTTGCCCCAGTGCGGGCGGCCGCCCCAGCCGGCCATCAGCCGCTCGATCTCGCGGAAGGGCCGCTCGCCGTCCATCCCCTTGAAGACGTGGACGGCCACGTACGCGGTGTCGCGCCCGCTCGCGGGCGACAGGAGCGCGTCGTCGGCGGCCACGAAGCGCAGCTCGACGGGGAAGTTGACGGGGTGGCGCTCGAGGATCTCGCGGGCGGCGCGGACCGCGTCGGCGGCGTGCTCGCGCGGGATCGCGTACTCCATCTCGTCGAAGCGCACGAGCCGCGGGCTGGCGAAGATCCGGTGCGAGGCGTCCACGCGCTCGCGCCCCGAGGCCGCCGAGGCCGCGAGCCGGTTGATGGCCGGGATCGCGCGCGGGAGGCGGCGGCCCGTGCGGCTGAGCAGCTCGAGCGCGTGGTTGTCGAGCAGCACGTCGTGAAGCCACGCCCGGGCCGGACCCGGCGCGCTCACGGGTGCGTCCGTGCGGTCGTTGATCCGGGTCAGCGCCAGCGGCGAGTGCGGGAATGTCCAGAACTCGAAGTGCTCGTGGGCGTCCACGCGCTCGTCGAGACCGTCGAGCACCTCCTCGAGCGGCAGCGTGCGATCCACGCCGCGCAGGCGGAAGGCCGGCACGCAGCGCAGCGTGACCGCCGTGACGATCCCGAGCGAGCCGAGCCCGACGCGCGCCGCCCGCAGCAGGTCGCCGTCGTCGCGGGTCAAAGTGCGGCGCTGGCCCGTGCCGTCGACGAGCTCGAGCGCCTCGACCTGCGCGCTGAGGTTCTGCAGCCTCGCCCCGGTGCCGTGCGTGCCGGTGGCGATCGCGCCGGCCAGCGTCTGTGCGTCGATGTCGCCGAGATTGGGCAGCGCGAGCCCGCGCTCCTCCAGGCCGCGGTTCAGCGCGGCGAGCGTGATCCCGGCTTCGGCCTTGACGAGCCCGGAGGCCGGGTCGGCGTCGAGGATGCGGTCGAGCCGGTCCAGCCGCACGAGCGTCCCGTCGGTCGGCACGCAGGCGGAGAACGAGTGGCCGGCGCCGGCGGCGCGCACGGTCCGGTCCGCCTCCGCCGCGCGCCGTATCGCGCCCGCCACCTCGCGCGCGGACTTGGGGTGCTCGATCGCGACCGGCACGCACGACTGCGTCCCGGCCCAGTTGCTCCACATGCCTCGAGGCTAGTCTGCCCGGCGATGTCCTGGGAGCCCGAGCTCGACGAGCTGCGCCGGCGCGAGGCGCTCGCGCGCGACCCCGCCTCGCACCCCGACCGCGCGTCGCGCGTCGAACGCCAGCACGCCGCCGGCAAGCTGACCGTCCGCGAGCGGATCGAGCGCCTGCTCGACGCCGGCAGCTTCCACGAGACGGGCGCGCTCGCCGGGGTGGCGGGCTACGGCGCCGACGGCGAGCTCGAGACCTTCATGCCGGCCAACATGGTCGTCGGGCAGGGCGAGGCGGACGGCCGCGGGCTCGTCGTGCAGGCCGACGACTTCACGATCCGCGGCGGCGCCGCGGACGCCGCGATCTGGCAGAAGATGGTCCACGCGGAGCGGATGGCCCACGACCTGCGGCTCCCGCTGGCGCGGCTCGTCGACGGCACGGGCGGCGGCGGCTCGGTCAAGTCGCTCGAGCAGATGGGCTTCACCTACGTGCCGTTCGTGCCCGGGATGGAGATCGCGGTCGAGAACCTGGCGGTCGTCCCCGTCGTGGCCGCGGCGCTCGGCCCCGTGGCCGGCCTGGGCGCGGCGCGCGTGGTGGCGTCGCACTTCTCGGTGATCGTGCGCGGCAGCGGCCAGCTGTTCGTCGCCGGGCCGCCCGTGGTCGCCGCGGCGATGGGCGAGTCGCCCGACAAGGAGGCGCTCGGCGGCGCCCGCGCGCAGACGCGGGCCGGCGCGGTCGACAACGAGGCGGCCGACGAGGACGACGCGCTCGCGCAGCTGCGGCGCTTCCTCTCCTACCTGCCGGCCAACGTCTGGGAGCTGCCGCCGGTCGCGGCCTCCACCGACTCGGCGGACCGGCGGGAGGAGTCCCTGCTGTCGATCGTCCCGCGCGACCCGCGCAAGCCGTACGCGATGCGGGCGATCCTGGAGGCGGTGCTCGACCGCGGCTCGCTGTTCGAGCTCGGCGCCCGCCATGGCCGCTCGGCGATCTGCGCGCTCGGCCGGCTCGACGGCCGGCCCGTCGGCGTGCTCGCCTCCGATCCCAACCACTACGGCGGCGGCCTGACCGGCGACGCCTCTGACAAGCTCGTGCGCTTCGTCGACCTCTGCGACCAGTTCCGCCTGCCGGTCGTGAACCTCGTCGACCAGCCGGGCTTCGTGATCGGCACCGACGCCGAGCGGGCGGGCACGATGCGCCGCGGCGCCCGCGCGCTGTTCGCGGTCCACCAGGCGACCGTGCCGTGGGCGTCGGTGCTCGTGCGCAAGGTCTACGGCGTCGCCGGCGCCGCGCACGCCGACGCCTCGCGGCTGCTGGTCCGCTACGCGTGGCCGTCGGGCGACTGGGGCTCGCTGCCGATCGCGGGCGGGCTCGAGGCGGCCTACCGGCGCGAGCTCGAGGCGGCCGAGGACCCCGTGGCGCTGCGCGCGGAGATCGAGGCGCGCCTGAACGCCGTCCGCTCCCCGTTCCGCACGGCCGAGCGCTTCGGGGTCGAGGAGATCATCGACCCGCGCGAGACCCGGCCGCTGCTGTGCGCGTGGGCGCGCCGCGCGCACGAGCTGGTCGCGCACGAGGCCGGCGGCGGACCGAAGGCGCGCGGCCCGCGCCCCTAACGGGCGCGGCGAAGCCGGATGACGCGGCGCAGCGCGCGCGCGTTGCCGGCGGCGTCGGTGGCGCGCACGGTCAGCGTGATGCGGCGGGCGCCCGCGGGCGCCTTGACCTTCAGCACGCGCGGGCGGCTCGCCCGCAGCGTGCCGCGCGCGCGGCCGACGGTGCGCGCTCCGCGCCGCCAGGTGGCCCGCAGCGCGGCGCGCTCGTCGGAGCGCAGCTCGACCCGGATGCGACGCCCGCGGACGCCGAGCACGCGCAGCTTCACCCGGGGCGCGCGCCGGTCGCCCTGCGAGGCGCCACCGCCTCCCGCCCCGCCGCCCGCCGCGTCACGGCGCAGACGGGCGTAACGGACGCGGTGCTCGGTATAGGTGTCGCTGTCCGGACGGCTCTCGATCCACGTCAGCGCATCGCCGGCGCCGCCGACGCGCGAGACGTGGGCGGCCAGGACCTCGGGAGCGCCGAGCGCACCTCCTGGCGGCGCGATCGAGGTGAACAGCCGCGCGCCCTCGCGTGCTCCGGCGCCGGGCGCATCGGCGAGCCAGGAGACGATCGTCTCACCCCGCGCCGTGACGGCGGCGGACCCGTCCAGCACGTTCTCGGACGGCATCGTGACCGGAGCGGAGAAGCCGGCGGCACCCGCTGCTCGCAGCGCGACGCGCAGCCGGCCGGTCGCGAACCAGGCGACCACGGCCGCGCCGCCGGGACCGACGGCCACGGCCGGCGGTCCGCCCACTTCGCCGTCGAGCACCTGAGCGGCGCCGAGCGTACCGTCCGCCGTGACCGGCGCGGCGGTCACGATCCTCCTGGTGCCCTGCCCCACCCAGGCCAGCACTCCTGCTCCGTTCGGTCCGAGGGCGACGTCGGGTGTCGCGGCATGATCGTCGGGGCTCGTGATCCAGCGCGCCTGGGTGGCGCCGTCGCGCGCGTCGACCGCAAGGAGCTCGACGCGCCGTGTATCGGCGTCGTGGGCGGAGTACGCGAAGAGGCTGCGGCTGCCGGTCCCGGCCGCCGCGACGACGCCGAAGGCCGGCTCGCCGAGCTGCTCCGGCGTGCGCGCGGAGGAGAAGCCGCCGTCGCGCCTGATGGCGACCTGGAGCTTGCGATCACCGCTGGCCGGGATCCCGATCCAGGCCAGCGCGGACGGGGCCGCCGCCACCTTGCGGATCTCGTCCATCGTGCCCCTGACGATCTCCACGCGGCCTGTGTAGGCATGCAGCCGCGCTCCGGCGTCCGCCCAGGCGACGACCGGGGCGTCGTCCGCCGAAGCGACGTCGATGTCCTGGACGAGCCCGTCCCCGGGCACCCGGATCGGGACCCCGCCGGCGGCCGAGATCCTCACGCCGGTGGGATGCGACCACGCGGCGGCGCCATCCGCGACGGCCAGCGTGCCTCCGCCGAGGCTCCAGTCGGCCAGCGTCACCGGCTCGGTGAAGGCGGAACCGAGCGCGGGCGCGGTGCCGGCCAGTGCCGCGAGGACGGTGAGGGCGGCGGCGGGGAGGATGCGCATGCCAGTGGTGATGATCGCCGCCGCCCGGTGTGTCGTCGGTGCGGTTATCTCCAGCGGGACGGTGCGACCAGCCCGTGTCGCGAGCGTTGTACGGTGTCCGCATGGCAGGGGACCGGGACGTCACGCCCGAGCAGGCCGAGGCGCTGCGGCGTGAGCAGGACGCGCAGCTGATCGACGTCCGCGAGCACTACGAGTGGGACGCGGGCCGCATCGGCGGCGCGCGCCACATCGTGCTCGGCGAGGTCGCCTCCCAGGCGTCCACGATCGACCACGACCGCCCCGTGGTCTTCTACTGCCGCGTCGGGAGCCGCTCCGCGATGGCCGCCGACGCCTTCCGTCGCGCGGGCTACGAGGCTTACTCGCTCGAGGGCGGCCTCCAGGCCTGGGCCGGCGACGGCCGCCCGCTCGAGCCCGCCGACGGCACCGTCGCGGACCACTAGCCCGCGATGCGCCGCCTCGTCGTACTGCTCGTAACGGCCGCCGGCCTCCTCGCGCCCGCCGCCGCGCAGGCCGCCCCGACCCTCGCGAAGGTCGGCGACTTCGCGTCGCCGACGTACGTGGCCTCGCCGCCCGGTGACGCGCGCCTGTTCGTCGTCGAGCAGGAGGGGCGCGTGAAGGTGCTCTCGGGCGGCACGACCAAGACGTTCCTCGACGTGAGCGCGATCACGAACGACGACGGCAACGAGCAGGGGCTGCTCTCGATCGCGTTCCCGCCCGACTACGCGACCAGCGGCCTCTCCTACGTCTTCCTCACCGCCGCCGACCGCGCGCTGCAGGTCTACGAGCACCGCCGCTCCGCCGATCCCGATGTGGCCGACCCGGGCACCCGCCGGCTCGTGATCTCGGTCCCGCACGCGGAGGCGAGCAACCACAACGGCGGCCAGCTCCAGTTCGGCCCCGACGGCCTGCTCTACATCGGGACGGGCGACGGCGGCAACTCGAACGACACGCCGAACGCCGACGCCGAGGCGACGGGCTCCCTGCTCGGCAAGATCCTGCGCATCGACCCGCGCGGGGCCACGCCGGGCGCCCACACCGTGCCCGCGGACAACCCGTTCGGCAACGCGGTCTGGTCCTACGGTCTGCGCAACCCGTGGCGGTTCTCGTTCGACCGCGCGACGGGCGACCTCACGATCGCCGACGTGGGCCAGGGTCATCGCGAGGAGATCGACTTCGCTCCCGCCGCCGCCGGGCGCGGCCGCGGCGTCAACTACGGCTGGCGCTGCTACGAGGGCAAGATCGCCACGCCCCAGAGCACCACCCCGACCGCGCCCGAGACGCCGACGCTGTGCAACGGCGCCGAGTTCCCGGCCGGCGCAACGTTCCCGGTCATCGACTTCACCCACGCGGGCGACGGGTTCTGCTCGATCACGGGCGGCTACGTCGTCCGCGACCCGGGCCTGCCCTCGCTCGCCGGCCGCTACCTCTACAGCGACTTCTGCGACGGGCAGCTGCGCTCCCTCGTGCTCTCAGACCCGTCGACGGACGCCGCGCTCGGCGTCCCGATCGACAGCCCGAGCTCGTTCGGCGAGGACGCCTGCGGACGGGTCTACGTCGTCTCGCGCGCCGGTGCCGTGTACCGGCTCGAGGAGGGCGCGGCGACTCCGCTGCGCGCCGGCGCCGCTGGCCCGGTCGACGGCGCCGAGCGGCCAGCCGCAGCCCGGGTCCGCCGCCGACACGCGCAAGCCGGCCGTGCGCGTGCGGGTCTCGGGGAAGCGCACGCTCGTGCAGCGGCGGCGGCTGCGGGTCGCGGTGACCGACGGACGAGCGCGCGACGGTGCGGATCACGGGGCGGTTGCGCGGGGTGGCCCGCTTCCGGACCGCGCGCCGGCAGGTGGCGGCCGGGCGGCGCAGCGTGCTGGCCGTGCGGATCAGCCGCAGGACGGCGCGCGAGCTGCGGCGGACGCTGCGGCGCAAGCGCGTCGTGGCGGCGCTGACGATCCTCGCGCGCGACGCGGCCGGCAATCAGCGCCGGGTCGCGCGGCGGGTCGTGATCCGGAGGCGCTAGCTCAGCGGTCGTCCGAGTCGGCGCCGGAGTCCTCGTCCGAGCCGGAATCCCCGTCGGTGCCGGAATCCCCGTCGGAGCCGGACTCCTCGTCCTCTTCCTTCTGCCCGATCATGGCCGGGATCGGGCGGCGCGTCGGGATCGCTCGGGCCGCCGGGGATCGGTTCGCCCTTGTACTCGTCGGGGTCGTCGACCTCCTCCCCGTCGACCGTCACCGAGCCGTCCTCGTGGTGCCGCAGGTTCGACGGGCCGAGCTTGGCGGTGGCGCCGTCCTCGTAGCCGCCCTCGCCGGAGTCGGGGCCGCCGTAGGTCTGGTACTTGGCCTTGCCGCCCGGCCAGTCCTCGAGCTTCTCCGGAGGGTCGCCCTCCTCGAGCTCCTCCATGACCTTCTTGGCCTCTTCGACCTCTTGCTCCTCCTGCTGGGCCTTGGAGGCGGCGTCGTCGTCGGGCTCGGCCTTGGTCGCGGAGTCGTCGTCGGTCATGCGGGGCGTGTACCCCCGCCCCCCGAAAAGAGAAACGGCCGCGCGGTGCAGGCCGCGCGGCCGTCTCAAAGCGAATCCATCCGCTGCTCTTCCATGAGCGGGCCCGAGGGCCCAATCCGTACGCCCTCCAGGACGAGTCCTAGAGTGGCACCGCTCCGGGAGTCGGACCATCGGACATCTGTCCAAGGTCCGTCCACCGGCTACGGGAATCTCATGAGCGGCTGACCAGCGGCTCGCGCATCGCCTTCGTCTCGGGCGCGCGCTTGTACGGATGCTCGTCCTCCACGTCCTCTTCGTGGTAGACGGACTCCGCGTTGACCTCCCAGATGTCGTGGTTCGCGCCATTGACGATGTTGTCCACCGCGCGGATCGCCGTGAGCATCGAGTGGTCGGAGTTGTTGTACCGGTGCAGACCGTTGCGGCCGACCTGCTGCAGGTTGGTGATCGTCTCGAGCCACACGCGGATCGCGTCCACGCGCATGGCGTAGTCGGCGTCGTACATCGGATAGGCGAGCGGCACGCGGGTGACGTAGCCCTTCTCGACCTTGGCGGGGTCGCCGAGGCCGAGCTGCCCGAGCTCGCGCTTGGCCAGCTCGACGAGCTTGTCGTCGTCCATCTCCCACAGCTCGTCGCCCTGGAAGCAGAAGAACTCGAGGCCGACGCTGGCCTTGGTCGGGTCGGGCACCATCCACGGGCTCCAGGAGCGGAAGTTCTGGATCCGGCCCACGTTGACCGAGTCGTCGTGGATGTAGATCCAGTTGTCCGGGAAGAGGTCCTCGCCGTCGATGATCAGGGCCACCGTGAGAAAGTCGCGGTAGCGCAGGCCCATCGCGGCGTCCTTGACCTCCTTGGAGGCGCCGGAGGACTCGCCGGCCAGGCCGACCGTGGCGCGCAGCGGGAGCGAGGAGATGACGTCGCAGCACTCGATCCGCTCGCCGCCGGCGGTGACCGCGACGATGCGGCCGTCCTCGACCTCGATGTCGTCGACGCGGGCGTTGAGCCGGACCTCGCCGCCGAGGGCGATGATCTCGTCGCACATCGTCTCCCACATCTGGCCGGGGCCGAAGCGGGGGTAGTGGAACTCGGAGATCAGCGACTTGATCTTGTTGTCGCCGTTGCCCATGAACGCGGCCTTCGCCGCGGACCAGAAGGACAGGCCCTTGATCCGCTGGGCGGCCCACTCGGCGCGCAGCTCGGTCGTCGGGACGCCCCAGACCTTCTCGGTGTAGCCCTTGAAGAAGTGGTTGTAGAGCCGCCAGCCGAAGCGGTTGGAGACCCACTGCTCGAGGTTCTCCTCCTTGCCCTTGGGCTTGATGACCGCCCACAGGTAGGAGAGACCGGAGCGCACGAGCTCGATCGGGCCGAGCTTCTTGATGACGTCCGTGCCGTTGAGCGGATAGTCGAGGAACTTGCCGTTCCAGTAGATGCGCGACATGCGCGGCCGCTTGAGGAACTCCTCCTTCATCACCTCGTGCCAGAGGTCGTCGACCTCCTTGGACTTGGTGAAGAAGCGGTGGCCGCCGAGGTCGAACCGGTAGCCGTCCCGGACCTCGGTCTTGGCGATGCCACCGACCTGGTCCTCGGCCTCCAGCACGATCACGGGGCGACCCTTCTGGGCGAGCAGGTAGCCGGCGGTCAGGCCCGCGGGGCCGCCGCCGAGCACCGCGACGGGCTTCTGAGGGCCGTCGCCGTTGCGAGCGAAGCGTTCAGTAGGGAAGTCGAGAGCCATATGTCGGGCATCCTGCCCCCCGACAAGCGCGAACCGATCCATCGGCTAACGGCCGCTAACAGCCCTTAATCGCGCTGCAGAGCGGCTTCGGCGGCATGGCCTACCCGGCCGCGCGGACCGCTACGCTCAGGCTCGTGGCGCCCTCCACGGCCCTCGACATCCTGCTCGTCGACGACGACGAGCCGCTGCGCGACATGCTCACCCGCTCGTTCGAGCGCGAGGGCCACCACGTGACGGCCGTGCCCGACGGGCACGCCGCGCTGCGCGCCGCCGCCGACCGCGCCTACGACGTGGTGCTGCTCGACGTCGCGCTGGGCGAGGGGCCGACGGGCCACGACGTCGCCCGCCTGCTGCGCGACCGCCGCGATGTCGTGCCGATCATCATGCTCACCGCGCTGGACTCCGAGGCCGACGCCGTCCAGGGGCTGGAGGCCGGCGCCGACGACTACGTCACCAAGCCGTTCGGGCTGGCCGAGCTGCGCAGCCGGATCCGCGCCGTGCTGCGGCGCGCGCACGGCCGGGTGGTCGAGGGCAGCCTGACCGTCGGCAACGTGTCGCTGGACCGCGAGCTGCGCCGCGTCACCGTCGCCGGCGAGCCCGTGAAGGTCACCTTCAGCGAGTTCGAGCTGCTGGCCCAGCTGATGGCGCGGCCCGGCCACGCCTTCAATCGCCAGGAGCTGCTGCGCGCGATCTGGGGCGACTCGGCCTACCGCGACCCGCGCGCGATCGACGTCCACATCCGCCACCTGCGCGAGAAGCTCGAGGAGGCGCCGGAGAACCCGACGCTGATCCTCACCGTGCCGGGCCGCGGCTACCGCGTCAGGGAGCGCTGACGGTGCGGCGGCGGCTGCCGAGAGGCCTGCGGCCCCGCCTGCTGCTCGCCCTCCTGCTCACGAGCGCGGTCACGCTGGGCATCGCGGCCACGGTGCTGCTGAGCCCGCTGCCCGACCGGCTGCGCGAGCAGAGCGCGACGAACCTGCGCGCCGCCGTGCTGGCCACCCGCCCGGCGGTCGAGGACGCGATCCGCGAGGCGCCGGAGAACGAGTTCGCGCTCCAGGGGGTCGCCGAGGAGCTCCGGCAGCGCACCGACGGGCGCGTGCTGATCCTCGGGCCCGTGCTCCCGGGCGACGTCCTGTACGACACGAGCACGGGCGCCTCCGTGCGCGGCGCGACGCTGACCTCGCTGCACACGCAGCGCACGGGCTCCACGACCACCGACCTGCAGGGCGACGTCGTGCGCATCGGGGTGCGGCTGTTCAGCGACAAGGGCGGCGTCGTCGGCGTGCTCGTCGTCGAGCGGCGCCTGACCGAGGTCACGACCGCCGTCGACCAGGTCCGCAACGCGCTGCTGGCCGCCGGCGCGGTCGGCCTGCTGGTCGCGGTCGCGCTCGCCGTCGCGCTGTCGAGCACGCTGCTGCGGCGGCTCGGGCGGCTGCGCACGGCGGCCGTGCGGATCTCGCAGGAGGGCATCGCCGACGCCCCGCTGCAGCACGACGAGGGCCGCGACGAGGTGGGCGACCTCGCGCGCGCGTTCGGGCGCATGCAGGAGGAGCTGCGACGGCAGGAGCAGGCGCGGCGCTCGTTCGTGGCGACGGCCTCGCACGAGCTGCGCACGCCGCTGACGATGCTGCAAGGGACGATGGAGCTGCTGGAGGAGGACCTCGCGGACGGCCGGCTGGACATCGAGGACGCCCAGACCCAGGTCGCGCGCGCCCGCCGCGAGCTGCTGCGGCTCTCCAGCCTCGCGGGCGAGCTGCTGGACCTCAGCCGGCTCGACGCCTCGGTGCCGCTGCGCTCGGAGGCGGTCGAGCTCGGCGAGCTCGCGCGCGCGGTCGCGGCCGAGTTCGCGCTGCGCGCCGAGGACCGCGACGTGGCGCTCGAGGTCGTCCCGCCGCCCGGCCCGTGCTGGAGCCGCGGCGACCCGGACGCCGTCGCGCGCGTGGTCCGCATCCTGCTCGACAACGCGCTGCGCTACGGGCCGCCCGGCGAGCCCGTCCGCATGACCGTCGGCTGCGACACCGGCCACGCGCACGTCGAGGTCGCCGACCGCGGCCCGGGCGTGCACCCCGCGGAGCGCGAGCAGATCTTCGAGCGCTTCCAGCGCGGCCGCAGCGCCAGCGCTGAGGCGGGCTTCGGCCTCGGCCTGGCGATCGGCCGCGAGCTCGCCGAGCGGATGGGCGGCACGCTCGAGCTCGCCGGCGAGGAGGGGCAGTCGGGCACGCGCTTCCGGCTCGACCTGCCGGCCGCCGACCCCGGCCCGGAGCCCGCGCCCGCGCCCGGAGGCCGCCGCTAGCCCTTCAGCAGGACGGTCGCACGCAGCTGGTTGACGCCCGGGTCCTCCTCGACCGGGCGCACCGCGAGCGGGGTCAGGCGCGCGTCGTTGGAGAGGTGCTGGCGCCACTCCTCCGTGCGCACGCGGACGAGCTCCGTCCAGGGCGCCTTCCAGCGCTCGATGTTGCTCGTGTCCGGCTCGACGAGCACGAGCCGCCGGCCCGCCGGCAGCGCGTCGACCAGCGGAGCGAGGTCGCGCCGGGCGCTGGTGGCCTCCAGCCGCTCGACGCCGTCGCGCCAGTCCGTCACGCCGACGTCGTCGACGGGCCCCCAGAGCGTGGCGTAGCGCAGGCCGGCGGGCAGGTAGTAGCTGAGCACGGGGATCTGCTCGGGCTGCGTGGAGACGACGAGATCGCCCGGCGCGAGGCTCGGGGCGATCTCCTCGGAGAGCGCGCGCACGTTGCTCTTCTGCGTGGGGGCGCCGTCGGCCGCCCAGATGACCGCGACCAGCAGCGCGCCGGCCAGGCCGAGCCGGCCCGCGTGCGCCAGCCCGCCCGCGAGCACCAGCAGCAGCGCGGGCAGCGCGACGGCCAGGTAGCGCGTCGCCCACGCGGGAGAGACCTGCGAGGCGGCGAAGGCGACCAGCACGGTCGCGATCGCCAGGCCCGTGAGCACGACGAGCGCCCGGCCGCGCCCCGGCGGGCGCCCCGCGCGGCGGGCGAGCAGCGCCACCGCGCCGGCGCCGGCCGCCAGCAGCAGGGCGAGCTGGGGCAGCGCGCCGAACAGCAGCTCCGGGATGCGGCCGAGGTCGTCGAGCCCGGGCGAGTTGGACCACGGCGCGCCCGTGTGCTGGGCCTGGAAGGCGAGCGTCGGCAGCCACGGCGCGAACAGCAGCAGCGCGCCGCCGAAGCCGACCAGCCCGTCCTGGAGCAGCTCCCTGCGCAGCCCGCCGCGGGCCGTCGCGAGCAGCACCAGCCACGTGAGCCCGCAGGCCGCGGCGAAGAAGAGCGCCCAGTTGTGGGTGTACATCAGCGCCGCCAGCGCGACCGCGAACGCCGCGGCCCAGCGGCGGCGCCGCGCGCGCGGGGGCGCCGCCTCCGTCCCGGCCAGCACGTAGGCCCGGCCGAACGTCCCGCAGGCGAGCAGCCCGAGCAGGACCACGAGCGTGTACATCCGCGTCTCCTGCGCGTACTGCGTGAGGAACGGGTTCGTGGCCGCCAGCAGCGCGGCGGCGAGGCCGGCCGCCGGCCCGAACAGCCCGCGCGCCGCCCACCACGCCGCCGGGACGGTGAGCACGGCGAACACCAGCGAGAGCGCGTGGGTCGCGGTCTCCGCGGTGCCGAAGACCGCCATCCACACGTGCAGCAGCGAGTAGTACAGGGGCGGCGAGCCGTCGAGGCGCAGCGCGGCGGGGATGTCGGCCAGCGGGCGGTCGGCGATGCCGACCGAGAGCCCCTCGTCGATCCAGAAGCCCACGTCGAAGTCGCGCGTGCGCAGGAGGATCGACAGCAGCAGCAGGCCCCCGACGGCCAGCGGCGCGAGCAGCCGGGCGCTCCCGGCGACGGTGGCGGGCAGGCTCCATGCCGGCCGGCGCGAAGCGATCGTCGCCATCGTCAGCAGGTTAGAGGGATGTTCACGGGCTGTTGCAGGTACTCCCCACCATCCAGCGCGTCGTCTCGGTCACCTTCGGGAAGCGCGGATCGCGCGCGTTGGCGGTGAAGTGGGGCGCGATCATCGTGCCCGGCGGGAACGGGAAGACGATCACCTCGGTCTCGTGCAGGTGCAGGTACCAGGCCACCGCCTGGGTCTGGAACGCACCCGTGTAGACGGGGCCGCAGGCCTTCAGGGCCTTCTCCCCGCCCGCCTTGGCGATCACCGCCTCGAGGTTGGGCCCGTAGAGGTCGGACTCCGACGCGACCCGGTCCAGGGAGGTGTCGAGGTCGCGCCCGGCGTCCACGACCCACGGTGCCGAGGCGGCCAGCGCGAGCGCGGCGAGCACGCCCGCCGCCGCGAGGCTCGCGCGCCGGCGCAGCAGCCGCACCAGGCCGACCCAGCCGGCGCCGGCGAGCACGCACACCATCGCGGCGGGCAGCGCCACGTAGCGCAGGTTGCCCGCGAAGCCGGCCTCCGTCATCAGCGCGACGGCCACCATCAGCGTGGTCGAGAGCGCGGCGAGCGTGAACACCACGACGGCGAACGGCTCGCGGCGCCGCCACACGGCGAGCACGACGGCCACGACCGCCCCGGCGTAGACCGGCACGGTCAGCACGGACGCCGAGCGGCGGAAGACCTCCAGGAACGGGGAGGCGGCGAAGGCGGCCGAGTCCGGGTTGGGCTGGCGGGCGCGCTCGGCGGCGCGCAGCAGGGAGCCCGAGCCGAGGTACTCCGGGACCATCCACACCACGAGCGTGAGCGCGCCCAGGCCGCCGACGAGCGCGAACGTCCGCCAGGGCGGGCGGCCGCGCCACTCGACCGCGGCGTACCAGAGCCCGTACAGCGCCCACAGCGGCCAGACCTCGGGCCGCAGCAGGCCGGCGAGGAAGCCGAGCAGGAACGCGTGGCGGCGGCGGCCGTCGAGGTGGCGCTCGAGCGCCAGCAGGCAGATGGCGACGAGCAGCCCCTCCGAGTTCCCGCGCGCGAAGTTGAACACGAACTCGTCGGCCAGCAGCAGCGCGAGCGCGGCGATCACGCCCGCCACGGGCCCCGCGAGCCGCGCCGCGAGCCGGTAGGCCATCGCGATCGCGAGCAGGCCGCCGGCGCGGGCGACGACGATCCACAGCTCGGGCGCCGCCGCGTCGCCGGCGAGCGAGAACGGGGCCGTGAACAGGATCGGCAGCGGCTTCCAGGACGGCCCCTCGGTGGTCACGAGGTCGCCGTGCACGACCTCGCGCCCCCACAGGATCCAGGCCCACGGGTCGTAGGTCGGCGTGGAGGGCAGCAGCAGCGAGAGCGCCGCGAGCGCCACGCACCCGAGCACCAGCAGCGCGACGGGCCGGGCCGGGGTGGTCGGCTCCGGCGGCGCCACGGCGAGCGCGCGCAGCCGGGCCAGCGGCGGCCGTGGATCGCTGGTGGCGGTCACGGCCGGAACCTAGCGAGAAGGGGAATCCCGCCCGCCGCGGTCCAGGCGTACCCAGCGGACGCCGCCGGGGACGACCCGCTCCGCGGTCGGCGTGAAGCCGCGGCGCTCGTAGAGCGCGAGCGCCGGGGCGTTGCCGGCGCCCGTACCGACCGTCCAGTGCGTGGCGCCGGCCTCGCGCGCCTCCAGCGCGTCGAGCAGCGCGGTCGCCACGCCGCCGCGGAACGCCTGCGGGTCGACCACCAGCCGGTGGATGTCGACGGTGCCGCCCGCGCGCCGGAAGGACACGGCGCCGACCAGCCGGCCGTCGCGCAGCGCGCCGAGGAACGTCTCGCCGCACGCGCGCAGCTCGGCCGGCGACTCGCGCATCGGCGGCAGCTCGGCCGCGCCGATCAGCTCCGCCTCGACCGCGTAGCTCGCGCGCTGCAGCGCGACGAGCCGCTCGAGCGTGGCGTCGTCGCCGAGGTCGAGCTCGGCGACCTCGGCGCTCACCGCAGCGCCAGCGCCGCGCGCACGGAGGCCGGCACCTCGCCGGCCAGGTCGACCGGCGCGCCCGGCGTGCCCCACACCGCCAGCCCGCGGTCGAGGGCGGCGAGCGGCAGCCGGCACGCCTCGGCGAGCTCGCGCGCCCGCCGGTCCAGCAGCAGCCGGTCGCCGGAGACCAGCAGCCGCTTGGCGGCGAGCGTGGTCGGGTCGTCCTCGAGGCCAAGGAACAGCTCGGCGGCGGTGAGCTCGTAGCGCCCGGCCGCGCCGAGCGCGGTCAGCAGGTCGAAGCGCCGCGCCCGCCCGAAGCCCGGCAGCGACAGCCGCTCGAACACGCGCGCGAAGCGGCGCTCGGGCGACCAGGCGGCGTCGCCCGTGAACGCCGCCTCCTGCGAGCCGGCGCGGGCCGCCCAGGCGCGGTAGGCCTCCGCGGTGCGGCGGCGCTCGGCCGGCAGGTCCGCGGGCACGCCGTCCTCCCACGCGGGCCGGGCGGTGCGCAGCGCCTGCTGGAGCTCGGGCGCCTCCGGGCCGGCGAGCGCGAGCAGGAACGCGAGCCAGCCGGCCTGCTCGGGGTCGGCCTCCTCGGCGAGCTCGGGGTACGGGCCGGGCGGCACGAGCCGCTCCGCCGCGGCGGCGAGGGCGGCGGCGAGCCGCTCGGCGTCGGCGGTCGCGCGCAGGCCGGGCGCGAGCGGGCTGCGGTAGCCGTCGTCGGCGGCGCGGGCCACGCGGCGCGTGACGACGCCGGACGTGCGTCCCGTCCCGGAGCCGCGGCGCTTGGCCGTGCTCGACGAGGAGCGCGTGCGCGGCGGGCTCGGCGGCGCCTTGGAGCGCAGCTCGTCCTGCTGCTCGCGGCTGCAGATCGGGCAGTTCGAGGTCAGGCGGTTGTGGCGGCAGAAGAGCGACACGGCCTCGATGGTTGTAGCGGCTCGGTCAAGACGGTCCCACCCCGCGACGGGCGCAGGGTGACGGACCCCCGGATCATGCGCTCGGAGGAGCCGCCGGCCGGGGCGAGCGCGAAGCGGGCGAGCACCGCGCGCAGGACCTCGCGCAGCTCGAGCGCGGCGAACGCCGCGCCCGCGCAGCGGCGCACGCCGCCGCCGAACGGCAGGTAGGTGCCCGGCGCCGGCGCGCCCTCCAGGAACCGCTCGGGCCGGAACGCGGTCGGCTCCGGCCACGCCTCCGGGCGGCGGTGGGCGAGGTAGATGCAGGGCGCGAGGTGCACGCCCGGCGGCAGCACGTGGCCTCCGACCTCGAACGGCGCGGCGACCCGGCGCGCGGCGATCGAGAGCACGGGCCGCACGCGCAGCACCTCCTTGACGACGGCGTCGAGATACGCGTCGTCGCCGTCGCGAACGCGTTCCTGCACGTCCGGGTGGTGGGCGAGCCGCTCGAGCGCCCAGGCGAGCGAGCCCGCGGTCGTCTCGTGCCCGGCCGCGAGCACGGTGACCACCTGGTCGCGCAGCTCGCCGCGCGGGATGCCGGCCTGCGCCAAGACGGCCAGCAGCGAGCCGTCGGCGTGCCCGCCGCGGTCGATCTCGCGCGCGAGCAGCGCGTCGACCTCGCCGACGGCTCGCATGAACGCGTCCCAGGATCTGCCGCGGTGCAGCGACATCGCCACCAGCCGGGGGAGCGAGGCCGTCATGTCGAGCGCGCGGCGGATGGCGGCCCGCAGCTCCGGCCGCTCGACCGGGCCGAGCACGACGCGCAGGATCACGTCGAGCGTGAGCGCCTGCATCCGCGGCAGCGTGCGCAGCGGCCCGGCCGGCCAGGCGGCCGACCTCGGCGGCGGCCAGGTCGGCGATCGTCGCGCGCCAGCCCGCGAGCGCGTCGCCGTGGAAGGCGGGCAGCAGCTCGCGCCGGCGGCGCAGGTGCTCGGGCCCGTGCGTGAGCAGGATCGAGGTCGGCCCGGCGAACGGCTCGAGCACGGTCGAGCTCGCGCCGCCGTGGAGCTGCCCGTCGTCGGCGGCGAAGACGCGCCGGATCTCCCCGGGGTCGGATACGAGCACCATCGGCGCGTCGGCCCACGCCACGCGGACCGTGAACGGGTCGCCGTGGCGGGCCCGGCAGCGGCGCAGGAACGCGGTCGGCCGCGCGATCCACTCGACCGTCTGCAGCGCGGCGGGCTCTCGTGGGCCGGGCGGCAGCGTCATGCCGCCCATTGTCGCCGGGCTACAAGGGCCGGCGGCCGCCGAAGCCCGACTCGGGCGCGTGCCAGTACACGACCTCGGGCTCGTCCAGCAGCCAGCAGAGGTAGATCTCCTCGCCGCCGAGCAGCGACGGGAAGTCGACGAGGCCGCGCTCCAGGTCGCGGACCACCACGTCGAGCTCCTCGAGCTGGTCGAAGCCGAGCGCCACCTCGAGCGCCGCCGCCGCGTGCTCGCGACCCGGGTGGGCGCCGCCGGAGATCTCGGCGAGCGAGACGAACTCGGAGTTGAAGCCCTCGGCCGCGAGCTGCCGGCGCGCGTCGCGGATGCGGCGCACGATGCGGCCCACGAGGTCGAGCTTCGCGTTGGCCTCGTCGATCGTGTAGTGGCGGTGGTGCATCATCTCGGACCCCGCTTTACCCACTTCGGCGGCTCCTCAGCCCTGCCCGAACGGGCAGGTTCAACCCCGGTACCGACCGCCCGCCTTGGCCCATTCGAGCAGGTGCGCGACGCCGCAGAAGCCGTCCGGAATCCGGTGCTCCCCGCGGGAGCGCACGAGCGCTACGTGATCCTCGTGCAGCGCCGCCTCGCACCACGCGCAGTGGGTCAGGCCGTCCCGCACGCCCTCGGCCTCGACGCCGAGCGGCTCCCAGTGCGCGCCGCGGATCGCCCACGGGACCACGTGCTCGAGCCGGCAGAAGACGGCGCGCCGGCCGCCGGCCGGCTCGTAGGCGCGGAACCCCTCCGACGGATCCACCGCGGCGCCGCACCAGGTGCAGGGGACGGGCGTCAAAGCGGGAGCTCGAAGCGGCCGTCGCCCACGGCGAGCAGCAGCGGCTCGCCCTCGCGCGCGACGATCGTCATCGGCAGGTCGGGGACCTGCGTGGCGAACTCGGCGGTGGCCACGCTGCGGCCGCCGAAGGCGCGGGCGAGGCCGAGCACGGCGTGGCCGAGGTTGGCGATCGCGCCGATCGGCGCCGCCAGCTCGCCCGTCACCGGGTCGGCCCGGAGCGCCGAGGACGGGGCGGGCCGGATCTCGGGCAGCGCGCGCGGCGGCACGGGCACGGGCGCGTCGGGCGGGACCGTGTGCGCCACGCCGTCGTCGGTCAGCTCGAGCGCGCCGCCCGCGCCCAGGTCGAGCATCGCGGGCGCCTCGTCGCCGAGGTCGACCAGCAGCACGACGCGCAGCGCCTCCGAGCGCTCCGCGAACGCGCGCACGGTCGCGATCGCCTCGGCGTGGCGGGCGATCGCCTTCAGCGCGGCGGGCTGCTCGGCTCCGGGCGGCACGGCCGCCAATGGTGGCACTCAGCGGGTGAGCTCGACCGCGCGGCGCGCCTCGAGCTCGTTCGGGTTCTCGCGGTAGCCGCGGCGCACGTAGGACAGCCACATGGCCAGGCGGCCGTGCTGCTCCTGCCAGACGTGGCAGAGCTCGTGGCAGATCAGGTCGTCGGAGACCTCCTCGAGCGGGCGCCGGATGAAGATCTGCTCGCACGACTCGTAGCCCTGGAAGCGCCGGAACCACGGCGCGCGGAACAGCCACGGCACGTGCCAGATCCGCGTGCGCGCGGTGCTCACCGGGCGCGGATGGAAGTCCAGCCGGTCCAGCCGCGCCTTCGCCCGGGCCAGCGCCGCCCGCTCCTCGGGGCCGCCGCGCGCCGCCATGCCTACAGCGCGCCGAGCAGCTCCTTGAGGCGGTCCTCCCCGCGGGCGTCGAGGCCGGTCATCAGCGGCTCGACGTAGGCGGAGTAGGTCTCGCGCGCGAGCCGGCGCTCGTCGGCCGGCTCGATCGCGTTGCGCTCGGCGGCGTGCGCGGCCGCGGCGACGAACACGCCGGCGCCGAGCGGGCGCAGCTCGCGCATGGCGATCAGGCGCTGCGCCGCGTTCGCCGCGGCCGCGTCGCCGCCGGCGGCGCGCTCGAGCAGGGCGGCCATGTCGGCCTCGGCCGGGAACGGCACCTCGACGTGCGCGAAGCGGCGCAGCAGCGCGGCCGAGGCGTCGAGCGGCGCGGCCGCGGTGGCGATCACGCGCCAGTCCTCGGGCGGCTTGACCTCCTCGCCGCCCGGCAGCGTCACCGGCAGGCCGCCGAGGAACGTCGACAGGCCGCCGAGCGCCTTGTCCGCGCGGGCGCGGTCGAGCTCGTCGAGCACGAGCCACTTGCCGCGGCTCGCCGAGTCGGGGACCTGGCCGGCGGTCGCCGGCGCGCCGTCGGGGCGGCCGCGGCGCCCGAGCGCGTCGCCGGACGACCAGCGCTCCGTCGGCGTCACGAGCACCGCGCCGCTCGCGCGGCCGGCGGTCACGGCGGCGCGCGCGATCGCGAGCGCGAGCGCCGTCTTGCCGGAGCCGACGGGGCCGGTGAGCACGAGGTGGCGCCCGGAGGCCAGCGCGGCGGCGACCGAGGCGTAGGCCGCGCCGGGCAGCCGCAGCCCCTGGCCCTCGGCGGCGGCGCGGATCGCGCCCGGGTCGAGGAAGCCGCTCGCCTGGCGCGGCGATGGCGGGGGCGCCTCGGCCAGGTGCGGCGCCGCGGGCGGCGGCGCCGACTCGGCGGGCTGCGAGATCACGGTCGGCGAGTCCTGCGGGCGGGCGGGCTCGGCGGGCGGCGCCGGCGCGGGCGGTGGCGGCGGTGCCGCCGGCTCCGGCGCGGCGGCCGCGGGGGCCGGCGCCTCCTTCGGCGCGTTCGGCTTCGGAACCCCGACGGCGGTGTAGCTGCTCGTCTCGTCGTCGGGGTCGGCGGTATCCCAGATGTCCGCCGGGGGCGTCGGCGGGCCGGGCGCCACGGGCGCGGGCTCAGGCGGCGGCGCGGCGCAGGAGCGGGCGCCGGGGCCGGGGCGCGCCGGGCCCGACGTCCTGCCACTCGTCCTCCTCGTCGTCCACGACCGCGACCGGCTCGGGTGCCGCGGGCTCGGGAGCGGCGGGCTCCGGCGCGGGCTCGGGCTCGGGCTCCGCGGCCTGCGCGAGCCGGGCCCACTCGGCCTCGCCCTCGGCGCGCACGGCGTCGGCGCCGCCCGGGTTGAGCTGCGCGGCGATGTCGAGCATCGACATGTGGATGGGCAGGGTCAGCTCGTTCTTGGTGTCCTGGCCCGTCGGCGTCAGCGCGCGCTGGTCGTCGATCATGCGCATGTCGCCCATCAGCTCGAGGTAGCGCTCGCCCTGGGTCTGCAGCGTGTTGTCGTTGTCCCAGCCGGCGCGCCCGAGGTAGCTCAGCGAGCGGCCGAAGTCGAGCATCGAGATGCGGGTCGCGGGCGGCACGGAGGAGAGCAGGCTGAGGCCGATCGCCAGCCCGTGGAAGATCGAGTCCGTCATGTGCTTCTCGAGCAGCTGGCGGCGCAGCCAGTCGGCCTGCGCCTCAGAGACCGCGAACGGCGCGTCGTCGTCGCCGGCGCGGATGTAGCGCTTGCCGATCTCGGTCAGCTCGACGATCCCGCGGTCCTCCTTGAGCAGTCCGGCCGACCGCGCGTAGGAGACGAACTGCCGCGTCCTGCCCTGCGCGTTCTCGAGTCCGGGTGGGAACAGGTCCTCGTTCTGGAACTCCGTGACGAACTCGTCGAGCCGCACGCGGTCGCGCTGGGAGATGGCCCGCAACAGCCCGTGGGACTCGCCGATGCGGGGGGCCGGGATGGGACGCATCGCCCGACCTTAACGGGACGCGCGCGGCCCTGCGGGGCCGCGCGCGTGCCCGGGACGTCAGGAGCCGGTCTTGGCGGCGGGGTTCTTCGCCGCCGCGGGGTTCTCCGCGGCCTGCGCGGCCTCGCCGGCCTTCGTGGTCTCGGTGGTCGCCTCCGCGGCGCCCGTGCCGGCCGCGGCCGTGGGCTTCGGCTTGGCGGCCGTGCCCGTCGTCTTGGCCGCCGTCTCCGCGGCCGTCGGCTTCGCCGGCGGCGTGGGCTTCGCGGCCGCCGGGGTCTTCGGCTTGGCCGTGGTCGACTTCGGCTTCGCGGGCGACTTGGTCTTGGCCGCGCTCGCGGGCTTCGGCTTGGCCGGCGGCGCGCTCGTGGCCGGCGGCGTCGGGCTCGCGGCCGTCGCGCTCGCCGTCGGGGCGGCGGACTTCGGCTTGGCCGCGGGCTTCTTCGGCGCCGTGCCCGACTTCGGGGCGCCGGCCTCGCCGGCCTTCGGCGCGCCGCTGGCGGCCGCGCGCCCGCGCGGCTTGGCGGCCGGGCGCGACTTGGTCGCGGTGCCGGCGGCGGAGGCCTTCGTGCGCGCGGTCTTCGTCGAGGACGAGGTGGTGCGCCCGGACTTCGTCCCGCCGGCCCGCCCGGTGCGCGGCTTGGCCGGCGGGGCGGCCGTGGCCGGCGCGGCGTCCTCGCGCGCGGGCGGGGGAACGGTCGCGTCCTCCTCCCCGCCGCGGAAGCGCTTCGTGAGCCCGGAGACGACGGAGGATCCGACGCCGGTGACGGTGTCGATTATGTCCTTGGGTTTGAGAGCCATAGTGGGGACCTTCCCACAGGCCGGGGGTGCTACACGGGCAGCGCGACCGGCTCGCCGCGGGCCAGCGCGAGCGCCTCGGAGGCGCTCAGCTGCAGCGCGGGCGTCCCGTCGGGCCGGCGCAGCTCGCCCCAGGCACGGCCCATGGCCCGATTGCGCTCGAAGTGGAGCTCGTAGCCGCCCGCGAGGGGCGCCTGAGCCCGCTCCCACGCGGCGTCGATCTCGGCCAGGACCTCAGGCGGCGGTCCCGGCACCGGAGGGTGGGAGCGGGTCATCAGGAAGCTGACTCTCTTCAGGAAGGATCTCGCTGCATTCCATTCATCGGCACGCGCCCGGCTGGCGCGATGGGGTCGCCACCCCACGCGGCTCACAGGCCCGGCGGATGGCGCGCCACGAAGCCGGCGTTCGAGCGCATCGTGTTCGTCCAGCGCGAGCCCGTCTCGCGCGGGGCGGAGGTGTCGAAGCGCACGCCGGCGACCACGAGGTAGACGTGGCCGGGGTTGGAGTAGATCGTGACCCACTTGCCCTTGCCGGCCTTGCCCCACGACATCAGCGGCCCGGAGGCCAGCGGCGCGTCGAGCAGACCGGCGGCGGCGAGCGCGAACGACACGGAGCCCGAGCAGTCGTAGCCCGTGTCGGTCCACTTGCCGTGGCCGCCGCCCCACTTGTACGGCGTGCGCGCGATCGAGTTGCCGGCCTCGATGATCTGGCGCACGGCCTCCGGTGCCTCGAGCGGCGGCAGTGCGACGCCGTTGGAGAGCGCGGTCGCGGTCGTGGTGGAGCTGCCGTCGACGCCGCTGAGCACGCCCGTGGCCCGCTTGCCGCCCGAGCTGGCCGGGCCCGTCGGCTTCGGGCCGGGATCGCTGAGGCCCGGGTCCTGCTCCGGCTCGGAGGGTGCCGCGGCGCCCGTGGCGCCGGCCTCGGGCTGCACGACGCGCGCGCGCAGCTTCTTCGGCAGCGGCGGCAGCTGCGCCTGGGTGCGCACCTCGCGCTTGCCGGTCAGGTCCTTCTCCTCGCCCTCGCCGGCCGCGCCGATCGCCAGGTAGCCGCCGCCGATCAGGGCGAGGCCGAGCAGGCACGCGAGCAGGGCGGAGCGGCGCATCCTCCGAGTATGGCGGCGGATCACCGGCCGCGGCTCCAGAAGGACGTGCGGGCGGCGGCGCCGCGCTTGGTCATCCCGATGTGGACGTGGTCGCGGTGCGCGACGGTCTTGTTCACGTTGCGCTTGAGCTTGCCGCGCTTGCCGTAGCAGGCGCCGTACTCGCTGAACTGCGTCATCCCGGCACCCCAGTACCCGCAATCCCAGATCAGCTCCGCCACGCCCATGGCGCGGTTCTCGGAGTGCAGCGACGCCTGGCCCTTGCCCCTCTTCTCGCAGCGGTAGGAGCCCCAGGACACGCCGCGCGCGTTGGCCTCCAGCCAGCGCTGCAGCGCGAGCATCCCGGGCCGCGACGCCTTCGGCGTGCACTTGCGCGCGGGGTCGGAGGCGGAGTCCTCGATCGGGAGCGACAGCAGGCGGTCGGCGGGGTTGCCCTCGACGGGGACCGGGATCTCGGGGAGCTTGACCATCGCCGCGGCGGGGCCGGCGAGGGCGAGCAGGAGCAGCGTCAGGAGCGGGAGGAGACGGATCATCCCCCAGACGAATCGGCGTCCTGGCGGATCGCTTGAATAAAGCCTGGCTAGGCGGGCACGGGGAGGCCCATCGCCTGCGCCAGGTCGGCGACCAGGTCGGCGGGGTCCTCGATGCCGCAGGAGAGCCGCACCAGGTCGGCTGGGACGGCCGCGTCGGAGTCCTCGACGGACTGGTGGGTCATCGCCTGCGGCACCTCGACGAGCGACTCGACGCCGCCGAGCGACTCCGCGAGCGAGAAGACCGTCGTGCGGGAGGCGATCTGCGTCGCGTCCTCGTGGCGGAAGCAGACCATGCCGGCGAAGCCCGGCCAGCGGACGTCGCTGACGCCGGGCGCCTCGCGCAGCCAGTCGACGACCGCGCGGGCGCTCTCCGTGTGCGCGGCCATCCGCAGGTGCAGCGTGCGCATCCCGCGGTGCACGAGGAAGCAGTCGAAGGGCCCGGGCACCGCGCCGACGGAGTTCTGCACGAACTTCATGCCCTCGTGCGCGCGCGCGTCGCGCACGATCACGGCGCCGCCGACGGCGTCGGAGTGCCCGCCGAGGTACTTCGTCGTGGAGTGCACGACGGCGTCGGCGCCGAGCTCCAGCGGCCGCTGGTAGATCGGGCGTGGCGAAGGTGTTGTCGACGGCCACGAAGGCGCCGCCCTTGCGCGCCACGATCCCCTCGAGGTCGACGACGTTCAGCGAGGGGTTCGTCGGCGTCTCGACCCAGATGAGCTTCGTCTCCGCGCGCACGGCGGCGGCGACCGCGTCCAGGTCGGACTGGTCGACCATCGTGTACTCCAGGCCCCAGCGCGAGAGCACCTTGTCGACGAGCCGGTAGGTGCCGCCGTAGAGGTCGGAGGGGATGATCGCGTGCGCGCCCGCGGTGCAGACGGCCGTGATCAGCGCGTGGGTGCCCGCCATGCCGGAGGAGAACGCCGTCCCGCGCCCGCCCTCGAGCTCGCCGAGCGCCTTCTCGAGCTGCGTGCGCGTCGGGTTGGCCGAGCGCGAGTAGTCGTAGTCGCCGACGAACTCGCCCGGCGCCTTCTGCACGTAGGTCGAGGCCTGGTGGATCGGCGGGACGACGCCGCCGAACGCCGGGTCGGGATCCAGCCCCGCGTGGACGACGCGGGTCGCGAAGCGCGTCACGAGGCCAGCGACTCCAGCAGGTCGGCGCGCGTGAGGATGCCGACCGAGCGGCCGTTGTCGGCCACGGTGATCGCCTGGCCCTCGCCCGAGAGCAGCTCGACCGCCTCGCGCACCGGGTCGCCCGCGGCCACGCTCGGGAACGGCGGCTCCATCACCTCGGCGATCTCGGCGCCCATCACCTGCGGGTTGTCGACCGCGTGCTTGAGCAGCCCGCGCTCGCCGACCGAGCCGACGATCGCGTCGGGGTCGTTGGCGGAGACGACGGGGAGCTGGGAGACGCCGTGCTGGTGCAGCAGCACGATCGCGTCGCGGACCGTCTGGTGGGTCTGGACGACCACGAACGGCGGGATCTCGCCGGCGCGCGACTTCGCGCGCAGCACGTCGCCCACGCGCGATTCGCTGCGCTCCAGGAACCCGTACTGGTCCATCCAGGTGTCGTTGAAGATCTTGCTCAGGTAGCCGCGGCCGCCGTCGGGGAGCACGACCGCGACCATCGCCTCGGGGTCGTCGATGCCCGCCGCGACCTCGAGCGCCGCGTGCACGGCGAGGCCGCAGGAGCCGCCGACGAGCAGGCCCTCGGTCTCGGCCAGCCGGCGCGTGGTGAGGAACGAGTCCTTGTCGGAGACCGTCACGTAGCGGTCCACGATCGTCGGGTCGTACGTGGCGGGCCAGAAGTCCTCGCCGACGCCCTCGACGAGGTAGGGGTGGACCTCGCTCGTTGGAGTAGATCGAGCCGACCGGGTCTGCGCCGATGACCTGGATCGCCGGGTTCTGCTCCTTCAGGTAGCGCCCCGTGCCCGTGATCGTGCCGCCCGTGCCGACGCCGACCACGAGGTGGGTGATCGCCCCGCCGCTCTGGCGCCACAGCTCGGGCCCGGTCGACTCGTAGTGCGTCTGCGGGTTGGCGGCGTTCGCGTACTGGTTGGGCTGGAAGGCGCCGTCGATCTCCTGCGTGAGCCGGTCGGCGACCCGGTAGTAGGCCTGCGGCGAGTCGGGGTCGACGTCGGTCGGGGTGACGACGACCTCGGCGCCGTAGGCGCGCAGCAGGTCGATCTTCTCCTTGGACATCTTGTCCGGCATCACCGCGATCACGCGATAGCCCTTGATGCGGGCGGCGATCGCGAGCCCGGTGCCCGTGTTGCCCGAGGTCGGCTCGACGATCGTGCCGCCGGGCCGCAGTCGCCCGTCGGCCTCGGCGGCCTCGACCATCTTCATCGCGACGCGGTCCTTGATCGAGCCGCCCGGGTTGAAGTACTCGACCTTGGCGACGACCTGCGGCGTCAGCCCGGCCGCGATCCGCGAGAGGCGGACGAGCGGCGTGTCGCCGACGGTCTCGAGGATCGAGTCCTTGATGTCCGCTGGAGCGGCCATGCGCCCAACCTTACAAGTCGCGGCACGCCGTCCAGATCTCCCAGTCGGGCAGCGCGACGCGGCGCGTCAGGCCGGCCGGGATCCGCTCGGGCTCGGAGCGGGCCGCCGTCCTCGGCGGGGCCGCGGACGAGCACGCGCGTGGGGTCCTGCTCCCGGGCGACGACGGGCGATGTCGGCGTCCAGCCGCGAGGAGACGAGCGCCCGCCAGTAGTCGCCCGACTGCACGTTCCCGCACGCCTCGAGCGCCGGCGCGCCGCCCGCGCGCGCGAGCGCGACGTCGAGCTGCTCGCGCTGCTGCGCGCGCCAGTCGATCGACTCCAGGTCGCGGCGGATGTGACCCGCCTGGGTGATCGCCAGCGCGACGGCGAGCGCGACCGCGAGCGGGCGCCCGAGCCGCGCCGCCCCGACGCCCGGCGAGCACGCAGAACAGCGCCTCGGCCGGCACGAGGTAGCGCGGGTTGCCGGCGAAGCCCGCCTGCGAGGAGACGGCGACGATCAGCACGTACGCGCCACCGGCGAGCGCCAGCGCGCGCAGCACGGGCGACGCGCGCCGCCACGGGATCACCGCCGCCACGGCGAACGGCGCGGCGACGATGCCGAGCTGCTCGACGGCGTCCCACAGCACGGCCAGGAACGGCACGTCGGCGAGCTGCGCCGAGCCCGCCGAGGCGGGCGCGCGCGCCGTGTCGCCCGCGGCGAAGAGGCCGTCCGTGCCGAGCGCGTCGGGCAGCAGCCAGCCCACGCCGATCGCGAGCAGGCCCGCGACCGGCGCGACGCGGTCGCCCACCCGCCACAGCCACAGCCCGTAGAGGCCGAGGAACGGCCACACCTCCGGCCGCAGCAGGCCGGCGGCGACGCCGAGCGCGAGCGCCGCGCGGCGGCGGCCGGCGAGGTGGGCGAGCACGCTCCACAGCACCGCGGCGGCGAGCCAGCCCTCGGAGTTGCCGAGCGCGCCGTTGAGCAGCCACCACGGGCTGAGCGCCATCACGAGCGCGGCGAGCGCCCCGGCGAGCCGGCCCGCGAGCCGCTCCCCGAGCGCGTACGCGCCCGCGAGCGCGAGCAGCGCGCCCATCCGCCCGAGCGCCGCCCACACGGGCTCGGCGTCGCGGTCCAGCGGCGCCAGCAGCGTCGTGCCGAGCACGCTCAGCGGCTTCCACGTCGGCCCGCCCTCCGTGTGCAGGCTGCCGTGGAAGGCGTCGTTGCCCCACGCCACCCACACCTGCGGGTCGAACGCCAGCGCCCACGGCAGCAGCATCGACAGCGCGGCCAGCGCCGCGCACGCCGGGACGAGCGCCCGGCTCACGCCGCGGGCCGCCGCGCGACGAGCCGCACGTGCGTGTCCGGCCACGGCAGCGCCGCCTCGCGCTCCCCCGCCGGCCGCAGCGTCGCCACCGGCGCGAAGCGGTGCTCGACCAGCCACGGGTTCGTGAATCCGTGCGAGCCCGGCGCGACCTCGAAGCCCGCCTCGCGCACGGCCGCCGCGCGCTCGGCGTAGCTCCAGAAGCAGAACGCCTCGTGCATCTCGGAGTCCCAGTTGTCCGTGTAGTCCTTCTTGGACAGCCACTCCATCGCCCAGCGCAGCTTCGTCTCGACGTAGCGCTCCTCGTGCAGCTCGTAGGCGATCCGCTCCGGCAGCCAGTCGGCGACGAAGCGCTCCCAGCTCTCGCGGCCGTCGTGCAGCTCCATCCAGATCACGCGCTCGCCGTCGGCCGGCCCGCAGACGTCGAGGTCGATCCACACGCCGCCCGGGACGGTGTGCTCGCGCGTGGCGGCCATGAAGCCGCGCAGCGTGGCCTCGCCGAGGTAGGAGTACAGCTCGTGGCAGAGCGCGACGGTCAGCGTCGTGTCGACGCTGGCGGGCTCGAACAGCGCGCCCTGGCCGATCGTGCGCTGGAAGAAGAACGTGTTCGGGTTCGCGAACGCGCCCTGGCCGCGGCGGTGCACGCACTCGTCGTAGAGCGGGCGGGCGGCCTCGATCCCGTAGAGGTCGGACTCCGCGAAGGCGGGGTCGGCGGCGATCTCGTGCAGCAGCGAGCCGACGCCGCAGCCGACGTCGACGATCCGGCCCGGCCGCACGACCTCGCGCAGCTGCTCCCACTTGCGCGCGGCGCCCGTGTCGAAGGCGCGCGCGTAGGTGTTGTAGTCGCGCGTGTCGGTCAGCTCGCCCTCGTCGGTGAGCAGCGGGTCGGCATGCGCGCGGCGGACCTGGGCGAGCAGCCCGTAGCGCTCCCACAGCTGGGCGCTCGCCGGGTGCATCGCGCGCGTCGGCCTGCCCGGCGACGAGCGTCTCGAGCACGTCCCACGGGCGCTGCACGTCCTGGTCGAGCTCGACGGGCAGGATGCGGAAGCCGAGCGCCTCGAAGAGCGCGATCACCGCGGGCGTCGAGCACGCGACGACCGCGTTCTCCGGCGTGAGCCGCGGGCCCTCCTGGACGGCGATCGCGGCCAGCACGTACTCCGCGAAGCGCTCCGTCGGCGGCACGTCGGCGACCGGGAAGACGAGGCAGTCCATCGCCGCCAGGGCGGCGTAGCGCTCGATCTGCGCCTCGCGCCGGTGCGCCGGCAGCGGGTTGCGCCGCGTCGTGCCGTGGTCGGCGCTGGTGACCGCGAACACGACCTGCGCGCCGCGGCAGTCGGCGTGCTCGCCGGTGGCGTCGGGCACGCCGACGGCGACCGCCCGCTCGAGGTAGGCGGCCTGGAAGCGCGTCAGCAGGTGATGGCGCCCCGGGAAGAGCACGTAGTCATAGGCCATCCGGCGCGGGATCGTGTCATCCGACCAGGCGCAGCGTGCGGCTCGCGGTGCCGATCTCGATCCGCTGGCCCCAGTCGACGGCCACGCGGTCGGCCTCGATGCCGTCGCCGAACACGGTCCCGCCCTCCCCCAGCTCGCACGTGATCGTCGAGCCGGTGCGCGGCCGTGATGCGGCCGGCGGTGAGGGTCGTGGCGGTGACGCTGCTCGGCCACGCCTCGCGCACGAAGAACGCCAGCTCGCGGTCGGCCGGGCGCGGGGAGCGCGAGCGGGCTGGCGAGCTGGCGGTTGATGCTCGCCGCCCAGCCCGTCGCGCCCGTGCCCGTGGCGGCGATCACGCCCGAGGAGCTCTGGCGCTCGCGGCGGTCGCCGAGCGCGATCGTGTAGCGGGCCGACTGGTGCGTGGCGTGCCCGACGAAGATCTCGTTGAGCGCGAGCACCTCCTGGCCGTCGTCGAGCGCCGCGCGCGCCATCGTGCGCTCCTCGATCCGGGCCGTGCCGCGGGTGAGGTCGGCGATCAGGTCGGCCGCCGCCTGCGGGCGGATGGCGGACGAGCACGCCCGACCCCCGTCCCGGGGTCCAGGCCGATCACGGGCTGGCCGTCGAGGTACTTGGCGACGTTGGCGACCAGCCCGTCCTGGCCGAGCGCGAGCACGACGTCGTCGGGCTCGAACAGGAAGCGGTCGAGGTCGGCGCGCAGCACGGTGGCCGCGCGCCAGTCCGCCGGCACCGCGCCGAGCACGGCGCGGTGCGTGGCGGCCAGAGCGGCGTGGCGCTCGAGCACCTCGTCGACCGAGCGCTGTCGCTGCTCGAGGAAGAAGCGGACCTGCTCGTGCGTCGCGTGGCGCGCGAGCAGCTCGTCGTACTCGCTCGGGCGCTCGACGAGGACCGCGCGGGGGACCACGTCACGCCGCCTTCGCGAGCAGCGGCCCGATCAGGTCGGGCGTGACCGTGAGGTGCTCGACCGTGCCGAGCGCGCCGGCCAGCTCCTGCAGCGCCAGCGCCCGCAGCACCTCGGGCGGCAGCTCGGCCTGGATCTCCGCGCGCTCGCGCTCGACCTGGAGCTTCGCGCCCTCCACGAGCCCGATCTCCTCGGCGCGGCTCTCGGCCTTGCGGCGGTCGTTGACGGCCGCCTGCGCGACGAGGTCCTCCTCGCGGCGCGCGAGCTCGATCCGGTTGGCGAGCTCGTTCTCGGCGATCGCGCGCTCCTTCTCGACGGCCATCGCGCGGCGCTGGAAGGTCGCCTCGTCGGCGCGCTGCTGGATCGCCTCGCGGGTCGGCTGGCGCAGCGCCTTCTCGACCTCGGCGCTCGGCGCGAGGTCGGCGACGCGCACGGCGACGAGCTCGATGCCCAGCTCGGGCAGCGCGGGCTCGGCGCGCAGGCCGCGCGCGATGCGGTCGCGGATCGGCGCGACGCCGGCGTGCAGGATCGCGCGGACGTCGAGCTTGGCGAGCTCGTCGACGACGAACTGCTGCGCGAGCTGGGTGAGCAGGCCGGCGACCTGCTCGAGCGGGGCCTGCGCCCAGCGGCCCGTGTCGAGGTCGAGCGTGAAGTCCACGCGCCGGGCCAGCGCGGCCGGCTCGGCGACGCGGAAGGTGATCACCCCCTGGACGGCGAGCTCCTGGAAGTCGGCGCTGCGCACGCGGAACAGGAACGGCAGCTCGCGGTCGTCGATCGGGACCTCGGCGACGGCGGTGGCGATCGGCCGGAACCAGAAGGCCAGGCCGGCGCCCTGGGCGCGCAGCTCACCGTTGCGGTAGCGGAGGACGTGGTAGGTCGGCTCGGAGCGGAGGTGTCGGACGAACGGGAATCGCTGGATGGTGGCCATGCCGAGGTCCTTCTCTTGTTTTGGTCAGCATGACCATAATACCTCAGAGTCTCCGTGCGGTCAACGTCTCGCGCACGCCGCCGACCGCGATCCGCACCCGGTAGACGCCGCGGGCGGACGGCTTGAGGGCGAGCCGGTAGGTCCGGTTGCCGGCGCTGTTCACGGTGCGGCGGGCGACGACGCGCTTGCCGCGCGCGACCGTGAGCGTCACGCGCGCGGCGCGCGTGAGCCGGTAGGCGACGCGCAGCGGCGTCCGCTGGCGCCCGCCGAACACGGGCCGCTCGAGCTTGTAGGAGCGCAGCAGCTCGCAGTCGCCGCGGCGGTAGTGGCGCGCGACCCTGCTGAACCGGCCGTTGTGCTTGCGCAGCACGATCCGGCGCACGTCCTGGCCGGCCATCGTGAAGCGCACGAAGTAGTAGCCGTCGCGCCCGCGCCCGCGCCAGGTGGCGGGCTTGGTGAAGCGCGCGACGCGCCGCTCGCTGACGATCTGCCGGCCCTGGGAGACCTGGAAGACCTCGATCTTCACGGCACCGCTCCGCCTGCGTGAGAAGGCGAGCCTGACCCGGCGGCCCTGCGGCGTCGCCGACACCGAGCGGAAGCCGGCGTCGCCCGTGCAGTCGCCCGAGGCGGTGCCGCTCGTGCCCGCGAACGGCCAGCCCGCGAGCTTGACGTTGTAGAAGCCCGAGTTGCCGTCCGTGTACCAGACCTCGCTGCGCTCGGGCACGAACGTGGGGCTCGACATCGCGTAGTTGCTCGGCGCGCCCGCGGTCCGGCTCGTCGTGTTCGGCGCGACGTAGTAGGCCATCTCGCGCGGGTTGCGTCGGGTCGCGGATGTCGAAGATGCGCAGGCCGCTGGCGATCATGCTGCAGGCGAGGATCTCCGGGTCGTTGCGCCGCGGCACGTTGCAGTAGTGGCCCGCGTAGCCCTGCACGATGCTCTGCGCGCCGGGGTCGTTGGCGATGGCCGCACGGTTCTCGCGCTGGTGCACGGCGAGGCGGATGTTGGAGACGACCTTCGGGTTGCGCTCGTCGGCGATGTCGATGATCCGCGCGGCGCCGACCTTGGGCCCGTTGGCGGCGGTGCGAGTCGTCGTTCTCGGCGCTCGAGAACTCGTCGATCTCGGCCAGGTAGGGCCGGCCGCCGATCGTGATCGGCTGCGCGACCTGCGGGATCGTGCGCTCTGGCCAGTCGAGCTTGGAGATCTCCTTGAACTGCGCGCCCTGCTTGCGCGCCTGGATCTCGCTCGTGTCGAGGATGAACAGGCCCTGGCTGGCGGCGACGTAGGCGCGGTTGCCGTCGTCGGAGATCGTCAGGCCGTGCGAGTTGTAGTCCGTGACCGCCACGATCATCGGGACCTTCGGGTTCGTGAGGTCCACGGCGGTGATCTGGCCCGTCGAGATCGAGGTCGCGTAGAAGGTGTTGCCGTCGGGCGCGAAGCCGGACTCGTGGCCGAAGATGCCGACGGGCAGCGAGCTCTGCAGCACCGGGTTGCGGCAGTCCTCGTTGAGGTCGTAGACGTCGACGATGCCGGGGTAGACGATCGGGTTGCCGGTCACGGCGGCGAGCAGGCCACGGCGCTCGTTGAGGACCACCGACTCGTGCGGGGTCTGCATCGCGGGCGTGAGCAGGCTCGTCGTCTGCTTCGGGTTCGCGGGGTCTGACATGTCGAGCACGGCGACGCCGGTGGGTCGCTCGGACAGCGTCTGCGCGTTGGTCGGGAACAGCAGCGTCGTGTCGTAGTACGCGCACTCCCGGCCGGCCTTGTCCTTGAAGCGCAGCGCCTTGTAGCCGCCCGAGTCACCGTGATGGCCGACGAGGCTCGTGTTGCAGGTGAAGCCCTCGGGGTTGCCGGCGGGCACGCGGCCCTGGATGTCGGTCTCGGGCCTGCTCCCGGGCCCGCAGTTCGGGCGCGGCACGGGCGCGCGGCTGCGGCGCCTGCGCGGCGTTCGCCGCGACGGTCTCGCCGGTGCCGCCGAAGCGCAGCGGCAGGCCGTTCGGATTCGGGTGCGCGGCCGCGGGGGCGGCGGTCGCGAGCAGGGCGGTGAGCACGAGCAGGGTCAGGCGCATGGTCTGAACGTTGCCGCAGCGGCCGTCGCGACGCGCCGCTTCCCGGTCGGTCGCCGGACGCGCCCGATGCACGAACTTGTCGCACTTTGCGGATGTTTCGCGGACCACGGGGGCGAACCGCTGAGCGAAGTGCACTAATCAGCATGGAAGCCACGCCAGGGAGGCTGGCCTTCCGTTCCAGTCATGCGTCGTGGAGGAACGCGTTGGGAGCAGGAGGGGTGCAAGGACGGTCGCCGCTACGGCCCGCGGATCCGGAGGATCGGGTCGCGGCCGTCATGGCCGAGCACGGCCGGACGCTGCTGCGGACCGCCAACCACTTCTCGCTCTGCCACGACGACGCGCTCGACGCCTACCAGCGCGGGCTCGAGATCTTCCTCCGACGCGCCGACCGCGTGCTGCCGGAGACCGAGGTCGCCTGGCTGAAGGTCGTCGTCAAGCACGAGGCGCTCTCGATCCGCCGCTCGCGCTCGGAGTCCGTCGACGGCGAGGAGGTCGACTTCGACGCCCGGACCGAGCCGACGGCGCGGCCGCTCGACGAGCAGGTCGCGAGCGGCGAGCGCGTCAGCCGCTCCGCCGAGGCGCTGCGGGCGCTCAAGCCGGACGAGCGCCGCGCGCTGATGCTCAAGGCGCAGGGCTACTCCTACGAGGAGATCGGCTCCCATCTCGGCTGGACCTACACGAAGGTCAACCGGGCCATCACGGAGGGCCGGCGGCGGTTCATGAAGGTCTTCCAGGCGATCGAGTCCGGCGAGGCCTGCGAGCAGTACACCGCCACGATCGCCGCCCTCGCCGGCGGGACGGCGTCGAGCGCCGACGTCGTCGAGATCCGCCCGCACCTGCGCCACTGCAGCGCCTGCCGGGCCACCGTCCGCCGCCTCCACGTGCCCGCCGGCACGCGGATCAAGCTGCTGCTGCCGGGCTTCCTGCTCGCGCCCGCTCGCAGGGCCGCCCGGCGAGGCGGAGCCACCGGTCGGGCTCACAGCCGACGACCTCCAGATCCTGCTCGAGGTGCCCGAACGCACCCGAGGCATCCGCCTCGGCCGGCTCAAGGAGGAGCTCTACGCGCTCCTGCATCGCACCCAGGCCAACGACGCCGCGGCCGGCGCCTACCTCGCCACCACCGGAGGCGGCGGCAGGCTCTCCACGATCGCCGCGATCATCGGCTTCTGCGTCAGCGGCGCCGGGGCGGGAGCCCTCTGCGTCGCCACCGGGGTCGTGCAGACACCGAAGTGGATCCTCGGCGAGCCCGACCGACCGCCGGCCCCGCGCACGGCCGCGAAGCCTGCCAAAGCCGGCGAAGCCACGCGCCCCGGCCCGGATCACCGCCTCCTCCCGCACCACCGAGGTCATCGCGATCCCCACCCCAGCGCCGACTCCGAGCCCGAGCCCCCACTCGAGACGAGCGGAGCAAACGCCAGCCGACCAAACACCGCGCACGCGCCTCCACCACTCGCATTAGTCGCGCGGCGCAGGATCACGCGAGTTCGGATTCGAGCAACTGCCCTCAGCTACCGCAACAGCACCACTGCGCCAAGCTCGCCGGCAAGTGACAGGAGCCGAGCGAGTACGGCCAGACCTCCCGTAGTTCAAACGCAACAGGAGTTCGGACCATGATCCACCTCTATCGTGCAGCCGCAATTGTCTCTCTGTTCTGTGCTTGGCACCCTGCCCACCCCCGCGTTTAGCGCGAGCTACACGTAGTGCACGGCTGCGCGGAGGGAGTGCGGGAGTCGGTACCAGCAACCGATTGGTCTCGAGAACCTGGCGAGGGCAGCTTTGACATCAGCGCTGACTGCAGTAACGGGGCAATAACGGTTCGCCCCACAGCCCTGACACCCCTAACGGCGGCGGGGCGGGCATGAGGTTTACAGCGCCAGCACCACTCAGCATTCTCAGCATGAAGCATCGCCAGGTCATGATCGCCCCTAAGTCCATGGATCCGGCTCGTCCCTGGCAGTGGGAGTATTACGCGGGCGTAACTGATTCGACCGACGGAAGTCATACCGGAATCGCGACTGCTTTGCGCCGTGCAACTATTACCTATTCAATCCAGGTGAGAAGTTCGACGACCCCGTCGATCCATCTGGTGGTACATCCGCTGCCGTACCTGAAACGAAACATACTGCAGCGGGGGTGCAGAATCCCGCATCTTCGACGCTCAGATTGAAATCGATGATCCGAGCCCGCCTCGCCTGCTTACCCCGCCCACGGGCGCGTCTTCTCAGGCGGAGCAGATTTGACTGGTCACCAGACAACCGGTTTCGATGCCTCCGACCTTGGCAGTGGCGTCTATAAGGCAGAGATTGAGGTCGATGGGTCAGTGCTCGGTTCTGTGGCCTCCAGCAGTACGGAGTATCCACACTGCCTTCAGCCGTTTCGTCTCGTGCGGCCATGCCCCTCTAACGTGACGAACGGCATTCGGTTGACACAAGACAACTCGCCGATGGCTCACACACGGCGACGCTCCGTGTGTATGACGCGACGGAACGTAATTTGCGAGCTACGGACGGTTAGCTTCTCCACCGCGAACCGGCGGGTTAGCAACTATTGCTGCGCCGATAAGCTCGGCTCATTTCGACCCACATCCCTAGAAAGCCACTGCCTTCGGAAGACCTGGAAGTACAAGGCCCTCACTAACGGACGCAGACGGAATTGAGGTGGTACTGCTCGAGGACGAGATCGCGTCACGGTCGTCGGGTCGGGCCAGTCCCAAACGACGGCCGCATTGCATTCCGGTTCCTGCAAGGACAAACCGTCTGCTGCGACTCGCCGTTCGCAGCCAGGCTCGGTCGCGAGCTATGCCTGCAGCAAGCCGTCAAGGCTCCGTGTCAAGGCAAAGCGCGCCTCACTGCCAATCCCAGAGGAAGTGTCGAACGGGCGATCGATGAGGCTCGGCGGCCGCCTCTTCGGAAAGGCGAACTCTAGACGGCCGATCGTGATCCAGGCCCGCGCCGTCGGGAGCCGTCGCTGGGCGACCGTCCGCGTCGTGCGCACTCAGCAGAATGGGCGATTCTCCATGAGGTACCGGTTCCTGAGCACCTTCAAGACGGTCACGTACATCTTCCGCGCACAGGCGCGATCGGCGAATGGGTATCCATATGCGACCGGCACGTCCGCTCGCGGCGCGTGCGGTCTTCGGTGGCACGTAGGCTCCGATAGCATGCCGATTGAGGCAGTCGACTGATGGTCCGGGGGCCGAAGACCGCGCTGTCGCCGGACTCGCTGGAGTACCTCGCGAACCTGGCTTCGCAGGACGAGGTGCTGGCTCGGGTCGAGCGCGAGACGAGCGAGATGCCTCGGTCGATGATGCAGGTGTCTCCCGATCAGGGGGCGCTGCTTCAGGTGCTGGTGGCGGCGGTCGGGGCGAGGAACGCGCTGGAGGTCGGGACGTTCACGGGCTACAGCGCGATCTGCATCGCTCGGGGGCTGGGCGAGAGCGGCCGGCTGACGTGCCTGGAGCTCGAGGACGAGTACGCGGACATCGCGCAGCGGAACCTCGAGGCGGCCGGGGTCGAGGAGCGGGTCGACGATCGTGCGGGGGCCGGCCGGGCGAGTCGCTCGCGGCGATGCCCGAGGAGCCGACGTACGACTTCGTGTTCCTGGATGCCGACAAGACCGGCTATCCGGACTACTACGAGCAGATCCTGCCGCGGATGAAGCCGGACGCGCTGCTGCTGATCGACAACATCCTCATGGGTGGGGATGTGGTCGATCCCGAGCCGGGCACGAGCAATGCGGTCGTCGCGGAGCTCAACGCGAAGATCGCCCAGGACGACCGCGTGGAGGCCGCGTTCGCGATGGTCGCGGACGGGGTCGCGTTCGTTCGCAAGCGCTGACGCGTCGCGCCGATCTTCGGAGGTCGAGCTGACCTGGCTGCCGGTCTTGACGTCGTCGTGATGGTCGCGCTCGTCGTCGCGCTGCTCGTGTGGGTGGTGCGCCGGCCGCGCACGCGCTGAGCGCACGCGAGCGGTGGATTGATCGTGCGCTGAGGCCGATCAATCCACCGCTCGATCTCCGGGAGCGGGTCAGACGCCCGGCTCGTCGGTGTAGTAGTCGACCTTGTCGCGCCGGCGGAACATGCCGCTGTCGTCGCGGTTGGGCTCGGCGATGTGGACGCCGACCTTGTCGGAGTCGGGATACACGGTCGCGGCCGGCCACCGCAGGTCCGAGAACATCATCACCCGCGCCGTCGTGTCGGTCTCGTTGCGCACGCCGTGGGCGCCGGCAGGGCCCGTCGGGAAGAAGCAGACGTCCCACGGCTCCAGCACCGACGACCCGTCGGGCGTGCGCAGCGTCGGCGTGCCCTCGAGCACGACGAGCCACTCCTCCTCGGCGTACTCGTAGTGGTAGGGGCAGATCGCCTGCCCGGGCGGGAGCTCGTAGATCGACATCCCGGTCGCGGCGGCGCCGAGCGTCGCGGCCGAAGCGCTTCATGCCGGCCTTGAAGCCCTCCGGGTCCTCGGCGTCGTACTCGAACTCGCGGTCGTTCGCGTTCAGCTTGCTCATGCACTGAAGGCTGCCGCACGCGGCGCCTCCGGCGCGGGGACGTCGCCGCGGCGAGCTCCACCGGCCGGCCGAGCAGGTAGCCCTGCCCCATCCCGCAGCCGAGCTCGCGCAGCGCGGCGAGCTGGTCCTCGCGCTCGATCCCCTCGGCGACGACGTCGATCCCGAACAGCGCCGCGAGGTCGACCATCATCCGCATCAGCGCCCGGTCGTGCGGGGTGCGGGCGGCGCCGTCGACGAACGGCTTGGCGACCTTGATGATGTCGACGGGCAGCTCGCGCAGCGACTGCAGCGAGGAGTGGCCGGTGCCGAAGTCGTCGAGCGCGATCCGCACGCCGAGGTCGCGCAGCGCGTTCAGCGTGCGCACCGCCATCGGCACGTCGCCGATCAGCACGCTCTCGGTGATCTCGAGCACGAGCCGCGACGGGTCGCAGGCCGGAGGCCGCCAGCACGGCCTCGACCTCGGCCACGATCTCGAACGAGCGCCCACCACGGGATGTGCGGGCCGAGCCCGTAGCCCGGCAGGTCGCGGACCACGAACGACGAAGAGCGCGACCGCCGCGACGGCGATCGCGCCCGCGAGCGCCGGGAGCGCGAAGCGGCTCAGCTCGCGTCGTCCCACGCCGCCCCGAGCCACTTCATCCCGTTCCACTTCATGCCGGACCACTTCATGCCCGGACCAGCGGCGGCCGCTCCACTTCATGCCCGACCAGCGGCGGCCGTTCCAGCTGGTGGCGCCGGTCGTCGAGCTCGCGCTCTGCCGCGCTTGAACAGCCGCTTGAGGTCGGGCAGCGACGGCGGCCAGCGCTGGACCGACGCCCGCGCCCGGCGTCGGCGAGCGCCTGCGAGCGGGCGAGGTCGACGCGGCCCGCGCCGTCGGCGGAGGCCGGGTCGGCGAGGTCGACCGCGCCGGCGCGCAGCAGCGCCTTGAGCTGGTCGTTGGTCAGCCCGGGCCGCTGCGCGAGCAGCCGCGCGGCGAGGCCGGAGACGACCGCCGCCGCCTGCGAGGTGCCGCTGCCGCGGAAGAGCGCGTCGCCGACGCGGGCGCCGGGGAACTCCTCGTCGAGCGTCGAGCCGGGCACGCGCACGCGAGACGACGCCGGTGCCGGGGGCGACGACGTCGGGCCCGCGCAGCGGCGCTGCGGCTCGAGAAGTCGGCGACGCGGTCGTCGGCCGGGTCGGGCGTGGCCTGCGTGTCCGGTCGCGCCGACGGCGATCACGTACGGGTCGGCCGCCGGGCATGTCGAGCACGTGCGCGCCGGCGCCCTCGTTGCCGGCCGAGGCGACGACGGCGATGCCGTCCCTCCACAGCTGCTCGGCCGCCCAGGCGAGGAAGTCGCGCCGGTAGTCGGCCTCGCCGCTGCGTGCCGAGCGAGAGGTTGAGCACGCGGATGTCCAGCGCCCGTCGCGGTGCTCGCGCACCCAGTTCATGCCCGCGAGCACCTGCTCGAGGCTGGTGACGCCGTCGGCGCCCGCGACCTTGACGCTGACCACGCGCGCGCCGGGGGCGACGCCCTGGAAGCCGCTGAGCGGGTCGTGGCCGGCGATCACGCCCGCGAGGTGCGTGCCGTGGCCGAAGGTGTCCAGGCCGGCGAGGTCGTGGTCGGCGCCCTCGGAGGAGAAGTCGGGGCCGCGCACGAGCGCGCCGGGGCGGCCGAGGCCGCCGAGCGTCGACGGCGCCCGAGTCCAGCAGCGCGACGCCGACGCCCGCGCCGTCGAAGGCGGAGCCGGCCGCGCCGGTGGCGGTGCGCAGCACGTCCGTGGAGGCGGCGGCCGCGTCGGCGCCGGGCGTCGCTGCGCAGCTCGAGCGCGCCGTCGCGGCTGACCGCGCGCACGGCGCGGGAGCGCTCCAGGCGCGCGATCGCGCCGCGCGGGACCGAGGCGGTGAAGCCGCTGACGATCTCCAGCAGCTCGCCGACGCGTGCCGCCGAGGCGCGCCGTCAGGCGCTCGGCCGCGCCACGCGGGCGGGCGCGGCGACGACGATGACGTCCACGCGCGCGGCCGCGGCGGTGCGGCGCGCGGCGGCGCGCCGGCGGCGGCCGCCGCGAGACCAGCGCCGCGAGATCGGCGACGAGGGGCAGCAGGAGTCGCTTGGGCCGTCGTCCGTCGTCCCAGCGGATGCCGAAGCGGATGCCGCTCCGGTCCTCGCTTCCTGCGCCCCTCGTCGCGATGTCCATCTCTGGTTGTCCCTTCCGTGAACCTCGCCACCGGCTTCCCGTGCCGGCGGCCGCCTCGAGAGCCCCATCGGGCGCCCCCGGCGGCGGATGAGATGGACATCCGTCCAGATCCGGCGGAGCGGCTCAGGAACGCGAAAGGGCCGCCTGGACATCCGTCCAGACGGCCCCGGAAGTCGCTTCAGGCGGCGCGCGGCGCGGTGCGGCTAGAGCACCTCGCGCTCGCGCTCGCGCACGCGGCCGCTCGACCACGCGCTCGCGCGTCGGGCCGACGGTGGCGGCGCGGCGGCGGCCGTTGATGGCCAGCTCGATCACGAGCCAGACGACGCCGATGAGGAACAGGATCAGTCCGATCGTCTGGATCGAGATCCCGCCGATGGTGGCGGTGATCGCCAGCCAGAGGATGAGCTCCGACGGCGATCAGTGCGATGGGAGGGCCGACATCGGCCATGGGGCGCTCCTTTGTCGTTCGTTTCTTCCCTGCGTATCCCCGCGCTCCGGGCCCGCGTCAAACCGGCGCTGGACGCACGTCGGAGGGCGCTCAGTAGTCGATCCCGGCGGTCTCGAGCCAGCTGCGCGACGTGCGCGGGCGGGTTCCCGTCGAACTCCGCGCGGGCGGCCATCCGCAGCACGTGGACGGGGTCCTCCTCGAGCTCGTCGCGCCGGTGCGCGAGGTAGACGGCGACGGCGGCCGCGACCTGCAGGCCGGGCGAGTCCTCCTGCGGGTCCAGCGTGCCGGCCGCCTCGGCCATCCGCTGCTCGATCGACTCCAGGATCCCGCTGACGGGCCAGTCGGCGTCCTCGAAGCGCAGCGATCAGCTGCGGTGACGTCGTCGTCGGCGCCCTCGGGGTCGGTGATCTCGGCCGCCCGGTGGACGAGCTGCGCGAGCGTGACTGGATCTGGCTCGGTTGGCATGGCTCGGCCCTACCCGGATAACGTCCGGGCCATGGCCACGTTCGGCCATGTGAACCTCGTCGCGCACGACTGGCGGGCGCTCGCCGCCTTCTACGAGCACGTCTTCGGCTGCGAGCCCGTCGGCGCCGAGCGCGACATCGCCGGCGACTGGGTCGAGCGGACGACCGGCGTCGCGCGGCGCGCACATCACGCGGGCGCCACCTGCCGGCTGCCCGGCCACGGCCCGGAGGGGCCGACGCTGGAGATCTTCAGCTACGCGCAGCCGTCGGCGCAGAGCCATCCGACGGCCGACCGGCTCGGCTTCGCGCACATCGCGTTCCGGGTCGACGACGTGCCGGGCACGCTCGAGCGGCTGCTCGAGGCGGGCGGGCAGCGAGCTCGGCGAGGTCGTGCACGCCGACGTGGCCGGCGAGTCGCACCTCGAGGTCGTCTACGCGCGCGACCCCGAGGGCAACATCGTCGAGCTGCAGCGCTGGAGCTAGCCGAGCACCTGCGTCATGCGGCGCTCGATCGCGCCGCCGAGGGCGTCCCGGATCGGGCCCTCCTCGAAGCGCTGGACCAGCTCGGACATGAAGCCCTCGATCACGAGCCGCTTGCCTGGCCCTCGTCGAGCCCGCGCGAGCGCAGGTAGAAGAGCTGCTCCGGGATCGACCTGGGCGATCGCCGCCGCGTGCGTGCAGCGCACGTCGTTGGCGAGGATCTCCAGGCCCGGGATCGCGTCCGCGTGCGCCTTCTTGGAGAGCAGCAGGTTGCGGCACTCCTGGAAGGCGTCGGTCTGCTGGGCGCCCGGGTCGACCTTGATCATCCCGCGCCAGACCGCCGTCGAGCGGTCGGAGAGGATGCCGCGGAACGCGAGGTCGGACGTGGTGTTGGCCGCGCCGTGCTCCTGCGTGGTGTCGAAGTCCAGGTGCTGGCGGGCGTGCGGCGCGTAGGCGCCGGTCACCTTGGCGTGGGAGCCCTCGCCGGCCAGCAGCGTCTCCATGCGCACCTTGCCGCGCGCGGAGCCGAAGGCGACCGCGGCCCAGTCGAGGTGCCCGTCGCGGGCGACCTCGGCGCGCTGGGTGCCGAAGATCCACGACTTCTCGTTCATGTCCTGGCCGCAGACGTAGCGCAGGCGCGCGTTCTGGCCGACGACGAGCTCGACGACGGTGTTGAGCATCGACTCGCCGTCCTCGGAGCCGCTCAGGAACTGCTCCCAGACCTCGGCCTCGGCGCCCTCCTCGAGCACGATCAGCGTGCGGCGGTGCAGCGCGGTGCCGGCGGCGTCGGCGATCGCGGTCAGCAGGATCGGGGCGTCCACGCGCACGCCGCGCGGGACGTAGACGAACGCGCCGCCGGTCCAGCTCGGCGTCGTTGGCGGCGGTGAAGACGTCCTGGTCGCCGTCGACGATCGTGCCGAGGTGCGGCTCGACGAGCTCGGGGTGGCGCTCGACGGCGAGCGACAGCGGCAGCACGACCGGGCCGTCCTCGACGGCGTCGGGGGTCTCGAGCACGCAGGCCGTCGACCTGGCCGAGCGTGACGGCGCCCTCGGGCGCCTCGAGCAGCGTCTGGACGCGGTCGACCGCGCCCGCGTCGCCCTCGCCGGGCGCGGCCGGGGCGAACGCGTCGAGCGAGAACTTCGCGAGCGAGGTGAACTCCCAGCCGGGCGTGCCCTTGAACTGCGGGCAGGTCGAGCGTGGAGGCCAGCTCCGCGGCACGCGAACGGCGCGCCGCGAGCCACTCCGGCTCGCGGACGACGGTCATGTCAGCCAATGGAGCCCTCCATCTGGAGCTCGATGAGGCGGTTCATCTCGACCGCGTACTCCATCGGGAGCTCCTTGACGATCGGCTCGATGAAGCCGTTGACGATCAGCTTGCCGGCCTCGTCCTCGGGGATGCCGCGGCTCATCAGGTAGAAGAGCTGCTCCTCGCCGATCTTCGAGACGGAGGCCTCGTGGCCGACGTCCACGTCGTCCTCGCCGATGCGGATCGTCGGGTAGGTGTCCGAGCGCGAGTGCTCGTCGAGCAGCAGCGCGTCGCAGACGACCTTCGAGCGCGAGCCGTGGGCGCCCTTGGCGACCTCGAGCAGGCCGCGGTAGGAGGAGCGCCCGCCGTCCTTGGAGATCGACTTGGCGAAGATGTTCGACGTCGTGTTCGGCGCCGCGTGGACGATCTTGGCGCCGGCGTCCTGGTGCTGGCCCTGGCCCGCGAAGGCGATCGAGAGCACCTCGCCGTGGGCGCGCTCGCCCATCAGGTAGACCGACGGGTACTTCATGGTCAGCTTGGAGCCGAGGTTGCAGTCGACCCACTCGACGGTCGCGTCGGTCTCGGCGATCGCGCGCTTGGTGACGAGGTTGTAGACGTTCTGCGACCAGTTCTGCACGGTCGTGTAGCGGATCCGCGCGCCCGGCTTGGCGATCAGCTCGACCACGGCGGAGTGCAGCGAGTCCGTCGTCCACACGGGGGCGGTGCAGCCCTCGACGTAGTGCACGTAGGAGCCCTCGTCGGCGATGATCAGCGTCCGCTCGAACTGGCCCATGTTCTCGGTGTTGATCCGGAAGTAGGCCTGCAGCGGCATCTCGACGTGCACGCCCGGCGGCACGTAGACGAACGAGCCGCCCGACCACACGGCGCTGTTGAGCGCGGCGAGCTTGTTGTCGTTGGCCGGGATGATCGAGGCGAAGTACTCGCGCACGAGGTCCTCGTGCTCGCGCAGGCCCGAGTCCATGTCCATGAACACGACGCCCTGCTTCTCGAGGTCCTCGCGCACCTGGTGGTAGACGACCTCGGACTCGTACTGGGCGCCGACGCCGGAGAGGAACTTGCGCTCCGCCTCGGGGATGCCGAGCTTGTCGAAGGTGTTCTTGATGTCCTCGGGGACGTCGTCCCACGTCTTCGAGGACTTCTCGGAGGCGCGCACGAAGTAGTGGATGTCGTCGTAGTCGACGTCGGCCAGCATCGGCGAGCCCCAGGTGGGCTGCGGCTTGGCGAGGAAGTGCTCGAGCGCCTTCAGGCGGAACTCGCGCATCCACTGCGGCTCGTTCTTGAACTCGGAGATCTGCTCGACGAGCCCGCGCGTGAGGCCCTTCGGGGCCTTGAACGCGTACTTGTCCTGCGGGTCGTTGAACCCGAACTTCTCCTTGTAATCCGCATTGATGCCGACCAGCGCCTGCTGCTCGGCGATCACCTCGGGAGTGGCCATGAGTCAGTCGACCTCCAGCTTGATGACGCCGTCCTCGACCGACACGGGGAAGGTGTCGACGGGGACGTACGCAGGCAGTGTCAGGGGCTTTCCGGTGCGCAGGTCGAAGCGCGAGCCGTGGCGCGGGCACTCGACCGTGCAGGTGCTCCTGGTCGAACTCGCCCTGCACGAGGTCGCCGTCGTCGTGCGAGCAGCGGTCCTCGATCGCGAGCAGCGTGCCGCCGCAGTTGAAGACGCCGATCTCGAGGTCGTCCCATTCGACGAGCTTGCGCTCGCCCGGGGGCAGCTCGTCGAGGCGGCAGATGTCGATCACAGGGCTCAAATCAGACCTTCGCAGTCGGTATTGGAGTCTAGCGAGGCCGGGTACGGTGCCCGGCGTGCTCGACGTGCATACCCTGCAGGACGGCGCGCAGCCGCCGGAGGCGACCGCCGAGCGGCTCGTGGACTGGCTCGGCGCGGCCTCGCGGTCGCTGGACCTCGCACTCTACGACGTGCGGCTCCCCGGCCCGGTCGGCGACGCCGTGGCCGACGCGCTGCGCGCCGCGATGCGGCGCGGCGTGCGGGTCCGGCTGGCCTTCAACGACGACACGCCGGGCCCCGACCCGCGGCCGTTCGAGCCGCCGCCGCCGAGCACCGAGCGCCACATCCTCGAGGAGCTCGGCGCCGAGCTGAAGGGCATCCCGGGCTGGCGCGACCTGATGCACCACAAGTACGTCGTGCGCGACGAGCGAGGCGGTCTGGACCGGCTCGATGAACTGGACGCTGGACTCCTGGACGCGCCAGGAGAACGTGATCGCCACGCTCGAGCGACGCCGGCCGTCGCGGCCGCCTACGCGCGCGACTTCGGGCAGCTGTGGGAGACGGGCACGATCGGCGCCAGCGGCAAGTTCGACACGCCGGCCGCCGACGGCGTGCGGCCGTGGTTCACGCCGGGCCGCGGGCGCGCGCTCTCGCACCGGATCGCCGAGCGGATCTCGGCCGCGCGCACGGCGCGTGCGGATCGCGACGCCGCTCGTGACCGCCGGGCCCGATCCTCGCCGCGCTCAACGAGACGATCGCGGAGGAGCGGGTCGACATCGCGGGGGTCTGCGACGCCACGCAGACGCGCCAGGTCTTCCGCCAGTGGGCGCGCAACCCGCGCTCGAAGTGGAAGGGGCCGCTGCTGGTGGGCGCGCTGGAGGCGTTCAGCGGCAAGCGCTCGACCCCGTACGAGTCCGGCAGCGTCCACGACTTCATGCACGCGAAGGTCACGGTCGCCGACGACGTCGTCTTCCTCGGCTCGTTCAACCTCTCGCGCTCGGGCGAGACGAACGCCGAGAACGTGCTCGAGATCGCCGACCCGGCGCTGGCCGAGCGGCTCGCCGCCTGGATCGACGAGCTTCGGGCACGCTATCCCGATGGGATCTGAGCCGCCGGCTCGGCGCGCTGCTGGTGGGCGCCGGCTGCCTGCCCGTTCGCGGCGGGCGCGCTGGCCGGGCCGCGACGGCGACGCGGGGCTGCTGCCGCCGTGCCCGTTCCGCGCGGCGACCGGGCTCCCGTGCCCGCTCTGCGGCGCCACGCGCGCGTTCGCGCTGGCGGTGCGCGGCGACGGCGGCTGGACCGCCTACAACGCGCCGTGGGTCGTGCTCGCGGCGCTCGCCGTGGTCGCCGGCGCGCTCGCGCTCGGCCGGGGTGCGGCCGCGGGTGCGGCGCGGCGGGCGCCCGCGCGTCGCGGCGGTGCTGCTTCGTCGCGGTCGCCTGGGCCTACGCGCTCGCCCAGCGCGGGACGATCGTGGCTAGGCGGACGCCCTCGATCGGGCCGCCGTCGGTGCTCGACGAATCGCCGGCGAGCACGCCGATCGACGATCAGGATCACGAACAGCGCGCAGAGCGCGACGCCGACCCAGCCGAGCACGATCCCGGCGGTGGCGTTGCCGCGGCCGCTGATGCGCCCGCCCGAGCCGTCGATCTCGTTGCGCGCCTGGTAGCCGAACACGAGCGCGAGCACGGAGCAGATCAGCGGGCAGAAGACGAGCCCGAGGATCCCGAGCACGAGCGAGGCGGTCGCCTTGCCGCTCGAGGTCGGGCCGGTCTGCACCCAGCGCCCGTCGGGCGTCTGGTGCCAGCCGCCGGGCCGGTCGGCTGCTGCTGCTGCTGCGGCGGCTCCTGGCGCCAGCCCGCTGCCGCTCGCCGGGCTGCTGCCACTGGCTCTGCCAGCCGCCGGACTGCCACTCGGACTGCCAGCCGCCGCTGCCCGGCCCTCCTTGCCCTCGCCGCGATCCCCGGGAGTCCCCATGTCGGCGGAAGGTAGCAACGATCTTGTCCAGCGGGCCAGTGTGATCCGCGTCGGCCGTCGGGAAGGCTCAAGGGGTGACCGCGACCAGCCCCTACCCGCCGTCCGCCGGCTTCTACGACGAGGCGCTCGACCCCGAAGGCGAGCCACGCGAGGCCGGCGGCGCCGGCCTCGCGCTGCTCGGCGACGACCTGTCCGCGCTCGCCGCGGGCGTGCGGGAGCGCGCTCGGGGACCGCGGCGTGGGCTTCCGCTCCGCCGGCGGCGACGCCGAGTTCCTCGTCGACCCGGTCCCGCGCGTGCTCGGCGCGGAGCGAGTGGGCCGCGCTCGAGGCCGGCCTCGCCCAGCGCGTGCGCGCGCTCGACGCGTTCGTCGCCGACGTCTATGGGCCCGCAGCGCGCGGTCGCCGAGGGCGTCGTGCCGGAGCGGCTGATCGAGACCTCCGACGGCCACGAGCCCGCGATGCACGGCGTGCGCCCGGCGGGCGGCACGTGGGTCGGCGATCGCCGGCCTGGACCTCGTGCGCGACGCCGCCGGCGAGCTGCTCGTGCTCGAGGACAACCTGCGCACGCCGAGCGGCTTCGCCTACGCGGTCGAGGCGCGCCGCGCCGTGCTCGCCGCGCTCGACGTCCCCGAGGAGCTCGCGCCGCGCACGCTCGCGGGGCTGCCCGAGCTGCTCGGCGAGACGCTGCGCGCGGCCGCGCCCGAGGGCGTCGAGGACCCGTACGTCGTGGTGCTCACCGACGGGCCGGACAACAGCGCCGCGTTCGAGCACGCGTGGGCCGCCGAGCAGCTCGGGATCCCGCTCGTCGAGCCGCACGAGCTCGAGCTGCGCGGCGACGTGCTGCGCCACGGCGGCCGCGCGGTCGACGTCGTCTACCGCCGCACGGACGCCGACACGGTCGACACGCGAGGTCGGGCGGCTGCTCGTCCCGCCGCTGCGCGCCGGCACGCTCGGGCTCGTCAACGCGTTCGGCACCGGCGTCGCCGACGACAAGCTCGCGCACGCGTACGTGGAGGACCTGGTCCGCTTCCACCTCGGCGAGGAGCCGCTGCTGCGCTCCGTCCCGACGTTCGACCTGTGCGTGCCCGAGCAGCTCGAGCGCGCGCTCGACGAGCTCGAGACGCTCGTGGTCAAGCCGCGGACTCGGCCACGGCGGGCACGGCGTGATCGTCTGCCCGCACGCCGAGCCCGAGGACGTCGAGCGGATGCGCGCGCAGCTGATCGCGCAGCCGGAGGACTACGTCGCCCAGCCGACGATCGAGATCTCCCTGCATCCGACGGTGATCGACGGCGAGCTCGCAGCCGCGGCACGTCGACCTGCGACCCTTCGTGTTCCTGCGCGGCGACGGGAAGGCCGCGGTGATGCCGGGCGGGCTGACCCGGGTGGCGTTCGGAGAAGGGGCGATGGTGGTCAACTCGACGCAGAACGGCGGTGCCAAGGACACGTGGGTGCTGCCGTGAGCGACTGGGCGCGCTGGAACCCCGCCGGCGCCGAGGCGCCGTGGACCGTCGGCGTCGAGGAGGAGGTCATGCTCCTCGACCCGCGTGACGTGGATGCCCGCGTCGCGCTCGGAGGAGGTGCTCGAGGCGCTCGACCCCGAGATCGCCGACGCACACCGCCGCCGAGACGCACGGCTCGGTGGTCGAGCTGGCGACCGCGCCGCACGCGACCGTCGCCGGCGCGGCGGACGAGCTCGCGCGCCTGCGGGCCGGGCTCGCCGAGCGGCTCGGGACCGATGGGCATGGCCGCGGCCGTGGCCGGCACGCACCCGCTCGCGAGCTGGGAGGACACCGAGGTCTCCCCCGGCGCGCGCTACCAGTTCCTCTACGCGTCGATGCGCGAGCTCGCGCGCCGCGAGCCGACGTTCGCGCTGCACGTGCACGTCGCGGTGCCCGACGAGCGCGCCGCCGTGCGCGCGCTCGACGGGCTGCGCGAGGAGCTGCCGCTGCTGCTGGCGCTGTCGGCCAACTCGCCGTACTGGCAGGGCCGCGACAGCGGGCTGGCGTCCGCGCGCATCCCGGTCTTCCAGGCGTTCCCGCGCACGGGCACGCCGCGCGCGTTCGGCACCTACGAGGCCTACGTCGAGGCGGTCGACGTGCTGATCCGCTGCGACGCGATCCCCGAGCCGACGTTCCTGTGGTGGGACGCGCGGCTGCAGCCGCGGCTGGGGACGATCGAGGTCCGGATCATGGACGCGCAGACGCGCGTGCGCGACACCGCGGCGCTCGCCGCGCTCGTGCAGTGCCTGGTCCGGCGCGAGGCGCTCGAGCGCACGGACGACCGCGAGCCGGTGCGCCCGAGGTGCTCGAGGAGAACCGCTTCCTCGCCGCCCGCGACGGCATGGACGCGAGCTTCGTGGACCCCGACGCCGGCCGCTGCGTGCCCGTCGCTGGACGCGCTCGCGGAGACGCTGCGCTCGTGCGCGCCGCACGCGGAGTAGCTGCGCTGCGGGCCGAGCTGGCGTCGGTCCGCGCGCTCGCCGAGCGCCCGGGCGCGCTGCGCCAGCGCGCGCTCGCCGGCCGCGCCGGAGGGCCTGCCCGGGGTACTGCGGGCGATGCACGGGGACTTCGTGAGCGCGCTCGCCGAGCCCGCCGTGCCGGCCTGACTAGAGCTCGGTCGCGCGCGGCGCGGAGCCGTTGGACTCGGCGGCGCTGGCCGGGGTGTCGGTCTCCCAGCCGGCGGCGTGGCCGAGCCCGGCGCTCTTGAGCACCTTCAGGCTCAGCAGCGCGCACTTCATGCGCGTCGCGGAGATGTCGATCCCGAGCAGGTCGAGCACGAACTCGCGGTCGAGCTCGAGCAGCTTGGCCACCGGCATCCCGATCACCTCGTCGGAGGCCATCGAGGCCGACGCCTGCGAGATCGCGCAGCCGTGACCGGAGAAGCGGACCTCGGCGACCTTGTCGTCGACGACGCGCAGCTGGACCTTCAGCTCGTCGCCGCAGAGCGGGTTGAAGTCCTCGAACTCGAGGTCCGGGTTCTCCAGCTCGCCCCAGTTATGGGGCTGCTTGTAGTGCTCGAGGATCTGCTCGCGGTAGAGGTCGTCCATGGCTAGGCGAACACCTCCCGCACCGGGCGAGGCCCTCGATCAGGCGGTCGACGTCCTCGTGCGTGGTGTGCACGGCGAACGACGCGCGCGAGCTCGCGGGCACGCCGAGGCGGCGCATCAGCGGCTGGGCGCAGTGGTGGCCGGCGCGCACGCAGATGCCGTCGCGGCCGAGGATCTCGGCGACGTCGTGCGGGTGGATGTCCGCGAAGGAGAACGACGCGAGGCTGCCGCGGTGCTCGAGCTCGGCGGGGCCGTGCAGCGTCAGGCCCGGCACCGTGCGCAGGCGCTCGACGGCGTAGCCGGTGACGTCGCGCGCGTGCTCCCAGACGGCGTCCATCCCGAGCCCCGACAGGTAGTCGACGGCGGCG
>CAVSMP010000014.1:0-11131 GCA_963729155.1 uncultured Solirubrobacteraceae bacterium
GAGCTACCTTGCGCCGTCATGCGGCGGAGGGCGACCATCGCGGCGGCCGGCTGCGCGCTCGCGTGGTGCGCCGGCGGTCGCTAGGCGACGACCTCCATGCCCACCTTCTCCGCGGCGGAGGCGGCGCGCGGGTCCTCGACGGCGAGCACGGCCTCCAGGGCCGCGCAGGCGACAGCGAGCTGCTCGAGGTCGGGCTCGCGCGTGGTCATGCGCTGGAGCTGCATGCCGGGCCACATCAGGGTCTGGACCCAGCCCTTGGCGCGGTTGCGGCCGGCCCACTTGATGACCTCGAAGGAGATCCCGGCGATCAGCGGCACGCCGAGCACGCGGGTGGCCAGCAGCAGGTACCACGCGGGCAGGCCGATCGGCGCGAAGACGAAGATGGCCACGATCATCACGATCAGCAGGAAGCTCGTGCCGCAGCGCGGGTGCAGGCGCGAGAAGCGCTGGGCGCGCTCGGGCTCGAGCGGCTCTCCGGCCTCAAAGCAGGAGATCACCTTGTGCTCGGCGCCGTGGTACTCGAACACGCGCCGCAGGTCGCGCATGCGCGACAGCAGCGACAGGTAGCCGAGGAAGATCGCGGTCCGCAGGGCCCCCTCGACGAGCCAGAAGACCAGGGCGGAGCCGAGCTGCTCCTTGAACAGGCTGGTCAGCGCGACGGGGACCACGAAGAACAGCCCGATCGCGAGCGCCAGGCCGCCGACGATCGCGCCCGCCCACATCAGGCCGGAGATCTCTTCCTCGTCCTCGGGCAGCTGGGCGTTGGCGGAGATGTTGAGCGCCTTGAAACCGATCCGCAGCGACTCCGCGAGCGCGACGACGCCGCGGATGACGGGCCAGCGCAGCGCGCGATGGCGGCTCACCCACGCGACGAGCGGGAACGACTGCACGTCGATCTCGCCCTGGGCGGCCTCGCCCACCTCGAGCTCGCGGCCGCCGGCGATCTGCTCGGGAAGCGGCTTGCGGACGGCGACGGCCCAGGTGGACACGCCGCGCATCATCACGCCCTCGAGGACCGCCTGGCCGCCCACGGGGGCGTCACGCTGGGCCTCGAGGGATGAGGATCGGTCCGGCATGCCTAGTGGATCGGCAGAACCGGACCGGAACTTCAACTAGCCGCGCTGGCGCTTGGCGGCGCGGCGCTGGAAGCGCTCGACGCGGCCGCCCGTGTCGACGAGCTTCTGCTTGCCCGTGTAGAACGGGTGGCAGTTGGAGCAGATCTCCACGTGCAGGTCGCCCTTGGTCGAGCGCGTGGTGAACTGGTTCCCGCACGTGCAGGTCACAGTCGCCTCGACGTAGGAGGGATGGATGTCGGTCTTCATGGTCCTTCCAGTGTAGATGGGCCTTCCAGTCTTCAAGAGCGCCGGCGACCCCAAGGATCCCGCCGTGCTGCTCGTCCACGGCTATCCGGCCTCCTCGCACATGTGGCGGCCGGCCCTGGAGGCGCTCGCCGCGCGCCGCCTGTACGCCGTCGCGCCCGACCTGCCGGGCTACGGCGACTCGGAGCCGGACCCGCCGGGGACGTGGACCAGGCACGTCGAGGCGCTCGAGGCGCTGCGGCGGGCCCAGGGGCTGCAGCGGGTGGCGCTCGTCGGCCACGACTGGGGCGGGCTGATCGGCCTGCGCTGGGCGTGCGACCACCCCGACGCCGTCTGGGCGATCGTCGCCTCCGACACGGGCTTCTTCCCCGACGGCCGCTGGCACGGCATGGCGGACGCGCTGCGCACGCCCGGCCAGGGCGAGGAGCTCGTGGACGGCATGACGCTGGAGGGCTTCTCGGCGATGCTCGGATCGATCTCGAGCGGGATCGGGCCCGAGGACGCCCGCGAGTACTTCAAGGCGTTCGCCGACGAGCCGCGCCGGCGCGGGCAGCTCGAGCTCTACCGCAGCGGCGAGTTCTCCGAGCTCGAGGCCTACGAGGGCCGCCTGGCCGCGCTCGGCGTGCCGTTCCTCGCGCTGTGGGGCGAGGACGACCCGTTCGCGCCCGTCGCCGGCGCGCAGCGCTTCGCCCGCGAGGTGCCGGGCGCGCGGGTGCAGGTGATCCCCGGCACGGGCCACTTCGTCTACGAGGACGCGCCCGAGACGACCGCCGCCGCGCTCGCGTCGTTCCTGGAGGAGGCGGCGCCGCGATGATGCACGTCCGCGAGCTGGGTGACGGGCCGCCCGTGCTGCTGCTCCATCCCGGCCCGGGCCTGGACGGCTCGGTCTTCCTGCCCGGGGTCGAGCTGCTCGCCGGCAGCCATCGCGTGCTGCTGGCCGACCTGCCGGGCAACGGCCACTCGCCGGAGGGCGACCGCAACGAGTGGACGCTGGCGGGCTACGCGCGCGCCGTGGAGCGGCTGGCGCAGGACCTCGAGCTGCGCGACTGGACGCTGCTCGGGCACTCCTTCGGCGGCTTCGTGGCGCTGCGGCACCTCGTCGACTTCCCGGGCAGCGCCGCCCGGATCGTCGTCTCCTGCACCGACGCGAGCGAGACGCCGCCGCCCGGCGCGCCCGCGGACCCGCTGGCCGGCTTGGGAGCCGAGCAACGCGAGCGGGTGGCCGAGGGCGAGGCGCGCGAGCAGGTCGCGAGCTCGCCGCAGCAGCTCAAGGACGCCTGGCTGGAGCAGGCGCCGCGGCTGACGGTCTCCGAGGCGGCGCTGATGCGGATGCTGCGCGACGTGCTCTTCCGCCCAGAGATGGGCCGCCCGCGCGACTGGGGCGAGCTCGAGGCGCTGACGGCGCTCGCGTTCACGGAGACGCCCGTGCTCTCGATCGGCGCCGAGCTGGACCGGGCGATCCCGCCCGAGGCGGCGCGCCGGATCGCGATCACGGCGCCGCGCGGCGAGCTGGTGATGCTCGAGGGCTGCGGCCACTTCCCGTTCGCCGAGGCCCCCGACCGCTACTGGGGGGCGGTGGAGTCCTGGTTGCTCAGGACGGCGGCGGGCACAGCCGCGTGAAGCGGTTGTCCGCCTCGTCGCGCTCGTCGACCGCCTCCCCGGCGTCGGCGTCCGCGTCGACCGGCGCGCCCTCGCCGCAGGCGGGCCCCTCGACGGCGACCTCCACGCCCTCGCCGGGCTCGAGCGCCAGCACCGGCGCGAACGGCAGGGCCGTGCCGCCGAGCGCCACCCGCAGCGCGCTCTCCTCCGCGGCCGAGCGGCCCGTGTTGCGCACGAACGCCACGTAGCGATAGCGACCGGCCCGGGCCGTGCGCTGCACGGTGAGCGAGCTGACGACGAGGTTCGGGCGCGGGTCGGGCAGGCGGCAGGCGGGCGAGCTGCGACGCGCGCTCGCCAGCGTGCGGCCGGTCTCGGAGAGCCAGCGGTAGCGCAGCAGCACGCGGTAGGAGGCCGGCGCGAGCAGGCCCTCGACACGCTTGGTGTACACGTAGCGCGACGTCCCGGGCGAGGAGGTCGTCCAGCTGCCGAAGCCCGGTGCGCTCACCGCGCTCCAGCGGCTCGTGTCGGGCGTGCGGGCCTGCAGCGTGAAGCGCATCTGCATCCGCGCGGCGCCGCGGACCGTGCGCATCTGGCCCTCGAAGACCGCCGCGCGGTCCGTGTCGTCGATGCCGCGCTCGCAGTCATCGAGCACCGCCTTGGCGGCCCAGCGCGGCACGGCGGCGCCGGCGGCCGGTGCGGCGACGGCGAGCGCGAGCAGCGCGAGGACGAGAGCGCGAAGCGGCATCGCGCAGAAGAACGCGCGAGCGGGCGCCGAGTTGCGGCGCCCGGGCGCGGTGGGAATGATCAGGTGATCTGGTACAGCGGCCCGTCGCCGCCCTCGGGCGGCGTGAGGCGCCCGCCCTTGGCGGTGATCGCGCCGCACTGGACGCAGTTGGAGGGGTTCACGATCAGGTCGACGGGGCCTTCCTCCGGGGCGTCCTCGGGCACCTCGTAGACGCCCGCCGGGCACATCCACTGCCATGCCTCCGCGACCTCGCGCGGCACGCGCTTCTCGATCCGGATGTGGCTCGGGGCGTCGTCGCGCGTCGCGTTGCCGGTGAGGAAGACGCCCGACAGCTTGTCGAACGTGTACTTGCCGTCCGGCTTGGGATAGCGCTCGTGGCGGTCGGTCATCAGCAGCGGCGCCTCAGCGTCGCGATGCGTCGGCCAGTGGCCCGCCGGGAAGCGGCCCTTGGTCACCGTCATCGCGTTGACGATCGCGCCGCCGACGATCAGGCCCTTCGCGAAGGGCTGCTTCATGTTGCGCGACTCGTAGAGGTCCTTGCCGATGTCGCCCTCGTGCACCGCCGCCTCGTAGTCCGAGAAGTCCGAGGAGCCCGCCTTGAGCTGCCGGTAGATCGTCTCCGCGGCGAGCCGGCCCGACTCGATCGCGTAGTGGATCCCCTTCAGCTTGGGCACGTTGACCATGCCGCCGGCGTCCCCGCAGAGGACCATGCCGGGGTAAGACAGGCGCGGGAGCGCCCAGTAGCCGCCCTCCGGGATCGCCTTCGCGCCCCAGGCGACGCGCTTGCCGCCCTCGAGGATCTTCTTGACGAGCGGGTGCAGCTTGAACTCCTGCAGCAGGTCGTGGACCGAGATCCGCGCGTCGGTGTTGTCGAGCCCGCAGACGAACCCGATCGACACCTTGGGCGTCTCGCCCTCGCGGTTCATGCCGTAGATCCACGAGCCGCCGAACTCCTGGTACTTCGCCTGCGGGCGCAGCGGCCAACCCAGCGTGTGGATGACCTTCTCCAGCGGCTTCTCGACCTCCCAGACCTCCTTGACCCCGAGCGCCCAGACCTGCGGGTCGTTGCCCGCGAGGCCGAGGCCCTTCAGTGCGGCGCCGGTGAGGTGGCCCCAGCAGCCCTCGGCGAGCACGGTCGCCTTGGCGACGACGTCGGAGCCGGGCTCGAAGTTGCCCTTCTGCCCGCCCTCCTTGTCGCGGCCCTTGTCCCCCGTGCGGACGCCGACCACCTTCTCGTGTTCGACGAGCAGCTTGTGGCCGGTCGTCTCCGTGAGGATGTAGGCGCCGGCCTCCTCCGCCTTCTCCGCCAGCCAGCGGTTGACCTCGGCGACCGAGACCACGTAGTTGCCGTGGTTGCGGAACGGCGGCGGCACGGGCCGCAGCCGGATCGCGCGCTTCTTGTTGAGCATGAAGTGCACGGACTCGCCCTCGACCTCGCCGTAGTGCGGCCAGGAGTCGTCCTCCGGGAACAGCTGCCGGATCGACTTCGGGTTCATCACGCCGCCCGAGAGCTGGTGCGCGCCGGCGACCTTGCCCTTCTCGATCACGGCGACCGGCACCTCCCCGAGCTTCTCGGTCAGCTCCGGGTCGTCTTCGAGCAGCTGCAGCAGCCGGATCGCGCAAGCCAGGCCCGCCTGGCCGCCGCCGACGATGGCGACGCCCACCTCGATCCGCTCGTCCTCGGCGTCGGTCGGGGGGCCGATGAACTCCCGCACGGAGTCCACCGGCGGCGGGAACTGGCTGGGAGCGACGCTCATCGGCCGCTCAGCCGCCCCTCTTGGCCTTCACGGCCTCGGTCAGCTTCGGCACGATCTTGTTGAGGTCGCCGACGATGCCGAGGTCCGAGAACTCGAAGATCGGGGCGTTGGCGTCCTTGTTGATCGCCACGATGTTCTCCGAGGACTGCATGCCGACCTTGTGCTGGATGGCGCCGGAGATGCCGGCCGCCAGGTACAGCTTCGGCGCGACCGTCTTGCCCGTCTGGCCGATCTGGGCCGAGTAGGAGTACCAGCCCGCATCGACCACCGCGCGGGTGGCCGCGACGGCGCCGCCCATCGCGCCCGCCAGCGCCTCGAGGGCCTCGAAGCCCTCGGCCTTGCCGAGGCCGCGGCCGCCGGCCACGAGGATGTCGGCGTCCTCGATGTTCACGTCGGCGCCGCGCTGCTCGCCGCGCTGGACCATCGAGGCCTTGAGGCTGTGCGGGGCGAAGTCGACCTGCACGTCCTCGACGGCCGCGTCGCCCGAGCCGTTCTCGGTCGCCTCGAACGCGTTCAGGCGGCCGATGATCACGCCGACGCCGGCGTCGTAGTGCACGTCGGAGACCTGCGAGTCGCCCAGGATCGGCCGCTCGGCGACGAGCTTGCCGTCCTCCACGCGGACGTTGGTGACCTCCATGCAGACGCCGGCGTCCAGGCGCGCGGTCAGGCCGGCGCCGATCTCGAAGCCGAGCAGGCCGCCGCCGAACAGCGCGTAGCCGAGGTCGTTGTCGGCGATGACCTTCGCCATCGCGTCCACGACCGGCTGCGCGAGCCCCTCGGGGCCCTCGACGCGGTGGACCTTGGCGGCGCCGTAGGCGCCCAGCGACGCGCACAGCTCGTCGGACAGCCCGGCCTTGTCGCCGACCACGATCGCGTGGCATTCCGTGCCCAGCTCGGAAGCGAGGCGGGCCCCCTCGGACACGGCGCCGAGCGAGTTCTTGTTGAAGGCGCCCTCGTAGTGGAGGGCGTAGACCAGGATCCCGCTCATGCCAGCAGCTTCCTCTCGTCCAGCCACGCGACGATCTGCTCGACCGTCTCGTTGGTGTCCTCGTCCTCGATGATCCGGCCCGCCTCCTTCTGGGGCGGGGCCTTGAAGTCGCTGCAGCGCGCGCGGGCGTTGTCGTAGCCGACGCGGTCGGCCTCGATGCCGACGTCGCCGGCGGCCTTGGTCTCGAGCGGCTTCTTCTTGGCGCCCATGATCGCCTTCAGCGACGGGTAGCGCGGCTCGTTGATCGCGTCGCCGACGGAGATCACGGCCGGCAGCTCCAGGAGCACCGTGTCGTAGCCGTACTCGGCCTGGCGCTCGCAGCGCAGCTTGCCGTCCTCGACGTCGATCTTGATGACCTGCGTGAGCGAGGGCATCTGGAGGTGGTCGGCCACGACGGCGCCGATCGTGTAGCACTCCCCGTCGTCGGACTGCTGGCCCAGCAGAACCAGGTCGGGCGACTCGGCCTCGAGCACCTTGGCGAGCGCGTAGCCCGTGCCGTTGACGTCGGAGCCGGCGAGGCCCTCGTCGGTCAGGTGCGTCGAGCGGTCCGCGCCCAGGGAGACGGCCTTGTGCAGCGCGCGCATGGCGGTCTCGGGGCCCATCGTGACGGCCACGACCTCGTCCACCTCGACGGCGCCGCCCTCCTTGAGCTGCATCGCTGCCTCGATGGCGTGCGTGTCGAACGGGTTGAGGTTCTTCTCCCCGCTCCGGTCCAGCCGCCCCGTCGACGGGTTGATCCGCTTCTCGACGGCGGCGTCCGGCACCTCTTTGACCAGGACGCAGATCTTCACTTGGTTCACGCTCCTCGCTGAATGGCGCGCTGCATCCTACTGCGATCCGTCCCCGATTGACTTGTCAGTCAACTGTGAGATCGAGCATCCGTTCGATCACCTTCTCGCGCAGATCGCCGGCGGGGGGCGCGAGCCCGAGGAGGTCGGCGAGCCACAGCCCGTCGGCGGCGAGGCGGGCCAGCGTGGCGCCGACGGGGTCGTCGCCGCCGGCGATCAGAGCCTGCCACTCCGCGTAGCGCTCGCGGACGCGCCCGAGGGCGCCGGGCTCCTCCACCATCGCGGCGAGCAGGGCGAACTCCGTCGCGCGCTCGGCGGCGGCCCAGCCGCTCACGTCCGACGCGCGGACGTAGCCGGCGGCGAAGCTCCCTGTGCTCGAGGCGATCTCCGAGGCGAACTCCTCCAGCCAGCTCTCGAGCATCGCGTCGAGCAGGTCGCGCTTGGTCTTGAAGTGGTAGAGCAGCCCGCCCTTGGAGACGCCGGCCTCGGCGGCGACCGCGTCGAGCGTGAGGGCGCGCGCACCGTCACGGCGCACGAGGCCCGTGGCCGCGTCGAGCAGCCTGCGGCGCGTGTCAGTGGCTGCCGGCAACGTTGAGTCCGGCGACGCCGGCGATGATCAGGGCCAGGCTCAGCAGCTTCAGGGTGGTGGCGGGCTCCCCGAAGGCGACGATCCCGATCGCGGCGATCAGCGCGGTGCCGGCGGCGGCCCAGACGGCGTAGGTCAGGCCGATCGGGAGGTCCCGCAGCACGAGCGCGAGCATCCAGAACGAGAGGCCGTAGCCGGCGACCACGAGCACGCTCGGGCCGGGGTTCGTGAAGCCGTCGGTGTACTTGAGCGCGACCGTGCCGGCGACCTCCGCGACGATGGCGATCGCGAGGAGCAGGGCGGGCATGCCACCAACTATACCGTCTGGACGGTTTAGTTACGCGGCCAACGTCGACTGCGGCTGGGTGGGGAGGCGAGGGAGCCGCCCGCGCCGGCCACTCCGAACGCGAGCGGTGGATAGCTCGGGCTGAGACCGAGTTATCCACCGCTCGATGCAGATCGGGGCGGCTCGGCCACTCCCCCAACCCCCACCTAGCGCCGTTGACGTGACGCTGCGCACAACGCCCCCGCTGGCGGTAGAACACACGCCATGGCCGCCCGCCTGCAACGCGCCCTCCTGCTGGCCGCGATGGCCGTCACGGCGGTGAACATCTGGACGGGCAGCCCGCTGCTGGCGCTGTGGGTCGGCAGCCGGCTGCAGGGCACGTCCGGGCTGAGCATGGGCGCCGTGTTCGCCGTGATCGTGGTGATGGCCGCCACGAGCCTCCTCCTCATCAAGCTGCTCGGCGTGCTCGGCGCGCGCCACGACCGGCTGCTCGGCATCCCGCCGGCGCCGCGCCGCCAGCAGCCCTGGCTGCGCAGCCTGTCCGGCGAGCGCACGCGCGACCAGCGGCGGCGCCAGCGGGTCTCCGCGCTCGACGTCGTGCTGGTCGGCACGGTGCTGATCGCCGTGCTCGCGTTCGAGATCTGGTTCTTCCTCTTCTCGGGGTCGTCGATCTGAGGGCGGAGGTCGCGGTCGTCGGCGGCGGGCTGGGCGGCGTGGCGGCGGCGATCGCCGCGGCCGACCGCGGCGCCGGCGTCGTGCTCACCGAGGAGACGGACTGGCTGGGCGGCCAGCTCACGAGCCAGGCGGTGCCGTTCGACGAGCACCCGTGGATCGAGGAGCTCGGCTGCACCGCCCGCTATCGCGCCCTGCGGGAGGCGATCCGCGCCCACTATCGCGCGCACCGCCCGCTGACGCCGGCGGCGCGGGCGCGGGCCGACCTCAACCCCGGCGCGGCGACCGTGAGCCGGCTCGCGTGCGAGCCCCGCCCGGCGCTCGCCGTGATCGACGCGCTCGTGGACCGCCCGGGCATCACGGTCCTGCGCGAGCACAGGCCGGTCGCCGCGCACGGCGACGGCGACCGGATCACGGCCGTCACGCTGCGCGGCCCCGCGGGCGAGCTCGTCATGGAGGCCGACTGGTTCGTGGACGCCACGGAGACCGGCGAGCTGCTGCCGCTCGCAGGGGTCGAGCACGTGACGGGCGCCGAGTCGCAGGCGCAGACCGGCGAGCCGCACGCCGCCGCGGTCGCCGACCCGCTGAACATGCAGCCCGTCTCGGCCTGCTTCGCCGTCGACCATCTCGCCGGCGAGGACCACACGATTCCGCGGCCGCCGGGCTACGACCCGGGCCGCCACTCGCTGCTGGCCCCGGACCCGCGCACGAACGAGCTCGTCCCCCGCACGCTCACGCCGAACCCGCCGGGCGACCCCGGGCTGATCGGGCCGGACCTCGCGAACCCCGATCTCGACAAGGAGCTGTGGCTGTTCCGGCGCATCGCGGCGCGCGGGAACTTCGAGCCCGGCCACCTGCGCAGCGACATCACGCTCGTCAACTGGCCGCAGATCGACTACACCGGCGGCCCGGTGTTCGGCGTCCCGGACGCCGAGGCGCACGCCGCCGCCGCGCGCGAGCTCAGCATGGGCTTCCTGCACTGGCTGCAGACAGAGGCCGGCTTCCCCGGCCTGCGCCTGCGCTGGACGGCGAAGGCGCTCTACATCCGCGAGTCACGCCGCATCGTCGGCGAGCACCGGATCGTCGAGCAGGAGCTCGGCATGGAGCACCCGGACAGCGTCGGGGTCGGCCAGTACCGCATCGACCTGCACCCCTCGACCGCCGGCGACCCCTACATCGACGTCAGGTGCCCGCCGTTCCAGATCCCGCTCGGCGCGCTCATCCCGGTCCGCGTCGACAACCTGCTGGCCGGCGCCAAGAACATCGCGACGACGCATGTCACGAACGGGGCCTACCGGCTGCACCCGGTCGAATGGGGCGTGGGCGAGGCGGCCGGGCACCTCGCGGCGTTCTGCCGCGCGAGGGGCGCGATCCCGCGGGCCGTACGGGGCGGGCCCTTGTTGCGCGAGTTCCAGGACGAGCTCACGACGGCCGGCGTGGAGCTCGCCTGGCCGCCCGGCGTGGCCGCCTACTGAGCCTGGACCGGCCGATCGGGTGGCTGGGTGACGTCGGGCGCGCGACGGTCGCCCGGACGTAGCCGGCGATCACGGTCGCACCGGCCAGCAGCGTCGGCGCGGCCATCAGCGCCTCCTCGACGGGGACGCCTGCGACGTGGGCGAGCACGTCAGAGCGCGTGGTCGTACTTGTCGTGCCAGCCGCCCCAGGTGTAGGGCGGGGTCTGCGGCCAGCCCTCGGGGAGCTCTCCCACTCCTCCTGGCGGCCGTACGGGGTGATGTCGAGGAAGCTCCAGGTCGACCCGAGCGCCTCGTCGCCGCGCGCGTCGATGAAGTACGTGCGGTAGACCTCGTCGCCGTCGCGCAGGAACACGTTCGTGCCGTGCCACTCCGCGACGTCGTGGTCGGCGTCGAAGTCGTCGCGCAGCGTGTACCAGGGGAACTCCCAGCCCATGTGCTCGCGATAGCGCTGCAGGTGCTCCTGCTCGCCGCGGCTTACGGCGACGAAGCGGGTGTCGCGCTCGCGCAGGTGCAGCAGGTTGCCCAGCTGGTCGGCGTACATCGAGCAGCCGGGGCAGCCGCGCTCCGGGAAGACGTCCATGTCCGGATCCATGAAGAACCGGTACACGACGAGCTGCCGGCTGCCGTCGAAGAGATCGAGCAGCGTCGCTTCCCCGCCGCCGGGCGCGGTGAAGCGATAGTCCTTCTCCACGCGGATCATCGGCATGCGGCGGCGCTCGGCCGCAAGGGCGTCACGCGCGCGGGTGTGCGCCTTCTCCTGCACGAGGAGCGCCTCGCGCGCGGCGCGCCACTGCTCAGGGGTGACGACGTCGGGTCTGCCGGTGCTCATGGTCTTCTCCTGGTGTCGTGAGCCGCGCCTCTCGTGGCCCTTCCACCTGTGAGCGGAGCCGGCCGGCGGTTCTCGACAACCCGGGCT
>CAVSMP010000015.1:0-312051 GCA_963729155.1 uncultured Solirubrobacteraceae bacterium
ACGAGATCACGTACAAGGCCGACGTCGGCTTCGGCTCCTTCTACAACCACCTCAAGAGCGAGGCGGCGATCGTCGAAGCGGTGCTGGTGGAGACGGTCGCCCGCGCGGCGTAATGGTCGACGCGGCGACGCGCAGCTCGACGATCCGGCGGAGGTGATCGCCGCGGCGCACCGCCACTTCGTGCGGCTGGCCCGGACGGACCCCGAGTGAGCCTGGTTGGTCGTGCGCGGGAACCTCGGCCACGACGTAGCGCTCGCGGCGCTCGGCCCGTTCGCCGGGCGCGACATCGGGCGCGGCGTGCAGTGCGGGCGCCTGTCCGTCGGCGACGAACCAGCGGCGCTCTCGGGCGCCGGGGGCGCGCTGCTGGGCGTCCTGCGGGCCATTCTCGACGGCCAGGCGCCCGCGAACGCCGACGTCGACCACGCCGAGGGCGTGCTCCGCCTCCTCGGCCTCACCGTGACCGCGCCGCAGAGGTTGCGCGCCGGCCGCCGTCACCGCTCGCGGTGAGCTCTCAATCATTATTGACAGTCTCATCAGTAATGTGCTACGGTCTCGCCTGTGAGACTTCGAATGACCCCGGGCGGCCTGATCGCCGAAGATACGGCCCGCGGTCGCTGGGCCCGACTGCCCGATCAGGGCGATCTGCTGAGCTTCTTGTCCGGGGGCCGGGAAGCGGTCGAGCGCGCGCAGGCGGCCCTGGCCGACGCCGAGACCGCCGACGCGGCGGACGCGGTGCTCCCGTTCCGCCCGCGCTCGATCCGCGCGTTCATGCTGTGGGAGCAGCACGTGATCGCCTCGAGCCGGATGCTGGTGAAGAACTTCTTCCCCGCCCCGGTGGCCAAGGTCATGCTCGGCTTTGAGCGGATCACCGGCAGGCCGTTCCCAAAGCTCAAGCCGAACGGCCGCTTCCGCGAGGCGCCGACGTTCTACGTCGCCAACCACACGTCGGTGCTGGCCGACGGGCAGGAGATGTGGTGGCCCTCGCACACGAAGTTCCTCGACTTCGAGCTCGAGCTCGCTTGCGTGCTCGCGAAGCCGCTCGCCGACGCCACGCCCGAGGAGGCGCTTGACGCCGTGGGCGGCTGGTTCGTCCTCAATGACTGGAGCGCGCGCGACGTGCAGGCCGACGACGCGCGGCGCAACATCTTCGGCCCGGTGATCAAGGCCAAGACGTTCGCGAACTCGATCGGCTCCGACGTGGTGACCGCCGATGCCGTCCCCGACTGGACGGCGATGCGCGGGCGCGTCCGGGTCGACGGCGAGCTGTGGTGCGAGGGCACCACCGCCGATCCGCAGCACACGCTCGGCGCGATGCTCGCGTACGCCTCGGCCGGCGAGAAGCTCGACGCCGGGGACGTCATCTCGACCGGCACGATGCCCGGCTGCTGCGGCCTTGAGCTCGACCGCTGGATCCAGCCGGGCCAGACGGTGGAGCTCGAGATCGACGGCATCGGCACGCTCGCCAACCGCATCAGCCCGACCGCCGTGCCGGTGTAGGCCATGACCGACTACGACGTGATCGTCTGCGGCCTGGGGCCGGTCGGGCAGCTGCTGGCGCTGCTGCTCGGCGACCGCGGCGTGCGCACGCTGGCGCTCGACCGCGAGCCCGAGCCATACCTGCTGCCGCGCGCGGCGGTCATCGACGACGAGGTGCTGCGGATCTTCCAGTCCGTCGGGCTCGACGAGGCGGTGCTCGCCGACGCGCAGGTCCAGCCGGGCGCGAGCATCATCACCGCCGCCGGGCGCCCGGTCGAGATCGTCCGCACCCACACGGGCCGGCTCGGCCACCCGCCGCTGGTCTCGATCAACCAGCCGGCGATGGAGCGCGCGATGCTCGCCGCGCTCGAGCACAGGCCGAGCGTCGACGTCCGCCGTGGGCTGACGCTCGAGGCGCTCGACCGGCGTGCCGACCGAGTCGACGCCTTCGTGCGGCCGAGCGAGGGCGGGCGTTCGGAGCGCATCTCGGCGCGCTGGCTGGTCGGCTGCGACGGCGCCACGAGCGCGGTCCGGGCCCGCCTGGAGATCCCGCTCGAGGGCTGCACCAATCCGCAGCGCTGGATCGTCGTCGACGCGCTCGTCGACCGGCCGCTGCGCAAGGTGCCGCACCCGCACTTCGTCGGCGACGCGAAGCGCCCGATGGTGACGCTGCCGATGTCGCCCGGCCGCCACCGCTGGGAGTGGATGCTCCACCCGGGCGAGGACGCCGCCCCGCACCTCGAGCCGGCCGCCGTCAGGCGCGCGGTCGAGCGGTGGCTCGACGGCGAGACCGCGGAGATCGAGCGCGCGGTCGCCTACACGTTCCACACGCGCATGGCCGCCCGCTGGCGCCGCGGCCGCGTGCTGCTGGCGGGCGACGCGGCGCACCTGATGCCGCCGTTCGCCGGCCAGGGGTTCTCCTCGGGCGCGCGCGACGCCGGCAACCTGGCCTGGAAGCTCGCCGACGTGCTCGCGGGCGCGCCAGTGGCGCTGCTCGACTCCTACGAGCGCGAGCGCCGCCCGCATGTCGCCGCGATGCAGCGTCTGGCGAGGGTGATCGGCGCCTTCGTCCAGGCGACGCGCCCGCGTGGCGTCCGCGTCCGCGACGCCTACCTGGACGCGATCGACGGCACCCGCCTGCAGCGGTTGCTGGCCGAGAACGTCAAGCCGCTCCCGACCTACGGCGACGGCGCCTTCGCGACCAGGCCGGCGCGGCTCGCCATGCGCCGGACGGTCGGCTCGCTGTTCCCGCAGACCGACCGCCTCGACGACCGCCTCCCCGGGGGCTGGGCCGCCGTGGCGAGCGACGAGGCCTCGCGCGCGCTGCTCGAGGCCGAGGGCCTGCCGGTCAGCGATCCGGGCGCCGACAACGCCTGGTTGCGCAGCCGCGGCCTGACGTGGGCGCTGCTGCGCCCGGACCGCTTCGTGTTCGCCTGCGGCCGGGCCGGAGGACGTCCGCGCCGGAGCGCGGGCGTGGCGGCGGGTCGCGCCCGACGAGCGCGTTGAGGTGGCGGCATGATCGGCGTGCTGGGAGCGACGGGCCGCGTCGGCCGCCACGTCGCCGCAGGCCTCGCCGAGCGGGGCGTCGAGGCGCGGGCGCTCGTCCGCCGCCGCGACCCGGAGCTCGCTCTGCCCGCGGTGCAGTGCCGACCTGAGCGCGCCGGCGACGCTGGCGGCGGCCCTCGACGGCGTGGAGCGGCTGCTGCTGCTCACCGCCCACGGGCCCGACCAGGACCTGCGCGAGGCCGCGGCGATCGAGGCCGCCGTCGCCGCCGGCGTGCAGCGGATCGTGAAGATCTCCGGCGGGGCGCCGACGCTCGGCCCGAACGGCACCACCCCCACCGCCGTCGCCCACTGGCGCAGCGAGCAGCGCATCGAACGCTCGGGCCTGGGCTTCGCGTTCCTGCGCCCGTCCTTCTACATGCAGAACCTGCTTGACACCGTCGCCCCCGGCGTCGCGGCGAGCGGCATGCTCGCGGCTCCGTTCGGGCACGCCCCGATCGCGATGGTCGACGCCCGCGACGTCGCGGACTGCGCGATCGCCGCGCTGCTGGACGAGCGCGCGAGCCGGCGCGCCTGGCAGCTCACCGGCCCACGGCCGGTCAGCTTCGACGCGATCGCCGAGCATCTGGGTGTCCGCTACATCAACATGCCGACGAAGCTCGCCGCGCGAACCATGCGCCGCCGCGGTCTCCCGGTCGCCGAGATCGATCATGCGACGCGCATGGCCGCCTATTTCGCCAGCGGTGCCGACAGCGCGGCCACCGACCACGTCTTGCGCCTGACCGGTCGCGCGCCGCGCTCGATCGAGGCCTTGCTCGACGAGCATGCGAGCGCGTTCTCGCCCACCACTCGCCTCGCCCGCGCACTGTCCCTAGCCCCCACGAAGGACCTCATCCGACCATGATCACCCGCATCGGGCACATCGCCCTCCACGTCGCTGACCTCGACGCCGCCGTCGACTTCCAGCACCAGGTCATCGGCATGGTCGAGACCGAACGCATCGCCGGCGCCAGCTACCTCACTTGCAACGAGCGCCACCACGAGCTGATCCTGATCGAGGACCGCACCAACCGCGGCTACGCGCACCTCGCGCTCGAGGTCGCCGACGCCAGCGTCCTGGATGGCGCGGCGAAGCGCCTGACGGCCGCCGGCGGCACGCTGCTCGGCGGCGTCTACGACGGCGAGCCGGGCATCGACCGCGCGCTGCAGGTCCGCTCCCCCGGCGGCCACGTCTACAAGCTCTTCTGCGGCATGGAGACGATCGCCCCGCCGCCGCCCGGCGACCGGCCGGTCAAGTTCGAGCACCTCTCCTGCAAGGTCGCCAACCACCGCGCCGAGGAGCGCTTCCTCACCGACGGCCTCGGCTTCCGCTTCTCGGACCGCATGGGCTTCCTCGCCTCCTGGTGGCACTGCGATGACGACCACCACGGCATCGCCATCACCCGCGCGCACCGCTCCGAGCTCTCCCACTACGCCTACCAATGGAGCGACTTCGCCGCCCTCGGCCGCGTCGCCGACCGCCTCAAGGCCGCCCGCGGGCGCAAGTGCATCTGGGGCCCCAGCCGCCACGGGCCCGGCAACAACCACTTCCTCTACCTCCACGACGAGGACGGCGCGATGATCGAGTGCTGCTCGGAACTCGCGCGCATGAGCAGCGGCTACGAGCCGCGCAACTGGTCGATGGCCCCGCGCACGATCAACCAATGGGGCGGCCCGCCGCCGCTGCGCTTCCTCCTCACCGGGTTCCCGATCGCCGACCCGCACCCCGGCCGCCCCGCCTGGGTGATGCGCCCCGAGCGCACCCCCGCGGCCGACTGAGCCATTTCACGAACCATGGAGCGATGAGCTGTGATCAGCGTTGACACCAAACCATCGGAGCAGCTGCTGTGGCCTCGCCTGGGCGGCCCCGCCGACCTCGCCGAGGTCGAGCGGGTCCCGCTCGCCGATCGCGGGCTTCCCGCCAGCACGTACGAGCTCGTGACGCGCGCGGCCGCGCTCTGGCCCGAGCGCACCGCGGCGTCGGTGCTGCCCGACGCGGGGCGCTGGCAGGCGCCGGTGCGCCGCACGTTCGGCGAGCTCGCGGCCGACGTCCACCGGGCGGCGAACGTGCTCGGTGAGTTGGGCGTGGAGCGCGACGACGCCGTCGCGGTCATCTCCGTCAATTGCGCCGAGCTGCTGCCGCTGCTGCTAGCGGCCGAGGCGACCGGGATCTTCGCGCCCATCAACCCGGCGCTTGCGGCCGAGCATGCGACCGAGCTCGTCCGCCTCGCCGGCGCGCGGGTGATCGTGGCCTCGGGGCCCGAGCTCGACCCGGTCGTGTGGGAGCACGCGCGCACGGTCGCGCGCGAGACTGGGGCGCGGGCGCTGCTGGCGCTGCGTCCCACCGCGCCGGAGGGCGCGCCGCCAGCGCTGGAGCCGCTCGGCCCGACCGCGGTCGCCTACCTCGCCGAGCGGATGACCGAGGCCGACGCCACCGCGCTGCCCGGCCCGCCGCCGGCCGCCGGCGACGTCGCCAGCTACCTGCACACCGGCGGGACGACCGGCACGCCCAAGCTCGCCGCCCGCACGCACGCCAACGAGGTCGCCAACGCCTGGATGATCGTTTCCGCGGACCTGATGCAGCCCGGCAGCACGGTGTTCGCGGCGCTGCCACTGTTCCACACCAACGCGCTGCTGGTGACGGTGCTCGGGCCGCTGCTCAAGGGCCAGCACGTCGTCTGGGCCGGCCCGCTCGGCTACCGCGACCTCCCCCTCTACGGCAGCTTCTGGACGCTCGTCGAGCGCTACGGGATCATGTCCATGTCCGGCGTGCCGACTGTCTACGCGGCGCTCGCGCAGGTCCCCGTCGACGCCGACATCTCCAGCCTGCAGCTGCCGATCGTCGGCGCGGCCCCGCTGCCGCCCGCGGTCAGCGACGCGTTCCAGGACCGCACCGGCGTCCCGCTCTGCGAGGGCTACGGCCTCACCGAGGCCACATGCGCCAGCGTCCGCAGCTGGCCGGACGCGCCGCGCCCGGGAACGCTCGGCCAGCGCCTGCCCTACCAGGACGTGCGGGCCGTCGCGATCGACGAGGCGACCGGCGACTGGACGTTCCTCGAGGCCGGCGAGGTCGGGACGATCGTCCTGCGTGGGCCCAACGTCTTCGCCGGCTATCTGGTCCGCGGCGAGTCCGGGACCGAGCTGCTCGCCGACGGCCGGATCCGCGACGGCTGGCTCGACACCGGCGACCTCGGCGCCGTCGACGACGACGGCTTCGTCCGCCTCGCCGGCCGCGCCAAGGACCTCATCATCCGCGGCGGCCACAACATCGACCCCGCGACGATCGAGGACACGCTGCTCGAGCATCCGGCAGTCGCAGCCGCCGGCGCCGTCGGCCGGCCCGACGCGCACGCCGGCGAGGTGCCGGTGGCGTTCGTCGCGCTCACGCCGGGAGTCACGGTCGAGGCCGCCGAGCTGGAGGCCTGGGCGGCCGACCGCGTACCCGAGCGCGCCGCCGCGCCCCGGCACGTCGTGATCATCGACGATATCCCGCTCACCGCCGTCGGCAAGCCCTACAAGCCCGAACTGCGCCGCCGTGCCGCCGAGCAGGCCGCCAAGAACGCGCTCTCCGGGACGGTCGCGCACGACCGGGTACGCGCCGTGCTCGCCGCCGGGACGGTGGAGATCGTCGTCCCGCACTCGCCTGACGACGAGGCCGTGCGCGAGGTCCTCTCCGCCTACGCGTGGACCTGGAGGCTCGTTGGTCGAAACTGACGTCCGGGTCAAGATCGATAAGCTCGGTCAAGTGGCGACTCCGGTGCGCGATCGGCATACCCGCCGTCGGGAGCAGACGAGGGCGAAGCTCGTCGAGGCGGCCAGGACGCTGTTCGCCCGCCACGGCGTCGACAACACGCGCATCAACGAGATCACGGACGAGGCCGACGTCGGCTTCGGCTCGTTCTACAACCACTTCGACGGCAAGGAGGCGATCGTCGAAGCGGTCCTCGCCGACACGGTCGCCGCACAGGGCGTGGCGATCGAGGCCGTCACCAGCCAGCTCGAGGATCCGGCCGAGGTGATCTCCGCCGCCCACCGCCACTTCGTTCGCCGCGCCCGCAGCGATCCCGACTGGGGCTGGCTGCTCGTCCGAATGGACGTCTCGCACAACGTCATGCTCGCCGCCCTTGAGCCCTTCGCCCGGCGCGACCTACGGCGAGCGGTCAAGGCCGGCCGCCTGCGCGTCTCCAACGAGCGGGTCGCCTTGGTTGCAGCCGGCGGCGCGCTGCTGGCCGTGATGCGCGCCGTGCTCGACGGGCGCGCACCGCGGGACGCCGACATCCACCACGCCGAGGGTGTGCTGCGGCTCCTCGGGCTCCCGCCCGAGGACGCCGCCGAGGTCGCGCGGCGGCCGCTGCCGTCAGCCCAGGCGGGAGACGGGGGCCGGTAGCCCGAGTTGGCGCCCGCGGGCCACGGCCTCGGTGCGGCTGTGGGCGTCGAGCTTGGCGTAAATGTGGCGCAGGTGGGTTCGCACGGTGTTGGAGGAGACGAACAGTTCGGCGGCGATCTCGGTGGAGTCGGGCGCTTGAGATCCACGTCCTCCGTACGAGGCCGACACCAACCTCACCGCCCTTAGCGCGGCCGCCGACCGCAGGGAGATGGCGCGCCGTCCATCCCATGACGCGCTTGTGGCGCGGGGACGCGCGCATCCACGCCGGAGCGGGCACGTGTTGCAGTTGCAGACGGACGCCCGCATCTCGTGCCGAGCAGCCGTGACCGGCGCGCATGTGTCGTGTGTCGAGCGCGTCCCGATGGTCGCCGTGGATCGGGCGCTCAGGGCTCGAACACGATCCGTGCCGCGACGCGCCCGGCCTCGACGTCGGCGATCGCCTGGTTGACGTCGTCGAGCGAGCGGGTCTCGCGGATGACGCGGGTGCGGCCGGCGGCGTGCAGCGTGAAGACCTCGCGCAGGTCGGCGCGGGTGCCGACGATCGAGCCGACCACGGTGATGCCGTTGAGCACCGTCTCGAAGATCGGCAGCTTGACCTCGTTGTCGGCCGGCAGCGCAACGAAGACCAGCGTGCCGCCGCGGCGTAGCCCGCCGTAGGCCTGCTCGAACGCGCGCGGGGAGACCGCCAGGGCGATCGCCTGGTTGGCGCCGCCGAGCGTCTGGATCGCCTCGACCGGGTCCTCCTTGGCGGCGTTGATGGTGAACTCGGCGCCGAGCTCGCGGGCGAGGTCGAGCTTCTCGTCGTGGATGTCGACGGCGATCACGCGCCCGCCGGCGATCGCGGCGTACTGGATCGCGAGGTGGCCGAGTCCGCCGACGCCGAAGACGGCGACGAGGTTCGACGAGCGCGTGCCCGCGACCTTCACCGCCTTGTAGGTGGTGACGCCGGCGCACGTCAGCGGCGCGGCGTCGAACGGGTCGATGGCGTCGGGCACTTTGACCACGTAGCGACCGTAGGCGACGGCGTACTCGCCGAAGCCGCCGTCGATCGAGTAGCCCATGTTCTTCTGCTCGAGGCAAAGCGTCTCCCAGCCCGAGACGCAGTGGTCGCACACGCCGCAGGCGTAGCCGAGCCAGGGCATCGCGACGCGCTCGCCGACCGCGACCTCCGTGACGCCGGCGCCGGTCTCGACGACGATGCCGACGCCCTCGTGCCCGGGCACGAACGGCGGCGACGGCTTGACCGGCCAGTCGCCGTGCGCGGCGTGGATGTCGGTGTGGCAGAGGCCCGTCGCCTCCACCTTGACGCGCACCTGCCCCGGCTCCAGCGCCGGCGGCGCGACCTGCTCGACCGTCAGCGGGCTGTGGAAGTCGTGGACGACCGCCGCCTTGTAGGTGCCCGTGGGCGCTGGGGTCAGATCTGGCTTCATGGCGGCGGTAGACATGGGTGGCTCCTGTTCGCTGGCTCGACCGGGGGCGAACAATTCTGCGGGCGCGAACGAGTCGCGCCATCCGGGGTCCGCACGGGAACGCGCGCGGGGAACTACGTAGAGGTCCAGGTTGACGAGCCGGCGCAGCAACGGCCACGGCAGCTCGGCGCGCTCCCAGTGCTCGTTGATCGCCGGCAGCACCTCGTCGTCGACGAACCGCCGCGTGCGCAGGAAGTGATCCCACTGCTCGTCGATGAATTGCTCGCGCACGAAGAAGTAGTCGGTCGCCAGTGCGGAGCCGAGATGCTGGTAGGGGACGGTCGCCATCTCAGATCATCTCTGCTCGTAGACGCGGTAGACGGCGTTCGCGACACACATTTCGGGGACGATTCGTGTCTTGGTCAGCATGGGGGCGAAGCTGTGGCCGGCGGAGGTGGACTGCATCCGCCAGGCGGCCGATGCGCTCCTGTTCTGCGACGACCTCGCGGCCGACTCGGCCGCACGGACCGCGCTGGACGACGCCGCGGAGCTCGTGGAGCGCCTGATCGACGCCGACCGCTGGACCGAAGCGAGAGCGCGAGGGCTGCTCGACGACATCTGGGCCTGCGGTCCGTGGGGCTCGCTCAACGCAGCGGCGGCCTGAATCGGAGAGGACATGGCCCTTCGGTGGATCCGAGGGGATAAGCGCGCCCGGCTTGGCGACCGTTGACGGAGCACATCCTCGCGACCTACTTCAACTGGCGATGGGGAAAGTGCGGCCGGCCCGGCAGGCTCGCCGCGTCGCTCATGGGCCGCCCGCCGGCATTGCCGCCGGTCGGCCTGTCACCTCGTGCGATTTGGCCGGTAGGAGCCGCACGGTCTCGCCGCGGATCCGGAGCTCCAGCGGATCTCCGGACTCGAGCAGATAGCGCTCGCGCTCGTGCTCGAGCCTGATGCGCAGCTGTCGATCACGGACGCGCAGGGAGAATTCCAGGCAGCGCCAAGACGTCGGGAGCCGAGGGGTGATCGAGATGTCGCCGTCGAAGTCCCGCACGCCGCCGAAGCCGAACACGAGCGTCTGCCAGACGCCCCCGGCGGCCGCGACGTGGACGCCGTCGGACGCATTGCCGGCGATATCCGCCAGGTCCATCAGCAGAGCGCGCCGGAAGTAGCGAAGCGCGGCCTCCTCCTCACCGACCTCGGCGGCGACGATGCTCTGGACGGAGGCCGACAGCGACGAGTCTCCGGTCGTAAGCCGGTCGTAGTAGGCAAAATTCGCCCGCTTGTGCTCGGCGGAGAACTCGTCGCCGAGCAGGAACATCGCCAGGACGATGTCGGCCTGCTTGATCACCTGGTGGCGATAGAGGTCGAGCGGGTGGTAGTGCAGCAGCAGCGGGAAGTGCTCCGGCGGTGTCGCTTCGAGGTCCCATCGCTCGTGGTCCAGGAAGCGCACGTCCTGCGGATGGATGCCCCGGCGTGGGTCGAACGGTACGTGCATGGCCGCTGCGGCCCGCTCCCAGGCGGCGAGCTCGTCGGCTTGGAGGCCGGTCTCGTCGACGAGCGCGGCGTAGGCCTCGGGCTGCTGCGACTCGAGTCTGCGCACAGCTTGCGCGGCGTACGTGAGGTTCAATCGGGCCATCAGGTTCGTGTAGGCGTTGTCGTCGACCACCGTCGTGTACTCGTCGGGCCCGGTCACGCCGTGGATATGAAACTGGCCGTCATCGGCATAGAAGCCGAGGTCCTCCCACAACCGCGCCGTCTCCACCAGCATCTCGGCGCCCGCCTCGGCGAGGAACCCGGCGTCGTCGCGGGCGTTGACGTAGCGGCGGATGGCGTAGGCGATGTCAGCATTGATGTGGTACTGGGCAGTGCCGGCCTGGAAGTACGCCGAGGCCTCTTTGCCGTTGATCGTCCGCCACGGGAACGTCGCTCCGCGCTGGCCGAGCTCGCGCGCGCGCTCTCGTGCGCGCGGGAGCATCGAGTGGCGGAAGCGCAGGAGATTGCGTGCGATCCGAGGGCTCGTGTAGGTGAGCATGGGCAGGAGGTAGATCTCGGTATCCCAGAAGTAGTGGCCGCCATAGGATGCGGCGGTCAGGCCCTTCGCGGGTACGCCTGAGCCCTCGGCTCTCCAAGTCGCCTGCGCGACCTGGAACAGGTTCCACCGGATCGCCTGCTGGGTGCGCGGCGTCAGCTCGCCCATGTCGACGCGGACGTCGGCGCGGTCCCAGAACCGGTCGAGCTGGGCACGCTGGGCGGTCATCAGAGCACCGAACCCGTCGCGGACGACACGGTCAAGCGTCCGGTGGCAGCGCTGCACGAGCTCGCTCGGCGGCACCGCCCTCGAGGTCTGGTAGGCGATGAGCTTGGTGATGCGGATCGGCACGCCGGGCTGCGCGTCGACCGCGACGACGACGGCGCCGCTGTCGGCCTCGCTCGTGCAGTGGGTCTGATATGGCGCGGCGGTCTCCACCCGCAGATCGGCAGCGAGTCCGAGCGTCATGCGGCTGCTGGCGGTGCGGTAGCCGAGGCCGATCCGCAGCCCTTCATGCTCGGATGTCACCGGCTCGAGAACCCGCTGGCGCAGCCTCGCGGCGCGCCGCGGATCGGCGACGGCCGGGCCGCCGGCCTCGTCGTCGCCGAACGCCACGTCCTGGCGATTGAGGATCTCCGACGAGATCACGACGGGCGCCGGACGGTCATGGACCACGACCTCGAATTGCACGGCCGCCACGTGCCGATGTTCGAGCGACACCAGCCGGCGGGAGCGCACGCTCACGTGCTTGCCGGCAGCGGTCGACCAGTCGAGCTCGCGCGACAACGTCCCCTCGCGCATGTCGAGGACCCGCCTATAGCGCCGCAGACGCGCGGTCGGAACGTAGAGAGGCTCGTCGTCGACGTACAGCCGCAGGATCGTCGCGTCGGGCACGGTGGCGATCGTCTGCCCCGATCGCGCGAGCCCGTAGGCGTCCTCCGTGTGGATGATCGGCCACGTCTCGTGGAACCCGTTGATGAACGTGCCGGGGTTGTGCGATGGACGCCCCTCATCGAAGCACCCGCGGATGCCGACGTAGCCGTTCGACACCGAGAAGGCGGACTCCGCACGATGCAGGTACGAGTCGCTGTAGCCCGTTTCGACGAGCTTCCATTCGTCGGGCGGGTAGAGGTGCTCCGGCGGGAGCTCGATCGGACGCTGCGTCACGCGCCGACGCTAGCGCCTCGCAGCTGTCCGCAACTCCGTTGTCGTCCACGAGGAGACTGCGGCGTTCTACGCATAATGTGCGACCGGAAAGTGGGGGAGGGGCATCTCAGCGACCAGTTACGGATCTCGCCGAGCTTGAAGCCGGCGCCTGGGCGATCCCGATGAACGCGAGCCGGCCCGAGCACGTTGCTGATCGGGCGGCGTGCGGCAGTGGTTCTCACGTCAGTCTGGTTCCCGTCGCGGGATCGAAGACGTGCACGTGGTGGGGGTCGAACGCGAGCTCCACCTCCTCACCCTCGGTGAGCTTCGTCTCGCCGTTGAGCTTCGCCACCACCTGCGTGCGCGACCACTCCGCGTCGAGCTCGCGACCGAGCTCCTCCAGCTGCTTACGGATCCGCTCCGGCGCCTCGTAGGGCAGGTACAGGAGCTGCTCGTCGCCCAGCCACTCGATCACGTCGACCTGGGCCCGGTGGATGACGCTGCGGTGACGCTGATCGTCGTCCAACAGCGCCGCGTTGTGGAACTGCTCGGGGCGGATGCCGACGATCAGGACGTCGTTGTCCCGCTGCCGTCCTGCAAGCCGTGGCACGTCGAACGGGATGTCCCCGAACGGCGTGCGCAGGGAGCCGGCCCGGATATCCGCCGGGAGGAAGTTCATCGCGGGAGAGCCGATGAAGCCTGCTACGAAGAGGTTGATCGGCCGCTCGTACAACTCCCTCGGTGTGCCGATCTGCTGAAGTGCGCCCGAGCGCAAGATCGCGAGCCGGTCGCCGAGCGTCATCGCCTCGACCTGGTCGTGGGTGACGTATACCGTCGTCGAGCCGAACTTCTTGTGGAGGCGCGAGATTTCAGTCCGCATCTGGACCCGCAGCTTGGCGTCGAGATTCGACAGGGGCTCGTCGAATAGGAATGCGTGTGCGTCGCGCACCATCGCGCGCCCCATGGCGACACGCTGGCGCTGGCCGCCGGAGAGGTTCGCCGGCTTGCGGTCGAGGAACTCGGTGAGCTCGAGCATCTCGGCCATGTCCCGGACACGGGTTCTCGCCTCGTCGGCGGGCACATGCCTCAGCCGCAGCGGGAACGCCATGTTCTCGTAGACGGTCAGGTGTGGATACAGCGCGTAGTCCTGGAAGACCATCGCCAGGTCGCGGTCGCGCGGTGTCTTGTCGTTCATGCGCTCGCCGTCGATGTAGAGCTCGCCTTCGGTGATGTCGAGCAGCCCGACGATCATCTGCAGCAGTGTCGACTTCCCGGACCCCGACGGGCCTACGAGGATCACGAACTCGCCGTCCGCGATCTCGAGGCTGACGTCGTCGACGGCCGGCTTGTCGGAGCCGAACCGCTTCGTCACATTCTGGATCGAGATATCGCTCATTGCATTTCCTTTTCACTTTCAGCCTTTTACGGCCCCGCTCGTGAGCCCGGCGACGATCCGCCGCTGGAAGAGCAGGACGATGATCATCACCGGGATCGTCACGACCACGGACGCGGCCGAGATCGCGGCCGTCGGCTGGTCGAACTGCGACGCACCGCTGAAGAACGCGAGCGCCGCGGGCACCGTGCGCGCGTTGTCGGTGGAGGTGAGCGTGATGCTGAACACGAAGTCGTTCCAGGCGGTGAGGAACGCGATGATGGCCGTGGTGAACACGCCGGGGGCCGCGAGCGGCACGATCACCTTCCACATCGTCTGCCAGGTCGAGGCTCCGTCGACCTGCGCCGCCTTCTCGAGCGAGCGCGGGATGTCGCGAAAGTAGGACGAAAGCATCCACAGCGACACCGGCAGCGTCAGCGACATATACGGGATGATCAGCCCGAGCCATGTGTCGTAGAGCCCGATCTGCCGCCACAGATTGAACAGCGGCGTCGCGATCGAGACCGCCGGGAACACTGACACCGCCAAGGCGAAGTTCAGCACGGCCTGCCTGCCCGGGAACTCGAGCCGCGAGATCGCATACGCCGCGCACGTCGCGATCAGCAGCGAGAGGACGGTCGCGATCAACACGATCCCGAGCGAGTTCCGCAGCGCGGACGTGAAGACGTCCGTGCTGAACACGGTGTCGTAGTTGTCGAGCCCGGCGTGGGTGGGCCAGAACCGCTGGTTGTTGATGTCGTCGCCCTCCTTGAGGGAGAGCGAGGTAATCCAGACGATCGGCGTCAGCGACCAGATGACGATCGCAACCGACGCCACGCCCAGCCCGATCGTGCTGCGCAGTGGGGTCTTCATTCGCCTCTCACCTTGCCCACCGGGGTTCGAAGGACCTTGATGAAGACCAGGCAGATGAGCAGCACGCTCAGGAACAGCAGGACTGAGATGCAGGAGCCCATCCCGATCTCGGCCCGGCTGATCGTCTGCCGGTAGGCCAGAATCGAAAGCGTCTCGGTCTTCGCAGCGCCTGCCGTCATGATGAAGACGTTGTCGAAGATGCGGAAGGCATCGACGGCGCGGAAGAGGATCGCCACCATGATCGCGCCCTGCATGTTCGGCACCGTCACCCACCAGAACCGCTGCCACCCGGAGGCGCCGTCGACCTTCGCCGCTTGGTTCAGGCTCTGCGGGATCTGAGCCAGCCCGGCGAGCAGCAAGAGCGAGATGAACGGCGTCGTCTTCCAGATCTCCGACATGCAGATGACGAAGAGCGCCGAGGTACGCTCGCCGAACCAGTCCTGCGTGATGCCGAGCAACGGGTTGACGAAGCCGCTGTCGGGGGCGAACGCGTACTGCCACGCGTACGCCGAGACAACGGTGATGACGGCGTAGGGGATGAGGATGGCGGTCCGGACGATGTTGCGCCCGAACACCAACCTGTGCATTACCAGCGCGAATCCCATGCCGAGCACGAACTCGACGATCACGGTGATGACGGTGATCTCCATCGTGGTCGCGAAATCGCTCCACCAAAGGCTGTCGGAGAGGACCGTCAGGTAGTTGTCGAACCCGACGAACTCCTGTGCTCCGGGAGTCGTGAGCCGGAAGCTGAAGAACGACTCATATGCGGCGTAGATGATCGGGTAGCCGGCCACCACGAACAGCACGAACACCGCCGGCGTCGTGAGGAGGACGCCGAGACGCCGCTCCGCCTTCGCGCGCTCGCTGAGATGCTGCCGGCGGCCGGTGGTGGCGAGGCGGGCTGCGGGGGCGGCGGCCGACATCAGACCAGGGCGTCCCCGTTGAGCACGCTCAGGATGAACTGCTGTGCAGCGGCGGGCGTTTCCGGCGTCACCGCGCCGGGTGCGTGGAATTCGCGCTGCAGCGCGGACGAGACGTCTCCGTAGAACTGGGTCCGTGGCCGCGGCGCCGATTGCTCGAGCGACTGCAGCAGCTGCGGCGCCATCGGGAATGCCTCGAGCACCTTCGGGTCGGAGAAGACCTCGGCACGGGCGGCCGGGTTGCCGTCATGCAGGAAGTAGAAGGTCTGGTTCTCGGCCGACGTGATGCAGCGGGCGGCCTCGAGCGCTACGTCGGCGTGCTTCGACCAGCGGCTGATCCCGATGTTGATCCCGCCGATCGGCGCGCGACTGGCGGCGCCGTCCGTGACCCGCGGGTAGCGCGTCCAGCCGATGTCGGCGATGACGTCGGCGCTCAGGGAACCATCCTGGACGGCGGCGTTGGCCGCCCGCCAGACGTATGCCCAGTTGACCATGAACCCGCCGTCAGCGCCCTGGAACAGGGCCCGCGCGGCTTCCTCGTCGGAGTTCGACAGCGACGGTCCGCCGACACCGCTGGACGCGACGCGCCGGATGATCGCGGCGGCCCGCACGCCCGCGGGCGAGTCGACGCCGAGCTTCAGCTTGTCGGCCTCGGCGCCCGGGTTCTGGATGATGTGGCCGCCCGCCGACTCGATCAGGGCATTGATCCAGACCGTGTAACCCTCGTAGCGCTGCGCCTGGACCCCGACCGTGGTGTCCGTCGCCCGCGCCGCCGCGATCAGCTTGTCCCAGGTGACCGGCGCCGTCTCGACGTCGAGGCCGGCCTTGCGCACGACCGACTTGCGGTACCAGAGCAGCTGGGTGTTCGCCCACATCGGCACCGCGACCAGCCGCCCGTGCCATGTCGCGCTCGTGACAGCGGGCTTCACCACCCCGTCGGTGAGCGAGCGCGCCTGATCTTCGGGAATCGGAGCGAGAAATCCGGCACGGGCGAACTCGGCTACGAACACCGGATCGATGCTCATCAGATCGATCGACTTGTCCTCGGCCGCGAGTCGGCGCAACAACTGCTCGCGCTGGTCGCTGGCGTTCCTCGGCAGGAGCGACGGGTTGATCCGGTAGCGGCCTCCGGCGCTCTCGGTACAGCGGCTGGCGATCTCGGACTGGCCGCCGTCGTCGGGGTTGATGTACCACTGGAGCACCGGTGAGCCCGTTGTCGCCCCGTCGTCGTCGCCGCTGCCGCCGCACGCCGTAGCCCCAAGGGCGAGCATGGAAACGACCAGGCTTGCCGTTGCGAGTCGGCGGCCGCTGCGCTTCGCGCCGCTCACGACAGCACCGCGCCGACTACGAAGACGGCCGTCAGCGTCAGCACGAGCAGGAGCGCGATCACAGTGCGGTCGACTGAGGCGAAGCCGCGGCGGGGCGCCACTGGCGTGCGCGGGCGATCCGCGTGCAGGCGGAAGGCGCTGTTCGAGCGACCACCGTCGAGCCCGACGGGCGCGGGACCAACCTCGTAGCCGGCGAGTTGGAGCATGTAGATCGCGTGGGCCGGCGCCGAGATCCCGCGGTCGTGCAGTTCGGCGATAGACAGGCCACCGCGGTGATGGGCCTTGAGCAGCGCCAGCAGCCGCGCCTCGTCAGCCGCGACCGGGAGGGGCGTGGCCTGGATCCAATCTGACTCGCCGTTCGTGCTCATGCCGCGCAGAACGATCAGGCCCAGCGTGGTGAGCCGTCGTCACTTGTTCTAGGTGATCCGGCCGGCCTCGGGAACGGGACCATGGCAGCCGGAGCCGAGACCACTCGATGCGGGTGGCGACCGCTCACCCAGTCCGTTCTCACGCTGCGGGCATCGTCCGTTCCAGCTGCGGGTCGTCAGATACGTGCCCAGCACCTGAAGCGCCGGAGATCGCCTCCAGGCCCCCGTCTGGCTTCGCCGCGCCGGCGGGCCATCGCGATCGCATGACAATAGGTTGAGAGAAGGGAAGTATCCCGTCGGCCGGCTTCGTCAGCACCGCGCACTCGCGCCGGAGCCGGCGCCCGCACGGGCGGAGAAACCTGCGGCTCATCATCCGAAACCAGCCGGAAGTCCCTGAAGTGTCCCTGTTCATCGCCACTGCAATCGTCGTGCTGCTGTTCGGCCTGTGGGCGCAGTTGGCGGCAACGGTCGGCTGGTCGCTGTGGTTCCTCCCCGTCATCCTCGGGCTTATGTCCGGGCTGACCGGGATCGTGACGATCGGCCTGATCTCGCGTCGGCCTTCGTCGCGTGCCGGTCGTGTGAGAGTGTGAGCCCGGGTGCCGTCTGTTCGGCATGTCCGGTGGTCGCAAGCCCGTAGCGGCGAGGTTCCGGCTGCTCGGCGCCCCCGACAGCATCGAGCGTCAGAGCCACCGCGAGCCGGACGGCACCGGGCTCGGCGTGTTCGACCCGGGCGCGCGGGCGCACGTACATCGATCCCCGCGCCCGGCGTTTCGCGACCGGGAGTTCCGGCGGGAGGCGCTCACCGTCCGCTCGCGCACGTTCGTCTCGCCTTCGCTTCGCGTCCACGGGCGTTCGAGCTGCTCAACACGCACCCTTCGAGCACGACGGCCGGCTGCTCTCGCACAGCGGCGTGCTCGAGGACCTCCACCGCCTCGACGCCGAGCTCGGCGACGACGTGGCGCTCGTGCGAGGCGACACGGACTCCGAGCGCTTCTTCGCGCTCGTGACTCGCGAGACCGGCGCGCCGGTGGTGACCCCCCGGGCCGAGCTGATGGCGGCCGCACGCTGGCCGGGCGACAACCTCGCACTGTGCGCGCTCAACGTCGTGGTCACCACACCCGACGGGCTGTGGGCGCTGCGCTGTCCGAACACGCACCGGCTACTCGCGCTCGAGCGCTCGCCGGGGGGCATCGCGGGTGCGCGAGCCCCGTGTAGTACGGGACGCTCACCCCGGCGACTACGGCGACCCCTCGCGCCGGAGCCCGAGGACGCGGCGGCTGCCGGACGTGCTCAGCCGCGTCGATGTCGTCGTCGCGCCGCCAGCGCAGCAGCAGCGGCCGGGTGTAGCCCATGTCATCGCTCGATTTGGGTTGAGCATGGTCCAAGCCCCCGGCCTGGGCGCAGTCGTCCAGCTTGGATGACGACGGGTCACCCTGCGCGGGGCGACCCTGCCCCTTTGATCAATCCAGAGGAGGGATGGCGCCATGACCGCGCAGCTGGGCACCGTCACCGTCGTGGGCACGGGCGTGCTCGGGTCGCAGATCGCCTACCAGTCCGCCTACTGCGGATACCCCGCCACCGCGTACGACGTCGACGACGCCGCGCTCGGCGTCGGCCGCGAGCGGATCACGGGGCTAGCGGAGCGCTACGAGCGCGAGGTGGACGGTGCCGCCGGGGGCGCCGCCGACGCCGCCCTTGCGCGCATCCGGTACACGAGCGAGCTCACCGACGCCGCGCGCGACGCCGATCTCGTGATCGAGACGATCCCCGAAATCCTCGACCTCAAGCGCGAGGTGTTCGCGAAGCTCGGGGCGGTCGCGCCGGAGCGCACGATCTTCGCAACGAACAGCTCCACGCTGCTGCCGAGCGCGCTGGCACACTCCACCGGGCGGCCCGACCGGTTCCTCGCGCTGCACTTCGCGAACGAGATCTGGTCCCACAACATCGCGGAGGTGATGGGCCACGCCGGCACCGACCCCACCGTCTATGCCGCCGTCGTCGACTTCGCCCGCAGCATCCGCATGGAGCCGATCGAGCTCAAGAAGGAGCAGCCAGGCTACGTCCTCAACACGCTGACCGTCCCCTTCCTGTTCGCCGCGCTCGGCCTGCTGGTGGACGACGTCGCCGAGCCCGAGATGGTCGACAAGACGTGGCGGATCAGCGTGGGCGCCTCCCAGGGCCCGTTCCAGATGATGGACGTCATCGGGCTGCGGACGGCCTACAACATCGCGGCCGCCTCGCCCGACGAGAAGATGCAGGCGGCCGCCGCCCTCTTGAAGGAGCGCTACATCGATCAGGGCAAGCTCGGACGCGAGAGCGGCGAGGGCTTCTACACCTACCCCGCCGCCGAATCCGCCGGCTGAGCGTCGGCTGCGCGCCGTCATCTCGCGGCCGTGGCGAGCCCCGCCCGCACGAGCTGCGGCTCGCCGTCGCCGTCGGTGGAGCACGTACCGGACCTGGTCGAGTGAGAAGTGCCCGCGCTGGCGCAGATGGGCGAACAGGTCGTTGGCGGTCGAAGGGACGCCAACTGCTCCTCAGTGTGCGATCTGCCCGCCGTCGATGATGAAGACTTGGCCGTTGGTAAACGACGCCTTGTCCGAGCACAAGTGCAGCACGCCGCGGGTGAGGGCGGGATGAGGCTCGCATCATTCCATGCCGCCGACGGCGTGCGGCCGGCCGTGGTCGCCGGCGAGGAGATCGTCGACCTCGCGGCGGCCGATCGCACGCTGCACGCCTCCCTCGCCGAGCTGCTCGAGCGCGGCCCCGGTTGCCTCCAGCGGATGCGCGAGATCGCCCACTCCGGCACACATCGGATGCCCCTGTCCGGTCTGCGGCTCCCGCCGTTCCGAGAGAAGAGCGCATTCGCCACCCCAACGTCTGGGTCGTCCTCGCACAGCTCGACGACATGAGGCTCGTGGAGCTGATGGAGTCCGGTGAGCTCCCGCAGGCTGCACCGGTTCGGTTCCGCGACGCCCATACCCGCTTCGTGGAAGCCGCGCGCGACGGACGCGTGCTCAACAAGCACGGTCGCCGATACAAGCCCTCGGCGATCAAGGACATCGACGAGTGCCTGCGCGTGCACGTCGTCCCCCGCTTCGGCGGAAGGCGGCTCACCGACGTTCGCCGCTCGCACGTTCAAGCGCTCGTCGACGACCTCACGCCGGCCATGTCGGGCAGCCGCGTGCGGTCCGTCGTGAACGCGATCCGATCGCTGTACCGATGGGCGCAGGACCGCGAGATGGTCGGGCACGACCCAGCGGCGCTCGTCCGACTCCCCTCCATGAACGCGACGCCTCGCGACCGGGTTGCCACGCCAGCTGAGTTCGCCGGCCTGCTTTCGGCGCTTCCGATCGACGACGCTCTGCCGTACGCGCTGGCCGGCTACGCGATGGGGCGCCGCGGTCAGATCGTCCGGTTGCGCTGGCGCGAGGTCGACCTCGACGTCGGCGCGATCGAGTGGGGCGTCGACGAGAGCGCGAGAAAGTCACGCGCAGCGCGACGAGTCGTACCGGCCGTGCGGCCGCTGAAGGCTCTGCTCAAGCGTGCCTATCTCGAACGCGGCAAGCCGGACGGCGATCAACTTGTCTGTCCACCGATGAAGCAGAGCCGGCGAGGCGTGCTCTCGACCGGCGGACTGATGGCGCGCGCGATGAAGGCGTGGGGCTGGGAGCGAGCTGATCCCGGCAGCCCTTGGAACCGCGCGCGACCTGACGCTCTTGATCCGATCGGCCTGCACGAGTGCCGGCACACCGCGGCGACCTGGCTCGACGCTGCCGGGGTGACTCCAAAGGTCGCCTCGGTACTCATGGGCCACGCGACTCCAGAGGCGCAAGCAGGTGCAGCACCGATCACCCTGAGTCGCTACACGCACACGCTGCCCGATGCGATGCAGCGGGCCCGCCGCCAGCTCGACGAGTTCATCGAAGATGCGGTGGCCGCGGAGTCGCGCGGACAGGCCACTTGAGCTTTCATTCCCCCCGGGATCCTCCCGCCGTCCGCCTCCAGGTTTCATGCGGGCTGTGGAGCGCTTTGTCCCGGTCTCGAAAGCCGTTAGAGGTCACTGGCCTCCCGAGGGTTCGAATCCCTCCCCCTCCGCCTCGCGCCGTCCGGTCGATAGATTGGCCCGCCAATGGACGACGCCACGCTCAAGCGCCTGGCCGAGCTCGCGGTCGGCTTCGGGTGCAACCTCCAGCAGGGGCAGATCCTGGCCATCAGCGGCGAGCCGGGCAAGGAGCGCCTGATCCGGGCGCTGGCCGAGAGCGCCTACCGGCACGGCGCGAAGTTCGTCGACGTGGGCTGGTTCGACCCGTGGGTCAAGCGCGCCCGCATCCAGTACGCGGCCGAGGACACGCTGGACTTCGTCCCGCCGTGGCTGGGCGACCGCGTGCTCGCGCTCGGCGATCACCACGCGGCGCGGGTCGCGCTGTCCGGGCCCGTGGCGCCGGGGCTGCTCGAGGACCTCGACCCGGTGCGCGCCGGCCGCGACCGGCTGCCGTCGGTCAAGGAGGCCGGCAAGGTCGTCAACGACCGCACGACCAACTGGACGATCGTGCCGTGCACGACGGAGGAGTGGGCCAGGCTCGTCCACCCCGACCTGCCCGGCGAGCAGGCGCTGGCCAAGCTCGACGAGCAGATCGTCCACGTGCTGCGGCTCGACGAGGAGGACCCGATCGCGGTCTGGCGCGAGCGCGCGGACACGCTCGTCTCGGCCGCCCGCACGCTGACCGAGCGCGGCTTCGACGCGCTGCACTACGAGGGGCCGGGAACCGACCTCACCATCGGGCTGCTGCAGGGGGCCGAGTGGCAGGCGGCGCGCTTCGAGACCGTCGACGGGGTCGAGCACATGCCCAACCTGCCCACCGAGGAGGTCTTCACCTCGCCCGATCCGCTGCGCGCCGACGGGCACGTGACCTCCACCAAGCCGCTCGTGCTGATCGACGGCACCGTGGTGCGCAACCTGCGCGTGCGCTTCGAGGGCGGCCGCGCGGTCCAGGTCGACGCAGACTCGGCCGAGGACGTCATGCGCACGATCGTCGCCCGCGACGAGGGCGCGGCGCGGCTCGGCGAGGTCGCGCTCGTCGACGGCGAGGGCCGCATCGGCAAGCTCGACACGGTCTTCTACGACACGCTGCTCGACGAGAACGCCGCCAGCCACATCGCGCTCGGCCAGGGCTTCCCGTTCGTCGCCGGCGCCCGCGAGGCCGACGTCAACGAGAGCGCGATCCACATCGACTTCATGATCGGCTCCGAGGAACTGAAGGTCTCCGGCATCACCGCGGACGGGGACAAGGTCCCCGTCCTGCACCAGGGCGCCTGGCAGATCTAGGCGTCGCCCGGCGCGTTACCCTTTCGGCCGCTCCACCCTGGAGAGGTGCCGGAGCGGTTGAACGGGCACGATTGGAAATCGTGTGACGGGGGTCAACCTCGTCCGAGGGTTCGAATCCCTCCCTCTCCGTCCCCCTGTGCGGCTACGTGGCCGGGGGCGGCTGGGAGGCCGCGAGCGGGATCGGCGTCGGCTCCGAGCCCGTCTCGTCGTAGACGCCGAGGGTCTCGAGCTCGAGCACGAGCACGACGTGGCGCACGGCGATCGCCAGGTACTCGTGGCGCTCGGGCTCGCGGCTGCCGTCGAGCCAGGTCAGCTCGGCTTCCGTGACCGCGAGGAAGTCGCGCTCGTGGGCGTTCAGGAAATCGGTGGTCCGGGACCGGAAGCCCTCGTTGGGGAGCTGCAGCGTCCCCTCGATCTCGTGGCGCTGCGTCTCGATGCGGACGCGCTCGCGGCGGAAGTGCATGAGCGCAGTATCGGTCACCGTCCTCCGCCCCTATAGCCTGGCCGCCGATGCTCGACGTGGATGCCCACCTACGGCCGTACTTCGACCGCCTCTCGGCCGATGTGGGCGGGCTCGCCCTCTATGACGCGCACACGCACGTCGGCGCCAACGACCCCGACGGGTTCTCCCAGACCCCCGAGCAGCTGCTGAAGGCGCTCGGCGGCGCCGGCGCGCGCGGCGTCGTGTTCCCGATGCACGAGCCGGAGGGCTACCGCGCCGCGAACGACTTCGTGATCGAGGCGGCCGCGGCCTCGGACGGCGTCGTGGTGCCCTACTGCCGCGTCGACCCGCGCGACGGCGCGCTCGCCGAGGCCACCCGCGCGCTGGACGCCGGCGCGCGCGGGATCAAGCTGCACCCGCGCGCCGAGCGGTTCGGGCTCGACGAGCCCGGCGTGCGGCAGGTCGTGGAGCTCGCGCACGAGCGGGGCCTGCCCGTCCTGATCCACGCGGGTCGCGGGATCCCGGCGCTCGGGCAGCACACCGTCGCGCTCAGCGGCGAGTTCCCCGGCGCCAAGCTGATCCTCGCCCACGGCGCGATCTCCGACCTCGCGTGGCTGTGGAAGGTGATGCCCGAGCACCCGAACCTGTTCGTGGACACCGCGTGGTGGAACCCCGCCGACCTGATGGCGCTGTTCTGCCTCGCGCCGCCGGCGCAGATCCTCTGGGCCAGCGACTCGCCGTACGGGCTGCCGGTGATGTCAGCCGTGCTGGCGCTGCGCTGCGCGCTGCAGGCCGGCCTCGGGCCCGAGGCCGTGCGCTCGATCGGCGGCGGCCAGATGGAGCGGCTGCTGACGGGTGAGCCGGGCGCCGACGCGGGCCCGCCGCCGCGGCGCGTGGCGCCCCTGGACCCGCACCTCGAGCGCGTCGTGACGCACCTCGTCAGCGCGATGGGCCGCGCGTTCGCGCGCGCCGATCCGGAGGAGCCGATCGCGCTCGCGCGCCTGTCCTGCGCCGTCGGGTCCGACCGCGGAGTGCGCGCCGGTGTGCGCGGCGGTGCTCGAGCTGCTCGACCTCTACGAGGCGCACAAGCACGAGCCGCCGACCGACGGCCGCCCGTTCCCGCCCGCCGGCCGCTTCGTCGTCACGGCGCTGGCGGTCGCCCGCACGCCGGACGTGCCGCTGCCCGAGCGGCCCGGGGCCCCGCCGCCGACGCGCGACGAGGCCGAGCGCGTCGCGGGCGCCTAGCGCCTAGCCCTCGCCGCCGCCGCCGACCGGGTTGCTGCCGCCTCCGCCGCCGCCGGTGTCCGGCGGGCGGGTGCAGTCGGCGTAGATGCGGCTCGCGCTCAGGCTTCTGGCCGCCGAGGGTCTCGGCCCTGACGCTGAGGCGCGCCCCGGACTGCGGGACCCGGACCGTGGCGCTGGCCGCGCGCGGGACGCCGGTGAGGCGGGCGGCCTGGCGGCCGTCGACGACGATCCGCACGTAGCCGAGGATCGCGCCGGTCGGCAGGGTGATGCGGACCGTGGCGTCGCGGACGGAGCCGCATCCGGGGGCGGAGTCGGGGAGCTTGAGCACCTGCGAGGAGGTGACCGCCGGCTCGGGCGAGTCGTACGGGTTGTCGCCGCCCTGCGCGAGGGCGGTGGCGCCGATGCCGAGCCCGGCGAGGACGGCGAGGGGGAGGACAAGCTTCATCGCGCGACCGTAGTCCACCGCATGCCGCCGTTGGGAATTCCTTCGCCGGCTGGGGCAGGAATCGCCCCCGCCGGGCCCGGCCCAGTCAGCGCGGGGACCCGAAGGTGGACGAATCTCCCACAGTCACGACCCGCCGCGCCGCGTACGGTGGTCCGTGATGGGCGTGGTCGCAACCTGCAGGGTGCTCGTGGCGGCCGCCGTCGCCGCGTTCGCGCTCGCCGCCCCCGCGTCCGCGGCGGCCCCGATGCAGCCCGTCGACGAGCGCTTCCAGGACGTGGCGGTGCTCGAGAACCTCGACAGCCCGATGGCGGTGCGCTTCGCACCTCCCCCGGATGGCCGCATCTTCGTGGCCGAGAAGTCCGGCCGGATCCTCGCCTTCGACGACGCCGGCGACGTCACCCCGGTCGTGACGGCCGACCTCTCGCAGGACGTCCACGACTTCTGGGACCGCGGCATGCTCGGGTTGGCGCTCGACCCGGCCTTCGCCACCAACGGGCGGATCTACGTGCTCTACACGCGGGACGCCGTGATCGGCGGCTCCTCGCCGCGCTGGGGCGACGGCTGTCCCGACCCGCCCGGCGCCACCGCGGCCGGCTGCATCGTGTCGGGCGTGCTCGCCCGGATCACGGTCAACGAGCTCGGCGTCGCTTCCGAGATCACCACGCTGATCCAGAACGAGTGGTGCCAGCAGTTCCCGAGTCACTCGGTGGGCACGGTCGCGTTCGGCCCGGACGGGATGCTCTACGTGGGTGCGGGCGAGGGCGCGAGCTTCTATCAGCGCGACTGGGGGCAGCTGCCGGCGACCGGCGCGCTGCCGCCGAACCCGTGCGGCGACCCGCCGGGTGAGGGCGGCTCGCTGCGCTCGCAGGACGTCCGCACGACCGCGGACCCGACGGGCCTGTCGGGATCGATCCTGCGCCTGGACCCGAGCACGGGCGCGGCCGCGCCGGGCAACCCGTTCGCCGCCGGCGACGCCGGCGCGAGCCGGCTGATCGCCTACGGCCTGCGCAACCCGTTCCGCTGGGCGTTCCGCCCCGGCACGAGCGAGATCTGGATCGGCGACGTCGGGCTGATCACCTGGGAGGAGCTCAACGTCATCGCCGACGCCGGCGACGACGTCGCCGAGAACTTCGGCTGGCCCTGCTACGAGGGCCCCGGGCGCGTCGCGGCGTGGAACGGGGACCCGCTGTGCGCGGACCTGAAGGCCGGGGACGCGACGCAGCCCGCGTTCGCGTACGAGCACTTCGAGCCGGTCACGCCCGGCGACGGCTGCCAGTGGGACCGGGGCGGCTCGGTCTCTGGCATCGCGTTCCCGTCCGGCTACGGCGGCGACCGCGCCGGCAACCTGTTCTTCACGGACTACTCGGGCGTGTGCATCTTCGCGATGGGCCCTGGCGCCGGCGGCCGCCCCGATCCCTCCAAGCTCGCGCTGTTCGCCCGCGGCGACGGCACGGGCGGGCCCGTCGAGCTGCAGGACGGCCCGGGCGGCGACCTCTACTACACCTACTACGACCCCGAGCATCCGACCGACGGCTCGGTGCACCGGATCCGCTACACCCCGGGCAACCGCGCGCCCGAGGCCGAGGTCGCGGCGAACCCGTCCGAGGGCGCCACGCCGCTGGCCGTCGACCTCTCGGCCGCGGGGACGACGGACCCCGACGGCGACGCGCTCGAGTACGCCTGGGACCTGGACGGCGACGGCGCCTTCGACGACGCGACGGGCCTCCAGGTGTCACGGACCTACACCCAGCCGGGGAGCGTCCGGGTGGGGCTGCTCGTCACCGACGCGCTCGGCGCGACGGCCGACGCGCACGTGACCGTCACCGCGGGCAACACGGCGCCCCGGCCGGTGATCGCCGCGCCAGCGAACGGGGCGGCGTGGTCGGTCGGGCAGCCGATCGAGTTCAGCGGCTCGGCGGCCGACGACCAGGAGACGCTCGGCCCCGGCGCGCTCGAGTGGATCCTGACGCTCGACCACTGCCCCGGCTCGGTGGAGGCCTGCCACACGCACCCGATCGAGAAGCGCGCGGGCGCCTCCGGGACGATCCTCGGGCCCGAGCACGACTATCCCTCCCGGGTCGTCCTGACCCTCGTGGCGAAGGACTCGGGCGGCCTGACGGGCTCCACCTCGGTCCGGCTGGAGCCGCGGCCCGCGCGGGTGCACGTCGTCACCGACACCGCCGGCACCGCGGTGACCGTCGACGGTGTCGAGGGCGCCGACGTGAGTCGCACGGTGATCGCGGGCTCGACGGTGACGGTCGCCGCCGCCCCCGAGCAGCGGGTGGCGGACGTGCTGTGGAGCTTCCGCGGCTGGAGCGACGGAGCGCTCGACGCCTCGCGCCTGCTGACCCCCGACGACGACGTGTCGCTGACCGCGCGGTTCGCCCGCGCTCCGACCCCGACGCCGACCGCCACGCCCACCCCGACCCCGGCACCCGCGGCGACGCCGGAGCCGGCCGCCCCCGCGGCGCCGTGGCGGGTGAGCCTCGACCGCCCGAAGGCCGCGCGCGTGCTCGCCCCGAAGCTCGCCCTGCCGGTCCGCTGCTCCCAGGCCTGCACGCTGTCCGCGTCGGCCGCGCTCGCCATCGGCGGCGGCATGCACGCCCTGCCCGTGCCGAAGGGCCGGGCGCTCGCGGGCGGGCGGCGCTTCGAGGTGCGGCTCCCGGCGCGGCTCCGCGCCCCGGCGCGCCGCGCCCTGCGCCGCGGCCGCAAGGTGCGGATCCGGCTGCGCGTCAGCGGCCGCGACGCCGCCGGCGGCCGGCACCGTTCCACGGTGACGGTGCCGCTGCGGCTGCGCTGATCCGGCGCGCGGTCACCTCGAGGGAACCGGCTTACCGCGGGGTCGGTGAACGGCCCCGGAGGCGCTGCGGGCGCTGTTAGGTTTGCCCGCCGGGATGGCGGCACGATGGTGAAGTTCCTCGCACGACGGCTGGTCGCGCTCGTGGCGGTGGTCGTGATGGTCACGCTCGTGACCTGGATCAGCATCCACGGGCTCCGGCCCGAGGCGTTCGCCTTCGACCAGCGGCCCACGCTGGAGCAGCTCGGCGACTACCTGGTCCAGGCGTTCCTGCACTTCGAGCTGGGCAACTCGTGGGAGAACAACCAGCCGCCCGTGGCCGGCATGCTGCGCGAGGGGCTGCCCGTCGACCTGTGGCTGCTCGGCGGCGGGATGGCGTTCGGCCTGCTGCTCGGCCTCACGGCCGGCACCTACGTCGGGTCACGGCCGCGCGCGCCGGGGGCGCGAGGGATCGAGGCCGCCTCGATGTTCTTCCTGTGCGCGCCCGTCTACGTCGTCGGGCTGTCGCTGCTGCTGCTGTTCGGCTCCGGCATCGCGGTCACCGGCATCGGCTTCATCCCGCTCAAGTACGTGCCGTTCGAGGAGAGCCCGATCCGCTGGCTCGGCTCGATGATCGTGCCGTGGATCGTCGTCGGCCTCCCGCTGGCGGCCGTCTGCGAGCGCATGATGAACAGCTCGATGCGCGAGGTCCTGCACGAGGAGTTCATCCGCACGGCGCTGTCCAAGGGCATCTCGGACCGGCGCATGCTGCGCCGCCACGCCGTGCCGGCGGCGGCCGCGCCGGTGCTCACGCTGGCCGGCGTGAGCGTGCCCGTGATGGTCACCAACATGGTGCTCGTCGAGCTGACCTTCAGCATCCCGGGCGTCTTCCAGGGGTTCCGCTCGAGCATGGACAACGAGGACTACCCGGTGATCATGGGCATCGTGATCAGCGCCGCGGTGCTCGTCGCCCTCGGCAGCCTGCTGGTCGACCTCGCGCTCGCCTGGCTGGACCCGAAGATGCGGGCGAGCAACGCCTAGGCCGGCACGGGCTCAGGCGCGGGCCGGCCCGTGCCGAGCTCGTACTCGGAGGCGTCGAAGCGCGCGGCGCGGCGGCGGAACAGGAACGTCCAGTCCGGCCACAGGGTCGCGTTGCGGCCCGTGTCGTCGAGGTACCAGCTCTTGCAGCCCGTGCTCCAGACCGTGTCCTTCATCTGCCGGTCCAGCGCCGTGTTGAAGTGCTCCACGGCCTCGGCCTTGACCTCGAGCGTGGCGGCGCCGCGGTCGCGCATCGCCTTCAGCGCGCCCAGCACGTGGGAGACCTGGGACTCGATCATGTAGACCATCGAGCTGTGCCCGAGGCCCGTGTTGGGGCCGAGCAGCATGAACAGGTTCGGGAAGCCGGGCACGGTCGAGCCGAGGTGGGCGCGCGGGCTGCCCTTCCAGTGCTCGTCGAGCGTGCTGCCGCCGCGGCCGCGCACGTAGCGCGCGACCGGCATGTCGGTCACGTTGAAGCCGGTGCCGAAGATGATCGCGTCGACGGGGACCTCCTCGCCGGCGCCCGTGACGAGCGAGTGCTCGCGCACCTCGGCGACGCCGTCCGTGACGAGCTCCACGTTGTCGCGGCCGAGCGCCGGATACCACTTGTTCGAGGGCAGGATGCGCTTGCAGCCGATGGTGTAGCCCGGCTCGACCTTGCGGCGCAGCTCGGGGTCGGAGATCTGGCGGTCCATGTGCTTGCGGGCGAGCCGCTCGACCAGCCTCATCAGCCGCGGCTCCTTGACGAACCCGAGCACGAGCAGCTCGCGGGCAGAGTAGATGCCGCCCCGCAGGAGCCGCTGCAGCACAGGGAGACGGCGATAGAGCGCGCGCTCGCGGCGCGAGATCGGCCGGTCGGTGTGGGGCATGATCCACGGCGCCGTGCGCTGGAAGACGTGCATCTGCTCGACGTCCGGCGCGATCGCGGGGACGAACTGGATCGCCGAGGCGCCCGTGCCGATCACGGCGACGCGCTTGCCGCTCACGTCGTAGTCGTGGTCCCACTGGGCCGAGTGGAACATGCGGCCCTGGAAGCGCTCGATGCCCTCGATGTCGGGCGTCTTGGGATCGCTCAGCGCGCCCGCGGCCGACACGAGGACCCGCGCGCGCAGGTCGCCCCGGTCGGTGGCGACCTGCCAGCGCTGCTCGTCCTCGTCCCAGGCGGCGCCGGTGACCGTCGTGCCGAGGCGGATGGAGCGCTCGACGTCGAAGTCCTTCGCGACGCGCTGGAGGTAGGCCTCGATCTCGCCCTGGCGCGAGTAGGTCCGCGTCCAGTCGGGGTTGGGCGCGAAGGAGAAGGAGTAGAGGTGCGACGGGACGTCGCAGCCGCAACCCGGGTAGGTGTTGAACCACCAGGTGCCGCCGACGGCGTCGCCGCGCTCGAGCACCACGAAGTCGTCCATGCCGGCCTCGCGCAGCTTGATCGCCATGCACAAGCCGGAGAAGCCGGAGCCGACGATCGCGACGCCGACCTCGGCGGGGATGGTGTCGGTGGTGGCCATGTGCCCTTACATTACCGTAACTTACGGTTCTGTAACATGAGCGTGACGATGACCACACGCGCACCCGTCCGGATGAGCGCAGAGGCGCGCCGCGAGCAGCTGCTCGACGTCACGAAGGCGATCGTCGCCGCGCGCGGGTTCCACGCGGTGTCGATCGAGGGCGTCGCCCGCGAGGCCGGCATCAGCCGCCCGATCGTCTACGGGCACTTCTCGGACCTGCCCGGGCTGCTCGACGCGCTCGTCGCGCGCGAGGGCGCCCGCGCGCTCGGCCAGCTCTCCGCGGTGCTGCCGGCGGCGCTCGCGCGCAGCGACCCCGGGGAGCGCCTCGTCGCCGCGCTCGGCGGCTACCTGCAGGCCGTGCAGGCCGACCCGGGGACGTGGCGGCTCGTGCTCGTCCCGAGCGAGGGCGCGCCCGCCGTGCTGCACGAGGCGATCGCCCGCGGCCGCTCCGCCGTGGTCGCGCAGCTCGCCGCGGCGCTCGGCGACGGCGGCGGCGTCCACGCGCCGGACCCCGAGCTGGCCGCGCACCTGCTCTCGGCCCTGGCCGACGAGGCGGCGCGGCTGCTGCTGGCCGACCCGGAGCGCTACCCGCGCGAGCGGGTGCTCGCGCTCGCCCGGTGGTTCGTCGCGCGGATGGTTCCACCTGTGTGACCTGCGGACCCGCGGGTGCGTCGCGGGCGTGACCCGCGGCAGCCGGCGCGCCAAGATGGCGCGCCGTGGTGGGGTGGACATCGTGCGCCGGCTGACCTGTGGGCGGCCTACGGGACCGGCTGTCGCTGCTGCAGCGGCGTCTCTTCGGCCTGGCGGGATCGATCCGGCTGCTCCGCCCGGATCGCTACACCGCCGGGCGACGGCCTGTGCTCGGCGGGCACGCCTCGGGCGCGACGGTCGAGCGCGGCGCGCTGTTCCGCTTCACGCTCGGGCGGCGGACTACGTCCACGAGGAGTCTCGTGCGCGGTGTTCGCCGCCCGGCTCTCCCCGTACTTCGACCCCAACTCCTACGAGGCGCCGCAGGAGAGCCCGTGGGCCTTCGTCCGCTCGATGCTCGTGCCGTGGCTCGTCGTCGGCGCCCCGCTCGCCGGGGCGATCCTGCGGCTCACGCTCGCCCTCACGCGCGACTCGATGGGCGAGCACTGGGTGCGCACGGCGCGCGCGAAGGGCGTGCCGGAGAAGCGCGTCGTGGGCCGCCACGCCGCGCCCGCCTCGTTCGTGACGGTGCTGTCGCAGTTCGGCGCCTCGGCGCCGATCATGGTCATGAACGTGGTGCTCGTCGAGTGGGTCTTCTCCATCCCGGGCTTCTTCCGTCACATGCGGCGCGCGCTGGGCCAGAACTACGGCGCGCCGGAGAACTACATCGACATCCCGATGCTGCAGGGGCTGGCGATGTGGGCCGCGGTGCTGATCGTGGCCGTCTCCCTGCTCGCCGACCTGGCGATCGTCCGGGTCGACCCGCGGATCCGCATGGGCGGCCGGCCCGCGCATTGAGCGTCCGGACCGGGCGCCGCGGGTAGCTGCCGGGGGTGCCTCGCCTCGCCGCGCTCCTCCTGCTCGTGCTGCTCGCGCTCGCCGCGCCGGCGTGCGGCGACGCCGGCGACCTGCGCGAGCGCGGGGAGGCGCTGCGCGATCGGGCCGAGAAGGCGCGCGACCGGGCGGAGCGCTCGGCGCGCAGGGTCGTCGACCGCGTGCGCGCGGCGCTCGACGACCTCGAGCGCGCGGTGCCGCAGGCGACGCGCGACGACCAGGCGCCGAGCTCGGGCGACAAGCGCCTGGAGGACTACCTGACCGAGGTCCTGCGCTCCGTCGACGCCTACTGGACGCGCACCCTGCGCGGCTCGGGCGCGCCGGAGCCCCGCGTCTCCTTCCTGTGGATCCCGCCGGGGCGCGCCGCGCGCTCCGGGTGCGGGGCGGCCGCGGACGAGAACGCGGCGTTCTACTGCCCGGCCGACGACACGATCTTCGTCGGCGAGGAGCTGGCGGCGAACATCCTGCGCGGCACGGGCCGCACCTTCCCCGGCGAGCGCGCCGGCTACGGCAAGGCGCGCGGCGACTTCGGGCTCGCCTACGTGATCGCCCACGAGTACGCCCACAACGTCCAGCAGGAGCTCGGGCTCGCACGCGTCGATCCCCGCTACGGCGTCGAGGCGCTCGAGCTGCAGGCCGACTGCATGGCCGGGCTGTGGGGCAACAGCGTCTACCGCGAGGGCAGGCTGGGGCCCGGCGACGTCGAGGAGGCGATCTCGACCGTGCTCGCGGCGGGCGACTTCGACACGTCCAACCCGCAGCACCACGGGACGCCGGACGAGCGGCGCGCGGCGTGGCTGGCGGGCTACCGCTCCGGCGACCCGTCGCGCTGCGCCGACTTGGCGGGCGTCTAGGAGACTCGTCTCCCCGTGCAGCAGCTTCCGGCGCAGCCGCTCGCGGGCCTCGCCGTAGCGGGCCACCTCGTAGCCGACGAGGCCCACCATCAGCACCGCGAGGCCAGCGAGGGCGGCCAGCGCGGGGACCTCGACGGCGACCGGGATCAGCAGCGGCAGCACGACCGCCATCGCGAGCCGCTGGCGGTTGAGCGTGTGGATGTTGCGCCAGCGGAAGGCGACGTGGGCGAGCAGGTACAGCGCGGTGCCGCCGAGCAGGGCGGTGGCGGGGACGAGCTTGAGCGCGTCGTCGGTGTGCTCGAGCGTCTTCTTGAGCCCGAGCGCGAGCAGCACGATGCCGGCGACCATCGGGAAGTGCAGGTAGGAGAACGAGTCGCGCCCGATCTGGTTCTGCTCCCGGCCGGGCTCGGCGTTCTCCAGCCGGCGGGCGGCGACGAGCGCCACCACGTCGAAGTACAGCCACCACAGCGCCGCGGCCACCGCCATGCCGAAGACGGTCGCCAGCACCACGCCCGTCGTCACCCCGACGACCTCCGCCCCGACGCCGATCGCGACGATCGACTCGCCGAGCGCGATGATCACGATCAGGCCGTGGCGCTCGGCGAAGTGCTCGGGCATCAGCCGCCAGCCGCTGGGGTCGATGACGAGCGGGCCGCCGACGTCGAGCACGATGGCGATCGCCCACAGCGCGCCCTGCAGCTCCCCGTCGGCGAACGCCGCGGCCGTCAGCAGGCCCACGCCGATCGCGGTGGAGATCGCCAGCCCCACGGCGGAGTGCCGCAGCTCGGGGTCCTCGCGCCCGGCGAGCACGAGCAGGGCGACCTGCATGCCCCGCACGACGCCGTAGGCGATCGCGAAGACCACCGCCTCGTCGCCGAACGCCTCCGGGATCGCGAGCGCGACGACGAGCAGGCCGGCCATCGCGGTGAAGAGGACGACGCGGACCGAGCCCTCCTCGGGATCGAGCGTGCTGCACGCCCACGTGTAGCCGACCCACGCCCACCACATCACGGCGAGGATCGCCACGCCCTTGGCCAGGCCGGTCCACGTCGGCTCGTTCGCCATCAGGGCCGTGCACTGCGTGAGCGCGAGCACGAACACGAGGTCGAAGAACAGCTCGAGCGGGCTCACCCGGTCGTCGTCGCGCCGCACCGTGGTCAGGTGCGGTCGCCGGATGCGGGCCGTGGTGCTCACGACCCGCATCCTCTCACCCGGCTGCGACGGGCACGCCCTGCGGCCCGCGCACGATCACCGGTGGCGCGTCCGCGCGCGGATCTCCTTCCGGTGGCGCTTGTGGAACGCCCGCGAGCGCGCGCGGCGCTCGGCGGCGCTGAGCCCCTCCCGCTCGAGCTTGCGCATCGCCGCGAGGCGGTCGGGCGCGAGCTCCCCGGCGGTGACCGCGGCCGCGACGCCGCAGCCGGGCTCGCCGGCGTGGGCGCAGTCGGCGAAGCGGCAGCGCGCCGCCGCCTCGGTGACGTCGGCGAACGCGTCCTCCACGCCCGCCGAGGAGGCCATCCGCGGCAGGCGCAGGCCGGGCGTGTCGATCAGCAGCGCGCCTTCGGGCAGGACGAACAGCTCCCGGTGCGTGGTGGCGTGCCGCCCGCGCGCGTCGCTCTCGCGCACCTCCAGCGTTCGCTGGCGCTCCTCCCCGAGCAGGAGGTTCACGAGCGTGCTCTTGCCGACGCCCGACATGCCGACGAGCGCGTGGGTGCGGCCGGGCGCCAGGCGGGCGAGCAGCCCGTTGACGCCCCAGCCGTCGCGGGCCGAGAGCACGATCGCCTCCGCCCCGGTGGCGGCGGACACCGCGGCCGTCTCCGCGATCGGGTCGCGCGCGAGGTCGCCCTTCGTGCAGACGATCAGGACCTCGACGCCGCCGGCGCGCGCGAGCGCGACGAAGCGCTCGAGCCGCCGCAGGTTGAGGTCCATGTCGAGCGAGGTCGTGACGAGGCACAGGTCGACGTTGGCGGCCAGCGCCTCCTCGCGCCCGTCGTCGTCGGCGCGCGCGAGCAGCGTGCGCCGCGGCAGCACGTGGCGGATCGCCTCGCCGCCGCGCAACGCCACCCAGTCGCCCGTGGCGGGCAGGTCGGCCGGGGCGCGGGCGGCGTCCTCCAGCGCGCCCGCGACTGGCACGAGCGCGTTCACGTCGTCGCCGCGGACGGCAAAGCGCCCGCGGTGCACTGCGGTCACGCGCGCGGGGACGAGCGCGTGGTCATCGTGGTCGGCGAGGGCCTGCGCCCATCCGCCGTCCCACCCGAGGGTGGAGAGGTTCAACTCTGAGCTCCTTCGCGGAAGTGGATACGTGCGGCGTCGGGGAGTGGCCGCGCGGCGAACTGCTCAGGGCCGCGCGGCGGGCTCAGGAGGCCGCGGCGAAGGTGCGGTGCTGTCGCGAGGTGGAGAGCACGGGCACCACGGTACGCGACGCCACGCCGCGCGTCCAGTACGGCTGCCACGAGCTTCGCGCCGGAGGGGCCCGGCACATTTCTTGCACGACGGTCCCGAAGTCGGAGAGGATCGGCCGGTCCTATGAGCACCGCCGCCGAGACCGCGCCGGAGCCGCCCAGCCAGATCGGCGGGGCCGGGGTGCTGGCGGCGGGCGCGATGGGCGCCGCCGTGGCGATCGCGCTCGGGCTCTACGGGCGCGCGCACGATCCGGCCAGCGACCTGTCGATCACGCTCGGGTTCGCGGACACGATCACGATGAAGGTCTGGTTGACGAGCGCCGCCGTGCTGTTCGGGCTCGCCCAGGTCCTCACGGCGCTGTGGATGTACGGGCGGCTGCCGCTGGAGAGCCGGCCGTCGTGGCTCGCGAACGCGCACCGGATCTCGGGCCGGCTGGCGTTCCTGATCAGCCTTCCCGTCGCCTACCACTGCCTCTACCAGCTCGCGTTCCAGACCACGACGGCGCGCGTGCTGGCCCACTCGCTGCTGGGCTGCCTCTTCTACGGGGCGTTCGCCACCAAGGTGACCCTCATCCACATGCCGGGGCGGGCGGGCGTGTGGCTGCCGGTGATCGGCGGCACGGTCTTCACGCTGCTCGTCGCCACGTGGGTGACGAGCGGCCTGTGGTACATCACCACGAGCGGGGTCCCCTCGCCCTGATGCTGGCGTCGATCGACCGCGTGTTCGCGTGGGTGACCTGGCTCGTGGCGGCCTTCGCGGTCGCGGTGCTCCTGATCGGGCCGCAGCTCATCGGCGCGGAGAAGGCGCCGGCCACGCCCCAGCAGGTCGAGGCGACCGCCGCCAGTGGCCAGGAGGTCTTCACCACCAGCTGCGGCGGCTGCCACACGCTGGCGGACGCGGGCACCTCCGGGGCGAGCGGGCCGAACCTCGACGAGGCGAAGCCCGACGCGGCGACCGTGAAGGCGTACGTCCGCGGTGGCGGCGGCGGCATGCCGGCCTTCGGCGACGAGCTCGCCAACGCCGAGATCGACGCGGTCGCGGCCTACGTCGCGAGCGTCGCGGGCGGCTAGGCCGCGCGGGGACGCGCGCTCGCGCGGCGGCGCAGCAGCGCGCGCCACGCCTCGTCGTCCAGTGCGGCCGGCTCGGTCGCGGCGATCCAGTCCAGAAGCGCGCCCGCGAGCGCCTCCGGTGCCTCGAGGTGCGGGAAGTGCGCCGCGCCGGCGAGCTCGACGAAGCGGCTGTGCGGCACCGCCGCGTGCGCGGCACGGCCGTGCTCGATCGGGATCGTGCGGTCGCGCTCGCCCCAGGCGATCAGCGTCGGGACGGCCTCGAGCAGGTACAGCCGGTCCGCCGCGCCGACCCGCTGGCCGCGCGCGTCGATCACCGCGCGCAGCGTGTGCACGAACGCCTCGCGCGCGCCGGCGCTGCCGAGCGGCCGCAGCGCGCGGGCGATCGCCTGCAGCTGCACGCCGAGGCCCGAGCCGCGCTCGCGCAGCGCCGCGCCCGCCCGATCGATCCCGTTCGTCACCCGGTCGGCGCCCGCCAGCGAGATCAGCGCCGAGGCGCCGGGCACCGCGACGGAGCGCAGCAGCGGCGAGACCTCCGGCCCCAGACCGCCGCTCGAGACCAGCCCGAGCCGCTCCACCCGGTGCGGGAACTGCCAGAAGAACACCATCGCCACGCCGCCGCCGAAGGAGTGGCCGACCACGGTCGCCCGGCCGATCCCGAGCGCCGCCAGCAGGTCGCGGATGACCGTGGCGTGGGCGCCGAGCGAGTAGTCGCCGCGCGGCGTCGCGGAGTCGCCGTGACCGACGAGGTCGGGCGCGATCACCGTGTGGCGCTCGGCCAGCGCGAGCGCGACCTGGCGCCAGTGCCTCGAGGAGTTGACCATCCCGTGGATGAGCACCACGGGCGGCCCGCTGCCGGCCACGCGGTAGACGACCTGGTGCCCGTGGAGGTCGATCTCCCAGGCCCCGAACGGGTCGGACTGGGACACGCGGCGCAGCTCGGCCATCGCCCGACCCTAATCGGTCCGGGTCCGCGCGAGCGCCGCCGCGACGGCCGCGTCGCCGTTCATGCCGAGCTCGTGGTAGGTCGCTTGGGCCAGCGACAGGAGCTTCTCCGCCCGCTCTCGGTCTCCCTCGCCATTCCGCCGGACCAGCATGCGGGCATAGTCCTCCTGCGTGTGTGCGAGCCAGGGGCGAGCGCCCATCCTCGCGTTCATGCGCAGCGCCTCCTCGAAGCATCGCGCCGCATCCTCGAAGCGGCCCAGCAGGGACGCGAGGATGCCGAGCGGCCGGCTGGTCGAGCCGAGTGCGAGCTCGGGGACGGCGACGGCATTGAGCGCGCCGTAGGGCAGGAGGAGCTCGTAGAGCGGAGCGGCCGACCCGGTGTCACCGAGGATTGCGCACGTCTCTGCGAGCAGGCAGATGCTGAAGAGCCATTCCTCGTCGACGTGCCAGTCCGAGAGCTCGCGGCGCGTGAGCTCGTGCAGGAGGGCCTCCGCCTCTTCGGTGCGCTCCAGGCGCGCGTAGACGTGAGCGAGAATCGCCTGGTGCACGAGCGGAGAGGGGAACGCGTGCGCGTGGTCCCGAACCTCGCGCTCGAAGCCCTCCAGTCGTCTCTGCTCGCGACGCAGCAGGAAGCGCTGCATCTTGCTCGTCGCCGCCGCGCCCCAAGCCAGAACCGGTTCGCCGATCGCCGCCGCTCGCTCGATCAGCGCCGGGGCCTCGGCGAACCGGCCCTGTGACAGTGCGAGTGTCGCCTGCGCAACGGCGAGCGCCCAGAGCTGGGCAGGCTGCCTGAGCTCCTCCGCCACCCGCGTCACCGCGGCCAGCTCGACCGCTCGGCGATCCGGGTCGCCGAGCTCCCAGGCGGCCCAGAACGACTGCTCGTGCCCGTCGAAGAGTCGCTCCCTGTCCCCGGTCCTGGCTACCAGGGAGACGATCTCGTCGCCCTCGGACAGCCGCCTGCGGGCGTTGTGGGGTGCGTGCAGGGCGGCCTCCGCGGCGGCGAGCGCGTAGGCGAGCGTCGCGGGGTCGCCGATCCTGCGCGCGATCTGGACGGCCTCGTCGGATATCCGCTCGCGATGCTCGCCGGAGGGTCCGTGGCGCAGCGCCGCGGCGAGGCGCGACAGCAGCTGGACGCGCAGCATGCTGTCGGCGTCGCCGAGCGCGAAGAGCCCTTCCTCGAGCAGTGGGACGAGCCGCTCGTCGGTCAGGGCGTGCGCCCACAGGAACCTTCCCCCATAGCCGGCGGCCGCGTGGGCGAGCATCTCGGGCAGCTCGGCCGACCTGGCGAGCTCGGCCGCACGCAGGCAGGTCGACTTCGCCCCCGGATCATCCCCGGCTCGGCCTTGCGCGTCGGCGAGGGCGAGGAGCAGCTCGCAGCGGACGCGAGCGTTTGCGGCGGCGTCCTGACCGAGCGCCTCGAGCGCCATCTGGTACAGGCGCGCCGCTTCCTCGTATGCGAGCAGGGCGACGGCGCGGGCCCCGGCACGCCGGGCGTAGTCGACCGCCTTCTCGCCGGCTCCATCCGCGGCGGACTCGAAGAAGTGATGCGCGAGCTGCGCGAGATGAGGGTCGAGGTCCGCGGAGTACAACGTCTCGAGCGCCTCGCCGGTCTGCCGATGGAGCTGTACGCGGCGACTTCTCGTCAGGCGGTGGTAGGCGGCGTCCCGGATCAAGGCGTGGACGAAACGCATGCGGCGGATGGCGCCCGCGATCTCGGAGACGACGCGCGCCTCGATCCCCTCGTCGAGCAAGGCGAGGATGGCGCCGCGCTCGAGTCCGCTGACGGCTGCCAGCGCATCGAGGTCGAACTCGCGCCCGAGCACCGAGGCCAGGTCGAGAAGCCGGTTGCATTCATCCGAGAGATGGCGCAGCCGGCGGCCGATCACCTCTCTCACGCTCTGCGGGATCGCAAGCGGGGCGATCGCCGGCTGCTCCAGGCGTCCCTCTGCGGCGAGCAGCCGCACGATCTCGCCGACGAACAGAGGATTGCCATCGGTGCCGGCGTGCACCGCCGCGCTCAAGTCCGCACCGGACGCGCCGGGCGCGGTGAGCTCGATGAGGCGGGCGACCTCGGCCTCGCGGAGGCCGGCGACCGCAAGCGCCCGCGTGACCGGCTCGCGAGCCAGCTCGGTGAGGGTGGTCGCGAGCGAGTTTGACGGCGTCGGATCGACGTCGCGGTACGCGCCGACGATCAGCAGGCGGCTCTCGCCGAGCTCGCGGGCGACGAACCGAAGAAGCAGGAGCGACGCCTCGTCGGCCGCGTGCAAGTCGTCGAGCACGAGCACCAGCGGCCGCGCCGCGGCCGCGCGTTTCAGGAAGGCGGCCATCGAATCGAAGAGGAGGAACCGCGCTCCCTCGGTCTCGAGCGGCGGCGGCGGCAGATCGGCGAGGAGGTCACGGAGCTCGGGGAAGAGCCGGGCCACGTCGGCGGCTCCCTCGCGAAGCTGGGACCGAAGGCTCGCCGCGTCGCTCTCGCGAAGATACGGTCGCAGAGACTGGACCCAGGGCCAGTAGGCCGGGGCGCCGCCCGCCTCCCAGCAGCGGCCTACCAGAACCCGCGCGCCGCGGGCTCTCGCCTGGGCGATCAGCTCCTCGGCCAGGCGACTCTTGCCGATGCCCGGCTCCCCGACTACGAGGAACAGGCGCCCACGGCCGGCGAAGGCGTCACCGAGCCCGCCGACGAGCTCGGCCAGCTCCCGCTCGCGGCCCACGAAAGCGCTGCGCGGGGTGCCCACTGCCGGCTCGGCCGCCGCCGGCTCCTCCGCCACCAAGTGGAGCTCGGGGTCCTGCGCGAGTATCGCCCGCTCGAGCTCGCGGAGCCGCCCGCCAGGCTCGATCCCCAGCTCCTCGACCAGTGTCGTGCGGGCGTCCTGGTAGGCCTGTAGCGCATCCGCCTGGCGGTCCGAGCGATAGAGCGCCAGCATCAGCTGCGCCCGCAGGCGCTCCCTGTAGGGGTAGTCGCCGACCAGCGCCTCGAGTTGCCCCACCAGCTCGGCATGACAACCGAGCGCGAGCTTCGCCTCGATCAGCAGCTCCAGCGCGGCCGCGCGCAGATCGTCGAGGCGGACGATCTCCCGCTGCGCGAAGAGCTCGACGAACTCCGCCAGCGCCGCTCCGCGCCACAGCGACAGCGCCCCCTCCAGCGCCGAGACGGCGTGCTCTGGTCGGCCGCCGGCCAGCTCGCTCCGCCCCTCCGCCACGAGCCGCTCGAAACGGTGCGCGTCGAGGCGCTCGGGATCGAGCCGCAGCTCGTAGCCGCGCTCGCGCGTGACCACCACGCCGGCCGAGGCGCCGCCGGCCGGACGCGCCAGCGCCTTGCGCAGGCGCGAGATCTGCATCTGCACCGTCTTGGCGGCGTTTGCCGGGGGGCGCTCGCCCCAGAGCTCGTCGACCAGCCGGTCGGTGCTGAGCGTCTCGTTGGCGTGCAGCAACAGCAACGCCAACAGCGCCCGTTGCTTGCTCCCGCCGAGCACGATCGAGCAGTCCTGGTCGAGGACCTCGAGCGGTCCCAGTATGCGGAAGTCCATGCCAGTGGGCACGCGAGCCTTTGAGGCCACCGTAGAGCAGCCACGGACCGCCGGCAAGCCGCCGTTGCCGCCCCGTTACCGCGCTGTGGCCGATCCGCAACCGCGCCGTCAAATGATCGGCACCGAAGTCGATCCACACAAACGCTACGGGACACGCCGCCGAGGCGGCGACCCACACAGGAGGCAGTAATGGCCAAGGCAATCCCCGCACAGCACCCCGCAGTCGTTCTGCGCTCCAACTACAGGCAGCTGCGCGCGCTGCTGGCCACCGCCATGATCGCCATCGTCGGCCTCACCGTCGCCGTCGTGATCCTCGCCACCAACGACGAGCGTGACACCGGCGCCAGCCCCGTAGCGCAAGTGAGCGCCCCTGGCCCGGCCGGCAGCTCCCGCTACGACGGCGGCCCCGAGGAAGGCAGCCGCGGCATCGTCCCGGCGCAGGGGCTGGGCACCCGCTACGACGGTGGCCCCAACGAGGGCACGGCCGCGCTTACCGCGCGCCCGGCGCCGGCGACAGTTGAGCCCAACGCGATCAACGGCCCGCCTGGCGTGCGCTACGACGGCGGCCCCGAGGAAGGCAGCAGGGGCAGCAGCCACTAGCCAGCCGGTCAGCGCCGACAGACGGTCACGAACGGGCCCCAGATCGGGGGCCCGTTCGCATTAAAGAGCACCAGCGGGGCAGATGACCCTTCCGGGCCGGTGCTAGAGCCGACCCCGAGAACGGCGAAGCCCTGCGGTTGCCGGGCTTCCGGACGATGGGCGCGGCGGGTTTCGAACCTGCGACCTCTCGCGTGTAAAGCGCGATCACGGGGTTCACGGGCCGCCGGCCGAGCAGGGTCGACTGTTCTAATTTGCAGCGTTTTCTCGTCGAAGAGCTGTTCGATGGGGCGGCAGCCGAAAGAGCGCCGGCGTGAGCGGCCGCTGCGCCGGCAGTGAATTACAGCTCTCGCTCATCGCGGCCGCTGGGGCGCGGCGACAGCGAGAGAGATCACCCGGTGTGGACGATGCAGAGCCCCCGTCGGTCACCGATGCTCGCTGGGCATGTCCAAGTCACGACGCAATCCCATCAGGAGCGGCCCCATGGCGACGAACGGTGCTCGGTCTGTCCAGCGTGAGGTGCTGCCGGTCCCGGATGTCCCGCCGCCTGGGCTGGTGACGTATGACGCCAAGGATCCGGATACGTCGTTTGCGCCGATCGACCAGTTGCGGCCGCCGCAGGGTGCGCCGAACGTGCTGGTCGTGCTGCTCGACGACGTTGGCTTCGGTGCGTCGAGCGCGTTCGGAGGGCCGTGCGCGACGCCGAATGCGGAGCGTGTGGCGGCGGGTGGCTTGAAGTTCAACCGGTTCCATACGACGGCGCTGTGCTCACCGACACGAGCGGCGCTGCTGAGCGGCCGCAATCACCACACGGTGGGGATGGGCGGGATCACGGAGATCGCGTCGGCCGCTCCGGGTTACAACTCGATACGGCCGAACACGTGTGCTCCACTGGCGGAGATCCTCAAGCTCAACGGGTACTCGACCGCGCAGTTCGGCAAGTGCCACGAGATACCGGTGTGGCAGACCAGCCCGCTGGGGCCCTTCGACAACTGGCCCACCGGCGGCGGCGGCTTCGAGTACTTCTACGGGTTCATCGGCGGCGAGGCCCACCAGTACTACCCGGCGCTGTATGAGGGCACCACGCCGGTCGAGCCCTGGGGGACGCCCGAGGAGGGCTACCACCTGATGGGCGACATGACCGACAAGGCGATCGGTTGGGTGCGCCAGCAGAAGTCGCTGATGCCCGACAAGCCCTTCTTCGCGTACTTCGCGCCGGGCGCGACACATGCGCCGCACCACGTCCCGAAGGAGTGGGCGGACAAGTACGCGGGCCGGTTCGACGACGGCTGGGACGCCCAGCGTGAGCGGACCTTCGCGCGCCAGAAGGAGCTCGGCGTGGTCCCCGCCGACGCGGAGCTCACGCCGCGCCACGATCAGATCCCGGCGTGGGACGACATGCCAGAGGAGCTCAAGCCGGTGCTGCGCCGCCAGATGGAGGTCTATGCCGGCTTCCTCGAGTTCACCGACCACCACGTCGGGCGGCTGTTCGATGCGCTCGACGACCTTGGGGTGTTCGAGGACACGCTCGTCTACTACGTCATCGGTGACAACGGCGCCTCTGCCGAGGGGACGTTGAACGGCACGTTCAACGAGATGATCAACTTCAACGGAGCGGCTGAGCTGGAGACGCCGGAGTTCCTGATGGAACGCCTGGACGCCCTCGGCGGACCGGACTCCTATAACCACTACGCGGTCGGCTGGGCGCACGCGATGGACACGCCGTACCAGTGGACCAAGCAGGTCGCCTCGCACTTCGGCGGCACGCGCAACGGCACGATCGTGCACTGGCCCGCCGGCTTTGAGGCCGAGGGCGAGATCCGGACGCAGTTCTCACACGTCATCGACATCGCGCCGACGGTGCTCGACGTCGCGGGTCTCACAGAGCCGAAGTTCGTCAACGGCGTGCAGCAGACGCCGTTGCAGGGCGTGAGCATGCGATACGCGTTCGACGACACGGCAGCCGCGGAGCGCCATGAGACGCAGTACTTCGAGATGTTCGGCAACCGCGGCATCTACCACAAGGGCTGGACCGCGGTCACGCGCCACAAGACGCCGTGGCTGCTCGTCGGCGAGGACGTCCCGGCGTTCGACGACGACGTGTGGGAGCTTTACGACACCAGCGTGGACTGGACGCAGTTCGAAGACGTCTCGGCGCAGCATCCCGATCGGCTGCACGAGCTCCAGCGGCTGTTCCTGATCGAGGCCACCCGCAACAACGTCCTGCCGCTCGACGACCGCGTCGGCGAGCGGCTGAACCCGGACCTCGCCGGGCGGCCGGTGCTCGTCAAGGGCAACCGGCAGCGGCTCTACGGCGGCATGGGGCGCCTGACCGAGAGCTCGGTCGTGAACATCAAGAACAAGTCGCACGCCGTCACGGCCGAGGTCGTCGTCCCCGACGGCGGTGCGCATGGCGTGATCATCGCCCAGGGCGGCAGCATCGGCGGCTGGAGCCTGTACGCCAGGGACGGAAGGCTGCGCTATTGCTACAACCTGCTCGGCGTCCAGCGCTTCTACGTCGACTCTGACCGGGAGATCCCGTCAGGCACGCGCCAGGCGCGGATGGAGTTCGACTACGACGGCCCCGGCCTCGGCAAGGGCGGCACCGTCACGCTGTACCTCGACGGAGAGCAGATCGGGCAGGGCACCGTCGCCGCGAGCGCCGCGATGATCTTCTCAGCCGACGACACCTGCGACGTCGGCAGGGAGGACGGCGCCTTGGTGGCCGAGGACTACCCGACCCCGAACGCGTTCACCGGCGAGGTGAACTGGGTCGAGATCGATGTCGGCGACGCCGCCGCGGATGCCGACCACCGACTCGCTCCCGACGAGCTGCTCCGGGTCGCCATGGCGCGCCAATAGTCCAGCTCACGCTGCTCGGGGCGAGGCGCGTCGTCGAGCCTTTCGTGGATCGGCGAATTCGATCCCGAGCAGCTTCTCGAGCAGGGCCACGATGAGCACGAACGCGACACCCTGGATGAAGCCGATTGGGTGCCACGCTGGGCCTCAATCCGCTCGTGGTGCTCGTCGTCACGATCGGCGCCGGCGCGCTGTTCGGCATGGTCGGGCTGACCCTCGCCGCTCGCTGACCTCCCGCGAGCGTGCACATCGTCGACGAGCCGTGAGACCGAGACGCCGGGACGCCGACGATACGCGAGGCGGCGCCGGTGGCAGCCGTCTGAGTGCCGCCACGGTCCGGCAAGAGCGTGGACTACGGGGTAGGATCGCTGGACGTTCGTCAGCCACCGCGTTCCAGCCTGCCTCTGCCGGATTCCGCGCGAACGAACATGGACGATGCTAGGTCACTCGCCTGGTCGCCCGCCTCGTCGTCGAGGACCGTCGCGTGGTCCAGTCCCGCGGCCTCGCAAAGCCCGCACAACTCGGCAACGGCCGGCAGGTACGGCTCGCCTGTGCCAACGCCGCCACGAGGTGGTCCGGAAGTCCCACAGATGCATGGCTTCCGAGACGTCGCTGTCCAGGAGGCCGAGATCGACGGCTCGCTCGATCGCGTCGCTGCGGGACGACACGCCGAGCTTGCGGTAGATCGCGATCGCTTCGGTCTTGACGGTGTGGCGCGAGATGAACAAGCGGCTCGCGATCGCGGGGAACATGAGATGGGTGGCGAGGTACGGAAGCAGCCGGAGCTCTGCAGGAGGTCGACCCCGAGAACGACGAAAGCCCAGCGGTTGCAGGGCTTTCGGAGGATGGGCGCGGCGGGTTTCGAACCTGCGACCTCTCGCGTGTGAAGCGAGCGCTCTCCCACTGAGCTACGCGCCCTGGACGGAGCGACAGTCTACCGCCGGCGTGCAGAATGAGCCCACGCCGCCCGGCCGGTCAGACTGTCCTGATGACGAGCGGCGGCATCACCCGGCGGGGCCTGCTGATCGCGGGCGCGGGTGCGGGCGCGGCCGGCCTTGCGTACTGGGGCCGTTTCGCGCTCGGGGACACGTTCGAGTCCCACGTGGCCGGCACCCTGGGCATGGACGAGCGGGTCACGCGCGAGCTGCTGGAGACGATGCGCAAGGAGATGGGGCTCGAGTACGACGCGCGGGCGGCGTCGTTCGTGGCCGCCACGACCGCTCCGACGCGGTGGATCATGCCCGCCGCCGCCCGGCGCGAGGCGCTCGAGTCGTTCATCGGGCCGCTCTTCGGTCTCCAGCAGGGCTACGTCACGCCATTCGTCTACGGCGGTCTGCGGGAGTCGGGCAGCTTCCGCGGCTGCAACGGCCTCGTCCGGACATGAGCGCCGACGTCGAGGCGGACACCGTGATCGTCGGCTCGGGCGTCGCCGGGACGCTGGTCGCACGCGCGGTGCTCGAAGCAGGTGACTCCGTGGCGCTGCTCGAGCGGGGCGCGCTGGTGCCCTGGGAGCAGCAGATGAAGCGCATCGCGTGGGAGGCCGACGTGCCCGGCGCCGAGCACAACCACGAGAACGACCCGGACGGCGAGGACTGGCCGTGGGCCTACGTCTACGGCGTCGGCGGCAGCTGCGCGCGGTGGGCGGGGGTCAGCCCGCGCCTGCTTCCAGAGGATTTCGAGATGCGCAACCGCTTCGGCGTGATGCGCGACTGGCCGTTCGGCTACGAAGAGCTCGCCCCGTCCTATGCGGAGGCGGAGCGGATCCTGGGCGTGGCCGGACCGCGACGCTCCGACGTCTACCCGCCGCCGGCTTTCCCGCTCCCGGCGCACGAGCCTAGCCCGCAGGACCGCGCTGTCGGCCCGCTGCTGGAGCCGTTCGTCGCGCTGCCGCAGGCGCGACCCACCCGCGCCGTCGGGACCCGGCCGCCGTGCTGCGGCTCGGCCCGCTGCCAGCTGTGCCCGGTGGACAGCCGCTTCTCCGTCCTCAACAGCCTCCAGGCCACGCTCGAGCACGACAGGCTCGAGCTGCTCACGGAGACCGTCGCGGCGCGCGTGGTGTCCGATCCCGCGGGCCGGCGCGTGATGGCCGTGGAGGCGATAGGCGCCGACGGCGAGCGCCGTACGGTGCGGGGGCGGCGCTTCGTCGTGGCGGCCAACGGCATCGAGAGCGCGGGGTTGCTGCTGCGCTCGGCGCTCGACGTCGGCGAGACCGGGCGCAACCTGTTCGACCATCCCAACGCCGCGCTCGAGATCGAGACCCGCACGGACCTCGGCGCCGGCCGCGGTCGCAGCCTCGCGACCGGCGCCAGCTACCGCTACTACACGGGCGACTTCCGCCGCGACCGGGCCGCTGCGCTGCTCGTCGTGAGCAACCCCGGGGCCATCTTCGGCATGGCGCCGCAGACCGTCGAGCTGCTGATGGCGGGCCGGACGGGCCGCGCGCTGCGCCGCGAGGTGGCCGGGACGTGGGGCCGGACCGTCAAGCTCGAGGTCTACATGGACGACGTCCCCCAACCCGACAACCGCGTCGAGCTCTCCTCGTCGAAGGACCGCTTCGGGCTGCCGCGCAACCGCGTGCGGTATCGACGGGCGACGCCGTACCTCCAGCGTGGCCTCGACAACGTGATCGAGGACGTGCCGAGGCGCTTGGCCCCGCTGGGCGTCGTCCGCAGCCGGTTCGCCTACGCCATCCAGGGCGCGCACATGATCGGAACGCTGCGGATGGGCGACGATCGTGACGCCGTGGTGGACGCGGACTGCCGTCATCGCTCCCGCGACAACCTGTTCGTGGCCGGGAGCGCGGTGTTCCCGACCTTCTCACCGGCCAATCCCACGGCGACGATCGCCGCGCTCGCCCTGCGGCTCGGCGGGACGCTCGCGCGAGAGGGCGCCTGACCGTGTCGGCGCGCGCCCGGGTGATCATCGGGCTGATCGTGGCCGTCATGGCCGGAGTGCTGATCGCCGCGGCGGCGGGCGTCGGGGTGCCGCAGTCGGTCCGCGATCGCCTCGGCATCGGGGAGACGGTGGACGGGACCGCTCCGTGCACGCCGGATCGGAGTCTCGTCCGCACGCCGCCGCAGCCCGCGTCGGACGGCACCCGCGCGTGGAGGGCCGAGCCCGCGCTGCCGCGGCTGCGCGACGAGCCGAAGGCGATCCGCCGCGGGGACGAGATCTGGGTCCTCGGGGGGGCGGTTCCCGTCGACGACGGCGTGGGGTCGATCGCCGATGTGCTCGCCTTCGACCCGGCGACCGGGCGCTACCGCCGGATGCCGAGCCTCCCGGAGCCGCTCGACCACGTCGCGGCCGGCGCCTACCGCGGCGACGTGCTCGTCGCCGGCGGCTACACCGCGACGCGCTCCAGCGCGCGCTCATGGCGCTACTCCGCCGCCCGGCGCGAGTGGGCGCGAGCGCCCTCCTTGCCGCGGCCGAGCGCCGCCCCGGGCTCCGCGATGATCGGCAGCCGGCTTTACGTCGCCGGCGGGACCCCGATCTCCAGCTTCGCCCCGGACATCCTCGACCGGCGGCCGCTCGGCGCGCTGGAGGCCTACGACTTCCTGACGGGACGTTGGACCGAGCTCGCGCCGATGCCGACGCCGCGCCACCACGTCGCGCTCGTGGCGCTCGCCGGCAGGCTCTACGCCATCGGCGGCCGCTCGCAGGGCGACTTCTCGAACCCCGCGGTCGAGCGCTACGACCCGCGCACGGACACCTGGACCAGGCTTCGCCCGATGCCCCAGGGGGTCGGCGGTCCGGCGGTGACCGCCGCGAACGGGCGCATCATCGTCGCCGGTGGAGGCGATGACGCCGAGCGCTGGATCTCGCCCGCCGCCTGGTCATACGATCCGGCCCGCGACCGCTGGACGCGGCTGGCGGACTTGCGCGAGCCCCGCCACGGGGCGGCGCTCGTCGCCGCCGCCGACCGAGCCTACCTGCTCGGCGGCGCGCCGTGCCCGGGGTTCGGCCTCGCGCGCACGGTGGAGTCGCTCGCGCTGCCCGGCTGAATCAGCGGCCTAGGGTGGCGCGCGCCTGGCGGACGGCGGCCGGGAGCAGTCCCGGGGCGAGGACCAGCAGCGCTGCGGCGTACGCGGACAGCGTCGCGGCGACCGAGAGTACGAGCGCGAGCAGGTCGGGGCCGACGGCCAAGGCGGTGGCGCGGCCGGCGCACCAACCGAGCACGAGCGCCGGGACGAGCGGCGCGACCGCTCGCAGGACCTTCGCCGGGCCGAGCTGCACACGGCGGCGGATCGCCAGCGTGAGCAGCACGGAGGAGAGCACCATGTCGGCGACCATGACCCACGCCACCGCGTCGATGCCGCCTCGATCGGCCGCGACGAACAGGACGGGCACGAGGACAACAAGCGTGGCGACGGAGATCGCGCCCATCAGGCCGGCGGCGCCGGCGGAGTTCAGCAGCCAGCCGAGCGTCACCTGCACGGGGCGGAGCACGCCCCATATGCCGAGGATGGAGAGCACGGGGATCATCGGCAGCCAGCTGTCGCCGAGGATCACGCGCGTGAACGGGTCGGCGGCCGCGCTGAGTGCGAGCGAGAGCGGGCACGCCACGAGCGCGACGGTCCGTAGCGTGGTCAGGAAGGTCGGCCGGACGTCCTCGCCGCGCTCGCGCATGCGCGCGAAGCCGGGGAACGTGACCTTCGCCACCGGGTCGGCGATCGCCCAGTACGGCAGCTCGCCGAGCCGGTACGCCATCGAGTAGAAGCCGAGCGACGTCGGGCCGAGCACCCGCCCGACGGCGAGGTAGTCGGCGTTCTCCTGCAGGAACGCGCACGTCCGCTGGACGAGGAAGCCGGTGCCGGTCCCGACCGCGATGCGCACGACGTCGGGGTCGAACGCGGGTCGCACGTGGTACGGGACGACGCGCAGGAGCACCGCCCCGTAGGCGAGGGTCCCGGCCAGCTGACCTCCCACGAGGCTCCAGACGCCGGCGTCGGCGAGCGCGCCGAGCGATATGGCGGTCGCGGCATAGGCGACGCTCTGCGCGGTGAGCGCGACGAAACGGCGCCTGAACTCCAGCTCGCGCTGCAGTAGGGCCTCGTGGAACCAGTTGACGCCGCCGAGCAGGACCAGCGGGGAGAGCGCGAGGAGGATCTCCTCCAGACGCGGCTCGCCGAACGCCTGCGCGGCCAGGGGCGAGCAGGCGGCGAGCAGCACGGCGAGCGTGGCCGCCGTGCCCATCATGACCGTCAGCACCGTGCCCTGGGCGCGGCGATCGAGGTCCTGCCGGAGCACGAGCGTGCCGCCGAGGCCAAGATCGTTGAACATGCTCAGCCCGTTCGTCGCAAGCAGCGCGAGCGCGAACAGCGCCGAAGTCGGCCGGCACGAGCAGGCGCGCCAGGATCACGGTCGTCCCAACGGTGATCAGCTTGTTCGCGCCGTAGGCCAGCATCGTCCACGGCACGCCCCTGAGGGCCTTGATCTCGAGGCGTCACCCGCTGCCCAGCGTTCCCAGCGCGTCGGCGAAGCGGCCTGCCACCGTGTCCGAGTCCAGGCCGTCGCCGGTGGCCGCGGCGGCCGTGCCGAGCCGGCCGCGCAGCTCTCGTCATCGAGCAGGCGGGTGAGCGCGGCCGCCAGGGAGTCCTCGTCCCCGGGCGGCACGAGCAGGCCGTTGCGCTCGTCCTCGATGAAGTCGTCATAGCCACTCCCGCGCGTCGCGATCAGCGGCTTGCCGAGCACGAGCGTCTCGACCGCGGCGAGCGCGAAGTTCTCCCAGAGCGACGGCAGGGCGACCACGTCGGCCGCCCGCAGGCCGGCATGCAGGCGCGCGTACGGCTGGAGCCCGAGGATGTGCAGACGGTCGGCGTGCGCGCCGGCGAGCGCCACGCAGGTGGTCGCTCATGCGGCCCCCCTCCCAGTCGCCGTCCCGGCCCATCAGCACCAACCGGGCGGACGGGAAGCGCTGCCATACCTCGTGCATCGCGGGGACCAGCACCTGCACGCCTTTGCGGCCCTCGAGCCGCCCGCTGAAGGCCACGACCGGCCCGTCCTCTGGAAACCCGTCCGGGAGTGGCCCCTCGGCCGAGCTGCGCACGCGCGCCACGTCGACGCCGTTGGGGAGCACCACGCTCGGGATGTCGTCGATGTCCCACAGTTCGCGCGTCCAGTCGAGGATGGCGTGGCTGGACGCGATCAGCAGGTCGGAGCGCTCGGTCTGCGCGCGCTCGAGCCGCCGCTGCATCGCGTGCCTGGCGCGCATCCGGCGCGAACGGCGCCAGCCGGGCGAGATGTGGAGCGCCTGCTCGAGCGAGGTCGTGAGGTTGGTGGCCAGCGGGCCGCGGCCCTTGCGAGTCGAGTAGAGCGCCAGGTCGCCTCCCCACTCCGCGCCGAGGACCACGTCGAAGCGGCCGAGCCGGCGCAGGCGGTCGGTCACTGGCACGGTCCACAGCACGTCCTCGAGGAACCACAGCCGCTCGGGGTTGGGGCGCCGCATGACCGAGACCTCGACACCATCGTCCCGCACGCGGCGGGGGCTCGCGGTCGTGATCGTGACGACGTGGACGTCATGGCCCTGGCGGGCGAGCGCGCGGGCGATGGCGGCGAACGTCGTGCCGATCCCGCCGGTGTACGACGTGATCGGCGGATACTCGCGGGATACGAGGCACAAGCGCATGGGCCGGGTACGGTAGCCGGGGTGAAAGCCCGCTGCTTCCGTCATCGTCCGCTGCCGTGACGAGCATGAGACGCTCGGTCGCACGCTCGCGACGCTTGCGCGCCCAGACCGTGCCGGCGGAGATCATCGTCGTCGACTCGGGATCCGTCGACGGGAGCCTCGAGCTCGCGCGGCGAGAAGCCGACCGCGTGCTCGAGATCCCGCCCGAGCGCTTCAGCTACGGGTACGCGCTAAACATCGGTGCGGGGGCGGCGAGCGCGGACGTCCACTTCGCGCTGTCGTCGCACTGCTTCGCGCCGCCGCACTGGATCGAGACGGCACTCACCCACTACGAGCGCGCCGACGTCGCGGCGACCAACGGGATCCAGACCTTCGCCGACGGCCGTCCCGTGACCGAGCCGTTCGTGCAGGACGCCGCCCACGCCCGGGCGGACCCGTGGTGGGGGTTCTCCAACCACGCCTCGTCGTGGCGCGCCTCCGCGTGGTGGGAGCACCCGTTCGACGAGCGGATGGACTACGCCGAGGACCGCGAATGGGCCTGGCGCGTCACGGCAGCCGGCTGGACGATCGTCTACGACCCCGCGCTCTGGGTGGACTTGTCGCACTCGTGGCGCGGCAGGGCGCAACTTCTTCACGCGCCAGCGGCGCGCGGCCCGGGCCGTCGCCGCGTTCTCGGGCGCGCCCGCCGTACCGCCTGCGCGACCTCGCGCGCGACTGGTGGCGCGACATCCCCGACGATCGCCACTCACCCACGGCGCACCGCTTCCTCAACGTGGGCCGCATTCGCCGGCCTGCTCGGTCACTATGTCGGCCGCCGCGAGGCGGCGGCTAGACGGTGAAGCCCACCTGGCGCGAGCTGACCGCGGGCGTCCCCGACGCGGTGCGAGCCACGACGCGGACGCGCCAGCGGCCCCGGCGCGCGCGGACCGCCGCGCGTGTAGCGCGCGCCGCGCACGGCCGCACGCTTGCGCTTCGGGTGTGCCAGCGCCGGGCGGCCCCGACGTGGCGCTGCACCTCGACCACGACGCGGGTCCGGCCGCGCAGCGACCGCGGGATCCGCCCGTGCACGGTCACGCGAGGGCGTCCGTTGGTCGTCACGTTCGGCGCCGCGAGCCGCGTGAGCGTAGCCGTCGGGCCCGACACCCGGCGCACGGTCGCCGTCGCGGTCGCGGACAGCCCCTGGGCGTCATAGGCCTCTGGCGCTCGACCTGATGGTCGCCGAGCTTGATGTTGCGTCCGGCCGTCCAGCTCGCGGTGTAGGGAGCCGTGCGGTCGGTGGCGACGAGCTTGCCGTCGACGCGGAACTCGACCCGGTCGACCTCGGCGTCGTCGGTCGCGGCGGCCTCCAGGCCGAGGCCGGAGGTGAACGTCGAGCCGGCCGCCGGGGCTGCGAGCGCGACGGACGGCGGGCGGTTCGCGGGCGTACGGCGTGGGCGTGGGGGTGATGGTCGGGGCCGGCGCGGCCGTGGGGGCCGGCGTGGCCGTGGGGGCCGGCGTCGGCGACGGGGAGGGCGAGGGAGCGGGCCCCGCGACGGTCGCGGCGAAGGCCTTGAACGCCGACAGGCTGGCCTTCGGCGTCCACGACGCTGTCACCAGGCCGAACTGCGACTCGTAGTCGTCACGGTCGGCCGACCACGGGTTGTTGCGCGCGGAGTACCACAGCATCGCCTCCACCCACGGGAACTGCTGCGTGTAGGTGTAGGCCTTCGTCAGGAAGCTCGCCTGCGTCGACCTGGCTGACGCCGCCGTCCGCCGCGGTCGTGCTGTAGCCGAATTCGGTGATCCAGACCTTCTTCGCGCTGTCGCCGAACGCCTCCATGCTGCGGCGGATCTCCTTGATCGCGGGGAAGGCGTTCTTGGAGATCCGGGTCGGGTCCTCGCCTGCGTTCACGCCGTTCCACGAGACCGTCGGGTCGACGCCGTACGTGTACGGGTGCACCGCGACCGCGTCGAAGTAGTCACGTCCGCCGGCCCGGTAGACGCCCTCGAGGTACACGAAGTCGCTCTTGGAGAGTCCGCCGAGCAGCACGGTGGAGGCAGGATCGGCCTGCTTCACGGCGGTGTAGCCGGCCCGCAGCATCTTCACGTACTCCGCCGGATTCGGGCCTGACGGCCAGAAGTAGGCGAGGTTCGGCTCGTTCCAGATCTCGTAGACGTGGACGCCGCGTGGCGCGTAGTGGGCGGCCACCTGACGCACGATGTCGCCGTAATCGGCGTAGTTCGCCGGCGGGTAGAAGCGGTCCCAGCGCCGCGTGCCGGACGCGTCGACGTGCTTGCGAGGGTCCCCGGAGGCCCAGTACGGGACCCCGTCGGAGATCGGCATGATGACCTGCATCCCGCCGCGCGCACCTTGTCGATCGCGTAGTCGTAGTTCGCGAGTGCGCCCGCGTCGAGCGTGCCCTTGCGATCTGGCTCGAGCGCGGCCCAGTTGACGTTGGCGCGGACCCAGCGGGCGCCGTTGGAGCGCAGCAGCTCGACCTCGCGATCGATGTCGGCGCGCGACTGGCCCCAGGTGATGGCGCTCACGGCGCCGGGCTGCACCGCCCACGAGGCGGCCGGGGCCTTGGCGGCGAGTCCCGCCAGGGCCATGAGGAACACTGCGGCGACTCGACGCGCCGCCCTACGGCGAACGACCATTGGAACATCTCCCGATTGCTCATTGGTCGCTGCACCGATCCATCTGCCCTTCGGCGGCCCGGCGGACTCCGCTCGTGGAGTTCCGTGGCTTTGCGTCCCCACCTCGCGGCGGGTTTGCCCTTTCGGGGCAGCGGCCCCTGTTGATCACTTCACCCCGGTCATCGGCGGCGCCGGGCGGGGCTTGACGAGCGGCGCTCAGGTTCGACGAACGAACAGGCCCCGGCCGGTCTGGGCCAGAAAGCCGCCGACCTTGGCCACGTCGACGATCAGGCGGATGGCCGGGACCCAGGCGATCGCCGCGCGGTCGTCGAGCTCGCGGGCGGCGCCGGCCGTGAACAGCCCGAGGTAGCCGGTGGCGCCCACGGCCAGCAGCATCGCCGACCCGCGGCCGCCCCGCAGCGCGCGGACGCCGAGCCCGGCCCCGGCGGTCCAGATCGCGAGGGTGACGAGTTCGTTCTGGCGGTCGATGCGGGCCATTGCGTCACCGCGGCCGTAGCGGTGATACTGGCGCGCGATCTCGGCCGGCGAGGAGCGCGGTCGCCAGCGCACCGCCGCGCTCGGGACGAGGTGCACGACACACCCGGCCGCTCGCAGCGACTCGAGGAACCGCTTGTCCTCCGCCCACGGCAGCTCCTCGGGATAGCCGCCGGCGCGGCGCCAGGCCGACGTGCTGAAGCAGAGCCCGTTGCGTCCGGCGGGGCGGAAGCTGCTACCCACCGGACCCGGTGCGTCGGCCGGCTTGAACGCCCGCAGCGTGAACCATCCCGCCGCCCGTTCGAAGCTCGTGCGGGCGTCCGCGACGGCGACACCGGTCGCGACCGCATCGGGGTCCGCCAGCACAGGGTCTGCAAGCGCTTCGAGCCAGCACGGGCCGACGCGGCTGCCGGCGTCGACCGTGGCGATCACATCCGCGCCGGCAGCGGCGGCGCCGGCATTGCGCCCCGCGCCGGGCGCTGCCCCCGGTCGCAGCAGCACCTGCGGACGCGGATCGAGGCTGTCGAGCCCGGCGACGATCTCGCGGGTCCCATCCGTCGAACCCGCGTCGACGACGAGCACCGCGTCCGGCCGGCGACGCTGGCGGCCGAGATCGCGCAGCAGGTCGGCGATGTTGCCCGCTTCGTTGAGGACGGGGATGACGACCGCGATCTGCGGTGCGCTCACGGCAGGGCCCCGTCGATCGCCGCCGCCATGGCGTCGATGCGCCGCTCCCAGCCGTACGGCGCGACGCGGGCGAGCCGCCTCGCCGCGGCGTCCGGAGGGTCGGAGGCCTCGACCGCCGCGGCGAACTCCCGCGCGCCGGTCGCCAACCGCAGGACGTCGGCGAACTCGCGCGCCGGCCGGATCGGCGTGCTCACCGTGGGCCGGCCCGTGGCGAGGCTCTCCACGAGCTTGATCGGGAAAAGCGTGTCGTTGAACGCGTCCAATCGGTAGGGCATCAGGCATACCGACGCGCGGGCGAGCAGGCCCGGGACGGTGTGGGGCGGCACGGGCCCGAGCAGCTCGACGTTCGGGAGCGGGGCGAGCGCGCGGGTCGCCTCCTCGTCCGCTGGACCGGCCAGCCAGAAGCGCCAGTTCGGCAGCGACCGCGCCACGTCGGCGACCAGGGCCGCGTCGAAGCGCCGGTCGAGCGAGCCGGCGTAGCCGGCGACCCGCGGCTCTGGGGCCTGCGTCGCGCGCGCCGCCGCGAAGGCATCGAGGTCAGCGGCCGCGCCGGCGACCACGACGTGCTGATGACGCTCGCGCAGCCGCTCGGCGATCGCCTCCGACCAGGCGAACACGAGGCCGGCGCGGCGCAGCATCCGGGCTTCGGCCTCTGCGAGCCGCGGGCGGAGCCGCGCGGGGAGCCCGGGTGAGGCGAGGTGGTCGTCGACCGCCTCGAAGACGACGAGCGGCCAGTCGGGGCGCTCCGCGTAGGGGACGAGCTCGGGGGTCGCGTAGCGAACCCACAGGACCGTCTGCAGCGGCGCCATCGCGCGGGCGTCGAGCTGTCGGGCGAGCCAGCGGCGGTTGAACGCATCCACCGGCGGCACGTGCCGCGGCGGAAGGAGCTTCGGCGAGCAGGTCGCGAACGGGCGCTGGATGCCGGGCCCGCTCGCGCCTTGCCGCAGGCGCCGCGCGACCTGCGCGAGGTGGGCCGGCCCAGGGCTCCGGATGCCGAGCTTCTCCACGTAGGTGGCTGCGTAGCCGCGGGCGGCGAACCCCGCGAGCGTGCGCTCGGCTTCCTGATTGTGGTAGCCGAGCGGGAAGTCCGAGCAGTAGAGGACCGCCCGTCCGGTCATGGCGCGCGGAACCGCCGCAGACCGGCCGCCAGCCCCCGCCACGTCCCCGCCGCGCGCCAGACCGCGACCCGTGCGCGCAGCCGCGATCGCCGCCGGATCGCGCTCGCCAGCATCTTCGCGTCTCCGCCGGCCTGGACGGCGACGAAGAGCAGCGGCCGCGGGTCACCCCGCAGCAGGTGCTTCGCGCAGAACGCGGAGTGGCCGAGGTTGTAGCCGTACATCAGGCGCGGGAGTCGCTCGGGCTCGCGCCACTGGTGGTGGAGCATCCGAACCCCCGGGGTCGAGGCGACGATCCGCCCGGCGCGCAGCAGCCGGTAGTTGAGGTCGATGTCCTCGGCACCGAAGAGAGGGCTGCCAGGGCCGAGTCGGGGGTCGAACCCACCGACGTCCAACAGGACACGCCGCCGGATGATCATGTGGCCCCCGAAGCCTGGGCGGGCCGGGTGCGTGCGAGGGCCCCAGACGGTCGGCTCACGGACCTCGTGCGTGCTCACGGCGAGCCCGCTCCCGCCGACCGGGGTCGCGGCGTCGATCGCGCCGAACAGGACGTCGGGCGATCCGAGCGCGCGCAGCGCGGCCCGCACGTCCGCCAGCCAGCCCGGGCCCACCTCCGCGTCGTCCTCGAGCAGCGCGACATACTCGGTGGACGCCAGCGAGGCACCGTGGTTGCGGGCGGCGGAGGCCGAGCGCCGGTCCAGCCGCACCCACCGCACGGCGTCCGCGCCGAGCCGGGCGACGAGCTGCCGGCTGCGGTCGTCCGCGCTCTGGTCGACGACGAGGATCTCGCGAGCCGCCGGCTCGCAGTCGAGCAGGCTGCGGAGGCAGCGCTCGAGATGATCGGGGCGCTCGAGCGTCGGGACGACGACCGAGATCATGGTCGAGTCTCGATGCGCGCCGCCGCCGCGCCCACGCCGAGCAGGGTCCAGACGAGCACAGAGGTCTTGGGCTCGGGGAAGGTGACGTCGAACACGTTGTGCGCCGCGACCACGATCGCGGTCCCGAGCAGGCCCCATCCCAACGCGCGGACGCGCCGATCGGGCGATCCGCGCAGCCCGCGGGTCAGCCGCACGATGCCGATCCCGAGCGCGATCAGCGCGGCGAGCCCGACGAGCCCCTGCTCGGCGAGCGTGTTCAGATACAGATTGTGCGCGGTGTCCGGGACGTCGAACGCGCCCGATCCGAGGTAGCCCCGTCCAGGCCGCTCGAGTGAGGCGTAGAGCTCGGAGAAGTTGTTGAGCCCCCAGCCGAGCAGCGGCCGCTGCTCGAAGCCGTCGAGCGCGGCGCCCCAGATGTCGATGCGAGACGTGATCTCGGGCGAGTCGAGGCTGCCCGCGTTCGCGACGCGGTCGCGCCAGACGCCCGGCGACAGCAGGGCGATGGCGACGAGGCTCGCGACGAGCAGCGGCCAGAGCCGCGGCGACCGCACCGCCAGGAGGCTCAAGCGCGAGCAGGCCGACGAGCGCGCCGCGCGAGTAGCTGAAGACGATCGCGGTGAGCGCGAGCGGCACGACGACCACCGCGAGCACCCGGAGCCAGCGGCGCGTGAAGCGCGGGGCGAGCGCGATCGCGAGCGGCACGAGGACCGCGAGGAAGCCGGCGAGCTGGTTGGGGTGCGGGAACGCGGACGTGACGCGGTACTCGACCGCCCCGCTGCCGTCGACGAAGCCGATGCGGCTCAGGTCGCCGGTGAGCTTCTGGTAGATCGCATGGACGCTGACGAGCAGCCCCGCGGCCAACGCGCCGCCGAGCACGATCTCGAGCCGGCGCCAGTCGCGCAGCGACAGTGCCACGGCGCCGAACAGCAAAATCGATCCCAGCAGGGTCAGGAGCTTCCCCACGGCCGCCCCCGTATCGGTGGCCGCGGTGAGGGTGATCAGGGCGGCGAGCGTGAACCCGCTCGCCGCCAGCACGAGTGGCGGCGCCGGGACACGCTCCTCCCGAGCTGCGAGCCGCGCCGCCTCGATCGCGACGAGCAGCCCCGCCCAGCCGATCAGCAGGATCCGGAGCTTTGCGCTCGGCGGGATCGGACAGCTCCGCGTTCTCCGCGAACGGCGTGAGGACGAGCAGCAGGGCGACACCCCACTCGAGCCGCCAGGCGCCGAGCGCGATCGCGGCCCCCGCGAGCAGCAGCAACGGGAGGACGAGCGGATCGAGTGCGTACGCCGACCATCCGTACAGCAGACCGGCTGCCGCGGCGGCACCGGCAGCCGCGAGCCAGCCCAACACATGTGCCCGGCGCCGCGGGGCGAATGGCGCGCCGACCGATCCCAGCATCGCGCCGCGGCTACGGCTCGACCGGCGCCGCGAGCTCCTCCGCGAGCCGGTTCCGGTCGCGGCGCGGCTGATCGGAGTAGTCGTAGTACGAGTAGGAGCCGCCGTCCTGGACGCCGTTGACGATCAGGCCGGCCACATGCGCGCCCGCCTGGCGCAGCGCGCGGATCGCCGCGATGACCTTGAGCCGCCGGCTGCGCTGCGCGTTGGCGACGAACAGCACGTTGCCGACCGTGTTGGCGAGGATCGGCGAGTCCGCGCCGGCCGACAGCGGCGGGCTGTCGACGATCACGAAGTCGGCCCACTCGAGCGCCTGGGCCAGCAGCGTCTGGAGGGTCTCGGGCTGCAGCAGCACGGAGGGCGCCGGCGGCATCGCCCCGGCGGGAATCAGCCAGACGTTCTCGATCGGCGGTGGAGTGGGCGACCTCGGGCAACGACAGGTTCTGGCCAGTGAGGTACTGCGCGAGGCCCTGCCACTGCTCACCGCGGAGGTCGAGCGCCTGCGAGAGCGCCGGACGGCGGAGGTCGCCCTCGATCAGCAGCACCCGCTGACCCTGCTCGCCGAGCACGCGCGCCAGCCCGACGGAGACCGTCGTCTTGCCCTCACCCGGCTCGGCGCTCGTGATCAGCACCGAGCGGACAGGAGACGACGGCGAGAGAAAGGAGATGTTCGCGCGCAGCATCCGGAACGCCTCGAGGAACTGGTCCTCCCGTGCGCCGGCGAGCTTGCGCGACGAGACCGTCGGGACGCGCGTGAGCACGGGCGCTTCGACCGTGCGGCCGAGCTCCTCGTCGTCGCCGAGCGAGCGGTCGAACTGGGCCCGCAGGAGCGCAAGGCCGATGCCGAGGAACACGCTGACGAACAGCATGATCGCGCTGTAGAGCAGCGGCCGCGGCCGGATCGGACCCAGCGGCGGCTGCGCCGCGTCGACGAGCGAGATCTCACTTCGCGTCCGCGTGCTGAGGTTCGTGCTGGCGTAGTCGATGAAGCGCTCGGCATAGCGGTTCGCCAGCACGGCGGCACCGTTCGCGGAGCCCGCCTCCGCGGTCAGCACGATCAGCTGGGTCTCCGTGATCGGACGGAACGAGAGCTTGTCGAGCAGCTCGCTCCCGGTCTGGTCGCCGGGCAGCGCGTCGGCCACGCGCTCTGCGACGTTGTCGGACTGGATGAGCTCGGCGTAGGTCTTCGTGAGCGATTGCGCCGACTGCAGGGCGGAGAAGTCGTCGAGTGACTTCTCGCGATCGCCGACGAACAACGTCGAGCTCGCCTCGTAGACCTTGGGCGCGCGATCGGCGACGAGGTAGGTCGTCGCCGTGGCGATGATCACGGTCGCGATGATGATCCAGCGACCGGCCCACAGCGTGCGAAGGAACTCCGCAGCCTGCATCAGGCGGCCTCGAGGTCCATGGCCCGCCCTTCCGCGAGCAGTTGGCGCCGCTGACCGCACCACTTCCACTGGAAGTGGGCGAAGCCGCGCAGATGCCGGAGGGCCATGCGGCGAGAGCGGCGAGGCGGCGGAGGTCCGACGGTAGTCGTGCACCACGGTCGCTTCCGGAGCGTAGAGCACGGTCGAGGCCGGCGCGGCGGATCGCGAAGCACCAGTCCGCGTCGTCGGGCCCGAACCAGAACCGCTCGTCGATCTCACCGGCGGCGTCCTGCGCGCGCGCGCTGAACATCTGGCACGCTCCCGAGCACGTACTCGACGCGGCGCCGTGGCAGAGGGCGCCTCGTCGGCCATCAGGTGCCGGCGCACGGTCGGCCCGTCGCCGAGGAATCGCTCGAGCGGCGGGCGGCGGAGGACCGGCAACATGAGCAGGAGGATACCGGCGCGCGGAGAGTTGCAGGCTCCCGTCGGGGTAGACGAGCCGTGGGCCGACGAGCCCGATCGCGGGCTCACCGTCCAGGATCGAGCACATGGTCTGCAGGGCGCCCTCGGTGACCGTCGCGTCGGTGTCGATGAACATCCGGTTGCGCCCACGTGCGCGGCGCAGACCGTAGTTGCGGGCGGGGAGGCCCTCGTTTCGCGGCAGCCGGACGATCTCGGCGCCCGGAAACGCCTCCTCCGCGGCCTCGGCGCTGCCGTCCGTGCTGCCGTTGTCGACGTAGACCACCTGAAGCCGCAGGTCGCCCGCGTGGGCCTTCAGCGACTCGAGGCAGCCGACCAGCTCGTCGCTTGACCTGGTGGCCGATGACGATGACGGTCAGGTCCGGCGCCGCGCTTGCAGCCGACGCTCAAGAGGCCCCTGCCGGCGCAGGACGGCCGGGAGCGTGAGGAGCAGGATCTTCAGGTCGAGCCAGGGGGTCCAGTTCTCGATGTAGAAGTTGTCCCACTCGATGCGGTCGGACAGCGACGTGTCGCCGCGCAGGCCGTGGATCTGCGCCCAGCCGGTGAGGCCGGACTTGACCCGGTGGCGGTCGGGGTAGCGGTAGATCGCGTGCTCGAACTGCTCGACGTAGTGCGGCATCTCCGGCCGCGGGCCGACGAGCGACATGTCGCCGCGCAGCACGTTCCACAGCTGCGGGAGCTCGTCGAGCGACAGTCGCGCGCAGCACACGGCCGAGCGGCGTGCGCCGGTCGGCCGCCGGGCGGAGCGACTTCGTCGGCGTCGACGCCGGTGCCCATCAGAACGAGCCGCGCCCAGTCGCCGTTGGCGTCGCCGTCGCTGATCGGGCGCGCCGCGCATCGTGCGGAACTTGAGGATGTCGAAGCTGTGCCCGTCGCGGCCGACGCGACGCTGGCGGAAGATCACGGGCCCGCCCATGGTCACCTTCACCGACAGCGCGATGAGCGGCCAGCAGCGGCGCGAGCAGGAGGAGTGCGACCGCCGCGAACGCGCGGTCGAGCGCGTACTTGAGCTCGAACTGCCAGCCCTGCGTGATCACTCACCTCGAGCCCGACGAGCGGCAGCGCGCCGAGGTGCTCGGTGTGGGTGCGGCGACCCTCGACCTCGAAGAGGCGGGGCACCACGCGAGACGTCGACGCCGAGCGCCCAGCAGCGGCGGACGAGGTCGACCATCACGCGCGTTCGGCGCGGTCGAGAACGCGAACACGACCGTGCTGTACGCCGTGCCGGGCGACGATCTCGCTCGAGGTCCCAGCTCGCGCCGAGGACGGGCAGCGGGAGGTCGCCGTGCTCGCGCTGCCGAGCGGCTCCTTGTCGAGGAAGCCGATCGGGGTGAGCCCGAGCGATCGGTCGTCATCGAGGCGCCGGGCGATGCGATGGCCGACCTCGCCGGCGCCGACGATCAGGGTCGGGCGGCCGCCGGCGCGGGTCGCAGTCGCCCGCTGCGCGCCGTGCAGCGCGAGCCGGGCGGTCACGACGAGCGCGGAGGCGACGAGCCAGGTGACGACCGAGGCGTCGCCGACGCCGCTCACGATCGGACACGAGGATCGCCGACCGCCGCGACGGCGAGCGACGACGAGCGCCATGATCGGTCACCGTGCGGCTGCAGCTCCTGCTCGATGGCAAGCTGCGTTCGCGGCGCGTAGAGGTTGCCCGGCCCCGAACGCGACGAGGTCATGACCACGACCAAGAGCGTCGCCCAAGGATCGTCAGCCCGAACGGCATGACGGCGCCGGCGATGGCGAGCGCGGTCGATCAGCGAGGCCAGATCGACGGCGGCCCGCAGGAGCGGCCAGACCGCGATCGGCCGAGCGGCGGCGGGACGCGGGTGCCTCTGTGCCGACCCAGACCGGTACGCCGGCAGTGCGGTGAGATCGTCTCGATCGGTGCCGACTGGTCCGTCATGCAGCGCCGCCCCGCTGCTGCGATCTCGGTTTTCTTGTCTCATCCGTGACCCCTGCTGCATGAGTGCGGCGCCCGCGACATCGAACACGTGTCGTCGCTGACACCACGTATTGTGCGGCGGTGAGCGCGCCCGCGTCACGTCGGACATGCGTCCACGGCCGGGAACCTCTCGTCAAGCGGTGTGGTGCCCGGAGAACCGGTTTGTTACGCCCGGTCGCGGGGATGGCGCGCTGACGCTGAGACATCAAAGCGGAGATCGCCGTCTGGGGCGGGCGCGCCGCCCCAGACGGATGTTCGATGTTCGGCGCCGGCCTAGTCTAGGTGTCGTCCCGCGCGGCGGCGGAGCACGAGGCCGGAGCGTCAGCAGGGCGACGCCGCCCAGCAGGATCGGGATCGCGGCGAAGCCGGTGAACGGCAGCTGCTCCTCGCCGCCGGTGCCCTGGGCGCCGGCCTCGACCTGGCGCGCGGGCTGGGTGCCGCTGTCGTCCTGCTCGCCGGCCGGGCCGCCGCCGTCGGCGTCGCTCCCGCCGACTCGTCCTCGCCGACGCCCTGGTCGCCCTCGTCCTCCTCGCCCTGGACGCCGCCGTACTGGCCCTGTGCCGCATTGTCCTGCTGGCTCGTGAAGCCGCTGACAGCGAGGGCGCCGCCGCCCGTGCTCAGCAGCATGCCGAAGACGAGCATGGCGATGATCGCCAGTCTTGAACGCATGAATTCGGTCCTCCTTGACCTCCGTGCGCTGTGGCGCGACGCGGTCGCGGACCCGCTGGCGGATCAACCCGAGCTCGAGATCCGAGGCGGTGGGCCGCTCGGCCTCGAGGCGGGCGATCACGGGGCCGAGCTCCGCGTCGTGGAGGTGGTCGTCGTGATGGGACATCTGCTGGCTATACGAACGGCGCACGCCGATTCCTGACCGAAGATGGCAACGAGATGCGCGACGCGGACTTCGATCGGCTCTACCGGCGCGAGGCGCAGGGCCTCTACGGCTTCCTGGCCTACCGCACGGGCGACCGCGCGCTCGCCGAGGACCTGCTGGCCGACACGTTCGAGCGCGCCCTGCGCGCCCGCCGCGGCTTCGACCGCCGCCGCGGCACCGAGCGCAACTGGCTCTACGCGATCGCGCTGAACCTGCTGCGCGACCACGCGCGGCGCGCCGCGACCGAGGGCCGCGCGGTCGACCGGGTGCGCTCGGGGCGCGCCGCCAGCGCCGGACTCCGGGGCCGAGGACGTCGAGCGCCGCGACGAGCTGGCCGCGCGCGCTGGCCACGCTCGCCGAGGAGGAGCGCGAGGCGATCGCCCTGCGCTTCGGCGCCGAGCTCACCGTGCCCGAGATGGCCGCCGTGCTCGGGCTGCCGCTGAGCACGGTCGAGGGCCGCGTGTACCGCGCGCTGCGCAAGCTCGCGCGAGCGCTCTGACGCAGCGGTACCATGGGCCGTGGACCGTGCTAGGCGGGGATGTAGCGGAGCCCTGTACCCGCAATCCGCTCTAGCGGGGCTGAACTCCCTCCCGAGGGAGGCGGCCTCCGGGGTCAGCGCGCCGGTTGCGGCGTCGATGGCCGGGTCCCGCCCGATGTCGGCCCGTGAACCAGGTCAGGTCCGGAAGGAAGCAGCCTTAAGCGGTCACCGGTAGGCGGAGCGGGGTCGCCCGGCCGGAGCTTGCAGCCGGCGGAGCGCCCGGGGACCGTCCTCGACGGAGGGTGCACGGTCCGCTCTTCCGCCGTCCGCCCGACCACTAGAATCGATCGTCCCGTGACGGCCTCCGCTTCGCTGTACCGCCGCCACCGCCCGCGTACCTTCGCCGACGTCGTCGGCCAGGACCACGTGGTGCGGACGCTGCGCAACGCCATCGAGCAGGACAAGGTCCACCACGCGTACCTGTTCGTCGGCTCGCGGGGGACCGGCAAGACCTCGATGGCGAAGATCCTCGCCGCCTCGCTGAACTGCGTCCACGGCCCGACGATCACGCCGTGCGGCGAGTGCGACTCGTGCCGGGGGATCGCGAGCGCGGCGTCGCTCGACGTGATCGAGATGGACGCGGCGTCCAACAACTCGGTCGACGACATCCGCGACCTGCGCGAGAAGGTGGCCTACGCGCCCGTCTCCGGCCACCACAAGGTCTACATCCTCGACGAGGCGCACATGCTGACCACGGCGGCGTGGAACGCGTTCCTCAAGACGCTCGAGGAGCCGCCGCCGAACACGATCTTCGTGCTGGCCACGACGGAGGCCAACAAGGTGCTGCCGACGGTGGTCGACCGCTGCCACCGCTTCGACTTCTCGCGCCCGAGCGTGCCGCAGATCTCCGCCGTGCTCAAGCGGGTGGCCGAGCGCGAGGCGATCCGGATCCCCGACGAGGCGACCGCGCTGATCGCCCGCTCGGCGACGGGCTCCTTCCGCGACGCGCTCGGCACGCTCGAGCAGCTGCTGGCCTACTCGGGCAAGCAGATCGCGCTCGACGACGTGCTGGCCGTGCTCGGCGCCGCCGACGCCGACCTCGTGTTCGGCGCCGTCGACGCGGTCGCCGCCGGGCAGCAGCGCGACGCGCTGCTCGCCGCCGCGCGGCTGGCGGAGTCCGGCCGCGACCTCGGCCGCTTCTTCTCCGACCTCGAGGCGCACGCGCGCGGCCTGATGGTCGTGCAGACGCTCGGCGAGGTGCCGGCGGAGCTGCGCGTCACGCCCGAGCAGGACGAGCGGCTCGGCCGAGCAGGCGCGCCGCGTCGGGCCGGCGACGGTCGTGCGGCTGCTGGAGCTGATCGCCGACGCGCTTCCGGGCGATGAAGGACGGCGCCGACGCGCGCACGCAGCTCGAGCTCGCGCTGCTGAAGGCGGCGCAGCCGGCCTACGACCCGACCGTCAAGGCGCTGCTGGCGCGGATCGAGCGGCTCGAGAGCTCGCGTCCGGCCGCCGCGGCGCCCCCCGCCGAGCCTCGACCCCGCGCTCGCCCTCGCGAGCCCGCGCACCGCCGCGCGGCCGCACCGCCGTCGCGGTCACCGCGCAGGTCGAGGGCCAGCCGCCGGTCGCCGCCGCCGCGACGCTGCCGGGCGCCTCGGCCGGCGGGCAGGCCGAGGCGACCGCGCGCGCCGAGCAGGCCGCCGCGGCCGTCTCCGCCGAGCTCGCGACGGAGGCCGATCCGGCGCCGGCGGTCGCCGCCGTCGCGGTCGTCGAGCCCGACGCGCCGGCACCCGAGCCGAGCTTCGCCGCCGGTGTCGAGCTGACCCCCGACGCGCTCGCGGAGCTGTGGCCCGCCGTGCTCGAGAGCCTCGGCGAGGAGGCGCCGCTGCTCGCGGCCGTGCTCCAGCGACGCGCGGCCGGCCGGCGTCGACGGCGGCGAGCTGACGCTCGCGTGGCCCGAGTCGGCGGGCTTCTTCAAGCGCAAGGCCGAGGACCCGGCGAGCAAGGAGACGATCGCGCGCGTGATCCGCGCGGTGACGGGCAGCTCGCTGCGGCTCGCCTTCGAGCTGCGCGACGACGCGGCGCTCGCCGCCGGGCCGGCCGCGCCCCAGCTCACCGAGGAGGAGCTGGTCAACCGCTTCGTCGAGGAGTTCGACGCCGAGGTCCTGCCCCCCGAGGAGGAGTCCACCTGATGCCCCAGCCGCCCAACCTCAACAAGATGCTCGAGCAGGCCCAGGCGATGCTCGCCCAGCAGCAGGAGGCGCAGGAGAAGCTCAAGTCCCAGACCGTCGAGGCGACCGCCGGCGGCGGCATGGTCAGGGTCGTGCTCACGGGCGACATGCGGGTGCAGACGCTGGCGATCGACCCCGACGCGGTCGACCCCGAGGACGTCGAGATGCTCCAGGACATGGTCATCGCCGCGCTCAACGAGGCGCTGCGCTCGGCCGAGGAGCTCCAGCAGAAGGCGATGGGCGGCGCCGGCGACGCCGGCGGCTTCGACCCGATGAGCGCGCTCGACATGCTCGGCGGCCTCGGCGGCGGCGGCGGGCATGGGCGGCGCTGCCCGGCGGCATGCCCGGCGGCGCTCCGAACCGCGCGGCGCGGCGCCGCAAGCGCTAGCCCTTGCTCGCCCCGCCGCTCCAGCGCCTGGTCACCGAGCTGGGCAAGCTGCCCGGCATCGGCAACCGCACCGCGCAGCGGCTGGCGTTCCACGTCCTGCGCGCCTCGGCCGAGGACGCCAACGCGCTCGCGGACGCGATCCGCGACGTGAAGGAGAAGATCACGCTGTGCGAGGTCTGCTTCAACCTCGCCGAGGGCCCGCGCTGCACGATCTGCCTCGACGAGCGCCGCGACGGCGGGCTGATCTGCGTCGTCGAGGAGCCCGGCGACGTGATCCCGATCGAGCGCACGCACGAGTACCGCGGCCGCTACCACGTGCTCGGCGGCGCGCTGTCGCCGATCGACGGCGTCGAGCCCGAGGACCTCAGGATCGCCCAGCTCTACGCGCGCATCGCCGGGGCCGAGACCCCGGTCCGCGAGGTCGTGCTCGCGACGAACCCGACCACCACGGGCGAGGCGACCGCGCTGCACATCGCCGGCGGCCTGCACGAGCGCGCGCCGGAGGTGGCCGTGACGCGGCTGGCCTCGGGGCTGCCGGTCGGCGGCGACCTCGAGTACGCCGACGAGGTCACGCTCGGGCCGCGCGTTCGCCGGCCGGCGCGCGCTCTAGCCAGCGCGCCGGACGGCGCGCGCGAGCGCGGCGTCGGCGCCGCGGATCTCGCGGCGCGCAATCCGGTAGCGCTCCGGCCAGCCGTTCGCGGCGCGCCGCGGAGAGCCGCAGGTAGCGCGCGGGCCGCGTGCGCGCAGCGAGCGTACCGACCGTCGAGCGGGGCGCCCGCGGCGGCGCCCAGCGGCGAGCGCGCCGGCGGCGCGGTGTGGGCGCGGGCGAGCCGGGTGGCGAAGCGTGCCTGGCCGCGCCCGGTCGCGGCGCCGCGCAGACGCTCGCGGAGCGCGGCCGCGTCGGTCGCCGAGAGCGCTCGACGACGGCCGGGCATCTGCGGCTGGAAGGCCAGCTTCGCGCTCGGCTCCAGCGGCGTAGCGCCGGTCAGCGCGGCGCGCCTGAGCCGGCTCGCGCAGCCGCGGCCGCCACCCAGACGGCGCCGGCGCGACGCAGGCGACGCTGATCACGCCGGTGGTCGTGGGCGCGACGGTGACCTGCGGCGTGCGGCCGCCGTCGGCCGCAAGCTCGCGGTAGCGCCACGCGGCCATGCCCGCGAGACTGTCGCGGCGGCGCGCCGGCGGCGCGTCGCCGACCGCTCGCAGCGGCGCGGGCACGAGCGACGGGTCGTCGACCGCGGCGGTCGAGCACGGCGAGCGCCATCCCGGGCGACGGCGAACACGGCGCGCGGCGTCCGACTCGGGCACGCGCGGCGCGGGCCGCGGGCACCGGGGCCCGGCGCTGCTCGACGCGGCGCTCAGGCTGCCCGACCACGAGTCGCGCGCCGGGGTGCCGGCGCCGGCGACCCGGAGCGGTCGCCGCGCGGACGGCCCAGCCACCCGCGGCGGCCGCAACCACGAGCAGCGCGAGCGCGACTGCGTGCCGGGCGCCGAGGCGCGGCCAGCTGGCGGGCGCGGCAGCGGTGCGGCCGCGAGTCGTCGGCGAGGCTCATCAGCCGCTGAGTCGAAGCGCTCGGCCGGCGTCGGCGCCGGTCGCGCCGGGACGGGCGTGGCCACCGGCGCGGGCGGCGGCGCGGGTTGGCTCGGAGTGGCCGCCGGCGAGGTGGTCGTCGGCTCCGGGGTCGCCATCGGCGCGGTCGCCGCGGCCTCGGCGGCTCGGGCCGAGCGCGGACCACGATGCGTCGGCCGCTGCAGCTCCGACGGGCGCGGCCTGCGCAGCGCGCGAGTCGGCTCGACGCGGCGCCGGCAGCTCGCCGACCAGACGGTGGTCTCCGACGGCGCCGCCGACGGCACGGGCGCGGATCGTCGCCCGGGCCGACAGCCGCGTAGCCGGCGGTCGCCGCGGCACGGCACGCGCGCCGGCGACGGCCTCGCGGCCAGGGTCGGCCAGCCAGTCCAGCGCGCCGGGCGCTCGCTGGGAGAGGTCAGACCGCCGCGCATCGCACCGGCTTACTCGAGCCCGGGATCAGGCAGCGGTCGCGCCGCGCGGGCGCCTTGCCGCGGCGGATCAGGATCGTGGTGTGCTTGCCGATCCGCCCGGCCTTGGTGACGCTGATGACCAGCCGGGTGCCGCCGGCAGCGCGCGCTGGAAGCGGGCGATCCGCGTCAGCGAGGCCGTGCCCGCCCAGCGCCGGGCCGGGCAGCCGTCGCCGGCGCAGCGCACCGTGATGCGCGCACCGCGCGGCGCGCGCACGGTGAGCAGCGTGATGCGGGCGCCCGAGGCGGTGAGCCGGCCGCGGATCCGCACGACGGGCGCGGGCTCATCATCCGCACCGCGTCGCGCCTGGTCGCGGACCTCGATCGCGGCTGTGTCGGCGCCGACATCGCCGTGCGTCGGCTCGCGCCGTGCGCGCGCCGGCGACGGCGACGGGCGGCGACGGATCGGCGTGCGCGAGTGATCCGGCGAGCGGCGAAGTGTGCCGCGGTCGGTCGACGGCGAGCGGCGAAGGTGGCGTCGGGCGAGGGCGACGGGGCGGGCGTGGGGGTCGGCGGTCACTGCCGCGGTCGGGCCCGGCGACGGCCGTGTCCTCGCCGTCCTCGTTGCGGACGGTGAGCCTCACCCGCAGGCGCTTGCCGAGGTCCGCGGCCGTCACCGTGTACGAGATCGTCGTCGCGCCGTCGATCGCGTCGCAGCTGCCTCGGGCGGACCGCCGTCGCAGCGCAGCCACTCCAGGTTGCGGTAGGCGCCGGCTCGCCCGCCCACTCGGCGTCCGCGCGTCAGCGTCTCGCCGACCTGCGCCGTGCCCGGATCCACGGCGCGCGGGTGATCCGCGGCGCGTCGGCGTGCGCCGCGGCAGGCGAGAACGCGGCCAGCGCGAGTGCGAGCAGGCTGCCCGAGCGCGACGCCCGGGCCCCGCCGCCCCGGCTTCGAATGCAGTCGGTTCGCTCACGGTCGTCTCCCCGCGTACGATGATGGACCGCGAGCGGCCGTCGCAATCCATCGATCGTCCAGTGTCCGGTAGATGACTCAAGGCAGGTCCGCGGCGGCGCCCGCCTAGACTCCACGGTCGTGTCCGGCACCGTCGTGATGAAGTTCGGTGGCACCTCCGTCGCCGACGCCGAGCGCCTCAAGCGCGCCGCCCGCCGCATCGTCGCCGCCCGCGAGAACGGCCAGCGGGTCGTCGCGGTCCTGTCCGCGCGCGGCAAGACCACCGACGAGCTGATCCAGATGGCCGAGGAGGTCTCCACGACCCCCGACGCGCGCGAGATGGACATGCTGCTCTCCACGGGCGAGCGGATGTCGTGCGCGCTGTGCGCGATGGCGATCAACGACCTCGGCCACCGGGCGATCTCGCTCACGGGCTCGCAGGCCGGCATCGTCACGGACACCAGCCACACCAAGGCGCGCATCCTCGACGTGCGCGCGGACCGCATCCGCGCCGCGCTCGACGAGGGCCAGATCGTGCTCGTCGCCGGCTTCCAGGGCGTCTCGACGGCCAAGGACGTCACGACGCTCGGCCGCGGCGGCTCGGACACGACCGCCGTCGCGCTCGCCGCGGCGATGGAGGCCGAGGTGTGCGAGATCTACACGGACGTCGCGGGCGTGTTCAGCGCCGACCCGCGGATCGTCCCGGACGCGCGCAAGCTGCCCGTCGTCTCCTTCGAGGAGATGCTCGAGATGTCGGCGTCGGGCGCCGGCGTGCTGCAGCTGCGCTCGGTCGAGTACGCCCGCAACCACGGCGTGCGCATCCACTGCCGCTCCTCGTTCACCGAGGAGCCGGGAACCTTCGTGGTCGGAGAAGAGGAGACGATGGAACGCCCGCTGATCACCGCCGTGACGCACTCCCGCGACGAGGCGCGCGTGACGCTGCTCGGCGTCCCGGACCATCCGGGCATCGCCGGGCGGATCTTCACCGCGCTCGCCGACGCCAACGTCAACGTCGACATGATCATCCAGAACGAGCCGGAGACCGAGGGCTCGGCGGCCGACATGTCCTTCACCGTGCCGCGCTCGGACCTGCGCACCGCCCGCGCCGCGCTCGACCCGGTCGTCGCCGAGGTCGGGATCGCCTCCGTGGCCGAGGACCCGGCGATGGGCAAGGTCTCCGTCGTCGGAGCGGGAATGAAGTCCCATCCGGGCGTCGCCGCCCGCGTCTTCTCCACGCTCGGCGAGGAGGGCATCAACATCGAGATGATCTCCACCTCGCCGATCAAGATCTCCTGCGTCGTCAGCGCGGACGCGGTCGACCGCGCCGTGCGGGCGCTGCACCAGGCCTTCGAGCTCGGCGCCGACCAGGTCGAGGCCGAGCACCCCTTCGGACCCCAGGGAGCGCGCGTATGAGCTACCGACGTCGCGCAGTCGTGCGGCGCCACGGGCGCCGTCGGCACCGTCATGCTCGCCAAGCTGCGCGAGCGCGGCTTCCCGGCGAGCGAGATCGTCCCGTTCGCCTCGCGAGCGCTCGGCGGGCAAGGAGCTCGACGGCATGATCATCCAGCCGCTGACCGACGAGACGATCCAGGGCTTCGACCTCGCGATCTTCTCCGCCGGCGGCTCGACCTCGGGCGAGTGGGCGCCGCGCTTCGTCGAGGCCGGCGCGGTCGTCGTCGACAACTCCTCCAAGTGGCGCCGCGACCCCGAGGTCCCGCTCGTCGTCTCCGAGGTCAACCCGGAGGCGCTCGACGGCCACAAGGGCCTGATCGCCAACCCGAACTGCTCGACGATGCAGCTGATGGTCGCGCTCAAGCCGATCCACGACGCGGCGGGCATCGAGCGGCTGATCGTCTCCACCTACCAGTCCGTCTCGGGCACCGGCGTGAAGGCCGTGGCCGAGCTCGAGGAGCAGACCCACGCCGTGCTGCACGGGATGGAGCCCGGCGAGCCGCAGGTCTACCCGCACCCGATCGCGTTCAACGTCCTCGGCGGCGCCGGCAACTTCGCCGACGGCGACGACCACACGGACGAGGAGCGCAAGATGATGTTCGAGACGCGCAAGATCCTCGGCGACGAGTCGATCGCGATCAACGTCACCTGCGCGCGCGTGCCCGTGCGCAACTGCCACTCGGAGTCCGTGACGCTGCAGACCCGCGAGCCGCTGTCGGTCGAGGACGCGCGGGCGCTGCTGGAGGGCATGGACGGGCTGACGATGGTCGACGACCCCGCGAGCCACGGCTACCCGACGGCGCTGAGCTCGGCCGGCCGCGACGACGTCTTCGTCGGCCGCCTGCGGCGCGACCCCTCGCACGAGCGCGGCCTCTGCCTGTGGGTGGTGTCGGACAACCTGCTCAAGGGCGCGGCCACCAACGCCGTCCAGATCGCCGAGGTGCTGCACGAGCGCGGGCTGATCCGCGCTCCGCGCGCCGCGGTGCGGTAGGAATCTGCCTGATCGTGGAATAGTTCGCGACCGAGCGGGTATCCACCCGCCCAGGCTTCATCCGGGGTACGAGCGAGGAGAGGGCGTGGCAGGCGCCCTCTTTCCTTTAAAGCTCGCGCCGCGCCAGTCTGGTGACCGACTCGGCGGCCCGCTGGCCCGGGCCGCGGCGCTCCCAGCGGCCCGCGCTCGATCTTCGTCGCGTCCGCCAGGTCGCGCTCGAACTGCCCGGTGAGCTCGGCGGCGAAGGCCTCCGAGCGCACGCACAGCGTCGCCTCGTCGTGGAGCTGGAAGGAGCGGTTGTCGAAGTTGACCGAGCCGACGCGAGGACCACACGCCGTCGACGACCATCGTCTTGGCGTGCAGCATCGTCGGCGCGTACTCGTGCATCTCGACGCCGCAGCCGAGCAGGTGGTCGTAGGCGGCGCGGCCCGCCACGCGCGACGAGGCCCTTGTCGATGTGCGGGCCCGGCACCAGCACGCGCACGCGGACGCCGCGCCGGCCGCCTCGCACAGCGCCTCGGTGAACGCCGGGCGCGGCACGAAGTAGGCCGCGGTGAGGTCGACCGAGCGGCGTGCGGCGGCGATCGCCAGGTAGTAGAGCGCCTCGGCGTTGCTGTCGCCGACCCCGGCGCTCGAGCGCACGACCATCATCGGCCCGCCGTCGGGCTTCTCCGGCAGCTCGGGCAGGTAGCCCTCCCCGATCGAGGACCTCGCCGGTGGCCTCGAGCCAGTTGTCCGCGAAGGCGCCGAGCAGCCCGCGCACGACCGGGCCGCGGACCCGCACGTGCGTGTCGCGCCAGTGGTCGGGGTCCTGCGCGTCGCCCGTCCACTCCTCGGCGATGCCGACGCCGCCGGTCATGCCGACGCAGCCGTCGGCGATCAGCAGCTTGCGGTGGGTGCGGTTCTCCAGCCGCTTGACGGCGTAGGGCTTGGGCGGGCGGAAGCGCACCACGCGCACGCCCGCGTCGTGCATGCGGCGGAAGACGTCGCGCTCGAGCAGGATCCCGCCCATGGCGTCGATGATCACGTTGCACTCGACCCCCGCCCGCGCGCGCTCGATCAGCGCGTCGGCGATGTCGTGGGCGATCTCGCCGCGCCACCACGCGTAGGTCGTCAGGCAGATCGTCTGCTCGGCGTCGCGGATCGTCTCCAGCATGCACGGGAAGATCCGGTCGCCGTTGATCAGCAGCTCGACCTCGCTGCCCCAGGAGATCGGGGCGGAGGTCAGCGCCTCGGCGGCGCGCATGAAGCCGTCGCCGGCGGGGTCGAGCTCCTCGGCGCCGTGCAGCCGGTAGCCGCGCCCGCCCTCGCGGCGGTGGCGCAGCGAGTCGGCGGCGTACCACGCCAGGCCGGCGGCTCCGACGCCGGCCGGCCAGGCGTAGCGCGCGACGCGCGGCTGCGGCTCTACCAGCCGCCGGAGCCTGGGCGCGACGCCGCGACGCTGCCGTTGCCGTCGCCGGCCCCGACGCCCGCGACCACCGAGGTCGACCAATCGATCACCGACGTGGGCTTGACGACGTGCTTGTTGAGGCCGAGCTCCTTCGGCTCCAGCCCGAGGGCCAGGCCGACGAGCTGCGGGAGGTGCAGGACCGGCATGTTCAGCGGGCGGCCGACGACCTGCTCGGCCAGCGGCTGCTGGAGGTCCAGGTTGAGGTGGCACAGCGGGCACGGCGTGACGAGGCAGTCCGCGTCCGCGTCGGCGGCGTCGCCGAGGTGCGTGCCGGCCTGGCGCAGCGAGTTCTCCTTGTGCATCGTGATGATCGGGAACCCGCAGCACTTGTAGGCGCCCGCGTAGTCGACGACCGTGCCGCCGAGCGCCTCGATGAGCATGTGCAGGTAGCGGTCGCGCGGGTGCTCCTCGTCGATGCCGAGGCGATCCGTGGGGCGCACGATGTAGCAGCCGTAGAACGGCCCGACGCGCAGGTCGGTCAGCGGGCGCTGGACCTTGGCCTTGATCGCGTCGAGGCCGATCTCCTCGACCATCAGCCAGAGGAAGTGCTTGTTCGGAGATGCCCTTCTCGTAGGTCAGGCCCTCGGCGCCGAGCGTCTCGTTGACGTGCGCCCGGTACTCCGAGTTCGCGTCCAGGCGCTCCTGGCACTCGCTCTGCGCGCCCTGGCAGGTCGAGCAGATGTTCATCATCAGGTCCGCGCCGTCGGCGATCTCCTGCTGGGCGAGCGCGAACGTGCGGGCGTTGAGCGTGTCGGCCAGCTCCTGGTTGTGCTCGGCGATCACGCCGGCGCCGCAGCACGAGGCGCGGTCCAGCTCGACGAGCTCGATGTCCAGCAGCGGCGCGACCTTCGCCATCGAGCCGTGCAGCTCGGGCGTGAAGCCGCGGCTCACGCAGCCGGGCCAGTAGGCGACCTTCACTTGTTCGGGCTCCTCTCTTCGGCCAGGTGGCTGCCACCGGAGCTCGCGTGCTCCTGGCCGCCGGCGTCTTCTGTCTCCTCGTCCTCGTAGCCCACGACGTAGAGGTTGAGCTCGTAGCGCTCCTCCTTGTCGTGGACGTGCTCGAAGATGCGCTTGACCTCCTTGGGGGCCTTGTGCTCGTGCAGCAGCGCCTTCTTCGGGGTGACCTTGCCGCGCTGGAGCGCCTTGAGGATCACCGGCAGCGAGCTCAGCAGCTCGGGCACCGCGCGCGGGTGGAACTTGCCGCCGTAGGAGTCGGGCAGCAGGTCCGCCTCGTGCAGCAGGCCGTTCTTCTCGATGTTCCTGACGAACGCCTTCTCGTGCCGGTGGCCGTTGTTGCGGTCCTCGATCTCGAAGTCCGAGCCCGCGATCCGGCGCAGCCGCATGATCTGGCTCATCGGGGCGACGCCCTTGGGGCAGGCCTCGATGCAGTTGAAGCAGTGGGTGCAGTCGTAGATGCCGTGCGGGTCCTCGGAGAGGTCCTTCAGGCGCTGCTCGTGCTGGCCGTCGCGCGGGTCGCCGACGAAGCGGTAGGCCTTCGCCAGCGCGGCCGGGCCGATGAACAGCGGGTCGACCTCCATCGACAGGCAGTCCGAGACGCAGGCGCCGCACTGGATGCAGGCCATCGTCTGCGTGACGTCGATCATCGACTCCATCGGGACGACGTACTCGCGCTCGGGCGGGTCGCCCTCGGGCAGCAGCCACGGCGTGACGCGCTGGATCTTCTTCCAGTGGACCGCGTCCATGTCGACGATCAGGTCCTTGATCACGGGCATGTTGCCCATCGGCTCGACCTGGATGACCGCGGGTCCGCTCGCCCTCGTCGGCGTCGTTCCAGCCGAGCCCGAAGCCGGTGCGCGCGGCCTCGTCGAGGTGCGTGTGGCAGGCCAGCGCCGGCTTGCCGTTGATCCGCACGCCGCAGGAGCCGCAGATCGCGGCGCGGCACGAGCAGCGGATGCCGATCGAGCCGTCCTGGCGATCCTTGGCCTGGAGGATCCCGTCGAGGACGGAGCGCTTCCCGTCCAGGTCGATCGTGAACTCCTCCCAGTACGCCGCCGTGCCCGTCTCGGGGGAGTAGCGCCGCAGCTTGAGGGTGTATTCCGGCATCAGTACTTGCGCTCCTGGGGCTCCCACTGGGTCATCGTGACCGGGGAGTAGCTGATCTTCGGCGCGTCACCGCCGTTGACGGACAGGTTGATGTGCTTGAGCCACTCGTCGTCGTTGCGCTCGGGGAAGTCGAGGCGGAACTGCGCGCCGCGCGACTCCTTGCGCTCGAGCGCGCCGGTCACGATGCACTCCGCGCAGTCGAGCATGTACCCGAGCTCGATCGCCCCGAGCACGTCCTGGTTGAAGACGGTGCCGCGGTCGTCGATGTAGGCCGATGTCGGCCTCGCCCTTGAGGCGGTGGATGATCTCGAGCGCCTCGGTCAGGCCGGCCTGGTCGCGGAAGACCGCGCACTTCTCGTTCATCATCGTGCCGAGCTCGTCCTTGATCTCGGAGATCCGGCGGCCGCCGCCGTGCTCGCGCCGGAGGATGCCCTGGATCATCTTCTCCTCGGCGGCGAGCTGCGTCGCTGGCGGGCGAGGGCATCGTCATCGCGCCGGCCCGCTGCGCGGCGTGGGCGCCGGCGCGGCGGCCGAAGATCAGCGTGTCCAGCAGCGAGTTGGCCCCGAGCCGGTTGCCGCCGTGGACGGAGACGCAGGCGACCTCGCCGGCCGCGTAGAGGCCGGGGATCGACGTCTCGCCGTTCACGTCGGTCTTGACGCCGCCCATGATGTAGTGGCAGCCGGGCTTGATGTGGATCGGCTCGCGCGTGATGTCCACGCCCGCGAAGTCGCGGCCGATGTTGACGATCTCGCGCAGCGCCTCGAGCGTGCGCTTGCGCGGCACCTTCGTGATGTCGAGCGCGACGGTGCCGTCCGGGAAGCCGCGGCCCTCGTTGATCTCCGTCTGCTCCGAGCGCGAGACGACGTCGCGCGAGGCGAGCTCCATCTTGTTGGGCGCGTACTTCTCCATGAAGCGCTCGCCCTGGGCGTTGTAGAGGTGCGCGCCCTCGCCGCGGGCGCCCTCCGTGATCAGGATCCCGTTCCCGGCCAGCGTGGTCGGGTGGTACTGGATCATCTCCATGTCCATCAGCGGGGCGCCGATGCGGTAGGCCTGCGCGATCCCGTCGCCCGTGCAGATCAGGGCGTTGGTGGTCGGCTTGAAGCACTGGCCCGGCGCCGCCGGAGGCGAGGATCGTCGACTTGGCGGCGAACAGCTCCATCGCGCCGTCGCGGATGTTGCGGGCGATCGCGCCGCAGCAGTTGCCCTCGTCGTCCTGCACGAGCGCGGTGACGAACCACTCCTCGTAGCGGTCGACCTTGGCGTGGCTCTTCATCAGCTGCTCGTAGAGCACGTGCAGCAGCGCCTGGCCGGTGATGTCGGCCACGTAGTAGGTGCGGGCGGCGGAGGCGCCGCCGAAGGCGCGGGTGCCGAGCAGGCCCTGCTCGTTGCGGTGGAAGGTGACGCCCTGGTGCTCGAGCCAGAGCACCTCGTCGGGGGCCTCCCGGCACATGATCTCGATCGCGTCCTGGTCGCCCAGGTAGTCGGAGCCCTTGACGGTGTCGAACGCGTGCGACTCCCACGAGTCGTCGGGGTTCAGCGCGGCGTTGATGCCGCCCGCGGCCGCGTTGGAATGCGATCGCACGGGGTGGACCTTGCTCATGATCGCGACGGTCGCCCCGGAGCGGGCGGCCGCGAGCGCTGCGCGCTGGCCGGCGAGGCCGGCTCCGATGATCAACACGTCGTGGGAGGGCATGGCGATGGAGTCTATTGGCGGTACGGGGCGGGACGTCCCGCGGGCCCAGGGGTCCGCCGCGGTGCGGCACGCCGCCGCTCCCGTCATATTGGGGGACGAACATGACCCAAGGCCCCGCCCAGCGCCCGGTCCGGGTGCTCGTCGTCGACGACCACGCCGACGTCCGCTTCCTCGTGCGCGTGATCCTCGAGGACGCGGCGCCCGCCGTCGTGTTCGCCGGCGAGGCCTCCAGCGCCGAGGAGGCCGTCGCGGCGCTCGACGACGCTCGAGCCCGACGTCGTCGTGCTCGACGCCCGGATGCCGCGCGTCGACGGCTTCGAGGCCGCGGGGATGCTGCTCGCCCGCCGGCCCGGCCTGCCGATCCTGCTCTGCTCGGCGATCGTCGACGACGAGATCCGCTCGCGCGCCGAGGCCGCCGGGATCGCGGCGTGCCTGTCCAAGGACCACTTCGAGGCGATCCCGCGGGTGGCCGCTGGAGCTCGCCGACGGGCGTCCCTGAGGCGCCGGCGAACGTCAACGGCGGCTGGGTGGGGGAGGTGGGGGAGCGGCCCGCGCCCGCGATCCCTGGCCGCGTTAACAGCGCGGGTCGTCTGAGGCACGCTCAGCGTGCGCGATCGACCCAGCGTTCGCGGCCCGCGACGCACGGTCGATGACGCACGCTCAGCACGGTGCCAGCGACCTCTCGCGGTTAGTGGCGGCCGCGCGGACGACGGGCGCGGCCCGCTCCCTCACCACCCCCACCCAGCGCCGTTGACGTCCGCCAGCAGCGGCTACGACGCCCGCGGCGCCAGGCGAGCCTGCAAGGCCCGCGAGACCTGCTCCAACGTGACGACGCCGCGCAGGCGCCCGTCCGCGTCGACGGCCATCAGCGCGCCGAGCCGGCGCAGGGGCTCCGAGCCGAGCAGCGCCTCCAGCGGCGCGTCGTCGCGCACCTCGCCGGAGTCGGCGGCGAGCTCGCGGACCGGGCATCGCTCGGTGGCCGCTGGGCGGCGGACTCGACCGCGGCGCGGTGGGCGATGCCCGCGTAGCGGCCGTCGGCCTCGACGACCGCGAACCACGGCCAGCCCTGGTAGCGCAGGAAGAAGTCCTCGTAGGCCTGCTGGACCGGCAGGTCGGCCGGGAGCGTGACGGGGTCGGCGTCCATGATGTCGGCGACCGTCACGCCCTCCAGGCGCGAGGTGACCGCCGACTGCAGCACGGCGCCGCGCGCGGACTGCCACAGCAGGTAGCCGAGCACGGCCAGCCAGAGGCCGTCGGTCGCGCTGCCCGTGGTGGCCAGGAAGATGCCGTAGCCCATCAGCAGCACCGCGAAGCCCTGGCCGACGTAGCCCGCAGATGCGGGTGGCCTTGCCGCGGTCGCCCGTGAGCTTCCAGATCGCCGCGCGGGCGATCCGGCCGCCGTCGAGCGGGAACGCCGGCACGAGGTTGAACACGAGCAGGATCGCGTTCATCGTCACCAGGAAGGAGACGAGCAGGATCGCGATGTCCGACGGCGCCGCGCCGTCCGAGCCGCGCCGCGTCGAGGAACTCGTCCTGGCCCGGCGATCGCGATGCCCGAGCGCCGTGCCGACCAGCACGATCGCGAGCGTCACGAGCGGGCCGGCGACGGCGACGAAGAACTCCTTGCCGGGCGTGTCGGTGTCCCGGCTCATCTTCATCACGCCGCCGAAGAAGAAGAGGTCGATGCCGGCGACCTCGATGCCCGAGCGGCGCGCGGCCAGCGCGTGCCCGAGCTCGTGCAGCACGATCGAGCCGAAGAACAGCACCGCCGCGCCGAGCGCGGCGAGGTAGCCCGTCGTCGTGTCACCCAGGATGTCGCCGAAGGAGGCCGACAGCCAGAAGATGAACAGGAACAGGATCAGGAACCAGGAGGCGTTGACGCCGATCCTGATCCCGAGGATCCGTCCCAGCTGGAATGAGCTTCCGCCGAGCATCTATGTGTGATCCTCGCATAGCATCGCCCGCCGAACTTTGAGCGGAGCGGATAAACGGCTGCTCATGACCAGAGGAGATGATCGCCTGATGGCAGAACCCAAGATCGTGACCGTCACCGGCGCGGCGGGCCAGATCGGCTACGCGCTGCTGTTCCGGATCGCGTCGGGCCAGATGCTCGGGCCCGGACCAGCCCGTCCGGCTGCGCCTGCTCGAGATCCCGCGACGCCGTCAAGGCGGCCGAGGGCACGGCGATGGAGCTCGACGACTGCGCGTTCCCGCTGCTGGCGGGGATCGACATCACCGACGACCCCAAGCAGGCCTTCGACGGCGTCAACGTCGCGCTGCTCGTCGGCGCGCGCCCGCGCACGAAGGGCATGGAGCGCGCCGACCTGCTGGAGGCCAACGGCGGCATCTTCAAGCCGCAGGGCGAGGCGATCAACGCCGGCGCCGCCGACGACGTGAAGGTGCTCGTGGTCGGCAACCCGGCCAACACGAACGCGCTGATCGCGATGAGCGCGGCGCCCGACGTCCCGCGCGAGCGCTTCACCGCGATGACCCGCCTGGACCACAACCGGGCGATCGCCCAGCTCGCGGGCAAGACCGGCGCGGCCGTGTCGGACATCACCAACATGACCGTGTGGGGGAATCACTCCCCCTCGATGTTCCCCGACCTGTTCAACGCCAAGATCGGCGGTGAGCAACGCGGCCGAGGAGGTGAACGACGAGGCGTGGTACGCCGACACCTACATCCCGACCGTCGGCAAGCGCGGCGCGGCGATCATCGAGGCGCGCGGCGCCTCCTCGGCCGCCTCGGCCGCCAACGCGGCGATCGACCACGTGCACGACTGGGTGCTCGGCACGCCCGAGGGCGACTGGGTCTCGATGGCCGTGCCGACCGACGGCTCCTACGGCGTCGAGGAGGGGATCATCTCCTCGTTCGCGTGCACCTGCTCCGGCGGTGAGTACACGATCGTCGAGGGCCTCGAGGTGAACGAGTTCGCCCAGGAGCGCATCGACACGACCGTCAACGAGCTCAAGGAGGAGCGCGCGGCGGTGGAGAAGCTGGACTCTGGTGTGACGTCACGAAACGGGGCGGCCTGTCACGGCCGCCCCGCTGATGTCATAACTTCAGTGGTGAGTTCACTCACCGCGCGCGTGCCAGCCGCGGCCGCTCTTCGTGACCTTGCCCTCTTCGGCGAGGGTGGGCATGACGCGATACAGGTAGTTCTGCTTGATCCCCATCGCCTCGGCGAGCTCGGGGATGGTGATGCCGGGGCGCGCCTTCACCAGCTCGAGCGCCTGCACGGCGCGCGTGCCGCTGCCGCGCGGGCGGCCGCGCCGGCCGGTGCCGCGAGCCGCCGCTGCTGCGGCGCTTGCGCGTGGTCGCCGAGCGCGGTGGCTGCGGGTCGCCGGCGCCGTTGGTGCCGACACCCGACAGTGCGCGCTCGGCCGCCTCCAGTCGCGTGTACTCCTCGACCAGCGGCTTCAGCTCCTTCAAGCGCGCCTGGATCTCCTTGCGCTTCTCGTCGAGGAAGTCTGCCATCTGCGGGGCCTTTCGGTTCGGATTGCAGATGACTGTACTCACTTACCGGTGAAAGTGGCCTTGCCCGGGCCCGTGCTGCAGGAAACTCTGCACCGCGTCGCGCGAATCCTGAGTCTCGAACAAGTGTGAGGTGAGCGCCGCCGTGCGCTCGTCGGCGCCGCGCGTGCCGTGGTCGGCCTGCGCCCGCACGATCGGCCTTGGTGGCGGCGTGCGCGACGCGTCGGGCCGGCCGCCAGCGTCGCGCGCGAACGCGCGCGCGTCGTCGAGCATCGCGTCGTCGGCGAGCACCCGGTTAACCACTCCCCAGGCGTGCAGGGTGGCGGCGTCGTAGAGGTCGCCGGAGAACACGAACTCGCGCGCGCGGGCCGTGCCGGCGCGCTCGGCCATCCGCTGCGTGCCACCCATCAGCGGGGTGATTCCCACCACCTTCTCCACCAGCCCGAAGCGCGCGCTCTCCGTCGCCCACAGCAGGTCGCACGCCAGCGACAGCTCCAGCCCCGCGGTGAGGCACAGCCCGTGCACGGCGGCGATGGTGGGGAACGGCATGTCCTCGACCGTGTGGGTGAGCTCGAGCAGCGAGGCGGTGAGCGCGTCGGCGGCGGGGATGTCGAGCCCCTCGAAGACGTGCACGTCGACGCCGGCGGTGAACACCTTGCCCTCGGCGCGGACCAGCAGCGCGCGCGGCGCCGCGGCGGCGGCCTCGTCGACGGCGGCGCGCAGCTCCGCCATCAGCGTGGCGTCGAACAGGTTCAGCGGCGGGTTGGAGAGGACGATCTCCCCGACGTCGCCGTCGGTCTCGTAGCGTGCGTGTGGCATGGACGGTGAACGCTATCCGCATGCGCGCCGGCGTGGGACGCGCAGGCCGGAGAACTGGGTCGCGTGGGCGCGCGCGCCCGAGCACGACCACTTCTTCTGGCGGCTCGGGCCTGCCGGCGCTGCTGGAGCTGCTCCCGCGAGCCCGGCCGGCGCACGCTCGACCTGGCCTGCGGCGAGGGCCGCGTCTCGCGCGTGCTCGCCGAGCGCGGGCACGGCGTGCGTCGGCGTCGAGGGCTCGCCGGCGCTGGCGGCGGCCGCGCGCGAGGCCGCCCCGGAGATCGAGGTGCTCGACGGCGACGCCGCCGCGCTCCCGCTGCCGGACGGCGCCGTCGACCTCGTCGTGTGCTCGATGGCGCTGCTGAACTTCGACGACCTGGACGCGGCCGGTGCGCGAGGCGGCGCGCGTGCTCGAGCCGGGCGGGCGCTTCTGCTTCACCACGGTGCACCCGTGGAACTCGCTGAAGTCGGGCGAGGACTACTTCGCCGAGCGCACCTACGCGGAGACGCGCACGCGCGGCGGGCTGACGATGACGTTCACCGACCGCCACCGGCCGCTGAGCGCGCTCTCGCACGCGTTCGAGGGAGCCGGCCTGCTGATCGAGGCGCTGCGCGAGCCGGTCCCGGACGCCGCGCACGTCGCCGCGCGGCCCGTCGGTCGAGCAGTGGACGCGGCGGCCGGCGTTCCTCGGCCGGCCGGGCGCGTCAGGCCTCCAGCAGCCTCTTGAGCTGCTTGAGCGACTGGGTGGCCTCGCGCTGGGGCACGCCGCCGACGAGCACGCGCGAGGCCGCCTTGCCGAGGAAGCCGCCCGGCGCCTTGAACTCGTTCTCGTACTCGAAGTGGGTGCCGCCGTCGCGGTCGGAGAGCTTGTAGGCGGTGCGCGCGTAGGAGTGCGCGGGCCCGCGGCCCTCCCAGGTCGCCGACCGGCCGGGCTCGAACTCGGTCAGCTTCCATTTCACCTTGAAGTTCACGCCGCGCAGGCACAGCGTCTGCTCCATCGCGTAGCCCTCGTGCGGGCGGCCGCCGTCGGCGTCGTTGACCTTGCGGTGGATCGTCACCCACTCGTCCAGGCGCGTCGGGTCGAGCATGGTCTCGAACACCTTCTCGCGCGGCGCGTCGATGTCGATCGATGCGGTGACGAGCGTCATCTGGCGGCAACCTCCTCGGTCAGCTCCCAATCACGCAGCGCGCGCTCCACCGCGGCGTCGAACGAGTGCAACCGTATTCCGAACGCGCCGCGCGGCCGCGTCGTCGCGCGGCAGCAGGTCGTGCTCGAGGCCCTCCATCAGCGGCTCGATCAGCGCCGGGTCCTCGCCCGCGACCGCGGCGGCGACCTGCGAGGCGACCGGCGTCAGCGTGAAGCCGAGCCCGAGCTTGGGCCGCGCGACGAGCATCGACTCGGCGATCCGGTCGATCAGCTGCTCGTAGGTGACGGTGTCGGGGCCCGCGATGTCCCACGAGCGGCCGGCCAGCGCGGCCGGCGCCGTCGGCCGCGGCCACGAGGTAGGCGAGCACGTCGCGGCCGTCGATCGGCCGCGTGCGGTTGCGCCGCCAGGCGGGCAGCGCGAGCACGGGCAGCCGCTCGATCAGCCGCACGAGGAAGCGGAACGAGCGCGAGCGGGCGCCGATCACGATCGAGGCGCGCAGCGCGATCGACTCGGGCGAGCCGGCCAGCAGCGCCTCCTCGACCGCCAGCCGCGAGGCGAGGTGGCGCGACGCCGGCGCCCTCGCGCGGCACGAGCCCGCCGAGGTAGACGATCCGCCGCACGCCGGCCGCCTGCGCGGCGGCCGCGAAGCGCTCGCGCGCCGCGGCGCTCCTGCTCGGGGAACGCGCCGCCCGCCGGGCCCTCCATCGAGTGGATCAGGTAGTAGGCGACGTCGATGCCGTCCATCGCCTCCTCGAGGCCGGCGCCGGTCAGCGCGTCGCCGGTCACGACGTCGTCGAGCTCGCACGCCCGCGGCCGCCACGCGCTCGGGCGAGCGGGCGAAGCCGCGCACGGCGTGGCCCTCGCGGGCGAGCGCCGGCGCGAGCGCGGCGCCGACGTAGCCCGAGACGCCGGTGACGAGGATCTGCATCCGCACACCTTGCCCTACGGGCCGCCGGCGAAAACCGCCCAGAATGCGGGGTCGCCTTCCCGCAGGCAGGGATGTTTTCGGCCCGTTCGGGGGTATTTGCGGGGAAGCCCCGAAAACCGTGCGGTTTGCGGATTCCGCCGTTGCGCGCCCGTGCCCGGCGCGCTTTGCTTGCGCTCGTCCAGTCGGTCGAGACGTGAGGGGGAGTCGGGGGAGTTGGCAGCACGGAACGCGCAAGGCGAAGGTGAGTTGCGACGAGTGCTTCTTCGGTCGCAACGGACTGTGCGCACTCGCACTCGACGAGCCGTGCGCGACGTTCCGCCCGACCATCCTGAGGGCCTGCGCCCGCCGAGCCAGCTGCGCTTCGTCTTCCGGCAGGAGCGCCGGCGCCAGGCCGCGTGGGCGTTCCCTACGGCGCAGGAGCAGGCCGCGCTGCACGCTGTGAGCGACCCACTCGACGCCGGGCGAGTCGGTGAGCCCGTGCGCGAGGATCGAGACGAACACGCACAGCGCGGCGAGGTTGAAGATCCGCTCGTCGCCCTCGAATCCCGCCGCGAGGACGAGCAGCGAGAACTGCTCATCGTCGCCACGCCCTTCGGGCCGAACCAGGCCATGAAGCGCCTTCAGCGGCGCTCGAGACGCCGGTGCCCGCCAGCGCCGACCCAGATCGCCGCGGGCCGCGCGACGGCAGCAGCGTGACGGCGACCAGCGCGACGGCGGCCCAGCCGTCGCCGAACAGGCCGTCGAGCGTCAGCAGCGACCCGAACACCACGAACACGCCGAGCTTGACGATCTCGACGATGTCGATCGGCGCGGTCGCTCGAACGTCGTCGCGCAGGTCGCGGCCGGCGGATGCCGAGCACGATCGCGCACACGAACACGGCGATCAGCCCGTTGCCCTCGGGCGGCAGCCCGACCGCGACGCCGTAGGTCGCGAAGGCCGTGCCGAGCGCGTAGAGCGACTTCTGCGTGCGTCGGGGATGCCCGCGCTCGACGCGGCGCCCGCGCGGCATCGCGACCGACGCCAGCAGTCCGATGGCCATGCCCGAACGCGAAGCCGAGCGTCACGTCCTGGAGCACGAACTGCCACCACACGAACTCCTCCCCGTCCGGCTCCGCGCGCCGACGAGCGCGGCCGTGAAGCGCGAGCACGGCCGGCAGCGCTGAGGCCGTCGTTCATCGCCGCTGGACTCGAGGTTCAGCGAGTGGCGGACGACCCGCGGCACGCGCGGGTTCGTGACCACCGAGGAGGACAGGACTGGTGCCCGTCGGCGCCAGCAGCGCTCCGAGCACGGAAGCACTCCGTCTCAGCCGAGGTTCGGTGAGCCCGTGTTCGCGCTGCCGCGCCGCCACGATCGCCGCGGTCAGCGGCATCGCCAGCGACGAGCTTGCGCGAACGGCAGGTGCCAGGCCTTCTGCAGCATCTCCGCCTCGACCTCGAGCCCGTCGCGGAAGAGTGATCAGGATCTTCGGCGGCGCACGATCGCGTAGCGCTGCGGCTCGACGAACGCCCGAGCGCGGGTCGAGCTCGAGCACGTGCTGCCGCCCGCCGCTGCCGAGCACGAATCCGGCGAGCACGATGGCGCTGCTGATCGACAGGACCGACCGTCGACGCGAGGCCGGAGACCGACGAGGCCTCGGCCGCCATCAGCAGCCTCCGAAGACGAGCACGACCGTGTCGAACCCGCCGTGCTGCTGCGGCGGCGGGCACGGTCACGCGATATAGAGTCGCACGCGTGCGCATCACGGTGCTGGGGAAGTCACCGGCGTGGCAGGACGCGGGAGGGGCGTGCAGCGGCTACCTCGTCGAGGCGGACGGCGCCTGCGTGCTGCTCGACTGCGGCTGCGGCGTGTTCGGCAAGCTGCGCCGCCACCGCGAGTACTGGGAGGTCGACGCGGTCGTGGTCTCGCACCTGCACGCCGACCACATCCTCGACCTCGTCCCGTACGCGTCCGCGCTGATCTACGCGCCGCGCCAGCAGCCCGTGCCGGTCGGCGGGCACCCCGGCACCGACACGCCCGCGCGGCCGCGGCTGATCGCCCCGGCGGGCGCCGCCGAGGCCTTCCGGCAGATCTGCTCGGGCGCCGGCATGCGGCCGGAGCACATCGAGCGCGCGTTCGCGCTCACGGAGTACGAGCCGCACGAGACGTTCTCGCTCGGCCCGCTCGAGGTCGCCTTCCGGCCCGGTGCCGCACTTCCTGCCCACCAACGCGGTCGAGCTGCGCGAGGGCGCGGCGCGGCTGACCTTCAGCGCCGACTGCGCGCCCAACGACGAGCTGACCGAGTTCGCGCGCGACACCTCGCTGCTGCTGATCGAGGCGACGCTGCCGCGCCCGGAGCGCACCGGCGTGCGCGGGCACCTCACGCCCGGAGGAGGCCGGCGAGCACGGCCGCCGGGCGGGCGCCCGCCGGCTCGTGCTCTCGCACTTCTCCGACGAGCTCGACGCCGAGTGGGCGCGCGCGCGAGGCCGAGCGCAGCTTCGGCGGGCCCGGTCGACGTGGCCCGCGAGGACGCGGTGTACGAGCTGTAGCGATTCCTGCACAGCATTCGGCCCCTGCTGCCGATAAAGAGCCCAGGACCCCCGGCCGATGCTGATCCCATGACCATGCTCGATCCACAGAGCGCCTCCGACGGCGTGCGACTGCTGTCGCACCGTCCGTCCGTGCTCTACAAGGTCGAGCACATGGCGACCGAGCCGGTCGACGGCGACATCGCCGTCGAGGGCCTCGTGCTGGCCGGTCCCCACTGGGCGGACCGCCTCAAGGACCTGCTGAGCGCGCTGAGCCAGTCCGAGCGCGCCTGCCTGTTCGCCATGCGGCTGTCCGACGACCAGGCGCTGCCGCTGCCCGCCGACACGCTGCTGGAGCGCAGCCGCACCGACTGGTTCCCCGACTTCCTCTCGCACGGGCAGATGAAGCCCCACTTCCAGCCGATCGTGAGCCTCGCCACGGGCGAGGTGTTCGGCCGCGAGGCGCTGATGCGGGGCAAGCTCGGCGCCGTCGAGCGTGCGCGGGGGCGAGCTGCTCGCCGCGGCCGAGGCGCACGACGCGCTGTTCTCCTTCGACTACCGGGCGCGCACCGCCGCGCTCGAGGTCGGCCTGCCGCTGCTGCCCGACGGCGAGGTGCTGTTCGTCAACCTCGACCCGCGGGCCGTGCTCGACGTCGAGGGCTCGCTGCGCACGACCTGGCCCGCCGTCGGCCGCCTCGGCGCCGACCCGTCGCGGATCTGCCTCGAGCTCGTCAAGCCCGAGCGCTGCGCGGACCGCGACATGCTCGTCGAGCTCGTCGCCGCCCACCGCAAGCGCGGCGCCCTCGTCGCGCTCGACGACATGTCCGGCGGTGCCGAGTCGCTGCAGTTCCTCGAGCAGCTCCGCCCCGACGTGGTCAAGATCGACAACGCGCTGACCGCCGGCATCCAGCACTCGCCCGCGCGCCGCCGGCTCGTGGCCGCGCTGGTCGACTGCGCCCACGAGCACGGCTGCAAGGTCGTCGCCGAGGGCGTCGAGCGCGTCGACGAGTTCCAGGCGATGGCCGATCTCGGCGTGGACCTCGGGCAGGGCTTCTACTTCGGCCACGCCGACCGAGAAGCCGATGGCGGTCGACACCCGCCTCGTGCGGCCGCGCGCCGAGCTCGTCTGAGCAGCGGCTCCGCCCGGCTCAAGGAGGAGTCCGGCGTGCCGCTGCGCTCCCACGGCAGCCTGTCGATGAACCGTCGCTGATGGCCGCCGGCCTCGTCGACTTCGTGCAGGTGACCGTGTTCCCGGTGATCAGCGGTCAGACCGGGACGGACCCGATCTTCCAGGGCGCGGCCGACTTCGACCTCGCGCTGATCGAGAGCCGGACGCTCGACGGCCACATCCAGGAGCTCATCTACCGGCCCAGCCTCCACTGACGGCTCGGCGTGGATGCGCGTCGTCGATTAGCGTCCGCGCCATGAGCACCTATGAGTGGCTGCTGTTCCTGCACCTCCTCGCGGCGTTCCTGCTCGTCGCCGGCCTCGTCGCGTATTCGGTGCTGGTGCTGAGCAGCGGCGGCGAGGCCGTGTCGCGCGCGCTCGGCCCGTCGGCGCTGGCGCTGTGGAACGCGGGCGGCCTCGGGACGCTCGTGTTCGGCGTCTGGCTGGCGCTGGACATCGACGGCTACGAGCTGTGGGACGGCTGGATCATCGCCGCACTGGTGCTGTGGCTGATCGGCTCGGGAGCCGCGGGGCGGCTCGCCACCGCGGTGCGGGAAGGCCAGGCAGGGAGGATCGAGGGCGCGCGCGTGATGGTCGGCGTGATGGCGCTCGCGACGCTGCTCCTGCTGCTCGACATGATCTTCAAGCCGGGGGCGTGACGTGATGATCGCCGTCGATCCGTCCCGACGCGTGGGGCCTCCCGCTGTTCCTGCACGTGGCCGGCGCCATGCTGCTCGTCGGCGCGCTCGTCGTCGTCGTCGCGACGATGGCCGCCGCGCTGCGTCGCGGGGACGGCTCGGCGGCGCTCACCGGGCTCGCGTTCCGGACGCTGCTCGTCGGCGTGCTGCCCGCGTATCGTCCTCATGCGCGTGGGCGCCGAGTGGATAGCGTCGGAGGAGGGCGTCCCGGACGACGTCGACTGGATCGGGATCGGCTACATCGTGGCCGACGCCGGCTTGCTGCTGACGATCATCGCGACCGTGCTCGCCTGGCGGGCGACGCCCGCGGCGCCGCCGGGCCCGGCGGCCTGGGCCGCGGCGTGCTCGTGCTCGCCGCCGTCCTGCATCGCCGCGTACGGCGTCGCGATCTGGGCCATGGCCGCCAAGCCGGGGTTCTACGGCGGACCGCCCGGGCGGCCCGGGGCGGCTCGTGGCCTAATCTGCGCGCGATGGCTCCCGACCGAGACCTGTTCGCCAACTTCGAGCGCATGCGGCGCGAGATGGACGAGCTGTTCGGCGACGTGTTCGAGCGCGGCATGGCGCCCGTCCGCCGCGGCGGCTTCTCGCCCGCCGTGGACGTCTACTACACGGGCGATCCGCCGCGGGCGATCGTCCGCGCCGACCTCGCCGGGCGTCGACCCGGCGGGCATCGCGCTCGAGATCCGCGGGCGCGAGCTCGATCCTGTCCGGTACCCGGCCCGCCGGAGTCCGGCGACGGCCGCGTCTACCAGCAGCTCGAGATCGAGCACGGCCCGTTCCGGCGCGTCGTGGCGCTCGGCGCCGACGTCGACGCGGACGCCGCCAGCGCCGCCTACGAGGACGGGATGCTGATCGTCGAGCTGCCGCTCGCGCCGCCGACGCGCCCGCAGACCGTGCGGATCGAGCCCGAGCGCAGGGACGAGGCGTGATCGCGGTCGGCCAGGGCGAGCTGGCCGCCACTCCCGAGCAGCCCGCGCTGCCCGGCGACGCTGCCGGTCCTGCCGCTGCGCGACACCGTCACGTTCCCGGACACGCTGACGCCGCTGGCCGTCGGCCAGCCGCGCTCGATCACGCTGATCAACGACGTCCTGGCCGCCGACCGGCGGCTCGTGATGGTCGCCAGCAGGGACCCCGACCTCGAGGAGCCGGGGCCCGGAGGAGCTCTACGACGTCGGCGTCGCCGGCGTCGTCGCGCGCATGCTCAAGGTGCCCGACGGCACGCTGCGCGTGCTCGTGCAGGGCGGCCAGCGCGTGCGGATCGAGGAGTGGGCCTCGACCGACCCCTACCTGGTCGCGCGCGTGACCGAGCTGCCCGACGTGGTCGACGACGGCCCGGAGCTCGAGGCGCTCGTGCGCAACGTGCGCCAGATGTTCACGCAGATCATCGAGCAGGCGCCGTACCTGCCCGAGGAGCTGCAGATGGCGGTGGCCAACCTCGAGGACCCGTCCGCGCTCTCGCACCTGATCGCCGGCGTCGCTGCGGATCCCGACCGAGGAGCGCCAGGCGCTGCTGGAGGAGGACGACGTCGCGCGCCGGCTGCGCCGGCTCGCGGAGATCCTCGCGCGCGAGCTCGAGGTCGTCGAGATCGGCACGCGGATCCACTCGCAGGTCCAGTCCGAGATGGACAAGACCCAGCGCGAGTACTACCTGCGCCAGCAGCTCAAGGCGATCCAGGAGGAGCTCGGCGAGCGCGACCCGGCCGAGGCCGAGGTCGAGGAGCTGCGCGAGCAGCTCGAGCAGCTCGAGCTCCCCGAGGTCGTGCGCAAGCAGGCCGACCGCGAGCTCTCGCGGCTGGAGAAGCTCCCGCCCGCCTCCGCCGAGCACGGCGTGATCCGCACCTGGCTGGAGTGGATCGCCGCGCTGCCGTGGAGCACGCTCGACCGACGACAACCTCGACCTCGCGCACGCGCGCGAGGTGCTCGACGCCGACCACTACGACATCGAGAAGATCAAGGACCGCATCCTCGAGTTCCTCGCGGTGCGCAAGCTCACGCAGGGCGGCGGCGGGGAGGCTCCTCGTCGATCCTCTGCTTCGTCGGCCCGCCCGGCGTCGGCAAGACCTCGCTCGGGCGCTCGATCGCCCGCGCGATGGGCCGCGAGTTCGAGCGCATCAGCGCCGGCGGCGTGCGCGACGAGGCCGAGATCCGCGGCCACCGGCGCACCTACATCGGCGCGATGCCCGGCGTGATCGTCCGCGCGCTGCGCGACGCGGGCTCCGAGAACCCCGTGTTCATGATCGACGAGATCGACAAGATGGGCTCGGACTACCGCGGCGACCCGGCCAGCGCGATGCTCGAGGTGCTCGACCCCGAGCAGAACGCGACGTTCCGCGACCACTACCTCGACGTCCCCTACGACCTCTCGCGCGTGATGTTCATCACGACGGCGAACACGCTCGACACGATCCCCGGCCCGCTGCGCGACCGGATGGAGATCATCCAGCTCGCCGGCTACACCGAGGAGGAGAAGCTCCAGATCGCCACGCGCTACCTCGTCCCGCGCCAGATCGAGCGCAACGGGCTCAAGCGCTCGCAGATCGCGTTCTCCGACGCCGGGCCTGAAGACGATCATCGAGGAGTACACGCGCGAGGCCGGCGTGCGCGGGCTCGAGCGCGAGATCGGCTCCGTCTGCCGCAAGGTGGCCCGCCAGGTCGCCGAGGGCACGCTTCGAGCGCAAGCTGACCGCGACCAAGCCGAAGGTGCGCGAGCTGCTCGGCCGGCCGCGCTTCCCGGCCGACGTCAAGCGGCGCACGAAGGAGCCCGGCGTGGCGACCGGCCTGGCGTGGACGCCGGTCGGCGGCGACGTGCTGTTCGTCGAGGCGAGCGCGATGCCCGGCACGGGGAAGCTGACGATCACCGGCCAGCTCGGCGACGTGATGAAGGAGTCCGCGCAGGCCGCGCTGTCCTACGTGCGCTCGCACGCCGACGGGCTGCCCGAGGACTTCTTCAAGACCCACGACATCCACGTGCACGTGCCGGCGGGCGCGATCCCCAAGGACGGCCCGAGCGCCGGCATCACGATGGCGACCGCGCTGATGTCGCTCGTCTCCGAGCGGCGCGTGCGCGACGACACGGCGATGACCGGGGAGCTCACGCTGACCGGGCTCGTGCTGCCGATCGGCGGCCTGAAGGAGAAGGCGCTGGCCGCCCAGCGCGCCGGCGTCAAGCGCGTGCTGGCCCCGCGGCGCAACGAGGCCGATCTCGAGGACTTCCCCGAGCACCTGCGCGACGGCATGGAGTTCGTGTGGGTGGGCGAGATCTCCGAGGTCTTCGACGCCGCGCTCGACGGGCGCTGATCCTGGGTATGCTCGACCTCAAGGCCCGGAACTTGACAGCGAGAGAGGGTGGTATGGCTTCAGCCAAGAAGAAGGCCGCCAAGGCCCAGAAGGCGGCCGTGAAGGCGCGGTACAACCCGTACGTCCAGCGGGTCGTCGACGACGAGGACCTGCGCTCGGACATCGTGCAGGCCTACGAGTCCGGCCGTGCCGCGTTCGGCCGGCTGAGCAACGGCAAGTCGCCGTCGAAGGCCCTGTTCGACGACAAGAAGCTCCAGAAGGACCTCAAGCAGGCGGCCGAGTCGCTCCGCGACGCGACCGTGGCCCTGCGCGAGGCGCCCAAGAAGCAGCGCAGCGGCGGCTTCGGCCGGCTCCTGCTGCTCGGCCTGGTCGGCGGCGGGCTCGCGCTCGCCCTCTCCGAGGGCCTGCGCAAGAAGGTCCTGGACGCGCTGTTCGGCGCCGAGGAGGAGTTCGAGTACACCTCCACGACGACGTCGGCGCCCGTCGCCGCAGGCGACGGCCGGCAGCACTACCGGCACCACGACTTCGCGTAGCGTCGCCTGGCAGGCGAACCTTGTCCGAGGGGCGCCTGCTGGGCGCCCTTCTCATTAACGGCTCGCGCGACAGGTCGGATAGCCACACCTTTTTCCGCCGGATAGCCCTCGGGCCCGATGCACCGGGCGACCGTAGATTCGCCCCCATGACGTTTCGCAACCTGACGGCGGCCGGCTTGCTCGGCGCGCTGCTGCTCCCCGCCGCGGCCGACGCCGCGACCAAGCCCGTCTTCCGCGGCCCGCCCCCGAAGGGCGAGCTGAAGGGCGTCAAGGGCCCCGCGTTCGACTCGAGCTTCTACCCGAACCGGGTCACGATCGCCGCCGGCGACAAGATCAAGCTGACGACGCTCGGCTTCGGCGACACGATCTTCGTGCCCAAGGGCCAGAAGGCGCCCGCCTTCGCGGTGCCGAACCCGGACGCTCCCGTCTCCGGCGCCAAGGACGCCGCCGGCAACGACATGTGGTTCAACGGCCGGCCGGCGTTCGCGCCCAACCCGGCCGCGATCATGCCGCAGGGCGGCACCGTGATCGACGGCTCGAAGGTCGTCGGCAGCGGCCTCGCCCTCGAGGGCCCGCCGAAGCCGTGGGCCGTGACGTTCCCCAAGGCCGGCAAGTACGTGCTGCGCTCCGCGCTGCAGCCCGGCGTGACGCTGACCGTCAACGTCAAGAAGAAGGCCACGGCAGGCACGAGCCAGGCCGGCGGTGGCGCGACCGCGGAGTCGACCGACGAGGCGCCGGATCCCGCGCCAGCTGCGCGCGAACGCGAAGCTCGCCAACCGGCTCCTGAAGTACAAGGGCCCGAAGGGCAAGGTCGTCCGCGCCGGCAACGACGCCAAGGGCGTCGCCACGATCGCCTTCTTCCCGGCCAAGAAGACCGTCAAGGTCGGCGACACCGTGACGTTCACGATGTCCCGGCAGTCGATCGAGACGCACAACGTCGCGTTCGGCCCCAAGGCCTACCTCGACGAGCACGCCAAGCGGTTCTTCGGCCCGGTGTTCGAGCCGTTCGTGACCTTCCGCTCCGAGGCCCCGGGCTCGCCGATCACCTTCGACGGCGCCAACCACGGCAACGGCTACGTCAACACGGGCGTGCTCGACGCCAACCCGGTCACGGCGTTCCCGAAGTCCGAGCGGATCACGTTCACCAAGGCCGGCACGTACGCGTACTACTGCGCGGTGCACGGCAACGACATGGCCGGCGAGATCGTCGTCAAGTCGTGATGCGCCGGTTCCTTCTCCTCATCGCCGTCGCCGCGCTCGCGGCGGCGGCCCCGGCCCAGGCCGGGAAGATCGCCAAGGTCGACCTCGGGACGAGCTACTACGCCCCGGCGAAGCTGACGGTCAAGCGCGGGGACAAGGTCCGGTTCACGTGGCACGCGAGCTTCGACCTCCACGACGTCAACGTGAAGTCGGGGCCGCAGCGCTTCAAGTCACCGCTCCAGGCGTCGGGTACGTGGACACGGAAGTTCACCAAGCCCGGCAAGTACGTCCTGTACTGCACGCAGCACAGCGACATGGGCATGACGCTCGTCGTGAAGCGCTAGCGGTTCAGGTACCGAAGACGCCGCGGGCCCGCCACAGGGCCCGCGGTGAGCCCTTCAGGCGCAGTCGCCGGGTGGCCACGGCCTTCTTCGGGTCGAGCCGCCCGGCGATCACGTCCACCCAGTCGTCGAACGCGACGCGCAGCTCCACGTCGGGGTCGGGCGCGCGGCCCGGCGCCGCCGCGGTCGAGCCGTTGTCCAGGCGCAGGTGCCAGGGCTCGGCGTCGGGGAACTCCCACTGCAGCGTCATCGGCACCTCGGGCGCGGTGCGCGGGTCGACCGCGCGGCGCACGGAGTCGAACAGCAGCGCCATCGACTCGGGGTCGCGCGCTGCGCCACCGTTCTTCTCGCCCAGGTAGCCGGCGCGCAGCATCGCCAGCGCGCGCGTGGCGCGCTCCTCGACCGGCAGGTCGTAGGGGTAGATCTGCGGGCCCGGCAGCGACTCGAGCGGCAGGCCGGCCATCCGCAGCTTGGACTCGAACGAGCGCGCGCCCTCGGTGTAGATCTCCTCGAGCGTGAAGCCGAAGCACTCCGTGTAGGAGCGGTTGAAGCCCGGCGGGACGAACACGGCGACGGAGATCGGGAAGACCTCGCGCAGCAGGTCGGCGACCGCCTCGGGGACCTCGACCGGGTCCTCCTTGGCGAGGTCGTGCAGCAGCTTGACGCCGAAGCCGATGTGGCGCTGCTCGTCCTGGGCGACGTGGTGCATGCCCTCGCGGAAGCCGGGCAGCAGGTCGCGGCGCTCGAGGTAGTCGCCGATGAAGTGCTGGCCGGGCTGGGCCAGCGTCGCCTCGACGATGAAGTGGTACATCGTCACCGCGCGCGCGAGGGCGGTGCGCGAGCGGTCCTTGCGCAGCACGCCGGTGACCTCGTCGAGCATCTCGAAGGTCCGGCGGAAGCCCCAGGTCAGCTCGGGCTCGGTGGCGGCCAGCGCGCCGGCGACGGTGCCGTCGCCGCGCTCGACGACCTCCTCCATGAAGCGGTGGAAGAAGACCGAGTGGCGGGCCTCGTCGACCTGCTGGGTGGCGAGGAAGTACTTCTGCTCCTCGCGCGGGGCGGCGTCGATGAACGGCGCGAGGTCGTCGGCGACGGCGTCCTCGCCGTGGAAGAACATGGAGTAGTTCCACAGCGCGGCCCTGCGCTCGAGCTCCGAGAAGCCCTCCTGCCACTGCTCCCGGTCGGCGCTGAAGTCGATCGCCGTCGCGCGCCAGTTGCCGCGCTCCCAGCGCGCGTAGAGGTCCGCGTAGGAGATCTTGTCCATCGCGCTGCTCATCGGATCCGCTCCTCCAGCTCGCCCGCAAGGTCGGCGATCGCGATGCGATCCTGCTGGAGGCTATCCCGCTGACGCAGTGTCACTGTGTGATCTTCGACGCTCTGGTGGTCGATCGTGACGGCGAACGGGGTGCCGATCTCGTCCTGGCGGCGGTAGCGCTTGCCGATGTGCCCGCCCGCGTCGTACTCGGCGCTCATGCGCCTGCGCAGGTCCTCGTAGACCTCGCGCGCGAGCTCGGGGTGGCCGTCCTTGCGCAGCAGCGGCAGCACGGCGACCTTGATCGGCGCGACCTTCGGGTGCAGCCGCAGCACGGTCCGCTGCTCGCCGCCCTGCTCGTCCTCGTCGTAGGCGTCGCACAGCAGCGCGAGGATCGTGCGGCCGAGGCCGGCGGCCGGCTCGATCACGTGCGGGAGGTAGCGCTCCTTGGTCTGCGGGTCGACGTACTCGAGCTTCTCGCCGCTGAACTCCTGGTGCTGGCGCAGGTCGAAGTCGCCGCGGTTGGCGATGCCCTCCAGCTCGGACCAGCCGATCGGATACAGGTACTCGATGTCGCTGGTGGCGCTCGAGTAGTGGCTCAGCTCGTCGGCGCCGTGGGGGCGCAGGCGCAGCTTCTCGCGGTCGATGCCGAGGCCGACGTACCACTCCATGCGCTGCTCGAGCCAGTGCTCGTGCCACTGCTGGGCCTCGGCGGGCGGTACGAAGAACTCCATCTCCATCTGCTCGAACTCGAGCGTGCGGAAGACGAAGTTGCCCGGGGTGATCTCGTTGCGGAACGACTTGCCGATCTGCGCGATGCCGAACGGCGGCCTCCTGCGCGAGTACTGCAGCGTGTTCTTGAAGTTGAGGAAGATGCCCTGGGCGGTCTCCGGGCGCAGGAAGACCGTCGAGCCCGACTCCGCGACCGGCCCGACCGTCGTCTCGAACATCAGGTTGAACTCGCGCGCGGGCGTGAGGTCGCAGTCCGCGTGCTCGCCCGGGAGCTTCGACGGCGCCCGGCCGCAGCGCACCCCCTCGTGCTGCGCGGTGCCGGCGCGCACCTCCTCGAGGTGGTCGGCGCGGAAGCGCAGCTTGCAGGTGCGGCAGTCGACCAGCGGGTCGGTGAAGCCGGCGAGGTGGCCGGAGGCCTCCCACGTGCGCGGGTGCTGGATGATCGCCGAGTCCAGCGCGACGATGTCGTCGCGCTCCTGGATCATCGCCTTCCACCACTGCGCGACGACGTTGTTCTTGAGCAGCACGCCGTAGTGCCCGTAGTCGTAGGTGTTGGCGATCCCGCCGTAGATCTCCGAGGCGGGGAAGATCAGCCCCCGCCGCTTGCAGAGGGAGACGATCTTCTCCATGGTCGTGACGTCGGTCATTGCGGCGGGAGGTTAGTGCGAGCGGGGAGGTGGGTGGGGCCCACATATACTCAGCCGCCGCCATGCCGATCTACGAGTACCGCTGCGAGAACGGGCACCTCTTCGAGGTCATGCAGAAGATGTCGGACCCGCCCGTGACCTCGTGCGAGGAGTGCGGCGCGACCGTGTCGCGCGTCTTCCATCCCGTCGCGGTGCACTTCAAGGGGTCCGGCTTCTACAACACGGACTACGGCACCGCCAAGCGCAAGCGCGAGTCGGAGAAGTCCGCGAGCGACGGCGCCGACAAGAACGACGCCAAGCAGAAGGACAAGAAGGAGTCCAAGTCGTCGTCGGACTCCTCCTCGAGCACGTCCTCCTCGCCCGCGAAGTCGTCGGACTGACGGCATAAGCCGGGCTGATGCCCGGCACGTGAAACCGTCATTGGCGCTTGGGGCTCGGCGCTGGCAGACTGACCCGATGTCGCCACGCCACATCGGCCTGCTGAGCGCGCTCGCCGCGATCTGGGGCGGCTCATACCTGCTGATCAAGTACGCGCTGGAGGACCTGTCGGCGCCGATGATCGTCTGGGCGCGCGTGGCGATCGCCGCCGTCGTCCTGCTCGGGCTGATCCGCTTCACGATGGGGCGGGGCGCCGTGGGCTCGGTGGGCCACGAGCTGCGCGGCCGGCCGCGCTCGGCGCTGCTGCTCGGCGTGCTCGCGGTGGCGCTGCCGTTCACGCTGATCACGCTGGGCGAGCTCGAGGTCCCGTCGGGCCTGACCGCGGTGCTGATCTCTCCCGCCTCGCTGTTCGTGGCGCTGTTCGCGCCGTGGATCGACCCGTCGGAGCGGATCGACCGCCGGCAGGCGTTCGGCATGCTGCTCGGCCTCGGCGGGGTGGGGCTCGTGGTCGGCGTGGAGTCCGTGCAGACGCTCGGCGAGCTGCTCGGCGCGCTGGCCATGCTCGGCGCCGCGGCCTGCTACGCGCTCTCGAGCTTCGTGGTCAAGCGCCGCTACGGCCACATGGCGGCGATGCAGACCTCGCTCGTGTCGATCACGGTGACGACGGTGGTGACCGCGCCGCTGGCGCTGGCGACGCTGCCGTCCGCCATGCCGGGCGCGCGGGCGCTGATCTCGGTGCTCGCGCTCGGCGCCGTCGGGACGGCGCTGGCGTTCGTGATCTTCTACAAGCTCATCAACGAGGTCGGCGCGGGCCGCGCCTCGCTGGTCTCCTACCTGGCGCCGGGCGTGGCGCTCTTCTACGGCGCGCTGCTGCTCGACGAGGCGATCACGGCGGCGGCGATCGCCGGGCTCGTGCTGATCCTCGGTGGCGTCGCGATCGCGTCGCGGCCGCGCCGGGTCAGCCCTTCAGGAACCGCTCGACGGCCGACCGCTTCTCCGCGTCGTCCACCTCGAGACCGGCCCCTCCGTCGGGCAGCGTGACGTTGCCCGAGGGCTTGAGCACGCGCGGCTGAGCCTTGCCGCCGATCACCTCGCCGCCGACGAGGCCCAGCAGCGAGGGGCCCGCCATGTCGGACTGGACGGCGCGCGGGGCGGCCCAGCTGACCCACGGCAGGCGGGCGAAGGTCTCGAACGAGATGACCTTGTCGCGCAGGGCGCTCAGCACCTCCTGCTGGCGGCGGGCGCGCGTGAGGTCGTCCTCGTTCGGCGCGCACTCGTTCTTGCGCGTGCGCGCGAGGGCGAGCGCCTGCTTGCCGCTGATCTCGTGCTCGCCCTTCTTCAGCCGCAGCGTGTAGCCGCCGTTGCGCGTGCCGCCGTTGATCTTGGAGACGACGCAGCCGCCCTTGTAGGTGACGCCGCCGAGCGAGTCGATCAGCTGCGGGAAGTTCTCGAAGTTGACCTCGACGAGGTGGTTGACGTCGATCCCGAGGTAGCTCTCGACGGTCTTGATCGCGAGCGACGGGCCGCCGAGCGCGTACGCGGCGTTGATCTTGTTGCGCCCGTGGCCGGGGATGTCGACGACGGTGTCGCGCGGGATCGAGAGCGTGGCGTTGGCGCCGCCGCCGACGCGCATCAGCAGGATCGAGTCCGAGCGCGAGGGCGAGCCGATGAAGTTCGCGCCGGCCTCCTTGCTGCCCTTCGGCCGCGCGTCGGAGCCGAGCATCAGCACGGTGTTGGGCGAGGTGAGCGTGAAGCCGCCGCTGGAGAGCTGCCGCTCGGCCGCGTCGGAGACCTTGGACTCCTGGATCTGGGCGGAGATCAGGAACAGGATCGCGCTGACCAGCACCCAGGCGACCGCGGCGAACGCGACGAAGCGGAGGATCCGGCCGACGGAGAGGCGGCGGCGGGGGCCGGCGCCGTCGCGGCGGCCGCGCAGCCAGCCGCGCGGGTCGAGGCGCCGCCGGCGGCCGTGGACCTCGTAGTCCGGGCGGTCGTCCGCGCGCGGATCGAGGCCGTCGTCGTCACGGCCCTGCAGGAAGCGCGGGCGCGCCTTGTAGGTGGTGTAGGGGCGGTCGTCTTCGTCGGCCATGGGGAAGGGCGGGCGGTAAGGTGGCCGGCGTGGCCGAGGGATGCGTCATCGGCGTCGATCTCGGCGGCACCAAGCTTCTGGCCGGCGCCGTGGACCAGGACGGGACGGTCCATCACCGTACCAACCGCCCTGCGCTCGGCCTGGACCAGCTCGAGCTCGTGGAGCTGGTCGCGCACGCGGTCGAGGGCGTCCGCCGCTCGCTCGGCGAGGAGGTCTCCGGCGTGGGCTTCGGGATCCCGTGCACGTTCGACGCGCGCACGGGGCTGGCGGTGCAGGCGGTCAATCTCCCGCTGCGCGACATCCGCTTCGCGGACGTGATGGCGGAGCGGCTCGAGCTGCCCGTCGTCGTCGACAACGACGCCAACTGCGCCGTGCTGGCCGAGGCGCGCGCGGGCGCCGGCGCGGGCTGCAGCGAGGTCGTGATGCTCACGCTCGGCACGGGCATCGGCGGCGGCCTGTTCCTGCACGGCGAGGTCTACCGCGGCTTCGAGGGCGGTGGAGCGGAGCTCGGCCACATGGTCGTCGACATGGACGGGCGGCCGTGCCAGGGCAACTGCCCGAACTGGGGCTGTCTGGAGTCCGTGTCCTCCGGGACCGCGCTGGTACGCGAGGCGTCGCTGGCGGTCGCGCGCCGGCCGGACACCGAGCTCGGGCGCGCGCTCGAGGCCGGCCGCGAGCTGACCGGCCCGTTGATCACGGACTTCGCCCGCGCGGGCGACCCCGTGGCGTGCCGCCGCTATCGAGGTGATCGGCCGCGCGCTCGGCGTCGGGCTGGCGAACATCGCGAACATCTTCTGCCCGCAGGTGATCGTCATCGGCGGCGGCGTGAGCGCCGCGGGCGACCTGCTGCTCGACCCCGCGCGCGAGGTCATGCGCCGGCGCGCGCTGCGCCCCGGTCGCGACGAGGTGCGCGTGGCGGCCGCCGCGTTCGGCGCCGAGGCGGGCATGATCGGCGCGGCGATGCTCGCCCGCGAGCGCCCGTCCGACGTGCCCTCGGCCGCAGGGGTCCCCCGATGAGCGGCCGGCTCGTGGTGTGCCCGACTCCGATCGGGAACCTCGAGGACGTCACGCTGCGCGTGCTCGCCGCCCTGCGCGAGGCCGACGTCGTGGCGTGCGAGGACACGCGCCGCACGCGCGTGCTGCTCGAGCGCTACGGCGTGCAGGCGACGCTCGTCTCCTACCACGAGCACAACGAGCGCGAGCGGGCTGCGGAGCTCGTCGAGCGCATGTCCGGAGGCGAGGTCGTCGCCCTGGTCTCCGACGCGGGGATGCCGCTCGTCAGCGACCCGGGCTACGTGCTCGTGCAGGGCTGCGTCGCCGCGGGCCTCTCCGTCGAGGTGCTCCCGGGGCCGTCGGCCGCGCTGGCCGCGCTCGTCGCGAGCGCGCTGCCGTCGGACGCGTGGCGCTTCGCCGGCTTCCTGCCGCGCAAGCGGGCCGCCCTGCTCGAGGTGCTCGACTCCCCGGAGACGGTCGTCGCCTTCGAGTCGCCCCGGCGCGTGGGGGCGACGCTCGCCGCGCTCGCGGATGCCGACCCGACGCGCCCGGTCGCGGTCTGCCGCGAGCTGACGAAGCTCCACGAGGAGATCGTCCGCGGGACGGCTGCCGAGCTCGCTGCGCGCTACGCCGATGAGCCGCCCCGCGGCGAGGTCGTGCTCGTCTTCGGCGGCGCGCCGCCGCGCGAGGGCGCCGACCCCAAGGCGATCGACGCCGTCCGTCGCCTGATCGAGGCGGGCGCCAAGGCCCGCACGGCCGCGAGCGTCGTCGCCGACCTCACCGGCGCGGGGGCCAACGAGCTCTACCGCGCGGTCGCCGAGCGCTAGCCCCGCCGCGGCTCCACGACGAGCTCCATCAGCAGCTCGTCGTGCCACGTGCCGTCGCTGCCGCGCTCGCTGTTGCGCGTGATGCCGACCTGCCGGAAGCCGAGCTTCTCGTAGACGCGGATCGCACGCGCGTTGTGCGGCCACGTCGACAGCGTGATCCGGTGGTGGCCGCGGTCCTCGATCAGGTGCCCGATCATCGCCCGCATCGCATCCGTGCCGAGCCCCTGTCCGTGCACCCGCGTGGCGAGCAGGATGTCGACGTCGGCGTGCCGGTAGTCCTCGTCGGGCTCCTCGGAGAACTGGACGAACCCGACGAGCTCGCCGTCGAGCTCGATCACCCACTCCTCGACCGTCTCGTCGTCGCCCGGCCACTCCGGGGTCTGCTCCCCCCAGAACCGCACCACCTCGGGCTCGTCCCGGATCGCCTTCAGCGGCCCGCGGTCGCGCGGCTCGATCGGCCGGAGGGCCACCTTGTCGCCATGGATCACGCCTGGATGGTTGCGCAGCCCCGGCGAACGGCGCTCGTAGGGAGCGTGGTCGAGGCGTTCGGGGCGCTCCGGGGAGATCCGGGGGAGCTTGACGCCCGCCTGGCGTGCGTCTTCGACCCGACGTTTCGGGCTCGGGAACGCCGAGTGGCCGAGGCACGCCTGGCGTGCGGCAGGTTCCCAGCGATGCGATGGGGCGACCGCGTGCGGAGCTGCCGACTCCCTCACCCGAGCAGTTCCGGCCCCGCGACGACTCTGCGACAAACCACGCACAACCGCCCACGGCTGGCGCCGGAGCCCGTAGCGTCGGCGGCCGTGCTCGTCCTCGCCATCGCCCTGACGCTCTTCCCGCCGGTCCCGGGAGGGGTCGCACGCGGGTTCGACTACGCGGGCGACCCGTTCGCGCGCGGGCTCCACCGCGGGGTCGACCTCGCTGCACGGCCGGGCGAGCCCGTCCGGGCGGCGTGCGGCGGCCGGGTCACGTTCGCGGGCCGGGCAGGCGCGAACGGCCGCGCGGTGACGGTCCGCTGCGGCCCCTGGAGCGTCACGCATCTGCCGCTGCGCCGGCTCGCGGTGCGCGCGGGTGAGCGCGTCGCCCCACGCGCGACCCTCGGCACCGCCGCCACATCGAAGGACCACAAGGGCATCCACCTCGGCGTCCGCCGCGCCGACGACCCGCTGGCCTACGTCGACCCCGCACCGCTGCTCCGCACCCCGCCCGGCCCCGCGCCACCGGCCGTGCCCCGCGCCAGCGTCCGGAGGCCCGACCCACCACCGCCGTTGCCGTCCGCCCCGCTGCCGCGTGCCGCGCCGTTGCCGCGCGCGGTGCCGCCGCCGTTGCCGTCGGGCCCGCCGCCGCGCGCCGCGCCGCGCCCGGGTTCGAGTCCCCTCGCCCCCTGGCCCGCCTGGGCCGGGCTGGCGCTCCTGCTCGCGGGAGCCTCCGGGGCGGGCGCCGCGCGCGTGCGCCGGACGCGCCGCGCGGCGCTCGCACGCCCGGCCGCGGCGGCTGTACGGTGAGCCGATGAGCGTCCTCCTCGTCGGCTTCGGCCTCGGGTTCTTCGTGGCCGCGCAGCTCGGGCCGCTGTCGCTGTTCGCGATCCGCTCGACGCTACGCAGCGGCGCGGCGGTCGGGCTCGCGATCGGCGCGGGGGTCGCGGTGATCGACACGATGTACGCCGCGGCCGGGGCGGCGGGCGCGGCCGGGCTGCTCGAGGTCGAGCCGCTGCGCGTGGCCTTCGGCCTGATCGGCGCCGGCGTCCTGATCTTCCTCGGCATCAGGACGCTGGTGTCCGCGTTCCGGGTGCGGCTCGGCGGCGAGGTCGAGGAGGAGGTCGCCTCGCCGCGCAGGGCCTTCGCCACCGCGCTCGGCGCGACGGCCTCCAACCCGCTGACGATCGCCTCGTGGGCCGCGATCTTCACCGCGGCGGGCGCCGCCGGCGCCGCCGAGGGCGCGGGCGTCGCGGTGCTGCTCGCCGGGGTGGGGATCGGCAGCATGACCTGGATGGCGATCCTCGCGACCGGCGTCGGCGTCGCCCGCCCCTGGGTCGGCGATCGCGCGCTGCGCGCCGTCGACGGCCTCGCCGGCGCAGGCCTGATCGGCTTCGGCGGCCTGCTCGCCTGGCGCACCGCGAACGAGTAGGCGCTCGCGGCGCGGTTGCCGCCACCCGGCTCGCCTGAGAGAGTCGCCGCGGTGGGCATCCTCGACGACGTACTCGGCTCGGTCGCCTTCGACTACTTCGACGGCCCGAAGATCCTCGGACACCGGGCGCGCAAGCTGATCGAGAGCGGTGAGCGCGCCACGGCGACCGTCGCCGGGATCGCGGTCACCCGCACGCAGATCGGCGAGCACGGGGCCGACTCGAACGACTTCGTCTACGCCTACGCGCTCGAGGTCCGCGCCTCCGCCGCACCGTTCCGCGCGGGCGTGCGCCAGCGGCTCGACCAGCACCGCTGGCGGGCGCACGTCGGCGCCGAGGTCGTCGTCGCACATGACGGCGACCGCGTGATCATCGACTGGGAGCGGACGCTGCAGGGGTGGGGACTCGAGCCGGACACGGTCAACCCCGCGAGCTGGACGACGCTCGACGAGCCGCCGGCCGACGGCGTGACGGATCGCATCGCCGACAAGCAGCGCAAGAAGATCGCCGAGCTCGAGCCGGCCGAGGCGACGGTCGTGGCGGACCGCGGCGCTCGCGCGCTGGGGATGGTGAGCGGCCAGACGCGGATCCTCGACGTCGAGCTGCGCCTGCGCGACGGGCGCACGCTCCAGCTGCGCGCGGAGCGGACGCACGTCCCCGACTACGCGCGCCACCGGCTGGCGCCAGGGGTCGTGCTGCGCGCCGGCTATGACGCCGAGCGGCCCGAGCACGTGCGCTTCGACTGGCTCGCCCTCGCCACCGAGCCGCTGCGCGAGGTCCCCGTGCCCGCGTGGAGCGGCCCGCCGGAGCCCGAGGCCCGCGAGTTCGACCCGGTGGCGACGACCGAGCGGATCGCCGGGAAGCTCGGTGTCACGGTCCCCGACTACGAGGCGATCGCGAGCGAGCCGGCGCCCACCGCAAGCACGGCGACCGAGCACGGCGCGACCTTCGACCGCTGGATCGACCTCAAGGCCGAGATGGAGGTGGCGGGCGTCGCCCGCAAGGAGAAGGACGCCTGGACCGCGGCCCGCGAGCCGTCCGTGACGAGCTGGAAGGAGCTCGACCGCCACTGGTCGAAGGCGATGGGCCGCGACCCCGCGCTCGCCGACCGTTTCGCCGCCCGCTACTCGCAGGCGGTGCAGGCGCGGATCTCCGCCGCCGCCCGCACGATGAGCGCGGGCTGACCAAGCCGCGCCGGGGCGGGGTTTGAACCCGGCGCGCCGCTAGCCTTGGGCGGGCTCCGATGTCCTTCTACATCACCACCCCGATCTACTACGTCAACGCGGCGCCGCACCTCGGCCACGCGTACTCCACGATCGGTGCCGACATCCTCGCCCGCCACCACCGCCAGCGCGGCGAGGACGTGTTCTTCCTCACGGGCACCGACGAGCACGGTGAGCCCGTCGCGCTGGCCGCCGAGCGCGAGGGCGTCACGCCGAAGGAGCTCGCCGACCGCAACGCGGCCCGCTTCGAGGCGCTGATGCCGCGCATCAACGCCTCCAACGACTTCTTCATCCGCACGAGCGACCCGCGCCACAAGGAGCGCGTCCAGGCGTTCATGCAGCGCGTGCACGACAACGGGCACGTCTACAAGGGCCTCTACGAGGGCTGGTACTGCCCCCGCTGCGCGGACTTCAAGGCCGAGAACGAGATCGCGGAGGGCAACACCTGCCCGATCCACCGCATCCCGCTCGACCGCGAGGAGGAGGAGAACTGGTTCTTCCGCCTCTCCGCGTTCCAGGAGCAGCTCGAGCAGCTCTACGCCGAGCCGGGCTTCGTCTTGCCGCCCCAGCGCTTCAACGAGGCCCGGGCGTTCATCACGGGCGGGCTCACCGACGTCTCGCTCAGCCGCGCGAAGATCTCCTGGGGCGTCGAGGTCCCGTGGGATCCCAAGCACGTCTTCTACGTCTGGTTCGACGCCCTGCTCAACTACTACACGGCGCTCTCGTTCGGGGCGGGCGAACGCGACCGCACCGCCGAGCTGTGGCCCGCGACGCTGCAGATCCTCGCCAAGGACATCCTCAAGTTCCACGCCGTGATCTGGCCGGCTCTGCTGCTCGCCGCGGGGGAGGAGGTCCCGCAGCGGCTGTTCATCCACGGCTACCTGACGATGAAGGACGCGTCGGGCGAGGACGTGAAGATGTCCAAGTCGCTGGGCAACGTGCTCGACCCGTTCGAGGTCATGGACACCTTCGGAACGGACGCCCTCCGCTACTACTGCTTCCGCGAGGTCTCCTTCGGCCAGGACGGCGCGGTCTCCACCGCCGGCTTCGAGTCGCGCTACGAGACCGAGCTGGCCAACGACTACGGCAACCTCGCGAGCCGCACGATCGCCATGATCGCCCGCTACCGCGACGGCATCACGCCCGACACGGATCCCGACCCGGCGCTCGCGGCGGACTTCGAGGGCCTCGCCGCCGAGGTCGTCGACCTGCTCGACCGCGCGGAGATCACCCAGGCGCTCGAGCGGGTGTGGCAGCGGGTGCGGCGCCTGAACCGGTACGTCGAGGAGCAGGCGCCATGGAAGCTCGCGAAGGAGCCGGACCACGAGGACCTGCTCGACACGGTGCTGCTCTCGCTCGCCGAGGGCCTGCGCGTGGTGACCGTGCTGCTGCACGCGTACATGCCCGAGACGACCGAGCGGCTGATGGGCGCGCTCGGCCAGGACGGCGGCTTCGCGATCGAGACGGCGCGCTTCGGCTCCGGCGGCCAGGGCACGGTGACGACGCTGGACCCGCCGCTCTTCCCCAAGCAGTGATCGACTCCCACACCCACCTCGACCGAGCGCCGGGCACCGACGCGGAGCTGGTCGAGGCCGCCCGCGCGGCCGGCCTGCGGCGGATCCTCACCGTCGGCACCGACTCGGCGTCGTGTCGCGCGGCGATCGCCGCGGCCGAGGCGCACGAGGAGGTCTTCGCCGCCGTCGGCCGCCACCCCAACGACAGCACGGGCTACGACGACGCGGTCACGGACGAGCTGCGCGAGCTCGCCCGCCACCCGAAGGTGCGCGCGATCGGGGAGACCGGCCTCGACGACTACCGCGACTACGCCCCGCGCCCCGACCAGGAGCGCGCCTTCTCGGCCCACATGGCGCTCGCGCGCGAGACGGGCAAACCGCTCGTCATCCACACGCGCGCCGCCGAGGACGACACGCTCGCGATGCTCGACGGCGAGGCCCAGGGCGTCGAGGTCATCCTCCACTGCTTCTCGATGCCCGACCGCCTCGACGAGTGCCTCGAGCGCGGCTGGTGGATCTCCTTCGCCGGCAACGTCACCTACCCCAAGGCGCAGGACCTCGCGGAGGCGGCGGAGCGCGTCCCGCTGGACCGCGTGCTCGTCGAGACCGACGCGCCGTACCTCACCCCGCAGGCGCAGCGCAAGCACCGCAACCAGCCGGCCTACGTCGTCCACACCGCCCGCTTCGTCGCGGAGCGCCGCGGGATCGCCTACGAGGAGCTCGAGGCGGCCGTGGAGGCCAACGCCGCCCGGCTGTTCGGCTGGTGAGCGACCTCCCGGCGCAGCCGAGCCTGCGCCGCATGAAGGCGTTCGGGATCCGCCCGAACCGCGAGCTGGGCCAGAACTTCTTGATCGACTCCAACCTGCTCGAGGTGGTCTCGCGCGCCGCCGGCGTCGGTGGCGGGGACGTCGTGCTCGAGGTCGGCGGCGGCCTCGGCGTGCTCTCCGAGCACCTCGCCGGGCGCGCCCGCCACGTGCACGTGGTCGAGCTCGACCAGCGGCTGGAGGCGGCGCTGCGCGACGCCACCGACCCGCATCCGAACGTCACGCTGCACCTCGCGGACGCGGTCAAGCTCGACCTCACCAGCCTCGACCCGGCGCCGACGAAGGTCGTCGCGAACCTGCCCTACGGCGTCGCCGCGACGGTGATCCTGCGCACGCTCGAGACCCTGCCCGGCGTGACCACCTGGGTCGCGATGGTGCAGAAGGAGGTCGGCGAGCGCTTCGCCGCCGCACCCGGCTCGGCCGCCTACGGCATCCCGAGCGTGCTGGCCCAGCTCGCGGCCGACGTGAAGGTGATCCGCCCCGTCTCGCGGAACGTGTTCTTCCCGGTGCCCAACGTCGACTCCGTCCTCCTCCGGCTGCTGCGCACGGGTCCCGCGCCCGAGCCGGCGCTGCGCGCGCTCGTCCAGCAGGGCTTCGCGCACCGCCGCAAGGCGCTCGCCCGCTCCGTCGCGCTCAAGGGCGGTGACCGTGACGCGCTGCGCGCCGCGCTGGAGGCGATCGGCAAGCCCGTGGACGCGCGCGCGGAGTCGCTGTCACCCGCCGAGTGGCGCGAGCTGCACGCGAGGCTCGCATGAGGCTGCGCTGCCTGGCCCCCGGCAAGGTGAACCTCAGCGTCTACGTCGGCGCGCGGCGCGAGGACGGCCTGCACCCGCTCGTCTCGGTCGTGCAGCCCGTCTCCCTCGCGGACGAGCTGACCCTGGAGCCGGCGCCGGGCGGCCGCGGCGCGGACGAGGTCGTCTGCCCGGCCGTCGAGGGCGAGAACCTCGCGGGCGCGGCGCTGGCGGCGTTCCGCGCCGCGACGGGCTGGGACGCGCCCCCGCAACGGCTCACGATCCTCAAGCGCGTGCCCGTCGCCGCGGGCATGGGCGGCGGCTCGGGGGACGCCGCCGCGGCACTGCGGCTCGCCGCCCGAGCCGCCGGCGTCGACGACCCCGCCCTGCTGCTCGAGCTCGCCGCGCGGCTCGGCGGCGACGTCCCCTCGCAGGTCGCGCCGGGGCGCACGCTGATGACCGCCGCGGGCGAGCGCGTGCGCCCGCTGGGCCCGCCGGACGCTCGCGCCCTCGTGATCCTGCGCTCGGAGCACGCGCTGTCGACGCCCGCCGTCTACCGCGAGTTCGACCGCCTCGGCGTGCTGCGCTCCCCCGCCGAGCTGACCGAGCTCGAGGCCCGCGGCGGCGACCTGCCGGTGCACAACGACCTCCAGGACGCCGCGCGCTCGCTCTGCCCACCGATCGACGGCGCGCTGGAGGCGGTCGCGGCGACGAGGGCCGACCACGTGCTCGTGTCGGGCTCGGGCCCGACGGTGTTCGGGCTCTACGACGACCCGGAGCGCGCCCGCGCGGCGGCCTCGCGCGTCGGCGGGATCGCCGCCGAGGCCGTCGACGCGACCTACGGGGCGGTGCACGAGGGGTGAAGTGGGGCTGGCTGCTGATCGCGGTGGCGCTGGCGGCCTTCCTGTTCGTGCGCCGGCGCAAGCTCGGACGGGTCGAGCTCGGGGTCGGGGTGCTCGCCACCGCCGGCGCCGTGCTCGTCGGCGCCGGCGTGATCGACCTGCCGAACATCGAGAAGCTGATCGAGGACGTCGGCACGAGGCTCGGGAGCTGGACGTACCTGCTCGTGGGCACGCTCGCCTTCCTCGAGACGGGCGCCTTCGTCGGCCTCGTGGCGCCCGGCGAGACGGCGGTGCTGGTCGGCGGGCTCGTCGCCGGCCAGGGCCAGATCGACCTGCTCGTCCTGATCGCGATCGTCTGGACGGCGGCGGTGGCCGGCGACGTGACCTCCTACACGCTGGGGCGCCGGCTCGGCCGCGCCTGGCTGCTGAGCCACGGCGACCGGCTGAAGATCACCGAGGATCGCCTGCACCAGGTCGAGCGGTTCTTCGAGAAGCGCGGCGGGCTGACGATCCTGATCGGGCGGTTCATCGGGCTCATCCGAGCTCTCGCCCCGTTCATCGCCGGTACGTCGAAGATGCCGCTGCGGCAGTTCCTGCCCTACGACATCATCGGCGCGGGCGCCTGGGCGACGACGTTCTGCGTGCTCGGCTACGTGTTCTGGCAGTCGTTCGACCGCCTCACGCAGTACGTCTCGCGCGGGCTGTTCGCGTTCGGGACGGTCGTGGCGATCGGCCTCGCGCTGTACTACCTCGTGCGCCTGCGGCGCGACCCCGAGCTGCGCGCGAAGAGCCGCGCGTGGCTGGAGCGGCGCCAGGACCGCTGGTGGGCCCGCCCGCTGCTCAAGCTCGCGGGGCCCGTGTGGCGGCGGGTCGGCAGCCCGGCCGCCGGCGGGCTCGACGCCACCGCCCGCTTCGGGCTGCACCGGCTGAGGCCCGGCAACCTCGGGCTCGAGCTGACGACGCTGATCGCGATCGCCTTCGTCGGCGTCTTCACCTTCGTCCTGCTCGGCCGCGTGATCGCGGAGCAGGGCGAGCCCCGGCTCGACCGGATGGCCTCCGACGTCGCCGACCGGGTGCCCTTCGAGCCCCTGACGTCGATCGTGGACGGGTTCACCGACCTCGGCTCCTCGCCGGTGATCGGGCTGCTCCTGCTCGTCACCGCGCTGTTCGCGCTGCGGCGGCGGCGCTGGATCGAGGCGGCCGCGCTCGTGGCCGGCGCCGGGCTCTCCTACGCGCTCGTGCACATCACGAAGGAGGCCTACGACCGGCCGCGGCCGGCCGGTCAGCTCGTCGACACGCTCGGCGCCGCCTATCCCTCCGGCCACTCGCTCTACGCCGTCGCGCTGATCGCCTGCGCCACGATCCTCGTGCGCGCGGGCGTCGGGTGGGCGGTGCGCTCCGCGGTGCTGACCGTCGCCGTCGTGCTCGTGGCGCTCGTCGCGCTGAGCCGCGTCTACCTGCGCGCGCACTTCCTCACGGACGTGCTCGGGGGCGTCGCGCTCGGCCTCGCCATCTGGGCGCTGGTCGGGATCGTCGCCCTGTTCGCCGGGACCGTTCGTAACAATGATGCCCGACCGTGAGCAACGACGACCAGATCACCTACGCCGTCGCCGGCGCCGCCGCGATCGTCTCGATCGTCGCCTGGCTCCTGCTGATCGTCATCCCCGCGTGGGGCTCCTACTGGCGCCTGCGCGAGCGGATCCTCGCCGTCGTGATGAGCGTCTACGTGCTCGCCGCGTTCGTCGGCATGGGCGCGTGCGCCGGCGCGGTGTTCCTCTACTACTACGACCGCCTCTAAGCTCTTGGATGTGACCCCGCCGGCCCAGGATGCGGCTGCGGCGGCGGTCGACCTCGGCTCCCTCGCGGCCATCTCCGACGCGGTCGAGTCCGGCCTCGGGCTGCCGGAGGTCGTCCGCGCCGCCGCGCGCGCGCTCGACGCGTCGCTCGTGCTGATCGACCGCTCGAGCTCCGTGCTGGCCGTGGCCGCGCGCTCGACCGCGGACGAGCGGGCGCTGATGGCCAACGCGCCCGGCGTCAGCGTCCACGAGCTGCGGGTCGGCGACGCGATCGTCGGCCGGCTGCGGCTGCGCGGCCGCACGGGCGACCCGCCGGCGGCCTTCCTGCGCGTTGTCACGACCCTGATCGCCTCCGAGGTCGAGCGCCTGCGCGCGCCCGACCGCGCGTCGGAGGCCGCCCAGGCGGCGTTCGTGGCCGCGGTCATGCGCCGCAAGGTCACCGACCGCGGCGACATCGTCGCCCGCGGCGGCGAGCTCGGGCTGGACCTGTCGGGCGGCGGCGCGGTCGTGGTCGTGCGCGCGCACCACTACGCCCCGGCCGACGACGACTGGCGCGGGCGCGTGCTGTCCGCGGCCGAGCGCGCGGCGCGCTCCAGCGCCCCCGGCTCGCTGGCCGCCCTGCTAGACGCGCCCGCCAGCGACAGCCCGCCGGTCGCGGTGCTCGTGCCCGCGGGGGAGGAGCCGATCGTCGCGCGGGTCGCGGACGCGATCTCGCGCGAGCTGTCGGCGAGCCTGCACGGCTTCACCTTCGCGGTCGGCCACTCGCGCATCGCGACGGACCCGGTGGACCTCTACCGCGCCGGCCACGAGGCGCTGCTGGCCGCCAACGTCGCCGAGGCCCGCCCGGCCGAGGACTCCGCCCCGCTCGCGGTGCTCGCGTTCGAGGACACCGGCGCCTACCGGCTGCTCCTGCCGGCGATGAGCGAGGACCCGGCCGAGCTCCAGCGCTTCTACGAGGAGACCGTGGCGCCGCTGGTCGCCTACGACGACCAGTACGAGACCGACCTCGTGCAGACGCTCGAGACGTTCCTGGACGCCGACGGCAACGTCGCCGGCACGGCCCAGCGCCTGTTCACGCACCGCCACACGGTCCGCTACCGGCTCGAGCGCGTGCGCGACCTCACCGGCCTCGACGTCGCCTCCACCGACGGCCGCGAGCGGCTCGGGCTCGGGCTCAAGGCGATGCGGGTGCTCGGCATCGCCTCACCGCAGGGCCCGGCCACGGAGGCCGGCGCCGGCGGCGGTCGCGTCCGCCGCGAGCAGAAGGACCGTTAGAAGATCTCGGGGCACCACGGCACGGCGGCGCTGCGGAACGCCGCCGCGGCCTCGAGCAGCGCACCGTCGCGCAGCTCGCGCACGCGGCCCGCGTCGGCCAGCGCCCCGATCGGGGTGCCCCCGAGGTAGACCGAGCCGAGCGCCTCCGCGTCGAGCGCGAGGTCGGCAGGGTCCTCCGTGGGCTCGCAGTGGCCGTCGCGCAAGCGGTGGCGGCCCGAGTTCCACGTGCAGAACGCGTCCTCGAGCTCGAGCACGAGATCGGTCTCCGCCGCGTACTCGCGCGCGGACAGCGCGGCGTCGACGTCGAGCAGCCGCACGAACAGACCGTCGCCGGCGCGCCGGTTGACCGCGTCGTTCCCCGTCAGCATGTGGGTGAGCGGGTCGTGGTCGGGTGCGAGGGGCCACTGCAGCGTGCGCACCAGGTCGAGCCCGAGCAGCAGGCGCCACAGCCCCGCCGTAGCTCCCGGCGTCTCCGCGACGAGCTCGCGCACGGTCACGCTGCCCGCCGGTCCGTGGTCGTCCCAGGTCAGCTTGGGCGAGAACAGCGCGTAGCCGGCCGGCTCCCCGTCGTCCCCTGGCTGGATCGCCGCGCGCAGGGGCCCGGCGCCGTCGCGGCGGTGCTCGGGGTCGAAGATGCGGCGGTCCCACCAGGCGCCCCGCCGGTCGAGCATCCCCGGGCGGACTCGCCGGACGCGCTCGTGCAGCGCCCGCATCCGCTCGAGCGCGGCCGCGGGCTCGAGCGTCTGAACGCGTGGCCCCGGCAGCGGGGCGTCGCGCCGCAGCGTCACGCGGTCGAGCTGCACGTCGTAGCGCATCGCCCGCGTCGCGAGCCCGAAGCCGAAGCGCCCGTAGATCGCGCCCTCCGAGGCCCACAGACCTGCCACCGGTTCGCCGGCCTCCCGCCCGTCCTCGAGCAGCCGGCGCATCATCGAAGTCAGGTGCCCGCGCCGGGTGTGCCCGGGCACGACGCCGATCGCCGAGATCCCGGCCATGCGCACGACCCCGCCGGGCACCGTCAGCTCGCGCGCGAGGTTCGCGCCGGTGGCCACGATCGCGCCGCCGTCGCGGACCGCGAACGTCCGCTCCGGATCGGTCACGCGCTGGTCCATCGCGATGACGTCCGGGTGGGCGACCTCGTGGAAGGCGAGGTGGCAGGCCGCCTCGAACTCGGCCTGGTCGGCGGTGGTGAGACGCTCGACGTCGCTCATCGCGCCGCAACCCTAATACGCATACGCTCCCGCGCCATGACCATCGGCATCATCACGGGATCGGGCACCTACTCCCTGCCGGGGTTCGAGGGCGGGGGCCCCGAGCCGGTCGCCACGCCGTGGGGAGAGGCGCTCGTCTCCCGCGGCACGTTCGCCGGCACCGACGTGCTGCACGTCTCCCGCCACGAGGCCGGCCACGCGCGACTCTCCAGCGCCGTCGCGCACCGGGCCAACATCGCGGCGCTCGCCCAGGAGGGCGCGACCGGGGTGCTCGCGGTCACGGTCTGCGGCGCGGTCGACCCGTCCGTGGCGCTGGGCTCCGTCGTCTGCTTCGACGACCTGCACTTCCTCGCCAACCGGCTGGGGGACGGGGAGCTGTGCACCTTCCACCCCGAGCCCGGCGACCCGCGCCGCGGTCACTGGATCTTCGAAGAGCCGTTCTCCGCCGGGCTGCGCCGGGCGCTGCTCGAGGGCGCGGCCGAGGCCGGGGTGGAGGTGCGCGACGGCGGCTGCTACGGCCACGTCGACGGGCCCCGCTTCAACACCAAGGCCGAGATCCGCGGCCTCGCGGCCTGCGGCGTGACGCACGTCTCCCAGACGGGCGGGCCGGAGACGGTCCTGTGCGGGGAGGCCGAGCTGCCCTACGCGCTGCTCGGCTACGCGACGGACTACGCCAACGGCGTCCAGGACGAGGCGACGCCGGTGCAGACGCTGCTGGACATGATGGCCGCGAGCACGGAGACGTTCGCCGCCGTGCTGCGCGCGGCCGTGCCGCGCGCGGCGGCCGCGGAGCCGACGCCCGCTGGCGTCGTGTACCGCTTCGACGACTAGCTAGCGGCGGACGACCCGTACCCGGGTCGCGGCGCGGCCGGAGATCCGCAGGTCGCGGTCGCGGAACGCGCGCGCGCTGCCGGAGCCGGTGCGCACGCGGACGCCGTCGTAGCGGCGCAGTGAGCGGATGCGGTTCGCGAGCGCGCGCAGGTTGCGCGGGCCGGCGTCGCCGGCCCCGTCGTCGGCGCCGTCGATGATGATCGCGCCCAGCAGGCCGTCGTCGGCGACGTCGACGTCGGCGCCCGTGAAGCGCAGGGTGCGCACGCCGCGGCGCAGGCCCGTCGGGATCCGCATCCGGTAGGAGCGCCGGATCGTGCCGCCGCGCACGCGCCGCATGGTGACGCGGGCGCGGACCTTCTGGCCCGGCCGCACGCGCCGGGGCAGCTTCACGGAGCGCAGGAACGCGCGCTGCTCGCCTCGCCGCAGGTCCATCCGCACCGCGACCTCGTCGATCTGCGGCGGAGTGCCCTGGTAGGCATCGATCTCCGCCAGCGCGTCGAAGACGTCCTGCGAGGCGCGGGCGGCGACGGTGTTGGCGGTCCCGACGAAGTCCTCGTCGGCGGGGAACGCCGACACATAGCGGTTGCAGAAGCGCGCGGGATCGGAGAGCCCGCGGATCGAGATCTGCGCGCACACGTCGGCGGTCAGGCGGCCGGGAGCGCTGCGCAGCAGGGAGGCGGCGGCCTCCGTGACGGCCAGCGGGCCGACGAACGCGAGCGGCGAGGCGCCCTCGGGCAGCCCGATCCGGCTCTCGTCGGCCGCGCGGATGCCCGTGACGAGCCGGCGGCCGGTGTCGCGGTCGGTGGCGAACACGCGGATCGGCACGCTCGGCGGGAGCGCGCCGGTGCGCCCGGCGACGGCGTCGCGCTCGTCGTTGGTGATGGTCCCGAGCGTGTGCCCGAGCGACGCGTACTTGTAGGTGGAGGCGGCGCCCGGGATCGCGACGGGGTTGTCGATCACGCGGTAGACGTAGGCGTCCTGGAGGAAGAGCCGGCGCGTGCCGGCGCTCTCGAAGGGATGGCCGAAGGCCCACACGCGATCCTCGTCGGTGTAGGCCACGGTGCCGATCGCGCCGATCTGGATGTCCCCCTGCGAGTAGGAGACGCCGACGGAGGCGCCGGGGCGCATCGGCTGCGGCGCGAAGGTGCCGAGCGGGCCCGCGGGGGCCGCGATCACCTGGCGGCCGGCGCGGCGGCCCGCGCGCTCGAGAGCGCGTCCCATCGCCGTGCTGACGCCCGAGACGGTGAGCGGGGTGGCGAGCGGCCGGGCGCGGGAGCGGATCGCGCGGTGGCGGCGATTCCGGCTCGCTGACGCGGGCTCGCCGCGGCTGGCGGGGGCGTCGATCTGGGCGCCGAGGACCGCCTCGATCGGCGTCGCGAGCACGACGTCGCCGCCGAACTCCCCGAGCGACTCGGAGATCGCGCCGGCGTTGCGGGCGGTGCCCTGCTCGTCCTGGCAGTAGATCGGCGAGCCCGAGAAGCCGGGCCCCACGCCCGTTCCGTCGACCGCGGGCCCGGACACGCGGACGAGCAGCCGCGGGCCCTGGCCGCTGGCGTCGCCGTCGATGACCTCGAGGATCTCCACGTCGAACGAGGAGATCTCCGTGCCGCGCACGACGGAGTACCCCATGCACTGCATGCCCGAGCGGACCTGCGAGAGGGGCATGATCGGGTCGCCGGCAGCTGCGGGGGTCGCCGGCAGCAGCACGGCGGCGATCGTCAGGGCGATCAGGCGCGCGCGCATGGAGCGGGCAATGTAACGACGCCCGAGGGCCGTCACCGGGCTATCTCCCGGCGAAATGACCATTGAGGTAGGAACTTCCCCTGCACTCACTTACGATCGGCAGATCGAGCTCCGGCGTTGAACGTCGTGGCCAGGCGAGCACCCCACCGGCGTGAGCTCGTGGCAACGGGCGGAGCTGGGGAGCCCGGACTTGAACCGGGACCTCACGGCTCCAAAGGCCGGCGGGCTGCCATTACACCACTCCCCAAGGCTGTCGTCTCGCGGCCGATACTACGATGCCCCCGTGCCCGCTCCCACCGTCGTCATCCTCGCAGCCGGGGAGGGGACGCGGATGCGTTCCTCCCTGCCGAAGGTCCTCCATCCGCTCTGCGGCCGCCCGTTGATCGCGTGGCCGATCGAGGCCGCCCGCGCGGCCGGGGCGGGCAAGGTCGTCGTCGTCGACGGCCCCCAGCGCCGGCTCGCCGACCACCTGCCCGAGGACGTGACCGTCGCCGTGCAGGCCGAGCCCCGGGGGACCGGGGACGCGGTCGCCGCCGCCGTCGGGGAGATCGCCGACGGCGACACCGTCGTGGTCACGATGGGCGACGTGCCGCTGGTCGACGCGGATACGCTGACCGGCCTGGTCGACGCCCACGAGGGGTCGGGCGCCGCCGCCACGATGCTGACGGCCGAGCTCGAGGACCCGACGGGCTACGGGCGCGTCGTGCGCGACGCCGAGGGCCAGGTCGAGCGCGTGGTGGAGACGAAGACGGCCGGGGACGCCTCGGAGGCCGAGCTGGCGATCCGCGAGGTCAACACGGGGATCTTCGCCTTCGACGGCGGCGCGCTGCGCGCCGCGCTCGAGCAGCTGGAGTCGGGCAACGCCCAGGGCGAGCTCTACCTCCCCGACGTGCTGCCGCGCATCAAGGAGGCGGGCCGCGAGATCGGCGCCCACATCGCGCGCCACCCCGACGTCACGCGCGGCATCAACGACCGCGTCGACCTCTCCGCGGTCCGCGCGATCGCCCAGCGCCGCATCAACGAGGCGCACATGCGCGCGGGCGTGACCCTGGTGGACCCCCGCAGCGCCCACATCGACGCGGGCGTCACGATCGGGGCCGACACGGTGATCGAGCCGGACTGCCTGCTCCGCGGCGCGACCACGATCGGGGAGCGGGTGACGATCGGCGCCTTCAGCCAGCTGATCGACTCGGAGGTCGGCGACGACGCGACCGTGCTGCGCTCCCACCTGCAGGACGCGCGCGTCCACGCCAAGGCCACCATCGGGCCGTTCGCCTACCTGCGCCCCGGCGCCGTCCTGCGGGAAGGAGCCAAGGCCGGGACGTTCGTGGAGATCAAGAACTCCACCATCGGCCCGGGCAGCAAGGTGCCGCACCTTTCCTACATCGGCGACGCCGACGTCGGCGAGGGCAGCAACCTCGGCGCCAGCACGATCACCGCCAACTACGACGGGCGCAGGAAGCACCGCACCACGATCGGCGACCGCGTGCGGACGAGCGTCGACACGATGCTCGTCGCCCCGGTGACCGTCGGCGACGACGCCTACACCGGCGCCGGGTCGGTCATCACCGACGACGTCCCGCCCGGCGCGCTCGGCATCGCCAGGCAGCGCCAGAGCAACATCGAGGGCTACGCCGAGCGAGTTTCGCGGAGGGAGCGGTGAGCGCGCCGACGCTGTCCCCCGCGCGTCGTACACTCCGCAACAAGGTGAGCGAGCTGCATACCCGCCCCGCCCCGAGCACCTCGCTGGAGCTCGAGTACAACAAGCGGCTCATGGTCGTGTCGGGGCGCGCGAACCCTCAGCTGGCCCACCGGATCGCCTCCAAGCTGGGCGTCGAGCTCGGCGCCGTGACGCTCAAGACCTTCTCCAACGGCGAGGTCTACTGCCGCTACGACGAGTCGATGCGTGGCGCGGACGTCTTCATCGTGCAGCCCACCTGCACCAACCTCGCCACCGGCGTCAATGCGAACGACGCGCTGATGGAGCTGCTGCTGATGATCGACGCGGCGGTCGGCGCCTCCGCCCACCGCGTGATCGCCGTCACCCCGTGGTACGGCTACTCGCGCCAGGACAAGAAGTCGATGGGCCGGGAGCCGATCTCCTCGCGCCTCGTCGCCCGCGCCCTCGAGGTCGCCGGGGCCGATCGCGTGCTCACGATGGATCTCCACGCGGGCCAGATCCAGGGCTTCTTCCAGAAGCCGGTGGACCACATGACCGCGATGTCGATGCTCACGCAGTACGTGAACGACATGCAGCTGGAGGACCTGGTGGTCGTCTCGCCCGACGTCGGCCGCGTGAAGCTCGCCAAGAAGTTCGCCGAGAAGGTCGGCGCCGAGCTGGCGATCCTCAACAAGGAGCGGCCCGCCCACCAGGTCGCCGAGATCGCGTACGTGATCGGTGACGTCAAGGGCCGCAACGCCGTGATCGTCGACGACATGATCGACACCGCGGGCACGCTGCGCGCCGCCGGGGAGACGGTGATCGACGAGGGCGCCAAGCGCGTGTTCGCCGCCGCCACCCATCCCGTCCTGTCGGGCAACGCGTTCGAGAACCTCGCCGCGTCGCCGTTCGAGCAGATCGTCGTCACGGACACGATCCCGCTGCGCGAGGGCGCGCCGGACAACATCAAGGTGCTGTCCGTCGCCGACCTGCTGACGGACACGATCCGCCGGATCTTCACCGACGACTCGGTGTCCGAGGTCTTCGGCGGCGAGAACCAGCTCTTCTGAGCTCGGCGCAGCACCTCCAGGATCTGCTCGGCCTCACCGACGAGGAGCTGCTCGCCGTGCTCGACGAGGATCCGCTGACCGTGCTGGCCGGCGACCTCGAGCACAAGCCCGAGCTGCCGATCCTGCTCGACCTGCTCGCGGAGGCCGAGGAGCGCGCGGGCGCGCCCGTCCTGCGGCGCTGGGTGCGGGCGCAGGGGCCGAGCGGTCGCCCGCTGGACCTGCTCCTCGCGCGTGACTTCGGCGGCTTCGAGTCCGCGCTCGGGACGCTCGCCGAGCGCGGGTTCGTGCTGCGCTCGGGCGGCTACTAGCGGCCTACTCGTCCGGGTCCGGGCGCTTCTCGCCGGGCCAGACCCCGGTGAGGTAGTTGAAGCCCACGGCGCCGTAGCGGTCGACGACCACGCGGGTCATCTTGAAGATCACGCCCTGCACGGCGGCCGAGCTGAGCAGCTTGGCCCAGGAGGTCTCCTGCGTGGTGGGCTTGGGGGGGTCCTCGTCGTCGATCTTCGTCCACACGAAGTTGAAGATCCGCTTGCCCAGCAGGCCGGCGAGGATGCCGAGAACGATGCCGAACGGCTTGTAGATCACGCCCATGCGGCGAGCGTACCCCCATCGGAGGTGCGTTGAATCGCCGCGCGATCATGGACAATGTCCGTGAGGAGGCCGATAAAGAGTCCAAAGAGGAAGCCATGGACGACCACGCCGACGATCTGCTCCGACGGGCGCTCATCGACGCCGAGGCGTCGGCTGCGGTCGCGCTGCGGGTGAAGGGCCTGCCGCTGTGCGACACGCTGACGGTCGTCTTCCACGGCCGCCGCGACCTCGGGACGATCCAGACCTACGTCGCCCACGGCGGCCGCGGGGCCGGCGCCGCCGTGTCCGCGGGCGAGCTGCTGCGCGTGCCGTGCGACCTCGACCTCGGCGCGGCCGAGGACCGCGAGGAGGCCGAGGCGCTGTACGCCGAGCAGGCCGCCGCCCTGCGCGACGCGCTCGTCGGCGCCGACACGGTGCTCGACATCTGGCGCGAGCCGCTCGAGGACGTCGCGGGCTCGCGCGTGGAGGTCGACCGGCGCCTCCAGCTGGACGTCCGCCTGCCCGCCCACCGCCTGCTGCCGGCCGCGCTCGTCGCGCCCGAGCGGCGGATGGTCGTGGCCGCCGTCTGCGGCGCCCGGCCGCTCGCCCATGGCCGCCCGCCGATGGGGATCGTCTGCGCACAGCAGGACGTCGCGCGCGTGTATCCGCTGCCCGACGACCCGGAGCGCTGCCTGGAGGACTTCCTGGCCGTCGCCGCCGAGCACGCGCGCGAGATGGCCGAGCGCCTCGAGCGCCAGGAGGCGTCGGTCGAGCGCTTCCTCGAGCTCTCGGGCGACGACCCCGCAGAAACGGGATAGTAGGTTCCCGCGGCCCGTGCGCCGCGCCCGCGTGCTCATCCCCCTCGTCTTCGGCCTGTTCGTCTTCGTCGGCATCTCGCTGCTGCTCGCGCGCGGGCTGACCGGCGGCGGCGACGAGCGCGCCAGCGTGCTCGCGCTCGTCCGCGCCGAGGCGAGCGGTGACGCCGACGCCGTGCTCGCCCGCCTGCCCGCCTGCCGCCGGGAGCCGGCCTGCGCGCAGACGACCCGCGGGCGCGTCGCCGACCTGCGCCGCCCCGGGCGGGTGCAGATCCTCACCTACACCCCCTCGACCCGGCTGGCGCTGACGCGCAAGGTCGGGACGGCGCGCGTGGCGTGGCGCGCGGGCGAGGGGCTGCCCGTCGTCCAATGCGTGCGCGTGCGCCGCGACGGACCCCTGACGGGCGGCGGCGTGGAGCTGCTCTCCGTCTCGGCCCCGATCGCCCCCGAGGGCGGCTGCGCACCATGAGTCAGGCATCGAACGCTCGCGACGGCGCGACTTGCCGCCGCGCCGGGTGTTGGGATTCGCCGTGATGCGGCTCCTCAGACTCCTCCTCCTCGCCCTGCTCGCGGTGCTCTTCGCGCCCTCGGTCGCGCAGGCCGCCGACGTCCCGTCGAACAAGACCCTGTACGCCGACGGCCCCTCGGGCCGCTTCCTGATGGACGGCCAGTGGCTGTTCCGGCTCGACGCGGCCGACCGGGGGGTGCGCCGGCGCTTCTACCGTCAGAGCTCCAGCGCGGGCTGGTCGCGGGTGACCGTGCCGAACGTCTGGAACGTCGGCGACGACTCCGAGGGCTCGATGCGCGGCTCGGTGGGGTGGTACCGCAAGGACTTCGAGCTGCCCGACAAGAAGGCCGCGCTCGACTGGGCCGTCCGCTTCGAGTCGGTCAACTACCGCACCCGCGTGTATCTCAACGGGCGCGAGATCGGCCGCAACGCGGGCGCCTACATCCCGTTCACCATGCGCCTGAAGGGCCTGCGCAAGCGCGGGGTCAACCGGCTCGTCGTGCGCGCGGACTCGCGCCGCCTGCCGACGGACTTCCCGCCCTCGGGCCTGAGCACCACCGGTAACGCCACGGGCGGCTGGTTCAACTACGGCGGCATCCAGCGCGAGGTCTACCTGCAGAAGCTCGACACGGTGCAGTTCAACACCGTCCGGGTGCTGCCCCGGCTCCCGTGCGCGAGCTGCCCGGCCACGGTCGACTTCACGCTCGCGCTCGAGAACGTCACGGGCACGGGCCGGCGCATCTCCGCCGTGGCGAAGTTCGGCTCCAAGCGGATCGGGCTCGGCACCCGCAGGGTTCGCGGCGGCACCGCCGAGCTCTTCGAGGGCCGGCTGCGGCTCGGGCGGGCCCGGCTGTGGTCGCCCAAGAGCCCGTACCTGTACCCCGTCAAGATCACCGTCTCCTCGGGCGGGCGGACCGTCGGCACCTACAACCTCAAGAGCGGCGTGCGCTCGATCAAGGTCACGCGCGGCCGGCTGTCCCTCAACGGCCGCCCCGTGAACTTCCGCGGCGTCGGCGTCCACGAGGACACCCGCACGCAGGGCTTCGCCGTCGACAACGCGTTCCGCGACCGGCTCGTGGCCGAGGCCCGCGCGGTCGGCGCGACGGTGCTGCGCACGCACTACCCGATGCACCCCTACATCCACGAGCTCGCCGACCGGCTCGGGCTGATGATCTGGTCGGAGATCCCTGTCTACGCGGTCAAGACGACCTACCTCAAGCGGGAGTCCGTGCGCGCGCTGGCGGCCAAGGAGATGCGCCGCAACGTCGAGACCAACCTCAACCACCCCTCCGTGTTCACGTGGTCGGTCGGCAACGAGCTCTCGTCGCGGCCCGGGCCCGTGCAGGGCGACTACATCCGGCGCGCGAGCGCGATCGCCAAGGACATCGATCCGACGCGGCCGACCTCGATCGCGTTCGCGGGCTACCCGTCCGCGGGGTGCCAGGGCGAGTACGGCCCGCTCGACATCGTCGGCGTCAACGAGTACTACGGCTGGTACCCCGGCCCGGGCGGCCGGCTGTTCGACCGCGACGGGCTCAGCGCCTTCCTCGACAGCGTGCGCCGCTGCTACCGGCGCAAGGCGGTCGTGGTGACGGAGTTCGGCGCGGAGGCCAACCGCGACGGGCCGGCCGAGGAGAAGGGCACCTGGACCTTCCAGCAGGACTTCGTCAAGTACCACCTCGGCGTGCTCGCGAGCAAGTCGTGGCTGAGCGGCGGGGTCTACTGGGCGCTCAACGAGTTCCGGGTCAAGCCCGACTGGGAGGGCGGCAACCCGCGCCCGGCGCCCCCCGTGCACCAGAAGGGGCTGCTGACCTACGACGGCATGACGCGCAAGCCCGCGTGGGCTGACGTCCAGCGGGCCTTCCGCGGCACGAACCAGTACCCGTAGCCGTCACGAGCGCTCGGGCACCCGCCGGGGTGCCCGGGCCGGCTCGGTGACCCGCCGGCGCTCGGGGCGCGGGCGCAGGTCGGCGAGCTTCTCGTGCCCGCGCAACCGCACGGGCGCCGGCTCGGCGTCGGGCAGCGGGATGCCGCCGGAGGGCGAGGTCTTGGGCGCCCCGGAGATGCGGTCGCTGCCGCCCCCGCCGCCGCCCTCGTCCTCCTCGGGCCCGTCGCCGCCGTCCTGCGCGTCCGAGCGCAGGAACATGACGAACAGCACCACGCCCAGCGCCAGGGCGACCAGATGCAGGGCTCCGAAGATGAGCATCAGCTCCTCGTCGGGGGACATACGCAAAAGTTACCCCGCCGGAGGGTCGGGCAGGCCCGGTTCGCTAGGATGGCGCGCCTCATCATGGCTTCTGATACGTCTTCGCTCTCCCTTTCCAAGCGCGCTCCCGAGGGGTCGCGCTCCGCGCGCCGGCTGCGCCGTGAGGGCCTCGTCCCCGGCGTGATCTACGGCGGCGACGGCGGGCCCGAGCACTTCGCGGTCGACGCCCGCATCCTTCGCAACACGCTCGCGCACTCCGGCGCGATCCTCGAGGTCTCCATCGACGGCGGCTCGGAAGTCCCCGTGCTCGTCAAGGACCTGCAGCGCCATCCCGTGCGCGGCGAGGCCGTCCACGTGGACCTGCTCCGCGTGAACATGTCCGAGACCATCCACACGACGGTCTCGCTCGAGCTCACCGGCGCCGAGGAGGCGCCCGGCAGCGTCGAGGGCGGCGTGCTCAACCAGGAGACCCGCGAGCTGAACATCGAGGCCCTGCCGGGCGACATCCCGGACTCGATCACGTTCGACGTCTCCGGCATGGAGATGAACGCGACGGCGACGCTGTCCGAGCTCACCCCGCCCAACGGCGTGACCTTCCTCGACGACCCCGAGGAGACCGTGCTCGCCACGATCACCCCGCCGACGCTGGAGCCGGTCGAGGAGGAGATCGAGACCGAGACCGCGCTGGTCGGCGAGGACGGCGAGCCGCTCGAGGGCGAGGAGCTCGAGGCCGCCCAGGCCGAGGCGGAGGCCCAGGCCGAGGGCGACACGGGCGAAGAGGCCGAGCAGAAGGCCGACTCGGAAGAGTCCTGAGCCGGCTCAAGTTCGGCTCGTCCGCGCCCGTCGACTGGCTGGTCGTCGGGCTCGGCAACCCGGGGCCCGGCTACGCCGAGAGCCCGCACAACGTCGGCTTCAAGGTGGCGGAGGAGCTCGCCCGCCGCTGGGAGCTGCCCAAGGCCAAGAAGAAGTTCGCGGGCGAGCTGACCGAGGGCCGCACGGGCCCGGGCGGCCCGCGCGTGGCCGTGCTGCGCCCGCAGACCTACATGAACGAGGCCGGCCGCTCGGTCGGCCCCGCGCGCGGCTCCTTCAAGCTCGACCTCGACCGCCTCGTCGTCGCCCACGACGAGATCGACCTCCCGTTCGGCGACATCCGCGTGCGGCTGGGCGGCGGGCTCGCCGGCCACAACGGCCTCAGGTCGCTCAAGCGCGAGCTGGGCGGTCCCGACTTCCACCGCGTCCGCGTCGGCGTCGGCCGCCCCGACTCGACCGACCCGGACATCGTCGCGGCCTACGTGCTCGGCCGCTGGCGGCAGCCGGCCTCCGAGGTCGCCGACCTGGTCTCGCGCGCGGCCGACGAGGTCGAGCGATTGGTGGTCCCCGTGCCGGGGGCGTAGCCCGGGGCGGACGTCAACGGCTCTGGGTGGGGAGGTGGGGGAAGGCCCGGACCGCCTCGAACTCCATCGAGGGGACGATTAGTCGCGCTGAGGGCGACTAATCGTCCCCTCGCGCTCGGGGCAGGCGATGCGGGCGGCTCCCTCGCCTCCCCCACCCAGCCGCCGTTGACGTGCGCCGGCGCCACTACGGCCGTATGCGATAGCGTACGCACGTATGTCGCCTCGTGACTGGGATGCCGCCACCTACCAGCGGCTGAGCGCGCCGCTGGAGGCGATGGGGCGCGACGTGCTGTGGCGGCTTCGGCTGGACGGTGACGAGACCGTGCTCGACGCGGGCTGCGGGACCGGGCGGGTGACCGCGGTGCTCGCGGAGCGGCTGCCGCGGGGGAGGGTGATCGGGGTCGACGGGTCGCGCGCGATGGTCGAGGAGGCGCGGCGGCGGCTGCCGGCGAGCGTCGACGTGCGCGTGGCCGACCTGCTGGAGCTCGAGCTCGAGGAGCCCGTGGACGCGATCGTCTCGACGGCGACGTTCCACTGGATCGGCGACCACGACCGCCTGTTCGCGCGCCTGCGCGATGCACTGAAGCCCGGTGGGAGGCTCGTGGCGCAGTGCGGCGGGGAGGGCAACGTGACCGCGGTCAAGGAGGCCGGCTTCACGCTCGCCGAACGCGAGCCGTTCGCCGAGCACCTCGCGGGCTGGCCCGGCGACTGGAACTTCCAGTCGCCGACGGCCACCGAGGCGCGGCTGCTGCGCCTCGGCTTCACCGACGTGTGGACGTGGGAGACCCGCGTGGCCGTGGACGTCGACGACGTGGCCGGCTACCTGGGCGCGATCTGCCTCGGCTCGTTCCTGGAGCGGCTGCCGGAAGCGCTGCACGAGCCGTTCGTCGAAGCCGCCGTCGAACTGCTGGGCGCACCCCTCACGATCGACTACGTGCGCCTGAACCTCCTGGCCTGCGCGCCAGTTTCCTGAGCGCCGCTCAAGCGCTGTGGCAGGGTGCCGATGCTGTGCGCACGTTCTCGCTGCTGTGCCCGACCTGCATCCTCAACGGGGGCATGATCAGGGCCGGCGGCACGTCGATGGCGGCCCCGATGGTGTCCGGCGTCGCCGCGCTGCTGCTCGAGAAGTACCCGCACCTCACCCCGAACCAGGTCAAGGGCGTGATCGTGGCGTCCTCGCGGCCGCTGCCCACCGGCCTGACCGGCGTCGACGCATTCGCGGCGATCAAGATGGTCAACGCGGGCAACGTCCCCGTCGCCAACCAGGGCCTGACGCCGAACAACCTGATCAACGCCGCCACGGGCGATATCGACTACACCCGATCGAGCTGGAGCCGCTCGAGCTGGAGCACCGCCGACGGCCAGCGCGCCGCCGACTGGGCCCGCTCGAGCTGGAGCCGCTCGAGCTGGAGCTCCACCTCCTCGAGCGACAGCGTCGACCCCTCGCGGTCGAGCTGGAGCCGTTCGAGCTGGTCCACCAGCTGGACCAAGTAGGGCGGGAGAACAACGCGCCACGGATGGCGCCTCATAAGGCCCCGGGCGGGTGGGAATCTCATCTCTCTGGCGGGGCCTAATATCGGAAGGGCACCGACGGCCGCGCATGATGCGCGGCCGTTCGGCGTGCCGGCACAGCCATGCCCCTCCGCTCCTTCCTCGGACATCTCGAGCACGATCCGACCGCCTCGCGGCTCGCCGACGAGGGCGGCCCGGCGTTCGTCTCGCAGTCGCTGCGGCCGTTCCTGCTGGCGGCGCTGGCCGACCGCGACGTGCGCCGCCCGACCGTCGTCGTGGCCGGTGACGACCGCTCCGCGCGCGACCTCGCGGCCGACCTGCGCTCGTGGCTGCGCCCGCGGCCCGTGCGCTTCTACCCGAGCCGCGGCGTCGCCTACGAGTCGCACCTGACGCCGCCGCCGCACCTGGTCGGTCTGCGCGTCGCCGCGTTGGACGCCCTGCTCGACACGCCCGAGGGCTCCGAGCAGCCGGTGGTCGTGGTGAGCGCGGTGGCGCTCTCCGAGAAGGTGCCCGACCCGAAGCTGCGCCCGCACGGCTTCGCGCTGCGCGTCGGCGAGCTGCTCGACCTCGACGAGGCGGCCGCCGACCTGGTGGCGGCCGGCTACGAGCGGGTCGACCAGGTCGAGGACCGCGGGCAGTTCGCGGTCCGCGGCGGCCTGCTCGACGTCTACCCGGCGACGGAGGAGCGCGCCGTCCGCGTCGACCTCTTCGACGACGAGATCGAGTCGCTGCGCTGGTTCTCGACCTTCACCCAGCGCTCGCTCGGCGACGCCGAGGTGGTCGAGATCGCGCCCGCCGCCGAGCTCGCGCCCGAGCACCGCGAGCTGGCCGAGATCGCCGCGCTGGAGAACCCCGACGAGCGCCCGGACGTCGCCGAGCTGCTGCCCGTGGACCAGTTCCGCGAGCTGCTCGACCTCGTGCCCGAGCGCGCGCAGGTGATCGTCGCCGCCGACGAGGACGTCGAGCCGGCGCTGCGCGACCACTGGGACGACGTCTGCGCGGCCTTCCACGACACGGACGCCCACCACCTCTACGTCAAGCCGGACGGCATCCTGGCCGCGCTCGAGCGCGACGCGTCCGTGCGGCTGTCCTCGATCAGCGGCTCCCAGCCCGTCGAGATCCGCGCGCAGGCGGCGGAGTTCGCCTCGCGCTCGCTGCGCGAGGCCGAGCCCGAGCTGGAGAAGCTCGTCCGCTCGGGCTACACGACCGTCGTCACCTGGCCCCAGCGCGGCGCGGCCGAGCGCGCCGCCTACAACCTCGGCCGCGCCAAGGCGACCTTCGAGGACGGCACGGACCTCGTCTTCGTCGAGTCGACGCTGCGCGACGGCTTCCTCGCGCCCCAGCTCAAGCTCGCCGTCATCCCCGAGCACCGTCTGATCCACCGCCGCAAGCGGGCCGGCACCGGTGAGGGCGCCCGTCGCGGCCGCGGCCTGCTGCGCTCGTTCACCGACCTGCGCACGGGCGACATCGTCGTCCACGAGGACCACGGCATCGCGCGCTTCGCCGGCTTCGACACCAAGACCGTCGCGGGCGTCACGCGCGACTACCTCGACCTCGAGTACGCCGGCACGGACAAGGTCTTCCTGCCCGTCGACCAGCTCGCGAAGATCTCGCGCTACGTCGGGGCCGATGGCGCGCATCCGCCGCTGAGCAAGCTCGGCGGCACCCGCTGGGACAAGATCAAGGCGCGCGCCCGGCGCGCGGCGCAGGAGCTCGCGGGCGAGCTGCTCAACCTCTACGCGGAGCGCAAGCGCCGCCGCGGCCACGCCTTCGAGCCCGACTCGGACTGGCTGCGCGAGTTCGAGGAGCACTTCCCCTATCGGGAGACGCCGGACCAGCGCGACGCGATCGAGGCGGTCAAGGAGGACATGGAGTCCGAGCGCCCGATGGACCGGCTGATCTGCGGCGACGTGGGCTACGGCAAGACCGAGGTCGCGCTGCGCGCCGCCTTCAAGTCGGCCAACGCCGGCAAGCAGGTGCTGATGCTCGTGCCGACGACGATCCTCGCCCAGCAGCACTTCGGCACGTTCTCCGAGCGGCTGCGCGACTACCCGTTCACGATCGAGCACGTGTCGCGCTTCCGCCCGGCGGCCGAGCAGCGCGCGGCCGTCAAGCGCTTCTCCGAGGGCAAGGCCGACATCCTGATCGGCACCCACCGGCTGCTCTCGCGCGACGTGCGCGCGAAGGACCTCGGGCTGCTGATCGTCGACGAGGAGCAGCGCTTCGGCGTCAAGCAGAAGGAGCTGCTGCGCCAGATGCGGCTCAAGGTCGACGTGATCTCCATGAGCGCAACGCCGATCCCGCGCACGCTGCAGATGTCGCTGGCCGGGCTGCGCGACATCAGCGTCATCGAGACGCCGCCCGAGGGCCGGCGGCCCGTCAAGACCTACGTCGGCGAGTACGACGAACAGCTGGTCAAGCAGGCGCTCGAGCGCGAGAAGGCGCGCGAGGGGCAGGCGTTCTTCCTGCACAACCGCGTCGAGGACATCGAGGAGACCGCGATCCGGCTGCGCGCGCTGTGCCCGGAGATGTCCTTCACCGTCGCGCACGGGCAGATGGACGAGAAGCTGCTCGAGGACCGCATGATGGCCTTCCTGCGCGGCGAGGCCGACGTGCTCGTGTCGACCTCGATCATCGAGTCGGGCATCGACATCCCGCAGGCCAACACGCTGATCGTCGAGCGCGCAGACACCTTCGGCCTCTCGCAGCTCTACCAGATCCGCGGCCGGGTGGGCCGCTCGCGCGAGCGCGCCTACGCGTACCTGCTCTATCCCAGCGCGGCCGCGCTGACGCCCGAGGCCGCGGACCGGCTGAGCGCGCTCAGCGACTACACCGAGCTCGGCTCGGGCTTCAAGGTCGCCATGCGCGACCTCGAGCTGCGCGGGGCGGGCAGCCTGCTCGGCGACGAGCAGTCCGGCCACGTCGCCGCGCTCGGCTTCGAGCTCTACATGCAGATGCTCGACGAGGCGGTCCAGGCGATGGACTCCGACGACGCCGCCGAGTACCCCGAGCCCGTGCGGCTGGACGTCAATGTCGACGCGTACGTGCCGGCCGACTACATCCCCTACGAGCAGGCCAAGGTCGACGTGCACCGCCGGATCGCCGGCGCGCGCGAGGTGGCCGAGCTGGCCGAGCTGCGGCGCGAGCTCGAGGACCGCTTCGGCGAGATCCCAGAGCCGCTGCAGAACCTGATCACGCTCCAGCAGGCGCGGATCAAGCTCGGCGAGGCCGGCGCCCGCGCGGTCACGTTCCGCCAGGGGCGGCTCGCGGTCACGCCGGTCGAGCTGGACTCCGTCCGCGCCCGCAGGTTGCGCGAGGAGATCCCCAACGCGCTCTACGAGTCGGGCAAGTCGCAGTTCTCCATGCGGGTCCCCGACGACCCCGCCCAGCGGTTCCCGGCGGTCGTGCGTGCGGCCGACGCGCTGCTCGCCGTTCAGCGCGAAGCCGCCTGAGCCCGCCTAAGGCCCACGTTAAGGCTCGATGGAGGCCGGAGAAGGGCCGCTACCATGCCCTGAACTCGGGGACGCGCGACTTCTCTCGCGTGCCGTGTGCGCCACTGCGCCGGCCCATCGCTCCCCTGAACCGTCCAACGACTTTTAGGCTTCCTCATGATCAAGGCAGTCCGTCTCACACTGGCCCTGGCCGCCCTCGCGGCGCCGGCCGCGCTCGTCGCGGGGTGCGGCGGCGTGCCGGGCAACGCCGTCGCGGAGGTGGACGGCCAGGCCATCGAGAAGTCCCAGTACGACCACTGGATCAACGTCGCCGCCCGCTCCAGCGGGCAGGGGGCGACCGCCTCGGTGCCCAAGCCGCCGGAGTACACGGCGTGCGTCGAGAACAAGCGCAAGACCACCCCGAAGCCGGCCAAGGGCCAGCCCAAGGTCACGGACTCGCAGCTCAAGAGCCAGTGCAAGCAGGAGTACGAGCAGCTCCGCGACCAGGTGCTGCAGTTGCTGATCTCCTTCCAGTGGCTCGAGGGTGAGGCCGAGGAGCAGGGGATCAAGGTCTCCGATGAGGAGGTCAAGAAGTCCTTTGATCAGCAGCGCAAGCAGAGCTTCCCGAAGGACGCCGACTATCAGAAGTTCCTCAAGGACTCCGGCCAGTCCGAGAAGGACATCATGCTCCAGGTCAAGGCCGACCTGCTCGCGAGCAAGATCCGCGACAAGGTCGTCAAGGGCAAGGACAAGGTCTCCGACGCCCAGATCGAGGACTTCTACAACAAGAACAAGGCGCGCTTCGCCCAGCCCGAGCGGCGTGACCTGCTGGTCGTGCTGACCAAGGGCAAGGCCAAGGCCGAGGCGGCCAAGAAGGCCCTCAAGAGCGGCCAGAGCTGGAAGGCCGTCGCGAAGAAGTACTCGATCGACGAGGCGTCTAAGGCGCAGGGCGGCAAGCTGCCCGCGCAGGCCAAGGGCACGTTGGAGAAGCAGCTCGACGAGGCCGTCTTCAAGGCCAAGAAGGATCAGCTGAGCGGGCCGGTCAAGACCCAGTTCGGCCATTACCTCTTCGAGGTCACCAAGATCCAGAAGGCGTCGCAGCAGACGCTCGAGCAGGCCAAGGAGACGATCCGCCAGACGCTGCAGTCGCAGAACCAGCAGAAGGCGCTGGAGAAGTTCTCCAAGGACTACTCCGAGCGCTGGAAGGAGAAGACCGACTGCCGCGAGGGCTACGTGATCCAGCAGTGCAAGCAGGGTCCGAAGGCCACGCCCACGCCGTCCGCCGCCGCGCCCGGCCAGCCTCAGCAGGCGCCGCAGTCCGGCAACTAGCCGGTCTCGCGTGAGCGAGCCGTCCGAGGAGATCGTCGAGGCGCTGCGGCGCCTCGACGCCCTCACGCGGCGCCTGCGGGTCGAGTGCCCGTGGGACCGCGAGCAGGACGAGCGCTCGATCGTCCCGCACACGGTCGAGGAGGCCTACGAGCTGGCCTCCGCGGCCCACGCGGGTGACGACGCCAAGCTGCTCGACGAGCTCGGCGACGTCCTCTTCCAGGTGCACTTCCTCTCGCTGCTGCTCGAGGAGCGCGGCGCGGGCTCGCTCGGCGACGTCGCCGAGCACGTGCACGCCAAGCTCGTGCGCCGGCACCCGCACATCTTTGGCCAGGTCGAGGCCGACTCGGCCGGTCAGGTGCTGCGCAACTGGGACCAGATCAAGCAGACCGAGGACGGCCGCGAGCCCGGCATCTTCGGCGAGGTCCCGGAGAACCTGCCCGGGCCGCTGTACGCGCGCAAGGTCCAGCGCCGCGCGGCCTCGACCGGCTTCGACTTCGAGCACGTCCCCTACGAGGCGGTCGAGGGCGAGCTGGAGGAGCTGCGCGCCGCCCGCACGCGCGAGGAGGCCTTCCACGAGGTCGGCGACGTGCTCTTCGCCGCCGTCAACGTCGCGCGCAAGCTCAAGGTCGACCCGGAGCTCGCGCTGCGGGCGGCCGCCGACCGCTTCCGCGGGCGCGTCGAGGGCGCCGAGGGCCTCGCCGCATCGGAGGGCGCCGACTGGAACGATCTGGGCCCTGACGACCAGATCGCCTACTACGCCCGCGCCCGCCTGAACCAGGAGTCCTGACCGTGAGCAAGATCGAGACGCTGCACGCCCGCCAGATCCTCGACTCGCGGGGCAACCCGACCGTGGAGGTGGAGGTCGTCCTCGACTCCGGCGCGCAGGGCCGCGCCGCCGTGCCGTCGGGCGCCTCGACGGGCGAGTTCGAGGCCACGGAGCTGCGCGACGGCGGTGACGCCTGGGGCGGCAAGGGCGTCACGCGGGCGGTCGGCAACGTCAACGGCGAGATCGCCGAGGCGGTGCGGGGACGCGACGTGCTCGACCAGAAGGACCTGGACCGTACGCTGATCGAGCTCGACGGCACCGACAACAAGGGCCGGCTCGGCGCCAACGCGATCCTCGGCGTCTCCCTCGCCGCCGCGCGCGCGGCCGCGGCCGAGGTGCGGGCCCCGTTGTGGCGCTACCTCGGCGGCGAGGCGGCGCACGTGCTTCCGGTGCCGATGATGAACGTCGTCAACGGCGGCGCGCACGCCGACAACTCGATCGACTTCCAGGAGTTCATGGTCGTCCCCGTGGGGGCGCCGACGTTCGCGGAGGCCCTGCGCACCGGCGCAGAGGTGTTCCACGCGCTCAAGAAGTCGCTGGCGAGCCGCGGGTTCAGCACGGCCGTCGGCGACGAGGGCGGCTTCGCCCCCGACCTCGAGTCCAACGAGGCGGCGCTGCAGGCGCTGGTCGACGGCATCGAGGCGGCGGGCTACACGCCGGGCGAGGACGTGGCCATCGCCCTGGACCCGGCGACGAGCGAGATCTTCTCCAACGGCGCTTACGAGCTGGAGCACGAGGGCCGCTCCCTGTCCCCGGAGGAGATGGCCGCCTACTGGGCCGACCTCAGCGACCGCTACCCGATCCTCTCGATCGAGGACGGCATGGACGAGGAGGACTGGGACGGCTGGAAGGCGCTGACCGACAAGCTCGGCGACCGCATCCAGCTCGTCGGCGACGACCTGTTCGTGACCAACACGGAGCGGCTCAAGCGCGGGATCGACTCCGGCGTCGGCAACTCGATCCTGATCAAGGTCAACCAGATCGGGACGCTCACGGAGACCTTCGCCGCGATCGACATGGCGCGCGAGGCCGGCTACACCGCGGTCATGTCGCACCGCTCGGGCGAGACGGAGGACACGACGATCGCCGACCTCGCGGTGGCCACGGGCTGCGGCCAGATCAAGACGGGCGCGCCGTCGCGCTCGGACCGCGTGGCCAAGTACAACCAGCTCCTGCGCATCGAGGAGGCGCTGGGCGGCGACGCCACCTACCCCGGCCGCTCGGTCTTCCGCAGCTAGCGCGGCGGCATGCCGCGGCGCTGGCGCAGGTGGCGGAGCTTGTCCGGGTTCACGACGGAGCGCACCGCGGTGACCTCCTCGCCGCGGACCTCGACGACCATCGTGCCGACCACCTCGCCGTCCTCGCGGAAGATCGCGCCCGGCTCGCCGTTGAGCTCGATGAGCTCGGTCGTGTAGGCGCGGCGCTGGCCGAGCCGCGCCAGGCCGAGCATGAAACGAGCGACCTTCGCGCCGCCCCGCAGCGGCGTGGCGCGCGCGCCCGCCTTGCCGCCGCCGTCGCCGATCGCCACGGCGTCATCGGCCAGCAGCGTCACGAGGCCGTCGAGGTCGCCGTCGCGGACGGCCTCGAAGAAGCGCGCGGCGAGCGTCTCGCGCTGCTCGCGCGAGGCCTCGAAGCGGGCCCGCCGGGCCTCGACGTGGCGGCGGGCGCGGAGCGCGAGCTGGCGGCAGTTCTCGCGCGTCTTGCCGACGATCTCCGCGATCTCGTCGTAGCCGTAGTCGAAGACGTCGTGGAGCAGGAACACCGCGCGCTCGACCGGCGTGAGGGTCTCGAGCGTGACCAGCAGCGCCATCGAGACCGACTCGTCGTCGGGCCGCGAGTCGGTGACGATCGGCTCGGGCAGCCACTGGCCCACGTAGGCCTCGCGGCGGGCGCGGGCGGAGCGCAGCTCGTCGATCGACAGCCGCGTCACGACGGTCGCCACGAACGCCCGCGGGTGCTCGACGCGCTCGGCGCGATGCAGGCGCAGCAGGCCCTCCTGTACGACGTCCTCGGCCTCCGTGACGCTGCCGAGCATGCGGTAGGCGATCGAGAACGCCAGCGGGCGCAGCGACTCGTAGGTCTCCGATGTCACGGACGGCCCGGCCATCTCGTCTCAAGGGTCGCAGTCGAATCCAAGGAGACCAATGATGCGGATCTTCATCGCAGGCGCAAGCGGAGCCGTCGGCCAGCCGCTCGTGCGACAGCTCGCCGAGGCGGGCCACCAGGTGTACGGGATGACGCGCACGCCGGCCAAGGCGGAGCGGCTGCGCGAGCTGGGCGCACAGCCCGTCGTCGCCGACGCGCTCGACCGCGACGCGGTCATGGCCGCGGTCCGCGAGGCACGGCCAGACGTCGTCGTCCACCAGCTGACCGCGATCGCGGCGATGGGGCGCAACCTCGACGCCTCCTTCGTGACGACCAACCGCCTGCGCACCGAGGGCACGGACAACCTGATCGCCGCGGCCCGCGCCGCGGGTGCCCGGCGCTTCGTCGGCCAGAGCTTCGCGCCCTGGAGCTACAAGCGCGAGGGCGGGCCGGCGAAGGCCGAGGACGCCCCACTCGAGAACGACCCGCCGAAGCACGTGCACGAGACGGTGCGCGCGATCCGCTACCTCGAGGCGGCGGTGACCGGGGCCAAGGACCTCGAGGGGATCGTGCTCCGCTACGGCGGGTTCTACGGGCCCGGCACCGGGCTCGCCCGCGGCGGCGACATGGTCGAGGCGGTCGTGAAGGGCCGCTTCCCGATCGTCGGCGGCGGCGGCGGCGTGTGGTCGCTGATCCACATCGAGGACGCCGCCGCGGCGACGGTGGCCGCCATCGAGCGCGGCAAGCCGGGCGTGTACAACATCGCCGACGACGAGCCCGCGCCCGTGCGCGTGTGGCTGCCCGCGCTCGCGGAGGCCGTCGGCGGCCGCCGGCCGCGGCGCATGCCGGGCTTCCTCGGCCGCCTGCTGCTGGGGCCGGCGTTCTACACGATGATGACCGACCTGCGCGGGGTCTCGAACGCGAAGGCCAAGCGCGAACTCGGCTGGACCCCCGTGTTCCCGAGCTGGCGGCAGGGCTTCGCCGCACTGTGAACCCTCGACCAACCCTCGACGGGGTCTGACCCCGTCGAGGGTGGTGGAGGGCGATTCGTTGCAGAGGAAGGGGCCCCGCCGCGTCGAACGAAGGGCGCAGGCATGGCAGCCACGCGCATACGCTGGGACCGCTTGGGGCGCTGGGCGCTGATCGCCGTCTTCGCCTTCGTCCTCTACCTCTACATCGGTCCCGCCGTGTCCTGGGTCTCGACCTACCGCGAGGCGGGCGAGAAGCGCCAGGAGGTCGCGGCGCTGAAGGCGCGCAACACCGAGCTCAAGCAGCGCCGCAAGGAGCTGCGCGACAAGCGCGCGCTGGAGCGCGAGGCCCGCCGGCTGGGCATGGTCAAGGCCGGCGAGAAGGCCTACGTCGTGCGCCTGCCCTGACGTTCTAGTCTCGGATGCGTGTCGTTCGAGACCTCTCTGGAGCAGTGGCGGGAGGGCGAGCGCAGGCTCGCCGAGGCGCCCGCCTACCAGCAGGACGCGCTGGAGCGCGTGACCCGCCGGATCGCGGCCGAGCTGCGGCGGCGCCTGGGCGGGGCGTTCACCGTCGACGAGCTGGCCGACCTCTACGAGCAGCAGGGGACGGACTGGACCATGGACATCGCCGTGGACGCCGCTCCTGAGCACCCGTACGCCTGGGACGCGCGCGTGGTGGCCGACGCCGCGTTCGCCCGCTACGTGCGCGGCGCCGTGGACTTCGCCGGCGGTCGCCGTCGCGTGCTCTAGCCGCCCCGGCGCGCCCGGCCCCCGCGGGCGGTCACGGCACGCGCGTGAACCCGTGCCGCACCCACACGGTGCGGAAGCCCAGGCGCTCGTAGAGGCGCTTGGAGTGCCCGTCGTGATCGGCCTCGATCAGCGCGTGGCGTGCGCCGCCGGTGTGCGCGTCATCCAGCGCGCGGGCCACCAGCGCCCCGCCGAGGCCGCTGTTGCGCCGCTCGGGCAGGCAGAAGACCGTCTCGACCTCGACCGTGTCGCCGTGGGCCGAGAACCCGGCGAAGCCGGCCGGCGCGCCGTCCAGGTAGCCGACGGCGGCGCGGGTGCCGCGGCGGCGGGCGACCTGCTCCTCGACGAGGGCGAAGTCCGCCTCGTCGCCCCAGATGGACTCGCCCTGCCACGCGTGGCGCAGGCTCCGAGTGGCCTGGAAGGCCTCGATGCGCAGCTCGGCGCCGTGGCTGCCGCCGGGCGGCGCGGCGGGGAGCTCGCGATGGAGGAACGCGAGCTGCTCCACCACCCAGCCGAGCTGAGCGAAGCCCGGGGCCAGGCGCGCGGCGGCCGCCGTGTCCTCGACCTCGATCCGGCGATGGCCGAGGTCGGCGAGCGCCGGCTCGGCGGCCGCCGCGAGCGCCGCGGCATCCAGGCCCGGGGCACCGTCCTCGACGCGGACGAGGTTGTAGTCGTAGTAGCTGGGCACGTCGTCGGCCCGCACGACCGTCCCGTGCGCCCACGGCAGCAGCCGGCTCGCCACGGCGGCGTGGTAGCCATGGCGCCAGGCGATCGCGCGCCCGGCGAGGCTCACGGCTCGCCTCGCATGAGCCAGTGCAGGACGGTGAGGGGCTCGAAGCCGAGCCGCTCGTAGAGGGGCCCGGCGCCGCCGACGGCGTCCGTGGGCACGAACACGATCTCGTGGCGCTCGGCGCGGGCGGCGTGCAGCACGGCGGCGACGACGGCGGTGGCCAGCCCGCGGCCGCGGGCCTCGGGCGTCGTGTAGACGTCCTCGAGCATGCCGTCGCGACCACCGTCGAGCAGCAGCGCGTAGGCGAGCGGGCGACCCTGCTCGAACGTCGCGAACGCCCGCGTGGGGGTGCCCGCGAACAGGCGCCGGTCCGCCTCGCGGGCGTCGCCCACCCTCCTCTCGTCCTTGGCCCACGGCTCGGAGCGGATCCACTCGTCGCGCAGGGAGCGCACGTGCCCGTAGGGGACCTCCTCGGCGAGCACCGGCGCCTCGGGTGGCTCGAGCGCGCCGTCGCGGCCGAGCAGCAGCACGGGCTCGTCGCGCCAGCCGCGCGCCACGAGCGCCTCGACGAGCGCGTCGCCGGAAGCCAGCAGCCGCCGGAAGGGCAGGTCGGCCATGCGCTCGTCGGCGAGTGCCTCGGCCTCGTCGGCGCCGAGCGGCTCGTGGAGCATCAGGCCGTGCAGGTGCGGGACGCGCGGCAGCGAGGGGGTGCTGATCAGCGTCGCGCGCTCGTCGCGGACGACCCGGTCGGACGCGCGCTCGAAGACCGCGAGGTCGAAGGCGCGGGCGCGCGCGGCGAGCGCGTCAGTCTTCGTCGTCGCCCCCGCCCGCGCGGCGGATCACGATCTGGTCCTCTTCGATCGTGATCTCGACGGGGCGGTGGCCGGCCCAGTGCTCGGCGTAGACGGGATCGTCCTGCACATCGGGGTCCAGCCAGAGGCCGTAGCCCTCCTCGCCGTGGTCGAACGTGCCCTCGAGCGGCTTGCCGGCGACGCGGCGGCGCGTGCGACCCCCGCGGGTACGGCGGCGGGGCTTGGGCTTCTCCTCGTCCTCGCCCGCGTCGGCGGCGTCTCCGGCCTCCTCGGCCTCGGCGGCCTGCTTGGCGGCCTCCTCGGCCGCCTGGGCCTCCTCCTCGGCGCGGCGCGCGGCCTCGGCCTCCAGCTCCGCGGCGATCGCGGCGTCGTCCTCGGCGCGCAGATCGATCTCCTGGTCGGCGCCCGAGGCGTCCTCGCCGCCGGGCTCCAGGCCCTGCTCGCGCTTGAACGCCTGGATCTGCTGCACGGTGACCTCGAGCTGATGGGCGATCCACGCGTCCGTACGCCCCTGGCGCACCCACCCGCGGATCTGGTTAAGCTGAGGACGCAGGGACCTTCGGCTCATCGCGCGCCGCAGACTAGCAACACGTGGCGCGCGGCTCGGGTGCAGGCCCTATGGCGCAGGCGGCGAAGAGGGGCTAAGCTCGCCAGTGCCTCAGAGGGGGGCGATGAGCGGGCATCGCGCCCAAGTGAATCCTGCTGCCAGGGAGGCGGGGTCAAAGGAAATGCTGGTACTGACAAGAAAGTCCAACCAGTCGATCATGATCGGCGACGACATCGAGGTGTCCGTCCTGTCGATCATGGGCGAGAAGGTCCGCATCGGGATCCAGGCCCCGCGGGACATCCCCGTGTTCCGCAAAGAGGTCTACCTCGAGATCCAGCAGGAGAACGTCGCGGCCGGCGCCTCTGCGCGGGCGGAGGTCGACGACGCCTTGAAGCGGCTCAGCTCGAAGGGTTGAGCCCTCAGCCCATCACGTAGTACAGCGTCTGGAACATCGCGATGGTCACGATGACCGCGGTCGCGATGAGCACGAACACGAGCAGCCAGAACCGGTTGGTGCCCTGCTTCTTCGTGCGGTAGGAGCGCCGGCGCCGGGTCCGTTCCTGAGCCTCGGCCCGGAGACGCTCGCGCCGATGGCGGTCCTCCTCGATCTCGTCGACGAAGGCCTCTTCGATCTCGGCCAGGCTCTGACGCATACGCATGGGAACGGCCAAGGCTACCACCGGCTTCCGGGGCTGAGCGGTCACTCAGCCCGCACCCTCGCACTCCGACCATAGTCCGCGTCCGGACATGCGAGCGCGGTTCGCGAGCCGGCGGAACTGGAGCTCGTGCGCGACGTTGGGCGGGAAGGTGGCGGCGGTCGCGTACCCGCGGCGGACGAGCTCCGCGTTGACGAACAGCCCGTCGCGGGCGCGGTAGACGTAGGCGAGCAGGCGGCCGTAGTGGTCGCGCTCCTCGATGTCGCGCACCAGCCTCACGCGCTCCCCGGCGACGAGGCGCGCGTTGAACGCGCTCGCGCGCCTCGCGAAGCACTCGACGGGCGAGCCCGGCTTGACCGACTCCGGGGTGTCGATGCCGATGTAGCGCACGGGCTCCTCGCCGGAGGGCAGGGCGACCCGGATCGTGTCGCCGTCGACGACCCGGACGACGCGGACCGGCCCGGATCCCGACGCGGGCTGCCCGGCGGTCGGGGAGCACCCGCAAACGGCGGTGCAGAGCGCCAGGCACAGCGCCGCGATGAGGTGTCGGAGGGCGCTGCGCATCCGGGTGCGGCGCTCGGGCCGCCGCGCTTCGTACTCTACGCCGCCTCATGGACGCCAAGTTCAGCGGGCCGAGCTACACGCTCGGCGTCGAGGAGGAGCTGATGATCCTCGACGGCGAGACGTTCGCGCTCGCCAACGAGATCGACACGGTGGTCGCGGCCTTCACGGGCAAGGGCGACGGCGAGGTCAAGCCGGAGCTGCTGCAGTCCGTGCTCGAGATCGCGACGCCGCCCTCCAAGGACCTCGCCGAGGTCGGCGACCACGTGCGCCGGCTGCGGCGCGAGGTCTCCGAGGCCGCCGCCGCCAAGGGCCTCGCGATCGGCTCCGCCGGCACGCACCCGACCGCGCTCTGGGAGCACCAGCGCGTCTCCGCCGATCCGCGCTATCGCGAGCTGATCGCCGCGCTGAGGTTCATCGCGCGCCAGGAGATCATCTTCGGGCTGCACGTCCACGTCGGCATCGACGACCCCGAGAAGGCGATCCACGTGGCCAACGGGATGCGCGTGCACGTGCCGATCCTGCTCGCCCTCAGCGCCAACTCGCCCTACTGGCGCTCCGACGAGACCGGCCTGGCCTCGACCCGCATGCCGATCTTCCGCGCGTTCCCCCGCGTCGGCATCCCGCCCCACTACGAGGACTGGGCCGACTACGAGAACCGGATCGGCTTCATGGTCGAGGCCGGAGTGATGTCCGACGAGACCTACCTGTGGTACGACGTCCGCCCGCACCCGCGGTTCGGCACGGTGGAGGTCCGCGCGATGGACGCGCAGACCCACGTCGAGCACACGCTCGCCCTGACCGCCCTGATCCAGGCGATGGTCAAGGAGCTCGCGGAGCACTTCGAGGCGGGCGAGCAGCTCGGCTCCTACCCGTACGAGATGCTCGACGAGAACAAGTGGCTCGCGGCCCGCCACGGGCTCGAGGGCGAGCTCGTCGACCTCCCCGAGCGGCGGATGGTCCCCGCCAAGGAGCTCGCGCGGCGGCTCTACGACCGCCTGCGCGAGCACGCCGAGGACCTCGGCGGCGCGGCCGAGCTCGAGGGGGTCGTCGACCTGCTGGAGAAGGGCACCGGCGCGGCCCGCCAGCGCGTCGTCTACGAGGCGAACCACGACTGGACGGAACTGCTCAAAGAGATCGTCGCCGCGACCTCGCCCGCGTAGAATCGCTGGAGGATGGCTAGCGGCCCGGACCTATTCGTCGTGTGCCGCAGCTGCGGGCGTGAGGTGTCGCCGTACATCACCGAATGCCCGTACTGCGGCAACCGGTTGCGCAAGCGCGCGCCGAAGCTCGAGCGCGGCGGGACGCCGAAGCCGCCGAAGCCGCCGCGCAAGCGCCCGTCGCTGGGGCGGCTGAAGCCGGGGGAGATGCCCGGCATCCGCGGCGAGCGCCGGCCCTACGTCACGATCACGCTCGTGCTCACGGCGATCGTCGTGACGGTCCTCTTCAACGCGGGCCTGTTCTTCCTCGACGATCTCGCGCTCGGGGCCGGGGTGACCGACGAGTGGTGGCGGACCGCGACGACGCTGTTCGTCTACAGCCAGAACGGCTACGAGATCGCCGTGCTCGCCGCCGTGTTCCTGTTCGGCTGGCTGCTCGAGCGCCGGCACGGGTCGCTGGCGCCGCTGCTGGTCTTCTTCATCGGCGGGGCGGGCGGCATGGCGCTGGCGATCCTGGCCGGGGACGCCACCCGCGCGCAGGGCGCCAACGGCGCCGCGCTGGCGCTGCTGTGCGCGTGGGCGGTGCGCGACCTGCTCGGCCGCCGCCGCGGCGAGGAGGACGACGCGGACATGCTCGGCGTCCTCGCGATCGCCGTCGTGCTGATCCTGCTGCCGCTCGCCGCCGAGGAGGCGAGCGCCGTGGCAGGGCTCGGCGGCGCCGCGATCGGCCTGCTGCTGGGCCTGCTGCTCGCGCGGATCCGCGAGCGCTAAAGCGCGGATCCGGGCTAGACGACCTCGATCGAGCCCGGTGCCCCGGCCCGCAGGCGCCCGACGACCCAGCCGCCGGCCTCCCCGGCGCGCTCGGGCGGGACGGCGGCGAGCAGCCCGCCGGAGGTCATCGCGTCGCAGACGAGCCGCCGCAGCGGCTCCGCCACGGCGGGAGCGAAGCGCGCGAAGGTCTCCGCGTCGGCGCGGTTGCGGTGCGAGCCGCCCGCGACCGCGCGGTCGTCGCCCAGCAGCTCCGGCACGCCCTCGATCGCCGGCACGGCGGCGGCGACGATCTCGGCCGCCAGCCCGCTCGCCTCGGCCAGCTCGTGCAGGTGCCCGAGCAGCCCGAAGCCGGTGACGTCGGTCAGCGCGCTCGCGCCCGCGGCGCGCGCCCGTTGGGCGGCCTCGGCGTTGAGCTCGCACATCACCGCGACGGCGCGCTCCACCAGCGCCGCGTCCGCGAGCCCGCGCTTGACGGCGGTCGCCACCGCGCCCGCGCCGAGCGGCTTGGACAGCACGAGCGCGTCGCAGTCGCGGCCGCCAGAGTTGGTGAGCACGTCGCGCGGGTGGACGACGCCGGTCACGGCGAGGCCGTACTTGGGCTCGGGGTCGTCGATCGAGTGCCCGCCGACGATCGAGGCGCCCGCCGCGGCCACGGCGTCGGCGCCGCCGCGCAGGATCTCCCGCAGGACGTCGGGGCCGAGCGTCTCGAGCGGGAACGCGACGAGGTTGAGCGCCGAGACCGGCCGGCCGCCCATCGCGTAGACGTCCGAGAGCGCGTTGGTGGCGGCGATGCGCCCGAACGCGTACGGGTCGTCGACGATCGGGGTGAAGAAGTCGGCGGTCTGGACGATCGCGAGCTCGTCGGTGAGCTGGACGACGCCCGCGTCGTCGGCGGTGTCGGCGGCCACGAGCACCCGCGGGTCCGAGGGGCGCGGCAGGCCGGCGACGATCGGCCGCAGGTCGGCGGCGGACAGCTTGCAGCCGCACCCCGCGCCGTGTGAGAGGGAGGTCAGGGCGGGGGGCATGGGAGACCTATGATGCCCCGGTGCCGCAGCGCCGCGAACACACGGAGGCCGAGATCCAGGCCGCCGTGCAGCAGCTCAGCGAGCCGGAGCGCCTCGAGCAGGCCCAGCGCGTCGTCGGCGCCGCCGCGCCCGCGCTGCAGGGCATCCTCGCGCAGGCGCTGGAGTCGGCCGACTGGTTCGACTCCGCCCACCGCGCGCAGGTGATGGAGGCCACGGCGCACGAGGACCCGATGGAGCGCGCGGACGCCGTCCACGGCCTGATCGCGGAGGAGACGCGCGTGGCCATGCTGATCGGCGTGGCCGTCGGGTACGAGCTTTCGTACGTGCTCAACGAGAACCGAGGAGAAGCCTGAGAACAATGGCCGTCGACGTCCGCTTCCTGGGTCAGTCCTGCTTCGAGCTCACCGCCGGCCGGACGACCGTGCTCACCGACCCCTTCCTGACCGGCAACCCGCTCGCGGCCGCCTCCGCCGACGAGGTGAGCCCCGACGTGATCCTGCTCACGCACGGTCACGCCGACCACCTCGGCGACACGGTCGACATCGCCAAGCGCACGGGCGCGACCGTCGTCGCGATCGTCGAGCTGGCCAACGAGATCGGCGGGGCGGGGGTGGAGAACGTCAAGGACCCCAACTTCGGCGGCACCGTCACCTTCGACTGGGGCTGGGTCAAGCTCGTCCCCGCCTGGCACACCGCCGTCTCGCCGTCGGGCACGGCGCACATGCCGGCGGGCCTGCTGATCCACATCGGCGACCGGCTCGTCTATCACCTCGGCGACACCTGCCTGTTCTCCGACATGCAGCTGATCGCGCGCCGTGGCGACAAGGTCGACCTCGCGCTGGTGCCGATCGGCGGCCACTACACAATGGACCGCCTCGACGCGGTGACCGCGGTCGAGCTCATCGACCCGTCCGAGGTCATCCCCTGCCACTACAACACGTTCCCGCCGATCGAGGCCGACGCCGAGGCGTTCAAGTCCGACGTCCAGGACGCTGGATTCTCGCAGGTCGTCGTGCTCGAGCCGGGCGGAACCCACACGGTCAAGTGACCCACGCGATCGTCCTCATCCAGGCCGACCGATCGGCCATCAAGACCCTCGGGAGCAAGCTGGCCGACGTCGAGGGCGTCGCCGAGGCGTACTCCGTCACGGGCGAGTGGGACTACGTGGCGATGCTGCGGGTGCGCGACCCGTCCGAGGTGGCCGAGGTCGTCACCCAGCGCTTCGCGGACCTGCCGGGGATCGAGAAGACGCAGACGCTCGTGGCCTTCGAGGTCTTCTCCCAGCACGACCTCGAGGCGCTGTTCTCGATAGGGACATGATCGGGGGCCCGGACGGCCCCCGTCCGGTCAGAGCGTCACCCGGATGGTGACGCCGGGACTCCTAATCCTGCCAGCCCCGGGCGAACCAGAGCGGGCGGTCCTTCCAGTCGTGCGCCATCAGCAGGCTGCCGGTGGCGACGGCGATCGCGCCGGCGCCGGCCAGCAGCGCGCCCGTGGCGCCGTGATGACAGCGCTGCCCGCGGATCCAGAGTCGGCGGAGCTGGCGGTCGTAGTGGAGGGGCTTGCGGATGAGCTCTGGTGACATCGGCAACCTCGTGAGACTGAGGTGATACCCGTCTTATCGGCATTTCGTACCCATCGCCACAAGACATTCGTTGGGTCTTTTCTCATCCTCTCGCTGACCGGGTGCATCGGCGGGGGCCCCGGGGCCACCCTTACGGTGGGGGCCGAGGGCTTCGAGCCGCCCGTCGTCACCGTGGAGGCCGGGAAGTCGTTCGACCTGGAGATCGTCAACGAGACTCGGGCGGTGCAGACCGTCACCGTCGAGGGCCGCCCGCCGCTGCGCGTGCAGGCGGGCGGGACGGGCACTCGCCAGGTCGACTCGCTGCCGGCCGGTGACCACCGCGTCACGCTCGAAGGCGCCCCGTTCGAGGCGACCGTGCGGGCCGAGGAGTAGGGTCGCGTCATGTCGGAGTCCCGCACCGAGCGCATCGACTTCCAGGCCACGAGCGACCCGGGCCTGCTCGCGTCCGCGGACCGCGGCGAGTCGCACCTGCTCACCTACCCGAAGCTCTACGAGCTGTGGGAGCGCCAGCAGTGGGCGACACAGGACCTGGACTTCTCCCGCGACCGCGCGGACTGGCACGAGCGCTTCGACGACGAGGAGCGCTTCCAGCGCATGTACGGCCTGTCGGCGTTCTTCGTCGGCGAGCAGCGCGTCGCCGCCGAGCTCGGCCCGATGATGCGCGCCGCCCCGGACGAGGACATGCGGCTGTTCCTGTGCACGCAGATCGCCGACGAGGCGCGCCACGTCGCGTTCTTCGACCGCTTCTACTCCGAGGTCGGCGTGCTCGAGTCCGAGGGGCTGGAGGAGCGCCTGGCCGAGACCTCCGAGCACCTCAACCCCGAGTTCGGCGAGCTGTTCGACGAGATGCTCAAGCGGCGCGTCGACCGGCTGGCGGCGGAGCCGGAGGACCTCGAGTGCCTCGTCGAGGCCGTGACGATCTACCACATGGTCATCGAGGGCATGCTCGCCCTCACCGGCCAGCACTTCATCATGGACTACAACGAGCGGATGGGGACGCTGCCGGGCTTCGTGAAGGGCTTCACACTCGTGGCTCGCGACGAGCACCGCCACGTCGCGTTCGGCGCGCGCTTCCTGCGCGACATGGCCCGGCGCGACCCGCGCCACACCGAGGCGATCCAGCGCACGCTGGGCGAGGTCGCCCCGGTCGCCGACGCGGTGCTGCGCCCGAAGTGGTTCGACGGCACCGACGACGAGCCGATGCTCTTCGGCGTCTCGGTGAACGAGACGCGGGCGTTCGCGCTGCGGGCGCTCGAGCGCCGCATGAAGGTCATCGGGCTCGTGGCGGCCGCGTGAGCGAGATCGTCTACGACGACTTCGCGAAGGTCGACATGCGGGTCGGGCGCATCGTCGCGGTCGAGGACTTCCCCGAAGCGCGCAAACCGGCCTGGAAGCTCACGATCGACTTCGGCGCGGAGATCGGCACCAAGCGCTCCTCCGCGCAGATCACCAACTACGGGCGGGAGGAGCTCGAGGGCCGGCGCGTCGTGGCGGTCGTCAACTTCCCGCCGCGCCAGATCGGCCCGATGCGCTCCGAGGTGCTCGTGCTCGGCGCCTCCGACGAGCAGGGGCGCATCATCCTGCTCGCCCCCGACACAGACGTTCCGCTCGGGGCGCGGATCCACTAGCGCAGCGGGGTGCCGGAGAGGCCCCAGCGCCGCGGGCCGTCCGCGGCGGCGAAGGCGGCGGCGCGGAGCATGTTGCCGCGATTGCCGCGGTCGATCGCCGCGCGCAGGCGGCGCTGCTCGCGCGGCCGCAGGAGCGACGTGCCGTTCTCGACGGGCTCGCCGTACCAGGGCGGCATCACGACCGCGGCGAAGCCGGCGTCGCGGAGCAGCCTGCGCAGCGGTGCGGGCGAGAACATGACGAGGTGGTTGGGGGTGAACCCGCCCCAGGCCTCGAGCTCGTGCCGGAGCTTCAGCGAGCCCGCGTTGACCGTCAGGAGGAGCAGCACGCCGTCGGGCGCGAGCAGCGAGCGCAGCATCCGCACGTCCTCGAGCGGGCGCGGCAGGTGCGCGAGCACCGACCACATCGTGATCACGTCGAAACCGCCCGCGGCGATCTCGGGGATCTCCGCCGGCGACCCGTGGTACGCGTGGGCGCCGCTCGGCTTGCGCCGCGCGGCCTCCACGGCGTCCTCGGCGAGGTCGACGCCGCAGCACGCGAAGCCGCGCTCGTGGGCGACGTCGAGGAACAGGCCGTTGCCGCAGCCGAAGTCCAGCAGCCGCCTGCCGGCGCCGTCGGCGAACAGCTCGCCGAACGGCGCCATCGTCGTCTCGTAGCGGCGGCACCCGCTTGCGCGTGTACTTGCCGGCCAGGAACTCGGCGTACCTCCCGGAGCTGTAGAGGTCGCCGAGCCGCTCGGGCCGGATGCCGGGGTGCCGGTAGAGCAGCCCGCAGGCCGGGCAGCGGACGACGTGGTAGTCCCAGCGCGGCGTCTTGCGCCGGTGGTCGGAGGCGTGCAGGAGCGGCTGCAGTCGCTCGTGGCCGCACAGCACGCAGCCCACGGGCACCTCGATCTCCGCGCCGCGGCGCGCCGGGGTCGGCGACCAGCGCCGCGTGCTCGTAGGGCGTGAGCAGCGGCGCCCGGCGGATCCGCGCGCGCCCAGCGCAGCTCGAGCAGCCGGTCGGCGCCCGGGCAGCGTCAGGTGCCAGGCCGAGCGGGGCGGCAGCACCCGGCGGGCGAGCCGCGCCGCGCGGCGTCGGGCGGGGCGCTCGGTTCGCAGCGCGAGCTGGCGCACGAGCGCATGGTGACGCACGCGGCGCCGGCGTGAGCGCTCGGTGAGCTAGGACGCCGACGGCGCCGGCTGGGGCGTCGTCTCCGGCGTGGGTGCCGGGGTCGGCTCCGGCGTGGGGGTGACCGTCGGGTCGGGGGTGGGCTCCGGCGTCGGCTCGGTGGTCGGGCCCGGCGTCGGCTCCGGGCGTGGGCTTCGCGGTCTGCTCCGGCGGCGGCTGGGTGGCGGCCGGCTGCGTGGACTCGGAGGGCGGCGGGGAGGTGCCGGGGCCGAGCGAGCCGGAGCCGGGCTCGGCGGAGCCGGTCGGTCTCGGTCGGCAGCGTGCTCGTGTCGCCGTCGTGCTGCTCGGTGTTCGGCGCCGCGGCGTCGCCATCGGCGGCGGCGGGCAGCGGCTTGGCGGCGACCTTGCGGCTCGGCGGCCACGTCGTCTCGCGCCGGGCTTCGCGGCGGCCTTCGGCCGCCTGCTCCCGGCGCGGCTCGGCGACGGGCTGCGGGGCGGAGCCGACGGGCACGGGGACCGGCGTGGACTGCGCCGCGGCAGCGGCCGGCGCCTGCGGCGCGACGGCGGCGAGCGTGGTGGCGCCGCCCGCGCCGCGGTCCTTGCCGGCGACGTGCTTGACCTCGGCGGCGCCCGCGGTGACGATCGCGGCGGCGGCGAGCCCGGCGACCGCCTTGGTCGCCAGCGTGCTCATGCCGGCCTGCAGCGCGCCGCCCGCGGCGGCCGCGCCGCCCGCGCCGGCGGCCGCGGTGCCGCCCGAGGCCGCGGAGGTCGGCGCCGAGCTGGGCGAGTATCGTCTTCTTGAGCAGGAACAGCGGGCCGACCGGGTACAGCACGGCCATCGCGCGGTTGTTGGCGCGCAGCTGCTTGCGGAAGTGCGCGCAGCGCTCGCACGTGCGCATGTGGCGGCGGACGGGCGCGGTGGTGCGGGCGATGCCCTCGGCGACGGCGCCGAGCTCCACGCGGACCTCGTCGCAGGACAGCAGGCGCGCCTGGGCGGCCTCGGCCAGCGAGACCCGCGCGCGCACGAGCAGCGACTTCACCGACGGAACGGTGGTCTCCATCGCCTCGGCGATCTGCTCGTAGGAGAGCGCGTCGATCTCGCGCAGCAGCAGCGCGGTGCGCTGCGTCTCGGGCAGGTCCTGCACGTCGGCGATCAGGAGCCGGAACTCCTCGCGCTTGTGCACCTTGTCGGCCGTGCTCAGGCCGCCCTCGGAGAGGTGCACGTCCATCGAGTCCACGCCGACCGCGGTCGCGCGGCGCAGGTGGTTGAGCGAGCGGTTGCGCGCGATCCGGTACAGCCACGGGCGCACGTTGATCTCGCGCTCGTCCGCGAGGATCGCGTTGAACGCGGCCGCGAACACCTCCTGCAGCACGTCCTCGGCGTCCTCCTTGGAGGACAGCATGTGCCGGCAGAAGGCCAGCAGCCGCGACTGGTAGCGGCCCACGAGCGCCTCGAAGGCGTGCTGGTTGCCGCGTCGGACGAGCGCGATCAGGCGCTCGTCGGACTGCAGCCGCAACAGAGGCGAGCGGCCATGAAGCCCGGCAGCGGCTCCGGTCTGGTGTAGAGCAGAGGATTCCACGCGGAAGACCAGTCCCGCCCGGATCAACTCCTGAGGAGGCGGGAAAGTTGCGAGCATGCAGGGTAGCGAGGCCTTCCTGCATGCGCAGGTAAGGTTCGCCCTGCTGCCCGGGTGGTGGAACTGGCGAGACGCATCGCGCTTAAACCCGACTGCCTTCAGGGCGTGTGGGTTCGAGTCCCACCCCGGGCATGTGGCATGCCACATGCCACACGTGAGATTCAGCGGATGGATCGCTCGCTGAGCTCGAGCGCCTGGGCGGCGTTCTGGCGCGTCACGAAGTTCGCGCCCGTGGCGACGACGTCGCCCTGGGCGGGCAGGATGCCGTAGCGGGCGCGGTTGGCGAGCATGACCACGGGGAGGTAGCCCTGGAGGTAGGGCTGCTGGTCGACGGCGAACAGGATCTTGCCCCGCGTCGACGGCGCGCAGGATGTCCGGGCCCAGGTCGAAGGCGGCGACCTCGACCCGGCCGGCGCGGCGGGTGCTCGCGACGGCATCGACGGCGTGCAGGGCGCCGAGCGGAGTTGGTGGCGAGGACGCCGTCGATGCGGTCGGTGACCACGGCGGCGGCGATCTTCTTCGGCGTGTCGGCGCTCTGGTCGTCGATCCCGAGCACGCGCGCGCTGCCGCCGGCGTCGCGCATGGCGCGGTCCAGCCCGTCGCAGCGGGCGTCGAGGCCGAGGTTGCCGACCTGCTGGTTGACACACAGCGCGCGTCTCACGCCCGCGCGCGCGAGGCGGCGGCCGGCGGAGAGCCCCGCGCGGCTCCTCGGGCTGGCCGACGTGGGCGAGCACGCCGAGCGAGCGGAAGACGTCGCTGCCGGAGTTGATGGTGATGACGGGGATGCCGGCCTTCACCGCGCGCCGGATCGCGGGCGAGAGCCCCGGCTCCGGGAAGGAGACGACCAGCCCGTCCGGCTTGGAGGCGACCGCGTCGTCGATGAGCGTCGACCATGCGCGGCAGCGAGTAGACGTCCGGCGCCTCGTAGTCGACCTGCACGTTCATCTGGCGCTGCGCCGCCTCCACGCCGGTGCGCACGATCGCCCAGAACGGGCTCGAGGCCTGGCCGTGCGTGACGACCGCGATCCGCGGCGTGTCCTCGGAGGCCGGGGCGCCGGGCGCGCCCGTCGGTCTGCGGCTCGCCGCCCGTGACGGTGATCGACGGCTCCTGGCGGACCGTCGTCTCGCCGCAGCCCGCGAGCGCCGCCAGGAGCGAGGAGGAGGGCGACGTACCGGGCCATCTGCGGCGCACTCTAGGCAGGCCCGGACACCCGCGCCAGTCGGGATAACCGGCCGGTGTGTGCGCCGATCACGCGACGCCGCAAGTTTCGGGGCTCGGCCGCGTTTGGGGCCTTCTCCGAACGGAGACGTTTTCACGGCCCGAATCCGGGGGATCGGTCCAGACGACCTAGAGGGGGAGATTGAGGGCTAGCGCACCCATCGCACGGATGATCGCCCTGGTCGCCATCGCGGCGGCCGCGGTCCTGGCTGCGCTGCTCCTGCTCGGCGGCGGGACCGGCGGATACACCGTCAAGGCCCGGTTCCAGAACGCGTCCCAGCTGGTGAAGGGCAATCTCGTGCAGGTGAGCGGCCAGTCGGTCGGCAAGGTCGAGAACATCGACCTCACGCCGGACGGCCAGGCCGAGGTCACGATGTCGATCGACGACGCCCACGCGCCGCTGCGCCGCGGCACGCGCGCGATCGTGCGCCAGGCGTCGCTGTCGGGCATCGCGAACCGCTACGTGGACCTCACGCTGCCCGCCCAGACCGCGGCCAAGATCCCCGACGGCGGGGTGATCGGCCAGGACGCGACGACGTCCGCGGTCGACCTGGACCAGCTCTTCAACACGCTCGACCCCGACACCCGCAAGGACCTGCAGGCGGTCTTCAAGGGCTCGCGCAAGCAGTACGAGGGCCAGGGCCAGGCGATGAACGAGGGCCTGCTGTACCTCAACCCGTCGCTGTCGGCCTCGAGCAAGCTCTTCAACGAGCTCAACCGCGACACGCCGCTGCTCGAGCGCTTCGTCGTCGCCTCCTCCAAGCTCGTCACCGACCTCGCCGACCGCCAGGGCGACCTCGCCGGGCTCGTCGACAACCTCGCCACCACGACGACCGCGATCGGCTCCGAGCAGGCCGCGCTGGCCGACGCGATCGAGCCAGCTGCCGCCGTTCATGCGCCGGGCCAACACGACGTTCCTGAACCTGCGCGCCACGCTCGACGACCTCGACCCGCTCGTCGAGGAGTCCAAGCCCGTCGCGAAGAAGCTGCGCCCGTTCATGGACGAGCTGCGCCCGCTCGCACGCGACGCGCGGCCGACGTTCGCCGACCTGGCGGAGATGCTGCGCCGGCCCGGCGCCGACAACGACGCGCTCGAGCTGACCCGCCTGCAGCCGTCGCTGCGCGACGCGACCGTGCGCGAGGTGGAGGCCAACGGCAAGGAGCGCCAGGCCGCCTTCCCGGCGATCACCCGCGCGCTGAAGGACTCCGCGCCGATCGTCGCCTCCGTCCGCCCCTACGCGCCGGACGCGCTCGGCTGGTTCGACGACTTCAGCCACTCCGGCATCTACGACGCGCTCGGCGCCGCCTCGCGCGTGGGCATCCACGCGAGCGCCTTCGTGGCGGCCAACGGCCAGCTCTCGCCCGTGCCGCCCGAGCTGCGCAGCGCCGCCTTCGAGTCGGCCGCGGCGCTCAACCAGCGCAACCGCTGCCCGGGCTGCGCCGAGCACAGGAACCCCGACGGCTCCAACCCGTGGAAGCCCGCCGAGGTCGACTGCGATCCCAGCCAGGTCCTGCCGGGGAAGTAGGCATGCGGCGGATCGTCTCCACACTCCTCCTGCTCGCCGTCGCCGGCGGCGCCGCGCTCGCCCTCGGGGCCGGCGGCGAGGGGCCGGACAAGCCGACCTACAAGGTCGTGCTCGACAACGCCTTCGGGCTCGTGACGGGCGCGGACATGAAGGTCGCGGGCGTGCGCGCGGGCAAGATCAAGAGCCTCGAGGTCGACCGCAAGACGCACAAGGCGATCGTCGAGTTCGAGATCACCGAGGACGGGCTTCGGCTCCCTGCGCAAGGACGTCGCAGTGCGAGTCGCGCCCGCAGTCGCTGATCGGCGAGTACTACATCGACTGCAAGCCCGGCACCGCGTCGGAGAAGCTCGCCAACGGCGCGACGATCCCCGTCGAGCAGACGACCTCGACGATCCCCATCGACCTCGTCAACAACGTGCTGCGCCGCCCCTACCGCGAGCGCCTGGCGATCATCCTCGACGAGCTCGGCGCCGGCGTGGCGGGCCGCGCCGAGGACATCAACGACGTCATCCGCCGCGCCAGCCCGGCGCTGCGCGAGACCGACCGCGTGCTGGCCAAGCTCGCGTCGCAGAACCAGACGCTCAAGCAGCTCGTCACCGACGCGGACACGGTGCTCGGCGACCTCGCCGACAACAAGAGGGACGTCGGCCGCTGGGTCGTGGAGACCAAGGAGACCGCCGCCGCCTCGGCCGAGCGCCGCGACGACATCGCCGCCGGCCTGCGGCGCCTGCCGACCTTCCTGCGCGAGCTGCGCCCGACGATGGCCGCGCTCGGCGACGCCTCCGAGGCCCAGACGCCCGCGCTGCAGAACCTCAGCGCCTCCGCCGAGCCAGCTCGCCACCTTCCTCGAGAACCTCAAGCCGCTGTCGGAGTCCACGCAGGTCAACCTGCGCTCGCTCGCCGAGGCCTCGCGCAAGGGCCGCCCCGCCGTGAAGGCCGCGCAGCCCGTCGTCGCCGAGCTCAACCAGGCCACCAAGCAGGCGCCCGAGCTGGCCAACAACGCCGCGATCGTCTTCGAGCACCTCAACGACCGCAAGAACGCCGTCGAGAAGGACCCGCGCTCACCGGGCGGCCAGGGCTACACGGGCTTCGAGGCGGTCCTGCAGTGGGTCTTCGACCAGTCGCAGGCGGTCAACATCTACGACAAGAACGGCTACATCCTCAAGGTCAACCTCTTCCACTCCAAGTGCTCGAGCTACCAGAACCCGAAGACGCTCAAGGAGGAGATGGAGAAGGACCCGAGCTTCTACAAGGACTGCGCCGCGATCCTGGGGCCCAACCAGCCGAGCATCACCACGCCCGACCCGACCGCGAGCGGCAACCAGTTCGCCTCCTCCGGGCCCCAGCAGCAGTCCAAGGCGAAGCCCGAGCGCAAGCAGGAGTCCAAGCCAGACGCCGGGCAGCCTGAGCGCAGCGTCCCCGAGCAGGCGCAGGGCCCGCTCGACGAGGTCAAGAAGAAGCTCGACAAGGACGAGCTGCGCAAGCGCGCCATCGAGCGCCTGCGCGAAGCCATCGAGAAGGGCGGCCAGGACGTCGACAAGCTGCGCGAGCGCCTCGAGGACCGCCTCGGCATCGAGCTGCCCGCGCCCGACAAGCTGCCCGAGGCCCCGAGCAACCCGGCGCCCAGCATCCCGACCCCGAGCTTCCCGGCCCCGGCCCCGAGCGTCCCGGCCCCGCAGGTGCCGAGCGTTCCGAACACGGGCGCCACCGGCCAGCTCCTCGACTACCTCCTCGCGCCATGAAGAAGACCGGCGCCGGCATCGCATCCAACCCCGTCCTCGTCGGCGGCGTGACGATCCTCGTCGTGATCGTCGCGGTCTTCCTGTCCTACAACGCCAACAAGGGCCTGCCCTTCGTGCCCACGACGTCGCTGAAGGTGCGCGTGCCCAACGGCGCCAACCTCGTGCCCGGCAACGACATCCGCTCGGGCGGCAGCCGCGTGGGCGTGATCGACAAGATGCGCCCCGTCCGCGAGCGCGATGGCAAGGTCGTCGCCGAGCTCGACCTCAAGCTCGACAAGCGCATCGGCGACATCCCGAGTGACTCGACGTTCCGCATCCGCCCGCGCTCCGCGCTCGGCCTGAAGTACCTCGAGCTCCAGGAGGGCTCCAGCGACGACGCGTTCGCCAACGGCGACACCGTCCCGGCCGACCAGGGCAGCGCGGCGACGGACATCGACGAGGTCCTGAAGATGTTCGACGCCGAGACGCGCAAGGCCAGCCAGGAGAACCTGCGCGGCTTCGGCGACGCGTTCGCCGGGCGCGGCCAGTCGGTCGGGCGCACGATCGAGGAGCTGCCCAGGTTCCTCGAGCACCTGCAGCCCGTGATGAGCAACCTGGCCGACCCGGACACCCAGCTCACCCGCTTCTTCGACGAGCTCGCCGACGCCGCCCGCATCGTCGCGCCGGTCTCGCAGCAGCAGGCCGACCTGTTCACCTCGATGGCCGACACCTTCGAGGCGCTCGGCCGCGACGAGGGCGCGCTCAAGCAGACGATCTCCGACTCGCCGCCGACGATGGACGTCGCGATCGAGTCCTTCCGCGTGCAGCGGCCGTTCCTGGCCAACCTCGAGGGCTTCGGGGAGGACTTCGCGCCGGCTACCGCCGAGCTGCGCGGCGCGCTGCCGACGCTCAACCGCGCCATCGACGTCGCGATCCCGGTCAACGAGCGCGCGCCCGACCTCAACGAGGAGCTCGGCAAGACCCTCGACCAGCTGCGCGAGCTGGCCGAGGCGCCCGGCACGCTGCCCGGCATCCGCGGCCTCGGCGCGACCGTGACCACGCTCAACCCGCAGCTGAAGTTCTACGGGCCGTTCGTGACGGTCTGCAACTCGCCCAACTACTTCTTCACGTACCTGGCCGAGCACTTCTCCGAGCCGGACACGACGGGCTCCGCGCAGCGCGCGCTGGCCAACACGGCCGGGCCCCAGGACGACGGCGTCGGCTCGATGGGCGCCGACGAGCCGGCCAACGGCCAGAACACGAAGGAGGGCGCGCAGCAGTTCGCTCAGAACCAGCCGTACGCGGCGGCCATCACACCCGAAGGGCGCGCGGACTGCGAGACGGGCCAGCGCGGCTGGCTGCAGCGCAACGCCGGCGGGCTGGACAAGAAGTACCAGGTCAACCTCAACCCGCGGACGCCGGGCGCGCAGGGCCCGACCTTCAGGGGCAACCCGCGCGTGCCCGAGGGCCAGACGTTCACCGCCGCCCCCGAGACGAGCGACTTCCTGCAGATGGCCCCGTCCGAGTCCGAGCCGGGTATCCGATGAGAGCGGCCAAGCGACTGAAGCCGAAGAACAACGCGGGCATCGCGCTGCTCGCGCTCGCGATCATCCTGCCGCTGACCTACCTCGGCTTCACCAAGTCGATCCCGTTCAAGCCGCAGTACGAGATCAAGGCCGCCTTCGAGTCCTCCAACAACCTCAAGAAGGGCTCGCCCGTGCGCATCGCCGGCGTCGAGGTGGGCAAGGTCACGAAGGTCGAGCCGGCCTCGAGCGACGGCAGCAGCACCGCCGCCGTGGTCACGATGACCGTCGGCAAGGCCGGCCGCCCGATCCACGAGGACGCGCGCGCGAAGATCCGCCCGCGCATCTTCCTCGAGGGCAACTTCTTCGTCGACATCGAGCCGGGCACGCCGGGGAGCGCGGAGATCGCCGACAACGCCACGATCCCGATCAACCAGACCGCCGTCCCCGTGCAGTTCGACCAGCTGCTGACCTCGCTGCAGAGCGACACGCGCGAGGACCTCAAGACGCTGCTCGACGAGTACGGCAAGGCGCTGGACAAGGGCGGCGCCGAGGCATTCAACCGCTCGATCCCGTACTGGAAGAGCGCCTACCGCGACACCGCGATCGTCAGCGAGGCCTCACTCGGCCAGACCGAGCACGACCTCTCGGGCTACATCAAGGGCGCGGGCGCGACGGCCGCCGCGCTGGACCGCAACCCCGAGCAGCTCAAGAGCCTCATCACCGACTTCAACACGACCGCCGGCGCGTTCGCGCGCGAGCAGGACAACCTGCGCACGGCGATCGCCGAGCTGCCGCGGACACTGCGCGCCGCCCAGCCCGCGCTCGGCTCGCTCAACGCGTCCTTCCCGTCGCTGCGCGCGTTCACCGCCGACCTGCGGCCGGGCGTGCGCTCCTCCGAGGCCGCGCTGGACGCCTCGATCCCGCTCGTACGCCAGCTGCGCGGGCTGGTCTCCCAGGAGGAGCTGCGCGGCCTCGCCGCGGACCTGCGGCCGACGATCCCGGCGCTGGCGCGCCTGACACGCGAGAGCATCCCGCTGACCGAGCAGAACCGCGCCCTGGCGAGCTGCCAGAACGAGGTCGTCCTCAAGTGGGCGAACGACAAGCTCGAGGACAAGCAGTTCCCGGCGCAGGGCCCGGTGTACACCGAGGCGCCGAAGGCGTTCCCCGGCCTCGCGGGCGAGAGCCGCGCGGGTGACGCCAACGGCCAGTGGTTCCGCGTCCTGGCCGCCGGCGGCACGAACCTCGTGCAGCTCGCGCCCGGCGTGTTCGGCTCGACGCTGAACCCGATCCTCGGCGCCAACCCGCCCAAGCCGACGGCCCGCCCGCCGCTGGACGAGTCGCAGCCGTGCGAGAACCAGGCGGCGCCGGACCTGCGCACCCAGCCCGGCGACCCGCCCAAGCAGTGGACGGCCGACACGAGCACGCAGCTGTTCAAGGACCGCTACGCGCGCGCCAAGGAGCGCGCCGTGGACTGGCTCAGGGGCGAGATCAAGCAGGACAAGCTCACGGACAAGCTCGAGGTGCTCGACGAGGACGCCACGAAGGGCCTGATCGATCAGCTCGCGGGGGGCAAGGCGCCGTGACCGCGATCCGCAAGCACTTCAAGGACTTCATCGCGGTCATCGGGCTGATCGTGATCGCGGCCGGCGTGTCGGCCTACATCCTCTCCAAGCAGCGGCTGCGCTTCCCGATCATCCAGGACAAGCCGTACGTGCTGAAGGCCGAGTTCCAGACCGCGCAGGCCGTGATCGCCGGCCAGGGCCAGACCGTGCGCGTGGCCGGCGTGCGGATCGGCGACATCGGGGCCGTCGAGCTCAAGGACGGCCGCGCGATCGTCCGCATGGACATCGACCGCAAGTACGAGGACATGATCCACACGGACGCGACCGCGCTGCTGCGGCCCAAGACCGGCCTGAAGGACATGTTCATCCAGCTCGACCCGGGGACGGACGACGCGCCCGTGGCGAAGGAGAACTGGACGATCCCGGTCGACTCGACGCAGCCCGACGTCAACCCGGACGAGATCCTCTCCACGCTGGACGCCGACACGCGCGACTACCTGCGGCTGCTGATCTCCGACGCCGGGCGCGGCCTGAAGGGTCGCAGCGGCGACCTGCGCGACCTGTTCCGCCGCTTCGAGCCGACGCACAAGGACCTCGCCGCCGTCAACGGCGCGGTCGCCGAGCGGCGCACCAACCTGCGGCGGCTGATCACCTCGCTGAACGAGCTCAACGGCGAGTTGGCGAGCCACGACGACGACATCGCCGGCCTCGTGACGGCGTCCTCGGCGGTCCTGCGCTCGTTCGCCTCCGAGGAGCAGAACATCTCCGCCGCCGTGGCCGAGCTGCCGAGCACGCTGCGGCAGACGACCGCGTCGCTGGGCCAGGTCCAGCGCTTCGCCGACGTGCTGGGGCCGACGACCGAGCGCCTGCGCCCCGCCGCCCGGGCGCTTCACCCGGCCAACGAAGCGATCAGGCCGTTCGCGAAGGAGGCCACGCCGCTGCTGGCCGAGGACATCCGGCCGTTCGTGCGCGAGGCGCGCCCGCTCACCCGCGACCTGCGGCCCGCGGCCGTGCAGGTCGCCGACGCCGCGCCGGGCCTGACGCGCTCGTTCAAGCAGCTCAACAACTTCTTCAACCTGCTCGCCTACAACCCGAGCGGCCGCGAGGGCCCGGACAACGCCGCGCGCCAGGAGGGCTATCTGTTCTGGCTGGCGTGGGCCCAGCACCAGGCCGTCCAGCTGTTCTCGACCTCCGACGCCAACGGCGTGTTCCGCCCGGTCACCCTCGCCGCGCCGTGCGCGACGCTCGAGCAGATCGTCGCCGGCGAGGACCCGCTCGAGTTCCTCGGGATGCTCACGCCCCTGCTCACCGACTCCCAGGCCTGCGCCACGAAGTAGATGAACAAGGCCGCCCCCTCACTCCCGCGCATCCTCGTCATGGTCGTCTTCGCGCTGTCCTGCTTCGGGCTGCTGCTGTTCCTGTGGCTGTCCTTCGGCGGGCCGGTGCCGCTGAAGCCGAAGGGCTACCGCGTGCAGATCGACTTCCCCGAGGCGACGACGCTGGCCAGCGAGGCGGACGTGCGCGTCGCCGGCGTGCCGGTCGGCAAGGTGCGCAAGGTGGAGGTCGGCGACGGCACCAACCGCACAGTCGCCACGGTGGAGATCGAGCGCCGCTACGCGCCGCTGCGCTCCGACGCCCGCGCGATCCTGCGCCAGAAGACGCTGTTGGGCGAGACCTACGTGGAGCTCACGCCGGGCCGCTCGGAGAAGATGATCCCCGAGGACGGGAAGCTGTCGGACACGCAGATCAAGCCGACCGTGGAGCTCGACGAGATCTTCGACTCGCTCGACCCCCAGACGCGCGCCGACTTCAAGGGCTGGCAGACGGAGCTGGCCAAGGGCATCAAGGGCCGCGGGCGCGACTTCAACGACGCGCTGGGCACGCTCCCCGGCTTCGCCTCCGACGGCGCCGACATCCTCGAGGTGCTCGACCGGCAGGAGGGCGGGGTCCAACGGCTCGTCAAGAACACGGGCGTCGTGTTCGGTGCTCTGACCCAGGACGAGGCGCAGCTGCGCAACCTGATCACGGGCTCCAAGCAGACCTTCGACGCGACGGCTTCCAAGTCGGATGCCTTAGCGGAGACGATCCGGATCTTCCCGACGTTCCTGAAGGAGTCCAAGCTGACGCTGGCGCGGGTGCAGCGGTTCTCGACCGACACGGATCCGCTGATCACGGACCTGCGCCCGGTCGCCCGCGACCTGCAGCCGACGCTGCGCGACGTGCGCGCGCTGGCGCCGGACCTCGAGCGCTTCTTCAAGAACCTCGACCCCGTGATCACCGCGTCCAAGACCGGCCTGCCGGCCACGCGCGAGGTGCTCGAGGGCGCGGAGCCGCTGATCGGCGAGCTGGGTCCGTTCCTGTCGCAGATCAACCCGATCTTCAAGTACTTCGAGGCCTCGCAGTGGCAGGTCGCCGACTTCCTCAACTACGGCGCGGCCGCCCTGTCGGCCAAGACGCAGTCGCCCGGCGGCGGCACCGGCCACTACCTGCGCCAGTTCGGTCCGCTGGGCGCCGAGAGCGCCGCCATCTGGCGCGAGCGCGCGCCCAACAACCGGGGCAACTCCTACTTCCAGCCGCTGAGCCTCGCGGAGTCCAAGGACAGCGCCGGCCGGTCTTACGACAAGTACAAGATCACGGGCCAGTTCGACTGCCAGAACTCAGGCGAGAAGCCGGCGCCGACGGACGGCACGCCGGGCTGCCAGGTCCAGAACCAGAACGAGTTCGACGCCGACTACAAGTTCTCGTTCAACGGCAAGCAGCTCCAGGGCGCCTTCCCGCACGTCGAGGCCGACGACTACTCGCGGCCCAGCGCGGGCGCGGCGCAGGCGAACCGCTGAGCTAGGCCGCGGCGGCGGCGCGGCGCGCGCCGGCCTGCGAGAAGCCGCCGAGCACGGCGTCGGCGAGCTGCCTGCGGCCGCTGAACTGCAGATCGTCCGCGTTGCCCTCCGGGCCGAGCGCGTTCACCCAGGCCGACACGGGTCCGGTGACGCGCGCGTCGGGCTCGGACTCCGTCTGGGCCTGCTCGGTGATCTCGACGCGGCCGCCCTCGATCACGAGCTGGTAGCGGCGCTCCGGGATGTCCCCGCGCGCGTCGACCACGAGCTCGACCGTGCCCCTCGTGCCGTCGGCGGGGGAGAGCATGCCGGGCGCGAGCCGGAAGATGGCGCCGACGTTGACGTCCTCGCCCGGGCGCGGCGTGCCCCAGGTCCAGTCGTAGCCCCAGCGGGCGAGCGCGCCGAGTACCGGCATCAGCTCGCGCGAGCGCTCCGTCAGCTCGTAGTCCACCCGCGGCGGCACCTCGCGGTAGCGCTGTCGGGTCAGCAGCCCGTCGGCCACCATGCGGTTCAGCCGCGAGCGCAGCTGCTCGGTGGAGATGCCGGGCAGGACGCGCTGGAGCTCGACGAACCGCCGGGGCCCGGCGGCCAGGTCGCGGATGATCAGCAGCGTCCACTTGTCCCCGACCAGGTCGAGGGCCCGGGCGTCGGGCGCCCACTGGTCGTAGGGGTGGCGTTTCGGGGGCGGAACTGGGGGCAAGGTCACTCTCCTCCGGGAGCGCGCGAGCCTGAGGGGGCCGCGTGGCACGAGAATAGCCGCTCGTGCGGCGCTCAGTTTGATTTCCTGGACATTCGGCGGATGCAGCCCTTGGCGGAAGTGGCCGAAGAAACTCCCGCAAGTTTCCTCACGCGGGCGCGTTTGGAGGGGACGAAACGGACAGAACAGTCCGTGGTTTCAGACAAGGGACGGATTTCAGATGGGCGACGTGATCAAGCTTGCCGAGCGCAGGGCGGCGCGAGAGGCACGGACGGGGCACCGGATGGCTCCCGCGCGCGTCGAGTTCCTGTTCGATCTGTGTTGTCCGTTCTCGTACCTGGCGGCCGAGCGGGTCGACCGCATCTTCGACGAGGTGACCTGGACTCCGGCGTCGACGTCGGCGCTCTGCTGCGGGTCGCTCACCACGGATCCCGATGGGCTGGCCGAGTACCGGCTGAGCGCCGAGCGGCGCGCGCTGGAGCTGCGGCTGCCGCTGATCTGGCCCGAGCGCTTCCCGGAGGACGTGCCCGCCGCCATGCGCGCCGCGCACTACGCGGCCGAGCAGGGTCGTGGCGCCGCGTTCGTCCTCGCGGCGGGCCGGCTGGCCTTCTGCGGGGGCTTCGACCTCGACGATCCCGAGCTGCTGGCCGAGGCGGCCGCGGCGGCGGGGATCGACATGCAAGGTTGGTTGCACGCGCTGAGCGAGCTGCATCGGGACGGTGAGATCGAGGCCGCCGGGCGTGGTCTGCTGGCCGCGGGCGCCGGTCGGCTACCGGCTCTGCGCGTCGGCAACGGGCTGTTCTGGGGCGAGCACCGCATCGACGAGGCCGCCGCGGCGGCCCGTCACCTGGCCGCCCGCACGGCCGGCGCTACGGGCTGACGAGCCCGGCCAGGATCCGCTCGTTGATCTCCTCCTCGGGGGCCTGACCGGCGTCCCGGATCTCGGGCAGGATCGGGTCCTCGCGGTCGGACTCGCGCAGGAGCAGCTCGAGGTCGCCGCTGAAGGCGTCGGTATCTGGTGTCCTCTCCATGGCACCGGACGCTAGAGCGGTCACGGCCCGGCTCCCAGCCCCGCCGGGCGGCACACCCCCCGAACGGCGGGGGTAGATTCCGGGTCCATGACGACCGAGGCCGAAGCGACCCAGACCCTCCACGGCGGCCGGCTGGTCGCGCGCCGCCTGAAGGCGTACGGCGTGACGAAGCTGTTCACGCTCACGGGCGGGCACCTGTTCTCGATCTACGACGGCTGCCGCGCGGAGGGGATCGACCTCGTCGACGTGCGCCACGAGTCCTCCGCGGCGTTCGCCGCCGAGGGCTGGGCGAAGGTCACGCGCGAGCCGGGCGTGGCGGCGCTGACCGCCGGCCCCGGGATCACGAACGGGATCAGCGCGATGGCCTCGGCGAGCCAGAACCGCTCGCCGATGCTCGTGCTCGGCGGGCGCGCGCCCGCGTGGCGCTGGGGCCAGGGCTCGCTGCAGGAGATCGACCACCTGCCGTTCGTGCGGCCCGTGGTCAAGATGGCCGCGACCGCGGGCTCCACGGCGGAGATCCCGGGGCTGCTCGACGAGGCGTGGGACGCGGCCCGCCGCCCGCACACCGGCCCGGCGTTCGTCGACTTCCCGCTCGACCACGTGTTCTCGGAGGCCGAGGAGCCCGCGCTCGGCGAGCCCGCCGAGATCCGCGAGTCGCCGGTCGACGGGCGCGCGCTCGAGCGGGCGGTCGCCCTCCTGCGCGACGCGGAGCGGCCGGTGATCATGGCCGGCAACGGGCTCTACTGGGCGCGCGGCGAGGGCGCGCTGCGCGAGCTCGCCGAGGCCGTGGGCGTCCCCGTGTTCCTCAACGGCCTCGCGCGCGGCTGCCTGCCGGCCGACCACGAGCTCTTCTTCTCTCGCGCGCGCAGCGCGGGGCTCAAGGGCGCCGACGTGGCGCTCGTGATCGGCGTGCCGATGGACTTCCGGCTCGGCTTCGGCGGCTCCTTCGGCGAGCAGACCGAGCTGATCGTGCTCGACGGCGCCGAGCCCGAGCGCGAGCACCCGCGGCCGGTCGCCGCCGAGCTGTTCGGCGACGTCGCCGGCGCGCTGCGGGAGCTCGCCGCGGCGGGCGGAAGGGAACGCCGCCGCGGCTGGGTCGAGCACCTGCGCGGCGTGGAGTCCGAAAAGCGCGCCGGTGAGGAGGAGCAGTTCGCCGACGGGCGCTCGCCGCTGCACCCCATGCGGCTCTACCGCGAGCTGGCCGGCGTGCTGGACCGCGACGCGATCCTGATCGGCGACGGCGGCGACTTCGTCTCCTACGCGGGGCGGGTCGTGGACACCTACGAGCCGGGCTGCTGGCTCGACCCGGGCCCGTTCGGCTGCCTGGGTTGCGGGCCCGGCTACGCGCTGGCGGCCAAGCTCGCGCATCCCGGCCGCCAGGTCGTGCTCCTGCTCGGCGACGGCGCGTTCGGCTTCGCCGGGATGGAGCTCGACACGCTCGCCCGCCACGGGGTGCAGGTCGTCGCGGTCGTCGGCAACAACGGGATCTGGGCGCTCGAGAAGAACCCGATGGAGTACCTCTACGGCTACTCGGTCGTGGCGGAGCTGACGCCCGAGACGCGCTACGACCTCGTGGCCGAGGCGCTCGGCTGCCAGGGCGAGCTGGTCCGCGCGCCGGGCGAGCTGCGGCCGGCGCTCGAGCGCGCGTTCTCCGCCGGGCGGCCCGCGCTCGTGAACGTGCTCACTGACCCGTCGGTCGTCTACCCGCGGGCCGCGAACCTCGCGTGAGGCGCTGCGCCCCGCCCCCTTAAAGTGAAGCCGCACGCAGGCGGGGGCGCCCCGCCGGCGAAGCTCGCACCCCGCTTAAAGTGAAGCCGCCCGCGGCGGGGGCGGGCGGCTTCAAGTTGGCCCCGTCAGGACGGGCAGGGGTACGTGCCTTGAGGGGCCTATTGGGTGGTCCGGACGGCGGGAGGCGCCGATGATGCGGCATCGCCCGGACCTATGCGTCGGGCAGGCGGCGGCGGGAGGCACGACCGCCCATTCGACACGAGGAGTATCTGCCGCGCAGAGGGGCCACGACAATCGAACAGACGTCCAAAAACGCCAGTCAGAATTCTGGTTCGGCGTCCAGAGCCGCTCCCCAGAGGATGTCCCGTTCCGACGCCTCGAAGCGATCGAGCCCGAACGCCTCGAGCACCTGGGCCAGGAGGATCGTCCCGGCCACGATGGTGGGCGCCCGGTCCGGGTGCAGACCCGGCACGGTTCGTCGCTCCTCGATCGGGAGCGCCGAGAGGGTAGCGGAGATCTCGGCGAGGCGGAAGGCCGGCACGATGGCGCCCTCCACGCGCGCGGGGTCGTAGGGCTCGATCCGCGCGTCGATCGCGGCGACCGACGTCGCCGTCCCCGCGACCGCCACCGCCGCGCGCACGCGCTCGCGGACCGCCTCCGGCACCGCCGCCTCGAACACCGCGCGCACGTCGCGCGCGAGCGCCTCCACGTCCTCCCGGGCGGGCGGGTCGTCGCGCAGGAAGCGCTCCGTGTGGCGCACGACGCCGGCCTGCGTGGAGACGTGGAAGTCCATCTCCCCGCGCGCGCCCGCGACGAGCTCGGTCGAGCCGCCGCCGATGTCGACGACCAGCAGCGGCTCCGCGCCGCCGTCGCGCGCCGCCGTCGCGCCGAGGTAGGTCAGCCGCGCCTCCTCATCACCGGACAGCGTGCGGGCGTCGAGCCCGAAGCGCTCGCGCACCGCGTCGGCGAACGCCGCGCCGTTTGAGGCGTCGCGGACTGCCGAGGTCAGGACCGCCAGGCGCGTCTCGCACCCGTGGCGCTCGATCGACTCGGCGTACCCGGCGAGCCGCTCGAACACCCGCTCCTGCGCCGGGCCGGCGAGCCGGCCCGTCGCGTCGACGCCCTCGCCGAGGCGGGTGACGACCGAGCGGCGGTCGAGCTCCTCGACGCCGCCGTCGCGCACGTCGGCGACCAGCAGGCGCGTCGAGTTGGTCCCGATGTCGACGACGGCGATCCGCACTATGCGGGGTATGGCATCGGGTGGCCGGCGAGTGCGGCGAGCAGGTTCTCGACAGCCATCTCCGCCATCCGCTCGCGCGTGCGCACGGTGGCCGAGCCCACGTGGGGGACGACGAGCAAGTTCGGCGCCTGCAGCAGCGGGTCGTCGGCCGGGAGCGGCTCGGGGTCGGTGACGTCGAGCGCCGCACCGGCGATCTCGCCGGCGATCAGCGCCAGCCGCAGCGCGGTCTGGTCCACGACGCCGCCGCGCGCGGTGTTGATCAGGAACGCGCTCGGCTTCATGCGCGCGAGCGCCTCCGTGCCGATCAGGTGCCGGGTGGCCGGCGTCAGCGGGCAGTGCAGCGACACGAAGTCGGCGCGCTCGAGCAGCTCCTCGAGCGGCATGCCCGAGCGCCGCGAGCTCGCGATGACCTCCATGCCGAAGCCCACGGCGCGGCGCGCAACGGCGTCGCCGATGCGGCCGCGCCCGACGATCCCCAGCGTCGCGCCGGTCAGGTCCGCGCCGAGCCCGCTCGCGGGCTCCCACGTGCGCCAGCGCCCCTCGCTCACCTGTGCGGCACCGTCCAGGATGCGGCGCGCGAGCGCGAGCAGCAGCGCGAAGGCGAGGTCCGCCGTCGCGTCGGTCAGCACGTCGGGGGTGTTGCCGACCGGGATGCCTCGCTCCGCGGCGGCCCCGAGATCGATGTTGTCGGTCCCGACCGCCATGTTCGCGATCGCCTTGAGGTCCGGGCAGGCGGCGAGCAGGTCCGCGTCGACAGGGTCCGTGACGAGCGAGAGCAGGCCGTCGGCGGCCGCGACGCGCTCGCGCAGGGCCTCCGGACCTGGTGGGAGGTCGCCCTCCCAGACGTCGAGCTCGTGCTCCTCGGCCAGGCTGTCGAGCGCGGGGAACGGGAGCGCCCGCGTCACGAAGATCCTTCCCATCGCGCGCATCATCGCGGGTACATTGCGCGGATGCTCAGTTCCTCACGCGTCGCACGGACGCTCGCGCTCTGCGCCTTCACGGCGCTCGCCCTCGCCACCCCCGCGGCCGCGGCCACCAAGAACGGGATCACGCCGCTCGCCCCGAAGGCCGGCACCTCCGTACCGGCCGGCAAGGCCGCCACGTTCCGGATGAAGGTCTCCGATCCCGGCGCCGGGGTCTTCGTCCACGTCTGCAAGTCCAGCAAGAAGGACAGGCAGGGCATGATCTGCCGCAAGGCCACGATCCTGCAGGCCAAGAAGCGCAAGGGCGCCTTCGAGGCCAAGCAGACCTTCTACGACTTCCCCGCCTTCTGGCTGAACAACCCGGGGACCTACTACTGGCAGGCGTACCGCATCGAGTGCACCGGCGGCAGCGACTGCAAGAAGGAGGGCCCGGTCGTCCGATTCAAGGTGAAGTAGTTCCGCAGCGGATCCGCATCGGCTGCTCGGGCTGGAACTACAAGGACTGGCGCGGGCGGGTCTATCCCGAAGGCCTGCCCGCCCGCCGCTGGCTCGAGCACTACGCCACGCTGTTCGACACGGTCGAGGTCAACTCGACCTTCTACCGGCTCGCCCGGCCGACGGCCGTCGCGCAGTGGCTGCGTCAGACTCCGGACGAGTTCGTGTTCGCGGTCAAGGCGAGCCAGTACATGACCCACATGAAGCGCCTGCGCGACCTCGGGCCGTCTATGCAGCGCTTCTACGACGGGATCCGGCCGCTGGCCGACTCACCCAAGCTCGGGCCCGTGCTGTGGCAGCTGCCCGAGCGCGAGAAGGTCGACGTGCCGCGGCTCTCGGACGCGCTGGACCAGCTGCCGCCCGGCCGGCACTGCTTCGAGTTCCGCCACCCGAGCTGGTTCTCCGACGAGGTGCTCGAGCTGCTGCGCTTCCACCACGTCGCGCTCGTCATCGCCCACCACCCCGACCGGCCCTGGCAGCCGCACGAGCTGACGGCCGACTGGACCTTCCTGCGCTTCCACTTCGGCGAGCGCGGCCGGCGCGGCAACTACTCCGAGACCGAGCTGCGCGAGTGGGCGCCGCGCGTGTGCGACCTGGCGGAGCGCGCGGAGGTGTTCGCGTACTTCAACAACGACTGGGAGGGCTTCGCCGTGCAGAACGCGCTTCGGCTGCGGCGGCTCGTGGAAGGGTGACCCCATGGAATCCGACATCCGCTACGCGCTCGAGCAGACCCGGACCTGGGCGGTCGTCGGCTGCTCGCCCGACCCGGGCCGCGACTCCCACCGCATCGCGGCGCTGCTGCAGCGCCGCGGGTTCCGCGTGATCCCGGTCAACCCGGCGGCGGAGGAGATCCTCGGCGAGCGCTGCTTCCCGAGCCTCGCCGCGATCGGGGAGCCGGTCGACGTGGTCGACGTCTTCCGGCGCTCCTCGGAGGCCGGCGCGCACGTCGACGAGGCGATCGAGATCGGCGCCGAGGTGGTCTGGCTGCAACTCGGCGTGATCGACGAGGACGCGGCCGCCCGGGCGCGCGAGGCGGGCCTGCGCGTGGTGATGGACCGCTGCCCGGCGATCGAGCTTCCTAGACTGTCGGCCGCATAAGCGCGCCTGAGGAGGAGGCCGTCCGCCTGTACCGCCCGTTCCGCGGCGCGCTGTGCGCGTTGCCGCTGCTGTTGCTGTTGTCGTTCCCCGCCGCGGCGCCGGCGGCGTTCGGCGACCTCACACTCGGCATCGAGGAGATCCAGCCGCCGCACACCGCGCTGTTCCCGATCGACGGCGCGCACGACCTCGGCCGCAACCCCGCCAACCGCTTCGGCGGCGGCCGCGGCCACGACGGCCAGGACATGTTCGCCGACTGCGGCACCCCCGTCCGCGCCGCCCAGGGCGGCCGCGTCGTGTTCGCGGGCTTCCAGGGCGCGGCCGGCAACTACCTCGTCGTCCGCAGCGAGGCCTCCGGCGAGGACCAGGTCTACATGCACCTGCTCAACACGCCCCGGTTCGCCGCCGGCGACCGCGTCGAGATGGGCCAGCGGATCGCCAGCGTGGGCCGCACAGGCCGCGCCGACGGGTGCCACCTGCACTTCGAGCTGTGGACCGCGCCCGGCTGGTACCGCGGCGGGACGGCCTACGACCCGCTCGGCAAGCTGCGCCTGTGGGACTCCTGGTCCTGAGGGTTGACGGCCACGGAGGCGGTGCTAAATTCAGTTGCCCACGCGACGCGGGGTGGAGCAGTCAGGTAGCTCGTCGGGCTCATAACCCGAAGGTCGCGGGTTCGAATCCCGCCCCCGCTATCCGCCGACGATGACGGTGACAGCGCCGTCGCCGACGGCACCAAAAGCCCCGCACTAGCGGGGCTTTGGCGTTAAGAGGCCCGACTCACGAATTTCGCGACGTCGCAGGTTGACGCGAGCAGAACGCTTCGCGCAATCAGGCGGTTTGAGGCCTACGCGTGCATGAGCCAAGCCGCTGGCTCAGGCGGCTGCGGTGATTGTGGCGGTGCAGTGAGGGCAGCGCTTGGCGCCGAGGGGGATGTCCGTCGTGCACTCCGGGCAGCCGCGCGTGCCGGGCGTGACGCCGCGGCGTCGCTGGTAGGCCTGATAGGGCACGACGACGAAGAAGTACACCGCGGCCGCGACGGAGGCGAAGGTGATCATCGCGTTGATGAAGTCGCCGTAGCGGAACTCGCTGCCGTTGATCGTGAAGGTGAGCTCTTCGAAGCTCGGCTTTCCGACGATCGCCGCGATGATCGGCGTGATCAGATCGGCCACCAGCGCTTGCACCAATTCGAACGTTGCGAGCGCCATGATGAGCGCGACGGCTACCTCGATCAGGTTGCCTCCGGTCACGAAATCCCGGAATCCCCTAAGCATCGCCTTCCTCCGTTGTCGGCGTCGAGCAGCGGTTCGTGCCCGGCCGTCGCTCTCCTGCCCGCGAGCGAGCCGCACCCGCTGCAGGCCGGCGGACCGCCCGTCGCGGTGGAGCGCTTCTGGTGCTCCGGTCACACGGCGGCTTGCTCGCCTCCTGATCGACCTCGGCGATGTCGACTTCATCGACTCCACGGGTCATCGAGTGCTCCTCGCGCTGCGCAACGTCGCCGTTGGAACTCCACGACTTGACTCTCGTGCCTCCGCCGCCGACCGCACGGCGCATCTTCACGATCACGGGGACACGCGCGCTCTTCGAATGGGAAGGGGACCTCGCACTGTGGTCACGCGCACCAGGCTGAGTCCTCTGGACTGCTCCGCCGCTGTCAGGTGACGCTACGAGCGCGGTCCCTGCGCGTAGCGCTGTGCCCGTTCCACGGCCGTCGCCGCGATCTGGGCGAGCTGCACCAGGACCTCCTCGTCGAGGTGGGTGAACTCGCCCTCGCGCTTGTCGAAGGCCTGGATCAGCCCGACCTCCTGCCCGTCGGGAGCGCTGAGCGAGGCCACGAGCCAGCTGCGCATCGTCGGCACGCGATCCCCAGCTCCCTCGAGCGTGCGGCGCGCCGGCTCCGCGGCGAGCTCGGCCGAGCTCATCCGCAGCGACCGCCGCCCGGGCGCGACCGCGGCGTATAGCGCCGCCACGTCGGCCGGTGGCACCGACTCCTGGTCGGTGCCCGGCTCAGCCTCCGAGTGGGCCGCGATCGGGGTGCCCTCGGGGAGCCGGATCTCGACGCGGCAGCGCGTGGCGCCGACGAGCTCGCGGGCGTGCTCGGCGACGAGTTGGAGGATCTCCTCGAGCGAGCCGGGGGCGTCGAGCGCGAGCGATGCGTCGGCGAGGAAGGTGGAGAGGCGGTGCAGCATTTCGGCGCGCTCGCGGATCGCCGCCTGCTGCTCGCGGATCATGCGCTCGCGCTCCTCGACGAAGCTGACGCCGACGGTGACCGCGATCCGATTGGCAGCCGGCTCGTAGACATCGAGCACGCGCCCGAGGAGCGCCTGGTCGCCTTGATGTCGGAGGAACAGTGCACGGGCCAGCACGTCGCGCAGCAGCAGAACGACGCCGAGCACCTCGTCGGTCTCCACGCCGCGCCGGACGATCCGCTCCGACAGGTCGCGCGCGTAGGCGCGCAGCGCCTCGATGCTGCCAGTCTCGAGCGCGTTGACGTAGTTGTCGTAGACCGCCGTGACCTCCGAGAAGACCTCCTCGGCGCTCATCACCCGCAGGAGCCGGGCGTCGGTGATCCGCGACGCCCACTCTTGGCGCAGCTCCGGCCGCTTCTGGCGCAGGTAGTCCACGAGCCCGTGCAGCAGCTCGCTCTCGGCCTCAGAAGGCTGCCCCGTCACGCCGGCGCCTGGACGGCCGGTGCTCTCCATTGTCCCTACCTCCTCGCGGGGCGGCTGATCGTCTTTCTTCTTACCCCAGCTCATCTTGGTCGTAGTCGGGCGCCGTCCAGGAAAAGCGACGTGATGCCCGCCACAGTGTCCTCGACGCCGACCGACGGACGCATCTGGAGACCACTCACGACGATGCCGATCAGCGACTCCATCAGCCACGACGCCGGCAGGTCTTCTCGTACCTCGCCCAAGGATTGCGCTCGCTCGATCAGCTTGCGCAGCGGCGATGCGACCTGCCGCTCGAACTCCGCGGAGTCCGGGCGGGCGCTCTCGCGAGCGACGACGACGAACGAATCGCCGACGGCGACGAGCGCCCGCACCGCACGCCCGAACGCCTCGGGCACCGGCACCTCGTCGAGCCTGCCCGCCTGTAGCCGCTCACCCGCCTCCTCGACCGCGACACGCCCGAGCGCCTCGAACAGCGCCTCGCGGTTTGGGAAGTAGCGGTACACCGTCGCGCGGGCCATGCCGGCGGCCGCCGCGACGTCGGACATGCTCGCCTGCTCTCCGCGCTCGGCGAGCACGCCCGCAGCGGCCTCGAGGATCGCGGCACTAACCCGAGCATGAAGTGTTGTCTGTCTCTGAGACATCAGTGTCTCATTTCGAGTTTCGTGTGCCTTGCCATGGGTATCTTAGATCTCATCTAAGGGAACTACCGTCCAAACCTAAGACCCCATGGAGCTTCCACGGATGTTGCCGTATCGGCTGGACGACAGCGAGCTGACGGCGACTCCGGTCGACCCGGGGGCAGGGAGAGTGCACGATGGATGACAACAGGATCCGCATTGGTGAAGGACTCTCGCCCGAGGAGCTGGCAGCCGAGGTCGCCGAGGCGCTGCCCGAGCGCGCAGCGATGTCGACCGTGAGCATGACCGGCCTCGACGCCGCGACCGGCATGGTCGAGGCCGTCAGCGACGGCGTCTCGGAGTCCGCGGCCGCCACGGCCGACCCCGACGTCACCACCACGGCTGCTCCCGAGCCGGTCGAGTCGGCGCCTGTCGAGACGACCGCGGCCGCCGCACCGGAGCCGATCGAGACGGCCGAGCCGGTCGACGCCACGACCGCCGCTCCACAGGAGCCGGCCGAAACCGTTCAGCCGGTCGAGGCGACGACGACCGCCGCGCCCGAGTCCGCCGAGGCCGCGCCGGTCGAGCAGGCCGCGCACGGCCACGGTGGCGGTCCGTCCGCGAACGCGGTCCAGCACGCGAACGAGCACAGCGCCGTGGCGCAGCAGGCCGTCCAGCAACCGCAGGCTGCGGAGACCCAGCCGGCCGAGGCGCCGGCGGACGAGCCGACGACGAGCGGCGCCTTCCCGGCCGAGCCCGAGCAGGCCGCCGCCACGGCAAGCGCGGCCGAGTCGGTCGAGCAGGCTGCGGCCACCACGGCCGCCGCGCCCGCCGATGCGGCGCAGGGCCTTGCCGCGACCAGCGCGCCCGAGGCGGTCGGCGGCGTCGCCGACTCCGCGACCGACACGGCCGACGGTCTCGTCGGCACCGTGGACTCCACGACGGCCGCCGTGCCGCCGGTCGAGGAGACTCTCGGCGGCGTCACGCCGGTCGTGGATGACACGCTCGGCGCCGTCACCGACACCGTCGGCGGCGTCACGCCGGTCGTGGATGACACGCTCGGCACCGTCACCGACACGGTTGGCGGCGTCACGCCGGTCGTGGATGACACGCTCGGCGCCGTCACCGACACGGTCGGCGGCGTCACGCCGGTCGTGGACGACACGGTCGGCGGCGTCGCGCCGGTCGTGGAGGACACGCTCGGCGCGGTCACCGGCACGGTGGGCGGCCTGACGCCGGTCGTGGATGACACGCTCGGCGCGGTCACCGACACCGTCGGGGGCGTTGCGCCGGTCGTGGGCGACACGGTCGAGACCGTCGGTGGCGTGGTCGGCGACACCGTCGGCACGGTCGGCGGCGTGGTCGATGACGTCCTGCCCGAGGTCAACGACACCGTCGGCACGGTCGGCGGCGTGGTCAACGACACGGTGGAGACCGTCGGCGGCGTGGTCGACGAGGTCCTGCCCGAGGTCAACGACACGATCGAGCACCGTCGGCGGCGTGGTCGGCGACACCGTCGGCGCCGTCGAGGACGCCCTGCCGGAGGTCGGCGACGTGGTCGGCGACGTCGGCGACGCGGCGACGGACCTGCTGGGCGCGCTCGGCGGCACGTCGCTGCTGGACCTCGACGCGGACCTCACGGCCGACCTGGACCTGGCGGCGCCCGTCGCCGCGTCGGTCGCGGCCAACGCCAATGCGGCGGTCCCGATCGACGCCGCGGCGACCGCCAACGCGCTGTCGCCCGACGCGGTCGCGGGCGCCACCGCCGATCAGGACTCCGCGCTCCAGCAGACGCTGGCCGCCGAGGCCAACGCCACGTCCAGTCAGGACTCGGCGATCAACCAGGGCGAGATCGAGGAGGACCTCGCGCCCGTGTCCGACGCCGTCGGGGCGGCCGAGGACCTGCTCGAGGCGCCCGCCTCGCTGCTGGACCTCGACGTCGACCTCGACCTCGCGCTCGACCTCGCGGCGCCGATCGACGCGGCGATCGCGGCCAACCTCAACATCGCGGCGCCGATCGACGCCGCGGTGAGCGCGAACATCCTGTCGCCCGGCGCGACTTCGCTGGCCGTCGCCGACCAGGACTCGGTGATCGTGCAGACGCTGCAGGGCGTCGCCAACGCGACCACCGACCAGTCGTCCACCATCGAGCAGGGCGAGACGGCGCCGTGACCCGCACGAAGCTCAGTTCCAAGACCGCGGCCCGCAGGATCACCCCCCTCCTGGTCCTGCTCGCCTGCGCGCTGCCCGCCGGCAGCGCGCAGGCGGCCGCGGCGACCGAGAACGTCGCGACTGCGACCATCGAGCAGGACGGCGGCCGCGCGTTCGACTTCGCCTGGGATATCGCGAAGCAGCGCGGTGGCGTGGTCGACCACGCCAACAAGGCGCACGCGGCCGCGCGCTGCATAGGCTGTGAGGCGACCGCGATCGCCTTCCAGATCGTGATCGCCTCGGACGCTGAGCGGGTCGCCCCGAGCAACCAGGCTGTCGCGCTCAACCTCGAGTGCACCCAGTGCGAGGTCGTGGCCGAGGCGCGCCAGTTCGTGCGCGTGGTCGACGCGCCCGTGAGACTCACCGGCCGGGGCCGCTCCGATCTGGCCGACGTGCGTGACGATCTGGCCGACCTCGAGGCGCTGGACCCGCCGATCGATCAGCTGCACCAAGCGATCGAGCTGCAGGAGGCCCGCGTGCGGGAGATCCTCGGCCGGGAGCTCGTCACGAAGGCCGACCCGAACAGCGATGCCGACGTGCTCGACGCCTGGGTCGCACAGGACTCCGAGCTGCCGTAATGGAGCGCGCGGAGTGGCTGTCACCAGCGCACAGGCCGCACCGCCGCGAACCGAGCGGGCGCCATCGCGCCCGTTCGAGGGGATCCTTGCGCTTGCCGATGGCGTCGAGCTGATCGGCGAGTTCGAGGGCTCGGGCTATCGGCGACCGCCGCTGCTCGCTCGTCGCGGCGACGGTCAGATGGTCCAGCTCACGCGTCTGCTGTACCTCGTCGCCGAGGCGTGCGACGGACGCCGCGACGCGCAGGCGGTAGCCGCTGCCGTGTCGGCCCGCGACGGGCGGCGCGTGAGCGCTGCCAACGTCCTGCATCTCGCGGAGGAGCAGTTGCGTCCGCTCGGCGTGCTCGCCCAGCCCGACGGCACGACGCCGGAGCTGCCCAGGCGCCTGGGGTTGCTCTCGCTGCGCCACCGCCGCCCGATCCTCCCGGCGCGCGCGGTCAACGTGCTCGCCGTCCTGTTCGAGTGGCTGCACGTGGCGCCGATCAAGCTGCTGCTGCTGGCCGTCGTGGTGGCCTTCGACGCCTGGCTGTTCTTCCTTCACGGCATTGCCGGCGGGATCCGCGACGTGCTCTATGAGCCGGCGTGGCTGCTCGCCGTGCTCGTCTCCGTCGTGGTCGCGACCCTCTTCCACGAGCTCGGCCACGCGAGCGCGTGCCGCTTCTCGGGCGCACGCCCCGGCGTGCTGGGCGTCGGCGTCTATTTGGTCTGGCCCGCCTTCTACTGCGACGTGACCGAGGCCTACCGGCTCGACCGTCGCGGCCGCCTGCGTACCGACCTCGGCGGCGTCTACTTCAACGGGCTGTTCGCGCTCGGCTGCGGCGTGGCCTACTACTTCACCGGGCAGGAAGCGCTGCTGTTCGCCGCCTTCGTGCAGCACATGATCATGCTCCAGCAGCTGCTGCCGCTGCTGCGCTTCGACGGCTACTACGTGCTCAGCGACCTCACCGGCGTGCCCGACATCCTCTCGCGCGTCAAGCCGATCTTCCGCTCGCTCGTGCGCGGCCGCCGCCGCGAACCCAAGGTCGCCGAGCTCAAGCCGTGGGTGCGCGTCGTCGTCACCCTCTACTTGCTCGCGGTGATACCGGCCCTGACCTTCCTGATCGCCTCGATCGTGCTGTCGGCGCCGCGCATGTTCGCGACTGCCTACGACTCGTTCTGGCTGCAGCTGGACCGCCTGCACGGCTCCGAAGGCTGGGCGGAGCTCGGTGTCGGGGCGTTCCGGATCGCTGCCCTGGTGATGCCGCTGGCCGCGATGTCGCTCAGCGTCTCGCGCACCGCCAAGATCGGCCTGCGCGGCATCGGCCGTTGGTCGCGCGGGAGCCTCCTGCGGCGGGGGATGGCCGTCGCGGGCGTCGCGGCCGCTGTCGGTGCGATCGCGTTCGTCTGGTGGCCGAACGGCGAGTACGAGCCGATCCGCCCCGGTGAGCGCGGCACGATCGGGGAAGCGGTCCGGGCCGTGCCGTCGATTCCGTCCGACCGGCCCTCCCTCACGCCAGGGGCGGCGTCCGCCCCGAGCGGCGCAGTGACGCCTACGATCGAGCGTGCCGAAGGCGTTGTCTGGCAGGGTGCCAGCGGCCGGCCGTCCCGGGAAGGAGCTCCATCCTCCCGCGCGATGCCGCAGGCCGTGCCGAGAGACCGCCTCCGGGACGCTGGATCTCAGGCTTCGAGCTCCATCTGGGACGACGGCGATTGGTCGACCGCGCCCGAGGGGGAGCAGCCGTCCCGCGGCCAGACGTACGACGACACTGGTACGTCGCCTGCGTCCCCCGCCACGCCGAGCCCGACTTCCACCACGGAGGCGGTCACTCCCCAAGCGACCCCCGGCTCCACACCAACCGCAACGCCGACCGCAACCGAGACGCCGGTGCCGACACCAACGTCTACACCGACGGCGCCTGCCGCGCCGACGTCGACCGAGACCCCGACGCCTACGCCGACACCGGCCGACGCGATTGATCCGGCGCCGACCCAGGAGGCTGCCGGCCCCATGCCATCTCCCACGCCGCCACCCTGAGTGGGGCTTTCGCGTTAAGCGGCGAGCGCCGGCAACTCGAGCAGCGATCGCACGCGCTGGAGCGCGCCGTCGGCGAGCGAGAAGTAGGCGAAGGAGCCGCGCTTCTCGCGCTGCGACGATGCCGGCGTCGAGCAGTTGCTTGAGGTGGTAGCTGACCGAGGACTGCTTGAGGCCGAGCAGGTCCTGGAGGTCGCAGACGCAGACGGCCTCGCCGCCGGCGGCCAGCAGGCGGTTGAGGATCTTCACGCGGTGGCGGTCGGCGAGCGCCTTGAAGACCCGCTCGAGCTCGCCCGCCTCGTCGTCGCTGAGGGCGGCGCTGGCGAGCGGGGCGCAGCACTGGACGAGCGGGAGCGGGGCTGGGCATGGACGACCATCATATCGAAAAAACTTGATGTCTTGGGTCCGCGGTGCTAGCTTCACGCATCGAACTTCTTCGATGTCCTCGTCCCGAGGAGCCTGCCATGACCGAGAATCCACACGTCGTCGCCGTCATCGGCGCGGGCCCGGTCGGCCTCGCCGCCGCCGCGCATCTCGCCTCGCGCGGGATCGAGCCGCTCGTCTTCGAGGCCGGCGACGCGGTCGGCGCGAGCATCCGCGAGTGGGGGCACGTGCGCGTGTTCTCGCCGTGGGAGTACAACGTCGACCCGATCGCGGCCGAGCTGCTGGCCGAGGCCGGCTGGGAGGCCCCGGACGCGACCGCCTACCCGACCGGGTCGGACATCGTCGAGCGCTATCTCGAGCCGCTTGGCGGCACTGCCGGCGATCGCGCCGGCGCTGCACCTCGGCGCGCGCGTGGTCGCGGTTACCCGCCACGGCATCGACAAGCTCAAGGACGCCGGCCGCGAGGACGCGCCGTTCGAGCTCGTGGTCGAGGAGCGCGGCGAGGAGCGGCGCTACCTCGCCTCGGCGGTGATCGACGCGTCGGGCACGTGGACGCGCCCGAATCCGCTCGGCGCCGGTGGCGTGCCCGCCCAGGGCGAGCGCGCGGCGGCCGACCGGATCGCGTACGGCATCCCGGACGTGCTCGGCGCCGATCGCGAGCGCTACGCCGGCCGGCGCGTGCTCGTCGTCGGCAGCGGCCACTCGGCGTTCAACGCCATCCTCGACCTCGTCACGCTGCGCGACTCCGAGCCCGGCGACGGAGGTCGTGTGGGCGATCCGCGGCGCGGCGCCCGGAACGCAAGTACGGCGGTGGCGGCGACGACCAGCTGCCGGCGCGCGGCGCGCTCGGCGCGACGGTCCGCAGCGCTCGTCGCCGACGGCTCGGTCGAGCTGGTCGGCGGCTTCCAGACCCGCCGCGTCTCGCTCGTCGACGACCGCGTGGTCGTGGCCGACGAGGACGTCGCGATCACGGCCGACGAGATCATCGCCGCGACCGGCTTCCGCCCCGACCTGTCGCTGCTCGGCGAGCTGCGGCTCGACCTCGACGATCGCGTCGAGGCGGCGCGGGCGCTCGCTCCGCTGATCGACCCGAACCTGCACTCCTGCGGCTCGGTGCCGCCGCACGGCGTCGACGAGCTCTGCGCATCCCGACGAGGGCGTGTTCATGGTCGGTATGAAGAGCTACGGTCGCGCGCCGACGTTCCTGCTGCGCACGGGCTACGAGCAGGTCCGCTCGGTCGTCGCCGCGCTCGCCGGCGACTGGGAGAGCGCTCGCAGCGTCGAGCTCGTGCTGCCCGAGACGGGCGTCTGCAGCGCCCGGCCGGCGCCGGGCGAAGCGGCCGCGGCCGCGCCGTCGGCCTGCTGCGGCAGCGGGTCCCGCACACGCCGATGCGACTGCGGCGGCGTGATCGCCGAGCTCGGCTCAGCCCGGGCCCGCGTCCGCCCGCCTGGCGGACGCGGGCCTGGGGCATCGTCGGCGCGCTCTCGATCACCGAGACGGTCTCGTGGGGGATCCTCTACTACGCCTTCGCCGTGTTCCTGCTGCCGATGCAGCAGGAGCTCGGCTACTCGGCGGCGCAGCTGACCGGCGCGTTCTCGCTCGCCCTGCTCGTCTCCGCGGTGGCGGGGATCGCCGTCGGTCGACATCTCGACCGGCACAGCCCGAGGACGCGTGATGACGGCCGGTTCGGTGGCCGGCGTGCTGCTCGTGCTCGCCTGGTCGCAGGTGCACGGACTGCTCGCGTTCTACGCGCTCTGGATCGGGATCGGCGTCGTGATGGCCGCCGTCCTCTACGAGCCGGCGTTCGTCGGTGCTGGCCAAGTGGTTCCCGCGCTCCGTCGAGCGCCGGCGGGCGATGACGGCGATGACGCTCGCCGGCGCGCTCGCCAGCTTCATCTTCCTGCCGCTCGCCCAGGCGCTGATCGACGCCTACGGCTGGCGCGACGCGCTGCTCGTCCTGGCCGCCATCCTCGCGCTCGGAACCGTTCCGCTGCACGCGGTCGCGCTGCGGCAGGCGCCCGTCGTGGACGTCGCCGAGCACCCGCACCCGTCCGCATCGCCGGCGAGGCGCTGCGGTCGGCGTCGTTCTGGCTGCTCTCCGGCGCGTTCTTCCTGGCGACCGGCGCCGCGATCGCCGTCATGGTCCAGGGCATCCCGTTCCTGCTCGAGCGCGGCTACAGCCCCGCGTTCGCCGCCTTCTCGATCGGCGTCATCGGCATCTCGCAGATCCCCGGCCGGCTGCTGTTCGCCCCGCTCGCCGAGCGCCTGCCGCACCCGTGGGGAACCGTCGCCCTATTTGCGCTGATCGCCGCCGGCATCGGCATGATCGTGGGTCTCGACGCGACCGCCGCGGTGATCGCCGGGCTGATCCTCCTCGGGATGGGCAACGGCATGGCCACGCTCGCCCGCGCCACCGTGATCGCGGATCGCTACGGCGCGGCTGCGTATGGCACGATCGCGAGCGTGGCGGCGTCGGCGACGATCGGAGCTCGGGCCGCCGCACCCGTCGCGGCTGCCGCCTACGCGTCCGTAGTCGGCTACGGCACGCTGCTCACGACCCTCGCGGCGATCGCGATGCTCGCTGCGCTGCTTGCCTTCGTCTCTGAGCGCGGCGCGGGCCACGCCGTCGCGTGACGCCGGCGCGCTGGCTGACGCTTGCCGTCGTGTCGGCGGCCACGGCGATGCTGCTGCTCGACGTCACGGTCGTCAACGTCGCGCTGCCAGCGATCCGGGCCGACCTGGACGCGAGCTTCGCCGAGCTGCAGTGGGTCGTTGACGCCTACGCGCTCACGCTCGCCGCGACGCTGCTGACGGCGGGCGCGCTCGCCGACCGCCACGGGCGCCGGGCCGTGTTCGCCGCCGGCCTGATGCTGTTCAGCGCGTGCTCGGCCCTGTGCGCGGCGGCAGGCAGCGGGCTCGTGCTCGATCTCGCCCGTGCGGCGCAGGGGATTGGGGCGGCAGCGATGTTCGCCGCGTCGCTGTGCGACTCGGGCACGCTCGGCTCGGATCCGGCGGCAACGAGGACGGCCTCGGACCGGGCGCGACTGCGGTGCTCCGGCTCGCTGTGCCGCTCGGCGGCGTCCTGACCTGGCTGACGCTGCGCTCGCTCCCGGAGTCGCGCGACCCGCGCCCGCGGGCTCGACCTGCTCGGGCTGGCGAGCTTCGGCGCCGCAGCTTCCTCGGCGTTCACGGGCTGACCGCCGTCGTCGCGTTCGCCCAGTCGGTCGCGCTGTACCCGCTGTTCCTGTTCCTCGCCGTCTACCTCCAGGAGGGCCTCGCCTACTCGGCCACCGAGACGGGACTGCGGCTGCTGCCGCTGACGCTGGTGCTGCTCGCGGTCGCGCCGATCTCAGGGCGGCTGACCGGCCACATCGGGCTGCGCGCGCCGCTCGTGACCGGCCTCGTTCTCATCGCAGCCGCGCTGCTGCTGATGCGGGGTCTGGAGCCCAGCTCGTCGTGGACGCATCTGCTCCCGGGCTTCATCGTCGGCGGGCTCGCGATCGGCGTGATCAGCCCGGCTCTCGCGGCGGCGATGGCCGGCGTGCTCTCCGCCGACCAGGTCGGACTCGCCTCGGGCATCAACAACACCTTCCGCCAACTGGGGATCGCGGTCGGCATCGCGGTGCTGGGCGCCGTCTTCACGCATCCCGCCGGTGGCGGGCTGCCCGGCCTCGTCGACGGTCTCAATGCGGTCTTCGCGGCGGCCGCGGCGATCGCCGCGGCAGGCGCGGTCATCGCCTGGCCGCTGCTGGGCGGCTTTGCCCCCAAGGGCCACGCGCCGAGCGTCGGATGCGCTACGGTTCCCGCACCTGTTCGCAACAACGAAAGCTGTTATGACCGCGTCTGTCGACACTCCCCGGACCGACCGCCGCCGACTGCTGCGCTCCTGCGGCCGGCCTCGATCCGGCGCTCGACGCCGACCGCCTCGCCGCGGTGGCCAAGGCGCTCGGCGATCCGTTGCGCGTGCAGATCTTCGACGTCGTGCGGCGCAGCGAGGGCGCCGGTGTGCCAGTGCGAGCTGATCGCGCTGTTCGAGATCCGGCAGTCGCTGCTCTCGCACCACGTCAAGCGGCTCGTCGACGCCGGCCTGCTCGACGTCGAGCGGCGCCACAAGTGGGCCTACTACTCCGTTTCCGCCGACGGCACCAAGGAGCTGACCGCATGGCTGAGCTGACCAGCACGGAACCGACGTCGTCCTGCTGTTCCGGCCGCTCGCCGGACATCCGCGAGACGGTGCGCGAGAAGTACGCCGCCGCCGCGCGTGCGGCCACGGCCGAGCCGGCGAGCTCGTGCTGCGGGTCCCCCGCCGACGAGACCGGCGTGTTCGGCTCTGGCCTGTACGCCGACGGCGAGACCGAGGGCGCGACCGCCGGCGCGCTCGGCGCCTCGCTGGGCTGCGGCGTGCCGACCGCGGTCGCCGACCTCCACGAGGGCGAGACGGTGCTCGACCTCGGCTCGGGCGCCGGCGCCGACGTGCTCATCAGCGCTCGGCGCGTCGGAGCGACGGGCAAGGCGATCGGGCTCGACATGACCGACGAGATGCTCGCGCTCGCGCGGGCGAACGCAGCCGAGGCGGGCGTGGCCAACGTCGAGTTCGTGAAGGGCTACCTCGAGGACATCCCGCTCCCGGACGCCTCGGTGGACGTGGTGATCTCCAACTGCGTGATCAACCTTGCGGGGGACAAGCCGCGCGTGCTCGCCGAGGCGGCGCGGGTGCTGCGCCCGGGCGGGCGCTTCGCGGTGTCGGACGTGATCGCCGACGAGGGCATGGACGAGGCCACGCGCGCGGACATGGCCGCCTACACGGGCTGCATCGCCGGCGCGCTGACCGAGGCCGAGTTCCGCACGGCGCTCGCCGCCGCCGGCCTGACCGACATCGAGATCCGGCCGACCCACCGCGTGCACGACCAGGCCGCCTCGGCGATCGTGCGCGCGAGCAAGCCCTAGTCGATGGCGACGGTGCTGTTCGTCTGCAAGGCCAACCGCGGCCGCAGCGTGATGAGCCAGGCGCTCTTCGAGCGCGCCGCCGGCGGCCGGCACCGCGCGATCTCCGCCGGCAGCGAGGCCGTGCCCGAGGGCGGCCCGCATCCGGAGGTCGTCGAGGCGATGCGCGAGCTCGGCATCGACGTCGCCGCCCAGCGGCCGCAGCGGCTGACGACGGAGCTGGCCGCGCAGGCCGACGCGGTGATCACGATGGGCTGCGGCGACGCCTGCCCGGTGATCCCCGGCAAGAAGCAGCTCCGCGCCGACTGGGACCTGCGCCGACCCGAAGGACCGCCCGCTCGAGGAGGTCCGCGCCACGCGCGACGACATCGACCGGCGCGTGCGAGACGCTGCTGGCCGAGCTCGACGCCGGCGTGACCGCTCCGCTGCTCCGGCGTCTGCTGGCCGAGTTCCTCGGCTCCGCCTTCCTCGCCGCTCTGGTCATCGGGTCTGGTATCGCCGCCCAGCAGCTCTCGCCCGACGACACGGGCCTGCAGCTGCTCTACAACTCCGCCGCCACTGCGGCCGGGCTGTTCGCGATCATCCTCATGTTCGGCCCGGTCTCCGGCGGGCACTTCAACCCGGTCGTCTCGCTCGTCGACGCCGCCTTCGGCGGGCTCTCGCGCCGCGACACCGCCGCCTACATCCCGGCCCAGATCGCCGGCTGCATCACCGGCGCGGTCGCCGCCAACGCGATGTTCGCGCTGAGCGCGATCAGCATCTCCGACAACCACCGCGCCAGCCCCGCGCACCTCTTCGCCGAGGTGATCGCGACGCTCGGCCTGCTGCTCGTGATCTTCGCCCTGGTGCGCAGCGGCCGGTCGGCGACCGCGCCGGCCGCGGTCGGCGCCTACATCGGCGCCGCCTACTGGTTCACCAGCTCGACGAGCTTCGCCAACCCGGCCATCAGCGTCGGGCGCATGTTCTCCGACACGTTCGCCGGGATCGCGCCGACCTCGGTCCCAGCGTTCGTGGTCGCACAACTCGTAGGCGGTGTCGCCGCGTTCGGGCTGATCCGGACGCTCTATCCCGATGTCACGCCCGATGACGCGGCGCAGGTCGTCGTCCCGCGCCGCGACATCGTCGGCGGGGCTGTCGAGTGAGCACTCGCGTTACCGTCGGCGAGCGTGGCCAAGATGAGAGTTCGGCGAAGGATGCTTGAGGACGTGCTCATATGAGTAGTCTTAGCAAGCGATGCCCCATCCCGCCGAGCACGACGCCCCCACCCGGCCGCTCGGGGCCGGCGAAGCGGAGGATCTGGCCGAGACGCTGAAGGCGCTCGCGTCGGCGGGGCGGCTGCGGCTGCTGACCGATGTGCTCGGCCGCGAGCGCACGGTCGAGGAGCTCGCCCGCGCCGCCGGTCTGAGCCTCAGCGCGACCTCGCATCACCTGCGGCTGCTGCGCTCGCTGCGACTCGTTCGCGCCCGCCGCAATGGCCGCAACGTCTTCTACTCCCTGCACGACCATCACATTGCCGAGCTGCTGGCGGCCGTGCGTCATCACCACGAGCACGTGCACCCGCCGGCGGCGGTGGAGTTGCCCGACACACGTGAGGCGCGCCCATGACAAGCCATGTGCACGCCCATGGACATGGCCACAGCCATGGCCTGGTGGACGAGTCGATCAAGCGCTCGCACGAGGGCCTGCGCGCTGTAGGCCTGGCGCTGCTGATCCTCACGCTGACCGCGATCGGCCAGACGGTCATCTACATCGCATCGGGCTCGATCGCGCTGCTTGCGGATCTGATCCACAACGCGGGCGACGCAGCCACCGCGATCCCGCTCGGGATCGCCTTCGCGCTGCGCAGCGCGCGCGCCGAGCGCTGGGCGGGCCTGGTCGTCGTGGCGGCGATCTTCATCAGCGCCTGCGTCGCCGGCTACGAGGCGATCGTGCGGCTGATCGATCCACGGGACGTCGAGCACCTCGGCGCGCTCGCCGTCGCCGGCGTCGTCGGCTTCGTCGGCAACTGGATCGCCGCGCTGGTACGCACGCGCGCCGGGCAACGCCTCGACAGCCCCGCGCTCGTCGCCGACGGCGCCCACGCCCGCGCCGACGCCTACGTCAGCCTCGCCGTGGTGGCCAGCGCGGCGGTCGTCGCGCTCGGCGTCGAGATCGCCGACGCGCTGATCGGCCTGGCGATCACGCTCGTGATCTTGCGCATCACGTGGCAGTCCTGGCAGACCGTGCGCGGCGGCCACTCGCACGACTAAGGGGTCAAGACGCCGGTGGCGTCACCCGGTCGGTCCAGGTGGCGCCACCGTCGCTCGACTGCTTGACCGTGCCGTCGAGCAGGACCGCGTAGAGCTCCTTGTCGCTCTTGGCGTGCAGCGCGCGCGGCTCGCCGCCCGTGGTGCCGACGTCCTCCCAAGTCTCGCCGCCGTCGGCACTGCGCTTGACCGGACCGCCGGGGTCGATCCGGAACAGCGCCCCGCCGGCCGCCCACGAGAGCCGCGTGTTGGGCACCGGGTCGCGCTGGCGCCACGTGGTGCCCTGGTCGGAGGAGGTGAAGATGCCGCTCTGCGTGGTGGCGACCCAGCGCTTCGGGTTCTCGGGGTCGACCTCGAGGTCGACGAGCGGGTCCGGCGGGCGCTTGTTCGCGAACGTCTTGCCCCCATCGGTGCTGACGTCGATCGCCGGCTCGCCGTAACGACCGGCCACGATCGTTTCCCCTGAGGTCTGGATCGCATGGAAGTCCGCCTTCCCGAGCTCGGACACCGACTCCCAGCTCTTGCCCGCGTCGGTCGAGCGCACCAGCCCGAGCGCAGGGGGCAGAACAGAGCCCGCCGGCGGGTGGCCGGAGGCGATCAGCTCGTCGTCGCCGGTGAAGCGCACCACGAGCTGCTCGGAGATCTCGCCCGTCCCGTCATCGGTCTCCAGCTCGCCCGTGACCTGCTCCGGCTGCTCGCCGCCATCGGTGATCCTGAACAGGCCGGTGTTGGTCGACATCCAGATCGAGTCGTCGGCCGGGTTGACGTCGACCGCGCCGACGATCGGGTCCTGACCGTTCGGATCGATCCAGGGCACCGCGAGCTCGGACGCGTCGCTCGCCTGATCTTCCGTCGCATCCCCGCCGTCGCCGAGCAGCAGGAACGCCACCACGGCGCTGACGGCCAGCAGTGCCGCGAGCCCGAGCAACGCGCCGCGCGGCACACCGGCCGACGAATCGGGCTCCGGCTGCCGCTGCGACTTGACGTTCGACTTCGGCTCCACACCCGGAGCACGCTTCGCGCCGGCGTGCCGGTTCTTCTTCCCCCTCGCCACAGGTCAAACCAATAGCAACCGCCACGCCGGTTTCCCCTCTGCGGGCCCGGGAAAGCTCCTTAGACCACCGGAGAAGGGGGAATCATGGTCGGAGCGATCATCCTCGGCATCGTGGCCGGATATGTCGGCCGCCTGCTGATGCCTGGCAGGGACAAGATGGGGTTCATCGCGACGATGCTGCTCGGGCTCGCCGGCTCCGTCGTCGGCTTCCTGGTCTTCACCGAGCTGCTCAGCATCGGCGACAATGAGATGTTCGACCTCGGCGGGCTGATCGGAGCGATCATCGGGGTGATGCTGCTGCTCCTCCTCTATCGCGCCGCGCTCAAGAACAAAGAGCACCCGTTGGCGCGCTGAGCGAGGCGTCCCTCGCGAGCACCCGTGCCGTGAAGGCGGCCGCCGGAGGGGTGGCGCCGAAGAGTGGTGCGAGCACGAAGCCGAGACCGGTGGGTGTGCGCGCCGGGTTCTGCGCTGCGTCAGGGCTTGGACGGTGAAGCACCTCATGGCGCAGGTGCACCCGCAAACCCGACGGCGTGGGCAGCCCGCGTGCTTTGCTGCACCCATGGACCGGCCGGCATCGCAGCTGCTCCGGGACCGGCCGCGGTCGCGCGTGGCCGGGGTCGGCGGTCGCCGACACTCGCGATCGCGCTGACGACGCTGGTGATCTTCCCGCTGCGCGAGGTGGCGCCCGCCGTGTCCACGGGCGTCGTCTACCTGCTCGCGGTCCTGCTCGTCTCGACGCTGTGGGGCACGTGGCTCGGACTCGCGACGGCCGTCGCGAGCGCGCTGGCGTGGAGCTTCTTCCACATCCCGCCGACGGGCCGCTTCACGATCGCCGACCCGGAGAACCTCGTCGCCCTCGGCGTGTTCCTCGCGACGGCCGTCGTGGCCTCGACCGTCGCCGACCTCGCGCGCGCGAGGGCCGCGGAGGCCGAGCGCCGGCGCGAGGAGGCCGATCTCGCCGCGGAGCTCGCGCGCGTGCTGCTCGGCGAGGCCAGCGTCGAGGAGGCGCTGCCGGTCGCATCGTCGCGGCTCGCCGCCGCGCTCGGGCTGTCCGTATGCCGCGATCGTGCTCGACCCTCCGGCGACGCCGGACCGCCAGGCCGCCCTGGCGCTCGACGTCGGCCACGGGCGCAGCGCCGCGCTGCACGTGCCGGGCGGGCTCTCCGGCGCCACGATGGAGCGGCTGCGCGAGCGGGTGGCCCCGGCGCTGGAGGCGCTGCTGGCCGCCGCGCTGGATCGTGACCGCCTGCAGGCCGAGGTCGTCGAGACGCACGCGCTGCGGCGCTCGGACGTGATCAAGACCGCCCTCCTGCGGGCGGTCTCGCACGACCTGCGCACGCCGTTGACGGCGATCACTGGCGGCCGGCGAGGCGGTGCGCTCGGAGTCGATCGGGCCGCGCGAGCGCGACGAGCTCGGCACGCTCGTCGTGGAGGAGGCGCAGCGGCTCTCCGGGTCTGATCGACAAGCTGCTGGACCTCTCGCGCCTGCAGGCGGGCGAGGCAGAGGCCAGGCGCGACTGGTGCTCGATCGAGGAGGTCGTCGACGGCGCGCTCGAGCACGCGGACGCCGCGGTGCCGGTCGAGGTGTCGCTCGACCGCGACCTGCCGCTGGTGCAGGCCGACCCCGCGCAGCTCGAGCGCGTGCTTCGCGAACCTGATCGAGAACGCCCAGCGGCACTCCGGCGGCCATCCGGTCAAGCTGCGCGCGCGCGTGACCGGATCCGGCCCGCCCCGCCTGATGATCCGCGTCATCGACCGCGGACCCGGCATCCCGCGCGAGCTGCTGCCGCACGTCTTCGAGCCGTTCCGGCGCGGGGAGGGGGAGGCGGGCCACCGCGGGTCGGGGCTCGGCCTGGCGATCGTCAAGGGCTTCGTCGAGGCCAACGGCGGGCGTGTGTGGGCCGAGTCGCTGCCGGATCAGGGCACGGTGTTCGTCGTCCAGCTGCCGCTGTCGGACCAGTCGGTGTCGCACGCATGAGCGCCGGCGACGCACGCGTGCTGGTCTGCGACGACGAGCCGCAGATCGTGCGCGCGCTGAAGGTCGTGCTCCGCGAGGCGGGCTTCGCCGTCGACGCGACCGCGACCGCGCAGGAGGCGCTCGACGCCGCCGCGGTCCGCCCGCACGACGCCGCCGTGATCGACCTGATGCTGCCCGACGGCGATGGCATCGACGTCTGCCGCGAGCTTCGCTCGTGGAGCCGGATGCCGATCCTCGTCCTGTCCGCGGTGGGGGACGAGGACCAGAAGGTCGCGGCGCTGGAGGCCGGAGCGGACGACTACGTGACCAAGCCATTCGGGCCGCGCGAGCTGGTCGCGCGTCTGCACGCCGTCATGCGCCGCGCCGGCGCGGCCGTCGACGAGCCGGCGATCGCGGTCGACGGGCTCGAGATCGACCTCGCCGCCCGGGTCGTGCGCCGCGACGGCGCGGAGGTGCACCTCACGCCGATCGAGTACGACCTCCTGCGCACGCTGGCCCGCAACCGCGGGCGGCTGCTGACCCACCGGACGCTGCTCACCGAGGTGTGGGGTCCGCAGTACGCGGACGACACGCGGATCCTGCGCACGCACGTCGCCAACCTGCGCCGCAAGATCGAGCCGGACGGGCGCGCGGCGCTACATCCGCACGGACCCGGGCGTCGGCTACCGCTTCGCGCGCCTGACGCGCCTTCACAAGATCTTGATGCCGCGGCGCCGGATCCCCACGGTTCCCTGACGCGTGCGCCATCAGGCTGGCCGCGAGGATGGCCAGACGCCGGCTAGAGGGCCTCGAACGGGTGCTCGGGGCGAATGCGCTGTTCTCGACCGCGTACGGGAACGTCGGCTCGTCGATCTACTACGCGCTCGGCCTGGTCGCCTCGTACGCGCTCGGGCTCACGCCGGTCGTCTTCGTGATCACCGGGTTCTTCTTCTTCTGCACGGCAGCCACCTACGCCGAGGCGACGACGATGTACCCCGAGGCGGGCGGCTCGGCCTCGTTCGCCCGGCGCGCGTTCAACGAGTTCTGGTCGTTCTTCGCGGCCTGGGCGCAGATGCTCACCTACATCTGCACGATCGCCATCTCGGCGTTCTTCGTGCCGCACTACATCGGCGGGCTGTTCTGGGAGCCGCTGCGCCACTGGCCCGGCGACATCATCGTCGGCGCGGTCGTGATCGCGGTGCTGGCCGGGATCAACGTCGTCGGCGTCAAGGAGTCGACCGGCGTCAACGTCCTCCTGGCGGTCATCGACTTCATGACGCAGCTGCTGCTCGTGCTCGTCGGCGCGGTGCTCGTGCTCTCGCCCGACGTCCTGGTCGACAACGTCGAGCTCGGGGTCGCGCCGACCTGGAAGGACTTCGTCCTGGCGATCCCGATCGGCATGCTCGCCTACACGGGCATCGAGACGATCTCGAACATGTCCGAGGAGGCGCGCGACGAGGCGCGAACGATCCCGGCGGCGATCAACCGCGTGCGGATCGCCGTGTTCGCGATCTACTTCACGCTGCCGGCCGTCGCGCTGTCGGCGCTGCCCGTGCAGCAGCGCGCCGACGGCACCTACTACACGCTGCTCGGCCTGCCCGAGGAGGAGGGCGGCTTCGCCGGCGACCCGATCCTCGGCTTCGTCAAGCAGATCGACCTCGGCCCGCTGCAGGGACCCGGCGAGCTCTACGTCGGCCTGCTCGCCGCCACGATCCTGTTCCTGGCCACCAACGCGGGCATCATCGGCGTCTCGCGGCTCGTCTACTCGATGGGCATCCACCGCCAGATGCCCGACGGCCTGCGGCGGCTGCATCCCGCGCTTCCGCACGCCGTGGATCGGCATCCTCGTCTTCTCGGGCCTGGCGATCCTGATCCTGCTGCCCGGCCAGGAGGCCTTCCTGGGCAGCATCTACTCGTTCGGCGCGCTGCTGTCGTTCACGATCGCCCACGCGGCGGTGATCCGGCTGCGCCGCAAGCTGCCGGACTTCGCGCGTCCCTACCGCGGCCCCGGCAACCTGCGGATCGGCGGCTACGACGCGCCGCTGTTCGCGATCGCCGGCGGCGCCTTCACGGCGGTCGCGTTCGTCGTGATCGCCGCGCTGAACCTCACCGTGGCGGCGTTCGGCGTCGGCTGGCTGGCGCTCGGCGATGCTCGTCTACGTCGCGTATCCGCCGCCGCCACGGGCCTCGACCTGACGTTCGACGCTCAAGGTCGCGATCCCGCAGCCCGTCGTCGACCACGAGGCGGAGTACGACTCCGTGCTCGTCCCGGTGATCGACGGGCGCTACGACGACCACGTGCTCGCCACGGCGATCAAGCTGGCGGCGCGCAAGCGGCGAGGGCATCCACGTCGTGTCGCTGGTCACCGTGCCCAGCGCGCTGCCGATCTCGGCGCCGATGGACGACGCGGAGGCGCGGGCGCAGTCGGTCATCGAGCAGGCCCGGGTGCAGGGCGGCCGACGCGTGTCGGGCCACCGCGAGCGGATCCGCGCCGGCCAGGCGGGCCGGCGGATCATCGAGGAGGCCAACGACATGCGCGCGGCGGCGATCGTCATGCCGATGCCGCCGCGGGTGGCGGGTGGCTCCCTGTTCGGCCGCACACTCGAGACGGTGCTCGCCGAGCGGCCATGCCGGGTCGTGATCGAGACGACCCCTGACGGCGCCCGCGACCAGCGCTGAGTCGCCCGGTACGGTTGCGGCCGTGCCGTTCACGCACAGGAACCTCAAGCGAGACCTCGAGGACGTCGGATCCAACTTCGACGGCGCGCCGGGCCTCGAGTTCCGCCTGGCGACCGGGGCGCTCGAGCTCGAGCGATCCGGTCTGAGCCACCAGCGCATCCCGCCGGGCTACCGCTTCCCGTACGGCCACACGCACAGGACGCAGGAGGAGGTGTACGTGGTCGTGCGCGGGAGCGGCCGGATGAAGCTCGACGACGAGATCGTCGAGCTGGAGACGTGGGACGCGGTGCGCGTCCCGCCCGGCACGTGGCGAGGCTATGAGGCCGGGCCGGAGGGCCTCGAGATCCTCGTCATCGGCGCGCCCAACCTCGGCGACGCTCCGCGCGATGACGTCGAGGGCCGGCGCGACTGGTGGGCGGACTAGCCGCTCAGCCCTCCTCGAAGTTGGACATGTCCGTCCGCTCCTCGGCCAGCAGGAATGTCTCGACCGACACGTCGGTGTCGATGTCGGTCTCGGAGAGGAACGTCCTGACCTTGCGTCCGGTCGCCTGCTCGACGATGCTCGTGAAGCTCTCGGCCATCTGCTGCTGGAAGCGACGCCGGATGTGCTGGATCGCGTCGCGCTCGCCGCGATCGGCGAGCGTCCTCTCGGCGCGCGTGAAGGTCTCCTCCAGCACCACGACCACAAGGTCCTCGACGATGTAGGTCTTGGCCCTGGTCGGGCCCTTGCCGTAGTACTCGGCCTGCAGACGCACGATCTCCCTCGAGATCATCGCCCGCATCTCTCCCAGCGCTCTTTGTCCGTCCCCGGTCACGTCTACTCGCCATATATAGCCGCCGCCCACCGGAAGTGAAACCGAGCGGGGAGAAGAGAAGCGGGGCGGCTCAGTCCGCGGCGAGGCGGGAGGCGGGTGCGCGGTCGAGGATGAAGATCTCCGCGGCCGTGTCCGGCTCGTTGTGGTTGGCGCTCATGAAGGCCTCGACCGTGCACTGCGTGAGGTTCTCGACGGCGGCGACCAGATCGTCGCGCATCGTGCCCTGGAAGGCGCGCCGCAGGCCCAGCACGAGGTCGCCCTCCCCGGCGCTCACGAGCCCGCGTTCGGCCTTGGTCTGGCCGTCCTGCAGGATCACGACGACCAGGTCGCCGTCGATCGTCGTGCGGGCCCGCGTGGGTCCGCGGCCGGTGTGCTCGGCGAACGCGTGCACGACGGCGGTGGAGATCGCAGCCGCGAGGCGACCCCGCTCTGGCGGCTCGTCGTCGGTGATGGGCATGACGCCCGGTTTCTCGCCCCCCTCAGGGTCGGGGCCGCGCGCAAGGCGGAGGGGGGCGGACGAGACCCGACGACGGCTTCTCCATCCTACTCCGTCTCGGGAACACGGGAGCCGGAGCGCTGGTAGAGTCGATCGATACGGGAGCCTCAGATCCGGTGCCGCTGGGCAAGACTCCGTGCTCGACCCAGAAGTGCCCCTTTTGATCCTCCGAAGCGGCTGGACACTTCGGCCGGCGCTCGCTCAGAGAACGCCGGCGGGGGGTTCCACAGGAGGGCGACGTGGCGCCAGGAGAGTCACCGCCGGACGGCGATTCGCGATGGGAGCGAGCGTCGCGGAACGGTGACGTCGCCCTGGCGAGGATCACGCGCGGTGTCGCGGCGCTGCGCGAGGAGAACCGTCAGCTGCGGCTCGAGCTCGCGCAGCTCCACGCCCGGCGACCCGATGAGCCGACGAACGGCGGCGTCCCCGCGGGGACGCTGACCCAGATCGTCCTTCCCGCCGACCGCAGGGCACCGTCGTCCGCGCGAACGCTGCTCGATCTCTGCGTCGGCGGCCTGGTGGACGCTCGCGTGCTCAGCGACGCGCAGCTGCTCATCAGCGAGCTCGTCACCAACAGCATCGTGCACAGCGGGATCGGCGCACGAGACGAAGTCGTCGTCCGCATCCGGCTCGGCAGTGAGGCGCTCGAGCTGGAGGTGCGCAACAAGGGCGTCACGGGCACGATCGCGTCGAACGGCGGCGACCCCGAGCGGGGTCGAGGATTCGGGCTCGACCTCGTCGGCCTGCTCAGCGCCGACTGGGGCGTGCGCCGCGACGGCGACACGACCGTGTGGGCCGAAGTGAGCCGCAAGGCCGGCTGAGACGGCTCGCCCGAGCTGTGAGCGCGCCGGCCGCACGTACGACCGCGAACGCCGGCGGTCAGGCGGCGACCCTGACGGGCGGCGCGACGCGGTCGAGCGCGACGGCGTACGCGACGCGCGAGCCCGTGCCGATCGCGTTGGCCACCGACCGCGAGTGCGCGGTCGCGGCGTCGCCCGCGGCGTAGACGCCGGGGACGCTCGTCCGGCCGTCGCCGTCGGTGACGATCGTGCCGGCCTCGGTCAGCTCGCACCCGAGCACGGCGGCGAGCCCGTTCGGCTGGTCCCGGCGCGTGTTGACGAACAGCGCCTCACGGGACTCGGCCGCGCCGCCGGCGAACTCGATCCGCGCGAGCCGGCCGTCGCGACCGGCGAGGCGGGTGATGGCCTCCGTCCTGACCCGCACGCCGGCGGCGGCCAGCAGCTCGGCGTCCGGGTTGGGCGCGCCGTCCGTGCACAGCACGACGTCGTCGCTCCAGTTGGCGAGCAGCAGGGCCGAGCGCACGGAGCCCGGGCCGCTGCCGTGCAGCGCGAGGGGGCGGTCGCGGACCTCCCAGCCGTCGCAGAACGCGCAGTGGAACACCGAGTGCCCCCACAGCGCCTCGATCCCGGGCAGCGGCGGCGGGTCGTAGCGCAGCCCGTGGGCCAGCACGATCGCGCGGGCACGGACCGGCGCCGCGTCCGCGAGCGTCACCGTGAACCCGTCGCCCGCCGGCTCGACGTCCTCGACGGCGCCGTGCCGGACCTCGACGTTCGCGTGCTCCTCGAGCTGGCGGCGTCCGTCGCGCCGCAGGTCAGCCGGCTTGACCCGGTCCTGGCCGAGCAGCCCGCCGACGCCCTCGGACACGGCGTTCGCCGGCCGCCCCTCGTCGACCACGAGCACGCGCTTGGTTGCCCGTCCGAGGACGAGCGCCGCGCTCAGGCCCGCGGGCCCGCCGCCGACGATCACGGCGTCGTGGGCATCGTGGAGGTGCGGGGTCATACGGGATTAGACGCCGCGAACCGCGAGATTCATCCCTCGGCGGCCAGATTCGGGAGTTAGCCACACCTCCTCGACTCGTCGTGTTAGGGCCTCCTAACTCTGTGTTAGGTCGCCCTAATGCTGCGCAGATCATCAGCACGACGGTCGTCGCGCTGGCCCTCACGGCCACGGGCTGCGGCGCGGACGACAAGGCGAACGACGCCGAGCCGAAGCCGCAAGCCGCGGCGGGCGAGGACCTCGGGGCGATCAAGCAGTACCTGCTCGATCACGCCGCGGCGCTGAAGGCCTCCACCGCGGACCTCGCCTCGGCCGCCGAGGGCTACCGGGAGCTCACCGCAGCGGCGGACTACGACTACGCCGGGCTCCTGCGCGACAAGCGGGAGGACGTGCGCGCCTCCGTGGAATCGATGCAGGGGACCTGGCGCGAGGCCAACCCCGCGTAGTGCGGAGATCAGGGCCACGCGCAAGACGCTCGACGATCGCCTGGCGGACGCGGCGGCGACACTCGGGGACTCGGCCTCCGAGGCCACGGTCATCACCAACGCGGCCATCATCGTCCTCCGCGAGGGGCTGGAGGCGGTCCTCATCCTCGCCGCCATCACCGCGAGCTTCCTCGGCGTCAACCGGCGCAAGCGGCGGCCCGTGCTCTTCGGCGCCCTCGCCGGTCTCGGCGTGAGCATCCTCACGTTCGTCCTGGCCACGACGCTGCTGTCCTCGCTCCAGCAGTACGGCGAGCGGCTGGAGGCCGTCGTCGGCGCGCTGCTCGGGCTCGCCGCCACCGGCGCCGTAGCCGTGGTGACGTTCAAGCTGCAGCGCAAGCTGCCCAACAAGCGGATGCTCATCGTCACGGGCGTCCTGCTCGCCTTCGTGCTCGTGATGATGGTGGGCTCGACCGTGCGGACCTGCAGGGCGCGGGCTGGCTCCCGATCCACTCGATCGACCTCGACCTGCCCTACGGGCTGGGCACCTGGCTCGGCCTCTTCCCGACGTGGGAGACGCTCGGCGCGCAGGTCGCGGCGCTCGCGTCGTCGTCGGCTCCTACTTCGCGGCCGAGTACGTGCGCGTCAAGCGCCCTCGCAGGCTCGCGGCTGTCCGCGTGGCGTCGCTACCGGCTGCCGAGCCCGTGCCTCAGCGCGAGCTCCAGCGCGCCGGCCGCGACTAGGGTGTGCCACGAGGAGGCGATGTCACACCCGCGCGTGCTGCGGCGAGTGTAGGAGTGGATGCCCGAGTCGCCAGACACCGACGAGGACCTGCTGCTGTCAGGGAAGCCCGATGACTTCGGGCGCTTCTACGACCGCTACGTGCGCTCGCTGCTGGCCTACTTCCAGCGGCGCACGCGCGACCCCGAGGTGGCCGCCGACCTGACGGCGGAGACCTTCGCGGCGGCGCTGGCCGCGCGGCCGCGCTTCCAGGCGCGGTCCGTGCCCGCCTCGGTGTGGCTGTTCGCGATCGCCCACCACAAGCTGACGGACTTCTTCCGGCGCGGCTCGGCCGAGGACCGCATGCGCCGCCGGCTCGGGGTGGAGCGGGTGCCGGTCGGTGCGGAGGACGCGGAGATGATCCGGTTGCTGGGCGAGGAGGTCGCGTTCCAGCTCGTCGGCGAGCTGCCGCCCGACCAGCGCGACGCGGTGCGCGCGCACGTGCTGGAGGACCGGGACTACGGAGACATCGCGCGCGAGAGCGTGACGAGCGAGGCGACCGTGCGCAAGCGCGTGAGCCGTGGCCTGAGCACGCTGCGCGCCCGGGCGGGAGGAGAGCGATGAGCGAGTACATCCCACGCCTGCGCGAAGAGCTCGTCGCCGCGGCGGCCCGCGAGCACGCCGGCCAGCGCCGCCGCCTCGCGGTGCGCCCGGCCCGGGTGGCGCTCGTCCTCGCGGTGGCGGCGGTCGCCGCCACGTTCGTGCTCGCCGTGAGCGCGATCGAGGTCGCCGACGACGAGACGCCGGCGGGCACGCTGCCGGCGGGGACCGCGCTGACCTATCGCGCCGTCCCACCGCCCGGCGACGACGCCGCCGCGATGGCCGAGCGCGCGGCCGAGGTGCTGCGGGCCCGCATCGCCGCGGCCGGGATCGCCGACGCCCGGGTGCACGTCGCAGGGACCCGGGTCGGAGTCGAGGCCGACAGCGCCGACCGCGCGCCGATCGCCGCGCTCGCGGCGCCGGGCGAGCTCGGGATCTACGACTGGGAGGCGAGCGTGCTCGGCCCCGACGGGCGGCCGGCCCCGGGCGAGGACAGCGTGACGGGCGGCCAAGGAGCAGGCCAGGAAGCATCCGTGTCGCGCTACGAGGCGGTCCTGCGCGCGGCGAAGGCGGAGGGGACGCAGGGCGCCCCTGTCTACTGGCTCGTCGACGACGTCACGCGCGAGGTGCTCGCGGGCCCGCGATGGTCGCGCGACGCGCTGACGGGCGGCAGGTCGGTGCCCGAGGGAGCGCGTGTGGCCGAGGTCCCGGCCGGCGTGAGCGTGGTGCAGGCGGGTCCCTCGAAGCACGGCGGCTGGTACGCGCTCGACGGCGCCGCGATCGGCAACGCGGACGTCTCAGGCGCGCGCGCGGCGCGCGACCCGGCGACCCGGGAGCCCATCGTCGCGTTCGGCTTCACGCCCGAGGGGCAGAAGACGTTCGGATCGCTCACGCGCGAGATCGCCCACCGCGGCGCGGACGGGCTGCGGCCGGGCGAGGATCCGATCCGTGCGGCCCAGCACCTCGCGATCGTGCTCGACGACCGGCTGCTCAGCGTGCCGTTCATCGACTTCAGGCAGGCCCCGGACGGAATCGACGGCTCGGGCGGCGCGCAGATCCAGGGCGGCCTCTCGGGGCAGCGCGCGGAGCAGATCGCGACCATCCTCGAGACGGGCCCGATGCCCGTCACGCTGGAGGCGTCGCCGTAGGCGGCGCCGTCAGCCCGTCCGCAGGGCCAGCTCGAACCAGACCTTCGTGCCGTCGCCGGGCGAGGAGCCCCAGCGGGACGCGGCGGCCTCGACCATGTTGAGCCCCATGCCGCTGCTCGGCTTCGCGGCACGGCGCGCGGCGCCGCCACCGCGGCCGTCGTCGCCGACCTCGAACCACAGCAGAGCGTCCGTCCACCCGGCGCTGATTGTGATCGGGGCGTCCGCGTCGATGCCCGAGTGCTGGACGCTGTTGGCGACCAGCTCGGAGACGAGCAGCTGCGCGTCCTGGCGGACGCCGCGCGCCACCGAGGCCGGCATCCAGCCCTTGACCGCGGCGCGGGCCAGCTGGGGCGCGTCCAGGTTGGATCGCACGCTCGTCCGGCCCAGATCGACGGAGCCCGGCGCTCCGCTCGGGGAGCGACTTCTTCCTGCGGGCCCGCCAGGCACCTCGGCCATCACTGCCTCTCGATCGGGCGTAGAACGATCCAGCGTAGCGCCTGGAACTACTCTCAACCAATGAGTTGACAATTAAGCCGCCTTGCCATACTCTCAACCACATGGTTGAGAGTACCGCTGAGCTCGACGAGGTCTTCCACGCGCTCGCCAGCGAGCCGCGCAGGCGGCTGCTCGCCGCGCTCGCCACGGGCGAGCGGACGGTGGGCGACCTCGCGGGCCCGTTCGAGATGTCGCTCGCCGCGGTGTCCAAGCACCTCAAGGTGCTCGAGGGGGCCAAGCTCGTCGACCGGCGCCCGCGGGGCCGCACGACGATCTGCCGCCTCACGCCAGGGCCGCTGGCGGAGGCGCACGAGTGGGTCACCTTCTACGAGCGGTTCTGGAACCAGCGGCTCGACGCCCTCGAAGCCCTGTTCACAGAGAAGGAGGCCACGTGACCGAGTTCGCCGTCGAGGTGACCCGCACGATCCCCGGTCCGCGCGCGGACGTCTATCGCGCGTTCCTGGATCCCGACGTGCTGCAGAAGTGGTTCTGCCCTGGCGAGTTCGCCGTCGTGACCGCGTCGGTCGACGAGCACGTCGGCGGCCGCCACGTCGTCGAGATGCTCGCACCCGACGGGATGCGGCTCGCGTTCGAGAGCGTGATCCGCGACCTCGTCGAGAACGAGCGGATCGTCCTCGACTTCGCTTTCGTCGGGCCCGAGCCGCACGAGCGCGAGGACACGCTGCTCACCGTGACCCTCACCGACGCCCCCGGAGGCGGGACCGAGGTCCGCTTCGACCACGAGCGGATCACGCTCGCACCCCCCAACTTCGACCGCCCCGGCGTCAACGCCGGGTGGACCAGCGTGCTCGAGAAGCTCGAGACGCATTTCGAGAAGAGGAGCTGAGGCTCATGCATCGCACCGGAACCCGGGACCAGTGGCGCGAGGAGCGCCTGGCGCTGCTCGCGCGCGAGAAGGAGCTCACGCGGCTGAGCGACGAGCTCGCCCGTGAGCGGCAGGCGCTGCCGTGGGTAGAGGTTGAGAAGGAGTACGTCTTCGACACTCCGGACGGGCGCAGGTCGCTCGCCGAGCTGTTCGACGGCCGCTCGCAGCTGCTCGTGTACCACTTCATGCTCCCGCCGGGGGCGGAGGAGGTCTGCGCGAGCTGCTCGTCGATCGCCGACGGGGTGAACGGCCCGCACGTGCACCTCGAGCACCACGACGTCATGTTCACCGCGGTCTCGCGCGCGCCGCTGGAGGAGATCGAGGCCTACCGCGCGCGCATGGGCTGGTCGTTCCGCTGGGCGTCGTCGCACCCGAGCGACTTCAACTTCGACTTCCTGGTCTCCTCCACCGAGGAGCGCCCGCTGCCCGAGTACAACTTCCGCCCGATCCCGGAGGAGCAGCGCTTCGTCGGCGAGCGGCCCGGCGTCAGTGCGTTCGCGCTCGAGGACGGCCGGGTGTTCCACACCTACTCGACCTACGAGCGCGGCGTCGACGCGATCTGGGGCGTGTACCCGTGGCTCGACCGCGCGCCCAAGGGCCGCAACGAGGACGGCTACTGGCACCGCCGCCACGACGAGTACGAGGGCGTGGCCGCGTGATCGCCCACGTCGGGCCGCTCCCGGTCGAGGAGATGCTCACGGCGGCGGCCGGCGCCGGCTCCGCGCTGCTGATGGCGCGGAGCTGGCTGCGGCTGCAACTCCGCCGGCGCCGGCTCAGTCCTCGAGGCGGAAGCCGATCTTGAGCGTCACCTGGTAGTGGGCGACGCGGCCCTCGGCGACGTGGCCGCGGACGGAGACGACCTCGAACCAGTCGATGTTGCGCAGCGTCTCCGACGCCTTGCCGATCGCGCGGTCGACCGCCTCGGTGACGCCGTCGGGGGAGGAGCCCGTGATCTCGACGGACTTGTAGACGTGTTCGCTCATCGGCAGAGTATCGGCGCATCACAGCTCCCGGTGCCGCCCGCCTGCAGGTAGCGATCGACGGACGCGACGCCGCCGACCGACCAGCCGAGCAGCGCCGCGCCGCACAGCGCGAGCGCGAGGGGCGGGCGGAGGAGCCTCGTGAGAGCCATGGCGCCCAGTCAACGCGGCGAGCCCAAGACCTGCCTGAGGCGAAGCTGGGCATGGCCTGAGAGTGCGCGCCGGCGGACGTCAACTGCTCTGGGTGGGGAAGTGGGGAGGGGAAGAACGTCGTATTGCCCCCTGCCGCCGATGCGCCATGCGACGTTGAACACGCATACGGTGGTCAACGTTGCACAGCCCCGTTGATCGCGAGCCCGGTACGACGTTCGACTCCTCACCTTCCCACCCAGCCGCCGTTGACGTTTCGCGCGCGGCGTCGTTACCTCGAGTTGACGGCGGCGGGGCCATGGTCGGGGTTCCCCATCCCAACCCAAGGAGGGACTCGAGTGCAGGACAACTCCCGAGCGGCTGCGCGGTCGATGACCGTCGCCGCCATCGCGCTGGTCGCCCTGGCGTTCGCCGCGTTCGCCTGGATGTCCGGCGATGACGTCGCCGGCGCCGCCGGCGCGAGCGGCGGATCCGATGCGAGCGGCCAGCTGCAGCCGATCCAGCAGCAGGACGACCGCGACGGCCATCCCTGCCCCGAGGAGCAGGGCGGCTCCGGCTCGTCCGGTCAGCAGGACGCGCCGAGCACGGCCACGCCCGACACCGCGCTCTAAGGAACGCGAGCCGGCACGCCGCCCGGGACGCCCGGGCGGCGGTCGAGCTCCTCGAGCGCGCGCGCGACGCTCTCGGGCAGCGTCCTGATTGGCCGGCCGCCGAGGATCTCCGCGAACAGGTCCGGCGCCGAGCCGGACGCCCGCCGCCGTGTCGCCGCCGCCAGCAGCACCGGGCACCCGGCGCAGCGCGGGGTCGCGCGGCAGCACGTGCGCCTCACGAGGCCGCTCCCGCAGCCGTTAGGCTGGACCGATGGCCTCCGAACGATTCGTCGCTGCGCTGACGGCGCAGATCGCCCGCGAGTTCGCCGCGGCGCACCAGTACGTCGCGATCGGCAACTACTACTCGGCCGAGACCTTCCCGCAGCTGTCGGCGTTCTTCTACGCCCAGGCCGAGGAGGAGCGCGAGCACGCGATGAAGATGGTCAACTACCTGATCGACCGCGGCGTCCAGCCCGACATCGGCGGCGTCGATGCGCCCCGGGGCAGCTTCGGCGACCACGTCGAGCCGATCCGCGCCGCGCTCGCGCAGGAGCGCCAGATCACGATCAAGATCAGCGAGCTGTTCGAGATCGCCCGCGAGACGCGGGACTACGCGAGCGAGCAGTTCATGCAGTGGTTCCTCGAGGAGCAGGTCGAGGAGGAGGCCGCGATCGGCGATCTGCTCGCCGTCGCCGAGCGCACGGTCTCCGTGCCGATGCTGCTCGAGGAGTACCTCGCGCGCGACAAGCCCGGCGCGCGGGCGGAGTGATTCGCGACCGCTGACTCCGGCGAGGCTCACGTTAGGGCAGCCTAACAAACCGGAGCGCAGCGGTCGGATATGCCGCCTAGGGGCTCGCGGGGGCGAGCAGCTTCAGCCGCGGAGCCGGGGTCTCGGCGTCGGGCGCGCCCGTCCAGGCGACCCGCTCGCCGCCCCGGTAGGTCTGGAACGCCCGGAAGGTGAGGAAGGAGCCCGCCTCGCCCTCGGGGACCTGGACGGAGATCGGGAACTCCTCGAACTGGTCGGGCCGGATGATCCCGCCCTTCTTCGGGTTGCCCGTCCAGACGACGCGCGCGATCTGCTCCGTGATCTTCAGGCCCTCGCGCTCGACCGGCCGGTCGAGCTTCTCCCGGACGATCCGCGCCTTCCAGCCCGGGACCTTCTTGTAGGACAGCGTGTAGAAGCCGTCCGGGAAGCGGACGTCGACCTTCACCGTGCCCTTGTCGTCGCGCTCGTTCGGAACGCGCACGGTCATGACCTGGAACGCGCCGGCCGTGACCTCGCGCGGGTTGAGCGTGACGTGCGCCTGCGCGACGGCAGGCGCGGCGAGCACGGCGGCGGCCGTCGCGGCCGCCAGGACGGGTCTCGTCATGTGGGCTCTCCTCGTGGTGTTCATCGGATGCGGAAGGACCAGGTCCTCGACAGCACGTGACCGTCGCGGCTGAGCCAGCGGACCGCGGCGGTGTGGCGGCCGGCGCGGCTCGAGCGCAGCCGGGCCCGGACCTCCCGGCTGCGGTCGGCGAGCGTGCCGTCGCCGCGGCTGACCTTCGTGCCGTCGCGCCTGACGACGAGCGTGGCGTCGCTGACGCGGCCCTCGAAGAAGACCGTCACGACGCTCAGCGAGCTCGACGCCGTGGCGCCGGAGCGTGGGGTGACGCGGTCGATGCCGGTGTGCGCGGCGGCGCTCGCGGGAATCGCGAGCGCCGCGCACGTGGCCGCGACGGTGACGAGACGACTCCTCATGCCGCCACCTCCTCTCGCCGCGACGGGGACGAGCCGCCGCGGCGCGCCACGGCGAGCGCGCCGAGGGCCGCGAGCAGGGCGAGCGCGCCGAGCACGACGGCGACGATCGACAGCGTGTCGGTGCCGCCGTCGTCCGCCGAGGCCGCGGGGCCGCTCGCCGGTGCGCCCTGCTCCTGCGAGCCGACGGGCGCGGCTCCGGGTGCGCCATGGCCGCCGCCCTCGGCGCCGCCCTCCAGCGTGACGACCGGCGCGGGCTCGTCGGCGTCCTCGGGGCCGATCCAGCGTACGACCTGGCCGTCGTCGTAGGTCTGCAGCGCCTTGAAGGTCAGCTTGTCGCCGGCCTGGCCGTCGGGCATCTTCAGCGACAGCCCGAAGTCCTGGAACTCGCCGGGCGCGATCACGCCTGCCTTGCCGTCGCCGGTCCAGGTGATGCGCGAGACCTGCGTGTCGGACTTCAGCCCCTCGCCGGTGTCGATCGGCTCGGCCGCCTTGGAGCGGGTCACCTTCACTTTCCAGCCGGGGACGGGCTCGTAGGACGCGGCGATGAAGCCCGGTGGGAGCTGGACGTCGACCTTGGTGGTGCCGGCGTCGTCGCGCTCGTTGGGCACGCGCACGTCGAGCCGGGTGAACCCGCCCGCCGGCGCGGTGTCCGGCTGCAGCGTCACGTGGGCCTGCGCGGCGGCGGGGGCGAGCAGCAGGGCCGCCACGGCCGCCAGGATGGATCTGCGCACGGAGGGTGCCTCCTTCATTCGATCGGGACCGTGTAGGTGGTGCGGAGCTCGTCGAAGTCGCTGATGCGGGCGACGAGCTCCAGGCGCCAGTCGCCCGGCGGGGCGAGGGCGGCGGCGCCCACGACGTAGTGGCCCGGCCCGGCCTTGGTGGTCTCGAGCCGGATCGGCTCGATGCCCCGGTCGGGCAGCGAGGCCTCGAAGCGCAGCTCCTTCGGGGCGTCGTACTGGCGCCCGTCGGAGCGGTCGAAGAGGTAGACGTGGATCTCGTTGGCGCCCGCGCGGGCCGGCTCGACGGTCAGCTCGGCCTTGGCCGGGCCGAGGTCGGCGGAGCCGGAGAAGGGCCCGGCGGACACGGCGGTGGCCGGCGGGTAGCCCGCGAGCGCGCCGGTCACGGCCAGCGCGGCGGCGCCGAGCGCCACCTCGGCCCTTAGCGTCCGGCGCAGCAGCACGCCCGCGCCGCCCGGGGTGGCCCCCTCGCGCGCCGCCGCCGCGAGCCGCGGGAGCGTCCGCCGGCGGTTGAGCGCGCCGAGCCCGAGCAGGACGATCACCAGCGCCGCCTTGATCGCGATGGCGCGGCCGAAGGCGGTATCCCAGAGGTCGTCGACCGCGCTGAGCTCGAGCAGCGACTGGACGATCCCGCCGGCGAGCAGCAGCGCGACCGCGATCAGCGCGAGCCCGGAGAAGCGCCCGATCACCGCCCACAGCATCCGCGTGCGCTCCGGCGGCTCGAGCCGGCCCGTGGCGCCGGGCAGCGCCGCGACGAGCACGGCGAGGCCGCCGATCCACGCGCCCGCCGCGAGCACGTGCAGGGCGTTGGCGGGCAGGAGGACGGCGACGGGATCCTGCACGCCGGCGTGCCCGCCGAGCCCCGGCAGCAGTGCGAGGGCGAGCACCGGCACGGCGAGCGCCCAGGTCCACGGCCCGGGGCCGGGGAGCGCGCTCCCCGCCGCACCGACCGTGGCCGGCCGCAGCGAAGGCAGCGCCTGCGGGCGGACGGCGGCGAACAGGCCGATCAGCAGCCACGCGATCGCGCCGAGCCCCCAGACGACCCCGAAGCGGGTGTCGAGCACGTCGGGCACGCCGCCCAGCGCCGACCACAGCGACGTGCCCTCGGCCGTCGCGGCCTGCAACGCCAGCGCGGCGATCGCCGCGAGCGCGCCCGCGGCGGCCGACAGGAGCAGCAGCGTGCGCGCACGCGCGGCGAAAGCCGCGGCGGCGGCGCGCCAGCGCGGCTCGGCGCCGGCCGTCGCCCGCAGCGCGGGCAGCCATGCCAGCAGCAGGACCGCGAGCACGCCGAGCGCGAGCGCGATCGCCGCGTATTCGACGGCGCGCGCCGCGCCGAACGCCACCGACGTCACCGGGCCGGCCTTCTGATCCCCGAGCAGGTCGGCGACGCTGGCGGCGGGCGCGGCCGCCGCGGAGCCGACGCTGAACACGAAGCCGCCGCTGACGGGGTGCGAGTCGGCCGAGACGACGCGGTAGGTGACCGTGTAGCCGCCGTCGGCCACGCCGTCGCGCAGCCGGATCGCGACCTGGTCGTCGCGGCCACGGGGATGAAACGGCTCGTCCTGCTGCACCTGCTCGCCGCCGGCCCCGAACACGCGGACCGCGCCGAACGCGATCTCGACAGGCTCGCTGAAGCGCAGCACGACCTGTCCGGGCGCGCGCTCGGCCACCGCGCCGCGCTCGGGCGCGGTGCCCTCGAGCAGGGCGTGGGCCTGCGCGGGCGCGCTCGCCGCCAGCGCGACGGCCACCGCGGCGAGCAGGACGCGCGCGGCGCGGCTCACCAGGCCTCCGCGGGCTCCGAGCCCTCGCCGGCGTCGCGCCGGCGCCGCAGGAGGAAGACGCCCAGGCAGAGCGCGATCAGAACGGCGGCCGAGATCCAGATCAGGCCCGTCGGGAGCCCGCCGCCCGGCAGCGGGACCCAGTCGAGCGTCCCCGCGATCTGGCCCGCCTCACGGCCGACCGTGATCGGGACCTTCCAGTCGAAGATGTGGGCGCGCGCGTCCTCGTCGGACACCTGCGGCGGCTTGGACTGGCTCATCCAGTGCATGCGGTGGTCGTGCCACTCGAACCGCCCGCTGCGGCTGAGCTCCTTCCAGCGCGGCGTCTTGGAGAGCCCCGGGGGCACCTTGACGTCCCCGTAGCGGTCGTCGTTGAGGTAGTAGGCCTCCGAGTTGGTGTTGACCTCGACGGTCCCGTCGCCCAGCACGCGGGCGTAGGGCTCGCCCTCGTAGCCCTCGACCACGACCGGCTCGCCGCTCGTGTTGTGCAGCTCCAGCCGGTCGTCGTAGTTGAGGACGCTGACGGTGACGCCGTCGGTCTCGGGCGTGATCGCCGTGACCTCGGAGCGCATGTTGGGATTGCCTTCGTGGGCGAGCGCGAGCGGTGCGACGGCCAGCAGCAGGGCGGCGACCGCGGCGCCGATGAGGGTCCGCATCGGACCTCCTTCGTCGTCGGGAAGAACGGGTCGGGCCTGGGGGGCCGCGAGCTCGACGACGCCACGCAGCGGCGCGCATGCCAGCGCGCCGGGGGAGGCTGCAGACGATCAGGCGGCCGCGGCCGCGGGCGGGCCGCGGAGCAGCCTCGGGCTGCGCTCGAGCACCGAGGCGAGCGGGCGCTCGCGGAGCCGGGCCCAGGTCTGCCGGGCGGCGCGCGGGCGCGGCACGGGGGCCGCGCGGCGGGCGAGGATCCGCTCCTCGCCGATGAAGCGGCCGCTCAGCAGCATGCCGGTGAGGAACAGCAGCGGGCCGCCGTAGAGCACGAGCTCGAAGGACCCGGTGGCGCCCATCACGACAGCCAGCAGGACCGCGGCGGCGGCAAGCAGCATCAGCGCACGGCGCTCAGCCCTCACCCGCCGCACCGTAGCGGATCGGCGCCACGGGCGAGTCGTACCGAACACGCGTCCAGAAGGGGTCATCCGGTTCAAGAGCACGGCCGATACGCGGTTCAGACGATCAGATCGTCAAGGGCAAACTCGTCGCGAGGCGAGGACGCAAAGCCAGAGGTCTCGCCGGACGGCGAGACGGCTCGGCCACCGATCTCCACTCCCGGTTTTCGCTTTGCACACGGAGGTGCCCCCAATGTCCACGCTTCGCAAGATCGCTTCGTTCGGCACGGCCGCCGTCGTCGCGCTCTCCCTCGCCGCCGCCCCGGCCTCGGCCAAGCAGCCGCCCAAGGGCCCGTTCGACTACTACGCCCAGCTCGACTGCGGCTCCGGCGTGATGGAGGTCGGCTCGGGTAGCGATCTGTGGTCGACGTTCGTCGACCTCGAGACCGGTCGCAAGTACAAGCCGATCGCCTGGAACGTCTCGGGCGAGGACTTCGCCGTGGTCGAGACGAAGTCCGAGCCCAAGAAGCACTCCGTCGTCTGCGCGTACGACGACGGTGTCGCGACGGGCACCGTCATCGTCAAGAAGGCGTAGCGCGCTAGCGTCCGCCGCCGTGGACACCCGGTTCACGGCGGCGCATCGCGGCGGCGCGGGCGAGCCGCTCCTGCTGCTGCACGGCTTCACGGACACGTGGCGCACGTGGGAGCTGATGCTGCCCGCGCTGGAGCGCCGCCACGACGTGCTCGCGCCGACGCTGGCCGGCCACGCCGGCGGGCCCGCGATCGGCGACGGGCTCGCCCGAGGGGGTCGTGCTCGACGCCGTCGAGCGCGCGATGGACGAGGCCGGCTTCGCGACCGCGCACGTGGCGGGCAACTCGCTCGGCGGCTACCTCGCGCTCAAGCTCGCCGAACGCGGCCGCGCGCGCAGCGTCGTGGCCCTCGCGCCGGGCGGCGGCTGGGCGGCGGGCGACGACGCCTATCTGGAGTCGCTCGCGCACTTCGACACGATGCAGGACCAGCTGCGGCGCATGGCGCCGCGGGCGGAGGCGATCCTCGCCACGCCCGACGGTCGCCGCCGCGCCGCGGCGCTGATGGCCGAGCGCTGGGAGCACATCCCGCCGGACCTGCTCGCCCATCTATGGCACGGCGTCGTGGCGTGCCAGGGCATGAGCGTCTTGAACGAGCACGCGCGCCGCAACGGCTGGCCGGTCGACCCCGAGCGGGTGACGTGCCCGCTGCGCGTCGTCTGGGGCACCGCGGACCGCCTGCTGCCGTGGCCGCGCGCCGCCGAGCGCTACCGCGCGATGTTCCCGCAGGCGGACTGGATCGAGCTCGACGGCGTCGGCCATGGTCCTCAGCTCGACGTGCCGCTGCTGGCCTCCGAGCTGATCCTGGGCTTCACCGCGCCCTAGGCGCGCAGGGCCCCGATCCCGCCGCCGATGAACACGAGCGCGCGGTCGAGCGCCTCCTGCGGCGCGTCGCCCGGCTCGAGGTCCCGGCCGAGCAGCTGGAAGACCGTGACGGTGGCGGCGGCCGCCATCCGCGGCTCCAGCGCGCCCGGGCCGACGTCGAGGTCGGCCGCGAACGCCTCGGTCAGGGCGGCTTGCGCACGGGCGAGGAAGCGGTGCTCGTACGCGCCGAGCGTCTCGTCGGCGTCGATCACCTGACGTCGGCATCGGTGCTCCTCCGCGCGCTCGACGTCGGCACGGAGCATCTCCGGCAGCCAGGCACGCAGCGCCTCGGCGGTCGTCTCGCCGGGCCCGCGGGAGCGCAGGCGCGCCTCGAGCGCCGCCATCCGCTCGTCCGCGTCGGGGAACGCGAGGTCCTCCTTGGCGGGGAAGTAGCCCGAGACGGTACGCGGGGAGACGTCGGCCGCCTCGGCGATCTGGGGGATCGTGGTGGCGTGGAAGCCCTGGCGCGCGAACAGCTCCAGCGCGGCATCCGCGATCGCCTTCCGTGTTCGCTCACGCTTTCGCTCGCGCAGCCCGGTGGACTCCTGCATGCTCCTCGACCCGGAGTTTATTGCATCTGTTGCAAACCTGCAACTCTTGCAATTATGGCGTGTGCGCGCGACTAGCCTGCGGCGCATGTCGAACCTGCTCGCGCGCATCGCCCGGTACCTGACCGAGCACTGGAAGCGCGGCCTCCTCGGGGCCGTCCTCGTCATCGTCCTGCTCGGGGCCGCCGCCGGCGCGGGGGGTGAGGCCGCCGACGACTTCAACGTCCCGGGCACCGAGTCACAGCAGGCGCTCGACCTCTTCCGCGCACACAGCCCGGCGTTCGCCGGCGCCGACTCCACGCTCGTGTTCACGGTCGAGGACGGCAAGGTGACCGACGCCGGCCCGAAGGCCGCGATCTCCGGCGCCCTGGAGGAGGTGCGCGGCCTCGACGGCGTCGAGGAGGTCGCGGATCCCTTCGCCGAGGGCGGGACGGTGTCGCGCGACGGCGGCCTTGCCGCGGTCACCGTCCGCTACTCGACCGAGCCGCAGGACCTCGACAAGGCCGACGGCGAGGCGCTGCTGGACGCGGCGGACACGGCCGAGAAGGACGGCGTCGAGGTGTCTGCGCGCGGCATCCTGATCGACCTCGCCTCCGAGCAGGAGGCGCCGGTCGGCGAGCTCATCGGCGTCGGGGTGGCGATCATCCTGCTGACGCTCCTGTTCCGCTCGCTCGCCGCGATGGGCGCGACGCTGATCGGCGCGCTCCTGGGCGTCATGGTCGGCCAGATCCTGCTCGCCGCGCTCGCGAAGCCGCTCGGCCTGCCGACGTTCGCGGCCGTTATCGCGGTCATGCTCGGCCTGGGCGCGGGCATCGACTACGCGCTGCTGATCATCGGGAGATATCGGGAGCAGGTCGCCGCGGGCGACACGCCGCGCGACGCGTCCGCCAAGGCGGCCGCCACCTCGGGCGCATCCGTGGTCGCCGCCGGCGTGATCGTGATGGTCGCGATCGCGGGCCTTCTCGTGATCGGCATCCCGTTCATCGGCAAGCTCGGCATCGGGGCGGCGATCGCTGTCGGCGCCGTCGTGGTGTCCGCGCTCACCGTGCTGCCGATCATGATGGGCGCGTTCAAGCGCTGGCTGCGGCCGCGCAAGCCCGAGCACGTGCTTCCGTCGCGCGCGTTCGAGCGCTGGGGCGAGCGGGTGACCGCGCGGCCGTGGCTGTCGATCGCCGCCGGCGTGCTCGTCCTGCTCGTGTTCGCCGCGCCCGTCACGCAGCTGCGCCTCGGCCAGCCCGACGACGGCAACCAGCCCGTCGAGAGGACCCAGCGCGTCGCCTATGACCGGCTCAGCCAGGCGTTCGGCCCGGGTTCGAACGGGCCGTTCCTGCTCGCGGTCGACATCCCGAAGGGCGCCGCGTCCAACGAGGCGGATCTCGCGAAGCTGCAGCGGGCCGTCGCCGACACCCCCGGCGTCGTCAACGTCGCGCCGCCGCAGGTCAGCCAGGACGGTGAGATGGCGACGGTGTTCGCGATCCCGACCACCGCGCCGCAGGACGCGGAGACCAGCGCGCTGCTGGAGCGCCTGCGCGACGACGTCATCCCGGATGCGACCGCCGGCACGCCGCTGAAGGTCTACGTGGGCGGGCAGACCGCCGGCTTCGAGGATCTCTCGGACAAGGTCGCCGGGCGCCTGCCGCTGTTCATCTCGGTCGTCATCGGGCTGTCCGTGCTGCTGCTGATCGCCGCCTTCCGCTCGCTCTGGGTCCCGCTCGTCTCGGCGGTCTTCAACCTGCTGTCGGTCGGCGCCGCCTACGGCGTGGTCGTGGCCGTCTTCCAGGAGGGCGTCGGCGCTTCGCTGCTCGGCGTCGACGCCGGCGTGCCGATCGTCTCGTTCATCCCCGTGATGCTGTTCGCGATCCTGTTCGGGCTGAGCATGGACTACAACGTCTTCCTGCTCTCGCGGATCCACGAGGCCTACAACGAGGGCGACGGGCCACGCGAGAGCGTCATCCACGGCATGGCGCGGATCGGCAAGGTCGTCCTGTTCGCCGGCCTGATCATGTCCGCCGTGTTCCTGGCCTTCGTGTCGCAGCCCGACGTGATCGGGAAGATGATGGGCCTGGGCCTCGGCCTGGCGATCCTGATCGACGTGCTGCTGGTGCGGCTCGTGATCGCCCCTGCGGTCGTGACGCTGCTCGGCGACCGCGCCTGGACGCTGCCGGGCTGGCTGGATCGCATCCTGCCCAACGTCTCGCTCGAGGGCCACCTGGTCAAGGGCGTCGACGAGCGCGAGGACGAGCCGGTCAAGGTCCCGGCCTAGAGCATCGCCCCGAGCTCGCGGCCGACCCCGGCCGCGAGCTCCCGTGGGCGTCGCAGGCGCGCCAGTATCGTGCCCGCGCGATGTCACGCTCCTCAGAGCTGCTGCGCCTGGCCACGGCCGGCTCCGTCGACGACGGCAAGTCCACCCTGATCGGGCGGCTGCTGTACGACGCCAAGGCGCTGATGGCCGATGAGCTCGCGCGCGCGGAGGTCGACCTCGCGCACCTGATCGACGGGCTGCGCGCGGAGCGCGAGCAGGGCATCACGATCGACGTCGCCTACCGCTTCTTCGCCACGCCGCGGCGCTCGTTCATCATCGCCGACACCCCGGGCCACGTCCGCTACACGCGCAACATGGTCACGGGCGCCTCGACCGCCGACGCGGCGCTCGTGCTCGTCGACGCGCGCAGCGGCATCGTCGAGCAGTCGCGCCGGCACGCCTCGATCGCCTCGCTGCTCGGCATCCGCCACCTGATCGCCTGCGTGAACAAGATGGACCTCGTCGACTTCGACGAAGGCCGCTTCCGCGAGATCGAGTCGGGGTTCGCGGCGATGGCGCAGCGGCTCGGGATCGAGGACGCGCGCGCGATCCCGATGTCCGCGCTGGAGGGCGACAACGTCGTCGACGCCTCCGATCGCACGAAGTGGTTCGGCGCGCCGCCGCTGCTCGAGCAGCTCGAGCAGCTCGAAGTGGCCGAGGACCGCGACCTCGAGTCGGTGCGCTTCCCCGTGCAGCTGACGATCCGCGACACGGACTACCGCGGCTACGCGGGACGGGTCGCCGGCGGCGTGCTGCGCGTCGGCGACGAGGTGGTCGTCCTGCCGGCGGGCGAGCGCACGACGATCGCGCGCATCGACACCCCGCGCGGCCCGGTCGAGTCCGTCGAGCCGCCGCTCGCGGCCACGGTGGTGCTCGCCGACGAGCTCGACGTCGGGCGCGGCGACATGATCTGCGGGCCGGCGAGCCCGCCGGCCGTCGCGCGCCACCTCGAGGCGACCGTGTGCTGGATGGCCGAGACGCCGCTGCGGCCCGGGGCCCGCTACGAGCTCAAGCACACGACGCGCCGCGTGCGGGCGACGATCGAGGAGGTCCAGTCGCGGGTCGACATGGCGACGCTGGACAGCGTCGAGGACCCCGGCGGGCTGGAGCTCAACGACATCGGCCGGGTGCGCCTGCGCACCACCGCGCCGCTGCTCGCGGACCCATACTCCCGCAACCGCGTGTCGGGCGCGTTCATCCTCGTCGACGAGGCCACGTTCGACACGGTCGGCGCGGGGATGATCGCCACCGCCAGCGAGGAGGCGGGGCGCCCGCCCGGCCCGCACAGCCCGGACGTGGTCTGGCACGACCCGCCCATGCGGCGGCGCGAGCGCTGGGACATCCTGGGCGTGCGCGGCGCCACCGTATGGCTGACCGGCCTGCCGGGCGCGGGCAAGTCGACGATCGGCGAGGAGCTCGAGCGGCGGCTGGTCGCCGCGGGCCGCCCCGCCTACCTGCTCGACGGCGAGAACCTGCGCCACGGGCTCAGCGCCGACCTGGGCTTCTCCGACGCCGACCGCCACGAGCACGCGCGCCGCGCCGCCAACGTGGCGAGCATCCTCGCCGACACGGGCAACGTCGCGATCGTCGCGCTCGTCTCGCCGATGGCCGCGGACCGCGCGTACGCGCGGGAGCTGCACGAGCAGGCGGACCTGCCCTTCATCGAAGCGTGGGTCGACACCCCGCTCGAGGTCTGCGAGCGGCGCGACCCCGCGGGCCTCTACCGGCGCGCGTGGGCCGGCGAGCTGACCGGATTCACCGGCGTCGACGCGCCCTACGAGGAGCCCGAGCGGCCCGACGTCCGCCTCCACGGCGGCGAGGAGCCGGTCGAGCGCTCGGTCGAGCGGCTGCTCGAGGCGCTCGACGGCCGCGGCTAGCGCCCCGCGACGTCCGCCGCGGAGCCGGCCCCTTACCGTCGCGCGCGCTTGACCCGCTTGCTCGCGGCGCGGCCCTCGTACGGTCCGCGCACGCCGGCGACGGACACCTTCGCGGTCTCGTGCGGCCCGAACGCCGGGATGCGGACGGAGCGCCCGCGCACGGTCAGCAGAAGCCGCCGCCCGTCGGAGAGGTCCGCCTTCACGCGGTAGGCCGACGCGCCAGCGGCCCGCCGCCAGCCGACCTGCAGCGCGCTGCCGCGCCGCTTCAGCCTGAGCCGCTTCGGCGTCGCCGGCCGCTGCGGCGCGGGCGCCTGGTAGCGAGCGGCGACGATCCGCGTCCGCGCGATCCCGGCCTGCTCGACCACGGCGACGATCGAGCGCCGGCCGGCGGGGCCGTCGGCGGGGCGGAAGCGCACGCTGCCGCTCGCCTTGCGCGTCGTGGCGATCGTGCCCGCGCGCGCCGCGGCCCTCCTCGGCGAAGCGCACGACCTGGCCGGGGATCGCCCGGATCGTCCAGTGCAGCGTCCGCCGGTGGCCCTTGCCGGTGACGCGGGCCTTCGCCCGCGGGGCCGGGAGGCCGTCGCCGCGGCGGACCTCCGTCACCGCGGACGAGCCCGGCTCGAGCGCCAGCGCCCACCGCCCGGCGCGCGGAGCAGGGACGGCGACGTACGTGGTGCGCCCGGGAACGTCGCGCAGGAAGAGCACGCCGCCCGCCTCCCCGCCGGCGGCGGGCGTGGTCGCGCGCACGCCGCCCGGGCCGGTGACGGTCACGCTCGGCGGCGCGCTCGCGCCCTCGACCGCGAGCACCATGCCGGGCAGCGCTTCGCGGAGGTCGAACGCGGCGACCGGCGAGCCCTGCGCCGCGCGTGCCGAGCCGCCGGCCTTGCCGCCGAGCGGGATCGGGCTCCACGGCGCGACGTCGCAGCTGCCGCTCATCAGGTCGAGCCGCTCGGGACGGAAGCGGAGCCCGAAGCCGACGCGGAAGACCTGCGCGTTCTTCATTGTGCCCGAGACCTTCACCGGCACGCAGGCGGCGACGCCGACGTTCGACACGAGCCCTTCGCCCGGCAGGTCGAGGCCCATCAGCCGCGCCCGGGCCTGTCCCTGGACCACGAAGTACGACGGCTGCACGGTGCCCTTCACGGTGGCGAACAGGCCGACGTCGGGCCGGATCGCGAGCGCCGCGTCGCCCGCGAAGTCCTGGCGCCCGGTCGACGACGTCGTGAAGGTGGCGTTGCCGCTGGCGGGGCCGATCTGCGAGCGCCCGGTGAGGCGCAGCAGGGACGGTGTGCCGGCCGTGAATCCGACCGTGCCGCTCACGCGCATCAGCTGGCCGAGGCCGGGCAGCGACGGGCCGGCGCCGAGCGCGAGCTCGCCGCCGAAGCGGAACGGGTCGGTCCGCATGTCGAGCGCGAGGCGCTCGAGGCGCACGCCGAAGCCGTAGGTGCCGAGCGAGTTGCCCGCGAGGAGGCTCGCGCGCTCGAAGGCGCCGTCCCGGATCGACCACGGAGGCGTCGGCGATCACCTGCGGCGGCGGCCCGGGCAGCTTGAGCTTCGCCGTGCCGGCCCAGTGGCCGGCGGCAGGCTCGAAGTCGAGTGTCAGCGTGCGGACTTCGAGCATGCCGATCGGGATCGACGTGGCCGTGACCGACAGGGTGTCGAGCGAGAGCCCGCGGGCGTTCTCCGTGCGCAGCACGGCGTCGCCGGTGATCGCCGGGAGCCGCAGGTTCGCGCCCGACGCCGCGCCGAGTCGCGCGGCGAAGCGCTCGAAGATCGTGTCGATCCGCGGCAGCACCGCGATCCGGAAGCGGCCGAGGCCGTCCGTCGTGACCGTCGCGGTGCCCTGGATGCGGATCAGCTTGATCAGGCTCGCGTCGATGGGGATCTCGATCCGCCCGCGCGAGAGGTCCCAGTCGAGCCGGCCGGCGAAGAGCGGGACCGTCCCGGCGAGCACCCGCACAGGACGCGAGCTCTGGATCGTCCGCTGCCTCCGGGTCGATCTCGATCTCGGCGCCCGCGGAGGGCACGATGTCGAGGCCGTTGACGCGGACGCGGCCCGTGGCGACGTTCGCCCTGCCCTTCGGCGAGAAGCAGGCCGCGATCGCCTCGACGTCGCCGAAGCGCACGCTGGACTTCGCGCACGTCGCCGCGGGCGGCCCACCGCCCTCGAACAGCACCGGCGGGAGGATGGTCGTCGTGCCGCCCGGCGGAGTCCCGCCGGTCCCGCCCTTGTCGGGATCCGGCGTGGCGGTGGAGGTCGCCGTCGGGCGTCGATGTGGGCTCGGGCTCTGCGCCCTTCGGGAGGGGCTGCCAGTCGACGCCGCCGGCATTGACGACGTTGCTCGAGAGCAGGGCCTCCTGCTCGCCGTCGGAACGCATCGACCACAGCTCGCCGCCGCGGGCGAAGGCGATCCGCGCGCCGTCGGGCGACCACGCCGGGCGGCGGTTCGCGGTGCTCTCGGTGAGCGGCACGGCGCCGGCGCCGTCGGCGTTCATCTTCCAGATGTTCGTCGGCCCGTCCGTGCGGCTGAACACGATCTGCGAGCCGTCCGGAGACCACGACGGGTCGATGCTCGTGACGCCTGTCGGCGTGTTCGGTGAGGTTGCGCTGGTCCGTGCCGTCCGCGTCGATCGCCCAGAGGTCCGCGTTGCCGTCGCGGGCGGTCTCGAAGACGATCGTCGCGCCGTCCGGTGACCATGCCGGATCCGTCTCGGTGCCGGCGTCCGTCGTGAGTCGCTGGGCCGTCCCGGTCCCGTCGGCCGCCATGACGTAGAGATCGATCACCGAGCTCCGGGTGCTCGAGAAGACGACCTTCGTCCCGTCGGGCGACCAGGACGGATCCAGGTCGTCGCCCGCGTTGTCGTCCGTGAGGTTGACCGGCGTTCCGCTGCCGTCCGCGTTGCGGACGTAGACGTCGCCGTTCGTGTTGAACGCGCCGTTCTGGTGGCTCACGTACGCGATCCGCATGCCGTCCGGCGAGTACGCGGGCTCCCGCTCGCGCCATCCGCCGTCCGAGATCTGGCGTTCCGCGCCTCCGGGTGCCTTGCGCCCACACCTTCTGCGCCCCCTCGGAATCGCGGGTGAAGGCGATGTCGCCGTTGGTGCCCGGGAAGGCCGCCTGGGCGGCTGAGGGCAGGAGCAGCGTCAGGAGGGCGACGACGACGAACGGAAAGTGGCGCATCGCGCGACGCTAACCACCCCGGGGCGTTCTCTGCAAGTTCTCATCCGTGCTGAGCGCCGCGCTCGACGGCGTGGCCATCGTGCTCCCAGTACTCGAAGCCGCCGAGCATCTCCTTGACGGGGCGGCCGAGCGCGGCGAGCTCGCGTGCGGCCTTCGTCGCGCCGTTGCAGGCCGGGCCCCAGCAGTAGACGACCAGCAGGGCGTCGCCGAGCGCGTCGACGTCCTCGGCGGCGAACGGCCGCGGGAGCAGCCGGGCGCCGGGCAGGTGGCCCGCCTCGAAGGAGCGGGGCGAGCGGGCGTCGAGCAGCACGAAGCCCGGGTCGCCGCCGGCGCCGAGCGCGGCGGCGACGTCGGCCACGTCGGTCTCGAGGGCCAGGCGGGAGGAGAAGTGGTCGAGGGCGGCGGCCGGCGAAGCGGCGGGGACGTCGGTCACGGGATTCGGCATGGCCGCAGTCTGCTGGGGTCACGGCCGCGCCGCCAGTGACGCGAACGACCTCTACCGATACGATCCCGACATGCGTGACCATCGCGTCGCCTGCCTCGCCTTCGACGGCCTGGCGCCGTTCGAGCTCGGCGTCGCGGTCGAGGTGTTCGCGCTGGCGCGGCCCGAGCTCGTCGTCGAACGCTGGTACGAGTTCGCGCTGTGCGCCGAGCGGCCCGGGCCGCTGCGCGTCGTCGGCGGGTTCTCGGTCGTCGTGCCTCACGGGCTGGATGCGGTCGAGCGCGCCGACACCGTCGTCGTGCCGGGCGTGCCCGATCCGCACGCGGACCCGCCCGAGCCGGTGCTGGCCGCGCTGCGCGCCGCCCACGCGCGCGGGGCGCGCGTGATCTCGATCTGCTCGGGCGCCTTCGCGCTCGCCGCCGCCGGGCTGCTCGACGGGCTCGAGGCCGCCACCCACTGGCGCTACGCGGCGCTGCTCGCGGAGCGCTTCCCGGCCGTCCGCGTCAACGCCGACGTGCTCTACCTCGATGCGGGCTCCGTGCTCACCTCGGCCGGCACCGCCGCCGGCATCGACCTGTGCCTGCACCTCGTCCGCCGCGACCACGGCGCGAAGGTCGCCAACCGCGTCGCCCGCCGCATGGTGGTGGCCGCCCATCGCGACGGCGGCCAAGCGCAGTTCATCGAGCGGCCCGTCGCGCGTGCGGAGGGCGACGACCCCGTCGGGCGGGCGATGGAGCATGCCCGCGCGCGCCTCGGCGAGCCGCTCGCGGTCGCCGACCTCGCGCGCAGCGCGCACCTCTCGCCGCGCCAGTTCGAGCGGCGCTTCCGCGCCGCCACGGGCACGAGCCCGGGCCGCTGGCTGATCGGCGAGCGCGTGCAGGCGAGCCTGTCGATGCTCGAGGCGGGCGCTGAGAGCGTCGAGTCGGTGGCCGGCTCCGTGGGCTTCACGCCGGCGGGCTACCGGCGCCACTTCCGCGCCCGCATGGGGATCAGCCCGGCTGCGTACCGGCAGCGGTTCCGGGCGGCACGACCGGCGCCGGGCTGAGGGCCGGTCCGACCTGGCCGATGGCCAGGGCCGCGACCGCGCCGAGCAGGGCGGCCGCGATCTGGAACGTCCCAGCCCGCCTGGAACGCGCCGAGCACCTCCGCCGGCGCCGGCGTGCCGAGCACCGCGACCAGCAGCGCCACGCCGAGCGCGATCCCGAGCTGCCGCGACATCGTCAGCACCGCCGCGCCGGTGGCGAAGCGCGCGGGCGGCAGCGATGCCGCCGCCGCGCTGTTGAGGCTCGGCAGTACCAGGCCGACGCCCACGCCCGTGAGGATCAGGCCGGGCAGCAGGTCGCCGGCGTAGTCCGGGACCGTGCCGGCGCGCAGCGCGACGGTCGCGATCCCGAGCGCGAACAGCGAGCAGCCGAGACCGGCCAGCCGCCGCTGGCCGACCTGGTTGGTCAGCCGGCTCGAGGCGACGGCCGTGATCGCCGCCAGTGCCGGGCCCGGGGCGAGCTGCAGGCCGGCGCGCAGTATCGACTCCTGCCAGACGCCGGTCATGAAGAGCACGTTGGAGAGCAGCATCGCCCCGAAGGCGGCCGAGAACAGGATCGCGGCGACGTTGGCCATGGCGAACGAGCGCACGCGCAGCATCGCCGGATCGACGACCGGGGAGGGGTGGCGCGCGCAGCGGCGCGCGAACAGCGCCAGGCCGGCCGCCGCGCCCACGAGCGCGGCGAGCGTGCGCGGGTCGCCCCAGCCCCACTCGGGCGCCTGGACGAAGCCGAGCGCGAGCGCGCCGACGGCAGGCGGCGAGCAGCGCCGTCCCGAGCCAGTCGGGCCGGCCCTGCTCCGTCGGCGTCGCGCGTCTCGGTCAGCAGCCGCGACCCGCGCCACAGCGCCCAGGCGCCGACGGGCAGGTTGACCAGGAACACGAGCCGCCAGTCCGCCTGCACCAGCAGCCCGCCGAGCGGCGGCCCGGCCGCCGCCGCGGCGGCGCCCACGCCGGCCCAGATGCCGATCGCCGCGGGCCGCTCGCGCGGCTCGAACTCCGGCAGCAGCAGCGCGAGCGAGGTCGGCACGAGCAGCGCGGCGCCGGCGGCCTGCAGCACGCGGGCGGCGACCAGCGTCGCGACGGAGGGGGCGATGCCGCACAGCGCCGAGCCGAGCGAGAAGAGCGCCAGGCCGGCCAGGAAGCCGCGCTTGCGGCCGGCCCGGTCGGCCAGGCGCCCAGCGGGCACCAGCAGCGCGGCGAACACGATCGCGTAGGCGTTGAGCACCCACGACAGCGCGCCGACGCTCGCCCCGCCGAGGTCGGCCCGGATGTCCGGGAACGCGATGTTGACGATGAAGAGGTCGAGGCTCGCCACGAACGTGGCGACGGAGACCAGGGTGAGGACCTGCCAGCGCCGTTGCATTCCGCAAGGACCCTACATCGGTACTGGCGAAATGCAAGCGCTCGCTGATACGATGGCGCCGTGCCGTACCGGAGCTTCGATGGCCAGAACTGCTCGATCGCCCGCGCGCTGGAGGTGCTCGGGGAGCGCTGGACGCTGCTGATCCTGCGCGAGGCGCTGCTCGGCCGGCGCCGCTTCGAGGAGCTGCGCCGGAACACCGGCGTCGCGACGAACATCCTCACGGACCGCCTGGCGACGCTCGTCGAGCACGGGGTCCTCGAGCGCCGCGGCGAGGAGTACGTGCCGACGCGCAAGGCGGTCGACGCCGGCCCGGTGCTCGTCGCGCTGCTGCAGTGGGGCGACGCGCACGCCGCGCCCGACGGGCCGCCGCGCGTGCTCGTGCACGCCCGCTGCGAGCACGACGCACAGCCCGCGCTGCACTGCGCGCACTGCGCGCAGGAGATCCGCCCCGGAGAGCTGCGCGTGCGGCCCGGCCCGGGTGCGAGCCGGCGCCAGCGGGGCGAGCCGCTGCTGCCCGTGCGCGGCTGATCCGGAAACCGGCGCGAAAGCCGCTCGGACGGAGTACCTTCGCGTCGTGCTCAGGATCTCGTCGGCGCTCGGCGTGCTCGCGGCCGTCCTCTTCGCCGCCCCCGCCGCCCAAGCGCAGGACCGCTACGCCCTGGCCGGCGGCTGCTACGGCCTGAAGTCGCTCTCGACGGGCAACTTCGCGGCCAAGACGGCCGGCGGCGGCTACGCCGCGAACGCCGGCCGGCCCGGCGCGGAGCGCTTCCACCTGCAGGCGACCGACCTCGGCCGCTACCTGCTCTACGGCAAGGACCGCGACTTCCTCGCCCACGGCATCCCGGAGCCGGTCGGCGACGTCGTCGGCCTGCCGCTTCCGGGCGGCGGCGCCCCGGCACCCGTGGCGCGGATCCAGGCCGAGACCGCGCCGAGCGAGTCCGGCGACTGGCGCGTCGACGTCGTCGACGGCGCCTACGTGCTCACCCTTCCCTCGGCCGACAAGGTGCTCGCGGCCGGCGACGGCGGCGCCTTGGTGCTCGCCGACCGCGGCGCGGCCGGCGACCGCGCCCGCTTCGCCTTCGAGGCGGCCGACGGCTGCGCCGCCTATCCCGAGGCCGACACGAACGTCACCGGCGAGCCGACCCGCGGCGCCACCACGTTCGGCGAGGTGAGCGGCTTCGTCGACGCCCACATGCACATGATGGCCTTCGAGTTCCTCGGCGGCCGCGTGCACTGCGGCCGCCCATGGCACCCGTACGGCGTCGCCAGCGCGCTCCAGGACTGCCCCGACCACGGCCCGAACGGGGTCGGCGCGATCGGCGAGAACACGCTCTCCTACGGCAACCCTGTCGGCACCCACGACACGCGCGGCTGGCCCGTCCTCAAAGACTGGCCGCACCACGCCTCGCTGACCCACGAGCAGACCTACTACAAGTGGGTCGAGCGCTCTTGGCGCTCGGGCCTGCGGCTGTTCGTGAACCTGCTCGTGGACAACGAGGTGCTCTGCACCGCGTATCCGCTCAAGCAGAACTCATGCAACGAGATGGACGGCGTGCGTCTGCAGGCCAAGCGCCTGCGGCGAGCTGCAGGACTACGTCGACGCCCAGAGCGGCGGCCCGGGCAAGGGCTGGTTCCGCCTCGTCACGACGCCCTACCAGGCCCGGCGGGTGATCAACCAGGGCAAGCTCGCCGTCGTGATGGGTATCGAGGTCTCCAAGCTGCTCGACTGCGGCGTCCAGGACGGCCGGCCGGAGTGCACGGCCGAGCAGCTCGACTCGCGCCTGAAGGAGGTCTACGACCTCGGCGTGCGCGACATGGAGCTCGTCAACAAGTTCGACAACGGGCTCGCGGGCGTGGCCGGTGACGGCGGCACGACCGGCGTGGTCGTCAACAACGGCAACAAGGTCGAGACGGGCCGCTACTGGCAGATGGGGCCGTGTGCGGACGCGCACAACCACGACAAGGAGCAGCTGGCGGCGCCGAGCGGGCCCGACCGCGACCAGCTCGCCGGCAACATCGCCTCGCTGCTGCCGGGTGCGACGCCGATCTACGGCCCGGCGCCGCACTGCAACCAGATGGGTCTCTCCGACCTCGGGCGCCACCTGGTCGAGCGGATGATGGACCGGAAGATGATCATCGACCCCGACCACCTGAGCGTGATCGCCCGCCAGCAGCTGCTCGACGTGGTCGAGAAGCGGGGCTACTCCGGCGTCGTCTCCAGCCACAGCTGGAGCAGCCCGGACGCGATCCCGCGCATCCTGCGCCTCGGCGGCCTCGTGACCCCGATGGCCGGCTCGACGACCGAGTTCCTGCAGCAGTGGAAGGACACCAAGGCGGCGCGCGACCCGCGCTTCTACTGGGGCATCGGCTGGGGCGCGGACATGAACGGCTTCGCCCACCAGGGCGACCCGCGCCAGGGCGGCGACGTCAGCTACCCGTTCAAGTCCTTCGACGGCCGGCAGACGATCGACAAGCAGGTCTCGGGCCAGCGCGTGTACGACATCAACGTGGACGGCGTCGCCCACTACGGCCTGTTCCCCGACTGGGTCGAGGACCTGCGCCACATCGGCGGGCAGGAGGTCGTCGAGCGACCTCGGCCGCGGCGCCGAGGCCTACCTGCAGATGTGGGAGCGCGCCGACGACGTGCCCCCGACGCGCTGCCAGCCGGCGAAGGGCCGCGCGACGCGCCGCGGGCTCACGCGCGTGCGGCTCGGCGCGAGCGCCGGCGCGCTGCTGCGCCGTGCCGGCCAGCCGCGCACGCGCGGGCGCACCTGGACCTGGTGCGCCCCGAGCGGCCGCATCAGCGCGGTGCTCACGCAGGCGGGCCGCGTGACGACGCGTCGTCTCGACCGCGCCGCGCCACACGCTCGCCGGCGCGGGCCGCGGCGACCGCCTCGCCCGCAAGGCACGGGCGCGCACGAAGCCGCTCGGGCGCGGGCTGCGGGTGCGCAAGCTCGGCGGCGGCCGGCGCGCGGTGCTGCGCGTGCGCGGCGGCAAGGTGCGCTGGGTCGGCGTGACCACGGCGCGCAAGCGCGGCGCGATCCTGCGCCAGGCACGCGCCGCCGGCCTGCGCGTGAGCGCCGAGTCCGCACTTGTTCGGCCTCGAGCCGAACAACTGCGGACTCAGTAGTAGACGGTGCGGGTGCGGTGCGGCGGCGTGGCCGTGTAGGGCGCGCCCTGGCCGCGGTTCCAGAGCCAGTTGTCGAGCACGCGCGGGGCGACGCCCCAGCGCGCCGCGAGCAGCTCGCAGGCGTGCACGGCGCAGGCGCGCAGCTCGCGCTCCATCTCGCCGCCCGCGGGAAGCTCCTCGCCCGCGTCGATCCGCGCGGCCAGCTCCGGCGCGTAGACGAGCATCCCGTCGATGCGCAGCACGTGGGGGACGAGGTTGTCGGCGAAGATCGTCAGCCGGTCGGCGTCGGCGAACGTCGCCACGCCGGCGAGGGCGAGGTCGTTCGCGGTGATCTGCGCGCGCTTGTAGAAGCCGCGGTCGGCGAAGAACGGCATCCCGGCGGCGAGCGCCGCCGCCAGCCGCGCCGCGGAGCCGCCGCCCTCGGCCTCGACCGCCTCGAGCGCGCCGCGGTCGCCGAGCCAGCCGCCGAGCGCGACCAGCGCCCGCGCGTAGAGCTCCATCAGCTCGTGCGCCGGGTCCTGCCCGAGCACCTCGGCGACCGCGTCCGCGTCGAGCGCCCGCAGCTGCGCCGCCGTCCACGGCCCGCCCGCGGCGCGCGCGTGCTCGGTCAGCCGCCGCGTGATCGCCGTCAGGTCGTCCTCGCCGGGCTCCGTGCGCAGCGTGCCGAACCAGCCCGAGCCGAAGTTGATCGCGTCGAGGATCAGGACGTAGCGGGCGACGGCCTCCGGGCGCGGCGTCGAGCAGGTGCAGCGCGGGGTCCAGGCCCGCGACGCCGCCCGGCTCGATCGCGGCGGCCGGGTCGATCCGCACCCAGCGCGCGCCGGCCGCGACCTGCGCGCAGTGCGCGCGCACCTCGTCACAGAGGTCCATGGGCGGGAGGCTACGGTCAACGGGTGCGCCTCCCGCTCCTGCTCGCGCTGCTCGCGCTCGCCGCCGTCCTCGCCGGCTGCGGCGACGACGCCGGCCCGCCGCACAGCGCGACGCCGAGCGCGTCACGCTCTCGCTGGACTTCACGCCGAACGCCGTGCACGCGCCGATCTACGCCGCCACGCGCGACGGCCGCGACGCGCGCGAGGGCGTCGACCTGCAGATCCGCAGGCCCGGCCCGGGGCCCGACGCGCTGAAGCTGATCACGGCCGGCAAGGTCGACCTCGGCGTGCTCGACATCCACGACCTCGCGATCGCCCGCGAGCAGGGCGCGGACCTCGTCGCGATCGGCGCGCTGGTCGGCAAGCCGCTCGCGGCGCTGATCGGCCAGCCCGGCCTGAAGCGCCCGCGCGACCTCGAGGGCAAGACGGTCGGCGTCTCCGGCCTGCCCTCGGACCCGGCGTTCCTGCGCGCGATCCTCGAGCACGACGGCGCCGACTACGACAGCGTCAAGCAGGTCACGATCGGCTTCGCCGCCGTCGCCCGGCTGCTGAGCCGCCGCGTGGACGCCGTGCCCGCGTTCTGGAACGCCGAGGGCGTCGCGCTCGAGCGCCGCGGCCGCGAGGTGTCCGAGTTCCGCGTCGACGACTACGGCGCCCCGCCCTACCCCGAGGTCGTGCTCGTCACCTCGCGCCGCACGCTGGACGCCGAGCGCGACACCCTGCGGCGCACGCTGCGGGCGATCGACGCCGGGATGGACGCCGCGCTCGCGGATCCCGAGGCCGCCGCGCGCGAGATCGCCGCGGCGGCCGAGTCGAGCGACGTCGAGCTCACGCGCGCGCAGCTCGACGCCGTCGCGCCGGTGTTCGCGCGCGGCCTGGCGGCCGACCGCGCCGTGCTCGAGCGCTGGGCCGACTTCGACGCGGAGATCGGCATCGTCGAGCAGCGCCCCGACGTCGAGCGGGCGTTCGACTTCCTGCTCGCCGGGTAGGCGAGTTCCATGGCAGGCCACGAACGGAAGGTCGACCGCGCAGGCAGAGCGCCACGCGCGGCGCGCGAAGGAGAAGGCCGACGCGCGGCGCGCGAGCAGGCGACGGGCGCCGCCGGCTGGGTCGCCGACCGCGCGGGCGACTGGTCGCTCGAGGAGCAGGACCTGGGCTGGATGGAGGCGCAGAAGTACCTCTGGAACCCGCTGATGGACTTCTGGTTCCGGATGGAGATCGAGGGCTTCGAGAAGCTCCCCGAGCCGCCCGCGCTGCTGATCGGCATCCACTCCGGCGCGCCGTTCGTCTGGGACGCCTGGACCGTCGGCTTCCAGTGGTGGCGACACTTCGGCCCCGAACGACCGCTCCACGGCACCGCGCACGACGCCCTGATGGCCGCGCCGCTGCTGAGCGGCTACTTCCGCAAGATGGGCGTGCTGCCGGCGGCGCCCGACTCGATCGCGGGCGCGCTCGCGGCCGGGCGCGACGTCGCGCTGTGGCCGGGCGGCGAGGTCGACTCGCTGCGCCCGTGGAGCGACCGCGACAAGGCGGTCCTGGCCGGCCGCACCGGCTTCATCCGGATGGCGATCCAGGCCGGCGTGCCGATCGTGCCGATCGCGACCGTCGGCGGCCCCGACTCGATGCCCGTGCTGGCTGAAGGGCCGGCGGCTCGCCCGCGCGCTGCAGCTCGACAAGCTCGCGCGGCTGAAGATGTTCCCGATCGCGCTGCAGGCGCCGTGGGGCCTGAGCCCCGCGATGCTGCCCGAGCTGCCGCTGCCGACGAAGATCCGCACCGCCTTCCAGGACCCCGTGCGCTTCGAGGTCGGCCCCGAGCGGGCCGAGCGACGAGCGAGTACGTGGACCGCAAGTACCGCGAGGTCCGCCGCAGCATCCAGGCCGGCATCGACGCGCTCGCGCGCCGCCGCCGCTTCCCCGTCTTCGGCTAGCGCTCCGCCGTCGCGCTGTGGGGCTGGCCGAACCGGCGCGCGCCCGGCGACCTGCGAGGCTCCAGGGGGTGACGACGGCCACCGCCGGAGACCAAGACGCCGCGCGCCAGGTTCCTCGAGGGCGTGCGGCTCGGCGTGCCGTTCGCGATCGCCGGCTTCCTGGTCGCGGTGACGTTCGGGATCGTCGCGCGGGACGCCGGGCTCTCCGCCGTCGCGGCGATCGTGATGTCGATGATCGTCTTCGCCGGCTCGGCGCAGTTCGCCGCGATCGCCATCATCGCCGCGGGCGGCGGCGTGGCGGCCGCGATCGGCGCGGGCGCGCTGATGAACTCGCGCTTCCTGATGATGGGCGTGGCGCTCGCGCCGTCGCTGCCCGGCCGCTGGCCGTGGCGCGCCGCGCAGGGCCAGACCGTCGTGGACGCCTCCTGGGCGCTGGCCGCGCGCGGGGACGGGACGTTCGACCGCTGGGTGCTGTTCGGCTCGACCTCGGTGCAGTACCTCACGTGGGCGAGCGGCACGGTCGTGGGCGCGCTCGGCGGCGGCGCGCTGGGCGACACGGACAAGCTCGGGCTCGACGCGATCTACCCGGCCTTCTTCGTCGGGCTGCTGGTCAGCGAGGCGCGCAGCGGCCGCGCCCGCGGGGCGGCCGCGATCGGCGCGCTGGTCGCGCTCGCGCTCGTCCCGTTCGCGCCCGCCGGGATCCCCGTGCTGGCCGCGAGCGTCGGCGCGCTGCTCGGGCTCACCCAGCGCGCGCGGGCCGAGGCCGAGGAGAAGGCCGCGTGAGCACCAGCGTGACGCTGATCGCGGGCCTCGCGGTCATCACCGCCGCGATCAAGGCGGCCGGCCCGATCGTGCTCGGCGGCCGCGAGCTGCCGCCGCGCTTCCTCGGCGTGATCAGCCTGCTCGCCCCGGCGCTGCTGGCCGCGCTCGTGGTGACCGCGACGCTGGCCGACGGCCAGGAGCTGGCGGTCGGCGAGCACACGGCCGGCGTCGCGGCCGGCGGCGTGGTCGCCTGGCGCACGGGCTCGATCATCGGCTGCGTCGTCGTGGCCGCCGCCGTCACGGCGGGCCTGCGCGCCATGTGATCCGATCCGGAGGGCCATCCGAATGGGAGTTCGATGGCCGTCGAGCTCCAGAGCGCCGACCGGACCCGCATCGCCGTCGTCGGCGGCGGCGTCAGCGGTCTCGTCGCCGCGCACCTGCTGCGCCCTGACCACGAGGTCACGGTGTTCGAGGCCGGCGCCTACGCGGGCGGGCACACGAACACGATCGAGGTGGAGACCGCGCGCGGCCCGCTCGCGGTGGACACCGGCTTCATCGTCTTCAACGACCGCAACTACCCGCGCTTCGAGGCGCTGCTGGCCGAGCTCGGCGTCGCCTCGCAGCGCTCGGACATGTCCTTCGGCGTCTCCGACGGGGACTTCGAGTACGCGAGCACCTCGCCCAACGGCCTCTACGCCAAGCGCTCGCACCTGCTCTCGCCGGCGTTCCAGCGGATGGTCGCCGACGTGCCGCGCTTCCAGCGCCGCGCCCGTGCGCTGCTGGAGTCTCCCGAGGAGCCGACGCTGCGGGAATGGCTCGCCACGCTCGGCGTCTCCGACGCGTTCGTCGAGCGCGTGATCGTGCCGCAGGCCGCCGCCGTGTGGTCGGCGGACCCGGAGCAGATGTGGACGTTCCCCGCGCGCTTCCTCGTCGAGTTCTTCGACAACCACGGCATGCTCGGCCTGCGCGGGCGGCCCGAGTGGCGCACGGTCGCCGGCGGCTCCAAGCGCTACGTCGAGGCGCTCACCGCGCCGTTCGCGGACCGCATCCGGCTCTCGACGCCGGTGCGCGCGATCGAGCGCTTCGCGGACCGCGTCGAGGTGACGCCCGCGGGCGGCGAGCCCGAGACCTTCGACGAGGTCGTCATCGCCGCCCACGCCGACCAGGCGCTCGCGCTGCTGGCGGACCCGACGCCGGCCGAGCGCGAGATCCTCGGCGCCTTCCCGTACCAGGCCAACGAGGCCGTGCTGCACACCGACCGGAGCCTGCTGCCGCGCCGCCGGCGGGCCTGGGCGAGCTGGAACTACCACCTCGTCCCGGACGCGACCGGGCCGGCCACGGTGACCTACCACATGAACCGCCTGCAGTCGCTGGACGCCGACGAGGAGTACCTCGTGACGCTCAACCACACGGAGGCGATCGACCCCGCGCGGATCATCCGCCGGATCGCCTACGCGCACCCCGTCTACACCGTCGCCGGCCAGGCCGCCCAGCGCCGCTACGACGAGGTCGGCGGGCGCGACCGCACGCACTACTGCGGCGCCTACTGGGGCTGGGGGTTCCACGAGGACGGCGTCGCGAGCGCGCACCGCGCGGTCGCCGCGCTCGGCCGCGAGGCGGTGCCGGCGTGACCGCGGCCGCCTTCTACGAGGGCACGGTCCACCACCGCCGCTTCGCGGTGCGCGAGCACGCGTTCCGCCACCGGATCTCGATGGCCTACCTCGACCTCGACGACGTGCCGGCGCTGCTCGGCCGGCGCTTCCGGCGCAGCGACCACATCGGCGACCCCGGGCGGCCGCTGCGCGACGTCGTGCGCGAGATCGCCGGGCCGGACGCGCCGCGCGGGCCGGTGCGCCTGCTCACCAACCTGCGCACGCTCGGGCACTGCTTCAACCCCGTCTGCTTCTACTACCTCTTCGAGCCCGACGGCGAGACCGTGGGCGCCGTCGTCGCCGAGGTCACCAACACGCCGTGGGGCGACCGCCAGGCCTACGTGCTCCGCCGCGAGGACGGCCACCGCGTGCTCGCCGCGGACATGGACAAGCGCATGCACGTGTCGCCGTTCATGGGCATGGACCAGCGCTACACGCTGCGCGCGGCCGTGCCCGGCCGGACGCTGTCCGTGCACGTCGAGAACCGCGAGGACGGCGACAAGGTCTTCGACGCGACGCTCAAGCTCGAGCGCCGCCCGCTGGACCGGCGCGGCCTGGCGCGCCACTACGGCGCGACGCTGCGCGTGGCCGCGCTGATCTACGCGCACGCCGTCGCGCTCAAGCTCAAGGGCGTGCCGTGGCATCGCCGCCCGGAGGTGGCGGCATGAGGCAGGCCGCCGCCCGCCGCATCGTCCTCGGCCTGCTCGGCAGGATCGTCGAGGGCCGGCTGACCGTCGTCGAGGACGGCGTGCGCCACGAGTTCGGCGCGGGCGCCCCGTCGGCGATCGTCGACGTCCGCTCCGCGGCGCTGTGGCCGCACCTGCTGCACGGCGGCCGCGGGCTCGCGGAGGCCTACGCGCAGGGCCTGTGGGACTCGCCCGACGTGACCGCCGTGCTGCGCGTGGGCGCCCGCAACGTCAACCGCCTCGACGCCGCGCGCCGCCGCCTGGCGCCCGTGCGCGAGCCGTACCTGCGCGCGCGGCAGGCGTTCGTGCGCAACACGCCGCAGCGCTCGCGCAAGGACATCGAGGCCCACTACGACCTCGGCGACGACCTGTTCGAGCGGATGCTCGACCCGACGATGATGTACTCCTGCGCGCTGTTCGACCGGCCCGGGATGACGCTCGAGCAGGCCTCGGAGGCCAAGCTCGAGCTGATCTACGACAAGCTCGACCTGCAGCCCACCGACCACCTGCTGGAGATCGGGACGGGCTGGGGCTCGCTGGCCGTCAACGCGGCCCGCTCGCGCGGCTGCCGCGTGACGACCACCACGATCTCCAAGGACCAGTACGCCACCGCGGTGCGGCGCGTCCGCGAGGCCGGCCTCGAGGACCGCGTGACCGTGCTGCTGGAGGACTACCGCGACCTGCGCGGCCGCTACGACAAGCTCGTCTCGGTGGAGATGATCGAGGCCGTCGGCTGGAAGGACTTCGACACGTTCTTCGCGCGCTGCTCCGAGCTGCTCGCGCCCGACGGGGCGATGCTGCTGCAGGCGATCACGATGGACGACCGCGCCTACCGGATCGAGCGCGTGTCGCGCTCGTTCATCCGCACGATGATCTTCCCCAACGGCTGCCTGCCCTCCCAGGAGGTGATCGCCCGCTGCGTCGCGCGCGACACCGACATGCGGACGGTGCACATGGAGGACCTCACGCCGCACTACGCCGAGACGCTGCACCGCTGGCGCGAGAACCTCGACGCGCACGCCGGCGAGCTCGGCGAGCGCGGCTACGACGAGCGCTTCCGGCGGCTGTGGCGGCTGTACCTCTGCTACTGCGAGGCGGGCTTCGCCGAGCACCGCATCGGGCTCGCGCAGGCGCTGTTCGCCAAGCCGCTCTGGCGGCCCGCGACGCCGGCGCGGCTGCCGCTGCGCAGCGTCGCGAGCGCGTGACCGCGACCGCCGCCATCGCGCCGTCGCTCGCCCTCGACCGCACGGGGTCCGGCCCCGCGCTCGTGCTGCTGCACCCGCTCGGCGCCGACCGCCGCGTCTGGGCGCCGGTGACGCCGCTGCTGGCGGAGGAGCGCGAGGTGATCGCGGTCGACCTGCCCGGGTTCGGCGGCTCGCCGCCGCTGCGGGGGACCGAGCCCACGCCGGCGCGGCTCGCGGAGGCGGTCGGCGAACGGGCTCGCCGCCCGCGGGATCGAGGACTTCGCCGTGGCCGGCAACTCGCTCGGCGGCTGGGTCGCGCTCGAGCTGGCCTTGGCCGGCCGGGCGCGCTCCGTGACGGCGATCGGGCCCGCCGGGCTGTGGCCCGAGCCGCTGCCGCCGCGGCGCAGCTCGGCGCGCGCGGCCGCGCGTGCCGCCCTGCCGTTCGCCGGGGCGCTCGCGCGCGTGCCCGCGCTGCGCCGCGCCGCCATGGGCATGTTCGTCGCGCACCCCGAGCGGATGCCGGCGGAGGCGGCCGCGCGACCTGATCCGCGCCTACGCGCTCGCGCCGGGCTTCCCCGACGTCAACGCGGCGATGCGCGCGAGCACGTTCTCCGGGCTGGCGCGGATCCGCGTCCCCGTGACGCTCGCGTGGCCAGAGCACGACCGGATGGTGTCGCGGCTGCGCGATCCGCCGCCGAACGTGCGCACGGTGATCCTGCGCGACACGGGCCACCTGCCGATGTGGGACGACCCGCGGCAGGTGGCGGAGCTGCTGCTCAGCGCGTAGCTTCCCTGCGCATGCAAGCTCAGCGCGCCGAGCTGGCGCTCACGATCAACGGCGAGCGGCGCGAGATCGCCGCGGACACGAGGGCGACGCTGCTCGACGTGCTGCGCGAGCAGCTCGACCTCACGGGCGCCAAGAAGGGCTGCGACCACGGCCAGTGCGGAGCCTGCACCGTGCTCGTCGACGGCCGCCGCGCCAACGCCTGCCTGCTGCTGGCGGTCGCGGTCCGCGGCGAGGTGACGACGATCGAGGGCCTCGCCGAGGGGGAGACCCTGCATCCCGTCCAGCAGGCCTTCGTCGAGCACGACGCCTTCCAGTGCGGCTACTGCACGCCGGGCCAGATCTGCTCCGCGGTCGGGATGCTCGGCGAGGCGCGCGAGGGCTGGCCGAGCGCGGTCAGCGCGGATGTGGGCGGCGAGCCGGCGCTCGACGGCGAGGAGATCCGCGAGCGGATGAGCGGGAACCTCTGCCGCTGCGGCGCCTACGCGAACATCGTCACGGCGATCGCCGAGGCCGCGCGATGAGGCCGTTCGCGTACGAGCGGGCCCCCGACGCCGACGGGGCCGTTGCGCTGCTGGCGGGCGCCGAGGGCGCGCGCTTCCTGGCCGGCGGGACCAACCTGGTGGACCTGATGAAGCTCGAGGTGGAGACGCCGGGGCTGCTCGTCGACGTGCGCGACCTCGGCACGGAGATCGAGGACGGCCGCGGGCGGCGGGCTGCGGATCGGCGCGGGCGTGACCAACAGCGCGCTGGCGGCGGACCGCCGCGTGCGCGAGCGCTACCCGCTGCTCGCCCAGGCGGTGCTGGCCGGCGCCTCCGGCCAGCTGCGCAACGTCGCCACCGTCGGCGGCAACCTGCTGCAGCGCACGCGCTGCGCGTACTTCCAGGACGTCACGAAGCCGTGCAACAAGCGGCGGCCGGGGTCCGGCTGCCCGGCCCGCGAGGGCGAGCACCGCAACCTCGCGGTGCTCGGGCACTCCGCCGCCTGCATCGCCACCAACCCGTCCGACATGGCGGTGGCGCTGGCCGCGCTCGGCGCCACCGTGCACGTCACCGGGCCGGCGGGGGAGCGCGCGATCCCGATCCCCGGCCTGCACCGCCTGCCCGGCGACGAGCCGCAGCGCGACACGGTGCTCGAGCCGGGCGAGCTGATCGTGGCCGTGGAGCTGGCGCCGCCCGTGACGGCGCAGCGGGTGCGCTACCGCAAGGTCCGCGACCGCGCCTCCTACGCCTTCGCCGTGGTCTCCGTCGCCGTCGCGGTCGAGCTCGACGGCGGCGTGGTGAGCGACTGCCAGATCGCCTTCGGCGGGCTCGCGCACGTGCCCTGGCGCGCGGAGCGCGCGGAGGCGGCCCTGCGCGGCGCGAGCGCCGGCGACGCCGCGTTCCGCGCCGCCGCCGACGCCGAGCTGGCCGCCGCGGAGCCGCTGCGCGACAACGCGTTCAAGGTCCCGCTCGCCCGCAACGTGCTCGTCTCTGCCCTCGAGGAGGTGTGCTCGTGACCGCCCCCGTGCTCCCGCGCGCCGTCGGCACGCCGCTCGCGCGGCTCGAGGGGCGAGAGAAGGTGATGGGCCGCGCCCGCTACGCCTACGAGCACCACGCCGACGGGATGGCGTACTGCCAGCCCGTGCAGTCGACGATCGCCTCCGGCACGGTACGGGGCGTCGACGCCGCCGCGGCGCTCGCGCTCGACGGCGTGGTCGCGGTCGTCTGGGCGGACAACGCCCCGGAGCTGGGCGACAGCGGCGACACGGAGCTCGCGCTGTTCCAGTCGCGCGAGGTGGCCTATCGCGGGCAGATCGTCGCCGCCGTCGTGGCCGACTCGCTCGAGACCGCGCGCGCGGCGGCGCCGCTCGTGGAGATCGACTACGAGCAGCGCCCGCACGACGTCGTCCTGCGCGCCGACCATCCCGGCCTCTACTCGCCGGAGAAGGTCAACCCGTCGTTCCCCTCGGTCACAGGGCAGGGCGATCCCGAGGCCGCGCTGGCGACCGCCGCCGCATCGATCGACGCGACGTACTCAACGCCCGCCTTCCACAACAACCCGATGGAGCCCCACGCGACGGTCGCCGTCTGGGAGCACGGTGGACTGACGCTCTACGACTCGACGCAGGGCGCCTCGAGCGTCGCGAGCACGATCGCGAAGCTGTTCGGGCTCGAGCCCTCGCAGGTGCGGGTGATCTCGCCGCACGTCGGCGGCGGCTTCGGCTCCAAGGGCCTCCCGCGCCCGAACGTGGCGCTGGCGGCGATCGCGGCGCAGGTCGTGCAGCGGCCCGTCAAGGTCGCGACGACGCGCCAGCAGATGTTCGCCTACGTGGGCTACCGCACGCCGACGATCCAGCGACTGCGCCTGGGCGCGGACGCGGACGGCCGCCTGCAGGCGATCTCCCACGAGGCGATCGAGCAGACGTCGCGGATGAAGGAGTTCGCGGAGCAGACGGCGATCTGCTCGCGCTGGATGTACGCCGCGCCGAACCGACGCACCGCCCACGAGCTGGCGGTGCTCGACGTGCCGACCCCGTCGTGGCTGCGCGCGCCGGGCGAGTGCCCCGGCATGTACGCGCTGGAGTCCGCGATGGACGAGCTCGCGCACGAGCTGGGGATGGATCCCATCGAGCTGCGGATCCGCAACGACCCGGAGGTGCACCCGGAGGAGGGCACGCGCTTCTCCTCGCGCAACCTCGTGGCGTGCCTGCGCGAGGGCGCCGAGCGCTTCGGCTGGGAGCGCCGCGGCGAGCCCGGCGCCCGCCGCGAGGGCCGCTGGCTGCATGGGATGGGCGTCGCGGCCTCGACGTACCCGGCCTACCAGATGCCGTCGCAGGCGGCGGTGCGCGCGCGCCGGGACGGCGGCTTCGTCGTGCGGATCGCGGCGGCCGACATCGGCACGGGCGCGCGCACGGTGCTCGCCCAGATCGCGGCCGACGCGCTGGAGGTCGGCGTCGAGCAGGTCGCGATGAAGGTCGGCGACAGCGCGTTCCCGCGCGCGAACGTCGCCGGCGGCTCGGCGGGCACGGCGTCGTGGGGCACGGCGATCGTGCTGGCCTGCCGCGCCCTGCGCGAGCAGCTCGCCGAGCACGGCGGCGAGCCGCCCGAGGAGGGCCTGGAGGCGACCGCCGACACCCGCGAGTTCCTCAAGGCGCGCGAGCAGCTCGCCCGCTACGCGTTCGGCGCGCAGTTCGCCGGCGTCCGCGTGGACGCGTTCACGGGCGAGGTGCGCGTCTCGCGCATGCTCGGCGTGTTCGCCGCGGGCCGGATCGTCAACCCGCGGCTGGCCCGCTCGCAGTTCATCGGCGGCATGACGATGGGCATCTCGATGGCGCTGCACGAGGAGAGCGTCATGGACGCCGGGTTCGGCGACTACGTCAATAAGGACCTCGCGCAGTACCACATCGCTGCCTGCGCGGACATCGAGGAGATCGAGGCCCACTGGATCGACGAGGCCGACTCCGATCTCAATCCGATGGGCGCCAAGGGCATCGGCGAGATCGGCATCGTCGGCACGGCCGCCGCGGTCGCCAACGCGGTCTTCAACGCGACGGGCCGGCGCGTGCGCGACCTGCCGATCCGCCTGGACCGGCTCGTGCGCTGAGCAGGGAGCCCGTCGAAGCACCGGATCTGCTTCGACGGACTCCTACGGCCAGCCCCATTGCGGCGCGCGCCGGGCGCCCGTAGCGTCGCGGCGTGCCACCGACCACCACATCACGGATCGCCGACGGGACCGAGGCGCTGCGGCGCGGCGAGTGGGAGCTCGCCCGCGAGGCGTTCTCCGCCGCGATTGCGGACGGGGCCTCCGGCGCCGGGTGGGAGGGGCTCGGCTGGGCGGCGTGGTGGCTCTCCGACGAGGCGCTGACGCTGCGCGCCCGCGAGGCGGCCTACCGCGCGTATCGCTCCGAGGGCGACGACGCCGCCGCCGGGCGGGTCGCCGCGTGGCTGGCGAGCGACTTCCGCGAGTTCCGCAGCGAGGACGCCGTCGCGCGCGGCTGGCTCGTGCGCGCCCACCGGCTGCTGGACCCGTTGCCCGAGTCGGCCGACCACGGCTGGCTCGCGCTCAACGAGGGCTCCTTCGCGCTCAACGTCGACCTCGACCCTGACGCCGCCGCACGGCATGCGCGGTTCGCGGCGCGGCTCGGCCGCGAGCAGGGCATCGCCGACCTCGAGGCCGTCGGGCTCGCGCTCGACGGGATCGCCGAGGTGATCGGCGGCCGCGTGGCGGAGGGCATGCGGCTGCTTGACGAGGCCTCGACGATCGCGGCCGTCGAGGAGCTCCGCTTCCCGCTCTCGCAGGGCTGGGCGCTCTGCTACCTGATCGCGGCCTGCGACGGCGTCGGCGACTTCCCGCGCGCGACGCAGTGGTGCATGGTCATGCGCGACGTGGCCGAGCGCTGGGGCGCGCGCCAGCTGGTCGGCGTCTGCCGCAGCACCTACGGCCGCGTGCTCGCCACCAGCGGCGACTGGGCGGGCGCCGAGGGGGAGCTCGTCGCCGCCGTGGCCGACCTCGAGGCCACCCGGCCCGGCCAGGCCTCGGGCGGGCTCGCGCGGCTCGCGGAGCTGCGCGCGCGCCAGGGCCGGGTCGAGGAGGCGCGTGCCCTGTACGAGCGCGCCGGGCCGTCCGGCGTGCTCGGCCTCGGCGAGCTGGCGCTGCACGACGGCCGCCCGGCGGACGCCGCCGACGCCGCGGAGCGCGTCCTGCGCCGCCTGCCCGCAGCGGACGTGCTAGGCCGCGTGCCGGCCCTCGAGCTGCTCGTCCGCGCGCGGGCGGAGCGCGGCGAGCTCGACGCCGCGCGCCGCGCCTTCGAGGACCTCGAGCGCGCGTCCTCGCTGCTCGGCACGCCCTACCTGCTCGGCCGCGTCCGCCTCGTGGCCGGCGCGCTCGCCTTCGCCGCCGGCGACCACGACGAGGCCCGCCGCGCGAGCGAGGACGCGATCGACCGCCTGACCTCCGCCCCCTACGACGCCGCCGTCGCCCGTCTCTGGCTCGCGCGGGCACTCCGTGAGCTGGGCCGCGCCGAGAGCGCCGCGACCGCCGCGCGCACGGCCCGCGACGTCTTCGCCGCCCTCGGCGCGGTGCGCGAGCTCGCCGCCGCCGAAGCCCTGCTCGCGGGACCCGAGGCGGGCCTGGGCGAGCTCAGCGCCCGCGAGGTCGAGGTGCTGCGGCTCGTCGCCCAGGGCCTCGGCGACGCGGAGATCGCGCAGCGGCTCGTCGTCAGTCCCCACACCGTGCACCGCCACGTCGCGAACGTGCGCACCAAGCTGCGCCTCCCCTCGCGCACCGCGGCCGTGGCGTATGCGGCGCGTGCCGGGTTGCTGTAGCGCCGGCGAACGGCAACTGCGGCTGGGTAGGGAAGCGAGGGAGCCGCCCGCGGCGCGTGCACGAACGTCGATCGGTGGACCAGCCACTCCCGGTGGATCGACGTTGGGGGTCGTATAGCCCGGAAACGTCGATCCGACCGGGTGCGTCGTGCTGCCGATCGACGTTGACGCACACCCACCGACTCCCTACCCAGCCGCAGTTGACGTTCGGAGTGCGACGCGCCGATGAGCGACGTTCGGTGGCGAACGATCGCGGTGGCCGGTTCCGGCCATCGTGTGCGGATGGCCGCAACAGGGGAAGTCGCGCGGCCGCGGCGGCCGTAGCTTCGGCGCATGACCACGATCGCGCCCTCCATCCTCCACGAGCCCGGCTCGCCCGCCTACGAGGACGCGTGCGTCCTCTTCAACGCGATGATCACCACACGGCCGCGCTACGTCGCGCGCTGCGCGTCGGCCGACGACGTGGCGGAGGCGCTCGCGTTCGCCGCCGCGCGGGGGCTCGAGGTCTCGGTGCGCGCCGGCGGGCACGCGGTGTCGGGCCGAGCGCTGTGCGAGGGCGTCGTGCTCGACGTGCGCGGGCTCGACTCCGTCGAGGTCGACCCGGTCCGGCGCGTCGCCCGCGTCGGCGGCGGCGCCACGTGGGCGCAGGTCGACCGCGCGACGCAGGAGCACGGCCTGGCCACGACCGGCGGGCGCGTGTCGACGACCGGCGTCGCCGGGCTCACGCTCGGCGGCGGCTCGGGCTGGCTCGAGCGCAAGCACGGCCTCGCCTGCGACAACCTGCTCGCCGCGGAGCTCGTCACCGCGGACGGGGAGCGGGTGCGCGCGTCCGCGACCGAGAACCCCGAGCTGCTGTGGGCGCTGCGCGGCGGGGGCGGGAACTTCGGCGTCGTGACGGCGCTCGAGCTGACGCTGCACCCGGTCGGCCCGGAGGTGCTCGCGGGCATCGTGCTCTACCCGCGGGAGCGCGCCGGCGAGCTGCTGCGCGCTTTCCGCGACGTGATGCTCGCCGCGCCCGACGAGCTGAGCCTCGCCTACGTGAGCCTGACCGTCCCCGAGGATCCCGACTTCCCGTCGCGCTGGCACGGCGCGCCGGCCGTCGCCGTCGCCGGGATGTGGGCGGGCGACCCGGCCGACGGAGAGGGTGCGCTGGGCGGCCTGCGCGCGCTCGGCGACCCGATCGCCGACTTCTTCGGCGTGATGCCCTACGCGGACTTCCAGTGCATGCTCGACGACCCGCCCGGCTACCGCAACTACTGGACCGCGGAGCAGGCCGACGACCTCCCGGACGCGCTGGTCGACGCGATCGTCGAGCACTGCCAAGCGAAGCCGGAGGGGCCGTCGCAGCTGTTCCTCGTCGGCTGGGGCGGCGCGATGGCGCGGATCGGCGCCGAGCACTCCCCGCTGGCCGAGCGCGGCGCGCGCTTCGTCGTGCACCCGCTGTCGCTGTGGGATGACCCCGCCGACGACGCGCGGGCGATCACCTGGTCACGCGGCTTCCGCGAGCTGATGGCGACCTACCGCACGGGCGGCTCGTACCTGAACTTCCTCGGCGACGAGGGAGCCGACCGCGTGCGGGAGGCCTTCGGCGCCGAGCGCCACGCCCGGCTCGCGTGCGTGAAGGCGCGCTTCGACCCCCGCAACGTCTTCCGCGGCAACCACAACGTGGAGCCCGCCCACTGACCCGGTCCGGCGGCGCTACGCCACCAGCGGGCGCAGCGCCGCCAGCGCCGCCTCGCGCCCCGCCTCCAGCCCCGCCCGCACGACGCCCGAGTCGGACTCCAGCCGCGACACCCGCGGCGAGCCGGCGGGCGGGCGGATGCCGAGCACGGCGTCGTGGCGCTCGAGCAGCGCGTCGTCGGCGGCCAGGCGCGCGGGGCGCTCCAGGTACCCGCGCCGCACGGGCTCGCCGAGCCGGCCCAGCAGCGTGCCGGTGATCGCGCGCGAGACCCGCCCGGGGCGCTCCTCGTCCTGCGGCCGGCGCGAGCGCAGCACGAGCACGTGCGTCGCCCCGGCGGCGAGCGCGGCGTGGAACGGGATCGACTCGGCCAGCCCCGCGTCGAGGTAGCGGCGGCCGTCGATGACCACGGGCGGGCCGGCCAGCAGCGGCAGCGCGGTCGTCGCCCGCAGCGCGAGCTTGAGCGAGGCGCGGTCGCGGATCGCCGGCGCCAGGTCGACCGCCCGGCCCGTCTCGACGTCGGTGGCGAGCGGGTGGAAGCGCACGCGGTGCTCCAGCACGCGCTCGAAGTGCATCGGGAGCACGTGCTCGTAGAGGTGCTCGACGAGATGCCGCGTGTCCACCACGGGCCGCCCGCGCAGGGCGTTGGAGCGCCGGACGTACTGGCGGATCAGCGCGGGGTCGGCGTACGGGCGCAGCCCGTCGGACGGGTTGCCGCTGAGCAGCCAGACGCCGTTGAGCGCGCCCGCGGACGCGCCGTAGACCGCGTCGAAGGCCCGTGAGCCCGAGCTCGTCGATCGCGATCGCCATCCCGGCGGACACCGCCCCGCGCATCCCGCCGCCCTCGATCGCCAGCGCCAGCCGCGCGCCGTCGTCGCGTGTCCCGCGGGCGCGGCGCCGCAGCAGCTCCTCGACGGCGTGGGGCGTGCTCACGCCAGCGCTTCGAGCGCCGCGCGCAGCCGCGACGGGATCTCCGCGGGGCGCCGCGTGTCGCGATCGACGAAGACGTGCACGAACCAGCCCTCGGCCGCGAGCTCGCCGGCGCCCCGCTCGCGCAGCGCGATCTCGTAGCGCACGCTCGCGCGCCCGAGCTTGCCGACGCGCAGCCCGGCCTCGACCACGCCCGGGAACGCGAGCGGGCCGTGGAAGGCGCAGTGCGACTCCGCGCACAGGCCGATCGTCTCGCCCGCGAGGATGTCCAGGCCGCCCTCGGTGATCAGGTACTCGTTGATCACCGTGTCGAAGTACGAGTAGTACTCGACGTTGTTCACGTGGCCGTAGACGTCGTTGTCCTTCCAGCGCGTCGTGATCTCGCGCACGTGCGGGTAGCCGTCCATCGCGCGGCATCCTAGTCATCTGCAACACTTCGGCGATCTGTTGCTGAGTACGGAGGTCGACCGGTGCGGGGAACGGAGATCAGGGCGGCGGGCGAGCTGGCGGGCGAGGCGCTCGGGGGCGTCGGCGCGATCGTGCGCGACGTGCACCGCGGCGTCACGGGCCGCGTGTTCGGGGCCCTCGGCGCGATGGGCGCGCCGGTGCGGCTCGCGCACGACGGCATCGCCACCCTGGTGCACGCGTCGGTGCGTACGTCGCTGAGCGCGGTGCCCAAGGGCGGCGGCCGCGCGCTCGCGCTCACGGCGCCGGCCGACGGCGTCCCGTTGACCGACGACCCGCGCGGCGCCCTCGCGCTCGCGGCGCTCAACGGCATGTGGGGCGACCGGATCGAGCGCGACCATGCGCCGTTGGCGCTCGGGCTCGACCTGCGCGTGGACGGCGAGGGAGGCCCGAAGGTCGCCGTGTTCGTGCACGGCCTGTGCGAGACGGACGCCGCGTGGCGGCTCGGGGGCGGCCCGACCTACGGGGAGCGGCTGCGCGAGGACCTCGGCCACACGCCGGTATACGCCCGCTACAACACCGGCCGCCACATCTCCGACAACGGGCGCGCGCTGGCCGCCGCGCTCGAGGCCCTCCTCGAGGGCTGGCCCGTCCCCGTGGAGGAGCTCGTGCTGGTCGGGCACTCGATGGGCGGCCTGGTGGCGCGCAGCGCGTGCCACTACGGCGAGAAGGACGGCCTCGCTTGGACGCAGGCGCTGCGCCACGTCGTCTGCCTCGGCTCCCCGCACATGGGCGCGCCGCTCGAGCGCGCCGCCGCGCGCGGCTCCCACTGGCTCTCACGGCGGCCCGAGACCGCGCCGTTCGCGCGCCTGCTGACCGTGCGCAGCGCCGGCGTGAAGGACCTCCGCTACGGCGCCTGCCTGGAGGAGGACTGGCAGGGGGTGGATCCCGACGAGTGGGGCCCGGACCGCTGCGCGGACTTCCCGTTCCTGCCGAGCGCGACCTACTACTACGTGGGCGCCACGCTCGCGCGCGACAAGGACTCGCGGCTCGGGCGGCTGATCGGCGACGTGCTCGTGCAGTTCCCGAGCGCCTCGGGGGCCGGGCCGCTGCGCAAGCTCGCGTTCGAGATCGACCACGGGATGCACCTGGGCGGCGCGAACCACCTCCAGCTGCTCAACCACCCGCGCGTCTACGCGCAGCTGCGGCGGTGGCTCACTGGCTCGCGCGAAGGCGGCGACCGAGTGGCCGTGCCAGCGCCAGCAGGCAGATGACGCCGAGCACGACCGCCCACAGCACCGGGTCGTCGAAGCGCGGCTCCTGGAGCCGCTGACCGAGCAGCGCCGTGAGCGCGGTGAGCGGGGCGACGCCGACGGCCGTCGTCCACGTGAAGCGGCCGAGCGGCACGCGGGTGGCGCCGGCGGCGTAGGAGACGAGGTTGTACGGCACGATCGGGATGAGGCGGCCGGCGAGCAGGATCGGCCAGCCGCCGCGCGCGATCAGACGGTCCGTGGCCTCCATCCGCTCGCGCCCCGCGAGCCGGTCCAGCAGCGGCGGCCCGATGCCGCGGGCGAGCCCGTAGGCGACCAGGCAGGACAGCGTCCAGGCGAGCACCATCAGCGGGAACCCGATCGCGAAGCCGAACACGAAGCCGGCGGCCGCGGTCGGGAACTCGGCCGGGAAGGGGACGACGGCGTGCACGAGCGCGATGCCGAGCAGCACGAGCGCGGCCGCCGCGCCGAGCGAGTCCAGCTCGTCGCGCATCTCGCCCAGGTCGCCGGCGAAGGCGGCGCCGACCGCGTCGCGGATCGGATCGATCGCGAACAGCATCCCCGTGAGCGCCACCGCGACCAGGATCGTCGCGAGGATCGACAGGCGTTCACGGTGCACGCGTGCAGCGTAGGGGGTCCACCTCACGGAGATGTGAAGGATTCCTGACCCCTAGCATCGGGCCCATGACGAGCGCGAGTTCCCTCCGCGAGCAGGTCGCCGCCGCGTGCCGCTCGCTCGCCGCCGCCGGCCTGGTGCGCGCTGACCTCCGGCAACGTGAGCGCCCGCGACGGCGACCGGGTGGCGATCACGCCGACGGGCGGCGTGCTCGGCGAGCTGACCGCGGAGCAGGTCGTGGTCGTCGATCGAGCGGGAGGTCTCCTCGAGGGCACGCTCGCCCCGACGTCGGAGATCGCGCTGCACCTCGGCGTCTACGAGCGCTACGGCGCCGGTGCGGTGGTGCACACGCACGCGCCGGTCGCGACCGCGCTCTCGATCGTGCTCGACGAGCTGCCCTGCGTGCACTACGAGATGCTGGCGCTCGGCGGCAGCGTGCGCGTGGCGCCCTACCGGACCTTCGGCACGCCGGAGCTCGCCGCCGAGGTGCTCGCCGCGCTCGAGGATCGCTCCGCCGCGCTGATGGCCAACCACGGCGCGATCACGTTCGCCGACGACCTCGCGCTCGCCGTCGAGCGCACCGAGCTGCTCGAGTGGGCCTGCACGGTCTACTGGCGGGCGGCGGCGATCGGCGAGCCGCGCGCGCTCGGCGCCGACGCGCTGGGTGCGGTCGGCGCCGCGGTCGCCGAGCGCGGCTACGGCGCGACGAAGGACGCGCGCTGAGGGCGCTCAGCGGTCGATGCTCGACATGTCCGGGTAGCGCTCGCCGGCGGTGACGCCGGCGGGGGCGGCCTCCTCGATGCGCTCGAGGTCCTCCGCCGTGAGCTCGATCGCGTCGGCCGCCGCGTTCTCCTCGAGGTAGCGCACGCGCTTGGTGCCCGGGATCGGGACGATGTCCCCGCCGCGGTGAAGCAGCCACGCGAGCGCGAGCTGGCCCGGCGTGACGTCCTTCTCGTCGGCGATCTCGCGCACGCGGTCCACGAGCTCCAGGTTCTTGGCGAAGTTCCCGCGCTGGAAGCGCGGGTTGTGGCGCCGGAAGTCGTCCTCCGCGAGGTCCTCGGGCTTGGTGATCGCGCCCGACAGGAAGCCGCGGCCGAGCGGCGAGTAGGCGACGAAGCCGATGCCGAGCTCGCGCACGGTCGGCAGCACCTCGTCCTCGGGGTCGCGCGTCCACAGCGAGTACTCCGTCTGGAGCGCGCTGATCGGGTGCACCGCGTGGGCGCGGCGGATCGTCTCCGGCGACGCCTCGGAGAGGCCGAGGTGGCGGACCTTGCCCTGCTCGACGAGCTCCTTCATCGCGCCGACGGTCTCTTCGATCGGGACCGTCTTGTCGACGCGGTGCTGGTAGTAGAGGTCGATGTGGTCGACGCCGAGCCGCCGCAGCGAGGCGTCGCACGCGCGGTGCACGTACTCCGGCTTGCCGTTGACGCCGAGGAAGCCGCCGTCCTCGCTCCGTTCGTTGCCGAACTTCGTCGCGAGCACGACCTCGTCGCGACGGCCGGCGATCGCGCGGCCGACGAGCATCTCGTTGGTGAACGGGCCGTACATGTCCGCCGTGTCGAGGAAGCAGACGCCGAGCTCGAGCGCGCGGTGGATGGTGGCGACGGCTTCGTCCTCGTCGGCGGAGCCGTAGAACTCGGACATCCCCATGCAGCCGAGACCCTGCGCGGAGACCTCGAGACCCTGGCTGCCAAGCGTGCGTGTGTGCATGGGATCGGCCTCACCACGATCGGGGCGGCCGAAACGGCGCGCTTGCCCGAACGATGGGAACCGGATTAGTGTCGGCGCATGCGCCGCCTGCTCGTGCTCCTGCTGACCGCCGCGATGCTGGCCTCGGGTGCCGCGGCGGTGGACGCCAAGCCGGGCCGCAAGAGCCCGCGGCTGCACGCCTTCCGCTCCTGCACGAACCTGCTCGGCTACGCCCAGCGCAACGGGCTGCGCGTGATCCGCCAGACCCCGCTGCTGCGGCCGCCGCCGGCGCCGATGCCGATCCCGCAGACGGGCGGGGGCGACGGCGGCAGCGGCGAGGGCGGCGGCGGGGTCGCGCCGATGCCGGCGCCGGTCGCCGCGCCCGCGCCGGAAGGCGGCGAGGCCACGTCGCAGACCAACGTGCAGGAGGCGGGCGTCGACGAGCCCGACTGGGTCAAGGCCGCCGGCACGACGCTCTACGTCGCCCGCGACGGCAAGCTGCGCGCGCTCGACGCGAGCGGCGACCGGCCGCGCGCGCTCGGCGCGCTCGACCTGCCGGGCTTCTCCCACGAGCTGCTCGTCCGCGGCGACCGCGCGCTCGTGATCGCCACGCTCGGCTCCGGAGCGGCGCCGGTCGCGTCCGCCGGCCAGGTGCCCGGGGTGCCGCCCTCGCAGTGGCTGGGGCGCACGCGGCTGCTCGAGGTCGACGTGTCGGACCCGGCTCGGATGCGTGTGCTGCGCGAGCTCGACGTGGAGGGCTCCTACCTCAGCGCGCGGCTCACCGGCGCGACCGCGCGCGTCATCGTGCGGACCGAGCCGCGCGGGCTCGCGCTGCCCGCCAGTGACGCACCCCGCGCCGGCGGAGCAGCGCGCCGGCTGGCAGCGGTCCGTGCGCCGCACCCGCACGCGGGCGTGGCTCCCGTCGGCCGTGCTGCGCGACCGCCGCAGGGGCACGGCGCGCCGGCGCGCGCTCGTCCGCTGCCGCCAGGTCCGGCGCACGCAGGCATTCTCGGGCCTCGGCACGCTGACCGTCCTCACGATCGACATGAAGCGCGGCCTGCCGGCGGTCGACGCCGACGCCCTGATGACCGACGGCGACACGGTCTACGCGTCGCAGGACCGGCTCTACGTCGCCTCCCAGCGCTGGCTCGCGCCGGACGCCTCGCGCGCCGAGATCCTCGACCAGTCCGCCACCGGCCTGCACGCGTTCTCGACCGAGCAGGCGGGGGAGACGAGCTACCTCGGCAGCGGCGAGGTGCCGGGCTACCTGCTCAACCAGTGGTCGCTGTCCGAGCACGAGGGGACGCTGCGCGCCGCGACGACCTCGATGCCGCCGTGGAACAGCGGTGCGGGTGCGCGCAGCGAGAGCGCGGTCGCGCACGCTGAAGGAGCGCGACGGACGGCTCGTGCAGATGGGCGTCGCCGGCGGCCTCGGCAAGGGCGAGCGCATCTACGCGGTCCGCTACATCGGCGACACCGGCTTCGTGGTCACCTTCCGGCAGGTCGACCCGCTCTACACGCTCGATCTCTCCGACCCGCAGCGGCCGCGCGTCGCCGGCGAGCTGAAGGTACCGGGCTACTCGGCCTACCTGCATCCGGTCGCCGACGGGCTGCTGCTCGGCGTGGGCCAGGACGCGACGGAGCAGGGGCGGCGCACGGGCGTGCAGCTCTCGCTGTTCGACGTCTCCGACCTGGCCAAGCCGGTGCGGCTGGACCAGGAGGCCCTCGGGGAGGGCAGCTACACGGAGGTGGAGAGCGACCACAAGGCGTTCCTCTGGTGGGCGCCGCAGCGGCTGGCCGTCCTCCCGGCCGTCCGGTACGCGCAGGCGCCCGAGGACACGACGTTCGGCGGCTCGGTGGTCTACCGGGTCGACCGCGCGGCCGGGATCGCGCCGGTGGCGCAGATCGCGCACCCCTCGCGGTCGGCGTTCGACAGCCTCGCGTTCGACCGCTCGGTCGTGATGGGCCGCCGGCTGCTGCTCGTGTCCCAGCGGGGCGTTCTCTCGACGTTCCTGAACGCGCCCGGCCCCGGGCAGTTCGCTGCCTACGGGGAGTAGACGCAAGTTCCCAGGCGGGGCTGCGTTGCAGCCCCCATGCCCCGCTTCCTGCGAAAGCTCTCACTCGCGCTGGCCGGCATCTGCGCCGCGCTCGCGTTCTCCGCGTCCCCGTCGATGGCGATCGTCGGCGGCAGCAACGCCGGCCCGGGCGAGTTCCCCTCGGTCTCCGAGGTCGTCATCGCCAAGGGCTTCCTGTGCACGGGCACGCTGATCGCGCCTGACACTGTCCTCACCGCCGGCCACTGCTCGTCGATCACCGGCGGCGCCGGCGTCGCGTCGCCCGCGGCCTACCCGCCGCAGCTGATCGAGGTCTACATCGGCTCCAACAAGCCCGGCCAGGGCGAGAAGGTGCCGGTCTCGCGCGTCATCGCGCACCCGAACTACATGCTCTCCGACGGCTACGACATCTCGATCCTGAAGCTGTCGCGCGCCTCGACCAAGACGCCGACGCCGGTCGCCGGCGCGGCCGAGACGTCGCTGTGGGCGCCGTCGACGCTCGAGTCGATCGTCGGCTTCGGCACCACCGAGGAGGGCGGCGACACGCCCGACACGCTCCAGAAGGCGCAGGTCCCGATCACGACCGACGCCTACTGCGCGAACGCGTACGACTCCTTCGAGGCCCGGACGCAGCTCTGCGCCGGCTACCCCGAGGGCGGCGTCGACACCTGCCAGGGCGACTCGGGCGGCCCGATGTTCGGGCGCACGTCCGCCGGTCCGCTGCGCGTCGTCGGCGCGACGAGCTACGGCGAGGGCTGCGCGCGGCCCGGCAAGCCCGGCGTCTACGCGCGGGTCGGCGACACCACGCTGCGCGAGTGGATCCGCCAGCAGGCGCCCAACGGCGTCGGCTGACCTCCAGAGACATCAGTGCTTGCCGAGGACCCGGGCGACCGGGCCCCTCGCGCGTTTCAGTTGACCCGCCGCGTGACCCGCCCGCGCGCGTCCGCCATGAAGATCGCGCCGTTCTTGAGGTACGCGCCCTTGCCGTCGAAGAGGCTGGGCACGAGGTAGTCGATCGCGGAGACGGGGCGGCCGAGGCGCTCCGCGGCGGCGCGGGTGAGGCGTTGCGGCGCGCGCGGTCGAGCTGCCCGAAGCGGACCGTGTCCGAGCCGGTGAAGGCACGGGCGGATCCCACCGGGTGTCCGTGCGTTCGTCAAGCGCCGGCGAACGTCAACTGCGGCTTGGTTGGAGCCGGAGATCCGGCGCGGTTTCACGTCCAGCACGCACCACCAGGGACCGCCGGTGCGGCTCGACCCCTTCAAATCCCCACCCAGCCGGCAGGACCGGGCCGACGTTCCAGCAGTGGTCGAGATCCGCTAGGTGGCGAGTCGCGACACCGAGGCGAGCGCGTCGCGCTGCGCGTCGAAGATGACGAGGCTCTCGCGGATCCCCGTGATGTCGAACAGCCGCGAGACCGGGCCGTCGGGGAGCACGGCGACGGCGAGCCGGCCGCCGGCGTGGCGCAGCTCGGTGCTCGCGCCCAGCAGCGCGCGCAGGCCGGTCGAGTCGCAGAAGTCGACGCCGGTGAGGTCCACGACGACCCGCTTCACGCGCTGGATGCGCGCCGCGTCGAGCAGCGCGCACAGCCGCGGGGCGGTCGCGAGGTCGAGCTCGCCGAAGACCTCGAGCAGCCGGACCCCCTCCACGTCGGACTCGTGCACGGCCAGGGCGTCGTCCGGCATGCCTTGCTCCTAGTACGTGATGACGCTCCGGATGCCGTCCTGGGCCTCCATCAGCGCGAATGCGTCGTTGACGCCCTCCAACCCTACGGTGCGCGACACGAGCGGTCCAACGTCGATGTCGCCCGCGAGCCAGCGGTCGACGAGCTGCGGCACCTGCTCGCGCCCCTTGACGCCGCCGAACGAGGAGCCCGCCACCCGCCGGCCGGTGATGAGGAAGCGCGGGACGATGTCGAGCGTCTCGCCCTTGCCCGCCACGCCCGCGACCGTGCACAGGCCCCAGCCCATGCGCGCGGACTCGACCGCCTGGCGCATGACCTTGACGTTGCCGGTCGCCTCGAACGTGTAGTCGGCGCCGAAGCCGTCCGTCATCTCGAGGATCCGCTCGACCGCGTCCTCGCCGCCGAGCATCACGTCGGTCGCGCCCTGGCCGCGCGCGAGCTCGAGCCGCTCCTGGGCGAGGTCGACGCACACGATCCGCTCCGCGCCCTGCAACCGCGCGCCCGCGACGGCGCCGAGGCCGACGAGCCCGGCGCCGAATACGACGGCCGTCGAGCCCGGCTCGACCTTGGCCGTGTACATCGCCGCGCCGAGCCCCGTCGAGAGCCCGCAGGCGAACAGGCACGCCATCTCGGCCGCCGCGTCGGGGGAGATCTTCGCGAGCGCGATCTCCGGCATCACCGTCGCCTCGGCGAACGTCGAGGTGCCCATGAAGTGCCGGACGGGCTCGCCGTCGCGGGAGAGGCGCGTCGTGCCGTCGGGCAGGTAGCCCTGGTTCTGCTGCTCGCGGATGGCGAGGCAGAGGTTCGTCCTCGGCGAGCGGCAGTGCACGCACTCGCCGCACTGGGGCGAGAACAGCGTCACCACGCGGTCGCCCTCCGCGACGGAGGTCACGCCCTCGCCGATCGCCTCCACGGTGCCGCAGCCCTCGTGACCGAGCACGCACGGCGCGTAGCCCGAGGGGTCGGCGCCCGACGCCGTGTACAGGTCGGTGTGGCAGACGCCGCAGGCGAGCAGGCGCACGAGCACCTCGCCGGGCCCCGGCCCGGCGAGCTCGACGTCCTGTACCGCCAGCGGCGCCCCGAACTCCTCCAGAACCGCAGCTCGTATGCGCATGGCGGCAGCCTATGCTGCGGCGAGGGATGGGAGCGCTCGAAGATCTGGGCCGGGACACGGACGCACGCCAGGGGCAGATCGTCTCGGTTCTCGTCGACGCCTTCGAGGACCTGATCGAGGCCGACCCGAAGGCGTTCCGGCGCAAGTTCCGCAAGATGGCCGCGGACCCGTTCGCGTTCTACCGCGGCAGCGCGTGCCTGTTCTACGCCGACGTCGCCGGCCTCGAGGACCGCTGGGCCGACGAGCGCACGAGCCGCGTCTGGATCCAGGGCGACCTGCACGCGGAGAACTACGGCACCTACATGGACTCGGCCGGGATCCTGGTCTTCGACGTCAACGACTTCGACGAGGCCTACCTCGGGCACTTCACCTGGGACCTGCGGCGGATGGCCGCCAGCCTGGCGCTGCTCGGGTTCTCCAAGGCGCTCTCCGACGAGACGATCCGCGAGATGACCGAGACGTACGCGCGCTCGTATCTCGAGCAGGTGCGCGCGTTCCACGAGGGCGACAAGGACAACGAGTTCCGCCTGACGCTCGAGAACACGGAGGGCGCGCTGCACGACGTTCTGCTCGAGGCGCGGCTCGCGTCCCGGATCGAGCTGCTCGGGTCGATGACCGCGATCGAGGGCCACGAGCGCGTCTTCACCGAGGGCCCGGGCGTGCGCCGGCTCGACGCCGACGAGGAGGCCGAGGTGCGCGAGGCCTACGACGCCTACCTCGACACGATCCCGGACGTCAAGCGCCAGCACAGCGTCTCCTACGAGATCAAGGACCTCGTCGGGCGCGCCGGCTTCGGGATCGGCAGCGCCGGGCTGCCGGCCTACAACCTGCTGATCGAGGGGCGCACGCAGGCGCTGGAGAACGACGTCGTGCTCTCGATGAAGCAGGGCAACATCGCGGCGCCGAGCCGCGTGGTCAAGGACGAGACCATCAGCAGCGCGTTCGAGCACGCCGGGCATCGCACCGCGGTCTCCCAGCGCGCGCTGCAGGCGCACGCCGACCCGTGGCTGGGCTGGTGCGAGCTGCGCGGCAAGGGCCAGCTCGTCAAGGAGCTCTCCCCCTACGAGGCCGACCTCGAGTGGGACGTCGTCTCCGAGCCCGACGAGATCATCCCGCTGCTGCGCTCGCTCGGGCACGCGACCGCGAAGGTGCACTGCGTCTCGGACGCGGGCTCCGACCAGGCGCTCGTGGACTTCCAGACCGAGGAGGCGATCGTCCGGGCCGTCGGCGACGAGGTCGACGCGTTCGCCTCCGACCTCGCCGACTTCGGCGCGGCCTACGGCGAGCTCGCCCGCGACGATCACCGCCGCTTCGTGGACTCCTTCCGCAACGGCGCGATCCCCGGCTTGGAAGCCTGACGGCGCGCCGCGCGCCGGCGGGCCGCGCGCCTCTCGGCCGCGCGCCGCTCCGCCCGCAGGCGCTGCGCGCGCTCGCTGATGCGGACTTGGACCGTCTCCGCGCGCACGCCCAGCGGGCCGCTCGGGCCCTGCGCCGCGATCAGCACGCGGTAGCGCCCGCGCCGACGCGGAGTCCACGGCACGGTGTAGCTGCCGCGCGAGACGCTCATGCTGCGCGTCAGCGCGACGCCCTTGGCGCTCGTGACGCGCACGCGCACCGACGCGAGCTTGGACAGCGAGAACCGCAGCGACGTGCCGCGCTCGGCGCGCAGCCGCGTCAGGCGGGCGAGGCGGATGCGCGGCGGCTCGCGCTCGTAGCGCGCGAAGCGCCGCTGGGCCGAGCAGTAGGTGCGGCCGCCGGTGCGCCGGCAGAGGTTGCCGAGGAAGGTCTTGACGAGCTGGTGGTAGCTCAGCGTCGACTCGCGCCCGTTCTGGGAGTACAGCGACCAGGCGCCGGTGTCGAAGCCCCCGACGGCGGCGCGCGCGGCGCGCTCGCCGCGGCGGAAGAGCGTGCGCGCGAGCCGCGAGCGGCCGAGCACGGCGAGATCGCGCAGGCCCGTGATCGCCTGCAGGTCGCCGTTGAGGATGCGCAGGCCGGGCGAGAACGAGTACATGAGGTAGTGGTCGCCGCCCGCGGCCGGGACGCGCACGCCGACCGGGGGCGGGGCGCGGAACGCACCCAGGGCGCGCACCGCGGCCGCGCGGTAGCGGCGCCGCTCCGGGAACACCTTCGCGGCGCGGGCGAGCGCCTGCACCGCGGTGCCCTGCGTCATCCCGCTGATCCAGGGCGGCGTGCCGCCGCCGAAGGCGAAGTAGTACTCCCACGCGACGAAGCGATCGCGCCGGGCGCCGAGGGCGACCAGCCGGTCCACCGCGCGCCGCAGGGCCGTCTTCGCGCAGCGGCCCTTGCGGCCGCCGCCCAGGGCGGAGACGAGGTCGCGCTGCGCGCGCTTGCGCGGCGCGATGCAGATGCCCAGGCGCGCGTTGACGCGGCCCCAGCTCGCGAGCTGCTGGAGCTGCATGCCGCGGCCGGGGTAGTACTGGAACACGGCCGGGTCGCGGCCGAAGGTCTCGCGCCGGCCCGCGGCCGGCATCGCGGCGGAGCGCCAGAACTGGTCGTTGCGGCGCAGCGTGAGGAACACGGGCGCGAAGCGGCCGGCGGTGAGGCGCCGGCTCGCGGCGAGCGCGTCGACGGAGGCGACGACCGCGCGCAGCTCGGTGCCGCGCACGCCGCCCAGCCGGGCGGCGCCGTCGCGCGCCCGGAGGTAGACCTCGCGCAGGCGGTCATGCTCGGCGCGGCCGATGTGGCGCGCCAGCAGCGCCCGGCGCAGTGCGCCCGCGACGGTGCGGGAGCGCCTGGCCTTCGCCAGCTCGGTCCGGCGCCAGCGCTCGAAGGCCTCCTTGCGCAGGGTGTCGCGGCGCAGGAAGCCGATCGCCAGCGACAGCGGCCGCTCGCGCGGGCCGGTGGCGGCCGGCGGCGCCGCGGCCGGCGGCGAGGCCACGGCGGTCGCCGCGGCGGGCGCCGCGCTCCGCGGTGCCGCGGGCTCGCGGCCGCAACCCGCGACGGCGAGCACGAGCAACACGAGGGTGAGGCGGAGCCTCATGTCCAAATGATCGTCCGCCCCGCGGACCGGCTTGACCGCGACGTCCGGGACCGGACCGGCGACGCGGACGGTACGGTGCGCGGGTGAGCCGCGAGCCCGAGCGCATCGACGTGCCCGTCGCCGGCGGCACGCTCGCCACCTACCGCTGGCCGGGCGACGCACCCGTCGTGCTGGCGGCGCACGGCATCAGCTCCAACCACCGCACGTGGGGCGTCGTGGCCGGCGAGCTGGACGGCGCCGCGACGCTCGTCGCGCCCGACCTGCGCGGCCGCGGGCGCAGCAACGGGCTGCCCGGCCCGTACACGATCGCCCGGCACGCCGAGGACTGCCTCGCCGTGCTCGACCACCTCGGCGCGCACGATGCGCTCGTGGCGGGGCACTCGATGGGCGGCTTCGTCGCCACCGCGCTCGCGACCCGCCACGCCGAGCGGGTGCGCGCGGTCGTGCTCGTCGACGGCGGCCCGCCGCTGCACGTCCCGCCCGGCGTCGACGTCGACGATGCGCTCGCCGCCACGCTCGGACCGGCGATGAAGCGCCTCGACATGACCTTCGCGGACCGCGGCGCGTACCGCGCCTTCTGGCAGCAGCACCCGTCCTTCGCCGGGATCTGGTCGGGCGAGGTCGACGCGCAGATCCAGCACGACCTCGAGGGGCCGGAGCCCGAGATGCGCTCCGCGTGCGTCAAGGAGGCGGTGCGGGTCAACGGGCGCGAGCTGCTCGCCGACGAGGCGGTCCGGACTGCGGTGCGCGACGTGGCCTGCCCGATGGTCCTGCTGTGGGCGCCGCGCGGGATGATGGACGAACCGGGCGGCCTGTACTCGGAGGAGCGCCTCAACGGGATCGAGCACGAGATGGTGCCCGACACCAACCACTACTCGATCCTGCTCGGCGCGCACGGCGCCAAGCGCGTCGCCGCCGCGATCAGACGCGGGCTCTGACCTGGTAGACCGAGGTGAAGCCGGACTCGAAGCCGCGCCGCGCGGCGCGCAGGTAGAGCCGCCACACGCGCACGCGCTCCGGGCCGGCGAGCCGGGTCGCCTCGTCGATGCGCTCGTCGAGCCGCCGCGCCCAGTGGCGCAGCGTCTCCGCGTAGTCGGGCGCGAAGCCCTCCACATGGTCGATCGTCACGCCGGTCTTCTCGAACGCGGAGACGATCCGCGAGAGGTGCAGCGGCGCCGCGTCGGGGAACACGAAGCGCTCGGAGAACGGCCCCGCCTCGGGGTCGCCGTGGCGCAGGCGCGCGATCCCGTGGTTGAGCAGCACGCCGCCGGGCTCGAGCGCGTCGACGACGTGGCGGGCGTAGGGGTCGATGTTGACCGCGCCGACGTGCTCGACCATGCCGATCGAGGCGACGCGGTCGAAGCGCTCGCCGCCGAGCTCGCGGTAGTCCTGCACGCGGATCTCGACCTTGTCGGCGACGCCGGCCTCGTGCGCACGCTCCCGCGCGCGCCGCGCCTGCGGCTCGGACAGCGTGATGCCCGTGACGTGGACGCCGTGTCGCGTCGCGGCGTGCACGGCGAAGCTGCCCCAGCCGCAGCCGACGTCGAGCACGCGCATGCCGGCCTGGAGCCCGAGCTTGGTGCAGACCATCTCGAGCTTGGCCTCCTGGGCCTCCTCGAGCGTCGTCGCGCCGCGCGAGAAGAGCGCGCACGAGTAGGTCATCGACTCGCCGAGGAAGAGCTCGAAGAACTCGTTGGAGACGTCGTAGTGGTGGCGGACGGAGCGGCGGTCGCGGGCGACGCTGTGGCGGCGGCCGCGCGGGCGCAGCTCGGCGTCGGGCACGTGCGGCACGGAGCGCAGCGCGCCTGCGCGCACGGCCGCGGCGGCGAGCTTCGCGCGGTCGCGCAGCTCGACCGGCGGCGGGCTCCAGGTGTCCAGCAGCCCCAGCGCGGCCTCGACGTCGTCCACGTCGAGGGCGCCGGACACGTACGCGCGCCCGACGCCGAGCTGCCCCGGCGAGCGCAGCACGTGGCCGAGCGCCTCCGGCGTGCGCAGGGCGAACGTCGGGCCGCCGTCGGTCGACGGCAGCGCCGTGCCGTCCCACAGCTCGAGCCGGAACGGGCGGGCGGGAAGGGCGCCCTCGAGCGCCTCGCGGAGCGGCGCGGTGCTCAAGTCACCGCGCGCTTGGCCTGACGTTCGGGGCTGACGCGTACGACGTCCCAGGCGAGGCCCAGCTTCTCCAGGCCGCGGATAACCATCGCCGAGGTGTCGATCTGCCAGCGGCGCATGCCGTGCTCGGCCGAGGTCGGGAAGGCGTGATGGTTGTTGTGCCACGACTCGCCGAACGACGGTATCGCCAACCACAGCAGGTTCCGCGACTCGTCCTTGGTCTCGAACTGGCGGCGCCCGAAGAAGTGGCACAGCGAGTTGATCGAGTAGGTCACGTGGTGCAGGACCAGCATGCGCACGGCCCCACCCCACAGCAGCCCGGTGAGAGCCGTGTGAAGGGAGCCGCCGATGAGCCAGCCGAGCACGAACGCGGCGAGCAGCCCGCCGATCGCCCAGCCGAAGAACCACTTGTTGACCCAGCGGATCGTCGGGTCGGCGAGCAGGTCGGGCGCGTAGCGCTCGTGGTTGCCGCGGTCGGTATGGATGAACAGCCAGCCCACGTGCGCGTGCAGCAGGCCGCGCAGCGCGCCCGGAGCCCGATGCCGTGGTCGACGTGCGGGCTGTGCGGGTCGCCCTCCACGTCCGAGAACGCATGGTGCTTGCGGTGGTCGGCGACCCACGAGATGACGGGCCCCTCGATCGCGGCCGAGCCCAGGATCGCGAGCGTCGCGCGCACGCCCTTCTTGGTCTTGAACGCGCGGTGGGTGAGCAGGCGGTGGAACCCGACGGTCACCCCGAGCCCGGTGGCGGCGTACATGATCACGAACACCACGAGGTCGCTCCAGAACAACAGGTCGGCCCACACCTGCCAGGCGACGACGAACAGGGCGATGATGGGCAGCGCGGTGATCAACCCGGTCAGGAACCGGTTGAGTCCCTCGTTGGAGACGGGTTGGACGTCCTCCGGGCCGGGTCTGGGTATCTGAGTGGCAGTCACGGTCGGGAATATAAGCTCGCGGGACCGAGGGAAGGAGACCCATGCAGGGCCAGATGCAGTCCTACCCGCTCACGCTCGTCCATCCCTTCGAGCGCGCGGAACGGCTGTTCGCGGACAAGCCGATCGTCTCGGCCACGCCAGCCGGCATCGAGCGCACGACGTACGGGGCGTGGGCAGAGCGTACCCGGAAGCTCGGCGGGGTGCTCGACGCCCTCGGGATCTCCGCCGACGGCCGCGTGGGCACGTTCGCCTGGAACTCCGCCCGCCACCTCGAGCTCTACTTCGCCGCGCCGTGCACCGGCCGCGTGCTCCACACGCTCAACATCCGCCTGTTCCCCGAGCAGCTGCAGTTCGTCGCCGACCACGCCGAGGACGAGGTGATCTTCGCCGATCGCTCGCTGCTGAAGCTGCTGTGGCCGCTGATCGACGACCTGCCCGTCGGTGAAGCACGTCGTGGTCATGGACGACGGCGTGCAGGACGAGATCCCCGACGACGAGCGCATCCGCGACTACGAGACGCTGCTCGCCGAGGCCGACCCGGTCGAGTTCCACGTCGCCGACGAGAACAGCGCCGCGGCCATGTGCTACACGAGCGGCACCACGGGCAACCCGAAGGGCGTCGTCTACTCGCACCGCTCGAGCGTCCTGCACTGCATGAGCTCGATGTTCGCCGACACGCTCGCGGTCTCGGAGGCCGACGTGATCCTGCCGGTCGTGCCGATGTTCCACGCCAACGCGTGGGGGCTCGCGCAGGCCGGCGTGCTCGCCGGCTCGACGTTCGTGATGCCCGGCCCGGACCTGTCGCCGCGGGCGGTGGCGGATCTGATGGAGTCCGAGAAGGTGACCTTCGCCGCCGGCGTGCCGACGATCTGGATGGGCGTGCTCGACGAGCTCGACGGGCGCGACCTGTCGTCGCTGACGCGGATCCTGTGCGGCGGCTCGGCCGTCCCGAAGTCGCTCTCGGAGGCCTACCGGCGAGAAGATCGGCGTGCCGATGACGCAGGGCTGGGGCATGACGGAGACGAGCCCGCTCGGCTCGGTGAGCTACATCCGGACCTCGCTGCGCGACCGCTCCGAGGAGGAGCTCGCCGACGTCCGCGCGCTGCAGGGGATCCCGTCGCCGCTCGTGGAGATCCGCGTCGTCGACCCGGACACCGACGAGGCCCAGCCCTGGGACGGCGAGTCGCGCGGGGAGGTCCAGTGCGCGGGCCCGTGGATCGCCGCGGGCTACTTCGGCGGCGCGGGGCAGGAGCAGTTCACCGACGACGGCTGGCTGCGCACGGGCGACGTCGGCGTGATCAGGCCCGACGGCTACCTCAAGCTCGTCGACCGCACGAAGGACCTCGTCAAGTCCGGCGGCGAGTGGATCTCCTCCGTCGAGCTCGAGAACGAGATCATGGCCCACCCGCAGGTCAAGGAGGCGGCCGTGATCGGCATCCGCGACGACAAGTGGGGCGAGCGGCCGCTCGCGTGCGTCGTCGCCGAGGAGGGCGCGGACCTCGGCCCCGACGACATCCGCGGCTTCCTGGAGGGGCGCGTGGCGAAGTGGTGGATCCCCGAGTCGTTCGAGTTCATCGAGGAGGTCCCGAAGACCTCCGTCGGGAAGTTCTCCAAGAAGACCCTGCGCGAGCAGTTCGCGGAGATCGCCACGTGATCTCCCGGGAGGAGCTGCAGCTCGCGGCGCGCAACCACGGCATGCCCCTGGAGGCCCTGCGCTGGGACGTCACGCCCATCGGGCTGCACTACCTCCTGACCCACTACGACATCCCGGCGGTCGACCCGGAGGGCTGGCGGCTCGAGGTCGGCGGGCGCGTGGACCGGGCGCTGTCGCTCTCGCTGGACGACCTGCGGGCGCGCACGCCGGTCACGCGGGCCGTGACGATGGAGTGCGCGGGCAACGGCCGAGCGAGGCTGGAGCCGCACGTCGTCTCGCAGCCCTGGCTGCTGGAGGCGGTCGGCACCGCCGAGTGGACGGGCGTTCCCGTCGCCGACCTGCTCTACGAGGCGGGCGTCGCCGGCGACGCGGTCGAGATCCTGTTCACGGGGCTCGACCGCGGCGTCGAGGGTGGCGAGGAGCAGGCCTACCAGCGCAGCCTCATGCTCGCCGAGGTCAACGACGGACCGCTGCTCGCCTACGCCGTCAACGGCGAGCCGCTGCCGCCGCAGCACGGCTTCCCGCTGCGGCTGATCGTGCCGGGCTGGTACGGGATGACGAGCGTCAAGTGGCTCGCCCGGATCGACGCGATCGCGGAGCCGTTCGACGGCTACCAGCAGGCCACGGGCTACCGGATCCGCACCCACGAGGACGAGCCCGGGACGCCGGTGACGCGGATCATGCCGCGGGCGCTGATGGTGCCGCCCGGGGATCCCGGACTTCTTCACGCGGCGGCGGTTCGCGGAGGCGGGGCCGTGCGAGCTGCGCGGCCGCGCGTGGTCGGGCTGGGGCGCGATCGAGGCGGTCGAGGTCTCGACCGACGGCGGCGCCACGTGGGAGCCGGCCGAGCTGGGCCCCGAGCCGGAGCCCGGCGCCTGGCGGTCGTGGAGCTTCGCCTGGGACGCGGGAACCGGCGAGCACGAGCTGTGCTGCCGCGCCCGCGACGCGGCCGGCAACGCGCAGCCCGTCGACGCGGACTGGAACGTCGGCGGCTACGCGAACACGTCGGTCCAGCGCGTGCCGGTCACCGTCGCGTGAGCGGACTCGAGGCCGGCGTCCTCGCCTTCGTGCGCGAGACGGTGCTGCCGCGGGTCGAGGCGTGGGACGCGCCGACGACCTGCCAAACGAGGTCCTGAGGGAGCTCGTCGGGCCGGGGTCACGGGCGCGCTCGTCCCGCGCGAGCACGGCGCCGGTGGGCTCGGGATGAGGGAGCTGGCGCCCGTGTGGCGGGCGCTCTCGCACGGCTGGATCTCGCTCACGGGCGCGATCAACCCGACCGGGCTGGCCACCACGCTGCTCGTGCGCCACGGGACGGAGGCCCAGCGCGCGCGCTGGCTGCCCGGCATCGCGCGCGGCGCGGTGCTGGCGTCGTTCTCGATCACGGAGCCGCAGGCGGGCAGCGACCTCGGGCGGATCGAGACGACGGCGCGGATGCGCGCGGCAGATGCTCGACGCGCTCGACGTCGGGCGCGTGAACGTCGCGTGCCGCGCGCTCGGCCGCGGCGGTCGACGAGCGCGCGGAGGACGCGCGCGAGCTCTCCACGGCCGCGAAGGTGCTCGCCTCTGACAGCGCGGTCTGGGCGGTCGACGTCGCCGCTCGGCTGGCGGCGTCGCGCTCCTACGCCGCCGGCGACGAGCTCGCCCGCCTGCGCCGCGACGCCCCGCAGACCCAGATCGGCGAGGGCGCCAACGACGCGCTGCTGATGGCGCTCGCGCGCCCGCTGCTCCGCTAGCGGCCGCGGCCCTGCTCGAAGCGCGGGAGCCCGTCGTCGGGGATCGCCTCCCAGTCGGGCGCCGAGGAGACCCAGGTGTGCCACTCGGGGCGGATGCCGGGGTCGCCGTCGACCGCGCCGAGCCGGACGACCACGAACGGGCCGTCCTTCCGGCCGCCGGTCACGTGGCCGCCGCACTCGCCGCAGAACGACTTCGGGAGGCCGTCCTCCGGCTCCCACGTTCGCAGGGCCTCCTCGCCGGCGGTGAAGCGGAACCCGTCGCTCGCGACGATCGCGTTCTCCGTCCAGAGGGCGCCGCTGCGGCGCTGGCAGCGCTTGCAGTGGCAGTAGCCGGCGGTGTCGAACGGCTTGGTGACCTCGAAGCGCACGGTCCCGCAGGCACACGCGCCGGTCAGCGGTTCTCCGGGTGAAGGCATGGCCGCAGCCTAGCCCCGCCGCCGCAGCGTCGCGACCGCCAGCAGCGCGGCGGCGAGCATCACGGCGGCCTCGATCCGGAAGGCGGCCTGGAAGCCCTCGACGAGGGCGGAGGCCCGGTCCGCTCCCGACGCGGCCGCGTCCGTGGTGTCGAGGTGGCGATCGTGATCATCACGGCGATGCCGATCGCGCCGCCGATCTGCTGCGCGCTGGTCATCAGGCCGGACGCCAGCCCGCCGCTCCAGCGCCGACAGGCCGAGCACCTGCTGCAGGTAGAGCGTCATGAAGAAGAACATCGCCAGCAGCCCGCCCGCGGCGATGAACACCACGCCGTCAGCCCACATCGCCCGGGTGCGGCCCAGGAGCTCGCGCGGCAGCAGCGGCGAGGCCGAGCGCCGCTCCGTGGCGAAGAAGACCGCGGCGAGGACCAGCGCGCCGGCGAAGCCGAGCAGCGAGCGCGCGGAGGTCCAGCCCTGGCTCTCGGTCTCCACGACGGTGAACACGAGCAGCAGCAGCGAGGCGGTCGCCAGCGTGGCGCCCGCGACGTTCGGCGCGGGCCGCGCGGCGCTGGCGTCGAAGGCGGGCAGCACGCGCGGGACCGCCAGCAGCGCGGCGGCCGCGATCGGCAGGTTCACGAGGAATATCCAACGAGAAGGCCGCACTCCTGCTCGACGAGGCCCGACGGCTGATCGCCGAGGGCGGCCTGGCGGCGGTCACGCACCGCTTGGTGGAGCAGGCCGCGCGCGTGCCGCACGGTCCGTCACGATACTTCGGGAGCCGCGACGGGCTCGTGTCCGCGCTGGTCGACCGGATGGTCGCCGAGTGTGAGGACCAGGTCGCCGCGATCGCCGCGCAGCAGGCGGCCGGCTCGGACCTGGACTCCGTCGCGCGCAACATCGCCCGCTGGATGGACGAGAACCGCGAGCTGCACCTGGCGCGGCTGGAGCTGGAGCTCGCCGCGGCGCGCGACGAGCGGATCCGCGAGCGGATGACCGACGCGGCGCGCGTCTTCTGGCGCATGTGCGAGCCGCTCGCGGCGGCCGCCGGCTCACCGGACCCCGAGCGCGACGGCCGCGGGATGGCGGCGATGGTCGACGGGCTCCTGCTCGACCGCCTGGCCCACCCCGGGCAGACCCACGACCTCCTGGCGGAGGCCGTCGCGCGCCTCACCGGGCCGCGCGGATGAGCCCCGTCGCCCACCGGCGGACGGACCGGCGTGGGGCGCCGGATGCGGTAGCGTGGCGCCCCCTATGGCCGTCCCCCGTCTGCGCGTATCCAGCTCCCAGCCGGGGGGCCTGCGCGAGGCCGCGGGGCTGAGCTCGGACGAGGTCGAGCTCTACCACCGGACCTATACGACGCTGCTGCGGTCCTCGGGCGAGACGCGGCTGCGGGTGCTCGAGCCGTCGCACGCCGCCATGAACTCGAGCCTGCATCCGCTGGCCGCGACCAGCGAGCCCGACCTGGGCGCCTTCATGTACGCGGTCCGCCGCTTGCCGTCGGGCGTCTACAAGGCCAACCCGATCGTGATGGGCCAGGAGGCGGTCGAGTTCCGCCGCCACGGGATCGGCGACCTCAACACGTGGGACGCCCGCGAGGCGCCGGCGCGGCGGCGGTGGTGGTTCGACAACGGCACGGGCACGCTCGCCGTGCTGCTCGCCTCCACCTCGGACCTCGACGACCTCATCCCGACGCTCGTCGCCTACCAGATCGAGTGGAACAAGCTGCATGCCCTGGCGCACGCGACGCCGCGGCCGGCCGACGGCAGCGAGCCCGACCCCGTCGCCTGCGCGGAGGCCTTCGGCGGTGCCGAGGACGACTGGAACCGCGTGCGCGACGCGTGGGACGGCTCGCTCAGCGACTTCCTCGATGAGGTCGGCTCCCGCCGCCTGAACCTGCGCATCCGCATGCTCAGCGGAAGCCAGGTCGGCTATGCCCGTATGACGCGCCGCTGGATGGCCCCGATCCGCGCGGAGATGGACGAGCAGGGTCTCTCGGACCGCCCCATCTACTTCGTGTCCTCCAACACGCACTCGCTCGTGAACCTCGTGACGGACACGGCGCGCTCGCGCGAGAAGGAGATCGTCGCCCACATCGACGAACACGGCCCGGACTACCTGCGCGAGGAGCTCCAGAAGTTCCGGGAGGGCCGCGCGGAGGGCTCGTGGGAGAACTTCCTCTACTTCGGCGCGCGCGGCTTCTACGACTCCAAGCCCGAGGACGGGCCGGACTGGAAGCGCCGGGTGGAGGCCGAGCGCGCGGTCGGCGTGAGCCATCTCTCCAGCCGCACCGCGTTGCGCGTCTCCGCCCAGGTGATGGCGCTGGACCGGCTCGACCCGGCGGGCCTGGACCCGCGGCTGGGGCCGATCGACCCAGAGGAGCTGAAGGCCTCCGACGCGGTGATCGTCAACATCGAGTATCCGCTCGGCCTCGCCGCCTACAACATCCTGCGGGAGCTCACCGAGGGCAGCGACGCGCTGCGCGGCGTCTACGTGCTCGGCAAGGCCGCGACCCTCAACGCCGACGTCGGCGACGTGCTGATCTCCGGCGTCGTCCACGACGAGCACTCGGGCTCGACGTACTGGCTCGACAACGCGTTCTCCTTCGACGACATCGCGCCGTACCTCGTCTTCGGCTCCGGCCTGGACAACCAGCGCGCGGTCACGGTCAAGAGCACGTTCCTGCAGAACCGCAACTACCTCGACTTCTACTACCGCGAGGCCTACACGGTCGTCGAGATGGAGGCCGGGCCGTTCTGCAACGCGGTCTACGAGGTCGCTGACGCCGACCGCTACCCCGTCGGCGAGGCGGTCTCCTTCGCCAAGCTGCCGATCGACTTCGGGATCATCCACTACGCCTCTGACACGCCCTACACGCAGGCGCGCACGCTCGGCGCCAGCGGGCTGTCCTACTTCGGCATGGACTCCACCTACGCGTCGTCGGTGGCGATCCTGCGGCGGATCCTGAAGCTCGAGGGAGTGCTCGGCAGTTAGCGGGCGAGCCGTCCTGGTCACGGGCGCCTCGCGCGGGATCGGGGCCGCCGCGGCGCGGGCTTTCGCGGCGCAGGGCGATCGCGTCGCGGTCCACTACGGCGCCTCGCGCGAGCGCGCGCGAGGCGCTGCTGGCCGAGCTGCCGGGCGACGGTCACGTGCTCGCGGGCGCCGACCTCGCCGACGCGGACGCGGTGCGGGCGATGGTCGACGGGGCGGCCGAGGCGCTCGGCTCGATCGACGTGCTCGTCAACAACGCCGGGGTCGTCGCACCGCACGCGATCGACGAGACCTCCTACGAGGAGTGGCGGCGCGCCTGGGAAGAGGTGCTGGCGGTCAACCTCGTCGGCCCGGCGAACGTGTGCTGGTGCGCCGTGCGCCACATGGGCCGCGGTGGGCGGATCGTCAACGTCTCCTCGCGCGGCGCGTTCCGCGGCGAGCCCTCGATGCCGGCCTACGGCGCGAGCAAGGCGGGGATCGTCTCGCTCGGCCAGTCGCTGGCCCGCGCGCTGGGCCCGCGCGGGATCGCGGTCACGAGCGTCGCGCCCGGCTTCACGGACACGGACATGGCCGCCGGGGCGCTGGCCGGCGAGGAACGCGCGCGGCGCGAGGCGGAGAGCCCGCTCGGCCGGATCGCCACGGCCGAGGAGGTCGCGGCCGCGATCGTCTTCCTCGCCTCCCGCGAGGCCGAGCTCGCGAGCGGCTCCGTGCTCGACGTCAACGGCGCCTCGTACCTGCGCATGTAGGTGGGGTCTGCCGCACCCCCGCGCGGGCCTTCCGCACCCCCGCGAGGGGTGATCGCCCCGGGCGATTGACCGGGTGGCACGGGCGAGCGGGAGCCCCCATCGCGCGATGCTTCTCCCATGCTCCAGCACACCATGAACTACGTCGAGACGTCGGCCCCGGCCGAGCTCACGCTGGTCGAGTGGAAGGCGAGCCGGCTGGCCGCGACGCCGCGCCGCCGTCGCTTCCGCTTCGCCCCGCCTCGCGTGCGCCTGGCCTTCGCCTAGGCGACGCGCAGGGTCTCGTCGCCGACGAGCACCTCGTCGCCCGCGCGCAGCTGCCGCCCGCGCCGGCTCTCGGGCTCGCCGTTGACGCGGACCTCCGCGGAGGCCAGCAGCATCTTGGCCTCGCCTCCCGTCCCGACCACGCCCGCGAGCTTGAGCAGCTCGCCGAGGCGGATCACCTCGCCGCGGATCGGGATCTCCCTCACCCTTGCCCCTCCTCGATGACCCCGAGGAGCTCGCGCACCCGGCACACGAGCAGCCGCTCGTCCTCGACCTCGACCCAGACGCCCGCGCTGCGGGGGAACACGACGTGGTCGCCGGGCTTGACCGGCATCTTGAAGTCGGGCAGGTCCGGCGGCCCGTCGCCTGCGGCGAGCACGATGCCCTCGTTGGGCGGCAGGTCGTTGGACCCCTGGGGCACGAGCAGCCCGGACTTGCGCATCCGGTCGGGCTCGAGCTCCTTGATCACGACCTGGTCGAACAACGGGCGGAGGACGTCTGGCATCGCCCCGACTCTAGGCGGTCACGCGGCGCGCAGCTCGAGCACGAGCAGCTCCGGTGGCGCGAGGAAGCGGATGGGGAAGCCGCTCGTGCCGAGCCCGGCGCCGACCACCAGATGGCGGCCGTGCTCGACGACGTGGCCGCGGACGTAGCGCTCCCCGTGGCGCGACGGGACGACCGGTCCGCGCAGGTAGGGGATCGCCACCTGGCCGCCGTGGGTGTGGCCCGACACGGTGAGCGCGACGCGCGCGGGGACGAGAGGGAAGACGTCGGGGTCGTGGGCGAGCACGATCGCCGGCTCGTCCGCGGGGACGCCGGCGAGCGCCCGCGCGACGTCCGGGCGGCGGAAGCGGAGGTCGGCGAGCCCGGCCACGTGCAGGCGCCCCTGAGAGGCCTCGACCGCGTGCGCGTCGTTCTCGAGCACGGGGATGCCGGCGTCGGCGAGCGCGGTCCACATCCGCATGCCGTACCCCTTCCAGTCGTGGTTGCCCAGCACCGCGACGCGGCCGAGCGGCGCATCGAGCGCGGCGAGGCGCTCCGCGATCCGCTCCGGGGCGAGCCGGCGGCCGAACAGCCAGTGCGCGTCCGTGAAGTCACCGGCGAGCAGCACGAGGTCGGGGGCCTCGGCGTTCATCCGCGCCACCCAGCGCGCGATCGCCTCCTCGCCGGCGTGCGGGACGCCGCCGTGCAGGTCGCTGATCACGCCGACGCGCAGGCCCGACAGCGCCGCGGGCCAGCGCGCCAGCTCGAGCCGCATGTCGCGCACCACGAGCCGGCGCGGCTCGACCCAGCCCGCGTAGACCGCGAGGCCGCCCGCGCCCAGCGCCAGGGCGGCGCGGGCACGGCGCGGTGCGCTCACGCGTCGACCTCGTCGCGGCGCGGCATGCCCTCGCGGGCGCCCTCGGCCCGCGTCGAGAGCGCCGCCGCCGCGACCGCGAACGCCACCGCGTCGCGCAGCGTCCGCCCCTCCGCCAGCGCCACGGCCAGCGCACCGTTGAAGGCGTCGCCGGCGCCCGTGGTGTCCACCGGCGTGACGGCCGGCGCCGGCAGCCGCTCCGCGGCGCCGCCGTCGAGCACGAGCGCGCCGCGCGCGCCGAGGGTCACGACGACGGACGCCCCGGTGCGCTCGGCCAGCGCCCGCGCGGCGGCCTCCGGCTCCTCCTCGCCCGTGAGCTCGCCGGCCTCCCCGGCGTTGGGCGTGAGGATCGGTCCGAGGGCGAGCAGCTCGCCGGCGATCTCCGCCGCGGGGGCGGGGTTGAGCACGACCGGGCCGGAGGCGGCGCGTGCGGCGGCCAGCCGCGCGGGGGGCGGGACCTCGTGGTTGGTGAGCACGACTCCGGGGCCGGCGGCGCGCACGGCCCGCTCGACCGCGGCGGGGTCGACCTCGGCGTTGGCGCCCGAGGCGACCGCGATCTGGTTCTCGCCGGCCGCGTCGACGGCGATCAGCGCGACGCCGGTCGGCGCGTCCACGTGCGCGACCGCGCCCGTGTCGATCCCCTCGCACTCGAGCAGCTCGAGCGCCTCCTCGCCGAACGGGTCGCGCCCGACCGCCCCGATCATCGCGACCCGCGCGCCGAGCCGCGCCGCGGCGACCGCGGAGTTCGCGCCCTTGCCGCCGCCATGGCGGGAGAAGCGCCCGCCCGAGACGGTCTCGCCCGGGCCGGGCAGCCGCTGCGTCACCACGACCAGGTCGGTGTTGACGGAGCCGACGACGATGATCTGAGGCCCACCCACCTGAGGCACCCGCGCAGCCTACGCGGCCGGCCGTCCGGAACCGGACCTCCAAACGCTCGCCCCATGCTGTAGGAATCCGCCCGGAGCCGTGGCGCGCACCGGGTCGCGGGGGAAGAGGGAGGCTGTCATGCGGGTTCGCCGTCGAGCCGTATCCATCCTGGCGCTCGCGCTGTTCGCGCTCGCGCCGGCCACGGCGCTCGCCGGCGGCCACGACCGCGGCAAGGGCCACGCCGACCCGTCGGCGCATCGCAGCCTGCGCCAGCCCGTCACGGACCAGAACTTCTACTTCGTGATGGCCGACCGCTTCGCCAACGGCGACTCGACCAACGACGACGGCGGGCTGCCGCCCGGCACGGGCGAGGGCGAGTCGGGGTTCGACCCGACGACGAAGGGCTTCTACCACGGCGGCGACCTGAAGGGCCTCACGAGCAGGATCGACTACATCCAGGGGCTCGGCACCACCGCGATCTGGCTCACGCCGAGCTTCAAGAACAAGGCCGTCCAGCCCGAGGACAAGTCCGCCGGCTACCACGGCTACTGGATCACGGACTTCACCCAGATCGATCCGCACCTGGGCACCAACGCCGACCTGCGCACGCTGGTCAACGCCGCCCACTCGCGCGGGATCAAGGTCTACTTCGACATCATCACCAACCACACCGCGGACGTCATCGAGTACACCGAGGGCGGCCGGATGCCCTACCGCTCCAAGGACGTCTCGCCCTACCGGACGCCGATCGGCACGACGTTCCGGCCGTTCGACGACCGCGACTACGCGGGCGGCGAGGACTTCCCGGCGCTCACCCCGACCGGCCAGCCGTCGTGCACGGGCGAGCCCGGCCCGCTCGGCTCCTTCCCGTACCACCCGTGCGTGCCGGCCGCCGAGCGGAGCGTCAAGGTGCCGGCCTGGCTCAACGACGTGCGCTACTACCACAACCGCGGCGACACCACGTTCGTCGGTGAGAACTCGCTCTACGGCGACTTCTTCGGCCTCGACGACCTCTTCACGGAGCACCCGCGCGTCGTCGACGGGATGATCGACATCTACAAGGGCTGGATCCGCGACTTCCGCATCGACGGCTTCCGGATGGACACGATGAAGCACGTCAACGACGAGTTCTGGCAGAAGTTCTCGCCGGCGATCGTGGACTACGCGAAGTCGCAGGGGATCCCCGACTTCTACATGTTCGGCGAGGTGGCGGAGGACTTCAGCCAGCCGTTCCTCTCGCACTTCACGACCCACGACGACGTGCAGGGCGTCCTGGACTTCCCGTTCCAGATGAACGCCGTGGCGTTCGCCGGCAACTCGCGGCCGACGTCGGAGCTGAGGACGTTCTTCGAGAACGACGACTGGTACACCGACGGCGACTCGAACGTCTACAACCTGCCGACGTTCCTGGGCAACCACGACCGCGGGCGCATCGGCATGTTCCTGCGCAACGCGAACCCGGGCGCGCCGGAGGCGGAGCTGCTCGCGCGCGACGAGCTGGCGCACGCGCTGATGTACCTCTCGCGCGGCAACCCCGTCGTCTACTACGGCGACGAGCAGGGCTTCACGGGCAACGGCGGCGACCAGGACGCGCGCCAGGACATGTTCCCCTCGCAGAGCCCCCAGTACAACAACCTCAGCGACCCGATCGCGGGCGACGACGGGGCCGGCAAGAACGACAACATCGGCTCGGACGAGACGCCGATGGACGACAACTTCGACCGGGGCCACCCGCTCTACCGCGAGCTCGCCGGCTTGGCCGCCGTGACGAAGCGCCACCCGGCGCTGCGCGACGGCGCGCAGCAGCACCGGTTCGCGAGCTCCTCGGCGGGCGTGTACGCGTTCTCGCGCATCGATCGCTCCCGCAAGCACGAGTACGTCGTCGCGCTCAACAACGCAGAGCAGCCCGCCTCCGCGTCCGTGGAGACCTTCGTGCCCGACAGCAAGTGGGAGAAGGTCTGGGGCACCGGCGCGCAGCGGCTGCGCAGCGGCCGCGACGAGGTGCTGGACGTCGAGCTCGGCCCGCTCTCGGCGGTGGTCTACCGCTCCAAGAAGCACATCCCGCGCAGCCGCCGGGCCCCGTCGGTGTCCGTGCGCGTCCCGGCGCCGAGCGCCGACCGCCAGCAGGTCGTCGCCGACGTCGGCGGCGAGGGCGAGTCCTTCTACGAGGTGACGTTCCTCGCGAAGGCCGGCAACGGTCCGTGGCGCGACATCGGCACGGACGACAACGCGCCCTACCGGGTCTTCCAGGACACCTCCGACATCGCCCCGGGCACCTTGGTCTCCTACAAGGCGATCGTGCTCGACAACGCCGGGCACACCCGCACGAGCGCCACGAGGACGGTGACGATCCCGCCGCCGGAGATCGCGCTCGAGGCGCCCAACGAGGGCCAGCGGGTCCGCGGCACGGTCGAGGTGCGCGCCGTGGCGACCCCGGAGCACGCGAACTACGTCGTGAGGTTCGAGCGCTCGGTGAACGGCGGGGCGTTCACGACCATCGGGACCGACGACTCCTCGCCGGTCTACACCGCGTTCGACGACACCGCCGCACTGCCCGACGGGGCGCGGGTGACCTATCGCGCCGTCCTCACCTACGCGCCGGGCAAGACCGTGACGAGCGGCACGCGCACCGTCACGATCGTGCAGGCGCGCGTGACGCAGGCGACGATCCACTACAAGCGCACGGACGCGGATTACGCCCGCTGGGGCCTTCACCTGTTCGGGGACGGCCGCGACGGCACGGGCCGAGGGGAAGCGACGGCCGCGTGGGAGGACGCGAAGCCGTTCGAGGGCTCGGACGCCTACGGCGCGCTCCACAGGATCGCCGTCACCGACGACACGCAGCGGGTGGGGTTCATCGTCCACCAGCGCCCGCCGCACGATCCCAACGTCAAGGACACCGACCCGGACCGGTTCTTCATCCCGCTCGCCACACCGGAGATCTGGCTCAGGCAGGGCGACACGCGGATCTACAGCTGCCCGGCCGCCGACGACACCTGCGTGGTGCCGTCGGCGTAGCCGCGCGCTAGAGGCGCCGCGAGACCAGGGCCGCCGTCGCCGTGCGGCCCTGGCGCTCGGCGCTGATCGTCACCACGTAGTCGCCGCGGGCGCGGCCCTTCGGCGTCGATCGCCGCCGGCAGGAGTCCGCGATTTCTCATGAGAAGCTGCAACGCACCGGTTCTCCGAACCTTTCGGAAAACGCGGCGGTCCGTCAGGCGGAGGGCACGATGCGCCCGCGTACCTCGCCGAGCGAGACCGCTCCTGCGGCGCCGCGCAGGATCACGGTGTCGCCGTCCTCGAGGAAGCTGCGGGTGACGCCGCCGGCCAGCTCGAGCGGGTCGCGCCCGCCCCAGGTGAGCTCGAGCAGGCTGCCGCGCGTGCCGGGCTCCGGCCCGGAGATCGTGCCGCTCGCGTAGAGGTCGCCGGGCCGGACGTTGGTGCCGTTGACGGTCGCGTGGGCGAGCTGCTGCGGGGCGGTCCAGTAGAGGCCGGAGGCGTTCGTCCGCGAGACCACGGTCTCCTCGCCGCCCTCGGGCGCGAGCGCGATCTCGAGCGCGACGTCGAGCGCCCAGTCCTCGTCCGTGCGCAGGTACGGCAGCGGCTCGGGTTCCTGGCCGCGGCGGGGCGACGCGGTGGGGCTCGAGCGCCTCCAGCGGCACGATCCACGGCGAGACGGAGGTGGCGAACGACTTGCCGAGGAACGGGCCGAGCGGGACGTACTCCCAGCGCTGGATGTCGCGCGCGCTCCAGTCGTTGACGAGCACGAAGCCGAAGACGTGCTCGCGGATCGCGGACGGCGGGATGCTCGTGCCGAGCGCGTTGCCCGGGCCCGTGACGAAGCCCAGCTCGAGCTCGATGTCGAGCCGCTCGGTGGGGCCGAAGCGCGGCGCGCCACCGGGCTCGGGGGAGGGGAGCTGGCCCTGCGGGCGGCGCACGTCGGTGCCCGAGACGACCACGGAGCTGGCGCGGCCGTGGTAGCCGACGGGGAGGTGGCGCCAGTTGGGCAGCAGCGGCTCGGCGTCGGGGCGGAAGATGCGCCCGACGTTGGAGGCGTGCTCGAGCGAGGAGTAGAAGTCGACGTAGTCGCCGATCGCGATCGGCAGGCGGACCTCGAGCTCGCTCAGCGGCACGAGCGCGCCGGCGGCCGCCTCGCGCTCCGGCGCGTCCTCGCGCAGCAGCTCGACGAGCCGCGCGCGGGTCGCGCTCCAGGCCGGCCGCCCGAGCGCCAGGAACGGGTTCAGGACCGGCCCGGCGAGCGCGCCGGGCGGGAGGTCGCCGAGCAGCCCGGCCTCGGCGAGCGGCTGCAGGATCAGCGCCTGCTCGCCGATCCGCACGGCCGGGCGGGCGGGTCCGCCGCCGTGGGAGACCGCGCCGAACGGCAGGTTCTCCAGCCCGAAGCCCGACCCGTCCGCGCCCTCGACCCAGCTCCCCATGGGCGCGAGTCTATGCGGCGCCGTCGCGGCGGCGGATGTGGCCGGTCGCGGCGCTGCGCAGCGCGAGCTCGAGCGTGGGCGCGTCGGCGACCTGGAGCTCGACGTCGATCTCGAGCTCCGCGCCCGCGCGGTCCGTGACGCGCACCGTGCCGAGCTTCTCGAACAGGTGCAGCATGCTGTGGTTGCTCGCCAGCAGCTCGGCCGTGAAGACCCGGATGCCGTTCTGCGCGGCGCGATGGCAGAGCCGGCGCAGCAGCAGCCCGCCGAGGCCGCGGCCCTGCATCGCGTCGATCACCGACACGGCCGCCTCCGCGGCGTGCGGCCGGTCCGCGTCGCGGACGTAGCGCGCGACGCCCAGGCCCTCGCCGCTGTCGGGGTCGAGCGCGCCGATCGCCTCGTGGTCGATGTGGTCGATCTCGGTGAAGAACGACAGCTCGCTCGTGCTCAGCTTGCGCTTGACGCCCAGGAAGCGCCGGTAGCGCGACTCGTCGCCGAAGCGCTCCCAGCCGCGCGCGAACAGCGGCTTGTCCTCGGCGCGCACGGCGCGCACGAGCACCTCGCCGCCGCCGGGCAGCCGCTGCAGGTCGCCGACGCGGTTCTCGCGCACGCCGCGGTCATAGGAGGCCGCGGCCGCCTCGGCCTCCTCCTCGGTGTCATGGCGCGACACGGGGGCGTCGACGCCCGCGAGGCGGACGAAGTAGCCCCCGGAAGGGGATGGCTCGACGCTGAAGCGCATCCCCTCCCATGATGGCGGGCTATCCGTACGCGAGGCGGCTGGGCGCGAGCGCCGCGCGGAGCCGGTCCGCGACGTCCGGGGTGCGGGCGAGCGCGTCGATGCCGGCCGCGCGGGCCTGCAGCTGCGCGCGCAGGCGAGCGGTGCGCTGGAACGGATCGGCGATCGTGCGGCGCTCGTCGAGGTCGATCGCGGCGGCCACGCGGCCGTGGATCTCGGCGACCATGATCGGGTGCTCGAGCGGGCGGGCGGAGTCGAGCTGGGCGAGGCGCTCCAGCGCGCTCTCGTCGGCGTCGCCCGCGAGGCGGATCACATGGCTGTTGGCGGGGTACATTCGGGCTCCTGTGGGGTGGGGGTCTCCACGGAGAACGCCGCCGCGCCGCGCTTATTCCATTCCCTCCACCGGCGGGTAGGGCCAGCGGCATGAAGGCATTGACCCTGAACTGCACCCTCAAGCGCTCGCCGGAGGAGTCCAACACCGGCTCGCTGGCCTCCGTCGTGGAGGAGGCGCTGCGCGGGCACGGCGTCGAAACCGACCAGATCCGGCTCGCCGACCACGTGATCGAGCCCGGCGTGGTCTCCGAGCCGGTCACGGACGCCGACGAGTGGCCGGCGATCCGCGAGCGGATCCTCGCCGCCGACATCCTGATCGTCGCCACCCCGACCTGGCTCGGCCAGCCGTCGAGCGTGGCCAAGCGCGCGCTCGAGCGCATGGACGCGATGCTCTCCGAGACCCGCGAGGACGGGACGCCGGTCGCCTACAACCGCGTGGCCGGCGTCGTCGTGACCGGCAACGAGGACGGCGCCCACCACGTGATCGCGGAGGTCTCGCAGGCGCTGAACGACATCGGCTACACCTGCCCGGGCCAGAACTGGACCTACTGGAACAAAGGTCCCGGTCCCGGCGAGGAGGAGTGGCTGACCACCGACGAGCGCGAGTGGACGATCACCACGGGCAAGACCGCCGCGCAGAACATCGTCGCGGTCGCCAAGGCGCTGGCGGCGGCGCCGATCCCGGCGCCGCCGTCGTAGCCGCCTGCCGGGCCCACGTCAACGGCGGCTGGGTGGGGAGGTGGAGGGAGCCGCCCGTGTCGGCGATCCTGTGGTTTCCGCGCACCAGCGCCCAGCTGTGCATCGAGTGTGCGGAAACCCCCTCATGGCTTGCGGTTTCCGCGCAGTCGATTGCGTTGCGACGTCGAGTGGACGGAAAGCGTCGGTGGCCGACGGCTTCGGTCCAGTCGATTCGCGGGTTGCGCGTACTGGACGGAAACCGCCACCGACGCCGGCCTCTCCGCCTCCTCACCCTGCCGCAGTTGACGTTCAGAGCGCGTCGAGCGCGACGCCGACGGGCGTCGGGCCCTCGAGCACGTCGAACGCGACCCGGATCGTGTTCGGCCGCTCGAGCGTCTCGAGCAGCACGAGCGCCGTGTCGTCGCGGGTGATCTCCCCGCGGCGGCCGAGCGCCCGCGCGGCGTCGACGGTCCCCGTGCCCGGGGCGTCGGTCAGCCGGCCCGGGCGCACGACCGTCCAGTCCAGCCCGCTGGCCATCAGCGCCTCGTCGGCGTCGCGCTTGGCCTCGAGGTACGGGCGCATCGGGCCGGCGCTCGCCGGGTCCGCCGTGCCCATCGAGGAGACGATCACGTAGCGGGCGACGCCCAGCTCCCGCGCGGCCTCGATCAGCTTGACGGCGGCCCCGAGGTCGACCGTCTTCTTGCGCTCCGGGCCGCTCCCGGGGCCGGCGCCCGCGGCGAACACGATCGCCTGGGCGGAGCCGAGGTGCGGGCGCGGGTCGTCGGACTCGAGGTCGCACAGGACGGGGTCCGCGCCCACCGCCTCGAGATCGGCGGCGTGGTCGGGGTTGCGGATGAGGCCGCGGCCGCGGTGGCCGCGCTCGGCGAGCAGCTTGAGGAGGCGGAGGGCGACCTGGCCGTGGCCGCCGGCGACGAGGACTTCCATGGGGAGTGCCGTACCCGCACAACGGGGAGCACGACTCCTCATGACCACCGCCCTCGAGCTGCTCGCCTCCTTCGTCCTCATCATCGGCGGGGCGATCGGCTTCACCAACGCGGTCGAGTGGCTCGGGCAGCGGATGAACCTCGGCGAGGGCGCCGTCGGCGCGACCCTCGCGGCGGTCGGCACCGCCCTCCCCGAGTCGGTGATCCCGATCGTGGCGCTGATCGGCGGCGGCGGGGCCGAGGCCACGGAGATCGCGATCGGCGCGATCATCGGCGCCCCGTTCCTGCTCGGGACGCTGGCGATGGTGCTCGTGGTCGGCTCGGCCCACGTGTTCAAGCAGCGCCGCGAGCACGGCGCCGAGGTCATCGGGGACGAGCCGGGCGACGCGGCGCGACCTGAGGTGGTTCCTGGCGCTGATGCCGGTCGCCATCGTGCTCGGGGTGGTCGGGGCACCCGACGCCGTCCGCTACGCCGGCGCCGCGCTGCTCGTGGTCGCCTACGGCGCCTACGTCCGCCGGACGATCAAGAAGGGCGGCGACGCCGACGCGGAGGCCGAGCTCGAGCCGCTCTACTTCGACACGAGCCGGGGCGACCCGCCGAGCACGTTCCAGATGGTGGCCCAGTTCGTGGTCTCGCTCGCCGCGATCATCGGCGGCGCGGAGCTGTTCGTCGGCGCCGTCGAGCACATCGCCGAGTCCGCCGGGATCTCGCCGCTGGTGCTGGCGCTGGTGCTCGCGCCGCTGGCCACGGAGATGCCCGAGAAGGCCAACAGCGTCCTGTGGATGCGCCGCGACAAGGACGCGCTGGCGCTCGGCAACATCACCGGCGCGATGACGTTCCAGGCGAGCATCCCCGTCGCGCTCGGCCTCGTGTTCACGGACTGGGACCTCGACGCCCACGCCGTCACCGCCGCGGTCGCCGGCCTGCTCGGCGGAGCGCTCGCGCTCTGGGCCCTTCCGCGCCGGCACGTCGGGCTCGTGCCGGTCGCGATGTGGGGCGCGCTGTTCGTCGGCTTCGTGGTCTACGCGGCCGTCACCGGCTAGTAGCGCCGGTCGGCCTCCTGCTCGGGCTGCTGCTCGGGCCGCGTGAAGCGCCCCTCGCCGCGCTCCTCGGCCGGCGCGAAGTGCGTGCGGTCGATCCGCCGCGCGCGGCCGCTGAGCACCGCCTCGCGCAGCGCGGCCGGGAACCGGCCCGGGCCCCAGAAGCGGGCGCCGACGAGCCGCGCGAGCTCGCGCCGCTCCGTCGGGCCGTGCTCGGCCAGCGCCTGCTCGATCCGCTGCACCTCGCGCGTGAACTCCAGCTCGGTGATCGGCGCGGACACGGGCATGCCGGGCGACGAGCCGCCGCGGCCCGGGCCGAGCCGGTAGCGGCGGGTCTGCTCGGCGGCGGTCGAAGGAGTCCTCCGCGCCGAGGTCGCGGCTGCGCCGGGACGGGTCGGGGCGCTCGGCGACCTCCTCGTCCGGCCGCTTGTCCTGCTCGGCGTCCTGCGCGGTCAGCGGCTTCGCGATGTCCTCGAGCTCGGCCTTCTCGGCCTTGACGCCGAAGAAGATCTCCGCCACGCCGCCGAGCGCCATCACGCCCGCGCCGAGGAAGAACGCGATCGCGACCTGGGACTCCTCGCCGCTCTCGATCATCTTCCCGAACAGGTACGGGCCGGTGATGCCGCCGATCGCCGTGCCGATGGCATAGAAGAACGCGATCGCGAGCGCGCGCGTCTCCATCGGGAAGATCTCGGAGACCGTGAGGTAGGCGGCGCTGGCGCCCGCGGAGGCGAGGAAGAACGTGGCCAGCAGGAAGGCCATGAAGCCCCACTTGCCGAGCGAGTCGCCGACGAACAGGATGCGTCAGGACGGCCAGCACGATCGCGGAGCCGATGTAGGTGCCCGCGATCATCGGCTTGCGGCCGACGGTGTCGAACAGGCGCCCGAGCAGCAGCGGGCCGACGAAGTTCGAGACCGCGAACAGCGCCAGGTACAGCGGGACGATGCCGTCCTTGACCTCGTAGAAGGAGACGAGGAACGTGCCGAGGCCGAAGGTGACCGCGTTGTAGATGAAGGCCTGGCCGACGAACAGCGCGAGGCCGAGGAAGGAGCGCTTCGGGTAGGTCTTGAAGGCCGTCGTGGCGACCTCGCGCAGCGAGATCGTCTTCCGCTGGCGGACCGTGATCGACGAGCCCGGCTCGTCGAGCGGCTCGTGGGTCTCCTCGGTGATCTCGCGCTCGATGCCGTCGACGATCCGCTCGGCCTCCTCCTCGCGGCCGTGGATGAACAGCCAGCGCGGGCTCTCGGGCACGTGCCGGCGCACGAGCAGGATGCCGACGCCGAGGATCGCGCCGAGGCCGAAGGCGAGGCGCCAGCCCAGGTCGATCGGGAAGATGTCCATGAGCAGCACGTAGGCGCCGAGCGCGCCGAACGCCGCGCCGAGCCAGTAGGAGCCGTTGATGATCAGGTCGACGCGGCCGCGCACGCGCGCCGGGATCAGCTCGTCGATGGCGGAGTTGATCGCGGCGTACTCGCCGCCGATGCCGGCTCCGGTGAAGAAGCGGCAGATCATGAACAAGCGCCACGCTCGACGTGAACGCCGTCGCGACGGTGGCCACGAGATACAGCGCCAGGGTCGCCATGAACAGCTTCTTGCGGCCGAAGCGGTCGGTCAGCTGGCCGAAGACGAGCGCGCCGAGACAGGCGCCGAGGACGTAGATCGCGCCCGCGTTGAGCACCTGGGCGTCGGAGAGGCCGAGCCCGCTCTCCGGGTCCGTGAGGCGGGCGCCGATCGAGCCGACGATGGTGACCTCGAGGCCGTCGAGGATCCAGACGGTGCCGAGGCCGATGACCACGCGCCAGTGCCACTTCGACCAGGGCAGGCGGTCGAGCCGCGCAGGGACCTGCGTCTCGACGGTTCCGAGTTGTGCTGCGCTCATGCGGTGCGCCATACCCACCCGGCGCCACCACGTAGCCTCGGTGCATGAGAACGTGCAGCGTGCTCGGCCACGCTTACCGCTTCAGCGCCGAGGGCGCGACGATGCATTGGAGCTGCGAGCGCTGCGGGGAGCAGGGTGGCAGCAAGACCTACGCGAGCGCGGCGGAGGCGGAGCGCTATGCGCGCGCCTTCGACCGCCGCGACGCGGAGGACGTGGGGAAGCGGCCGCTGCTCTCGCTGCTGCCGCTGTGGCTCGCCCGCAAGGCGGGCGGCCGCTCAGGGGCTAGCCGACGGCGGTGACCGGCCCGCAGGCCAGGAGGTCGTCGACGAGCTGCTTGGCCCGCTCCTCGGACCAGCGGTCGCTGGCGACGAGGTGCTCGGCGAGGACGTCGACGTCGGCCATCACGGTGCGGGCCTCATCGAGGTCCGCGGCGAAGATCAGGGTGTCGGCGGCCTCGCGGACGCGATCCCGCTCGGCAGGTTGGAGTTTGGCGGGGCCGAGGTCCTCGAGCGTCTTGACGACCCGACCGTACGCCTGTGTGCGTTCGCTGTTCATTTCGGCATCAGGTCCTTCTAGGAGGGTCATCGTCAGTCTACGAATCGACTTGACCCTGGATCGACGGATGACCCGTGACCGGCTCGGCGCCGTGGGCCGAGTCAGAGTCGATTGACTGCGGTTCCTCGTGGTGGATCACTTGGATCGCGGTCAATCGGCTCTGGCGAACGGCCACGGTGGCGAGACGCCGCGGGGATCCGTCGATCAAGGGTCCACCCCGGCTGGACGCAGGGTCGAACCAGGGTCGGGTGAGGGTCATTCCCGATCGACACCGGGACTCCTGCCCCGATGCTCTGAGCCATGACCGACGAACCCCGCAGCCCCGAGCCCGACGACACGGCTCCGACCGAGCCGCTGAGCAGCGGCGATCCCCTCGGCGACTCCCCAAAATCCGACGCCCCGCCGCCCTCGTCCCCCGGCGTCCGGCGCCTCACCCGCTCCTCCTCCGACAAGCTCATCGGCGGCGTCGCCGGCGGCCTCGGACGCTACTTCGGCGTCGACCCGATCCTGTTCCGGATCGCGTTCGTCGTCCTCACCTTCGCCGGGGGCGTCGGCGTGCTCGCCTACATCGGCCTGCTCGCGTTCGTCCCCGCCGACGACGACAGCCGCGTGTTCGGCGACCGGCGCGACGCGAACCTGATCGGCGCCATCGTGCTCGGCATCGTCGCGTGCTGATCCTCGGTCCTCCGTTCTTCTTCATCGGGCCGGCGTTGATCCCGATCGCGCTGCTGATCGGGATCGGCGTGCTCCTGTGGCGCGCCGCGGGGGGCTCGGCGCCTCGCGGCGGCGACCCGGCGCGGATCGTGGCGCGGGCTGCGATCGCGCTGCTGATCGGCATCGCGGCGGTCGGCGGCTTCGCCGGCGTCTTCGTGCTGGCCGCGCTCGGCGGCGGCACCACGCTGGCGGTGCTGGCCATCGTGGCCGGCGTCGCCCTCGTCGTCGCCGGGCTCGCCGGCGGCGCGCGCTGGCTGATCGCGCCCGCGCTGGTGCTCGTGCTGCCCGCTGGCGATCGTCGCCGCCGCCGACATCAGCGTCGACGGCGGGGTCGGCGAGCGCGACTACCGGCCGGCGAGCGTCCAGGAGCTGCGCCCCTCGTACGAGCTCGGGATGGGCGAGCTGGTGCTCGACCTGCGCGACGTCGAGCCTGCCCGCCGGCACGACGGAGGTCGAGCTCGACCTGGGCATCGGCCACGCCGTCGTGCGCGTGCCCGAGGATGCGTGCGTGTCCTCCGACGTGCAGATCGGCGCGGGCCACGCGCAGGTGCTCGACGCGCCACAGCGACGGGCTCGACGTCGACTTCGCGCAGACGGCCGCGCCGGCCGGCGACGCGCCGCGGCTGCTGCTCGACGGCGAGGTCGGCATCGGCGCGCTCGAGGTCGTACGCGGCGACGACCCGCTCCCGTCCGGCCGCGAGAGCTGGTGGGAGGACAACGTCCGACCTCGGGACCGCCTGCCCGTGAAGCGCAGTGCCGACCGCGTCTCGATCGTCGCCGGGCTCGCCGTGGGCGGGCTCGGCGTCGTGCTGCTGCTGGATCGCACCGGGCGTGGTCGACCTGAGGTTCGGCTACGCCCTGCCCGCGATCCTGGCCTGCGTCGGGCGCGATCCTGCTGGCGGCGGGCCTGGAGGGTCCGCGAAGATGAGCGCCGTGCCCGCTGAGCCGCAGTCGCAGCCGCTGCGCCGCGACGTCGAGCACGGCATCGTCGCCGGTGTCTGCTCCGGCATCGCGAACCGGTACGGGATCGACCCGATCCTGCTGCGCGTCGTGGTCGCCGCGGCGACGCTCGCAGGCGGCACGGGGCTGGTCGTCTACGTGCTCGCGTGGGTGCTCGTGCCCGAGCAGGGCGGGCGCTCGCCCTCGTGGGCGCGGCTCGCCGGCCGCCGGGAGACGTGGCTGGTCCTGTCGGGCAGCACGATGCTGCTGCTGAGCGTCCTGCTGCTGCTGCGCGAGTGGGGGTTGTGGCTCTCCGACGCGATCGTGTGGCCCGTGCTGCTGGCGGGCGGCGGCGCGGCGCTGATCTGGCGCCAGAGCGCGGCGTCGGCGCCGCCGGCCGAGCCGGCGCCGGTGGTCCCGGAGCGCACCCGCCCCGACCGCCCGGCCGACCCGGTGCGCGCCCTGCGGCTGCCGACGCCGGCGCTCGGCCCCGCGGCGATCGGCGCCATGCTCGTGGTCGCCGCCGGCCTCGTCTTCCTCTGGCTCAACGACGCGCTCGCCCCGGCGCGCGACGTGATCCTCGCCGTGCTCGTCGTGGTGGTGGCGCTGACGCTGATCCTGGCGCCGTGGTGGCTGCGGCTCGTGCGCGGCCTGGCGGCCGAGCGGGCGGAGCGGATCCGCTCCCAGGAGCGCTCGGAGCTGGCCGCGCACCTGCACGACTCCGTGCTGCAGACGCTCGCGCTCGTGCAGAAGCGCGCCGGCGATCCGCGCGCGGTCGCCAACCTGGCCCGCCGGCAGGAGCGCGAGCTGCGCGCCTGGCTGGACGGCGGGCGGCCCGCGCCCAGCGACTCGCTGGCCACCTCGCTCGAGGCGGCCGCCGCCGAGGTCGAGGAGACCCACGGCGTGCCGATCGACGTCGTGGCGGTCGGCGACACGCCGGTCGACGAGCGTGGCGCGGCGCTCGTGGCCGCCACGCGCGAGGCGCTCGTGAACGCCGCGAAGTTCGCCGGGGGGGTGGGTGGGGTTCCTATCTCTCTCTACGCCGAGGTCGGCGAGGACCGCACGGAGGTCTTCGTGCGCGACCGCGGGCCGGGCTTCGACCCGGCGGCGGTGCCCGAGGACCGCCGCGGGCTGCGCGAGTCGATCGTCGGGCGCATGGACCGCCACGGCGGCCGCGCCGTCGTGCACTCCACGCCCGGCGCGGGCACCGAGGTCGAGCTGGTGATCGAGCGATGACCAGCGTCGTGATCGTCGACGACCACCACCTGTTCCGGGCCGGCGTGCGCGCGGAGCTCGACGGGCTCGTCGAGGTGCTCGCCGACGCCGCGACCGTCGAGGAGGCGATCCGCTGCATCGTCGACAAGGAGCCCGACGTCGTCCTGCTCGACGTGCAGATGCCGGGCGGGGGCGGCGTCGAGGTCATCCGCCAGGTCGCCGCCAAGCGGCCGGCGCAGCGCTTCCTGGCGCTGTCGGTCTCCGACGCGGCGGAAGACGTGATCGCGATCATCCGCGCCGGCGCGCGCGGCTACGTGACCAAGACGATCTCGGGCGCCGAGCTGGCCGACGCGGTGCGCCGGGTCGCCGAGGGGGACGCGGTGTTCTCCCCCCGGCTCGCCGGCTTCGTCTTGGACGCCTTCGCGGGGGCGGCGTCCCTGCCGCCCGCGGAGGTCGATCCGGAGCTCGACCAGCTCTCACCGCGCGAGCGGGAGGTCCTGCGCCACATCGCCCGGGGCTACCTCTACAAGGAGATCGCCCTGCGCCTCGGGATCTCGGCGAAGACCGTCGAGGCGCACGTGAGCGCGGTGCTGCGCAAGCTCCAGCTCTCCAACCGCCACGAGCTCAGTCGCTGGGCGGTGGAGCGGCGTCTGGTCGAGTAGCTACCGCTTCGGGACCTTCACCACCTCGTAGGTGTCCGTCGTCGGCGTGGTCGAGTTGAACTGGCCGTTGACGACGTAGTTGCGGCCGCCCGAGCGGGCGATCGTCGTCGGGACGTCGAAGTCCGCGTCGGTGATCGTGCGGGTGATGGTCCCGGTCGTGAGGTCGCGGCTGAGCCGGACCACCGAGACCACGCCCACGCCGGGGCCGGGCGCGTCGTCGCGGTTCTCCACGACGAAGAGCTTGCGGCCCTTGCGCATGATGCCGTCGCCGTTGGCCAGCTCGCCGTCGCCGCCGGTCACCGCGATCTCCTTCGTCACGCCCGTCGCGGCGTCGGCCGTGTACAGCTTGCCCGTGTTGCTGCTGATCAGGATCAGCGTCTTGCCGCCCTTCGCGGCCTCGATGCCGTTGGCGTTGAAGCCGGCGACGTAGACGAAGTCGCCCGTGATCGGGATGCGCTGCAGCTCGCCGAGCGCGCCCTTCTTGCCGAACGGGATGAAGTAGAGCTGCTGCGCTCCCGCGGCCGTGCGCTGCGAGTCGGTGAAGTACACGCCCTGCTTCGTCACGACGTTGTCATTGATGAAGCCCGCCTCGGGTACGGCGTAGGTGCGGATCAGGTCACCGGTGCGGCTGTCGTATACGCGGATGGCCTTGCTGCCGGCGCCCGAGACGAACAGGCGGCCGTAGCGGTCGACCTTCAGGCCGGTCGCCGCCATGCCGGGGCCGCCGGCGACGAGCTCGTCGCCCTCGCCGGTGCGCAGGCTGCCCTTGTAGATGGCGCCCGTGGCGCGCGAGCCGACGAAGAACGTGTGCCGCTTGGACGTCGTGATGCCCTCGGGCTGGAAGCCCGGCTCCGGGATGGCGATGACGTCAGGACGCTTGCCCTTGCTCTTGCCCTTGCCCTGGTGTGCGACGGCCGGTACGGCCACCGCTGTGCAGAGCACGAGCGCTACTGCGATCAGAATCCTTCTCATGGGAATGCCGGAACCCCCCTCGGGTCGACTGTGTGCGCTTCATGAACACATACGCAGCCACCGTAGCTGCGGTTTTGCGATATGTGAGGAAGCGGACAACCTCGTGCCCGGCGAGGGGCCGGAGGACGCCGAGGTGATGGTGGTCGGGGAGGCGCCGGGGCGCTTCGAGGACGAGCAGGGCCGCCCGTTCGTCGGCCGCGCCGGGCAGCTGCTCGACGAGGTGCTGGCGGAGGCCGGCCTCGCGCGTGCGGAGGTGTTCATCACCAACATCGTCAAGGCGCGCCCGCCCGGCAACCGCGATCCCACGCGTGCCGAGGTGGAGCACTGGATGCCGGTGCTCGAGCAGCAGCTTGCGCTGATCGCGCCGCGCCTCGTCGTGCCACTGGGCCGGCACGCGCTGGCGCATTTCGCGCCGGGGGCGAAGATCGGCGCGGCGCACGGGCGCGCGATCACGGAGCGGGGGCGGGAGCTGTTCCCGCTCTATCACCCCGCGGCGGCGCTGCGCTCGACGAAGCTGCGCGAGACGTTGTTCGCCGACGCCCGCGCGCTGGGGGCCCTGCTCGCGCGCTGAGCGCGCGCTCGAGCCTGGCGCACTCGCGTTTGACGCGCGGCTCCGGCGGCTAACCGGAGGCCATGGCGCAGCTCGAGGTCCCACCGGAGACCGGCGAGCGGCGGTCGAACGGGCGGGTCGAGCCGGTGCGGCCGACGCTGTGGGCGGGCGACGACGCGGTGCCGCGCGGCCTGGCCGTCGCGTCGGCGATCACGCTGCGCACCCTGATCGTCATCGGTGGCATCGTGCTGCTGGCGCTGTTCGCCAAGCGCATGATGGTCGTGGTCATCCCCGTGATCGTCGCGCTGCTGCTGGCGACGCTGCTGACCCCGCTCGCGCTCTGGCTGCGCAGGCACAAGGTGCCGCCCGCGCCCGCCGCCGCGCTCGCCGTGGTCGTCGCCTTCCTGGTCTTCCTCGGCCTGTGGGGGCTCGTGATCCCGCCCTTCGTCAGCCAGGTGCCCGACGTGGTCGAGAACGTCCAGCGGGGCGCCGGGCAGGTCGCGGACGCCGCCGCGCCGCTCGGCCTGTCGGACCGCGAGGTCCAGGACGCGATCCGCAAGGCGCGCGACCAGCTCCAGGGCGGCCAGGTCGCGGGCACGCTGCTGTCCGGCGCGATGCTGCTCGTGCAGTGGGCGGCCGCCGTGATCCTGATCGTGGTCCTGACCTTCTTCTTCATCAAGGACGGCACGCAGATCCGCGACTGGACCGTCGACCTGTTCGCCGAGCCCCGGCGGCCCGTGCTGCGCGACATCTCCGAGCGCGCCTGGAGCGCGCTCGCGACCTACGTACAGGGCGTCTTCCTGGTCGCCACGATCGACGCCGTGCTGATCGGCATCGTCCTGCTCGCGGTCGGCGTGCCGATCGCGCTCCCCCTGATCGTGCTCACCTTCCTCGCGGCGTTCTTCCCGATCGTCGGCTCGATCCTCGCCGGCGCCGCCGCGGTGCTCGTCGCGCTCGTGAGCGGCGGGTTCGTCGACGCCGCGATCGTGCTCGCCGGGATCATCGCCATCCAGCAGCTCGAGGGCAACGTCTTCTACCCGATGGTGGTCGGCAGGCGGCTGCAGCTGCACCCGGTCGCGATCCTGCTCGCGCTGACCGCGGGCGGCGTGCTGGCGGGGGTCGCGGGCGCGTTCCTCGCCATCCCCGTGGCCGCTGTGGTCTCCGCCGTGCTGGACTACATGCGCACCCGCCGCCGCGAAGAGGGGTCGGGCCTCATCGCCACGCCCTAGGCTGCGTCCGATGGACGCCGCGATGCGGGACTACTACGAGCAGCGGGCGCCCGAGTACGACGACTGGTGGCTCGGAACCGGCGTCTTCGAGGAGCGCGAGCGTCCCGGCTGGCACGAGGACGTCGCCGCGCTGGAGGCCGCGCTGGCGGCGCTGCCGCCCGCGCGCACGCTGGACGTCGCGTGCGGCACGGGCTTCCTCACCCGCCACCTGCCCGGGGAGCTGACCGGGCTCGACCAGAGCGCGGCCATGCTCGCGGTCGCCGGCGCGCGCGTGCCGGGGGCGAGCTTCGTGCGCGGCGACGCGCTCGCTCCGCCGTTCGGGGCGGGCGCGTTCGACCGCGTCCACGCCGGCCACTTCTACGGCCACCTGACGCCGGAGCAGCGCACCGCCTTCCTCGATGTGGCCGCGCGGCTCGCCGGCGAGCTCGTGATCACCGACTCCGCGCTGCGCCCGGACCGCGGACCCGAGGCGTGGGACGAGCGCGTGCTCAACGACGGGTCGCGCCACCGGGTCTACAAGCGCTGGTTCACCGCCGCCGGGCTCGCCGAGGAGCTCGGCGGGGGCGAGACCGTCCACGCCGGCCCCTGGTTCGTCAGTGTGCGCCTGACCCGGCGGTCCTGAACGAGCGGCCGGCGGCGCGCGCGCCGAGCCCGAAGCGCTCTGGGAGCGGCGCGCCGCCGCGGAGCGCGTCCGCGATCCGCTCGGCCAGCGCCGGGCCGTGCTTGAAGCCGTGGCCGGAGCCGCCGCCGACGATCCAGGTGCAGGCGTGCTCGGGGTGGCGGGCGGCGATGAAGTTGGAGTCGGCCGAGAGCTCGTAGCGGCAGCAGCGGCCCTCCTTCAGCGGCGCGCCGGCGAGCGCGGGGAAGCGCCGGGCGAGGTACTCGCGCACCGTCGGCTCCGTCGCGCCGGCGGCCGGCAGCTCCGCGTCCGGGTCCAGCGCCGGGCCCTCCCTGTCGAAGGCGACCTTGACCCCGAGCTCGTCGAGGTCGCCCGTGCCGTACATGGCCAGGTCGTAGTCGACGAAGCCGGGCACGCCGGGCGAGCGCCACGCCGGGCCGCCGTCGAAGAACAGCAGCTCCTGCTGCGTGACCTTGAGCGGGACGAGCTCGCCGAACAGGTGGCCGAGCCACGGCCCGCACGCCCACACGACGGCGTCGCCCTCGAAGCGCTCGCCGTCGACGAGCGCGCCGCAGGCGATCGCCGCGGCCGCGCTCGCGGTCAGAACGGCGCGGTCGCCCTCGGGCGTGGCGCGGCCGCGGACCAGCCGGGCGCCGTGCGCGACGGCCTGGCGCGTGAGCGCCTGCACCGCCCGCTGCGCGCGCAGCACGCCGGCCTCGGGCTCGTAGAGCACGAACGCGAGATCGTCGGTGCCGAGGCTGGGGAACAGCTGCGCCGCCTCATCCGGGTCCATGCGCTCGCACGGGATGTCCTGCGCGGCCATCGCGCGCTCGGACTCCGCCTCCCAGCCGTCCTCGCGCTGGGCGAACCAGGCCATGCCGATGTCCACCATCAGCTCGTCGCCCGACTCGGCCTCTAGCTCGCGCCAGAGTGTGCGGGCGCGGCGCGCCGACGCCGTGTAGAGCTCGTCCGCGCCGTGCGCGCAGCGGATCAGGCGCGACTCGCCGCCCGACGTCGCACGCGTGTCTCCCGGCTCGAACTGGTCGATCAGCACGACCTCCTCGCCCGCGCGCACCAGCGTCCACGCCAGGGAGGCGCCGAAGGTCCCGGCTCCGACGATCACGGTCCTCACGCTGTGCCACGCTACACGGGTGCTCGCCGCGCTGGCTGCCGCCGCCACGTTCGCCGCCCCGCCCGCGCTGCCACCGCGCATCGTGGCGGGCCGCTCCGTCGAGGGGCGCCGCATCGTCGCCGTCCGCCGCGGCCGTGCCGACGCGCCGGTCCGCCTCCTCGTGAGCGGCTCCACGCACGGCACGGAGCCCGCCGGCCACGCGGTCGTCGCCCGGCTGCGCGAGATGCGCCCGCAGGAGGGCGTCCAGGTCTGGACGGTGCGCACCTTCAACCCCGACGGCGCCGCCCGCGGCACGCGGCAGAACGCCCGCGGCGTCGACCTCAACCGCAACTTCCCGTACCGCTGGCGCGCGGGCGGGCGGCCGTTCGGCACCTACTACCCGGGCCCGCGCGCTGCCTCCGAGCCGGAGACGCGCGCCCAGATGCGCCTGATCCGGCGGCTGCAGCCCGACCTGACGATCCACTACCACCAGGCGCTCCAGCTCGTGGACCTCACGAGCGGCGCCGCGCCCGGGCTCGTGCGCGAGTACTCGAGCCGGGCCGGGCTGCCCGCGCGCCGCCTGCCCTACTACCGCGGCACCGCCACGAGCTGGCAGAACCGCGGGCTCGAGCAGGGCTCGGCATTCGTGGCGGAACTCGCCGCGGGCCCGCTCACCCCCCGGCGCGTGCGGCGCCACGCCCGCGCCGCCCTCGGCACCGCCGCCTCGCTGCTCGTGCCGGGCGCGCGCGCCCCGGCGCCGGCGAGCCGCGCAGCCACGGCGGCGCCCAAGCCGCGCATCGCGTGGTCGCCGATCCCGTTCGGCCGTGAGCGCGTGCGCCAGATGCGGGGCTACGCGCGCCGCCACTACGGGCTCGACCGCGCGCGGCTGCTCGCCCCGAAGGTGATCGTCGAGCACTTCACCGCCTCGAGCACCTACAGCTCGGCCTACAACACGTTCGCGGCCAACGCGCCCGACGTCGAGTTCGGCGAGCGGCCCGGCGTGTGCGCGCACTTCGTCGTCGACCGCGACGGCACGATCCATCAGCTCGTGCGGCTGAAGTGGATGTGCCGGCACACCGTCGGGCTCAACCACGTCGCGTTCGGGATCGAGCACGTCGGGGTGTCGGACGCCGACGTCATGGGCCGCCGCCGCCAGGTGATCGCGTCGCTGCGGCTCACCCGCTGGCTGCGCTCGCGCCACGGGATCCGCGACCGCGACATCATCGGCCACAGCGAGAGCCTGTCCAGCCCGTACCACCGCGAGCGCGTGGCGGCGATGCGCAACCGCACCCACGGCGACTTCGCGCCGGAGACGATGCGCCGCTACCGGCGGCTGCTCGCCGACGAGCGCTTCGCCCCGCCCGGCCCGGGGGACGGGTGATCGTCCTCGTCCGCCACGGCCCGACCGAGTGGAGCGTCTCCGGCCGCCACACGGGCAGGACCGACCTGCCGCTCACCGACGACGGGCGCGAGATCTCCGCGCGCCTGCGCGACCGCCTCGCCCGCTACGACTTCACGACCGTCCTGACCAGCCCGCTCCGGCGCGCCCGCGAGACCGCGGAGCTGGCCGGCCTCGCCGGCCGCGCGCAGGTCGAGCCGGACCTGCACGAGTGGGACTACGGCGCCTACGAGGGCCTGCGGACCAAGGAGATCCGCGAGCAGCGCCCGGGCTGGTACCTGTGGAACGACGGCGTCCTCGAGGGCGAGACCGTCGACCAGGTCGGCGCGCGGGCCGACCGCGTGATCGCCCGGGCACTCGAGTCACAAGGCGACGTCGCGCTGTTCGGCCACGGCCACATCCTGCGCGTCCTCGGCGCACGCTGGATCGGGCTGCCCCCCGCCCACGGCGGGCACCTCTCCCTCGGCACGGCCGCCGTCTGCGAGCTCGGCACGGAGCGCGAGTTCCGCGTGATCAAGCTCTGGAACGACACCTCGCACATCCGAGCGGTGGATTGATCGGGCTCAGCCCGACTAATCCACCGGTCGCGGAGCGCCGGCCTCCGCGACACGGCGGAGCGTGGCGGCGGGGTGCGCGATCGCCTGCGCCCAGGTGACCCTGATCACCCGGTAGCCGTGAGCCTCGAGGATGCGCTGGCGCTCGCGGTCGGCCGCGCGTTCGAGCGGGTCGTCGTGGTGCGGACCGTCGGCCTCGATGACCAACCGCTGCTCGGGCCAGAGGAAGTCCGGGACGATCCGGCGGCCCGCGAGGTACAACAGCGCATTGACGAGTGGGTGTGAGAACCCGCCTCGCAGGATGAGGTCGAGTACGACGTCCTCGAGCTCGCTCTGGGTCGGGGCCGCGCTCTTGGCCAGGATGCGGGCGAGCTTCTTGCGGCCTCGCTTCGGGCCGGGCCCGTGGAGCGCCTCGACAAGCGAGCGCACTGTCGCGAGCTTGAGGAATCGAGACTGGCGCACCGCCCGGCGTAGCCGCTCCTCGGGCAGTACGCCGGCGAGATCGAGCAGCGTGCGCTCGGCCGTGGTCACCGGGATGCCGCGCACCGTGGTCACGTGCTCCGGCGGCAGGTAGGAGGTCCGGTGGCCCCTGATCCGCGGGTGCTGCGGCGCGGATTCGCCCACCACGAGCACGTCCGGATACCTGTCCTCCCACGTGATGGTGTTCAGAAGCACCCCCGCCGACCGCAGGCACAGCGCCGCCCCCTCACCGCACGCCTTGACCGCCGCCAGATAGCAGCCGTCCTGGGTCACGTTCGCGTGCCCGACCGCGTAGACGCCGCGGTGCAACGGGTGAAGCCGGCCGTTGGCGACGCGCACGAGGATCGCATCCCGGTCAAGCCCGCACGCACGCAACTCGGCGAAGCTCAGGACTCCGTGCCGGCGTGCGGCGAGATTCGCCACCCGGACGTCGCGAGCGGTGGATAAGTCGGGCTGAGGCCGATCAATCCACCGCTCGATTTGCATGGGGGAGCGTTGCGCGGCCGGGTGAACGGAACAACGCCCGTGTGTGACGAAAGCGCTACGAACCTGTGCGGCCTGGGATCGCGATCCCGGCCTCGTAGGCCAGGACGACCGCCTGGACCCGGTCGCGGAGGCCGAGCTTCATGAGCATGCGAGCGACGTGGGTCTTGACCGTGGTCTCGGAGACGATCAGCTCGGCGGCGATCTCGGCGTTGGAGAGGCCTCGGGCGACGAGCTTGAAGACCTCGAGCTCGCGCGCGGTCAGCTCCTCGAGCCCCGGGGGCGGCGGGCCGGAAGGCGGGCCGGCCTGGGCGAACTCCTGGATCAGGCGGCGGGTGATCGAGGGGGCGAGCAGGGCGTCGCCGCCGGCGACGACGCGGATGCCGTCGGCGAGCTGCTCGGGCGGGACGTCCTTGAGCAGGAAGCCGGAGGCGCCTGCGCGCAGGGCGTCGTAGACGTACTCGTTGAGGTCGAAGGTCGTGAGCATGAGGACCTTCGCGTCGTTGCCCGCGGCGAGCACGCGGCGGGTCGCCTCGATGCCGTCGAGCTCGGGCATGCGGATGTCCATCAGGACCACGTCGGGGGACAGGCGCTTGGCCTGCTCGACGGCCTGCAGGCCGTCGGAGGCCTCGCCGACGACGTCGAGGTCGTCCTCGGCGTCGAGGATCATCCGGAACCCGGCACGCACGAGCGCCTGGTCGTCGGCGATCAGCACCCGCACCGCGGTCACGCCGCCGCCTCGACCTTCGTCTCGTCCCGCACGAGGGGCAGCTTCGCACGGATCCGGAAGCCGCCGCCGCGCCGGCGCCCGGCCTCCAGCTCTCCGCCGTAGAGCTTCACGCGCTCGCGCATCCCCACCAGGCCGTGGCCGTCGTCGCCTCCGAGGCGGTCGCGCGCCGGGCCGGGGCCGCGGTCGAGGATCTCGAGCTCGAGGGCGTGCGCGCCCCAGCGCACGTGCACGTCCGTCGGGGCGTGATCGGCGTGCTTGAGCGCGTTGGTCAGCCCCTCCTGCACGACGCGGAAGGCGGCCAGGTCGAGCCCCGCGGGCAGCGAGCGGCGCTCGCCCTCCATGTGCAGCTCGACGGGCAGGCCGGCCGCGCGCGCCCGCTCGACGAGCGCGTCGACCCCCGCCATGGTGGGCTGCGGGGCGCGCGCGTCGTGCTCGTCGTCGTCGCGATGCAGGACGCCCAGCAGCCGCCGCATCTCGGCGAGCGCCTCGCGGCCCGTGCGCTCGATCTGCGCCGCCGCGGCGACGGCCCGCTCGGGGTCGCGCTCGAGGATGCGCCGCGCGCCGCCCGCCTGCACCACCATCACGCTGACGCTGTGCGCCACGACGTCGTGCATCTCGCGCGCGATCCGCCGGCGCTCGTCGCCCGCGGCGCGCTGCGCGTCGAGCGCGCGGGCCTCCTGCTCGCGCACCGCCGCCTCGTGCAGCTCCTCGGTGAGCCGCGTGCGGGTGCGCACGCCGCGGCCCGCCAGCCAGGAGATCGCCGCGAACGAGGTCGGGAAGATGTAGTCGCCGGCGATCTGGCTGGGGGAGAGCAGCGTCACCGTCAGCACGCCCGTGACCATGACCGCGAGCGCGGCGTAGGCCGCCCGGCCGTCGAGGTACGCGCCGCCGCCGTAGGAGAACACCATCACGCCGATGAACGGGATGAAGTACCGGGTGGTGTCGGTGAGCAGGGCCGCCTCGATCACGACGGAGAGGACGACGATCGTCACGGCGGCGAGCGGGCGCACCCTCCGCCACGCGAACGGCAGCGTGTAGCCCGCCGCGGCCAGCATCAGCAACGGCAGCGGGGCGTCGCTCACGCCGACGCTGAGCACCTCGGCCTGGGCGGCCACGAACAGCGCGGCCGCGAAGATCCGGTCGCGCATGATCGGGCTGAGCATGCGCAGGCGGCGCAACAGCGCGCTCATGTCGCACCCCCGACCGGCAGCTTCGCGCGCACGGCGTGCCCGCCGCTGCGCCTGCGGCCCGCGTGCATCTGGCCGCCGTAGAGGCTCACGCGCTCGCGCACGCCGTGGAGCGTCCGCGGTCCCTCGCCGCCGGCGCCGTCGTCGAGCACCGCGACGTCGATCCCGTCGGGGCGGTAGCGCACGACGACGTCGGCGGAGCCGGCGGCGCCCTGCGTCATCGCGCCCTCCAGCGCCTCCTGCACGAGCCGGTAGGCGGTCAGGTCGACGCCGGGCGGCAGGTCCCGCGCCTCGCCGTCGACCTCGAGGCGCACGGGCAGCCCCGAGGCGCGGACCCGGCCCACGAGCGCGGTCAGGTGGCGCAGGCTCGGTTGGGGCGCGAGCGCGATCTCGTCGTCCTGGTGGCGCAGCACGCCGAGCAGGCGCCGGATCTCCGTCAGCGCCTCGCGGCCCGTGTCCTCGACGGCGGCGAACGCCGCGCGCGCCCGCTCGGGATCCTTGGAGGTGAGCCGGCGGGCGCCGCCGGCCTGCACGACCATCGCGCTCATCGCGTGGGCGACGACGTCGTGCAGCTCGTTCGCGATCCGGGCGCGCTCCTCGGCGGCGGCCTGCTCGGCCTGCGCGCTGCGGTCGCGGCGCAGCTGCTCGGTCTTCTCGGCCAGCGTGGCGTTGAGCCGCGAGCGGTTGGCGATGACCCGGCCGAGCAGGATCGGCCCGCCGGCGATGACCAGCCCGCCGAGGAGCACGTCGATGGCGGTGGTCCCGTAGGCGTCGATCGAGAGCGACACGCAGTTGCACACGAACATGAACACGAAGCCCGCGAGGGCCACCCGCCCGCGGCGCTCGAAGGTCCCGAACGAGAACAGCAGGAACAGCACGGCGAAGAACGGGGCGTAGACGTTGTCGTTGACCTCGCGGCCAAGGGGTTGGAAGGCGAGGAACCCGATCGCCGCGAGCACGAGCCCGGCCGGCGGTGACCGGCGGCGGACCGCCAGCCCGATCGTGATCGCCACCGTGGCGAGCACGCCGACCCAGGCATACGGCGCGTCGGCGTAGAGCAGCGCCGCCTCGCCCAGGCCCTCGAGCAGGAACGCCAGCGCGATCAGGGCGTCGACCCGCGCCGGGCCGAGGCTCCGGAGGCGCCCGCGGATCGCTCCCAGCGGCTGCATGCCCGGAGCCTACGTGCGCGCGGGCGGGACTTCGTCCTCCCGGACGAGGATCCGGGGTCATCCTCGAGGATGACGCGAGGTCATCCCGGGGCCGTCGCAAGATCGTCAGGGAGGCCGACGACGCGCGGCGCGCCGGATGGGACCGTTGCCGTCATGAGGACCTGGACGGCCACCACCAGCGCAGCGGCCCACCCCGCGGCCGTGCTCGACGTGCTCACGGACCCCGACGCCGCCGCGCGCTGGGCGCCCGTCCCCTTCGACGTCGACGACCTCGACGGCGAGCGCCTGCTCGCCGGCAGCCGCGCTCGCGTGTCCGGCAAGCTGGCCGGCCGCCGGGTCGGCTTCGAGGTCGAGGTCCACGAGGCCGACGAGTCCGGCATCCAGCTCAGCGCGAGCGGCCCCGTCGCGTTCGACGTCGACTACCGGCTCTCGGAGGACGCCGGCGGCGGCAGCGAGCTGCACGCCTCCGTGTCGGTGCGCTCGGGCGGCGGCCTCACCGGCCGGCTCCTCGCCGAGGCCACGGGCGCCCTGCTCACCGCGGGCGCGCTCCATGCCGCCCTCGGGCGGATCGCCAAAGAAGCCTCCCTCACTTACGCCTGACCACAGTAACGTCGCCCGAAGGTCGCGGAGTGGTGTTTTCCGCGACCGGAGGGCGAAAAGGAGATTCATGCTCGACATCGCCCCCGCAATCGCGACCGCCCCGGCCGTCGCCGCCACCGCCGTCACACGCCGCTACGGCGACGGCGAGTCCGCCGTCGACGCCCTGCGCGGCGTCACGCTCGAGGTGCCCGCCGGCCAGTTCACGGCCGTCATGGGCCCGTCGGGCTCCGGCAAGTCCACGCTCATGCACCTCCTCGCGGGCCTCGACACGCCGAGCTCCGGCACGGTCGCGATCGGCGGCGAGGACATCACGAAGATGAGCGACAAGCAGCTCACCAAGCTGCGCCGCAAGCACATCGGCTTCGTCTTCCAGCAGTTCAACCTGCTGCCGACGCTCACGGCCGAGGAGAACATCCTGCTGCCGTTGTCGATCGCCGGCGTCAAGGCCGACAAGGCCGACCTCGAGGCGCTGATGGCCCGCGTCGGCCTGCACGACCGCCGCCGCCACCGCCCCTCGCAGCTGTCGGGCGGCCAGCAGCAGCGCGTCGCGATCGCCCGCGCGCTGATCTCGCGGCCGACCGTGCTGTTCGCCGACGAGCCCACGGGCAACCTCGACTCCGCCTCAGGCGCCGAGATCCTCGCGCTGCTGCGCGAGGCGGTCGAGCTCGACGGCCAGACCACGCTGATGGTCACCCACGACCCGCGCGCCGCGGCCGTCGCCGACCGCGTGGTCTTCATCGGGGACGGCCGCGTCGTGGCCGACCTCGACGAGCCGACGGAGGCCGACGTCCTGGCCGCCGTCAAGGAGGCCTACGTCCGATGAGGTCCGTAGCCCTGAAGGGACTGATCGCGCGCCCCGTGCGCACGATCCTGACCACGCTGGCCATCGTGCTCGGCGTCGCGATGGTGAGCGGTGCGCTCACGCTGACCGACACGATGCGCGGCGGCGCGGACGGTCTCACCAAGGCCGCCTACGACGGCACGGACGCCGTCGTCACCGCCAAGACGGCGTTCAAGGTGGACTCGTCCGACTGGGCGACCCGCCGCCCGACGGTCGACGCCGCGCTGCTCGAGCGCGTCCGCGCCGTCCCGCAGGTGGAAGCCGCGGTGGGCGACATCTCCGACGAGGCGAAGATCATCGCCCGCGACGGCAAGCCGGCCGGCGACGGCCCCTACTTCGGCGTGGGCTTCGACTCGCGCGAGAAGGCAGCCGCGGCGACGACGCCGTTCCGGCTCGACGACGGCCGCTGGGCCACGCGGCCCGGGCGAGGTCGTCATCGACGCCAACACGTCCGAGAAGGAGAAGTACGGGGTCGGCAGCACGATCGAGATCGCCGCGCACGGCACCGCGAAGCGCTACGAGGTCGTGGGCGTCGCCCGCTTCGGCACCGTCAAGTCGCTCGGCGTCGCGACCGCCGCCGTGTTCGACCTGCGCACCGCGCAGGACCTGTTCGGCAAGGCCGGCCGCTACGACTCGATCCTCGCCGTCGGCAAGGACGGCACGCCGGCCGCCGACGTCCGCGAGGCCGTCACCGCCGCCGTCGGCTCCGGCGCCGCGGTCATGACGGCGAAGGAGCAGGACCGCTTCACCCTCGACGGGCTGAAGATGTTCATCTCGGTGATCACGATCGTCCTGATCGTGTTCGGGTTCGTGGCGATCCTCGTGGGCGCGTTCACGATCTTCAACACGCTCTCGATCACGGTCGCCCAGCGCTCGCGCGAGTTCGGGCTGCTGCGGATGGTCGGCGCGGCGCGCCGCCAGGTGCTCGCGTCCGTGATGGTCGAGGCGCTCGTCATCGGCGTGCTCGCCTCGCTGATCGGCCTCGCCGCCGGCTTCGGCATCGCCAAGGGCCTGGACGCCGTGTTCACCTCGATGCAGATCGACCTGCCCGAGGCGGGCATGGTGTTCGCCACCCGCACGGTGGTCGTCGCGATGGCGGTCGGCGTGCTCGTCACCCTCGCCGCCGGGCTGCTGCCCGCCTGGCGGGCGACCCGCGTCCCGCCGGTGGCCGCCCTGCGCGACGCAGCGCCGGGCTCGGAGAAGGTCCGCCTGCCGGCCCGCTTCGTGCGGCTGCTGGCCTCCGTCATCGGCCGCATCGCCGAGCGCGTCGGCGGCTCCGCCGGCCGCCTCGCGCGCCGCAACGCGATGCGCAACCCGGGCCGGACCGCCGTCACCGCCTCGGCGATGATGATCGGCGTCGCGCTGGTCACGCTGGTCACCGTCGTGGCCCAGGGCCTGCGCGACTCGACCACGGGCGCGCTGGACCGCCGCGTCGCCGCCACCCACGTGGTGACGGGCGCCGACGGCTGGTCGCCGACCGACGTCGCCGTGGCGAAGGACCTCGCCTCCGCCCCCGGCGTGGCCGGCGTGACCGGCGTGCGCATGGACGGCGCGCTGGCCTTCGGCGACAAGGAGGTCGTCAACTCGGTCGACCCGGAGACGGTCGGCGGCCTGTTCACGTTCGACTGGGCCGAAGGCGACGACGCGGTGCTCACGGGGCTGGCCGCCGGCGACGCGATCGTCGACGAGGGCTGGGCGAAGGAGCAGGCGCTCGGCGTCGGCGACCGCTTCACGATCACCTCGCCCAAGGGCGAGAAGCTCGCGCTGACCGTGCGCGGGATCGAGGAGTCGCCCGTCATCGACGCGTTCGCGCTCGGCCCGATCACGATCTCGCAGGCCGCCTTCGAGCGCGCCTTCGAGTCGCGCAACAACGCGCTGACGTTCGTCAAGGCGGACCCGGGCGCGGACCTCGGACAGGCCCTCGCCGCCCACCCGGACGCGAAGGCGCAGACCAAGGCCGCCTACAAGGAGAAGACGACCGGCGACATCGACTCGATGTTGGCGATCTTCTACGTCCTGCTCGCGCTGGCCGTGATCGTGAGCCTGTTCGGCATCGTCAACACGCTGGTGCTCTCGACCTTCGAGCGCACCCGCGAGCTCGGCATGCTGCGCGCGGTCGGCATGAGCCGCCGGCAGGTCCGCCGCATGGTCCGCCACGAGAGCATCATCACCGCGCTGATCGGCGCGGGGCTCGGGATCGTCGCCGGGCTCGGGCTGGCGGCCGCCGTCACCGCGGCGTTCGCGGACGAGGGCCTGAGCTTCGCGGTCCCCGCCGGGTCGCTCGTCGCGCTCGTGCTCGTCGCCACCGTCGCGGGCGTCCTCGCGGCGATCCTCCCGGCGCGCCGGGCCTCGCGGCTCGACCCGCTGACCGCGCTCGCCTACGAGTAGCCCGCAGACGGCGCGAAGGGCCGCCCCGACCCGGGGCGGCCCGTTCGCGTCGGCGGCTCAGCGGCGCAGGCGCAGCTTCACCGAGCGGCTCACGCTCGGCACGTGGTCGCCGTCGTTGGTCCCGGCGAAGATGCGGAACGTGCCGCCGCGGCGCAGCCGCACGCTCTTGCGGTAGCGCGAGTACGACGACGTGCGGTGCTTGGCGATCGTGCCCGAGATCGTCACCCACTGCGTGCCCTTCAGCCGCTGGATGGCGATCTGCGTGCCGTCGTGCTCGGGCGTGATCCGGCCGCTGAAGCGGTAGATCGCGCCGCGCGGGGTCCGCCGCACGCGCTTGGCCCTCACGCTCACCGTCGGGGCGACGCCGACGGTCACGATCGGGCTCTGGACCTGCGGCTGGTTGGGCAGCGACACGCGGTACTGCGTGTTGATCGGCACCGACAGCACGGGGAACGAGAAGCTTCCGTCGGGGTTGGTCAGCTGGACGTTGGACGCGTTCTGGAAGCCCTGCGTGTACGGGAAGGGGTTGCTCTGCAGCACGATCTGCCGCCCGCCGTTGCCCGTGCCCGACAGCGCGCCCGCGATCACCGTCTGCCCGCCCGGCGTGACCGGGTTCGGCGTGGCGCCGAGCGAGAGCCCGAGCGGCTGGCGCTTGGTGCGGAACGTCCGGTCGGCGCCCCGGGTCACGCCCTTGGCGTTGCGGGCGACGAGCCGGTAGTGGTAGGTCGTGGCCGGCGCGAGGCCGCTGATGTCGACGGTGACGGCGACGCGGCGGTTGCCGCGGCCGGCGCTCGCCGCCGGGACCGGCGCAGCGGCCGTGTAGTCGCGCGTGGTCCCGTAGCGGAAGTCGTAGGTCGTGGCCGCCTCGTTCGGGTTCACGCTGCCGGTGAGCGTGACGGTGTTCTGCGCGACGTTGGCGGCCGGGCCGGTGGTGACGGCGGGCCGCGCCGGCGCCGCCGTCGCCCCCGCCGGTACGAGCAGGCCCGTGGCGACCAGCGCGGTCGCCATGGCGGTTCCTCCATGGATCCTGCGGCGTTGCATGTTCCCCTTCCGATCGATCAATCGGTCTCCGCCTGCACGGAACACGGCCGATCCCGCAAAGGCGCGGTGCCGCTACACGTGCACCGAGACGAGCACGATCCCCGACAGCGCGGCGGCGACCCCGACCGCCTGCTGGCGCGTCACGCGCTCGCCCGCGCCGAAGGCGAGGCCGACCGTGACCAGCGGGAACAGCGAGCCGAGCACGGAGACGACGCTGAGGTCGCCCTCACGGGTGGCGGCGGAGTAGGAGAGCGTGCCCGCGAAGAGCAGGACGCCCGGCACCGCGAGCAGCGGGATCCGCGAGACGGGCGCGCGCAGCGGCGCGGCGATCGCCAGCGCGACGCCCACCAACACGACGAGCAGCGCGGCGCGGCTGAGCATCACCGCCCAGAACACCCCGTCCTCCGAGGCGGGGGCGATGCAGGCCAGGAACGTGCCGAAGCCGAGCGCGGACAGAAGCGCCCACAGGGCGGAGGCGCGCTCGGACCCGGTGGCCGGCGCGCCGCCCGTGGGCCGGCGCGAGGCGACCGCGACGCCGCCGATCGCCAGCGCGATGCCCGCCAGCTTGAAGCCGCCGAGCGGCTCACCCGACGCGAGCCCGGCCGTTACGGGGACGATCACGCCGAGCGAGCCGATCGGCGTGACGATCGACAGCGGCCCGAGCGTGGCGGCGCGGTAGAAGCAGATCAGGCCCAGCGCGTTGCCGATCCCGGCGGCCGCGGCGGCGAGCAGCACCGTGGCGTCCACCCCGGCCGGCTGCGTGACGGCGAGCGCGGCGCCCGACACGACGAACGCGACGAGCTGGCCGGCGATCAGGACGGGGTAGACGGGCAGCCCGCGGCTGATCGTGGGCCCGATGAAGTTCGACGCGCCGTAGCAGAGCGAGGTGATCAGGGCGAGGACCGCGGCGAGCACGAAGCTCCCATCCTGACGCCTCCCGGGGCGCGGCTAGCGGGCGGCGGGAGCGCGGCGCGGCGAGTCGAGCGCGTCGCCGGTCGCGCGGTGGACGCGCTCGCGCGTCTCGGGCGTCAGCGGCTCGACGACGTCGATGTCGCGCCCGAGGTCGTCCTCGATCCAGACCGAGCCGATCCCGACCTGCGGCAGCGCCTTCGAGTAGCGCTCGGAGAGCCGGACGCCCGTGCGCAGCAGCGGGGCCGTGCCCGGCGGGCCCGTCGATTCCTTGAGCTCAGCGGGCCTGCTCCCACGCGGCGGGGTCGCCGACCGAGACATCGGCGCCGAGCTCCGAGAGCACGCCCGCGAGCGCGTGCGTGCGGACCGCGCCGAAGTGGGTGATGTGCGCGAGCACGCCGCCGTAGGTGAACGACTGCGGCGGCTCGCACAGCGCGTCGACGAACGCGTCGTCCCACGCGCCGCTGTCGCGGATCCAGCGGGCGAGGCGCTCGAACGCCGGGGCGACGCGCTCGAAGCGCTCCAGCAGCCGGCCGTCGCGGTGCCCGGGAAACGCCTGCCCGGCCATCGCCGCGACCCAGACCTCGAGCGTGAACACGAGCCGCTCGGCCATCACGGCACCGCTGGCCTCCTCGCCCTCGAACCAGACGACCACGAAGCCCGGCCGCAGCGGGCGCTCGAGCGCCTCGGCCGGCAGCGCCGCGGCCGCCTCGAGCAGCTCGCGGACGCGCGCGAGGTGGCCCGCCACGAGCCGGGCGGAGAGATCGCGCCCTCGCCTGCGGCGCGGCGCCGCGGGGATCAGCAGTCCCGCCGGCGCGTGGAAGTGGATCCCGTTCGGGGCCTCGAGCTCGACCGGCCGCTCCGAGGCGGCGAACGCGCTCGGCGGCTCTCCGTAGGCGCGCGCGAAGGCGCGCGAGAAGGCGGCGAGCGAGCCGTAGCCGGCGGCGCTCGCGGCCTCCGACGGCGTGGCGGCGCCCGCGCGCAGCTGCCACGCCGCGCGCTCGAGCAGCAGCCGCCGGCGCAGCGCGACGGGCGACTCCCCGGTGGCGGCGGCGAGGAGCCGGTCGAGGTGGTCGCGCGAGAAGTGCGCGCGCCGGGCCAGCGCGCGCCCGTCGGCATCCGGCTCGTCGAGCGAGCCGAGCACGAGGTCGATGAGGTCGCGCAGCTGGTCGGGCATCTTGATCGCGTTCGACATCTTGCTCGACCGCGCGGCCGCTCGCGAGCATGCTCGCGCCATGCCCAGCTGGTCCGACTTCGAGAGCGCGGCGCCCGAGCTCGCCGCGACCGTCAGGAGCCTCCTCGACGCGCACACCCACAAGACCCTCGCGACGCTCCGCGCGGACGGCTCCCCGCGCATCTCCGGCATCGAGTCCAAGCTCGCCGAGGGAGAGCTGTGGATCGGCTCGATGCCGCGCGCCGTCAAGGCGCGCGACCTGCAGCGCGACCCGCGCTTCGCCCTCCACAGCGGCTCGGCCGACCCGCCGGACTGGGACGGCGACGCCAAGCTCGCCGGCGTCGCCGAGGAGATCACGGACCCCGAGCGCGTGCGGGAGATCAACGGCTCCGTGCACAGCACGTCCCACCTGTTCCGGCTCGACCTGCGGGAGGTCTCCACCGTCGGGCTCAACGCGGATCGGACGAAGCTCGTGATCCGCGTCTGGACGCCCGGGCGCGACGTGCGGACGATCGAGCGCGATTGAGCGAGCGCCTGCAGCGCCTGGTCGGGCGGCTCGCGCTCGCGCCCGGCGACCGCGTCCTCGAGATCGGCTGCGGCCACGGGGTCGCGGCCACCCTCGTCTGCGAGCGTCTCGACCGCAGCGCCTACGTGGGCGTCGACCGCTCGCCGAAGATGGTCGCGGCCGCGCGCCGCCGCAACGCCGGGCACGTCGCAGCCGGCCGCGCGGAGTTCCACGTCATGGAACTCGAGGCGCTGGCGCTCGGCGAGCGCCGCTTCGACGTGATCTTCGCCGCGCGCGTCGGGCTCTTCCACCGCGAGCCTGCGCGCGGCCGCGCCCTGGTCGAGCCCTGGCTGGCACCCGGCGGGCGCTTGGTCACGGAGTACGACTAGCGCGGCCGAGCTCGGCGAGCAGCTCCCAGACCTCGGGCGGCGACCCGTCGCCCGTGCGCACCGAAAGCCGCAGCGTGTCGATCTGGATCTCCGCGCGCATGTCGTCGCTGATCGGGCCCGGCCGCCCGGACCCCGCGCCGGCCGCCGCCGCCGACTCGGCGAGCGCGCCGAGCCGCTCCGCCTCGGCAGCGTCGAGCGGGCGCGCCCCGCGGCTGCGGCCCTTGTCGATCACCTCGATCGTGCCGTCGCAGACGAGCACGCGCCGGTCGAGCCCGAGCACGCCGCCGCGCTGGTGGACCTCGATCCGCATGCGCCGACCATAACCCGGTCAGGCGGCGGGCGCGCGGGCGTCGAACTCCGCGTCGATCGCCTCGCCGTGACGGCCCTCGAACAGGCGGTCGTCCACGGTGTGCAGGGCGGTCCGGGCCTCCTCGAACGTGCTCGCCGGCCCGAGGAACTCGAGCGACTCGACCACGAGCCGGTCCGTGTCGGCACCCGCGCGGCCGCGGAGGCCCCACAGCACCGCGGCCCAGACGGCGCCCAGGTCGTGCTCCTCGCCCAGGTAGTCGCGCGGGAAGCGCAGGCGCGGGTCGGCGGCGTTGCGCGCGCCGTCCGCGTCGCCGGCGATGAACGGGCCGAGCCGGGGGTCGTCGAGCAGCGAGGCCGCGAAGTAGTCGCTGAAGCCCTCGCTGAGCCCGCGCGCCTCGGTGTCGCGGGTGAAGCTCCGGCCGAGCCGGCAGATCGCGTCCGAGACCGCGTGCCCGAGCTCGTGGATGACCACGGAGGCGTCACGGGCACTCGAGCGCTCGCCGAACAGCCCGAAGTGCAGGTCCCCCGAGTCCGGGCTGTAATACGCGTTGTCCGGCGCCCCCGGGTCACGGACGACGACGCGCATCGGCGCGAACGGCGCCGCCGCCAGCAGTGGCGGGTCGGTCAGCGCGCGGAACCACTCGAGCGCCCGCCAGGCGTGGTGGTAGACCTGCGGCTCGTCGAACGCCGCGCGGGCCGGGTCCGCGGTGAAGTCGCGGTCGGCGCGGACGATCCGCCCGCCGGCGGCCGGCGAGACGTCGAGCGAGCGGCCGCGCAGCAGGCGGCCGGGCTCTTCCAGGCCCTCGAGCGTCGCGTCGACCAGGTCCGGGGTCGTCAGCGGGTCGGCCGGGTACACGCGGGCGCGGCCCGTGGCCGCCGACGCCTGGTTGCTCGCGAGCAGCAGCGCAAGGTCGTCGGCGCGCAGGTACGCGCGCACATCGGCGGCGTCCTCGGGTACGCGGAAGCGGACCTCGAAGGCCCACGCGCCGCCCTCGCCGAGCGGGAAGACGACGGCCTCGGGCAGCGCCGCCCGGAGGTCGTCGACGCCGAGGTGCTCCGCGCACGCGCGCAGCACCTCTCGCGGGTCCAGCGCGGGCCGCGCGCCGGGGTCGCGCGACTCCAGGTCGCCGAGCGGGCGCCCCGTGACGCCGTACACGCCGCGCTCGTCCTCGTGCAGGTCGACGTCCGAGCCGACGACGCGCGCGCCGCGCAGCAGCTGCGCGAAGCGCTCGTGCGTGCCCGTGGCGGTGCGCCGCAGCGCCGTGCGCCGCGTGCCGTGGACCGCCGCCAGCGCGCCCGATCCCGGGGCCCCTGCGAGCCGCGCGCTGACCGCCGCGGGGTCCTCGGGCAGGGGCTCGGACGCCAGCAGGAAGAACCCGCGCCGCGCGACCTGCTCGAAGGGCGCCTCGACCCGCACGCCGGGGGTGCCCAGCAGCGGCGCGAGGTCCACCTCCGCGCGCTCGTAGCGATCCCACCCTGCTCCTGCTCTCACCACGGGATGGGCGACCATAGATGAGTTGCGCCGGATCCGCCGGTCGAAGGAACATGGAGACACGACCATGACCACCGTGCGCCTGCGTGAGCCGCTCAAGCGCCTGGCCGGCGGCCAGGCCGACCACGCGCTCGAGGGGGCGACCGTCGTCGAGCTGCTGGCCGCGCTCGAGCGCGAGCAGCCCGCGCTCGCGGGCTGGATCCTCGACGAGCGCGGCGCGCTGCGCCGCCACATCAACGTCTACGTCCGCGGCGAGCGCGGCGGGCCGGACACGCCCGTCGGCGACGGCGACCGCGTCGACGTGCTGCCCGCGATCTCCGGAGGTGCGCGATGACCGAGCTGCTCGTGGGGACCAAGAAGGGGCTGTTCGTGCTCGAGGGCGACCCGGGAGGCGGCTTCGAGGTCACGGCCCGCGCGTTCGCCGGCGAGCCCGTCGAGTACGCGATGCGCGACCCGGCCTCCGGGCGCATCCTGGCCGCGGTCGTGTCGCCGTTCTACGGCCCCAAGCTCCACTACGCCGAGACGGCGGACGGCGACTGGGAGCAGGCGACGGGCGTCGCGCTGCCCGAGGGCGGCGACGAGGCGCTCGAGCGGCTGTGGGTGATCGTGCCCGGAGAGGAGGGGCGCCTCTACATGGGCGGCGACCCGGGGGTCCTGTTCAGCTCGGAGGACGGCGGCGCGAGCTGGGCGCTCGTGCGGTCGCTGTGGGACCACCCGACCCGGCCCGACTGGCAGCCGGGCGGCGGCGGCCTGTGCCTGCACTCGATCGCGCCGTGGCCGGGCGAGCCGGACCGGCTCGCGCTCGCGATGTCGGCGGTCGGCGTGTGGCTGACCGACGACGGCATGAGCAGCTGGCGGCACGGCAACGAGGGCATCCGCCCGCGCTACGTGCCCGACGACGCCGAGCCCGGCATGACGCTGTGCGTGCACGACCTGCACCGCGCAGCCCGCCGGCCCGAGCGGATGTTCATGCAGTTCCACGGCGGCGTCTACCGCTCCGACGACGCGGGCGAGTCGTGGACCGGCATCGGCGCGGGGCTCCCGTCGGACTTCGGCTTCCCGATGGTGCTCGACCCGGCCGACCCCGACTCCGCGTACGTGATCCCGCTCGAGGCCGACATGGACCGGGTCACCCCCGGCGGCCGCGTGCGCGTCTACGAGACCCGCGACGCGGGCGAGACCTGGACCGCCCGCGGCGACGGGCTCCCGAGCGACCACGCCTACCTGACCGTGCTGCGCCAGGCGTTCGACCGGGCGGGGGAGGGACCCGCGATGGAGCTCTACTTCGGCGCCACGTCGGGCGCGCTGTTCGGGTCGGGCGACGCCGGCGGGAGCTGGACGGCCGTGGCCGAGCACCTCCCGCCGGTCTACTCCGTCAGGACGGCGTGACGATCTGCTGCACCGCCCAGCCGTTCCCGTCGGGGTCGGCGAAGAACACGAACCGGCCCCACGGGAACTCCTGGACGTCGCTGACCTGCACGCCGCGACCGGCCAGGTCGGCGTGTGCGGCGTCCGCGTCGTCGACGACGAGCTGCAGGCCCTTGACCGAGCCGGGCTCGGCGTCCGTGACGCCGGTGCCGAGCGCGATCGAGCACGCCGAGCCGGGCGGCGTGAGCTGGACGAAGCGCAGCTCGTCGGAGATCCGGTGGTCGTGGTCGGCGTTGAAGCCGGCCTGCTCGACGTAGAACGCCTTGGCGCGGTCGACGTCGGAGACCGGGACGGCGACGAGCTCGAGCCGATAGTCCATCGTCAGTCCTCCATGGGCGCGTAGCGGCTGTGCAGCATGAGGTTGTTGCCGTCGGGGTCGGCGAAGAACGCCATGTGGCAGACCCCGGTGTCCATCGTGTCGCCGAAGAACTCGACGCCGCGGGACTCGAGCTCCGTGCGGGCGACCTGCATGTCGTCGACGTGCAGGGCCGGGTGCGAGGCCTTCGAGGGCGCGAACTCCATGCCGTAGCGCGCCGGCTCGTAGATGCCGAAGCACGTCTCGCCGGCCCAGAACTCGAACCGGGAGTGGTCGTCTGGCCGCAACCCGAGCGTGTCGACGTAGAACGCGCGGGAGCGCTCGGCGTCCTGGAGGGGACGGCGAGGAAATCGAGCTTGGAGATCATGCGCCGATCGTCTCAGACCTCGACGGTCTCACCCACCCCGACCGGCAGCCAGCGGATGCTGTCCCGCACCGGCGCGGGCGCCGCGGCGAACACGGGCTCGATCGCGTCGCGCTGCTCGCGGAAGTGCTGCCAGCCCTCATAGTGGACGGGGATCGCGGTGCGGGGGCGCAGCTCCCCGAGCAGCTCGACCGCCTGCCCGGCGGTCATCGTGTAGCGCAGCGGCCCCGTGACCGGGAACCGCACGCCGCCGAGGTGCACGAGCGCGGTGCCGACCTCGACCCGGTTCGCCACCTCGCGCACGCCGCCGTAGAGCACGGTGTCGCCCGAGATCCACAGCGCGCCGTGCTGCTGGCCCTCCCAGCGCAGGGCGAACCCGATCACGTCGCCGACGAGCGGGTGCGAGAGCGGCGGCCCGTGACGGCAGGGGGTGGCGGTGACCTCGATCGGCGCGCGGCCGTCGCCCTCCAGCGTGGTCGATTCCCAGTCGGCCAGGCCGCGTGCGGCAGCGCCGAGCCGGCGCGCGCCCGAAGCGGTCGTGATCACGGCGCCGGCCGTGGGAAGGAGCGCCCGTCCCGCCGAGTCGAGGTTGTCGCCGTGATGGTCGTGGGAGAGCAGGACGGCGTCGATGCGCCCGAGCGCCTCGGGCGCGAGCGCCGGTCCCGCGGTCTTGCGCGACCCGGTCCCCCAGCCGAAGCGGTAGCTGCGGCCGGGGGCGTCGAAGGTCGGGTCGGTGAGCAGCCGGTGGCCCTCGGCCTCGATCAGGACCGTCGGGCCGCCGACGTGCGTGATGCGGACGCTGCTCACGCCGCGGCGGGCGCCTTCCGGTGGCTCATCGCCCACTCGAGCGCGTGATCGGCCACCTCGCGCCACTCCGGGCAGGACGGGAGCAGGTGCGGGCCGTCGAACTCGACGATCTCCGTGACCGTGTCCGACTTGTAGTGCTTGCAGTTGCTCTGCTGCACCTTGGGCGGCATCAGGTTGTCCTGGCGGCCGGAGATGAACAGCAGCGGCGCACGGTCGTCGTTGCGGTAGTCGACCCAGTTGGCGTCCTTGCCCGGGTGCACGTTGGCCAGCGCGGTGGCCCAGAGCACGCCGCCGCTGGCGGGCACGTGGTAGCGCTCGTAGAGCCGGAGCGACTCCTCCTCGCTGAACGTGTTCGCGAACGCGTAGTGCCATTGCTCGGGCGTGTAGCCGACCGCCCGATGGCGGTTGGCCGGATTCTTGAGGACCGGGAAGGTGGCCTTGATCTGCGACGAGCGGCACGACCGGCACGCCCTCGGTCGGCGCGGAGTTGAGCGCCACGCCGCAGGCGCCGTAGCCGTGATCGAGCAGGATCTGCGTGATCACGCCGCCGGCGGAGTGGCCCATCAGGATCGGCGCGCTCGTCGAGCCCGCGGATCAGCTCCTCGATCTTCGCGACGGCCTCCGGGATCGACAGCTCGACGATCGGCGTCGGGTCGGCGTTGAGCGCCTCGACCTCGACCTCGAAGCCCGGATAGGCCGGGGTGTGCACCTCGTGGCCCTTGGCCTCGAAGTGCGCCTTCCACTCCTCCCAGCTGCGGGGCGTGACCCAGAAGCCGTGGATGAGCACGATGGGTGGCTTGGTGATCGTCATCCGGCGACGCTATCCGCGCCGCAGCGCCAACGCATAACGCAGATAACCGGTCGGTAACAGGTCAGGCGGAGGCGCGTGCCCGCGCGCGGGCGGCCTTCACGCGGCCGATCGCGTCGAGCGCGACCTTGCGCAGCCGCACCGAGTGCGGCGTGACCTCGACGCACTCGTCCTCGCGCACGAACTCGAGCGCCTGGTCGAGCGACAGCTGGCGCGGCGGCACGAGCCGCACGAGCACGTCCGACGTCGAGGAGCGCATGTTCGTGAGGTGCTTCTCCTTGATGGCGTTGACGTCGAGGTCCTCGGCGCGCGCGTTCTCGCCGACGATCATGCCCTCGTAGACGTCCTCGCCGGGGCCGACGAACAGCGTGCCGCGCTCCTGCAGGTTGAACAGCGCGAACGACGCCGTCTTGCCGCGGCGGTCGGCGACGAGCGAGCCCGTCGGGCGCAGGCGCATGTCGCCCGCCCACGGCTCCCAGCGGTCGAAGACGTGGTGCAGCAGGCCGGTGCCGCGCGTCTCGGTGAGGAACTCGGTGCGGAAGCCGATCAGGCCGCGCGCGGGGACGAGGTAGTCCATCCGCACCCAGCCCGTGCCGTGGTTGACCATCTGCTCCATCCGGCCGCGCCGCAGCGCGAGCAGCTGCGTGACGACGCCGACGTAGTCCTCGGGCACGTCGATCGTCATGCGCTCGACGGGCTCGTGCGTCTTGCCGTCGATCTCGCGGATCACGACCTGCGGCTTGCCGACCGTCAGCTCGAAGCCCTCGCGGCGCATCAGCTCGACGAGGATCGCCAGCTGCAGCTCGCCGCGGCCCTGGACCTCCCAGGTCTCGGGACGCTCGGTGTCGACGCACGCGGATCGAGACGTTGCCGATCGTCTCCGGCGTCGAGCCGGTCCTTGATCTGGCGCGAGGTGAGCTTGCCGCCGTCCTGGCCCGCGAGCGGCGAGGTGTTCTGCCCGATCGTGACCGACAGCGACGGCTCGTCGACGGTGATCACCGGCAGCGGGCGCGGGTCCTCGGGGTCGGCGAGCGTCTCGCCGATCGTGACGTCGGGGAGCCCGGCGACCGCGATGATCTCGCCCGGCCCCGCCTCCTCGGCGTCGACGCGGTCGAGCGACTCGGTGACGTAGAGCTCGGCGACCTTCGCGCTGGAGACCGTGCCGTCCGCGCGGCACCACGCGATCGGCGCGCCCTTGCGGATCGTCCCGTTGCGCACGCGGCAGATCGCGAGCCGGCCGACGTAGGGCGAGGCGTCGAGGTTGGTCACGTGCGCCTGCAGCGGGTGGCCCTCCTCGTAGGCGGGCGCGGGGATGTGCTCGACGAGCAGGTCCATCAGCGGCTGGAGGTCGGTGCCCGGGTCGGCGGCCTCCATACTCATCGACGCCCAGCCGGCCCTGGCGTTCGTGTAGACGATCGGGAACTCGATCTGGTCCTCGCGCGCGTCGAGGTCGATGAACAGCTCGTAGACCTCGTCGACCACCTCGGCGATGCGCGCGTCCGGCCGGTCGACCTTGTTGACGACGAGGATCACCGGCAGCCGGGCCTCGAGCGCCTTGCGCAGCACGAAGCGGGTCTGCGGCAGCGGGCCCTCGGAGGCGTCGACGAGCAGCAGCACGCCGTCGACCATCGTCAGCCCGCGCTCGACCTCGCCGCCGAAGTCGGCGTGGCCCGGCGTGTCGACGATGTTGAGCTTGACGCCGCCGTGGCGGACCGCGGTGTTCTTGGCGAGGATCGTGATGCCCTTCTCGCGCTCGAGGTCCATCGAGTCCATCACGCGCTCGTCGACGTCCTGGTTGGCGCGGAAGGCGCCGGACTGCCACAGCATGGCGTCGACCAGCGTCGTCTTGCCGTGGTCGACGTGGGCGATGATCGCGACGTTGCGGAGGTCCTCGCGGCGGGGCATGGCCGCAGGAGGGTAGAAGGGTCCCGTGGACGCGATCCGGGGGACGCTCGAGGAACGGCGCGACGAGATCCGCGCGCGCGTGGCCGAGCTGGCCAAGCGGCCGGAGCTGGGGGCATCGCAGGGCTTCGGCAAGCGCATCGGCGACGGCACCACCGAGGCGATCAGCCGGCTGACCGACATCGGCGTCGGTCGCTCGCTCGAAGCCCAGCTCGGGCGGATCGAGCGCGCGCTCGAGAAGCTCGACGACGGCAGCTACGGCCGCTGCGACGCCTGTGGCGCGGAGATCCCGCCGCGGCGGCTGGAGGCCATGCCCGACAGCGTCTTCTGCGTGGCCTGCGCCGCGGCACAGGCGCCGCTCCCGCCGCCGCGGCGGCGGTAGCCCGAGTCAGCGCGCGGCGGGCTGCTTGGCGCCGTCGGGCGCCTCGCGATGCTCGAGGCCGATCGACTCCTCCGCTTCGGGACACCGCGCTGCAGCTGGCGCGCCCGCTCGGTCTCGGCGTTGAACTCCGCGCCGAGCAGGATCGCGAGGTTCGTGAGCCACAGCCACAGCAGGAACACGACCACGCCGCCGAGCGCGCCGTAGGTCTTGTCGTAGGAGCCGAAGTTCGACGCATAGAACGCGAACGCCGCGGACGCGACGACCCACACGAGGAGCGCGACGACCGCGCCGGCGCTGACCCAGCGCATCCCGCCCACGCGCGCGTTGGGCGTCGTGAGGTACAGCACGCCGAAGATCACGAGCACGAGCACGATCATCGCCGGCCACTTCGCGATCCGCCACACCGTCAGCGCGGTGTCCGACAGGCCCAGCGCGCCGCCGAGCGCGCCGACGATCGGGCCGCTCAGGACGAGCGCGAGCGCCACGGAGGCGACCATGAGGATCAGCGCGAACGTGATCAGCAGCTGGAGCGGCTTGAGCTTCCAGAACGGCCGGCCCTCCTCGACCTCGTAGATCGTGTTGGCCGCGTCGGTGAACGCGCTGACGTAGCCCGAGGACGCCCACAGGGCGCCCGCGACGCTGACGAGGAGCATGAGCCCGGCGCCGCCGCGATTGTCGGTGATCGACTCGATCGGGCCCTGGAACGTGCTCGCGGCCGACGACGGTCCGAGCTGCGCGACCGTGTCGGTGAGGACCTTCGTGATCCGCTCGGGATCGCCGAAGAGCCCGAGCAGCGAGACCATGACCAGCAGCGCGGGGAAGATCGACAGCACGGAGTAGTAGGTGAGCGCCGCCGCCCAGTGCTGGAGCTTGTCCTCCCGGAACTCGCTCACCGTGCGCTTCAGCGTGTCCACCCAGGAGTCGCGCGGAAGCGCGGCCGGGCTTGCGATCCCGCCGTCGTCAGGGGCCATGCCTCTCATCTACCCGGATCGTTGACGAGCCGGATTTTGATGTGATCAAAATCTGACGAGCGCTCAGGAGGTCCACTCGACCATCACGGGGCGCGACGCGTCTCGGCCTCCGGCGCTGCGGTAGGCGGCGCGGCCGGCCTCGTTGTCGTCATCGACGAACACGAACATGCCCGTGCAACCACGTTCCCGCGCGAGGGCCTCGAGCGCCGCGATCAGCGCGCGGGCGTGCCCGCGCCGCCGGTGCGCCTCGTCGACCGCGAGCTCGTAGAGGAACATCTCCGTGCCCTTGTCGGGGTGGGTGACCTCGACCCCCGAGACGAACCCGGCGGGCTCGCCGTCCACGTAGGCCACGAGCAGATGCGACCCCGGCTCGGCCAGGAACCGCGCGGTGGCATCGGCCTTGGCCGGTCCGTCGAAGAGGTGCTGCGCGGCAACGACGGCCGCGTCGTCGCCCGGGCCGAGCGCGCGGATCTCCATCGCCCGCACGCTACCCCGACCCTCGTCCAGCGTGCCTTGACGACGAACGGCTCCGTACGCTGACCGCGTGGAGCTGATCCGTGTCGCGACCGTCGAATCACCGCTGACCGACCGCGCGGCGGCGCCCAAGCAGGGCGACGAGGGCGCGCCGGAGGCGACGCTCGCCTTCGAGGCGGGGTTCGCGCCCGCGCTCGACGGCCTCGCCCCCGGGGACGACGTGATCGTGCTGACGTGGCTGGACCGCGCGAGCCGCGACGTCCTGCGCGTGTATCCGCGCGACGACGTCTCGCGGGGCGAGCATGGCGTCTTCGCCACCCGCTCTCCCGACCGGCCGAACCCGGTCGGGATGCACCGGGTCACGATCCTGGAGCTCGACGGCACGCGGATGCGCGTCAGCGGGCTCGAGGCGCTCGACGGCACCCCCGTCGTGGACGTCAAGCCGGTGCTGCGCAGCGTGGAGGAGCGGTGACGGATCGCGCCGAGGCGCGGCGGGCGATCCTCGACCTGCTCGCCCAGCGCGATCCCGGCAAGACGATCTGCCCGTCCGAGGCGGCGCGCGCGCTGGGCGGCGACGACGGGTTCCGCCCGCTGATGCCCGTGGTGCGCGACGCCGCGCGTGCGCTCGTCGTGGAGGGCCGGATCGAGGTCACGCAGCGGGGCGTGCCGGTCGATCTGGACACCGCGCGCGGCGCGATCCGGCTGCGGTCCGTGCGCTGAGGGCAACTCCTACCGCGTTGGTAGGCTTTAGCCCGATGATCTTCACGACCAAGGCCGAGTACGGAGTCCGGCTGCTGATCCAGCTCGGGCTCCAGGGCGGCAACGCGCCGGTGAGCCTGAAGGCGGTCGCCGAGGCCGAGAACCTCCCGCTCGCCTACCTCGAGCGGATCGCCGCGCTGCTCAAGAAGCACGAGCTGATCACCGCCACGCGCGGCGCGCACGGCGGCTACCTGCTCGCCCGGCCGGCCGAGGAGATCACGATGGACGCCGTCGTACTCGCGCTCGAGGGCGCGATCGCACCGATGGACTGCTTCTTCGACGACCGCGAGAGCCGCGTCTCGTGCTCCCACCACACCGACGGCGAGCACTGCGCCACCAAGCTTCTCTGGACCCGCGTGCAGATGGGCGTCATCAAGTCCCTGCAGCGCTCGACCTTGGCCGAGCTCGTCGAGTTCGCGCAACCGCACGTACCCGAGATGGAGATCCATGGCTGACCTCGAGATCAAGAACCTGCACGTCGCAGCGGGCGACAAGCAGATCCTCAAGGGGGTGGACCTCCACGTCCGCTCCGGCGAGATCCACGCGATGATGGGCCCCAACGGCTCCGGCAAGTCCACGCTCGCCAACGCGATCATGGGCCACCCCGGCCTGGAGGTCACCGACGGCCAGGTCCTCTTCAATGGCGAGGACGTCACGGAGGCCGACCCGGACGAGCGCGCCCGCGCCGGCCTGTTCATGGCCTTCCAGTATCCCGTCGCGATCCCCGGCGTGACCACCGCGAAGTACCTGCGGATGGTCATGAACGCCCACCGCGAGGCGCGTGGCGAGCAGCCCATCTCACTCAAGGACTTCCGCAAGACCGTCGAGGCCGCGATGGAGCTCACGCACGTCCCGAAGGAATTCTCGAGCCGCTACATCAACGACGGCTTCTCCGGCGGCGAGAAGAAGCGCATGGAGATCCTCCAGCTCGCGCTCCAGCGGCCCGCGCTCGCCGTCCTCGACGAGACCGACTCCGGCCTGGACATCGACGCGCTGAACACCGTCTCGCACGGCGTCAACACCGTCGCGAGGGAGACCGGTATGGGCGCGCTGATCATCACCCATTACCAGCGCATCCTGCACCTCGTGAAGCCCGAGTTCGTGCACATCATGTTCGAGGGCCGGATCGTCAAGGAAGGCGGCCCCGAGCTCGTCGAGCAGCTCGAGCAGCGCGGCTACGGCTGGATCCGCGACGAGGTCGTCGCAGCGGCATGACGCTCACGACTCCTGCCGCGGCCGACTTCCCCGTCCTCGCGCAGGAGGGCCTGAGCTACCTCGACTCGGCCGCGACGGCACAGACCGCGCGGCCCGTGCTCGAGGCGATGGACGAGTACTACGAGCACTACCGCGCCTCGATCCACCGCGGCGTGTACCCGCTGGCCGCGCGCGCCACGGACGCCTACGAGGGCGCCCGCGATCGCGTCGCCGCCTTCGCGGGCTCCACGCCCGGCGAGACGGTCTTCACCCGCAACGCGACCGAGGCGCTCAACCTCGTCGCCTACAGCTGGGGCCGCGCGAACGTCGGCGCGGGCGACCTGGTCGTCGTCACGCAGATGGAGCACCACTCCAATCTCGTGCCGTGGCAGCTGCTGTGCGCGGAGAAGGGCGCGGAGCTCGCCTACGTGCCGGTGACCGACGGCGGCCTGCTCGACCTCGAGGCGCTCGGCGACCTGCTCGCGCGCCGCCCGAAGCTCGTCGCGGTCGCGCACGTCTCCAACGTGCTCGGCACGATCAACCCGGTGGCGGAGATCGCCGAGCGCGCGCACGCCGCCGGCGCGGTGGTCGTGGTCGACGGCGCCCAGGCCGTCCCGCACCTGCCCGTCGACGTCGCCGCCCTCGGCGCGGACTTCTACGCCTGGACCGGCCACAAGGCCTACGGCCCGACGGGCGTCGGCGTGCTGCACGGCCGCCGCGAGCTGCTGGAGGCGATGCCCCCGTTCCTCGGCGGCGGGCACATGATCACGCGCGTCGGCGAGTACGAGTCCCAGTTCGCCGAGCCGCCCGCGCGCTTCGAGGCGGGCACGATGCCGATCGCCGAGGCGATCGGGCTCGGCGCCGCCGTCGACTACCTGTCCGGCCTCGGGATGGACGCCGTCTGGGAGCACTCCCGCGACATCACGGGCTACGCGATCGAGCGGCTGCGCACGGTGCCCGGCCTGACGCTGCACGGCCCGGCCGAGCTCGAGCACCGCGGCAGCCTCGCCTCGTTCTCCTTCGAGGCCGTCCACCCCCACGACGTCGCCGAGATCCTCGGCCGCGACGGCGTCTGCGTGCGCGCCGGCCACCACTGCGCGCAGCCGCTGATGCGCCGCCTCGGCGTGCCCGCGAGCTCGCGCGCGTCGTTCGCCGTGCACACCACGCACGAGGACGTCGACCGCCTGATCGAGGGCCTGGCCCGCGTGCGGGAGGTGTTCGCCTAGTGGTTCGCACCGCAGGTCATGGTGTCCTCGAACGGCCGCTGGCGGCGGCTGGCAAGGACGCCGATCCGCAGGAATCCTTCTGGGATTTCAAGGGTCGAGGACGCCGCCAGGCGGCGATCAGCGGTCGCCGCGAGGGCGCCAGGATCTGCGGGGTGGACCACTGATGGACGACCTCTACCGCGAGCAGATCCTCGAGCACTACAAGCAGCCGCATAACTGGGGCGAGCTGGAGGACCCGGACCTCGAGTTCGAGGACTTCAACCCGCTCTGCGGCGACGAGCTGAAGGTGCAGCTGAAGGTCGGAGCGGACGAGACGATCTCCGAGGTCCGCTTCTCCGGCCACGGCTGCGCGATCTCGCAGGCGTCGGCCTCGATGGCCTCCGACGAGGTGATCGGGATGCCCGTGCGCAAGCTGCTCGAGCTCGACCGCGAGTTCGTGCTCGACCTGCTCGGGATCGACATCTCCGCCACGCGCATGAAGTGCGCGCTGCTCAGCCTGAAGGTGCTCAAGAGCGCCGGGCTCGGGCACGCCGCCGGCTGGGAGAGCGAGACTCCGGCCAGCGCCGCCGAGAGCAACGGCGCCGCGCCGCGCGCGACCGAGCTCTAGCGGGCGGCCGCGGGCTCGGGGAGCCCGCTCACGAAGTCCCCGTGTATCGCCCGCAGCAGGCCGGGCAGGCCCTCGCCGCGCCCTGCCACGGTGCGCTGGCGCAGCGCGCCCGGGCGCTCGGCGAGCGCGCGGACGGAGGCGAGCTCGTGCCGGCAGCGCAGGTGGTCGGCGTGGGGCGCGCACGAGCGCAGCGTCTCCGCGAGCTTGTCCACGACGGGAACGCAGCGGCCCGCGATCGGGTCGACGAACTTCGCGTCCATGCCGTCGCGGGCCGCGAGGAAGCGGTTCTCCTCCAGCACCTCGGGCGCGACGGGCTCGCGGCCCTCCGTGCGCCCGAGCGCCTCGCGGCGGACCAGGCACTGCACGAGCGCGGCCAGCGCCGCGGTGTCGCGCACGCGCGTCTGCGCGTCCATGATCCGCACCTCGATCGTGCCCAGCCGCGGCTGCAGCCGCGCGTCCCACCACAGGAACGTCGGCTCGGGGATGGCGTCGCAGCGGATCAGCACGTCGACGGCCTCGACGTAGGCCTCGTAGGAGCCGAAGTTGCGCGGCGTGCCCGTGCGCGGGAACACCTGGAAGACCGGGATCCGGGTGGAAGCGAGGCCGCTGTCGCGGCCCTGCCAGTAGGGCGAGTTGGCCGACAGCGCCAGCAGCAGCGCCAGCTCCTCACGCACGCCGTCGAGCGCGCGGATGGCGGAGTCCTGGTCGGGCACCGCGACGTGCACGTGCAGGGCGAAGGTCGGCTCGCGGCGCGCGAGCTCGCGCATCGAGGCGTAAAGGAACTGGTAGCGGGCGCCGGGGGAGACCTCGGTGTCCTCCCAGCGCGCGAGCGGGTGCGTGCCCGCCACCGCGGCCGCCATGCCCATCGCATCGAGCTGGTCCGCGAGCCCGCGGCGCAGCCCGGCCAACTCGGCGGCGGCGTCGGCCACGGTCGCATGCGGCGCGGTCGCCAGCTCGACGACCGAGCCGTGCGTCTCCGCGGCGGTGTGCTGCGCGATCTCGGGGTCGAGCGCCTCGAGCACCTCCTCCGAGCGTGATGAGGGCATCCAGCTCAGCGGGTCGAGGAGCATGACCTCCTCCTCGATGCCGACGGTCCACGGCGCCTCGGCGCCTGCGCGGTTCCACACCGCCCAGTCGCTCACGACAGCACCCAGGTGTCCTTTGCCCCGCCGTTCTGTGTCGAGTTGACCACCATCGCCCCTTCGCCGAACGCCACGCGGGTCAGTCCGCCCGGCATGACCGCGGCCTTCCCGTCGCCGCGCATGAACACGAAGGGTCGCAGGTCCACGTGCCGCGGGGCAAGTTCATTGCCGATCACCGTCGGGTGCAGGGAGATCTCGATCGTCGGCTGGGCGACGAAGTCCCCGGGCTGCGTGATGATCTGCGCGCGGATGCGCTCGACGTCCTCGCGCTCGGCGTGCGGGCACACCACCACGCCGTGGCCGCCGTGCCCGAGCCGCGGCTTGATCACGAGCGTCTCGAGCTCGTCCAGCGCGCGCTCGAGCTGCTCCGGGACGCACAGGTCGAGCGTCGGCACGGAGCGCAGCAGCGGCTCCTCGCCGAGGTGGAAGCGCACCAGGTCCTCCACGTACGCGTGCGTGAGCTTGTCGTCGGCGACGCCGGTGCCGAACGCGTTGACCAGCCCGAGCGTGCCGGCACGCAGCGGCGGCAGCAGCAGCCGGCCGACCTCGGTCTCCACCGTGTCGGCGTCCGTACGGCGGTAGACCACGTCGACCGCGCGCCCGTCGTGGCGCAGCACGTCACCGCGCAGCCCGAGGTCGTGCGGCTCGACCAGCGGCACGCCGAGCTGCTCCGCCGCCCACGCGTGCTCGAACGCGGCGCTGTTGTCCTTGCCGTCCGTGAGCACGACCAGGTAGGGGTCCTCTCGGCCGTCGGGCACGGCCGCGAGCAGCGTCTCGCCCAGCATCCCGGGCAGCCCCTCCAGCGAGCGGGGCGCGAGCTCGGCCGGCACGTCGAGGCCGGCGAGCACGGCGCGGCGCGCCTCGACGGCGTACGCGAAGCCGCTGGGCGTGCGCAGGTTGTCCTCGAGCACGAGCAGCTCCCCGTGCGCGTCGCGCACGAGGTCCAGGCCGGCGATCCCCACCCACGTGCCGCCGGGCGGGCGCACCCCGCCCATCGTGGGCTCGTAGCCCTCGGAGGTCTCGATCACCCGCGACGGCACCACGCCCTCGGCGACCGCGCGCCGCGGCCCGTAGACGTCGGCGACGAACGCGTCGAGCGCGCGCACGCGCTGGGCCAGGCCCGCCTCCAGTGCGGCCCACTCGTCGGCGCCGAAGACGCGCGGCACGGGGCAGAGGTGGAACTCGACGTCCCCGCCGGCGGAGCGGAACTTGACGCCGCGCTCGGCGAGCGCCGCGGACGTGCTCGCGGCCAGGGCGCCGAGGTCGGGGCCGAGCAGCGAGAGGCCGGCGCCGCCGGCCTCGCGTGGTGCCCCGTCGGGATCGACCGCCTCGTCGTAGAAGTCCCGCGGGGGCGAGTAGGGGCTCATCGCGGTCACCACCTCACCCTTCCCGACGGCCTCCCGGATCACACTGGCCCCGTGGACAAGATCGTTGGTACCGTCCGGCGACATGGGGACACCGGGGGACCGCGGTGAGGGGGAGGAGCGCCAGGGCGGCTGGCAGTCCGAATGGCAGTCCGGCGGCTGGGAGAGCCAGTGGCAGCAGCCCGGCAGCGAGGCCGGCTGGCGCCAGGAGACCCAGCCGCCACAGCAGCAGCCCGGCGCGCCGGCCGGCTGGCACCAGACGCCCGACGGGCGCTGGGTGCAGACCGGCCACCACTCGAGCGGGAAGGCCACCGCGGCGCTGGTGATGGGGATCCTCGGGCTCGTGTTCTGCCCGCTGATCTGCTCCGTGCTCGCGCTCGTCTTCGGCTATCAGAGCCGCAACGAGATCGACTCCTCCGGCGGCCGCGTGTCCGGCCGCGGCAACGCCACCGCGGGGATCGTCCTCGGCTGGATCGGCGTCGTCATCTGCGTGCTGTTCCTGATCCTGATCGTGATCGGCGTCGTCGCGGGCGACTCCTCGTCGGGCGGCGGCAGCCCCACCGGCGTGCCCGCCTAGCCCGTGATCGTCGCCCGCTGCGCGAGCGCGTAGGCCCAGGCGAGCGCCACGAACAGCGCCGCCGCGGCGCCCAGCGCCCGCGGCGCCGGCCGCGGCCGGGCCCCGGCCAGCACCGCCGACCCGGTCAGCGCCACGGCGGCGGCGAGCAGGACCCAGGGCGCGTTGAACGACAGCCAGGCGCCGTCCCCGCGCACGGCCAGCGCGAACGCCCGCGTGGCGCCGCACAGCGGGCAGGGGAGTCCGGTCGCGGCGCGGAACGGGCACGGCGGCAGCAGGCCGGCGTCGCCGTCGGGGCCGGCCAGCGCCCCCGCCGCGAAGGGCGCGCAGCCCGCACCGAGCAGGACCAGCCCGAGCGCGCGATCAGATGCCATGCGGATAGCGTGCCCGAAGCTCGTCGATCCAGCCCGCGAGCCGCTCCGCCAGCGCCGGGTCGGCGATCTCGAGCACGTTCTCGGCGTTCATCTCGCCCGAGCGCGAGAGGTTGAACGAGCCGAGGAAGACGACGTCGTCGGCGACGGTGACCTTGGCGTGCATGAAGTCGTGGAGCGAGCCCGGCTCGTAAGGCGTCGACGGCTTGCCGCTGAAGGCCTCCAGCGCCCCCACGAGCAGCGGCCCCTTCCACTTCGAGCGAGGGTTCTTCGCCCACTGGCGGAACACCTGGCGCGTCTGCGTGGCGTCGCAGACGCCCTTGATGTCGACCCGCTCCTCGGCGATGACCTCGTTGAGCGCGGCCAGGATCGGGCCGGCGGTCACCAGCGGCGTGGCGATCCGCACGCGCTCGCGGGCGGCGGAGATGCGCTCGGCGATCCGGTGCGAGAGCGCGCGCCCGCGGCCCGGCGTGAACCACGGCCGCACGCCGTCGGCGGGCGCGACGTCGAAGTTGCCGCTCACGCCGACCTTGCCCTTGTCCCACAGCTGGGCGAAGTCGCGCGCGTAGGCGGCGGCCACCTCCGGCGAGTCGACCGTGGCGATCACGTTCTCCTGGCGCGTCCAGGAGTCCAGCGTCCAGTTCATCGAGCCCGTCCAGACCGCGGCCTCATCCCGCACGACGTACTTGTGGTGCATCAGGTCACGCCAGCCCGGGATCCCCTTCAGCTCGGCACCGAGCTCCTCGAGGACATGGCGCTCCGTGCTCGGCGGCGGCGGCTCGAACGGGCGCGGATCCGGGCCCGGCGTGTCGTCGTTGAAGGCCAGCCGCACGCGCACGCCGCGGTGCATGGCGGCGCGCAGCGCGTCGGCCACGGCGTCGCCCACCGGGCCGGGCAGGCGCACGTCGTAGAGTGCGAGGTCCAGCGACCGCGAGGCCGCCGCGAGCCAGTCCATGAGCCGCTCGGCGGTCGCCTCGGCGGGCTGCGCGCCGTCTTGCAGTGTGTGGACCTCGGGCACCCGGCGACCGTACCCGTCCTCGCTAGACTTCAATACCTACTCCGAAGGTCTGATTTGAGCCCTGTGATCGAAATCTGCCGCCTCGAAGAGCTGCCCCCCGGCGAGCGCAAGCTCGTGGAGTGGGACGAGCTCGAGATCGGCATCTTCAACTGCGGTGGCGACATCCTCGCCATCGAGGACCGCTGCTCGCACGACGACGGCGACCTCGTGCAGGGGGAGTTCGACCAGGAGCGGTGCACGGTCGAGTGCCCGCGCCACGGCTCGCGATTCGACCTGCGCACCGGAAAGCCCATGACACTGCCTGCGTACGTCCCCGTCGACACGTTCCCCGTGTCGGTGACGGACGGCGTCATCAAGCTGGAGGTCGACTGACATATGGCCGCTCCCGAGGTGCTCGCCGAGCAGCAGGCGCTGGTCGGCATCAATGCGGATTACAAGGAGAAGTTCGGGTTCAACGACCCGCAGGACAAGTACGCGTTCAAGGCCCCGAAGGGCCTGACGAAGGCGCTCGTCGAGCAGATCTCCGAGTTCAAGAACGAGCCCGAGTGGATGCTCCAGTTCCGCCTGAAGGCGCTCGAGCACTTCCTGGCCAAGCCGCAGCCCACCTGGGGCTCGCCGATGCTGGCCGACGTCGACTACGACGACATCCACTACTTCGTGCGCGCCTCCGAGAAGTCCTCGAAGACGTGGGACGACGTCCCCGAGGACATCAAGAACACCTTCGACAAGCTCGGCATCCCCGAGGCGGAGCGCAAGTTCCTCTCCGGCGTCGGCGCCCAGTACGAGTCCGAGGTCGTCTACCACCAGGTCCGCGAGGACCTCGAGAAGCAGGGCGTCGTGTTCATGGACATGGACTCGGGCCTGCGCGAGCACGAGGACCTCGTGCGCGAGTACTTCGCCTCGATCATCCCGGCCAACGACAACAAGCTGGCCGCGCTCAACAGCGCCGTGTGGTCGGGCGGCTCGTTCGTCTACGTCCCGCCGGGCGTCCACGTCGAGATGCCGCTGCAGGCCTACTTCCGCATCAACACCGAGAACATGGGCCAGTTCGAGCGGACGCTGATCATCGCCGACGAGGGCTCCTACGTGCACTACGTCGAGGGCTGCACGGCGCCCGTGTGGTCGACGGACTCGCTGCACTCGGCCGTGGTGGAGCTGATCGCCAAGCCGGGCGCCCGGATCCGCTACACGACCGTGCAGAACTGGTCGCAGAACGTCTACAACCTCGTCACCAAGCGCGCGATCGCCGAGACCGACGCGACCGTCGAGTGGGTCGACTGCAACCTCGGCTCCAAGCTGACCATGAAGTACCCGAGCGTCTACCTGATGGGCGAGCGCGCCCACGGCGAGGTGCTCTCGATCGCCTTCGCCGGCCAGGGCCAGCACCAGGACGCGGGCGCCAAGATCGTGCACGCGGCGCCGAACACGACGTCGAACATCTTCGCCAAGTCGATCTCCAAGGACGGCGGGCGCTCCTCCTACCGCGGCCTGCTCGAGGTCGCCAAGGGCGCCCACGGCTCGCGCTCGAAGGTCGTCTGCGACGCGCTGCTGCTCGACGAGCACTCGCGCTCTGACACCTACCCGACGATCCGCATCGGCGAGGACGATGTGGACGTCGGCCACGAGGCGTCGGTCTCCAAGATCGGCGAGGAGCAGCTCTTCTACCTGATGAGCCGCGGCATCCCCGAGGACGAGGCCGGCAAGCTGATCGTCAACGGCTTCATCGAGCCGATCGTCAAGGAGCTGCCGATGGAGTACGCGGTCGAGATGAACCGCCTCATCGAGCTGCAGATGGAGGGCTCCATTGGCTGATCTGCAGACCTCCGTCCGCGAGCCGCAGTGGCTCGCGGACCGTCGCTCGCATGCCGCAGAGCTGGCCGCCTCGCTCGACCTGCCGTCCTTCAAGGGCACGCCGGGCTGGGAGTTCACCTCGCTGGAGAAGCTCTCGCTGGACTCGTTCGCCGCGGCCGTGCCGGGCGACGGCGACGCGAGCGCGGTGGACCGCGTCCAGACCCTGCTCGAGGCGCCCGAGGGCGCCGTCACGCTCGGCCAGGTCGACGGCCGGGTGCTCGAGACCCCCGACGCCGTCGAGGACGGCCCCGTGGTGCTGCCGCTGACGCTCGCCGTCGAGCGCCACCCCGAGCTCGTCGAGCCGCACCTCGGCACGCTCGTCGAGGGCGACCTCGACGTCTTCACCGCCGCAAACGACGCGGACTGGACGGGCGGCGCGTTCGTCTATGTCCCGCGCGGCGTGCGCGTGGAGGCCCCGATCCTGCTGACCGCGATCGCCGACGCCGCCGGCACGGCGCTGCACCGCCGCACGCTGATCGTGCTCGAGGACGGCGCCGAGGCCGAGGTCTGGGAGCAGTTCCTGTCGGGCTCGGAGGACGCCGAGGCGATGCTCAACACCGTCGTCGAGCTCGTCGTCGGCCAGAACGCGCGCCTGCGCTACGTCTGCGGCCAGGACATGAACGAGAAGTCCTGGATCTTCGGCACCCAGCGTGCCGAGGTCGCCCGCGACGGCCACCTCGACTGGGCCGCGGTCGCCTTCGGCTCCGCGCGCGGCAAGGTGCGGATGAACACGCTGCTGGCCGGCGAGGGCTCCCACGCCAAGGTCACCGGCGCCTACGCGCCGCACGCCCGCCAGCACCTGGACTTCGACACCACGCAGGAGCACGGCGCCGCCAACACGACGTCGGACCTCGCGTTCCGCGGCATCCTCTCCGACCGCTCGACCGCGGTCTGGCGCGGGATGATCAAGGTCGACCCCGGCGCCCAGCAGACGGACGCCTTCCAGGAGTGCCGCAACCTGCTGCTCTCCAAGAAGGCCCATGCGGACGCCATCCCCGGCCTCGAGATCCTCGCCAACGACGTGCGCTGCACGCACGCGGCGGCGATCGCGCAGGTCGACCCCGAGCAGCTCTTCTACCTCCGCTCGCGCGGGCTGGGCGAGGGGCAGGCGCAGCGGCTCGTGATCGAGGGCTTCATGTCGGAGCTCGTCCAGCGCTTCGAGGAGGGCCCGATCCGGGACGCCCTCGGCGGCGCGATCGAGCGACGGATGACGCAGGTGCTCGGCGGGTAGCCCCGCCGACATGCCGACCGACCCAGATCCCGTCACGCTCGCGCAGCTCGTCAACCGGGCAGCCGAGATCACCGACCCCGACGGCGCCGACGACGACGTCACGGCGCTCATGCAGCGCTTCGAGGACGCCGACTGGCCCGTCAGCGGCATCCTCGAGTCGATCGAGCAGCGCATGGCGGAGGCCGCCGGGGCCCTGGACCCGCAGGAGGAGTCGCCCGGGCTGCAGGTCGCGGCCGCCGTGACCGTCTACCTCGCCCACCGCCGCGACGAGGTCGAGGAGGATCCCGACCACGTGCTGCGGATGGCCACGCGCGCGGAGTTCGACGGCAAGCCGCCCGCGCACGTCGCGAACTGGCTCGAGAGCGCGGGCATCGAGTACTGACGGGTCCGACGTGCGTCCAGCCCCCGTTTGACGGGGCCGTCTGCCCGGGGACATGTCTGGAAACGAACGACAGGAGCGCCCCATGGCTGACATCGGACCCCCTATTGCACTCATCGCCGTCGGACTCATCCTCTGGCTGGCGATCACCGCCACCATCGGCGGGATCTCGATCCAGACGATCGGGCTGATCCTCACGATCATCGGCGTCGCCTGGCTCGTGATCGAGCTCGCGTTCAACCGCCCGCGCCGGGCGGTCGCCACGCGCGAACGCGTCGTCGACCGGCCGGTCGCGCGCGAGCGCGAGGTCCTCTAGCGCGGCGCGCGCGAACACCGCTTCCGAGCCGCGAACGGGGCCGTCTGGACAGATGTCCGGGCGGCCCCTTCGCGTTGCTGAGCCGAACCTGCCCGATCTGGACGCATGTCCGTCTCGGCCCGGGCGCGGCGGCGCCGATGAGGCTTGCGTAGCGGCCGCCGGATGGGACGCCGGCGGCGAGGCTCACGGATGGGACGCAACTCGCGACGAGGGGCGCAGGACACTGATTCTTGCTGGGGACGACGGACGAACGGCCCAAGCGTGTCCTGCCGCCCCTCGTAGCCGCTTGACGGCGGCGGATGCGGCAGCCTTGTCGGCATGACGAAGCTCAACGCGAACGATCGCGAGTTCGAGTACGACGCCGAGGACCCCGAGGGCTTCCGCGCGGGCATGAAGCGCTTCGGCAAGGAGCTCGGCGCCTCCGCCACCGGCATGTCGATCTACGAGCTCCCGCCCGGGCAGGCCATCTGCCCGTACCACTACGAGTACGCCGAGGAGGAATGGCTCGTGGTCTTGGAGGGGACGCCGACGCTGCGCACGCCCTCGGGATCCTCCGAGCTGCAGCCCTGGGACGTGGCCTTCTTCCCCACGGGCCCGGACGGCGCCCACGGCGTGCGCAACGAGTCCTCGGAGGTCGCGCGGGTCGCGATGTTCTCCGACCTGAAGTGGCCGGCCGCCACGATCTACCCCGACTCCGACAAGGTCGGCATCCACATCCCCGAGCCCAACCGCGACGACGGCGGCATGTTCCGCCGCCGCGACAAGGTCGACTACTTCACCGACGAACCGGGTCTGTGAGCTGGTACCTCGGGATCTGCGCCCTGGTGCTCTTCGTCGGGGCCACGTTCCTGCTCGTCGCGCGGGCGCGGCTGTCGCTGTTCGGCGCGCGCACGACGGGCGAGGTGGTCGCCTACACCACGCGGATGCGCTCCACGCGGGGCGAGCGCGCGCAGCACATGCCGCACGTGCGCTTCGTCGGTCCCGACCTGCGCGAGCACACGCTCGTCTCGCGCATGAGCGCGAGCCCCGCGCGATGGCCGGTCGGCACGAGCGTGCCGGTCGCGTACCTCGAGCGCGACCCGTCCCGGGCGGAGATCGCGACCCTCGCCCGGCTCTGGCTCGCACCGGCGGCGCTCTACGGCTTCGCCGCGGCGCTCGCGTACGCGGCTCACACCGCGGCCTGACCGGCCGCGCCGCGACTCGGGAGCTCGACACCGGAGTTGTTCAGCCTCAGGCCGAACAACTCCGGACTCAGCGCTTGCGAACGAACGCGACCCCGTCCGCGACCATCGCGAACGCGGCATCCACGCGATCGTCCCGCGCGATCTTCTCGTTCAGCCGCGCGACAACCTCATTCGAGCTGCCCGGCTCGGGATCGACCACATCCCCGCCCATCAGGATGTTGTCGATCAGCAGCAGCGCGTTCGGCTTCATCCGAGGCAGGATCTGCTCGTAGTAGTCGGGATAGCCGGTCTTGTCGGCATCCAGGAACACGAAGTCGAACATCGGCTCCTGCGGCATCGCCGCCAGCGACTCTCCGGCCGGCCCCCGCACGATGTCGACCCGATCCTCGACACCCGCGGCCTCGAGATTCCGCTGCGCGATGTCCGCGTACTCGTCATCGAGCTCCAGGCACGTCAGCGTCCCGCCCTCGGCCAGGCCGCGGGCGATGCAGATCGCGCTGTAGCCCGTGAACGTCCCGACCTCCAACGCGTTCTGCGCCCCGACCGCCGCCACCAGCACCTGCAGCAACGCCCCCTGATCAGGAGACACCTGCATCATCGACCGAGGCATCTCGCTCGTCTCGCGCTCCACCCGAGCCAGCACCTCATCCTGCGAAGCGAGATTCGCGAGGTACTCGAGCGAGTCCGGCGACAGCGCCGTCTTCGGCCCCCGGACCATCAGCAGGTCACGATCAGATGGAACGGCAGGTCCGTCGGCGCTCCCCCAGAGTTGCGGGTCCTGACGAACACGCTGTTGCCGGAGATCGCTGTCGTGATCTCGCCGTTGTCCGGGCTCGAGGTTCCTCCGCCCGCAACCTCCGAGAGGGTCGCGATCGCAAAGCATGCGCTCACATCGCGGTTGAACCGAACTTCGTAGACACCCGATCCGCTGTTCGGATGCCCGGTCGTCGCGACTCCAGTGCCGCGGGAAAGTCCGCCGCCCGAGTTCACCGCAGCCGCCAGCATCGTCCCGCCCGGACCCTGGTGGTCCCTGCGGCCCCGCCGGCCCAGATCGCCCGCGTAGCGAAGAGCGGCGTTGAGACCGACAGGTCGCGGAGCGCGATCGGAGCGGTCAGAGATATCGCGTGAGCGCACGGCCCCGTTCTTGATCTCCGCCGAGCGAACAGCGCCACCGCGAATCTGCTTCGCGCCGACGCTGTTCCCGGAAGTTGTGCCACGGCGTATGAGGTGCCACCAAGTGCGATGAACAGGGCGAACGTTGCGGTCACGTTCCCATAGGTGATGTGCGCGCGAAGGCGGGTCATGTAGCGCAAGATACGATCATCCTCCCGGGAGTTGCGGTCATCAGAGGCCTCGCACCGTGACGCGAACGGACCGCGACACGCCCGTCTCGATACGGGAACGCCGTCTCGCGTGGGATCAGCACTCGGAACCGGTATCTCACAATGCCGCGGGTGGCGCTGAACCGGTAGGGGTGACTCCATAACCCGGTTGAGCTGCTCGCCCGCGGGGTCGCGAACGTGGACCAGCGCCCGCGGGTGTACACCTGGAGATTGAGCAGCTTGCCCGTGTCTCCGCCCTGCTTGCCCTTGAGTCGTCCGTGGAAGCGGATCTCCTCGCCATTCACGACGCTCGAACGGCTGGCTCTGAAAGTCGTCATGGCGCGAACGCCGAGGTCGACCTCGGTCGTACGTGCCCGGATCGTTGGGGTGCCGGAATAGCGAAACCGCAGTGATCTGCTCGGGTCCACTCAGGGCCTTGAAACGAAACCGACCGGTACGCGAGGTGCGCAAGACGCTTATGCGGCGCCACGATGCCCTCGGTAGCTTGACCCGCTCCCACACCTCGACGACTGCCGTCGCGAGCGGGTTTCCGCCGGGCATCGTCAGCCGGCCACGGATCGGGATGGTGCGGCCGAATCGCGTTTGAGGCCGAACCTGCAAGACGGTTCGTACGCGTCTCTTGCCGTGAGCGCCTCGGGCTGACACACGTCGCGGCCGGCCCACCGCCAGCCTCGTCGCGATACGGAGGGGCAGCGTCCGTGTCGCCGTGTCGCCGTTCGGCTGGCGTTGCGTCGATCGCTCGTTGCCTGCGTTGTCGACAACCCGGGCGCGGATCACGTACCTGCCCCGAGGCAGCACGCTGTCGTCCAGGGTCGCCGAGAAACCGCCATCGCCTCTGGCCGTTGTGAACGACCTCCACGCGGTTTCACCTTCGCGTCGGGCCTCGACGGCGACGTCGGCAACGCCAGACGTCGCGTCTTTCGCGATCACCCGGACTCGTGTCGGATCGTCATCAGATTGCGGGGCGATACTCGCTTCTGGGGGCGTGTCGTCTTGACGCATCGTTCCCACCACCGCTGATCGCTCGCGATCGGTGTTTCCCGCTTCGTCCTGGAGCCAGATGGAGAGCTGCCAGGCCCCCGGTGCAGGCACCCGAAGGTTCGCAAGCGACGAGATGGACTGTGCGGTCGCCGTCCCCTCCTTGCAGCCGCCGCCTGCGCTGGACGCCCCCACGGGACACATCGCGTAGTGCGCCGTGTTGATCGGTGACGCGGACTGCGGCGGATTCCGCCAGCGCACCGCGAAGTCGTTGGCGATTCGCCAGCCGTCGCCGCCTTCGAGTTGTGTGTCGAGCGCCTGTCCTGGCGGCGTCTGGTCCACGAGAACCGTCGTCGCGGCTTCCGCTGAGTTCTTGGCTGCGTCTTCCACGCGAACCGTCACGCGGTGCGCCCCATCACCGACGAAGTCGGTTCCTGTAAGCGTCATCCGGCCTTGCTCGTTTTGACAAGGCCGCGGCTTTGCCCAGTCGCACCTGGTTGAGTGTCCTCCCCGAAGGACTCCATCGACGAGCGCGTGAACGGTCTGCAGTCCCGAGTCGTCCCAGGTGGCGAAATGCACGTCCTGATCTCCACGGCGCCAACCTCCCGCGGTCACGGACCCGCCGTTGATGTCAACACCGGGGAGTCCGTTGTCCCCGACGGTCACCTTGACATCCTGCATAGCGACGATGCCGTATTGCCCGGAGCGGGGGCATCCCCCTCCATTGCCACACGTGACCTGCATGAAGACCTGCTGGGTGCTCGCGCCGATATTGAAGTCCCAGTACTGATCCCAGCTGCTGCAGCTTGCCCCGCACCAGATCCAGCGCGGCGTCCAGTCGACGAAGCCCGCATACCAACCGCGCTCGGCGTTGACCTTGATCTTCGCCGCGATGTTCTTCACCCACGTTCCGGGTGGCGCCACGAACGTGTGTCGTGAGCTCGCACCATATGGCGCGTTCCCTGAGCCTCCACTCATCCTCGTGACGATGCCTTCACCTGGACAAGATGTGTAACTCGTCACGTATTGCGAATACGGCACGTCGACGTACCACGACGCGTTGCCCGCGTCTGGAGCGCACGCTCTAACGGTGTACTCGCCCGCGACCGCAGGGGACGCGAGCGCGAAGGTCAGGGCGGCGGTGGTCAGGGCGAGTAGGGCCTTCATCGGTTGACTCCTGTGGCTCATGGCAGGAACTCGCCACCTCCGGTGGCGGGGGCTGAAGCTGGCGGTGCGGAAGTGGGGCCCGTGGCGGACTCCGGGCTGAACTCGGATGTGGTCGCCGGAGCGGCTTGGGAGATCGGTGCGGACTCGTGGGACGTGGGGGTCGTGCCCTGGCTCGGGTCCTTCGCGGCGTCTGGTCTGGCGCGCTTGCGGGCGGCGCGGCGTGGCGGAGGCGCCGCCGTGGGGGTGGGGATCG
>CAVSMP010000016.1:0-51749 GCA_963729155.1 uncultured Solirubrobacteraceae bacterium
CGAGCTGATCGTGGTGACGCTCTACGAGGAGGGCGAGGACGCCGCCGTGCCACAGCAGTTCACGAACGGCTGCGGCGCCGGTTGGTGAAGAACTCCTCCGGGGCGACCGTGCCCGCGAAGACGCCGAAGAAGCGGTCGGTCTGCTCCTGCTCGCCGCGCAGCAGCGCGAACAGTGCCTGCTGCTCGGGGCTCGGCGGGCGCAGGCCGGCGAACTCGATCGTGCTCTCGAAGCCCGGCCGGGCCAGCGCCTCCCGGCGCTCGCCGTAGGCGGCCAGCTCGGCGTCGAGGTCGCCGTCGAGGCCGCGATCGACGGCCTCCGCGAGCAGGTCCGCGTCACGGAACGCGTCGCCGATGCCGAGGGCGAGGATCGGTCGCTTGTGGTGGCCCGCGTCGCCCGCGAGCGCCCACCCGGGGCCCGCCGTCGCGCGAAAGTGGTTGGGCAGCAGCCGGGTGCCGCGGAACGGCTCGATGCGCGGGCCGCCGCGCAGCCGCTCGGCCAGGCCCGGCGCCAGCGCGACCGCCTCCGAGAACGCGCGCTCGATGTCCGCGCGGACGGACTCGAACTCTGTCTGGGGCGACAACACGATCACGACGTTGCGGCCGTCGTGCGTGGGCGAGGTGAGACATGCGACCAGGCCTCGGGTAGAGCTCGACGCCGTCGATAGGCACGCCGGTCCAATAGGCGTAGTAGGCGCAGGTAAGGGTGCCGCGGTCCTCGACGATCTCCGCGCCGGCCTCGCGTGCCACGGTGGAGCTGCGGCCGTCGGCCCCGATCACCACGCGCGCCCGCTCGGCGAACCCGGGCCCGCGCACCCCGGTCACGCGGCCTCGCTCCGTCAGCAGGCCGCCGACCGGGGCGCCGTGGCGAACCTCCGCGCCGGCCTCGGCGGCGGCCTCGGCCAGCAGCGTGTCGAGCACGTACCGGCGCGGGGAGTAGGCGGCGTCGATGCCGTCGATCGGCGGCGGGGAGCCCGTGAGCGCGAACGGGCCGACGTCGAAGCGGTAGCGGCGGATGGGCGGGCAGCCGGTCGCGGCGAGACGCTCGAGCAGGCCCCAGCTTCCGAGGCGGGCGGTACCGGACTGGTGGATGTAGTGCGTGGAGAGCGCATCGCGGGGGAAGGCGGAGCGCTCCAGCAGCAGGACCCGGCGACCGCGACGCGCCAGCAGCATCGCGGTGGGGGCGCCGGCGCAGCGGGCGCCGACGACGATCGCGTCGTACATCGTGTCTCCTTTACTGTGGTCCATAGCTTCTACACTGTGGAACACAGTTATGTCGAGGGAGCTGCTCGCTCTTCTCCTACATGGTCCTGGGGCTCGTCGACCGCGACGGCGCGAGCCCGTACGACCTGCAGCGGATGGCCAGGCAGGCCGGATCTACGACTGGGCGGGGGAGAGCCAGTACTACGTGGAGCCAAGCGGCTCGCGCGGCTCGGCTACCTCGACGCGCGTGCGGAGCCGGGCAAGACGCGCCCGCGGACGGTCTACCGGCTCACGGACCGCGGTCTGGAGGCGCTGCGCGAGTGGGCCGGCTCGGCGCTGAGCTTCCCGCGCCTGCAGCACGAGGCGCTGGTGCTCCTGCTCGCCGCCGACCTCGTCGACGAGGGCGACGTGCGGGCGAGCCTGTCGTCGCTGCGGGCCGACATCGCCGACCTCTCGGCGCGGCTCGACGTCGCCGAGGAGGCAGCGCGGCGCCTCCCGCACCGCGAGAAGTACCTGATGATGGGTCACCGGCTCAGCCGCAGGCTTCTCGCCGTGCATCTCGAATGGCTCGATGAGATCGAGCACGAGCTCGAGTCCTAGTGCCATGCCGGACGTCAAGCTCTCCCATCCCGACAAGCTGCTCTTCCCGCAGGACGGGATCACCAAGGCCGACCTGGCGGAGTACTACGCGTCCGTCGCGGACGTGATGCTGCCGCACGTCCGCGACCGGCCGCTGAACCTATGGCGCTGGAACGCGGGCATCGACGGCAAGCTCGTCGTCCAGCAGGACATCCCCAAGGGGGCGCCGGACTGGGTCAAGCGGATCGAGACGCCGCGGCGCAAGGGCGGCAGCATCGAGCACGTGCTCTGCCAGGACGCCGACACGCTGCGCTGGCTGTCCAACCAGAACTGCATCACGCCGCACGTGTGGAGCGCGCGGCGCGACCGGCTCGACCGCCCGGACCACATCGTCTTCGACTTCGACCCCGAGGCGGGCTCGGACTTCGCGCTCGTGCGCGAGGGCGCGCTGCTGGCGGGGGAGCGACTGCGCGAGCTGGGGCTCGCACCCTTCGCGATGGTCACCGGCTCGAAGGGCATCCACGTGATCGCGCCGATCAAGCGCACGCGCGACGCCCCGTGGGTGCGCGAGCGCGCCGGGGAGCTGGGCGCGGAGATCGCGGAGCGCTCGCCGGACACGCTGACCACGGAGTGGCGCAAGGAGAAGCGCGACGGGAAGATCCTCGTCGACACGGCGCGCAACACCTACGGGCAGACCGTCGTGGCGCCCTACGCCGTGCGGGCGCTGCCGGGGGCGCCGGTGGCGACGCCGTTGACGTGGGAGGAGCTGTCCGACCCGGAGCTCACCGCCCAGGCGTGGACGCTGCGCACGGTCGGCGAGCGGCTCGCCGAGCGTGGCGATCCGTGGGCGGACATCACCGACCACGCGGCCGCGCTGCCCGAGTAGCCTTCCGACCGGACCAGAGAGGAGACCCCGATGGGCTTCATGGACAAGGCCAAGAAGATGGCCGAGCAGGCGCAGACGAAGCTGGACGAGGCGCAGAAGCAGTTCAACGAGAAGCAGGGCACGCCGCAGCAGGGCTCGCAGGGTCCGGTGACCCAGTACGACGCGCACGGCCGGCCGATCCCGCCCGCCGACGCGGCCCCGCCCGCGCCCTCCGCGCCGCCGGCGCCCCCGACCCAGCCCCACGGCGATCCGCTCGGCGCGAGCGCGCCGCCGGCGCCACCGCCCGCCCCTCCGGCGCCTGAGAGCGCGGCCCCGCCGGCGCCCCGGCTCCGCCCGCCGCCGGCACCCGAGGCGGAGCGCGGCGACGAGTACGCGCCGCCCAAGCTCTCCTCCGGGGACCCGCTGGCGGGCTGACCATGCCGCGCTTCGTGTCATCCTCAGGGGCCATGGACGAGATCCGCGGCCTCTACACGGCGATGGTCACGCCGTTCCGCGCCGACGGCGGTGTCAACGACGACGCCGGCGTCGCGCTCGCGCGCCACCTGCTCGAGCGGGCTCGCACGGCCTGGTGATCTGCGGCACGACCGGCGAGGCCAGCACGATGACCGACGACGAGCACGTCGGCTTCGTGCGCACGATCGCGTCCGAGCTCGGCGGCGAGGCACCGATCTTCGCCGGCGCCGGGTCCAACGACACGCGCCACGCCGCCCACCTCACCGCGGCGGTCGTCGAGGCCGGGGCGCAGGCCGTCCTGTCGGTCACGCCGTACTACAACAAGCCCAACCGCCAGGGCCTGATCGCGCACTTCTCCGAGGTCGCCCGGGCCGCCTCGGGGCGCCCGGTGATCCTCTACAACATCCCGTCGCGGACGGCGCTGAACATGCCGCCGGACCTCCTCGCCGAGCTCGCGCAGATCGACGGGATCGCGGCGGTCAAGCAGTCCAACGGCGACGAGCTGGGGCCGATCGACGGCCTGAGCGTCCTCACGGGCAACGACGAGGACTACCTGCGGGCGCTCGAGCTCGGGCTCGACGGCCTGATCTCCGTCGCCGCGCACGTCGCGGGCCCGGAGATGCGGCGGATGTACGACGAGCCCGAGAGCCGCGCGGAGATCGACGCCTCGCTGCAGGACGTCTACTCGACCCTCTTCTGCACGGCCAGCCCGATCCCGGTCAAGGCCGCGCTGAACATGCTGGGCCACGACGTCGGGCGGCCTCCGCCTCCCGCTCGTGGAGGCCGACGACGACGTGCGCGCGAAGGTCCAGACCATGCTCGAGCGCCACGGGCTCCTCAGCGGAGCCCGCACCGGGTGAGCGGCAAGCTACGGGTCCTCCCGCTGGGAGGCGTGGGGGAGATCGGCAAGAACATGACCGTCGTCGAGTACGACGGGCGGATCGTCGTGGTCGACTGCGGCCTGCGCTTCCCGACGGCGGACATGATGGGCATCGACCTCGTCCTGCCCGACTTCACTTACCTGCGCGAGCACCTGGACGCGATCGAGGCGATCGTGATCACCCACGGCCACGAGGACCACCTCGGCGCGCTGCCGTGGGTGCTACGCGAGCTCGGCCAGCACGCCGTCCCGGTCGTCTACGGCGGCCAGCTCACGGTCGCGATGGCGCGCTCCAAGCTCGACGAGCACAAGCTGCGCGAGGTCAACCTCGAGGTGCTGCCGATCGGCGACCGCGTGAAGGCCGGCCCGTTCGAGATCGAGCGGATCCACCTCACGCACTCCATCCCGGACGCCGGCGGCGTGTCGCTGACGTGCCCGCTCGGCACCGTCCTGTTCACGGGCGACTACAAGTTCGACCAGACCCCGGTCGGGGGCGCCCCGGCCGACATGGCCCGGCTGGCCGAGATGGGCCGCGACCGCCTGCTGCTGCTGTGCGGCGACTCCACCAACGCCGACCGCGCGGGGGTCTCGGACAGCGAGTCGATCGTCGGCCCGCACCTCGAGCGCGTCTTCCACCACTGCAAGGGCCGGATCGTCGTGACGTGCTTCGCGTCGAACATCCACCGCGTCCAGCAGGTCGTCGACGCGGCCGCCCTCAACGGCCGCAAGGTCGCGCTGCTCGGGCGCTCGATGCGCAAGAACGTCAACATCGGCCGCACGCTGGGCCACATCGACGTGCCGGAGGGCATGCTCGTCCAGCCGCGCGAGACGGACCAGTTCCCCGACGAGAAGCTCGTCGTGATCTCGACGGGCTCCCAGGGCGAGCCGCTGAGCGCGCTGCGGCGGATGGCATTCCGCGACCACCCGCAGATCGAGCTCAAGCGCGGCGACACCGTCGTCTTCTCCGCCACGCCGATCCCGGGCAACGAGCGCGCGGTCAACGAGACGATCGACCGGCTCTACCAGATCGGCTGCGACGTCGTGACGGCCCGCGACGCGCCGATCCACGCCTCCGGCCACGGCTACGCGGAGGAGCTGAAGATGATGCTCAACCTCACGCGGCCCAAGTACTTCATGCCGGTCCACGGCGACTTCAAGCGGATGCTGCTGCACGGCAAGCTCGCGGAGGCCGTCGGCGTACCCGCCGAGAACATCTTCCGGGTCGAGAACGGCACCCCGCTGGAGATCGACGAGTCCGGCGCCCGGATGGGGGAGCCCGAGACGGCCGGCATGGTGTTCGTGGACGGCGTCGACATCGGCGACGTGGCCGACGTCGCCCTGCGCGACCGCCGCATGCTCTCCGGCGACGGGATCCTGATCATCGTCGCCACGATCTCCGAGCAGGACGGCTCCTCCGTCGTCGCCCCCGAGGTGCTCGCCCGCGGCGTCCCGTTCCTGGACGAGGGCGGCCAGATCATCGAGGAGCTGCGCGACGCCGTCGAGGACGCGCTCGACCGCGCCGCCGACCAGCGGGTGACGGAGATCGACGTGCTCGAGTCGATGCTCCACGACGACCTCGCGGCCTTCATCTACAACCGGCTCAAGCGCCGCCCGATGGTGCTGCCGGTCGTCGTCGAGGTCTAGGCCCGTCCGGCAGCCGGGCAGGGCCGGCCCGACCATCTGGGTCGGGCACGTTCGGATCGAGAGGGCCGATCAGCTGGAGTGGCGCCCTTCAGTGGATCAGCCCGCGCCGCATCGCCTCGGCGACGGCGGCGGCGCGGTCTGAGACCCCGAGCTTCTCGTAGAGGTTGTGCTGGTGGGTCTTGACGGTCGTGGTGGAGAGGTAGAGCTCGTCGGCGATCGCGGGGGCTGAGAGGCCCTTGGCCATGCGGACGAGGATCTCGCGCTCGCGGCCGGTGAGGCGCTCCTGGGCGAGCGCTCCGCGGCGGCGGATCTCGGAGCCGATGCCGTCGTGGAGCTCCTCCGCGAAGACCGAGTGGCCGCGGGCAACGGAGCGGATCGCGTCGCAGATGCGGCTGCGCGACCAGCTCTTGGAGATGTAGCCGGCGGCTCCGGCCTGAATGGCGTCATAGACGCCGCGGCCGTCCAGGCGGGCGGAGAAGATCAGCGTGCGGGTCTCCGAGCCGGCGTCTGCGAGCCTGCCGACGATCTGGACGGCGTCGAGGCCTGGGAGTCCATGGTCGATCGCGGCGACGGCGGGCGCTTCGGCGAGGATCTCGTCGAGCGCCTCGGCCCGTCGGCGCAGGACCGCGACGAGCTCGAGGTCGTCGGCGCGCTCGATCGCGGCGACGATCCCGTCGAGGTAGAGCGGATGGTCGTCGGCGACCAGGACGCGGACCGAACCTCCCGTTTCCGGCACGATGGTCTTCTACCAGTTGATTGCGCTCGCTTGACGCTGCCGATTAGCGTTGACTGGCGATCGTGACGAGATCGGCGTTTGGGCGACCTCAGACCAACATCAGCACCGCTGGTCACCGCCGGCCGGCCGGCGCCGCCACGCTCCGAGCAGGGCTGGGTCGGCGACCTCTGGACCGTGGCCCTGGCGATCGCTGGTCGTCGTCGCGGAGTTCGTGCTGCTGATCGCCATCTGGGAGCCGTCGCACTGGCAGCCGCTCTGGCTCGTGGTGGTGCTCGCGGTGTTCGTGGTCCTCGGCGAGCTCGACGCGGTGCGGATCGGCCGACGTCTACGTCTCGAGCACGGCGTGCGCTCAGTGCTCGCGATGGCGCTGCTCGGGCCGGTGCCCGCGGCGGTGATCGCCGGCGCCGGCATCGCATCGCTCGACTGGCTCGTCAACCGCAAGCCGGCCTGGGCGGGCCTCAGCAACGCGCCGTCAGCTCTCGTCGCCGTGCTCGCGGGCGCCCTGCTGATCGAGGTGCGCCGCGGGTCGACGCGCGGCGGGCGCTTCGCCGCTCGTGGTGTTCGCGGCGGCCTCGTCGATGCGGCGGTCAACATCGGTGCTGCTCGGGCGCCTACCGCAGGCTCCGGCTCGGCGCGTCGTTCCGCGACGACTTCGCCGCCAGCGTACCTGCCGACGATCCCGTACCACCTCCTCGGGATCATGCTCGCGACCGCGGCGGCCCAGATCGTCGTCGCCGGGCGGCTTCCCGCTGCTGGCGGCGGTCCTCCCGGCACTGCTGATGTCGCGAGTTCCTCCTGCGCTCGCTGGCCGTGGAGCGTGCCCGTGCCGAGCGAGGTCATGGCCCTGACGAACGAACGCGCCAACCTGCTCGAGCAGGCGCTCACGCGCCGAGGTCGACGAGCGGGAGTGGATCGCGGGCCATCGTCCACGACGAGACGCTGCAGACGCTCGCCGTGGCCCGGCAGGACCTCGACGACGTCGACGGCGACCCGGCAGCGCTCGCACGGCGCGCGATCACCTCGACCGCGCCGTCGCGGAGCTGCGCCGCACGCTCGTGCACGTGCACCCGGGCTCCGTCGGCGGGCAGGGGCTCGGACCGACCCTGCGACGTCTACGCGGCTCAGGTGCTGCGCCGCGCGGCGACGACGTGGCGGATCGAGGTCGAGCCGAGGGCGGGGGAGATGCATCGAGGCGCTGCTGTACTCGCTCGCCCGCGAGCTGCTCGGCAACGCCGCCAAGCACGCCCACGCGGCGCACGTCGACCTCGCGGATCGCCCTCGAGCGGCGACGCGTCCGGCTCACGCGTCGCCGACGACGGCGTCGGCATCGACCACGCGCCCTTCGACGCCCCGGGCCACTTCGGCCTGCTCACGGCCCGCCACCGCGTCGCCGCGGCCGGCGGCACGTCTGACCGTCAGCTCGGAGGCCGGGACGAAGCGGGTCGGCGAGTCGTCGCCGACGCTCCCCGCACGCGCGTGCGTGGATCAGCGCTCGCGGTGACTGCCGCGGCGGCGCTCGGGCCGGCCCGTCATCGGCTCGGGCGGCACCAGTGACCGCCCGGGTGTCGCGAAGCGTCGAACCCCGTCGAGACCGGCGCCGCCGGAGCGAGTGGCTCGAGGCGTGAGCGCAACGGCAGGGCGGCGAGCACGATCAGCAGCAGCCCGACGCCCGCGACGGCGTAGGCGACCCGCGGAGTCGACGCGGCGACGATCGCGCCGCCCAGCAGGAACCCGACACCCGGCATCGCGGCCCCGAGCGACTCCATCAGCCCCGCGATCCGCGCCTGGTAGTCGCGCGCCGTCTGCTCCTGCAGAGCGGTCATCACGGCGATCCACTGGATGCCGTTGCCGAGGCCGCCGACGATCGAGATGAGGCACGCGACGAGCAGCGTCCCGGCGACCGCGAGCCCGAGGTAGGCGATGGCGATCGCAAGGGTGGAGCCCGATCACCAGCAGCCACGGTGAGCGGTTCTTGATCCGCAGGTACACGAGGCTGCCGAGGAAGATGCCCGCGCCCCACGAGGCGAGCAGGATGCCGTAGCCGGCCGAGGTCGTCTCGAGGCTCTCCTTCGCGTAGATGATCTCGATCGGGATGATCAGGGTGAACAGCACGAGCGCGATCGCCTGGCCGACGAGCAGCAGCCGGACCGGCGCATGCGTGCGCGCGTAGCGCAGGCCCGCCCGGAAGCGCTCGCGGAAGGGCTCGCGGGTCGACCTCGACCGCCGGGAGGTTCGACGTGGCGGCGAGCAGTGCCGCGATCACGAGAAACGAGGCGGCGTCGACGTAGAGCGCGGTGCCGATGCCGACGGTGCCGATCAGCAGGCCCGCGAGTGCGGCGCCGCCGACGGAGGCGATGGCGAAGCCGACGTTCATCATCGCGTTGCCCTCGCGCAGCAGGCCGGCCGGCTGCAGGATCGCCGCCACGGCGCCGCGCGTGAGCCCACGGCCCGTGATCGCCAGCGTGCCGTCGATCGAGCGCCAGGGCGAGCACGAGCCCGAGCAGGAAGTCGCTGTCGGCGATCAGGCCGAGCGCGCCGAAGGCAGCGGCCTCGAGCAGGTAGAGAGCCGGCAGGATCCGGCGGCAGCGGGAGCTGATCCACGCGCGCCGTCAGCAGCGGCGCGATCAGGGCCGGGAGGAACTTCGCCGTGAGGAAGATCGCCGCCGTCGGCGCCACGGCCTCGGTTCGGTCGTAGACCAGCACGGCCAACGCGACGACGCCGACGGCGTCCCCGATCTCGTTGACCGTGTAGGTCGTCAGCAGGCGACCGAACGGACGCACACCGAGCGGAGCGAAACGCCTCCCCGTCACACGACCGCACTTTACCCCTTAGGTCGGCACACGGAGGAATGGACGAATGTCCGGTCCCTACGCGCGTATGCGCGACGGTTTTGGCGTCAAGTCGGTTCCCTGACCTGCCGACTACAGGAAGGTCGTGACGAGACGCCAGGGGCTCATCCTGGCCGCGCAGTTGCGCGGCTCTGGCGGTCGCGATCGTCGCGCCGCTGCGCTCATGTCGCACGCCAGCGACTGGCAGCCGACCGCGCTGGTCGGCTTCTCCTGTCGTGCTGTGCATCGGCAGCGACGTGCCTGACCGTCGAGGTCCGGGGCGTCCGGATCACCGGCTCGTTCCTCGCCATCGTGCTCGCGATGGCGCTGCTCGGCCCGGCTGCCGGCCGCCGTGATCGGCGTCGGGCGCGTCGCTCGTCGACGTCGTGCATCGCGCGCCGCCGCTCGGGACCGCGCTCGATGAACATCGCGACCTACATGATCGTTCCCGCTCGTCGGCGCGATCGTCATCCAGCGAGCGTGGCGGCGACATCGAGCCCGGTCAGAGCAGCGGATTCGAGCTTCGCGGCGCTCGTGCTTCTGGTGTTCATGGTCACCAACTTCTTGAACTTCACGCTCGTCGCGCTGTTCCAGCAGCGCTGAGCTCGGACGTCGCCGTTCATGCGGAATCTCAGGCGGTCTACGTGCACCGTGCTGCCGTCGGAGTTCGCGACCGGGCTGCTGACCGCCGGTGTGGCGTTCAGCTACAGCCAGATCGGCGTCGGCGCGGTGGGCCTGCTCGCGGTCGTGCTGTTCGTCTTCCAGTACCTGCTCCGCGCGGGCATCCACGCGTTCGAGCGGGGGGAGGAGCTCTCGCAAGCGCACGCGCGAGCTGGCCTCGCTGCAGATGGGTCTCCTGACCACCGTGCTCCAGACGCTGTCGATGCGCGACCCGATGACCGCCCGGCATTCGGCCGCCGTCGCACGCTACTCGCGCGAGGTCGCCAAGATGCTCGGCCTCGACGAGCGCGAGCAGGACCTGATCCACACGGCCGCCCTGCTGCACGACATCGGCAAGTTCATCTTCCCGGACTCGATCCTGTTCGCCGACCGCAAGCTCACCGACGAGGAGTGGGCGACGGTGAAGCTGCACCCGGAGCAGGGCGCGAGGCTCGTGCGCCGCATCGAGGGCTACGGGCCCGTCGCGGACATCATCTACTGCCATCACGAGCGCTATCGACGGCAACGGCTACTACAACGTGCCGCTCGACGCAGATCCCGCTGGGCTCGCGCATCATCGCGGCCGCCGACACGTATGACGTGATGACGTCGCGTGACTCCTATCGCCGGCCGGTGAGCTCGGAGGCCGCGCTCGCCGAGCTGCGCCGCGTCTCCGGCTCGCAGCTCGACCCGATCGTCGTCGAGACGTTCGAGGCGATGATCCTCGAGCGGGGAATCGCGTTCCGGCACACGGATGAGGCGGACTTCGAGATCGAGCTCGCGTTCGACAAGCGCGTCGCGGACTACGCCCGGCCGCGAGCCGCGGCCGCTGAGCCTAGACAGACGTGTTCGATTCAGGCGCCAGCGTTGTCGGACCGATAAGGTCGCTTAACGAGAACGAGCGCCCGCATGGCGCTCTTCTCAAGGTGACTCTCGTTCACGACAAGATCTAGTTGCGGTAACCCATTATTGCCCCCTACCTTCCCGCTCCGGCATCTGCGGCTGCCACCGCGCCAGAGCGTGAATCGCTTGGTTGACAAAGCGAAAGGTACGGATGGGGGTTGCTGGGCTCGATAGGACATGTGTCCAGCACAGGGCCGCTCTCCGAAAGGGGGCGGCCCTTCGTGTTTGTGTCACGAACCTCACCCAGCGCGGGATCGGCTCTGTCGCGCGTTCGGTGTCTTTTCGGTGCGAGATGACCGTCGAGTTTGCAGGTCTGCCTGCAATCACGTCTCGCGGCCGACAACTCGCGATACAGGGCCGCCGAATCGGGAGTTGTTCGGCCTGAGGCCGAACAACTGCGGACTCAACGGCTGGACCGGCGGACGTTCGCGCCCGGAACGACGAAGGCCCGCACATGGCGGGCCTTCGGACGAACGTGAGAGGAATGGGCGGCTAGGGCATCGCCTTGCCGACCGCGTCGATGACCCGGTCGGGCTGGAAGGGCCTGACGACGAAGTCCTTGGCGCCGGCGCCGCTGGAGACGATGGCGATCTTGCCGGGCTCGCTCGGCTCCAGGCCGAGGCGCGCCGCGAGGTCGAAGATCGGGATGATCTTGCCGCGCAGGCCGATGACGCCGCGGATCCACGGCACCTCCGAGGCGACGGAGCGCGGCTCGCTGAAGCGGATGATCTCGTGCACGGTGCCGATCGGCAGCGCGTACTCCTCGCTGCCGAGCGAGAAGACGACGAGCTGATGTGAGGTCGTTTCGGGCATGGGTGGACTCCCTGGCGGACGGTCCTCCCGGTGATCGGCATGGCCCCCTGCCGCTTGAGGTGGCTCAGCCGTGCTGGGCCGGCAGGCGCACCACGAAGCGCGCGCCGCGCCCGTCGAGCGGCGGCTCGAGGCCGACCGTGCCGTGGTGGGACTCCGTCACCGCGCGGACGATCGAGAGGCCGAGGCCGCTCGATCCGCCGCGGTCGCTGGAGCCCCGGAAGAAGCGCTCGAAGACCTTGTCGCGCAGCTCCTCGGGGATCCCGGGCCCGTCGTCCTCCACGGCGAGCACCACATAGCCGTTGTGGCGCTCGACCTGCGCCTCGACCGCCGTGCCGGGGTCGGTGTGGCGCAGGGCGTTCTCCATCAGGTTCAGGATCAGGCGGTGCAGCTCGTCGCGCGCGCCGTCGACGATCATCCCCGGCGGGGCCGAGATCGAGATCTCGTGGTCGCCGGCGACGGGCTCGAGCTCGGCGGCGGCATCCGTGACGACCGAGGACACGTCGACGGGCTCGTGGGCGGTCACGCGGCCGGCGTCCGCGCGCGCGAGCAGCAGCAGGTCGGCGACCAGCCGGCGCATCCGGCGCGAGGAGCGCAGGGCGGAGGCGGCCGCCTCGCGCTGCTCGCCTTCGGAGTACTCCACCAGCAGCTCGAGGTTGGCCAGCACGGACGTCAGCGGCGTGCGCAGCTCGTGCGAGGCGTCGGCGACGAACTCGCGCTGGCGGGACAGCGTCGCCTCGGTCTCCGAGCGCGCCTCGCCCAGCGCCGCGAGCATCGACTCCAGCGTCTTGGCCAGCTCGGCGACCTCGTCCTCGGAGTCCGGGCGCGGGATTCGCACGGCCGGGTCGCGCGAGCGCTCGACCTCGCGGGCGGCCACGGTCAGCTCGGTGATCGGCTCCATGGCGCGGCGCGCGGTCGCCAGGCCGGCCAGCAGCGCGAGCAGGCCGCCGCCGAGCACGCCGAAGGCCAGGAACACCTTCACCCGGTTGGCGGTCGCCTGGACGGTGGAGAGCCGCTGCGCGTACTGGATGACCAGCGGGTTGGCGTAGCCGAGCACCTCGACTGGGCGCGACTCCACGCGCCAGCCGTCGACGTTCGCGCGCCGGGCGATGAACGGGCCGAAGCTCGGCGCTCCCTCGCTGCCCATCACGTAGTCGCCGCTGGGGGTGATGATCCGCACCGCGGCGTTCTGGCTGCCGATGTAGTCGTCGAAGCTGGGGCCGCTGGTCTTACGCGGGACCGGCGTGCCGTCGCCGCGCCGGGCGATCCGCAGCTTGACCTCGCGCGAGAGCTGGTCGGCCGCGTCGGAGACCTCGCGGCTGAAGTCGCGCTGGATCTGCTGCGTCGTGAGGACGCCGACGATCGCGGCGAAGCCGCAGAGGATGACGAGCGTCAGCGCCGCGGAGCCGCCGGCGAGCCGCCAGCGGATCGGCAGCCGCTTATACGCGGAGGACGTATCCCGCGCCGCGGACCGTATGGAGGAGCCGAGGCTCGCCATCGGCTTCGAGCTTCCTTCGCAGGTTGGAGACGAAGACCTCGATCGTGTTCGTGATCGAGAACGGGTCGTAGCCCCAGACCTCGTCGAGCAGCTTCTGGCGCGAGATCACGAGGCGCTCGTTGCGCATCAGGTACTCGAGCAGCTCGAACTCGCGCTGCGTGAGGTCGATCTTGCGCTCCCCGCGCGAGACCTCGTGGGTGTCCGGGTTGAGCATCAGGTCGGCGACGCGCAGCGGGGCCATGCCGCGCGGCGGCCGGCGCCGCAGCAGCGCGCGCATGCGGGCGAGCAGCTCCTGGCGCTCGAACGGCTTGACCAGGTAGTCGTCGGCGCCGACGTCCAGGCCCTCGACGCGCGACTCCAGCGCGTCACGCGCGGTCAGCATCAGGATCGGCACCTCGTCGCCGTCGTCGCGCAGCCGGCGCGCCACGTCGACCCCGTCCAGGCGGGGCAGGCCGAGGTCGAGCACGATCAGGTCGGGGAGGAAGGCGTGCGCCTCCTCCAGGCCGCGCACACCATCGGCGGCCAGCTTGACCTCGTAGCCCTCCATGCGCAGCGAGCGCTGCAGGACCTGGGCGATCTCCTCGTCGTCCTCGACGACGAGGACGCGGACCGGACGGGCGGCGGTATCCATTCCTAAAGATGGTAGGGGCGTACGCGGCGATCCCGCCGGATGTTCAGGCCCGGTTTAGAACAAGGAAGGGCTCGGCCCCCCGGCGTCGAAGGGGTGCGCTGCCTCATGCCAGCCCGCTCAGCTCCCGCCCGCCGCGGCAACGGCAAGCCCCGCGCCCGGCGCGCCGCGCCGCGCCCGCCCGCCTGGCCCCGCCTGCCCGAGCTCGAGCAGCGGCAGCTCGACCTGATCGGTCTCGGGCTGATCGCGCTCGCCACCTTCTTCGCGTTCCTCGTCTACGGCGGGGTCGACGGCGGCCGCGCCGGCGACTGGACGCTCGACTCGCTGCGCTGGGTGCTCGGCGCGGTCCACTACGGCTTCCCGGCGGCGCTGCTGGCCGCCGGCGCGATCCTGGTGCTGCGCCCCGTGCTTCCGGCGGTGCGGCCGTTCCGCGCGGGCGCGATCTGCCTGTTCGCCGCGCTCTGCCTCGGGCTGGCGGCCGGCACGCTCGGGCTCGGCCCCGACGGCGGCCGGCCCGGCTTCTGGGACCCGGACTGGGTGCGCACGCGCGGCGGGATGGCGGGGGAGGCGCTCTTCTGGGGGACCTCGTCGCTCCTGGGCAGCGTCGGCGCGCACATCCTCGCCGTCTTCCTGTTCCTGGCGGGGGTGCTCCTGCTCACGGGTGCCTCCGTGGCCGGTGTCGTGAAGGCGACGGCCGACTCCACCACGCGCGTGGTCCAGTCCGGCAGCGAGGCCGTGGCGCGCCGCCGCGCCGCCGCCGAGGAGGTGCGCGACCTCGAGACGCGCGAGTCGCGCGTGACCCAGACCCAGCTCGCCGAGACCACGCAGATCGAGGACCCGCCCGAGTTCGAGCCCGGCGTCGTCCCGCCCGAGCAGCGCGATCGGTCGTTCTGGTCGGGCGAGGAGCGCTTCCCCGACCTCTACGGCGGCGAGCCGCGGCCCGAGCCGGCCGCGGAGCCCGAGGAGGAGCCGGAGCCGCAGCTGGAGCTGCCGGAGCCGGAGGAGGAGCACTCGCTCGCCGAGGACACGGAGGAGGAGGGCGTCATACGTAACGTCGCCGAAGGCGAGCGCGACGAAGGGAATGCTCGCCTGGCAGGCGAAAGCCGTCACCTCACGCCGCAGGGCCGCTACCGCGCGTCCGTCACGGACTCGCCCGACTTCGAGTGGGCCGTCCCCGATCCCCGCTTCCTCAAGCGCTCCAGCGCCGAGGCCAGCCGCCCGGACACGGCCGGCCAGGAGAAGACCGCCGCCCAGCTGATCGAGGCGCTCGACCACTTCAAGGTCCAGGCGAAGGTCATCGGGATGGTCGCCGGCCCGCACATCACCCGCTACGAGCTGCGCCTGGCGCCCGGCATCAAGGTCGGCAAGGTCGCCCAGCTCAAGGACGACCTCGCGTACGCGCTCGCCGCGGCCGACATCCGCATCCTCGCTCCCATCCCGGGCAAGCAGGCCGTCGGCGTGGAGGTCCCCAACACGCGCCGGCGCACCGTGCACCTCGGCGACGTCTTCCAGGAGCCGCCGGGCGACTGGTCGCCGCTGACGGTCTGGCTCGGCAAGGACGTCGCGGGTCGCGCGATCGGCGCCGACCTGGCCAAGATGCCGCACCTGCTCGTCGCGGGCACGACCGGCGCGGGCAAGTCCGGCTGCGTGAACGCGATGCTCTCCTCGATCCTGCTGCGGGCCACGCCGCACGAGGTCCGCATGGTGCTGGTCGACCCCAAGCAGGTCGAGCTCAACCACTACGACTCGATCCCGCACCTGCTCACGCCCGTGATCACCTCGCCGCGCCAGGCCGCCACCGCGCTGCAGAACCTCGTCCGCGAGATGGAGCAGCGCTACTCCTACATGTCGCTCGCGCGCACGCGCTCGCTCGTCGAGCTCAACAAGGTCCGCGAGCGCCGCGGCGAGGCGCCGCTGCCCTACGTGCTGTGCGTGATCGACGAGCTCGCCGACCTGATGATGGTCGCGCCCGCCGACGTGGAGGACTCGATCATCCGCATCGCCCAGAAGGCGCGCGCGGTCGGCATCCACCTCGTGCTGGCCACGCAGTCCCCGCGCGTGGACGTCATCACGGGCATGATCAAGGCCAACGTGCCGTCGCGGATCGCGTTCGCGGTGTCCTCCCAGACCGACTCGCGCGTGATCCTCGACCAGAACGGCGCCGAGTCGCTGCTGGGCATGGGCGACATGCTCTTCTCGCCCGTCGGCTCCTCGCGCCTGCAGCGCATCCAGGGCGCCTTCATCGACGAGAGCGAGATCGAGAAGCTCACGACGGGCTGGCGCCGCCAGGGCGAGCCCGAGTTCCGCGAGGAGCTGCTCGAGGAGGTCGAGGAGGTGGCCGAGGAGTCCGGCGGCGCCGAGGACGGCTTCGACCCCGACGAGGACCCGCTCCTGGGCGACGCGATCCGGCTCGTCGCGGAGATGCAGACCGCCTCGACGTCGATGCTCCAGCGCCGCCTGCGGCTCGGCTACACGCGCGCCGGGCGGCTGATCGACATGCTCGAGCGCCGCGGCGTGATCTCGGGCTACGAGGGCTCCAAGCCGCGGCAGGTGCTGGTCACGGAGGCCGACCTGCCGCGGGTGCTGGCCGCACTGGACCCCAGCGGCGGCGACGCCGTGCCGGTTCCCGACGGCGACTAGCCTCTCCGGGGCCATGCCCGAGATCGGCGAGACCCTCCGGGAGGCGCGGATGCGCCGGCGGATCGACATGGCCGAGGTCGAGTCCGCCACGAAGATCCGTGCCAAGTACCTGCGCGCGCTCGAGAGCGAGGAGTGGGAGCTCCTGCCCGGGCCCACGTTCGTCAAGACGTTCCTGCGCACGTACGCGGAGTACCTCGAGCTCGACGCGCGGCTGCTCGTGGAGGAGTACAAGCAGCGCTTCGAGCGGCCCGCGGGCATGGACGTCACGCCGCTCAACCTGCGCCGGCAGCGGCGGCGCAGGCGCGTGGCGCCGCGGATCGGGCCGGGCCTCGTCGTCGTGCTCGGCATCGTGGCGCTGCTGGGCGCGCTCTATCTGCTCGGCGTCTCGGGCAACGGCGACGAGCAGGAGCCGCCCGCCGCGGTCGAGACGGCCACCCCGACGCCGAAGAAGTCCTCCTCCGGCGCCAAGCGCAAGAAGCGCGCGGCCGCCACCAGGCCGATGCGCGTGAGCATCGTCGCCACCGGGCAGGTCTACGTCTGCATGGAGAACGCGCGCGGGAGAGCGATCGTCGACAAGGAGACGCTCGAGGCCGGGCAGCGCACCCGCACGTTCCGCGGGCGCCGCTTCAAGGTCACCTTCGGCACGGCGGCGGCGCGGATCCGCCAGAACGACAAGAGCTACCGCGTGGCTGTGAGCAAGGACCCCGTGGGCTACACGCTGCGCGCGGGCCGGCGCCCGCAGCGCATCACGAGCGGCCTGGCCGGCTGCACGTGAGCGCCCGCGCCGGCATCGTCGTCACGGGCACGGAGGTCCTCTCGGGGATCATCGCCGACCGCAACGGCCCTTGGCTCGCCGAGCGGCTGCGCGAGCGCGGCGTCCAGCTCGCGCACGTGATGATCGTCGGCGACCGTCCCGAGGACCTGCGCGCCGCGCTGGACTTCCTCGCGCGCGAGCGGATGGACGTCATCCTCACCAGCGGCGGCCTCGGCCCGACGGCCGACGACCTCACCGCCGAGGTGGTGGCGGAGTTCGCGGGCCGCGCGATGCGTCTGGACGAGGCGCTGGAGGGACGGATCGCCGCGATCCTCGAGCGGCTGCGGGCGCGCTGGCGCGGCGGGATCGACGAACAAGCGCTGCGCGCAGGCAACCGCAAGCAGGCGATGGTGCCCGATGGCGCCACCGTGCTCGAGCCCGTCGGGACCGCGCCGGGGCTCGTCGTGCCCGCCGGCAGCGTGACGGTGGTCGTGCTGCCGGGCCCGCCGGGCGAGCTGCAGCCGATGTGGCGCGCGGCACTGGAGACCGAGGCGCTGAAGGCCGCGCTGTCCGGCGCCGGGGTCTTCGAGCAGCGGATCATGCGCCTGTTCGGGCCTCCCGAGTCCGAGATCGCCAAGACCCTTCGCGACGCCGAGGCCGAGGGCGTGGCGCTCGAGCGCCTGGAGATCACCACCTGCCTGCGCCGGGGCGAGATCGAGATCGCGACGGTCTTCGAGCCCGACGCCTCCGACGACTACGCCGCCTTCGAGGCCGCCGTGATCGAGCGCCACGGCGCGACGGTGTTCGCGCGCGACGGCGAGACGATCGACGAGCTCGTGGCCACCGCGCTGCTCGGGCCGCCCGTGCGCACGATCGCCGTCGCCGAGTCGTGCACGGGCGGGCTGATGGCGGGCCGCCTGACCGATCGCGCGGGGTCGTCGGCCTACGTGCTCGGCGGGCTGACCGTCTACGCCGACGAGGCGAAGGTCGCGCTGGCGGGCGTCGACGCGGGGCTGATCGAGCGCCACGGCGCGGTCTCCCCGGAGGTGGCGGTCGCCCTCGCCGACGGGGCGATCGAGCGCCTGGGCGCGGATGTCGGGATCGGCATCACCGGCATCGCCGGGCCCGGCGGCGGCAGCGAGCACAAGCCCGTCGGGACGGTGTGCCTCTCCGTCGCCGAGCGGGGCGGCGCACGGATCGACCGCACGCTCCAGCTCCCGGGCAACCGCGCGATGGTGCGCGAGCGCACGACGACGGTCGCCATGCACCTGCTGCGGCGGCTGCTCGATGGCCGGCCCGACTGAGCGGCTCTTCGTCGCGCTCGACCTGCCGGCGGCGGCGCGGGCGGCGCTCGCGGCGTTCCGCGAGCGAGCCGACCCGCGGGTCTGGCGGCCCGTGGCCGACGAGGCGCTGCACGTCACGCTCGCGTTCCTCGGGCACCTGCCGGAGGGGTCCTCGGAGCGCGCCGGGGAGGTCGTCAGTGCCTGCGCGGGTCCGGCCACTGACCTCGCGCTCGGGCCGGCGCTGCTGCTGCCGCCGCGGCGCCCGCGCGTGCTGACGGTCGAGGTGGAAGACCTTGCGGGGGAGCTGGGCACGCTCCAGGAGCGGCTCTCGGCGGCGCTCGCGTCGGCCGGGCTCTACGAGCCGGAGCGGCGCGCGTTCCGCCCGCACGCCACTGTGGCACGGCTGCGGGCGGGCGAGCGGGCGCCACGCGAGCTGGGCGTCGCCGGGCCCGATGCGGTCGCCTTCGACGGCGCGGCGGTGACGCTCTACCGGTCGCGGCTCTCGCCCGCCGGAGCGCGCTACGAGCCGCTCACGCGCGTCGCGGTCGGCTGATCGTCCACGGACCCTGTGCATGCACCCGGCCGGGGGTAAGCTCGGCGGCGCGATGGCCGGGGTCTGCACGCGAATCGTCCTCGGCGCCCTCGCCGCGCTCGCGGCCGTGCTCGCGCTTCCCGCCGTCTCGCCGGCCGCGACGTGGCGCTCGTGCCGCGCGGCCACCGGGGCCGAGTGCGCGACGTTGCGGGTCCCGCTCGACCGGTCGGGCGGCCGGCCCGGCACCGTGCCGCTGAAGCTGGCGCGCCTGCCCACCGACGGCGCGCGGCCGACGCTCGTCTATCTCTCGGGCGGGCCGGGCGGCGCGGGGATCGAGGAGATGCTGGCGGTGATCCCGCTGGCTCCCTTCCTGCTGGACTCCTACCGCGTCGTGGGCTTCGACCAGCGCGGCACGGGCGGCTCGGGGCTGCTGCGCTGCCCGGAGCTCGAGCGCGATGCCCGGCTGCGCAGCGTGCGGGCGGGCGAGGCGTGCGCGCGCCGGATCGGCGAGGCGCGGCGGTTCTACACCACGCCGGACTCCGTCGCCGACCTCGAGGCGATCCGCGCCGACCTCGGCGTGGAGCGGCTGACGCTGTTCGGCATCTCCTACGGGACCGAGCTCGCGCTCGCCTACGCCCGCGCGCATCCCGACCACGTCGACCGGATGATCCTCGACTCCGTCGTCGACCCCGACGACCGCGACCCGTTCGGGCTCGCGGGCTTCCGTGCGATGGGCCCGAGCCTGGCGGGGCTGTGCCCGGCGGGCTGCCGCGGCGTCTCGCGCTCGCCCGTGGAGCTCGTCGCGAGGCTGGCGGCGCGGCTGCAGGACCGCGCGCTGCGGGGGTACGCCTACGACCGCCGCGGCCGCCGCCACCGGCAGCGGGTGGGGCCGACCGGGCTCGCCGACCTGCTCTACGACTCCGACTACAACCCGCCGCTGCGGGCGGCCATGCCCGCGGCGGTGCGCGCCGCGCTGCGCGGTGACCCCGCGCCCCTGGCCAGGCTGGTCGCGGAGGGCGGCAAACTGGCCGAGCTGCCCTCCCCGAGGTCGTTCTCCAGCGCCCGCTACGCGACCGTCTGCGAGGAGACGCCGCTGCCGTGGGACGCCTCGACGCCGCTCGGGGACCGGATCGCCGAGGCCCAGCGCCGGGCGGCGCAGGTCGGCCCGGCCGCGTTCTTCCCCTTCGACCTGCGGACCGCGGCGGCCGACGAGATCGGCCTGTGCCTGCACTGGCCGGGCGTGCCCTCGGGGCGCGTGCCGGCGCCCGAGGCCCCGTACCCGGGCGTCCCGACCCTGCTGCTGCAGGGCGGGGAGGACCTGCGCACCCCGCCCGAGGGCTCCGCGAGCGTCGCCGCGGACATCGCCGGCTCGCAGCGCGTGGTCGTGCCGGGCGTGGGCCATGCCGTCGTCGGCGGCGACCCGAGCGGCTGCGGCGTGCGGCGGCTCGAGGGCTTCGTCGACGGCAAGGCGGCCGGCGGGGACTGCCGGCGCGTGGGGACGGGCGTGCCCGCGGCGCCGCTGCCGCCGCGGAGCCTGCGCCGGGTCGCGCCGCTGCGGGGCCTGCGCGGGCGCGTGGGGCGCACCGCCGCGGGGATCGGGGTGACCGTCGACGACCTCGTGTTCTCGCTGTCGCCCGCGTTCCTGTCCTACTCGGGCGGCGGGCTGCGCGGCGGGTCGTTCGCCGTGCGGCGCGGGCGCGTGATCGTGCGCCGCTTCTCGGCGATGGGCGGGATGTGGATCACCGGCACCGCGCGCCGCGGCGTGCTGCGGCTGCGGATCGGCGGCCGGGCGGCCGCGCACGGGCGCGTGACGATGCGCTCGGGTGGCCGCGTGACCGGGCGCCTCGGCGGGCGGGCGATCCGCGTCCGGCTGCCGGGCTACGGCGCGACGGCGTCGGCCCTGACGAGCGTGTTCGGCGCGCCTCTTGTCGCGAAGTCGTCACGTTCGCGTCTGGTTCCGTTGCGCGTGCGCTGACAGCCTGTCGTTCCGTCCGATGCCGCCAACACACTTGGCGGAATCCCGAGACGAGACTTCAGAGGAGCAGCCCGATGAGCACCCAGGATGCCGCGGCCGAGAAGGCCGTGAAGGCCCGCGACGCCGCCCTTCAGGGCGCGCTGTCACAGATCGAGCGCCAGTTCGGCAAGGGCACCGTCATGCGGATGGGCGATCCAGGGGCCCAGGTGAAGGTCAACGCCATCCCGACGGGCGCGCTGTCGCTGGATCTCGCGCTCGGCATCGGCGGCGTGCCGCGCGGGCGGATCGTCGAGATCTTCGGCCCGGAGTCCTCGGGCAAGACGACGCTCGTCTACCACGTGATCGCCGAGGCCCAGAAGCTCGGCGGGGTCTGCGCCTTCATCGACGCGGAGCACGCGATGGACCCGCTGTACGCCGAGCGGCTCGGCGTGAACATCGACGAGCTGCTGGTCTCCCAGCCCGACTACGGCGAGCAGGCGCTGGAGATCGCCGACATGCTCGTGCGCTCCGGCGCGGTGGACGTCGTGGCGGTCGACTCGGTGGCGGCGCTGACGCCGCGCGCGGAGCTCGAGGGCCAGATGGGCGACCAGACGGTCGGCGTGCAGGCGCGGATGATGTCCCAGGCCATGCGCAAGCTGGCCGGCAACCTCAACCGCACGCAGACGCTGTGCCTGTTCGTCAACCAGATCCGCGAGAAGGTCGGCGTCATGTTCGGCTCGCCGGAGACCCAGCCGGGCGGCCGCGCGCTGAAGTTCTATTCGTCGCAGCGCCTGGACATCCGCCGGATCGAGACGCTCAAGGACGGCACGGAGGCGATCGGCAACCGCGTCCGCGTGAAGGTCGTCAAGAACAAGGTGGCGGCGCCGTTCCGCCAGGCGGAGTTCGACATCGAGTTCGGCAAGGGCATCTCGACCTCGGGCTGCATCCTCGATCTCGCGATCGAGCACAACGTGGTCTCCAAGTCGGGCTCGTTCTTCTCCTACGGCGACGAACGGCTCGGCCAGGGCCGCAACAACGCCAAGGGCTACCTCGACGAGCACCAGGAGGTCGCGAAGGAGATCGAGGCCAAGATCTACGCGGCGCTGGGCCTCGGCCAGGACCTCGTGGCGCCGATCGAGCGCGACGAGGAAGCCCAGGTCCCGGAGATCGCGGCGGTCTGAGGCTCGCCGCCCGCGCCGCCGCATCTGCGGCGGCGCGCACGCTGCCATGACGGTCCGGCTCGAAGATCCCGAGGCGCGCCTGCAGCACGCGCGCGACGTGGCCTGGAAGGCCCTCAACCGCCGCGAGCGCACGGTCGCCGAGCTCGGGCGGCTGCTCGCCGCCAAGCGCGTCGAGCCGTCGGCGATCGAGACGGTTCTCGCCGAGCTGTCCGAGCAGGGCTACCTGGACGACGCCAGCTACGCGCAGCGCTTCGCCGACGACCGCCGGCGCCTGGACGCCTGGGGCGCCGACCGGATCGAGCGCAAGCTGCTCTCACTCGGGATCGACCGCGAGGTCGTCGCCGCCGCGGTCGGCGAGCAGGATCACGCGGGGGAGATGGAGGCCGCGCTCGAGCTGCTCGCTCGCCGGTTCCCCGAAGCGCCGCAGACGCCGCGCGAGCGCGACCGCGCGCTCGGCGTGCTCGTCCGCAAGGGCTACGCGCCCGAGCTCGCGTACGACGCGCTGCGCCGCCACGCCGGCGTGGCCGGCGAGCCGCTGGACTGACCGCACCGGCGGCGCCCCACAACCGCGCGGGCGCGACGTTGCGGCGGTTTGCGCGAGAGCGTCTGCGGTACTACGATCCGGCCAAGCGACAGACCGGGTCGAGCACGGCCCGAAAAGACCAGCAAATCATCATTTTCTTCAAGCGGATACCAGCAGTTCAGACGTGACGGCGATCAACGACACCTCCTTCGAGCGCGCTCGCTCGAGTCCCAGGCCGGCGGGCCCGGGCACACCGACCCAACAGCGCATCTAGCCGCCATCTGACGGGCGGACGGTCCGCCCTTCCTGCTTCTCCTCCGCTCGTGCCGGGGTCCGGCTCGGTCTGCCGCCTGCCAACGAGGGACCAACGGACTCACGTCTCGGCGGCGCAAGCCGCACGGGGCGGGGGAGAGGAATCGGAAATGGAAATCGTGATCGCGGCGGTCGTGGTGGCCCTGGGCCTCGCGGCGGGCCTGGTGGCGGCCGCACACCTGCTCGCAAAGCGCGCGCCGGGCCTGGCGGGAGGCCTGCACCTGAGCTCGCCCAAGCCGGCGGAGGCGCCGGTGCGCGACGAGCGCGAGGCGCTCGCGCGCAGCGCGGAGATGGGCCGGCAGGAGGAGCGGCTGATCGGGCGCGAGGAGGTGCTCGAGCAGCGCTTGGCGGAGGTGGAGCGCCAAGCGGAGAAGCTGGCCGCGCGCGAACGCGAGATCGACGGTGAGCGCGAGCAACTCGTCCGCGAGCTCGAGCGCGTCTCGGGCATGTCCGCCTCGCAGGCCAAGCACCACCTGCTCAAGGAGCTCGAGGACCAGATCCGCCACGACTCGGCGCGGCTCGTGCGCCAGGTGGAGGAGGAGACCAAGCGCGACGCCGACCGGCGCGTGCGCAACATCCTCTCGGTCGTGATGCAGCGGCTCGCGGCCGGCCACGCGGCCGAGACCACCGTGTCGGTCGTCCAGCTCCCCGCCGACGACATGAAGGGGCGGATCATCGGCCGCGAGGGCCGCAACATCCGCGCGCTCGAGCACCTGACGGGGGTCGACTTCATCATCGACGACACGCCGAACGCGGTGATCCTCTCCGGCTTCGACGGCGTCCGCCGCGAGATCGCCCGCATGACGCTCGAGAAGCTCCTGCAGGACGGCCGCATCCACCCGGCCCGGATCGAGGAGACGTACTTCCAGGCCAAGTCCGAGCTCGAGAGCCACATCATCGAGAGCGGCGAGCAGGCCGCCTTCGAGGCCAACGTCGGCAGCCTCGACCCCGAGCTGATCAGGATCCTCGGCCGCCTGAAGTACCGCACGAGCTACGGGCAGAACGTGCTCGCGCACTCCGTCGAGTGCGCGCACCTGGCGGCGATGATGGCCGACGAGCTCGGCGCCTCCGCCAAGACCGCCCGCCGCGCCGCGCTGCTGCACGACATCGGCAAGGCGGTCTCGCACGAGATCGAGGGCCCGCATGCGCTCGTCGGCGGCGACCTCGCGCGGCGCCACGGCGAGTCGGAGGCCGTCGCGCACGCGATGGAGGCCCATCACAACGAGGTCGAGCCGCAGACGGTCGAGGCCGTGCTCGTCCAGTCCGCCGACGCGCTCTCCGGTGCACGCCCCGGGGCGCGCGGCGAGTCGCTCGAGCAGTACGTCAAGCGCCTGCGCGACCTGGAGGGCATCGCCACCCGCCACGACGGAGTCGACAAGGTCTACGCGATGCAGGCCGGTCGCGAGATCCGCGTGATGGTCGTCCCCGGCGCGCTCGACGACGACGGCGCCGTGCTCCTCTCGCACGAGATCGCGCGCGAGATCGAGCAGGAGCTCGAGTACCCCGGCCAGATCAAGGTCACGGTGATCAGGGAGTCGAGGGCCACCGACTACGCTCGATAGCCGTGAAGCGCTTCCACGTCACTACGTTCGGGTGCCAGATGAACGAGCACGACTCCGAGCGCATGAAGGGCATGCTCGAGTCACTCGGCTACGCGGAGGCGCCCGCGCGCGAGGACGCGGACCTGATCCTCTTCAACACCTGCTCCATCCGTGAGAAGGCGGACTCGCGCTTCGTCGCGCACCTGCACGAGGCGAAGGTGCTCAAGCGGCGCGACCCGGAGCGCGTGATCGGCGTCGGCGGCTGCTGGGCCCAGAGCGTCAAGGACCAGGTCTTCCGCCAGTTCCCGTTCGTCGACGTGGCGTTCGGGCCCGGTCAGGTGCACAAGCTCGCCGAGTTCCTGACCAGCGACTCGATCACCGCCCAGGGCTTCTTCGAGTTCGAGGGCTTCACGGGCCACCTGCCGGCCAAGCGGGCGCGCGACTTCCAGGGCTGGGTGCAGATCTCCGCCGGCTGCAACATGGTGTGCTCGTACTGCATCGTCCCCTCCACGCGCGGCCGCGAGGTGTCGCGGCCGTTCGGCGAGCTCGTCGCCGAGGTCCGCGGCCTGGCCGCCGACGGCGTGCGCGAGGTCACGCTGCTGGGCCAGAACGTCAACTCCTACGGCCGGTCGCTGCGGCCGCGCTCGTCGTTCGCGGAGCTCCTGTACGCGCTCGACGGAGTCCCTGGGCTGGACCGCATCCGCTACACGAGCCCGCACCCGTCCGACATGAAGGAGGACGTGATCCGCGCCCACGCGGAGATCCCGAGCCTCTGCGAGCACATCCACCTGCCTATGCAGGCGGGCTCGTCGGCCGTGCTCAAGCGGATGCGCCGCACCTACACGCGAGAGCGCTTCCTCGACCGCGTCGCGCTGATCCGCGAGCACGTCCCGGACTGCGCGATCACGACCGACATCATCGTCGGCTTCCCGGGGGAGACCGACGCGGACTTCGCCGAGACGCTCGAGGTCGCCGAGGAGGTCGGCTTCGACGGCGCCTTCACCTTCATCTACTCGCCCCGCCGCGGCACCGAGGCCGCGGGGTTCGGCGACGAGTTCCTGCCGCATGAGGTCAGTGCCGAACGGATGGAGCGGCTCGTCGAGGTCATCCAGCGCCGCGCACGCGAGCGCTCGCAGCGGTTCGTCGGCCGCACGCTGGACGTCCTCGTGGAGGGCACCTCGCGTCACGACGCCGGCCGCGTGCGCGGGAGGACGACCCACAACAAGGTCGTCAACTTCGACGGGCTCGCCTCGCCGGGCGAGATCGTCCCCGTCACGATCACCGGCGCGACGAGCCAGTCGCTCGTGGGCGAGGAGTCCCTGCTCGCCCGAGCCGCCGGCTGAGGTCCGAGCCGTGCTGCCGAGGCGCTACATGCCCTTGGCCGCCGTCACGGCGGTCGCGGCCTACATCGTGTGGTCGCTCGCCCGCACCGCGTCGGACTTCAGCGGCCGTGGCGCCATCAGCCTGATCGCCGCGGTGCTGTTCTGGCTGTCGCTGATGGCCATCGCGGCCTACGCCGTGCAGGCCGGCGTGGACCGCTACCGGGACCGTCAGTAGCTTCCGTCCATTTCGTGTGCGAACATACGTTCGTGCGCTGGGAATCGCAATCGGTCGAGCAGGACGCCCAGAACCGCCTCCCGGGCTACGAGGAGGCCGTCGTCCGCCGCTTCGACGCCCCCGAAGCCCTCAACACCCGCTTCCACGAGATCCACGCCAAGTCCGCACTGAGCAAGGTGCCGGTCCAATCCCGAGTGCCGTTCTCTTGGACCGTCAACCCATATCGCGGGTGCAGCCATTCCTGCAATTACTGCAAATGGGGTGCAACGCCGATCCTCATGGCGGACGGCCGTACCCGCAAGCTCGAAGACCTACAGGTGGGCGACGAGGTCATCGGGACCGAGCGCCGCGGCCGGTACCGCCGTTATGTGCGCACCCGGGTGCTCGACCACTGGTCGACGATCAAACCCGTCTGGGAGCTCAAGCTCGAGGACGGCACGAGGCTTCTTGCAAGTGCTGATCACCGGTATCTGACCGAGCGAGGCTGGAAGCACGTTCAGAACACCCCGAGGTCAGAGCCCGACCGTCCACACCTCACGACGAACGACTCGCTGCTTGGTACCGGGCACTTCGCGGACCCGCCGCGCCAGAACGAGGACTACAAGCGCGGCTACCTGTGCGGACTCATCCGCGGGGATGGCCACCTGCGCGCTTACGAGTACCCGCGCCCGGACGGCCGCATCGCGCGCGTCAACGGTTTCCGGCTGGCACTCACGGACTTCGAGGCCCTGCGGCGCGCGCAGACCTACTTGGACTCGTTCGGCGCCGCGACGCACGAGTTCGCGTTCGCGGCGGCCGCCGGGCAGCATCGCGCGATCAACGGCATCCGCTCCGGCGCCAGGTCGACGTACGAGCGGATAACGAACCTCATTCGCTTTCCGTACACGCCCACGAAGTCATGGCGCAAGGGGTTCCTCGCCGGCATCTTCGACGCCGAGGGATCGACGGCAGGAGGTTCGCTGCGGATCTCCAACACCGACGGAGTCCTCATCCACTGGACGCAGGAGTCGCTCGACATGCTCGGGTTCGACACCGCGGTCGAGGGCTACGACCACCCGAACAAGCTCCGCACCGTGCGGATCCGGGGCGGACTGAAGGAGCGGCTGCGGTTCTTCCACACCACGGATCCTGCGATCACGCGCAAGCGGTCGGTCGAGGGGATCGCGCTGATGTCGGACGCGAAGCTCCGGGTGGTCTCGATCGAGCCGCTCGGGATGGAGCTGCCGCTCTACGACATCACGACCGGCACGGGGGACTTCATCGCCGACGGGGTGGTGAGCCACAACTGCTTCGCGCGGCCGACGCACGAGTACCTGGGCTTCAATCCGGCGGAGGACTTCGAGCGCGAGATCGTCGTCAAGGTCAACGTGCCCGAGGTGCTGCGGGCGGAGCTGGCGCGTCCGTCGTGGAGGGGCGAGCCGGTGGCGATGGGGACGAACACCGACCCGTACCAGTGGGTCGAGGGCCGCTACAAGCTCATGCGCGGGATCTGGGAGGCGTTCCGGGATGCGCGCAACCCGTGCTCGATCCTCACGAAGTCGCCGCTGGTGCTGCGCGACCTGGACCTGCTGAAGCAGATCGCCGAGGTGACCGACGTGAGTGCGTGCCTGTCGGTGCCCACGATCGACGAGAAGGCCTGGCGCGCGACGGAGCCGCACACGCCGAACCCGCGGGCGCGGCTGGAGGCGGTGGGGGAGCTCAACCGGGCCGGCATCCCGACGGGGATCCTGATCGCGCCGCTGATGCCGGGCATCAACGACGCGCCGGAGCAGGTGGCCGAGATCGTCGAGCTCGCGACGGAGGCGGGCGCGACCTCGATCGGCGGCCAGCCGCTGTTCCTGCGCGGGTCGGTGCGGAAGGTGTTCTTCGACTGGCTGCGCGAGCACCGGCCCGACCTGTTGCCCCGCTACGAGGAGCTCTACCGGCGCGGCGCCTACCTGCCCGAGGACAAGCGCCGCGAGATCGAGCGCGCCGCCGGCGTGCCCTGGCTGCGCAGCGGGGACCGGGAGCGATGGAAGCACCGGGTGATCGAGCGGCGCCGGTCGTTGGAGCGCGAGGCACGCGAACGGAACGCCGACGCGGCCGCGAAGCGGCTGGGCGTGTCGGATGCGCAGGAGGCGTTGTTCTGAGGCGTCGAAACTGGAGTTGTTCGGCCTCAGGCCGAACAACTGCGGACTCGGCCGTCAGGCGCGCTTGTCGCGCTGGCCGCGGGCCATGTCCTCGGCGACCTTCGCGCCGCCGAGGCGCCGCTGGAGCCGCGCCGAGAGCTCGGGGGCGAGCCCGGCGAACGCGGCGCCAGCGCGCAGGCTCAAGGGCGCCACGTCGAGCTCCGCGCGGTCGCGCTCGATCGCGCGCACGACCGCCGCGGCCACCTCGTCGGGTGTCTTGGTGCCCACGAAGGCCGGGAGCTTGACGTCCGCCTCGTGGAACATCCCGGAGTCGCGGATGAAGCCCGGGAGCACGACGGAGACGCCGATGCCGGCGGGCCGTAGGTCCTCGCGCAGCGCGTGGGCGAACCCGCGCACGCCGAACTTCGTGGCGGAGTAGACCGAGCCGCCGCCGCTGGCCACCTTGCCGGCCAGCGAGGAGACGAACACGATGTGCCCGCCGCCTCGGGCGGCCATCGGCTCCGCCAGCCGCCGCGCCATCACCATCGGCGCGCGCAGGTTGACCGACAGCGCGCGGTCGATGTCCTCGACGGAGAACGACGTGATGTGCCCGCTGCCGGGCAGCGCCGCGTTGGCCACGAGCACGTCGACGTCGCCCGCCTCGGCCAGCAGCCGGTCGACGGACGCCGGGTCCGCGAGGTCGGCGGCGACGGCGCGCCCGCCCGTCTCGGCCGCCAGCGGCTCGAGCACCTCGACACGGCGCCCGGAGAGCACGGGCAAGGCGCCGCGCGCGGCCAGCGCCCGGGCGATCGCGTTGCCCAGGCCGCCGGTCGCGCCGGTCAGCAGGACGGTCCGGCCGCGCAGCTCCATGAGGCGCGCGAGCCTACGGGAAGACGCGGCGGGTCGCGCCGCCCCGGCACGCGGGCGGCTCGCACGGGGCGGCCGACGGGGCGCGGCGTCCGGCGCGGGCGCTACGGGAAGACGGCGATGGTCGCGGTGAAGCTGTGCAGGAAGTGCTCGCCGCCGACGGGGCCGATCTCGCCCGCCGCGAAGAACCCGGCGGCGGGAGCGTCGAGCAGCGCCTCGGCGAGCGTGTCGGCGTCGTGGTGGGGGCGGGAGAACATGTCGCGCCCGCGCCCGTTGCAGGAGAACAACAGCGCTCCCGCGGGCGCGCGGCCGCCCAGCGCGGTCATCTGCACCTGCAGCGCCTCGCGCAGGTCGCGGTCCGCGCTGACGGCGTCGCGCGCGTGCAGGCGCACGACCTGGCCGGGGTGGACCTCGGCCGCCACCGCGACCTTGCCCGTGGCGGGGTCCGCGCCTACCAGCCCGCGCACCAGGAAGTCGCCCTGGACGTAGTCCGGCTTATTGGCGTCGACCACGATCCCGACGAGCAGCCCGCCTTCCACCATCTCCAGCTCGGAGGGCGGCAGCGACTCGATCGTCTCGCGCAGCGTCACCAGGGCGGGCCGGCCGGCGAGCTCGCCGATGACGTTGCCGTCCGCGGCCGTGATGGTGAGCTCGGGGCCGATCGGCGTCGCCCCCTGGGAGACGCACGGCAGCATCTCGACGCCGTCGAGCCGCACGCCGACCGCGCCCTCCTCGAGCACCTCCTCGCCCATGAAGAGCACGGCGCCGTCGCCCGCGCGGCCGGAGGCGAGGCCGCCGAGCAGCGAGATCATCGGCGTCGAGTCCGACAGGAAGCGCAGCACCGCGTCGGTCGGGAACGTCGCCGGGTCGGCGAGCAGGATCGCGCCGGCGGCGCCGTCGAGCTCCGGCATCCCGGTCAGCGCCCCGGCGCCCTCCTCGAGCTCCTCCACGGCGGCGTGGAACGCGGTCGCGCTGCCCTCGCCAAGGTGGGCCGCCCAGATCGAGACCGCCGTGCCCTCCTCGATCTCCCGGTGGGGGCCGATCACGCCGCCGGCGCCGCAGCCCACGAGCTGGTCGGGCAGCAGCGCCTCGTGGACCGCCTCGAGCAGGGTCTCGGGCACCGCGAGGTGCATCCCGGAGGCGAACACGATCGCGAGGTCGCAGGTCGCGCCGCCGAGCGCGCCGCGCGCCGCGATCCCGGCCTCCAGCGCCGCCTCGCGGGCGTCGTCGGCGGTCGAGAGGCCTGTGCTGATCCGGACGGACATACGCCACCGACGATACTCCGCGCCATGACGGGGGCTCCGACCATCGTCGCGATCTTCGGCCCGACGGGCATCGGCAAGACCGCGGTGGCGATCGCGCTCGCCGAGCGGCTGCGCGCCGACGGCGAGGACCCCGCCGCCGTCTCGGCCGATGCGCTGCAGCTCTACCGCGGGCTGGAGATCCTCACGGGCGCGCCCACCCGGGCCGAGCAGGAGCGGCTCGAGCACCGCCTCGTCGGCACGCTGCCGGTTACCTCGAGCTCCAGCGCCGGCGAGTTCGCGCGCGCCGCACACGCGGAGATCGACGCGCTGCTCGGCCGGGGCCGGCGGCCGATCGTGGTCGGCGGGACCGGCCTCTATCTCCGCGCCGCGCTCGCGCAGCTCGACCTGCGCCCGCCCGTCGACCCCGAGATCCGCGAGCGCCGGCGCGCCCAGCTCGAGACCCACGGCGCGCCCGCGCTGCACCGGGAGCTCGCCGCGCGCGCCCCCGCGACGGCCGCCGCGATCCGCCCGCAGGACGGCCAGCGCGTCACCCGCGCGCTCGAGCTGCTCGACGCCGGGCAGGAGCCGCCGCCCGGTGCGGAGGCGTCGACGCTCTGGACCGCCGCGCTCAGACGCCCGACGCTGCTCGCGGGCCTCACCATGGAGCGCGAGCACCTGGTGCGCCGCATCGAGGCGCGCGTCGACGCGATGGTCGCGGCCGGGGCCGAGCGGGAGGTCCGCGCGGCGGCGGCAGCGGGGGCGTCGCCCGGCGCTCGCCAGGCGCTCGGCTTCCAGCCGCTGCTCGACGGCGACGTCGAGGCGATGAAGACCCAGACCCGCCGCTACGCCAAGCGCCAGCTGACCTGGATGCGCAAGCTGCCCGGCGTCACGACCATCGACGTCACCGGGCGCGATCCCGCCGCCGTGGCGGACGAGCTGCACGCCGCGCTGCGCGAGCGCGAGTCGGCATGATGGCCGCCGTGCGCTTCGAGAAGTGGCAGGCCCTCGGCAACGACTACCTGATCGTGGAGGCCGACCAGCTCCCGTTCGAGCTGACCGCGCAGCGGGTCGAGCGGCTCTGCGACCCGCACTTCGGCCCCGGGGGCGACGGCGTGCTGGAGCTCTCCAGGCCGCAGCACCAGGGCTTCGTCGCACGGCTGCGCATCTTCAACCCGGACGGCTCGGAGGCCGAGCTGTCGGGCAACGGCGCCCGCGAGGCGATCCTCTACCTGCGCCGGCGCGGCTGGACGGACGCCGACACGTTCTCGATCGAGACCGTCGCCGGCGAGATCCGACCCACGATCACGGGGGAGAGCACCTGCCGCGTCGACATGGGGCGCGCGAGCCTGCAGTCCAAGGACTTCCCGGACGGGCCGCCCGACGGCTGCGGCGAGATCGAGGCCGGCGGCCGCCGCTGGCGCTTCCAGCACGTCTCGGTCGGCAACCCGCAGTGCGCGATCCGCGTCGAGACCGAGGAGGAGCTCCAGACGCTGGACCTCGCAGCGATCGGGCCCGAGATCCAGACCGCGCCGCAGTTCCCCAACCGCACCAACGCGTCCTTCTGGACCGAGCTCGCTCCCGACGTGATCCGCGCCCGCATCTTCGAGCGCGGCGTCGGCGAGACGCTCTCCTCGGGTACCGGCGCGTCCGGCGCCGCGATCGCCCACGTGCTGCGCGGCGGCGACTCGCCCGTGACCGTCCGGCTCGACGGCGGCGAGCTCGAGGTCGACGTCGACGAGTCGCTGCACGTGGACCTCACGGGCTGGGCCGTGCCCGTGTACCGCGGCGAGCTGAGCCCGGAGCTGACCGGCGAGCTAACGTCGATGGGATGACCGAGACGCAGAGCGCCTGGGCGATCGGCCTGGCCACGTTCGCGGGCGAGCGCATGCTCGACGCCTGGTTCCCCGACCCGAGGCTCACGCTCGAGGGCGCACCGTCCCATCCAGGCACGCGTGAGGTGCAGGGCGCCCTGGCCGGCGACCTCGCCACCGCGGCCCGCGGCGACGAGCTGCGCGGCGTGCGCGTGGCCACGATCGCCACCGTCGTTGCGGAGCTCTCGCAGCCGCCCGCCGACACGGCCGACGCCTACCTGCGCCTGCACCTGCTCTCGCACCGGCTGATCCGCCCGCACGGCGCCAACCTCGACGGCATCTTCGGCGTGCTGCCGAACGTCGCCTGGACGAGCGCCGGCCCGGTCGACCCCGCGCAGCTGGGAGCCGCGCGCCTGCGCTTCCGCGCCGCCGGGCGCCCGCTGGCCGTCTACGGCGTCGACAAGTTCCCGCGGATGGTCGACTACGTCGTCCCGAGCGGCGTGCGGATCGCCGACGCCGACCGCGTGCGCCTCGGCGCCCACCTGGCCGAGGGCACGACGATCATGCACGAGGGGTTCGTCAACTACAACGCGGGCACGCTGGGCTCCTCGATGGTGGAGGGCCGCATCAGCGCGGGCGTCGTGGTCGGCGACGGCTCCGACGTCGGCGGCAGCGCCTCGATCATGGGCACGCTCTCGGGCGGCGGCACGGAGGTCATCTCGGTCGGCGAGCGCTGCCTGCTGGGCGCGAACTCGGGCCTGGGCATCTCGCTCGGCGACGACTGCACGATCGAGGCCGGCCTCTACGTCACCGCGGGGACCAAGGTGTCCACGCCCGACGGCGACGTCGTCAAGGCGGGCGAGCTGAGCGGCGCGGACGGGCTGCTGTTCCGCCGCAACTCGCAGACGGGCGCCGTCGAGGTGCTCCCGCGCTCGGGCAGCTGGGCCGGGCTCAACGCCGCACTGCACGCCAACGACTGAGCCGCTTGCGCCGGGCGGCGCGAACGGGGAGGCTGGGCCGGTGCGCCTCGACCCGCTCTCACGCAGCGCCGCCGAGCAGGCCGCGCTCGTGCGCGACGGCCGGCTGAGCGCCCGCGAGCTCGTCGACGCGGCGCTCGAGGCGATCGAGGCCGACGAGCACAACGCGTTCGTGCTCACCTGCCCGGAGCGCGCACGGGAGGAGGCCGACGCCGTCGCCGCCGGAGACCCGCGGCCGCTCGCCGGGGTCCCGATCGCGATCAAGGACCTGATCGTGCTCACCGAGGGCCTGCGCACCACCAACGCCAGTCGCGCGCTGGGAGAGTGGACGCCCGACGTCGACTCGGCCCCGGTGGCGCGCCTGCGCGCCGCCGGGGCGATCGTCGTGGGCAAGACGAACACGCCGGAGTTCGGGCTGCGGCCCGTCACGGAGCCCGAGCGCTTCGGCCCCACGCGCAACCCGCACGACCCCGACCTCGTCCCGGGCGGCTCGTCAGGCGGCAGCGCCGCGGCGGTGGCGGCCGGCCTCGTCCCGCTCGCGCACGGCAGCGACGCCGGCGGCTCGATCCGCATCCCCGCGTCGTGCTGCGGTGTCGTCGGGCTCAAGCCGTCCCGCTTCCGCGTGCCGATCGGGCCAGAGCTGGCCGCCTTCGAGGGCTTCGGGACGGACGGCGTGCTCACCCGCACGGTGCTCGACACCGCGCTCGCACTCGACGTGCTGGCCGGCGACGGCCCCTCGACGCCGCTCGGCCCGCCGCTCCCGCGCCCGCCGTTCGCCGAGGCGGCGCTGCTGCCCCCGCACGCGCTGCGGATCCGGGTGTGCACGAGTGCGCCCGGCGGGGAGGAGGTCGACCCCGAGTGCGTCGCGGCGGCGCACAACGCCGCCGGCGTGCTGCAGGCGCTCGGCCACGACGTCGAGGCGTGGGAGCCCGACTGGCGGGACCCGGAGTTCCCCGAGCACTGGACGCGCGCCGGCATGGCGATGATGCAGGCGCTGATCGCGCGCTACGGCGAGCTCTCGGGCGCACCGCTGGACCCCGAGCGGATGGAGCCGGCCACGCGCGAGCTGCTGGCGACGCCGGTCGACCCCGAGGCCACGCGCGAAGCCACCGCGGGCCTCGAGCGCTTCACGGTGCGGATGCTCACCGGCTGGCGGCCGGGCTCGATCCTCCTCACGCCCGCCATGACGCTGCTCCCGCCCGCCGTGGGCACCGTCGCGCCCGGCATCGGGGTGCGCTTCAGCGCCTTCCTACGGCCCTTCAACGTGACGGGCCAGCCGGCGCTCTCCCTGCCCCTGCACCGCACCCCGGACGGCGTCCCGGTGGGCGTGCAGCTCGCCGGCCCCGTCGGCTCGGAGTCGCGCCTGCTGTCGCTCGCGGGTCAGCTCGAGACGGCGGCGCCGTGGCCGCTCACAGCAGCCGTCCGAGCAGGCTGACCGCGCGCTCGCAGTCGGCCAGGGGCGGAACGAGCGCCATCCGGATGAATCCCTCGCCGGCGGCGCCGAAGTAGGAGCCGGGCGTCACGACCACGCCGCCCTCGATCAGCCGGGCGGCCAGCGCCTCGGCGCCGGCGCCGCCGTCGAGCCAGAGGAAGAAGGTGGCGTCGCCGCCCGCGGAGCGCAGGCCGCCGCGCTCGAGCACCGGCAGCAGCACGTCGCGCTTGGCCCGGTAGCGGTCGCGGACCTCGTCGACGTGCGCCTCGTCGTTCCAGGCCGCGACGGCGGCGCGCTGGACCATCTCCAGCGGCGCGGTGCCGACGTTGGGGCGGTAGCGGCGCAGCGCGCCGACGACCTCGGGGTCACCGGCGGCGAAGCCCGTGCGGTAGCCCGGCATCGAGGAGCGCTTGGAGAGCGTGTTGAACACGAGCACGTTCGTGCGGTCGGCGACCTGCAGCGCGCTCGCCGGCGCCTCCGTGCCGAAGTACAGCTCGGAGTAGGCCTCGTCGGAGGCCAGGACGAAGTCGTGCTCGCGCGCGAGCGCCGCGGCGCGCTCGTAGAACTCGACGGGCGCGGTGGCCGCCGTCGGGTTGTTCGGGTAGTTCAGCCACAGCACGGCGACGCGGCGCCAGGTGTCGGCCGGCACGGCGTCGAGGTCAGGCAGGAAGTCGCGCTCGGCCAACAGCGGCAGCTCCAGCAGCGCCTTGCCCGCGAAGGCGGCGCCGCGCTCGTAGACCGGGTACGACGGACTCGGGGTGGCCACGAGGTCTCCGCCCACGACCTGGGCGAGGTGGAAGATCGCCTCCTTGGAGCCGAGCGTCGGGACGACCTCACGGTCGGGGTCCAGCGTCACGCCGAAGCGGCGCGCGGCCCAGGCGGCGATCGCCGCGCGCAGCTCGGGCAGGCCGTCGGCCGACGGATAGGCCGACATCGGCTCGATCGCGGCGGCGAGCGCCTCGCGGATGAAGGCGGGCGTCTCCTCGCGCGGCTCGCCCACCCCGAAGTCGACGAAGTCCACGCCGTCGGCGGTGAGGCGCCGCTTGGCCTCCGTGAGCCGCACGAACGGGTAGGTCCGCAGGCCGGCGAGCGTGGGCGAGAGCTTCACGCCGCGAACGCCTCCAGCACGCGATACGCGCGCACCAGGGCGTCGATCCGCACGGACTCGTCGCGACGGTGGGCCTGCGCGGGCTCGCCCGGCCCGAAGTTGATCGCGTCCAGGCCCGCGCGGCCGAACTCGGCCACCGGCGTCCACGCCTGCTTGGGCGCGGTCGGCAGGTCGGCCTGCAGGCGCTCGACGTGGGGGTTGCCGAGCGGGACGGGGCCGCTGGGCGAGTTGGAGGTGACCTCGATCTCGCCGTGGCCGCCCGCGAGCTCACGCAGCCGCGCCTCGGCCTCCTCGGGGCCGCGTCCGGGCGCGTAGCGGTAGTTGACCTGCGCGGTGGCGAGGTCGGGCACCACGTTGGTGGCGATGCCGCCCTCGACCATCGTGGTCGAGACCACCTCGTAGAACTTCAGCCCGTCGAACTCGTGCTCCTCGGGCTCGTGCGCCGCGAGCGCGGCGATCCCGTGCGCCGCCCTGTGGATGGCGTTGTCGCCGTCCCACGGGCGCGCGGAGTGCCCGGCGCGCCCGCGGAAGGTCCACGTGGCGTTGATGTTGCCCAGGCACCCGGCGTGGATGGCGTTGTCGGTGGGCTCCATCATCACGACGAGCTCCGCCGCGATCCGCTCGCGCGCGAGCAGCGGCGTCAGGGCGCTCTCGGCCATCGGGAGCTCCTCGCGGCCGAAGAAGAGGCAGTCGAGGCGGGCGCCGGCCAGCGCGAGCTCGAGCATCACCGCCACGGCGCCCTTCATGTCGCTGGCGCCGAGCCCGTGGACGCGCTCGGCGTCGCGGCGGCCGGGCCGGTTGCCCTGGGCGGGGACCGTGTCGAGGTGCCCGGCGAGCAGCACGGGCGCGCCCGGGCCGGCCGCCACGCAGGTGTCGCCGAGGTCGCGCACGGCGGCGCCACCCGCGTGCAGGACACCCATGACGTGCTCGACCAGGGCGCCTTCGGCCCGCGCTCTCCGACGGGATGTCGACCAGCTCGAGCGTCCGGGCGGCCAGGCGCTCGCCGAGCTCGCCGTCGCTGATCGCCGCCGTCATCGGGCTGCCACCATACCGGCCCCCTCATGCGCTACTGCGGCATCGACGTCTCGGCCAAGGCCGCCAACCAGCAGCTCTGCACGCTCCACGAGCGCCGCGGCCCGGACGGCCTCGAGCTCGTCGCCACCTTCTACGAGCCAGGGACGGTCGAGGCGGTGGCCCGGACGGTGCACGGCTTCGGGATCGGCCAGGCGGTGGTGGCGGTCGACGCGCCCTCCGGATACCGGCTCGACCTGCTCGCCGAGGGCGCGCCGCTGCGGGCGCAGCTCGGGCTGCCCGACGGCCGCTACGAGCGCGATGCGCGTGTGCGACGCGCTGCTGGTCCGGCGCGGGCTCTGCGCTCTATCCCGTGCCGTCGGCCGAGCAGCCGCGCAGCGCCTGGCAGGACTGGATGCGCGTGGGGTTCGAGCTGTTCGAGGCGCTCGGCGGCGCTCGGGCTGTTCCGCCCGCCGGACGGCGGCTACGAGGGGCGGGTGGGGGAGGGCGCCCTGACCTCGGGCCGGCTGTGCGAGACCTATCCGGACGCGATCTTCTGCACGCTGCTCGGCCACCGGCCCGGCGCGAAGCACACGCCGTCGGGCCTGCAGGAGCGCATCGCCGTGCTCAAGCTCAAGGGGATCGTCGACGAGGACGGCGGGCTGTGGCGGCGGACGCTGGACGAGCTCGACGCGTGCGCCGCCGCCTATGCCGCCTACGGGCTGGCGGCCGGGCTCGGCAGCTGGGTCGGGCATCCCGGCGAGGGCGTCGTCGTGCTGCCTTCGCTCGACCTGCGCGACCGCTACGGCAAGCTCCCGCCGCCGTCGCGCCAGCCGCTCGCGTAGATTTCGCCGCATGAGGTCGCTGGGGATCGCTGCGCTGTCGCTGTTCGCCGGCCTGGTCGGAGCCGCTCCTGCGGCTGCGGCGCCGGTGTTCCTGGGCCGCGGGCACGACCCGGGCGTCGCCGTCGACGGCGCGGGCACCGCGCACGTCGCGTGGCTCGCGCGGTCCGGTGACGCCGGCTCGCTCGAGTACTGCCAGGTCCCGCGCGGCAAGCGCGCCTGCGCGCTGCGGCGCAGCGTCGGACTGTCCGAAGACGGCTTCGGCAAGGTCCAGGTGCTGCTGCCGCGACCGGGCGTGGTGCAGATCGTGGCGCCGCTGCTCAGGCCCGCGGCGCTCGTGAGCTCCTCCGACGGCGGCAACACGTTCGCCGTGGGCACGATCGGCAAGGCCACGCCCGCGATCGAGCAGGCGATCTACGGCCCGGGCGACTTCATCTCGCTCATGTCGGGCTCCGGCCCCGCGTCGTTCGGGCGCTTCAACCCCGACGGCAGCGGCCCGGAGGACCTCGACGTGCAGTTCGGCTCGGCCACGGAGAGCCTGGAGACCTCGCTCGCGCCGTGGGGCTCCGGCTTCGTGGCGCTCTTCTCGGGCCTGCGTGCGCGCACCGTGCTGTGGAACGGCCTCGGCGACCCGAACCTGCAGGAGAGCTGGGTCGAGGGCCCGCGGCTCGGCGCGGTCGACAATCCGCGCGGGGTCGGCGGCCCGCGCGGGACCTGGGTCTCCTACGTGAACCGCTCGCGCAACGCCACGTACGTGCGCAAGCTGCGCACCAGCGGCCGGCTCGGCAAGGCGGTGCGGGTGGTGCGCGACGACCCGTTCGACACCACCTTCGCCCAGGGCCCGCGCGGCCACATGGCGCTCGTCTACGAGAGCGGGGACTCGGCCTCGATCGTGCGCTCGCGCACCGGCAGCCGCTGGACGCGGCCGCGGCGGCTGTTCCGCGGCAACGAGCCGACGGACATGCGCGCGGCCCTCGGCCCGCGCGGCGGCTGGCTGGTGTGGGACGGCAACGCGGGCAACGCGGGCGCGCACCCGATCCGGATCGCGCCGCTGCCGGGTCCGCCGCGCGCGCTAGGCCGCCGCGGCGCCGGGCCTAGAATGGGGCGTGGATGCAGCGCTCCCGACAGACCCCACAGCAACCTCAGGGCCGCGCCAAGCAGCGCGCCTACGCGATCGCCGCGATACCGGAGGGCGACGACCTCTCCGAGCTGGGCGAGCTCCTGCGCACCGCCGGCGTGGCGGTCGTCGGCGAGCTCGTGCAGCACCGCGAGCAGCCGCACCCGAACCACTATCTGGGCCAGGGCAAGGTCGAGGAGCTCAAGGAGCTCGTCAAGAAGGCGGACGCGAACGTCGTCGTCGCCGACGACGAGCTGACGCCGCGCCAGGAGCGCAACCTCGAGAAGGCGCTCGACGTGCCGGTGCTCGACCGCACGGCCGTGATCCTGGACATCTTCGCCGGGCACGCCCACACGGCCGAGGGCAAGCTCCAGGTCGAGCTCGCGCAGCTCGAGTACAACATGGCCCGCATGCGCGGCCTGTGGACGCACCTCGAGCGTCTGGGCGCCGGCCGCGGCGTGGGCGGCATCGGCACGCGGGGCCCGGGCGAGTCGCAGATCGAGACGGACCGCCGCCTCGCGCGCGACCGCATCACCTCGCTCAAGCGCCGGCTCGACCACGTGCGCTCCACCCGCGCCGTGCAGCGCGCCGAGCGCGAGCGCGCGCACCTGCCGAGCGTCGCGCTCGCCGGCTACACCAACGCCGGCAAGTCGACGCTGCTCAACGCCCTCACCGGCTCCGAGGTCGGCGTCCGCGACCGCCTCTTCCACACGCTCGACCCGACCACCCGCACCCTCCTGCTCCAGGGCCGGACGTTCCTGATGACCGACACCGTCGGCTTCATCCGCAAGCTGCCCCACCAGCTCGTCGACGCGTTCGCCGCCACGCTCGAGGAGACCGCGCTCGCCGACCTCGTCCTGCACGTCGTCGACGCGTCCGAGCCCGAGGACTCGCTCGTCGCCATGACCCGCGCCGTCGAGGACGTGCTCGAGGAGATCCACGCCGCCGACAGCCCGCGCGTGCTCGTGCTCAACAAGGCCGACGCGATCGACGAGGAGCGCCGCGCCGAGCTGGCCTTCCGCCACCCCGACGCCGTCCTGGTCAGCGCGGTCACCGGCGAGGGCCTGGAGGACCTGCGCGAGCGGATCGCCGCCGAGTTCGAGAAGACCCTGACCGACGTCGCCCTGCTCGTGCCCTACTCGGAGGGCGGCACGCTCTCCGACCTCCACGACGTCGCCGGCGACCTCTCCCGCACCGACACCGCCGACGGCGTGCTCGTCACGGCCCGCCTGCCCACCGTGCTCGCCGAGCGCTACGACCGCTACGCGGTCAACGGCGACGGCGCGGCCGCTAGCGGCCGGAGGAGCCGAACCCGGCCTCGCCGCGGCCGTCGTGGCTCGGCGGGAGCTCGTCGACCGTGCGCACCTCGGGCGTGAGGCAGGGCACGAGCAGCAGCTGGGCGATCCGGTCGCCGGCCGCGCCCTCGAACGGCTCCTGGCCGAGGTTCACGAGCACGACCTTGACCTCGCCGCGGTAGGACGGGTCGATCAGGCCGGGCCCGTTGACGACGGAGATCCCGTGCTTCGCCGCCAGCCCGGAGCGCGGCACCACGAGCCCCGCCGCGCCCTCGGGCACCGCGACCGCCACGCCGGTCGGCACGACCGCCCGCTCGCCCGGGGCCAGCGTGAACGGCTCCACCGCGCGCAGGTCGTAGCCCGCGTCGCCGGCGCGCGTGCGCGCCGGCGGCTGCGCGTCCGGGTGGAGGAGGCGGACCTCGATGCGGCGCAACGCTAGCGGCCCGGGCGCGGTCGCGCCCGGGCCGTGCGACAGCGGCTAGGACTTCGGGACGAAGCCCGCGGACTCGAGGTAGGCCTTGGCGACCTCCTCGGGCTTCTGCTTGTCGACGTCCACGCGCGCGTTGAGCTCCTGCATGACCTTCTCGGTCAGCGGCTTCTGGACGTCCTCGATGACCTTCTGGCCGTCGGGGCCGAGGGTCTCCATGACCTCGTTGCGGACGTTGAAGGTGACGTTGTACGGCGGGAAGAACTTCTTGTCGTCGTCCAGGATCACGTACTTGCCGCTGGCGAGGTCGCCGTCGGTCGTGAAGATGAACGCGACGTCCGCGTCGCCCGAGTCGAGCACCTGGTACTTCTGCTCGCTCGTGACGAACTTGCCGAACTTCAGGTCGTAGGTGTCCTCGACGCCGAGCAGGCAGTCCTGGCGCTGCTTGCACTCCGGGAAGCCCGAGATCGACAGGTCCTCGGCCTTGTCCTTGAGGTCGGAGATCTTCGTCGGGTCGCCGATCTTGGCGGCCCTCTCCTTGGTCATGCCGAGCCGGTAGGTGTTCTCGAACGGCGTCGGGGCGAGCGCGGTGATGTCCTTCTCCGCGAAGCCCGCCTTGGCGTCCTCGTAGGCCTGCTGCGCGTCGCGCGGCACGTCGGCCGTCTTGACGCCGAAGAACGACGTCAGCGCGGTGCCCGTGTACTCGGGGTAGGCGTCGACCTTGCCGGCCTGCAGCGCCTTGTAGGCGATCAGCTCCGAGCCGAGGTTGAGCTGCTTCTTGACCGTGTAGCCGGCCGCCTCGAGCGCCTGCGAGTAGATCTCGCCGAGCACGAACTGCTCGGTGAAGTTCTTCGAGCCGACCGTGATGCGTCTTGCCCTCGGCGCCGTCGACCTTCTGGATCTCGTTGCCGGCGGGCTCGCTGCCTCGAGCCGGAGCCGCCGCCGCCGCCGGAGGACGGACTCGTCGTCGCCGCCGCAGGCCGCGAACGCGAGCCCGAGGCACGAGGATCGCCAGCAGGGCGATGATGGGATTGTGTGCGTTTCACGTCGACTGGATGCTCCTCTTGGGGGACAGGAACGGCAGCCGGCTCGCGACCGGCTCTGGCTTGGCTTGGATCTTGATGCCGCGCGGGGTGACCGCGCGCTGGAGGGCCGCCATCGCGGCGTCGGCGGCGAAGGTCACGAGCGCGACGACGATGCACGCGGCGAGCTGGCCCGCCGTGCCGTAGACGTTCGGGCTCACGATCGGGCGCCCGAGCGTGTCCACGTTGGCCAGCGGCGCGATCGTGGCCGTCGCGATCACCGACACGAGCGCGATGCGGATGCCCGCCATGATCGTCGGCAGCGCGAGCGGCAGCTCGACCCGGCGCGGCGATCTGCATGCCGGTCAGGCCGTTGCCCTTGGCCGCGTCGACCGTCTCGGGGTCGACGCCGCGGATGCCCACGTAGGCGTTGGTGATGATCGGCGGGATCGCCAGCAGCACGAGCGCCAGGCAGACGTTGCCGAAGCCGACGCCGAGGAACGCGATGAAGAACACGATCAGCCCGAGCGCGGGCACGGCGCGGCCGATGTTCGACGTGCTGAGATGGCGAGGAACTGGTAGCGGCCGATGTGCCCGAGCCAGACGCCGATCGGCAGGGCGACCAGCGTGGCGATCGCCGTCGCGGCGAGCGACAGCTTCAGGTGCATCCAGGTCAGCTCCCAGATCTCGGCGAGGCCGCCGACCCGGACGGTGCCGGCCTGCGACTCGCGCTGCTGGAAGATGAAGTCGATCGCGTCCCCGAACGGGCCGAGCGCGGCGAACATGGTGCTCATGACGCCACCGCCCGCTCCCACGGGGTGAACACCCGCTGCACCGCCAGCACGAGCAGCTCCAGGACCGTGGCGAGCAGGATCATCAGCAGCGACGCCGTGACCACGTTGCCCTTGAAGGCCGGGTCGGCTGAAGATCTCGCCGCCCAGCCCGCCGGCGCCCGCGAAGAACGCGAAGCCCGCGATGCCGACGGTCGAGGAGGCGGCGATCCGCAGGCCGGCGAAGATCGTCGGCAGCGCCATCGGCAGCTCCACGCGGAACAGGATCTGGCGCTGCGTGAGGCCCATGCCCTCGGCGACGTCGACCGTCTCGGCCGGCACCTCCTGCAGGCCGGTCATGACGTTGCGGTAGATCAGCACCTGCGTGTAGGCCGTCAGCACCACCACGGCGGTCCCGAACCCGCGTCCCGTGATGTTGAGCAGGATCAGGTAGAAGGCGATCGAGGGGATCGTGAACAGCGCCCCGACGAACGCGAGGAAGAAGGGCTGCGCCACCCGGTAGCGATGGGCGAAGAGCGCCAGGGAGGTCGCGATCACGAACCCGATCGCCAGCGGCACGATGCTCAGCAGCACGTGCTCCCAGAAGCGGGTCGATGTAGTCGGAGAAGTTGTCGGCGATCCAGCCGGGGCAGAGCCCGTTGTTGCCGGGGCAGCGCTCGGCCGCGCCCTCGCGGTTGCCGAAGAAGTCGTCGCCCAGCTGGGCGAGGACCGGGACGTAGGTGAGGTCGGCCATCGCGCTCGCTCAGGCCGATTCCTCGGCGTCGCTCGTGCTCCGCGGTGGAGACGGCGAGCTCCGTGGCGCTCGGGACATGCTCCGCCGGGACGCTCAGCGCGTGCGAGAGCGCCTCGATCGAGAGCACGCCGGCCACGCGGCCGTCGGCGTCGACGACCGGCCCGTACTGGGAGTCGGCGGACAGCAGGTCCGACAGCGCGTCGCGCAGGATGTCGTCGAGCTCGACGACCGGCTCGGCGGGGGAGCGGAAGTCCTCGCGCACCCGCTCGCCCTGCAGGCCGCGCTCGGACAGCCAGCCCTTCGGGCGGCCCTCGTCGTCGACGACGAGCGGGATCTCGAGGTCGGCGTCCGCGAGCTTGGCCTTGACCTCGGAGACCGGCTCGCCGATCCGCACCAGCGGCGCCTTCCAGAGGTCGATGTCGCGCACGCGCTGGAGCGCGAGCCGCTTGAGCGCGCGGTCGGAGCCCACGAAGTCCTCCACGAACGGCTCGGCGGGGTACATCAGCAGCTCGGCCGGCGTGGCGTACTGGGCGAGGATCCCGCCCTCCTTGAGGATCGCGATCCGGTCGCCCATCTTGATCGCCTCGTCGATGTCGTGGGTGACGAAGACGATCGTCTTGCGCAGCTCGGCCTGCAGGCGCAGGAACTCGTTCTGCAGCCGCTCGCGGTTGATCGGGTCGATCGCGCCGAACGGCTCGTCCATCAGCATCAGCGGCGGGTCGGCCGCGAGCGCGCGGGCGACGCCGACGCGCTGGCGCTGGCCGCCGGAGAGCTGGCTCGGGTAGCGGTCGCGGAAGTCGCCGGGCAGGCCGATGATCTCCAGCAGCTCCTCGACGCGCTCGTTCGTGCGCTGCTTGTCCCAGCCGAGCAGGTGCGGGACGGTCGCGATGTTCTCGCCGATCGTCTTGTGCGGGAACAGGCCGATCTGCTGGATCACGTAGCCGATCTCGCGCCGCAGCTCGGACGGGCGTGCGGTCGCGGACGCTCTTGCCGCCGATCAGGATGTCGCCGTCGGTGATGTCGATCATCCGGTTGACCATCCGCATCGCGGTGGTCTTGCCGCAGCCCGACGGGCCCGACGAGGACGCAGATCTCGCCGGCCGGGACCTCGAGCGAGAGCTTGTCGACGGCGGGCTTCTCGGCGCCGGGGTAGTGCTTGACGACCTCGCGGAACTCGAGCGGCGCGGCGTGCGCACCGTCGGCGGGGTGGCTGCGGGCGGCCCCGGTCCTGGGCGGTGGTTTCGGCGTGGACAAGCGGTCTCCCGTTGGTGAGGGGCGCCGACTCTAACGGCAGCCTGAGCGGCATCCGTGCCGCTTCAGCCGCTCGCGAGCAGGCCGTTCTCCGTCAGGTACGCCTTGGCGACGGCCGCCGGTTCCTGGCCGTCGAGGTCGACTCTCGCGTTGAGCTCCTGCATGTTCTCGTCGGTCAGCCGGGCCTGGATCTGCTCCAGCGTCCGCGGCAGGTCGGGCCCTGCCCGGTCGGCGATCTCCTTACGCATCACCAGGCTCGAGTTCTGCGGGCCGAACATGCTCCGATCATCCTCCAGCAGCACCTCGGACTCCCGCTGGATCTGCGGATCGGTCGTGAACACGATCGATACGTCCGCTTTCCCGGAGGTGAGTACCTCGTGGCGCTGGGGGATCGGGACCTCCATGAAGCGGCCGAACTTCAGGCCGTAGACGCTGCTCGAGGCCGCGCAGGCAGTCGAGGCGCTCGCGGCACTCGGGCGAGCCGGCGAGCGTGAGCTCGGAGGCCTCGCCGGCGAGGTCGGAGATCTTCTGCAGCGCCGAGCCGCTCGGCGGTCTCCTTGGTGACCGCGACCTCGTTGGAGGAGGTGAACGGCGTCGGCGGGAACGCGACCATCCCGATGCTCCGCGAAGTCCTTCTTGGCCTCCTCGTAGGCGCGCCTGCGGGTCCTTGGGCAGCTCGTCGGGCTCCGTGCCGAAGAACGACTGCAGCGCGGTGCCCGTGTACTCGGGGTAGGCGTCGATCTCGCCGCTCTTGAGCGCCTTCAGCGCGACGTGCTCGTCGCCGAGGTCGAGCTTGGTCTGCACGTCGTAGCCCGCGGCGCGCAGGCCCTGGGCGTAGATCTCGCCCAGCACGCGCTGCTCCGTGAAGTTCTTGGAGCCGATCGTGAGCGAGACCTTGGCGTTGGCCTCGTCGCGCTGGATGGCCGTGGCGGCCGCTCTCGGCCGGTCGGCGGTGGCCGTCTTCGCGCCGTCGGAGGAGTCCTCGGAGCCGCAGGCGGACACGAGCGCGCCCGGCAGGGCGAGCGCGAGCAGCACCAGGAGCAGTCGCGTGGTCGTCATCGGGCGAGGGGGCCCCGGGACCGGAAGACGGGGCGCGCCGATCCTACCGGCAGCGCCAGGACGGCCGAGCGGGGTCAGACCCCGGCGGCGCGCCGCGCGGCGGCGTGCGCGGCGTCCTCGAGCGCGTCGTCGAGCGGCGCGCAGCGCGGCGGGGTCGAGCCCGAGCGCGGTGGCGGTCAGCCAGTCCGCGAACCAGGCGTTCTTGGGAAGCAGCGGGCCGTGGAGGTACGTGCCGAGCACGGTGCCGTGGCGCGCCGCCGCGGACGCCCTCGAAGCCGCTGGCGCCGTCGTTGCCGTGGCCCTTGAGCACGCGGCCGAGCGGCGTGGCGCCAGGTCCGAGCCGCGTGCGGCCGCCGTGGTTCTCGAAGCCCGCGAGCACGCGGGGCCGGCCGGGTCGCAGGTCGACCTCGATCGCGACGTTGCCGATCAGCCGCGGGCCGTCCTCGCGCACGGTCTCGAGGTCGACGAGGCCGATGCCCGGGCAGGCGCTCGTCGCCGAACGCGTAGCCGTGGCCGAGCAGCTGGTAGCCGCCGCAGACGCCGAACAGGACCGCGCCGCGCGCCGCGGCGGCGTGCAGCGCGTCGCGCTTGACCGTGGCGAGGTCGCGCGCGCACAGCGCCTGGTCGCGGTCCTGGCCGCCGCCGAGGTAGAAGAGGTCGTGCGCGTCGGGGTCGACCTCGTCGCCGAGCCCGGAGCCCGTGAGCTCGAAGCCGATCCCGCGCCAGGCGCAGCGGCGCTCGAGCAGCAGCAGGTTGCCGCGGTCGGCGTAGATGTTCATCAGGTCGGGATAGAGCGCGCACACGCGCAGGACGCGATCAGCCACGCAGCATCACCACCGTGGAGCCGACGTGCTCGAGCGTGGCGGGGACCTCGAGCGGCGGCTCGGCGCGCAGGCCGTGCGGCCTCGGCCTCGGCGGCGAGGTCCTCGGCGCTGAGCGTGCGCAGCTCGATCACGTCGTCCTCGCTCGTGCGGCGTGCCGTCGGGCGCGACGACCTGGCGGATCCGCTCGATCCGCACCGCGCCGGGGCGCTCGCGCACGGCGACCGGCTGGGAGAGGTACTGCGAGCCCGTCGGCCTCGCCGACGTCGGGCGCGGGCAGGGCGGAGTGCTCCTCGAAGGGCTCGAGCTCGTCGGCGATCGCCGCCGCCAGCAGGCCGCCGTCGGCAGAGCGCGCGCCGCGCGGAGGCGAAGAAGCCCGCCGCGGGCGTCGCGGCCGGGCAGCAGCTGCAGCGTCTGCATCGGGACGGCGATCAGCGCGAAGCGCGCCGGGAGCTCGAAGCCGGCGGCGTCCGCGCGCACGGTCTCGACCTCCACGCCGGCCGCTCGGCGCGCGCTCGGCGAGCACGGCGAGCAGCTCGCCGTCGCGGTCGAGCGCCGTCACGTCGAACCCGTCGCCGGCGAGGCGCAGCGCGACGCGGCCCGTCCCGGCGCCGACGTCGAGCACCGGGCCGCCGGCCTCGCGCGCCAGCTCGCGCCAGAGCGTCAGGTCGGCGTCGTAGCCGCCGCACTCGACGTCGTGCCAGACCACGTGCGCGGAGATCGTCACCGCCAGTACTCCTTCGCCTGGCCGCGGCGGGCGAGCAGCTCGCGCAGCTCGAGCAGCGCGGTGTAGGTCGGGCAGCGCGTAGAGCGGGCTCGGTCGCCGTCCGGCGAGCGCGGCGTCGAGGCCGGCCTCGAGGCCCTCGACGACCCGCAGCCGGCCGGCTCGACGCCCGCGTACTTCATCCGCAGCGCCAGCTCGGCGGCGCGCGTGCCCGAGCAGGTCATCCGCCGCACGTGCGGGGCGAGCACCTCCCAGTCGGCGTCCCAGACCCAGGAGACGTCGCGGCCGTCGGCGGTGCGGTCGTTGAGCACGCCGAAGACGTCGAGCTCGCGGCCCTCGAGCGTGAGCGTGCGCAGGACCTCGTTGGCGCCGGCGGGGTTCTTGACGAGCAGGATCGAGGTCGGCCGGCCGCCGAGGTCGATCGTCTCCGCGCGCCCGAACGCGGGCGCGACGGCGGCCAGCCCGGCCGCGACGTCGGCGAGCGGGACCTCGAGCGCGAGGCACAGCGCGGCGGCGCCGAGCGCGTTGTAGACGTTGTAGAGGCCGGGCAGCGGCAGCTCGACGCGGTGGCGACTCGCCGCCGTGGCAGAGCGTGAAGGCGGCGCTGCGGATGCCGCGCAGCTCGACGTCGCTGCCCACGACGGCCGGCTCGGGGCGGCGCTGGCCGCAGTTGGGGCAGTGGTAGCGGCCGAGGTGGGCGAGGTAGACGGTCTCGTAGACGTAGGCGTGCCCGCAGCGGCGGCAGTGCTTGGAGTCCGAGGCGTGCTGGAGCTCGGGCAGCGCGAGCGCGTCGTCCTCGACGCCGAAGTACAGCGCGCCGCTCGCGCGGCCGAGGTCGGCGACGAGCGGGTCGTCGGCGTTGAGCACGAGCGCCGAGGCGGCGCCGCGGCGCGCGACGAGCTCGGCCCAGCGGTCGGCGATGATGTCCAGCTCGCCGTAGCGGTCGAGCTGGTCGCGGAACAGGTTCGAGAGCAGGATCGCGCGCGGCTCGAGCTCCTCGACGACCGGGCCGAGCCAGAACTCGTCGACCTCGAACAGGCCGAGGTCGCCGTCGAGCTCGCGCCCGCCGCGGCGCGCGGCCGCGGCCAGCGCGCTCGCCACGCCGCCGACCATGTTGGCGCCCGGCGCGGTTGTGCACGAGCCGGGTGCCGGCGCGCTCGAGCACCGTCGAGACCATCGCGGCGGTGGTCGTCTTGCCGTTGGTGGCGGAGATCACCACGCTGCCGCGCGCCAGCCGGCCCGCGAGCCGCTCGATCGCGTGCGGCTCCACGCGCGTGAGCACCTTGCCCGGGCAGCGACGTGCCGCCGCCGCGGCCGGTCGCGCGGGCGAGGCCGCCGACGGCGCGGGCGGCCGCCAGCCCGGCGGCGAGCCGCACCGTCACGGCGCCAGCACGCGCAGCGTGCCGGGGACGACGTCGACGGTGGCCGGGCAGCTCGGCGATCGGGTCGCCGTCCGCGTAGGCCGGTGAACGGCCGGTCGGCGTGGAAGGAGACGCTGCGCCCGCGCAGGAGGTGGATCCCGGGCTCGTCGAGGTGGGTGCCCTTGAAGACCTTCGGGCAGGCTGGCGAGGTAGCGCCGCTTCGGGACGTCCTCGACGAGCACGACGTCGAGCAGGCCGTCGTCGAGCTCGGCGTCCGGGACGAGGTACATGCCGCTGCCGTAGACGCCCGAGTTGGACACGGCGACGCAGTACCCGTCGAACTCGCGCGTCTCACCGTCGACGGCGACGGTCCAGCGCGCGGTCTTCCACTTGGCGAGCGCGCGCAGCGCGGCGTAGGCGTAGACCGCGGTGCCGAGCGGCAGCGTGTTGTCGTTGGCGATCCGGTTGGCGTCGGAGTCCAGGCCCGCGCTGAGGATGCCGAGGTAGCGTGCGGCCGCCGACGGCGGCGAGGTCGACCCGCCGCTCCGCGTTGCGTCAGCAGCGCGCACGCGGCGACGGGGTCGGCCGGGATGCCGAGCTTGCGCGCGAAGTCGTTGCCGCGCCCGCCCGGCAGCACGGCGAGCACGCCGGCGCCGTCGCGCAGCTCGCCGGCCACGGCGCCCGTGAGCCCGTCGCCGCCCATCGCGGCCACGATCTCGCCGGCGGCCGCGGCGCGCGCGCGCGCACTCGCGCGCGTGCTCCATCGAGGTCGTGCGCTCGACGCGGAAGCGCAGGCCCATGCCGCGCAGCTCGGCCTCGACGGCGCCGAGCAGCTTCGCGGCGCGGCCGGCGCCGGCGGTCGGGTTGACGATCAGGCAGAGGTCGCGGTCCATCGGCGGGCGTCTACTGAAGCACCAGCGCCGCGAGCGACTCCGCGACGTGGGTGGGCTTCGGGTCCGCGGCGTCGGCCTGCGCCCGCGTGGCGCCGCCCGTGAGCACGAGCGCGGAGTCCATCCCGGCGCGGCGCGCGCCGAGCACGTCGATCTCGAGCCGGTCGCCGACCGCGAGGCAGCGGCCCTCGCCGAGCCGGTCGCGCGCCGCCTCGTACATCGCCGGCTCGGGCTTGCCCGCGATCCGGTCGGCGCGTGCGCCCGGCGGCGGTCTCGATCGCGGCCAGCACCGCGCCCGTGCGCCGGCCACGGCCCGTCGGGCATCGGGAACGTCGCGTCGCGGGTGGCGCCGATCAGCTCGCGCGCCGCGGATCACCGCCTGGGCGGCGATCCGCAGCTCCTCGTAGGTGAGCGCCTCGTGCGCGCCGACCACGACCACGTCGGCGCGCGAGGCGAACTCCGTGCGGTTGACGATCCGCATCCCGGCCTCGGCGACGTGGTCGACGAGCGCCTGGGAGCCGACGACGTACGCGGCGCCGCCGTTGCGCTCGGTCAGCAGGTACTGGATCGTCGCGCCGACGGTCACGACCTCGCTCAGCGCGGCCTGGAAGCCGAGCCGCCACAGCTTGCGGACGAACTCCTCGGGTGCGTGGCGCACGTCGTTGGTGAGGAAGGCGACCGCCTTGCCGGCGTCGCGCAGCGCCGCGACGGCCTCCGGCGCGCCCTCGAGCGCCTCGTCGCCGACCCACAGGCATCCGTCGAGGTCGAGCAGGACCTGGTCGTAGCGGGCGATCCGCGGGGTGAGCGTCACGCCCGCTGTCTATCATCGCCGCCCATGTCGCGCCCCGGACTCCTCGCGCTGCTGCTCGCCTGCGTGCTCGGCGTCGCCGCCTGCGGCGGCGGCGACGACTCCGAGAGCGACGCCACGCCGGAGCCCGAGCCGCCCTCCGCCGCCGAGACGGCGGGCTGCGAGCAGGTCGAGGCGCCGACCCCGAAGGACGAGGGCAAGCTCGCCAAGCCCAAGGAGCGCCTGAAGGCCGGCGGGAAGTACGTCGCGACCGTCGTGACGAGCTGCGGCGAGTTCAAGATCGCGCTCGACGCCAAGCAGGCCCCGCGCACCGGCGGCTCGTTCAAGTACCTCGCCGACAAGGGCTTCTACGACGGGCTGACGTTCCACCGCATCGTCGCCGGCTTCGTGATCCAGGGCGGCGACCCGAAGGGCGACGGCACGGGCGGCCCCGGCTACACCGTCGTCGAGAAGCCGCCGGGCGGGCTCGCAGTACACCAAGGGCGTCGTCGCGATGGCCAAGGGCGGCAACGAGCCCCCGGGCGCCTCCGGCAGCCAGTGGTTCGTCGTGACCGCCGAGGACGCCCAGCTCCCGCCGGACTACGCGCTGCTCGGCAAGGTCACCGAGGGCCAGGACGTCGTCGACAAGATCGGCGCCGTGCCGACCACGCCCGACGAGCAGCCCACGGATCCGGTGGTCATCCGGTCCGTCAAGGTCAGCGGGCCGTAGCGAACGTCAACTGCGGCTGGGTAGGGAAGCGAGGGAGCCACCCGCGCGCCGCTCCGACGCGAGCGGCGATTACTCAGGCTCAGGCCGACTAACTGCCGCTCGAGTGAAACCCGGGGCGCCGGCGCACCCCTCACCCTCCCTACCCAGCCGCCGTTGACGTTCGCCGGCGCTACAGCGCGCCCTCGAGCTCCAGCAGCACCTGCTTGCGCGCCGGCCCGCCGCCGTAGTTGCCGATCCCGCCGCTGCTCGGCAGCACGCGGTGGCACGGCACGACGATCGGGACCGGGTTGCGGGCGCAGGCGGTCGCGGCGGCGCGGAAGGCGCGCGGGTTGCCCGAGCGCTCGGCGAGCTTGCCGTAGGTGACGACCTCGCCGCGGCGCACCGTGTCGTGCAGCGTCTCGAGCACGGCGCGGCGGAACGGGGCGTGGACGAAGCGCGAGGTCGACGGGCAGGTCGAGCGTGGAGGCGTCGCCCTCGAGGTAGGCCGAGAGCGCGTCGCGGGCGCCGGCCAGCTCGCGGTCGGAGGCGACCACGCGCGGGCCGAGCTCGGCGGCGACGCCGGCCAGCAGCGCGTCCTCGGGCTCCTCCTCGAAGCCGACGCGGACGATGCCGTTCGGGCCCTGGACGACCAGCAGGCGGCCGATCGGGGTGCTCAGGCGGGTGAAGACCGCGTCGGCGAGGCCTTCGCGGACGGCGGCGGAGGCGACGGCCTCCAGCAGGGAGTCGGGGAGCGGGGTCATGCGGCGTGCCTCTCTCGGAGCGTGCGGACGGCGGTGGAGACGCGCTGGCGCGCGGCCTGCGGGGAGCAGCCGAGCCGTCCGGCGATGTGGTCGTAGTCGAGGTCCTCGACGAAGCGCAGCCGCAGGGGCTCGCGCGCCGCCTCGGGCAGCGGGGCGATCAGCGCCTCGAAGGCGCCGTCGGCGTCGACGTCGTCGCTGACGCCGACCTCGGGCGGCTCGGCGACGGGCCGCTCGCGCGGGCGGGCGCGGTGGGCGTCGATCGCGGCCGTGGTGGTGACGCGGTACAGCCACGCGCGCAGGTGCTCGGCGTGGCGCAGCCGCGGGTAGGCGCGCAGCGCGCGCAGGAAGGCGTCCTGGAGCACGTCCTCGGCGTGCTCGGGGCCCGCGACGCGGCGCGCGTGGGCGAGCAGCTCGTCGCCGTGCGCCTCGACGAGGCTCCAGAACGGGGGGAGTGCCGGTGCGTTCGCGGTCACACCCCCTCCAACGCGGCGCCGCGCCGCTCGCTGTGAGGCCGGGCTACGTGCGCCCGCCGCCGCCACCGCCGGAGCGGCGCGCCGCGCGGCCGGTGCCCATCGCGTTCGCCCGCTGCTCGGCCGCCTTCGCCCGCGCCCGCGCCTG
>CAVSMP010000017.1:0-81778 GCA_963729155.1 uncultured Solirubrobacteraceae bacterium
CTCGGTGACGAGCGCCCACACCAGCTCGGCGGGCGTCACGTCGAACGCGGGGTTGCGCACGGCGTGCCCGGCGCGCCGCCGCTCGACAGCCGACGGACCTCGCCGGGGTCGCGGTCCTCGATCTCGATCTCGGCGGCGGTCGGCCCCCAGGTCCACCGAGGACGAGCGGCCCGGCCGCCACGCACGGGATCCGCGCCGCGCGCGCCCCAGCGCGAGCCCGTAGGTGCCGACCTTGTTGGCGACGTCGCCGTTGGCGGCGACCGGTCGGAGCCGGTCACCACGGCGTCACCTCGCCGCGCGCGATCAGGCCCGCCGCCGCGGAGTCGACGATCAGCTCGCGGGATCCCGGCCGCGGGGCAGCTCCCACGCCGTCAGCCGCGCGCCCTGCAGCAGCGGCCGCGCCTCCACGCGGCACGGGGACCGGCCGGCGGGCGGCGAGCTCGGGATACGCCAGCGCGGTGCCGCGCCCGAGGCGGCGAGCCCGCCCGCGTTGCAGTGGGTCATGACGGTGACCGCCCCTCCGGGCAGCACGGCGACGAGCGCGTCGGCGCCGTACGTGCGAGCGCCCGCCGGCCGCCTCGTCCTCGCGGTGGATCCGCTCGGCGCCTCGCGGGCGGCGCGGCCACCGGTCCGGGCGCGGCGAGCGCGGCCGCCGTCACGCGCTCGACGGCCCGCCGAGGTGCGCGCGGTCGGCCGCGCGCCGGCCATCGCGCGGCGGCGCGCCCGAGCGCCTCGGGCGTCTCGTCGCGCGCGACCTCCAGCGCCACCCCGTAGGCGGCGGCGACCCCGATCAGCGGCGCGCCCCGCACCGCGAGCCGCTTGATCGCCTCGACCCGTCGGGCGTGCCGCGCAGCTCCAGCACGACCTCCTCGGCCGGCAGCCGGGTCTGGTCGAGGTACTGCAGGGTCGTGCCGGTCCAGTGCAGAGGCGGTGGAGATTCCGTGCGGGAACTTGCCGCCATCGCGCCGGATGGTAGAGCTAGCTCACGTGCCGCCCGCCCTCGCCGTCTCCGACCTGCGCAAGACCTACGGCCGCACCGAGGCGCTCCGCGGCGTCGCCCTCGAGGTCGGCGAGGGCGAGCTGTTCGGCCTGCTCGGCCCCAACGGCGCCGGCAAGTCGACGCTCGTGAAGATCGCCTGCGGGCTCGTGCGCCCGACCGCCGGCCGCGCGCGAGGTCGCCGGCGCGCCCGCCGGCTCGCTCGCCGCGCAGCGCGCGCTCGGCTACCTCGCCGAGCTGTTCCGCTTCCCCGACTGGCAGACCGCCGACGAGCTGCTCGCGCTGCACCAGCGGCTCGCGGAGTCCGGCGGCGGCGCCGCCGAGCGCGCCGAGCTGCTCGAGCTCGTCGGCCTGGCCGAGGCGGCCGCAGCGGCCGATCGGGCAGATGTCGAAGGGCATGCAGCAGCGCCTCGGGATCGCGCAGGCGATGATCGGCCCGCCGCGGCTGCTGCTGCTCGACGAGCCGACGAGCGCGCTCGACCCCGCCGGGCGGCGCACCGTGCGCCGGCTGCTCGAGGAGCTGCGCTCGCGCGGCGTCGCCGTGCTGCTGAACTCGCACCTGCTCTCGGAGGTCGAGCTCGTCTGCGACCGCGTGGCCATCATCGCCCGCGGCGAGGTCGTGGCCGCCGGCACGCCGGCCGAGCTCTCCAGGCCCGGCGGCGTGGAGGTCGAGACCGCGGCCGGCGCGCGCGTGTTCGCCGACGCCGGCCGCGACGACGCTCCGCGGATCGTGCGCGAGCTCGTCGCCGCGGGCGAGGACGTCTACGGCGTGCGCGTGCTCACGTCGTCGCTCGAGGACGCCTACCTCGACGCCGTCGGGGAGGGCGCCGGTGAGCGCCGCGTTCGCGATCGCCCGGCTCGGCCTGCAGGAGGCGGTGCGCCGGCGCGTGTTCCTGATCGTCGCCCTGCTCACGGTCGCCTACCTCGTGCTCTACGGGCTCGGCACCTGGCAGGCCTTCGAGGAGGTCGAACGCGAGCGCAAGGCCGTTCCGCGGCGTCGACGCCGACGTCGTCGCGGGCGCCACGCTGCTCGGCCTGAACATGTTCGGGACGCTGTTCCTCGGCACGATCCTCGCCGTCTTCCTCACGCTCGGCACCGTCCGCGGCGACGCCGAGCGCGGCCTGCTGCAGCCGCTGCTCGTGCGCCCGGTCCCGCGCCGGACGCTGCTGCTTGCCCGCTTCGCCTCCGCCGCGCTCGTCTGCGGCGCCTACGTCATCGTCGTCTTCGTGCTCGCCGCGGTGATCACCTGGGCGTTCGGCGGCTGGTGGCCCGACCGGATCGTCGAGCCCGCGCTCGCGCTCGCCGGCGCCGTCGCGATCCTGTGCGCGCTCTCGCTCGCCGGCTCGGTCTTCCTCGCCTCGACCGCGAACGGCATCGCCGTCTTCATGGTCTTCGGCGCCGGCCTCGTCGCCGGGCTGCTCGGCCAGATCGGCGAGGCGATCGGCTCCGACACGCTCTCCGACGTCGCCACCACCGCGAGCTGGATCCTCCCGTTCGAGGCGCTCTACCAGTCCGCGCTCGGCGCGATCACCGCCGACACCGTCGGCTTCACCCGCTTCGCCATCGACCTCGGCCCGTTCGGCGGCGCCGAGGACTTCGGCCCGCTGCTCTGGCCCTGGGCGTTCGTCTACCTGGCGCTCGTCGGCGCCGCTCGCCCTGCGGGCGTTCGCGCGCCGCGACCTCTAGTTAGCGCCGGTTGTCATCGTCAGCGGCGGGCGCCGGGCTCGCGAGGCCGCGGCGGCGCCTCGCGGGCGGCGTGCTCGACGCCAGCGCCTCGGCGAGCTCGCCGGACTCGTACATCTCGGTGACGATGTCGCAGCCGCCGACCAGCTCGCCCTTGACGAACAGCTGGGGGATCGTCGGCCAGTTGGATACGCCGACAGCTCCTGGCGGATGCGCGGGTCGGGCAGCACGTCGACCGCGGCGTACTCCGTGCCGAGCGCCTCCAGGGCGGCCGCGGTGCGCGCGGAGAAGCCGCACATCGGCCGCTCGGGCGTGCCCTTCATGAAGAGGATGACCTCGTGGTCGCTGATGGCGTCCTGGATGGCCTCGCGGACGGGGTTCTCGCACATGGTGTCACTCCGCTCTGGTCTCGAGGGAAAGGGCGTGGATGGGGCCGCCGATCTCGGCGCCGAAGACGGCGTAGACCGGCGGTGCTGCTCGATCCGGCTCATGCCCGCGAAGCCGGGCGACGACGGTGGCTCGGAAGTGATCGCCGCCGCCCGTGAGATCCTGGACGTCCGCCGTGGAGCCCGGGATGGCGTCCTCGATGCGCCGTTTCAGCTCATCCGTGGCAGGCATCGCAGACAGCCTAGCGGTCGCTACACTTCGTGAAGCATTGGACTCCGTGAGCACTGGAGCGATCTTGATCACGTTCACCGAGAAGGGCGCCGAGAAGGTCAAGGAGTTCCTGGACACCCAGAGCGCCGACATCCAGACCTCCGGCCTGCGCGTCGGCGTGCGCGGCGGCGGCTGCTCCGGCTTCCAGTACGCGCTGGCCTTCGACACGCAGCGCGACGGCGACCAGGTGTTCGAGGACCACGGGCTCCGGATCCTCGTCGACAGGCCGAGCCTGCCCTACGTCGCGCGGCGCGATCGTCGACTACGTCGAGGGCCTGCAGGGCGCCGGCTTCAAGGTCGACAACCCGAACGTGATCGCCGCCTGCGGCTGCGGCTCCTCCTTCCGCGTCGCGGAGGAGGAAGAGGTCTCCGCCGTCTAAGGCCGGCTAGGCCGGCTCCATCCGCCTGGTCGGAGCCTTCGCCATAGGGGCTGGCGCGCCGCGCTGGCCCTTTCCGCGGCGGGGAAAGGGAGGAGTCCGCGCCGCCGCGCGTGCAGCAGACGCCGACCCACGGCGACGGCGCCACCGCGACGGAGCAGCCCGCGGCCACGCCGACCTCCGCTCCGCTCTGGAAGCCGCTCGAGACCCGCGGGAAACAAGTCAGGGTCGGGATCACGAGCCCAACCCGAACCTCGTCACGCTCGACCGGGGTCCGCGCCGTTCTACGACGCCGCCGCGAGGGCTTCGCCACGGTGCGCGACCTCGCCGACGCGACGACCGCATCAACGCCGTCGTGCTGCTGACCGACGGCGAGGACACCGACTCCTCGCGCGACCTGGCGCGGTCGTGAGCGAGCTCGAGGGCCAGGGCGACTCCGCGACCCAGGTGCGCGTGTTCACGATCGCCTATTCCGCGGCGGCCGCGAGGCGCGGAAGGCGCTCGAGGCAGATCGCCGCGGCCTCGGGCGGCAAGTCCTACCCGGGCGATCCCGAGAACATCGAGAGCCGTGTACCGCTCGATCTCCTCGTTCTTCTAGCCATGCCCGACCTGGAGCCGTACCGCCGCCGCGAGTTCGCGGGCGCCCTGGCCGCCAACGCGGCGGCCAAGCCGTTCAACATCGCGCGTGCTGGTCGCGACGATGGCGGCCGCGGTGCGCGTCGGCGGCGCCGATCGGGCTCGTGCTCGCCGTCGCGCTGCTCGTCTACCCGCCGCGTGCGTGCGCACGTTCTTCGACGAGGAGGAGGCCGAGGCCGGGTGCTGGCCCGCGTGCGCGCCGAGCGCCGCGGCAGCTCACCTCCGGCGCGCCGCGGCTGAGGCTCGACGAGCTCGCCCCGCCGATCCGCGAGCACGTCCGCGCCGCCCGCCGCCGCGAGGCGACGATCCGCGAGGCGATCGAGCGCTCCGATCTGCCCTACGAGGAGGTCACGGTCGAGGTCGACGGCTTCGTGCGCGCGATGGAGCGCACCGCCGCCCGCGCCCAGACCCTCTACGAGGCGCTCGCCGACAACCCGCCCGAGCACGTCGAGGCGCGGCTGCGCCCAGGTGCGCGGCCGAGCCGGGCCGCGAGGCGCTCGTGCGAGGCGCTCGAGCACCAGGCGCGCGTGCAGCGCCGGATGGAGGCCCAGCTCGGCCGCTTCTACGACGAGATGGAGCGGATGACCGTCGAGCTCGACACGATCCGCGGCAGCCTGCTCAGCCTCTCGGCCAGCGAGGGCGCCGAGACCCAGGCGCGGCTGGCCGGCGACGTGCGCTCCCTGCGCGAGCGCATGGGCACCGTCGCCGACGGCATGGCGGAGGCCTACGAGAGCGGCTAGCGTGCCCGGCCTGGGCGAGCAGCCACAGCGCGAGCGTGGTGAAGCCGACCATCACGGCGAGCATCCAGTACTGCGAGCGCACGGCGAGGCGCGGGTCGTCGTAGAGCGCGAGCGCGCGGTCGTGGGCGAGGATCAGCGCCGCGACGTGGCCGAGCGACGACGAACGCGACCTGCGCGTACCAGGCGCCGTTCTGGCTCAGCAGCGAGTAGTCGATCGCCGCCGAGGCGGTGCCGAAGATGTCCCAGCCCTGGCCGAACGGGTCCGAGGCCAGGTAGCGGATCGCCTGGCCCTCGAAGAGCAGGAACGTCAGGTAGTGCGCGGCGACGTAGACCATCGCGATCGGCACGAGCGAGTGCACGAACGCGCGCCGCAGCCGCTCGGCGCTGATGTCGCCGCCGACGGAGCGCGCGCCCGCGATGCCCGCGCGGTAGAAGAGCGCGACGAGCGCGACGCAGAGCGAGGAGCCCGATCGTCGACGACGAACTTCGGCGCGTCGGTGATCGGGATCCCGACGCTCGGTGACGACGTCGGTGAGGTCGATCGCGAGGTCCTTCCACAGCCGGCCCTGGCGTGAGCCCGTCGAAGGTGACCGTGCCGATCATCACCGAGACCAGCGCGACCGTGCCGGGCACGCGGGTCGAGCTGCGGCAGGCCCGACAGCGGCGGGCGCACGCCGACGACGCGGTCGCGCGTCTCGAACGGCGAGATCCGCGAGAAGAGGTTGTAGTAGACGGCGAACGTCTCGCCGTAGCGGGTCCAGGTCTCGACGCCGCAGACGACCTGGGCGATCAGCGTCAGGACCGTGTAGCCGAGCGCCGCGGTGACGAGCAGCGCCGGGTCCTCGCCCCAGCCCGAGGCGAGCTCGATCCAGGTGAACACCAGCAGGCCGACCGCGGCGGGCCAGCGGCCGAGCTTCTCCGGGTACGGGCGCAGGCCCTTCGACGGCAGCAGCGCGGCCGATCGCCCGCCACGGGCTGAAGGCGCGGAAGACGTCGCCGAAGATCGCGCTGAGCGAACACGAGCCCGACCCAGAACGTGATCAGGATGAACGTCGGCGCGAAGTTGTCGAGCGCCATGCCCGCAGCCGAGGTAGCCGGCCAGCACCACGACGACGAGCAGCGCGACGCCGATCGCGCCGCAGAGGATCTCGACCGGCGCGGAGCCGAGCACCGCGCCGCCGGGCAGCGGCCGCCACGGCGGGCGCCCCTCCATCCGCGGCTTCGGCCACAGCGCGGCCAGCGCCACGAACGAGATCACGAGCACGATCGCGGCCGCCCAGCCGAACAGCCACTCCGGGATCGGCAGGTTGGAGCGCTGGACGAGCCCGTGCGCGGACGCCGTCGCGGGCACGGCGAGCGCGCGTCGCGGCGATCAGCAGCGGGACGGGAGGGTCCGGCGGCGCACGGGCTAGAGGGCGGTCTTGATCGCGTTCTCGAAGGTCTTCAGGCCGAACGAGCCCTCGAGCCGGGAGGTGACCTTGCCGTCGGCGCCGACGACGAACAGCCACGGCTCCGAGCGCAGGTTGAACTGCTTCAGCGGCTGGCGCAGGCCCTTGTTGGGGTCGTTGTCGACGTAGACCTCCTGGTGGATGAAGGTCATCTCGTCGCCGTACTTGGCCTTGCATCTGCAGCGCGATGTCGGTCACCGGCCCGCAGACGCGCGACTGGCACAGCTGCGGGGTGGCGAACAGCAGCGCGACCGGCTTCTTGCCGACGACGTCGGCGAAGGACTCCTCGTGCAGCTCGGGCGCGGTCGGGATCCGCGTGTCGATCGACTCCTCGTCGCCCTTGGCGGAGGCGACGGTGTCGGTCTCCACCTTCGGCGCGGCCTCGCCGACCTCGGGGATGGGGTCCTTGGCGGGCTTGACGACCTTGACCTGCGCGGGCGCGGCGAGCATGCCGCCGCCGGACTGCGTCACGGTCAGCACGGACCAGGGGCCGGGCTTGGAGAACTGGCACGTCGGCGCCGTAGACGGCCGCGAACAGGTCGGTCTCGCTCGCCGCCTGGCGCGAGCGGAACGGCCGGGTCGGTGACGAGCACGTCGGCGGGCGCCGGGAACGGGCCCCGCGCCTTGGCGTCCGGCGTCGGGGCGACGTAGACGGCGGTCTTGCCGTAGACGAACTGCGCCCTGGGCGTCGATGACGCCGAACGCGAGCCGGTTGTCGCCGGTCGTGTACGTCTGCCCGGCGAGGCCCGACCTCGGGGCCGCCCTGCATCGAGTCGGCGACCTCCTGCAGGCTGCGGCCCGTCGACGGCCGGGAAGTCGGCCGCCGGCGGGCGCCGCCGCGGCGCGCACCTTCTCGCGCAGCCCGCCCTACTCGGGCACGTTGGCGGTGCCGTCGCCGCCGTCGTCCGCGCCCCCGCCGCAGCCCGCGACGCGCGAGGACGGCCGCGATCACCGCCATGATGGTGGGGAGGCGACGCATCGGGCCGATGAGCTTAGACACCCACGCACACCACTCCCACGAGCATCACCACCACGCGGTGGCGCCCGACGCCGACCGCCGGCGGCTCGCGGCGGCGCTCGCGCTGATCCTCGCGTTCATGGTCGCGGAGGTCGTCGCGGGCCTGATCGCCGGCTCGCTGGCGCTGCTCTCCGACGCCGCCCACATGCTCACGGACGCGGGCTCGCTGGCGCTCGCGCTGGTCGCCGCGCGGCTGGCGGCGCGGCCGCCGAGCGCGCGCTTCACGTTCGGGCTCGGGCGCGCCGAGGTGCTCTCCGCGCAGGTCAACGGCGCGGCGCTGCTGGTGCTCGCCGGGGTGATCGCGATCGAGGCCGTGCAGCGCTTCGCGTCGCCGCCGGAGGTGGAGGGCGGGATCGTGCTGGCGGTCGGCCTGCTCGGCGCGGCGGTCAACGTCGCGGCCGCCTGGCAGCTCGCGCGGGCGGAGCGCCGCTCGCTCAACGTCGAGGGCGCGCGCGCCCACGTGCTGGCCGACCTCTACGCGTCGCTGGGCGCCGCCGCGGCGGGCGCGGTGGTGCTGCTCACGGGCTTCCGCGAGGCCGACCCGATCGCCGCGCTGCTGGTCGCCGGCGCTGATGCTCCGCTCGGGCTGGAGCCTGCTGCGCGAGGCGTGCACGGTGCTGCTCGAGGGCACCCCGTCAGGCGTGCGCACCGAGGACGTCGGTCGCGCTCTCGCGGGTGCGCCCGGCATCGTCGAGGTCCACGACCTGCACGTGTGGGAGGTCACCGCGGGCTTCCCCGCGCTGGCCGCGCACGTGCTCGTGCGCGCCGGGCGACGACTGCCACGGCCGCCGGCGCGAGCTCGAGCAGCTCCTGCACGACCGCTTCGGGATCCACCACACGACGCTGCAGGTGGACCACGAGGCCGAGCAGCGAGCTGCTCGACATCGAGGACCGCCGCTAGCGGCGCCCGACGCGCCGGCTAGCGGCGCGCGGGCACTGCGGGGCGCTGCGGACGGCGGGCTCGTCCTCCTCGACGAGCTCGTCCGCGTTGATGCGCTCGATCAGCTCGCCCAGGACCTTCGGGGCGCGCGTGTTGGAGACCTGGCAGGTGCCGGCCGCGTCGTGGCCGCCGCCGCCGTAGGAGAGCATCAGCTCGCCGATGTTCGTGCGGCTCGAGCGGTCGAGGATCGACTTGCCCGTCGCGAACACGGTGTTCTGCTGCTTGAGGCCCCACAGGACGTGCATCGAGATGTTGCACTGGGGGAACAGCGCGTAGATCATGAAGCGGTTGGTGGGGTGGATGACCTCCTCGTTGCGGAGGTCCAGCACCACCAGGTTGCCGTGCACCGTGGCGCAGCGGAGCACCTGCTCCTTGGCCTGCTCGGCGTGCTCGAAGTAGAGCTCGACGCGCTCGGCGACGTCCGGCGTGCGCAGGATCTGCTCGACGGTCATCGTCGTGCACGCGTCGATCAGCTGCATCATCAGCTGGTAGTTGGAGATGCGGAAGTTGCGGAAGCGCCCGAGGCCCGTGCGCGGGTCCATCAGGAAGTTCAGCAGCACCCAGCCCTCGGGGTTGAGGATCTCCTCGAGCGTGAACTGCGCGGCGTCGGCCTTGTCGACCGCGTCCATCATCTCCTCGGAGATGTTCGGGAACACCGGGGCTCCGCCGTAGTACTCGTAGACCACGCGGGCAGCAGACTCGGCGCCGGGCCAGATCACGTGGTTGTCGTGCCGGCGCGCGATGCGGACCATCTCCGAGGAGTGGTGGTCGAACGCCAGGTGCACGCCCGGGTGGTAGGGGAGGTTCGTGGTGATGTCGGACGGGCCCAGCTCGACCTTCCCGTCCTGCACGTCCTTCGGGTGCACGAACTTGACGTCGCCGAGGATGTCCATCTGCCGGAGGAGGGCGGCACAGACCAGCCCGTCGAAATCGCTGCGCGTCACCAGGCGGTAACGCTCTGCATGAAGCTGGGTCATGAACCCTGCATCGGCATCTCGCGCGCGAAAATGAAGCCCTGACCCGATGCAGGCGCGCGAGCGCCCGCGCGAGCGCTCAGCCCGGCAGCGAGACCGGCAGCGCGGCGCCGTCGAGCGCGTTCAGCGCGCGCTCGACCGACATCGACACGCACGTGAACGTCGGCGTGTCGCGCTTCGTGTACTCGGAGGACTCCGTCGTGCGCAGGCGCTGGACGAGGTCCAGGAACGAGCCCGGGTCGTCGGTCTCGAAGGCGACCACGAACTCCTGGTCGTCGAGCCCGAACGAGTAGGAGGTGTTGAGGTCGATCTCCGGGTACTCGCGGCCGACCTTGATGTGCTCCTGCATGACGCGCCAGCGCTCGTCGGGCGGCAGCCGGTACCACTCGCGCGTCTTCACGAAGGGGTAGACGAACAGGTACTTGGCGTGCGCGGGGCGGACCTCGAGGCGCGACTCGTCGGAGTACTCGGACGCCTTGGTCATCGCCAGGTAGGAGTACGGCGTCTCGCACCAGTGCATCAGGCCGCTCTGGGCCAGCACGACGTGCAGCTCGTGGATGCGCTCGAGGTTCGTGGCCTGGGCGAGCAGCATCAGGTCGGCGTCGCCGCGGGTGCCGACCAGCGAGAAGGCGCGCAGCAGGCGCTCGGAGCCGAAGTCCTCGCACGCGGCGATGAACTCGCGCTTGTGGCGGGCGCGCTCCTCGGCGTCGAGCCGGCGCCAGGCCGGATCGACCTTCAGGAACGTGTACTTGACGAACTGGCGCTCGGGCATGGCGTGCTACAGCGTATTAGAGGGGGTTAGCCGAACGGGTGCGCTCGGCCCGGCCCCGTAGGATCGGTGGCACATGCGGGTCGCCCTCGTCTCCCCGTACTCGTGGACGTACCCGGGCGGCGTCACGCGGCACATCGAGGCCCTGGCCACCGAGCTGTCGGCGGAGCGGGCACGACGTGCGCGTGCTGGCGCCGTTCGATCCCGACGTCCGCCGTACCGCGGTGCTGCACCGCGGCGCCCGCCCGCAGGCCCGCGCCGCTGCCGGAGTGGCTGGTGCCGCTCGGGCCGACGATCGGCTGGCCGTCCAACGGCGCCGTCTCCAACCTGGCGCACACGCCGTACGCCGTCGCGACGCTGCGGCGGGAGCTGCGAGGCCGGGCGACTTCGACGTCGTGCACCTGCACGAGCCGGTCGCGCCGGTCGTCGGCTGGGACGCGCTGACCTCCGACCGACGCGCCGCTCGTGGGCACGTTCCACTGCTACTCGGAGAGCGCGCCGCCGCACGCCGTCGCCGCGCTGCTGGGCGCCCGCCGCAAGCTCAACCACCTGTCGGCGCGGATCGCGGTCTCCGAGGCGGCCGCCTGGACCGGCCGGCGCTTCTACGGCGGCCGCTACCGCGTGATCCCCAACGGCGTCGCGCTGCCCGAGGGCGGCGCGGGCCGGGTCCGCGCGCGCGCGCGCCCGGGGAGCCGCTGCGGATCGTCGTTCGTCGGCCAGGCCGTCGAGCGCAAGGGCCTGCCCGTGCTGCTGCGCGCCTTCGAGGCGCTGCGCCGCCAGGTGCCGGCCGAGCTGACGATCGTCGGGCGTCGAGGCGCAGGAGCTGGCGCCGATGCTGCTCGACCCCGAGGGCGTGACGCGCGCTCGGCCGCGTCGGCGACGCGGAGAAGCGCGCCGCGCTGGAGGCCGCCGACGTGCTGTGCGCGCCGTCGCTGGGCGGCGAGTCGTTCGGGATGGTGCTCACGGAGGCGTTCGCGGCCGGCACGCCGGTCGTCGCCTCCGACATCGCGGGCTACCGCGACGTCGTCGACCGACGGCCGCGACGGGCTGCTCGTGCCGCGCGGCGACGCCACGCGGCTGGCCGAGACGCTGCGCGACCTCGCGCTCGACCCGGCCCGCGACCGCGCGCTGGCCGCCGAGGCCGGCCGCAGCGCCGAGCGCTACGCCTGGCCGCGGGTCGCCGCCGAGGTGGCCGACGACCTACGAGGACGCGCGCGCGGTGCGAGCGGCCCGAGGGCGCGCTCGCGCGCGCGGCGGTGCGCGTGGGCGCGCGCGCGGCCGACGGCGAGCGGGCGCCCGCGCGGCGGCTGCCGTCGCTCGAGCCGCCCGGTGCCGGGCACGGCGCGGCCGGCGGTGCAAGTTCGCTGCGGCGCGGGCCTGCTCGCCGCCGCCGCGCTGGCCGCCGCGGGCGGCGCGGCGCTGGCGCTCGAGCGGATCGGCATGCGCCCGATCGGCCAGGCGCTGCTGGCCTCCAGCCCGACCTGGGTGCTCGTCGCGCTCGGCCTGATGTGCCTGTCGATGTGCCTGCGCGCCGTCTCCTGGCACGCGATCCTCAAGGCGGCGCTGCCCGACGCGCTGCCGCGCTTCGCCGACGCGATGCAGGGCACCTCGATCGGCGTGCTGATGTCGGCGACGCTGCCCGCCCGGCTCGGCGAGCCCTCGCGCGCGCTGATCGTCTCGCGGCGGCTCGGCCGGGCGCGCGACCGGCTGCCGGTCGTGCTCGGCACGCTGGTCTCCCAGACGCTGCTCAACGTGCTCGCGCTGGTGATCCTCGGCGCGGTGATGTTCGTGACGATCGGGCTGTTCGCGGGCCGCCAGCAGGCGCTGATCTGGTACGCGCTGGCGCCGTTCGCGGTGCTCGTCGCTGGTGCTCGTCGCGCCGGCGCTGCTGCGCTCCGGCCTGCCCTCGCGCTCGGCGCGCGTCGGCGCGCTGGATCGCGCAGGCGCGCGGCGCCGCGGCGCGCGTGCGGCGCGGCCTGGTCGTGTTCCGCCGCGCGCGGCTCGGCGCGACCGCCACGGGCGCGCAGCTCGGCGCCTGGGGCCTGCAGTGGGTCGCCTGCTACGTGCTGCTCGTCGCGCTGAACCTCGACGGGGCCGCCGACCTGGGCGCCGCCGCCGCGGTGCTGTTCGCGGTCAACGTGACGGCGGTGCTGCCCGTCACGCCGTCCAACCTCGGCGTCTTCCAGGCCGCCTGCGTGGCGGTGCTCACCGGCGCCTACGGGATCCCGGCGGCCCAGGCGCTGGGCTACGGGATCATCCTGCAGGCCGTCGAGATCGCCACGGCGGTCATCATGGGCGCGCCCGCGCTCGTCAAGGAGGGCGTCTCCTGGCGCGAGGTGCGCCTGCGCGCGCTGCACACCCGCCGGTCTCGCTGGGCGCCCGTCCGGCGGAGCCAGCCTCGCGCCCCTGGTCAGCGCCAGTTTCACGGGTGCGTTGGGCCCATGGCGATCTCGCCTTCTCGCGCTGCCGTCCTGCCTCGCGCCCGTCGCGAGCGCCAGGAGCGCCACGAGCACAGCGCCAACATGAGCCACGTCAAGAACCTGCCGTACGCCGTCGACAACGGCGGCACGCCGAACTACGGCACCGACATCGAGTTCGCGACGCTGGCCGGCAAGAAGTACGCCCTCGCGGGCTCCTACAAGAACGGGCTGCAGATCGTGGACATCTCGATCCCTCCGACGCGAGATCGTCTCGACCTACGACTGCGGCGTCACGCAGGGCGACGTCCAGGTCTTCCGCCAGGCCGACGAGCCCGGCCGCACGTTCGTCGGCTACGCGTCCGACACCTTCGGCGACGGCACCTCGACGTGCTACCGCGAGGCGCAGGCGCTCGGCTTCGACATGCTCAAGGAGGACGGGACGGGCAAGAACGGCACGTTCATCGCCGACGTCACCGATCCGCTGCACCCGACGACCGTCGGCTTCGTCGAGGTCGGCCAGGGCTCGCACAACCAGTCGATCCACCCGAGCGGCAACTACCTCTACAACTCCAACTCGGACCTGATCACCTCGATCGAGCCGGCGATCGAGGTCTTCGACATCTCCGACCCGGGCGCGCCCCGGGCCGGCAGGCGAGCTCACGCTCCCGCCGCGTCCGGGCCTCGGCACCGAGTCGCACGACATCACGTTCTCCGACGACGGCAAGCGCGCCTACTCGGCGGCGCTGTCCCAGGGCGTGATCATCGACACGCGCGACCCGGCCAACCCGTCGATCATCTCCTCCTTCCTGGACCAGACGATCAACGTCTGGCACCAGATGGACCCGTTCACGATCACCGACGCGGCCGGCCGCGAGCGCGAGTTCGTGATCGCCGAGGACGAGTTCGCGGGCGCGGTCGGCACCGGCCAGTGCCCCAACGGCGGCGTGCACGTCTTCGAGACGACCGGCGCGATGGAGAAGAGCCCGCAGAAGGTCGGCTACTGGAACATCGACACGCTCGGCCCGACCGACCAGGTCGACGGCACCTGCACCGCCCACGTCTTCGACATCCACGAGGACGAGAAGATCATGACCATCGCCTACTACAACGGCGGCGTCCACGTGGTCGACCTCGCGGGCCTGACCGGGATCTCGCTCGCGGGCCAGCAGGTCGTCGGCGAGGGCATGAAGGAGATCGGCTACTACCGGATCCAGGGCATGGACGCGTGGTCGGCCAAGACGCCGGAGATCGCGCAGGACGGCTCCTTCCACCTGTACGCCAACGACATCGCGCGCGGGCTCGACGTCTACCAGTTCGACGGCGCCGGGGCGACGTCCTCGAAGACCGGGACCTGGATGGGGGCCGCGCAGGCCGCGAAGTACTTCGCGGGCCTGCCGAAGGTCAGCGTGACCAAGCGCAACGCGCTGGTCTGCCTGTTGCCGCAGGGGTAAGGCGCTCGGCCGCGCCGCGTCGCGCCGCGCCGCGCCGCGCCGCGGGGCGTGGCGCGGCCCGGTCGCGGTGCGGCCCGGCTTCGTCGGCGCGCTGCCGCGCTGCCGTGCCGCCGCGCCGCCGCGCGCGACGGTGCGGCAGCCGCGGAACGTCAACTGCGCTGGGTAGGGAGGGTGGAGGTTTGTAGCGTTGGGGTGGTGGACCGGGGGACCGCCATTGCCCTGACGCTCGCCGTTGGGGCGGGGTTCGCCATGCAGGCGCCGATCAACTCGGCGCTCGGGCGCGACATCGGGCCGATCCCGGCGGCGACGGTCTCCTTCGCGGCCGGCACGATCGCGCTGTTCGTCGTCGCGGTCGCGTTCGGAGGCGGCTTCGGCCGGATCGGCGCCCATCCGGTCTGGTGGCACTACGTCGCCGGCGGCCTGATCGGCGCCGCGGTTGTCGGCGTCACCCTCGTCGCCGTCGCGCACCCTCGGCTCCCGCGCCATGATCGCCTGCCTGCTCACGGGCCAGCTCGCCATGGCCGCGATCATCGACCAGTTCGGTCTCCTCGGCGTCAACCAGCAACCACTCACCCTGGCCCGCTCCATCGGCCTCGTCCTCCTCGCCGCCGGGGTCGCGCTCGTCATCGGCGGAGCCTGAGGGGGCGAACTCCCACGCGGCGCCACTAACAGCGCCGTGGCTCAGACGCACGCGCAGCGTGATCCTTCCTCCCAGCGTGTCCTGCGCGGGATCGCTGGGGTGAGAACGCGTGCCCAGCGCGGCTCAGGAGACCACCGCTGATGGCGGGCGCGGCCGAGGAAGCGGCCGTGGCGCGCATCGCCGCCGCGCAGCACGGGGTCGTCACGATCCGGCAGCTGCGGGGAGCGGGCTTCGGGCGGAGCGCGATCGCGCGCCGCGTCGGCGGTGAGTGGCTCGTCCGAATCCATGAGGGCGTCTACCAGGTCGGGGATCTTCGGCGGTCCATTCGCCTGCGAGATGGCCGCTTTGCTCGCGTGCGGCCCGCGTTCGGTGATCGGCCGCCGCTCGGCCGTCTTCGTCCTCGGCGTGCCTTGGCCACGCGGCGCGTCGGTCGAGGTCGCCCTTCCTCATGAGGTCAAGATCGGCAGAGCTCGGCGTGCGCTGCTTCCGGGTCGCACCGCTCCGCGCCGACGAGGTGATTGTGCGTCACGGCCTCCGTGTGACGCACCGCGGCACGCACGCTCGTCGACCTCGCGGCCACGACGCCGCCGGCCGAGCTGGAACGGCTCGTCGAGGAGGTCCAGGTCCAGCGGCTGGCGAGTCCGACAGAGATCCTCGAAGCGATCCGGCGCGGCGCGGGGCGGCCGGGCATCAAGAAGCTGCGAGCGGTCACCGATCTCCTCGATGAGCCGTTGTTCACGCGCTCCGAGGCGGAACGTCGGCTCAAGGCCCTCTTGAGGTCGGCCGCGCTGCCGATGCCCCGGACGAACGTGCGGCGGGCCGGCTGGGAGGTTGACGCGGTGTGGGACCGCCAGCGGCTGGTCGTGGAGGTCGACGGCTACCGCTACCACCGCACCCGCGCGAAGTTCGAGCGCGACCGCCGCAAGGACGGCCAACTGCTCCTAGCCGGCTACCGCGTGTTGCGCATCACGTGGCGGCAGCTGACTCGCGAGCCCGAGACCGTCGTCGCCGTCATCGCGGCAGCGCTGGTCGCCTGAGGCACTCTGAGCGTGCGCGATCGACCCACCGTGTCGAGGCTTGGAACGCGGGGTCGTTCGGGCGCGCTGGGCGTGCCTTTCGGGACCAGCGTTATGCCGTGAGCCGGGCGCAGACGTCGTCGATCTTCGCGGTCTCGCGGGTGATGAGGGTCTCGGCCTCCTCGCGGAGGCGCTCGAGGTTGTCGGCGCTGGCGTCGTCGAGGTCGTCGCTGGCCTTCGTGAGCCCGGTCTGGAGGCGCACGAAGCCGTCGGGGAGGAGGGCCCGGAGCTGCATGTCGACGGCGTCCTGGCCTCCGTCGAAGACGACGTCGAGGACCGGGCGGGCCCATTCGAGCTGGCCCCAGTTCTTGACCTTCTCGTAGGGGAGCGGGCGGGTGTGCTCGCCCGTGCCGAGGGAGAGCAGGAGGTCGAGCTTGCCGCGCAGCTCGGCGTAGGCGACGAGCGCGGGGTTGGTGGCGAAGACGCCGCCGTCGATCAGCGTGGCGTCGCCGAGGCGGACGGGCTCGAAGTAGGTCGGGGCGGCGGAGGTGGCGTGCGCGGCCTCGACCATCGTGGCTCCGGAGTTCTCGCCCTCGGAGCGCAGGAGGTGGATCGCCCGCGCCTCGGTGTCGTAGGCGGTCAGCAGGAGCGGGACTGTGGCCGCCGTCATCGGCGTGTCGGCGAGGTACGCGCTCGAGCGCACGCACCAGGCCGCTCTCCGAATAGCGCTCGTCGAGGTAGCCGCCGAGCGAGGTGATCTGCTTGAGGAGCGAGCGGTCGAAGATCTTCGGGCCCTCCTCGACGTAGAGCGAGGCGATCTCGTCGGCCGGCAGCGGGTCGGGCTTGCCGAGCGCGCAGGCGAGGATCCCGCCCGTCGAGGTGCCCGCGATCATGTCGACGAGGTCCCCGATCCGGCGCTCCGTGCGCCGCTCGATCTCGGCGAGGACGAGCGCGGGGATGAGCCCCCGGATCCCGCCCCCGTCGATGGCCAGCACCTTCATCGCGCGCCATCCTACGCGCGCCCGGCGCTACGCGCGGGCGGCGGAGGCGGGCTCGAAGCCGAGGTTCGCGCAGACCTCGAGCGTCGCCGCGGCGCGGTTCATCGTGTAGAAGTGCAGCCCCGGCGCGCCCGCGTCGAGCAGGTCGCGGCACAGCCGCGTGGCGTGCTCGACGCCGATCCGGCGCACCTCGTCCGGCCGGTCGGCGACGGCGTGCAGCCGCGAAGCGAGCTCCAGCGGCACCTCGGTGCCGGACATCGCGGCCATCCGCTCGAGCTGGCGGACGTTGGTGATCGGCATCACGCCCGGCACCACCGGGGTGTCGACGCCGACCGCTTCAACGAACGCGACGAAGTCGGACGCCCGGTGCAGGAACTGCGTGAGCCCGAAGTCCGCGGCCTGCAGCTTCTCCGTCTGCCACCGCAGGTCGGCGGCCCGTGACGGCGCGGCCGGGTGGCCCTCCGGGTGCACCGCCACGCCGACGCTCGGGAACCCGACCTCGCGCGCCAGCTCGACGAGCTCGATCGCGTAGCGCAGGTCGCCTGTCGGGAGCGCCTCGGACGCCGAGAGCGGTGGGTCGCCGTGCAGCGCGAGCAGGTCGCGCACACCCGCCGCCAGGTAGCGCTCCAACAGCGACACCAGCTCGGCGCGCCCGTGCGCCGCGCAGGTGAGGTGCGCAAGCGGGAGCGACTCCGTGCCCGCGAGCCGGGCCACGAGCGAATGCGTGCGCTCGCGGGTGGAGCCGCCGGCCCCGTAGGTGATCGCGACGAACGCGGGCCGCAGCCCCGCCAGGCCGGCGAGCGCCTCCTCCAGCTCCGCGGCGGACTCCGGCGAGCGCGGCGGCCACAGCTCGAACGAGACGAAGCGGCCCCGGCCGATCCGCTGCGCGACGGTCATGCCGTCGAGCTGGCCGGCTCCCGCGTGCCGGGCTCGGCCGGCTCATCGTCGTCGAGCTCGCCGAAGCGCGACGGGTCGCGCGGCGAGCCCTTGATGACGTCGTCCGGGGAGCCGTCCTCGAGCAGCCGGCCGTTGCGCATGCCGAAGTACGTCGCCTGGGGGTGGTGGGCGATGATCGCCAGCGTGGACTGCTCGGGCTCGACGGCGTAGCCGCCCGACAGCTTCAGGCCGATCCGCTCCGTCGCCTCCAGCAGGCGGTAGACCTTCTCGTGCTCGGCCTGCTCGGGCACCGCGGGGTAGCCCCAGGAGTAGCGGCGGCCCTGCGTCTCCGGGATGCCGAGGTCCTGGCGGACGCGCCAGTGCAGCCACTCCGACAGGCCCTCGGCGGTCTGCACGCCGAGCCCGTGGGTGAACAGCTGCTCGGCGAACTCGCCGTCGGCCTCGAGCCTGGCCATCAGCTCCGTGACCTCGTCGCCGGCGGTCACCGCGGTGAGCGCGACCACGTCGAGCTCGCCGGAGTCCTTGGGGCGGTAGAAGTCGGCCAGCGAGAGCCGGTCGCCCTTGGGCTGGCGCGGCGCGTACAGGCGCTCGAGCACCGTCTCGCGGTCGGAGGGGTCGAGGACGACGATCTCGTTGCCCTCGGAGTAACAGGGGAAGTAGCCCAGCAGCGCCCGCGGGTGCAGGTAGTCGGCCTCGGCCCACATGCGCTCCAGGCGCGGGCGGAAGTCGTCGGCGAGCAGCTTCTTCCACTCGTCGCCCTTCACGCCGCGGCCGCCCCAATGGAGCTTGAACAGGACGTGCGTGTCCAGGTGCGAGTAGAGCTCGTCGCGGTCGACCTCGATCTCGCGCACGCCCCAGAACGGCGGGTCGGGGACCGGGTTGTCGGTCAGCGCGGCCGAGCGCACGGAGTCGTCGGAGGTGTCGAGCACCTCGGGCTCCTCGCCCTCGGTGCGGAACTTGGCGGCGTCCTCGCGGACCTTCTGCACCAGCTCGGCGCGCTGCTCGGGCTCGACGATCCGGTCCATCACGGCCAGGCCCTCGAAGGCGTCCTTGCAGTAGAAGACGCCGGGCTCGTAGATCTCCTCGGAGTCCTTGCCGCCCGGGTACAGCGCGCGCCAGCCGAACTTGCGGTTGATCGCGGCGCCGCCGATCAGCAGCGGGTAGTCGAGCTTCTGCTCGTGCAGCTCCTGGATCGCCAGCGGCATCTGCTTGGAGGTGGAGACGAGCAGGGCGGAGAGGCCGATCGCGGTCGCGTCGTGCTCCTTCGCCGCGTCGAGGATCGTCCCGATCGGGACCTGCTTGCCGAGGTCGACGACCTTGTAGCCGTTGTTGGTCAGGATCGTGTTGACGAGCGACTTGCCGATGTCGTGCACGTCGCCGAAGACGGTCGCCAGGACCACGGTGCCCTTCGTGTAGCCCTCGACCTTGTCCAGGTACTGCTCGAGCTGGGCGACGGCGCGCTTCATGACCTCGGCGCTCTGGAGCACGAAGGGCAGGATCAGCTCGCCCGCGCCGAACTTGTCGCCGACCTCCTTCATGGCCGGCAGCAGCACCTCGTTGAGCGTCGGGACGGCGCCGATCTTCTCGACGCACTTGTCGATCTGGTCCTGTACGCCCTCGCGCTTGCGGCGCAGGATGTGGAAGTGCAGCGCCTCCTCGGGCTCCATGCCCTCGGTGGGGTTCGCCGACTCGGCGGCCTCCTGCGGGCCCATCGACTCGAAGTGGTCGATGAAGCGCTCGAGCGCGTCCTCGCGGCGGTTGAAGACGAGGTCGTCCGCCAGCTCGCGCTCCTCCTCGCCGATCTCGCCGTAGGGCGTGATGTGGTTCGGGTTGACCATCGCGAGGTCGAGGCCCGCCTCGACGCAGTGGTGCAGGAAGACGGAGTTGAGCACCGATCGCGCCTTCAGGCCGATGCCGAACGAGACGTTGGAGACGCCGAGCGAGGTCTTGACGCCGGGCAGCGCGTCCTTGATGAGCTTGATGCCCTCGATCGTCTCGACCGCGGACGGCCGCCACTCCTCGTCGCCCGTCGTGAGCGTGAACGTGAGGTCGTCGAAGATCAGCAGCTCGGGGTCCATCCCGTGCTCCTCGCAGACGAGCTCGTGGATGCGCTTGGCGACCTCAACCTTGCGCTCGCGCGTCTTGGCCATGCCCTCTTCGTCGATCGTCAGCGCGATCAGCGCGGCGCCGTGCTCCATCGCGATCGGCACGACCTGGTCGAGCTTGTCGCGGCCGGCCTCGAGGTTGACCGAGTTGACGATCGCGCGTCCGGGGATCTGGTCGAGCGCGGTCGCGATGACCTCGGGCTCGGTCGAGTCGACCTGGATCGGCGCGGGCTGGGTCAGCGAGACCTTCTTGGCCACCAGGCGCATCTGCTCGTCCTCGTCCTGACGCTCCGTGAGCGCCACGCAGAGGTCGAGCACGTGCGCGCCGCCCTCCACCTGGTCCTCGGCGACCTGCACGAGCGAGTCGTAGTCGTCGGCCAGCAGCAGCTCCTTGGCGCGGCGCGAACCCTGCGAGTTCACGCGCTCGCCCACGATCGTCGGGGTCGGCTCCTGCACGAGCGGCTGCGCGGCGATCATCGAGGAGACGTGCGCGGGGCGCGGGGCGGGCCGCGGGGCGACCGTGTGCGAGGCGCAGCGCTCGTGGATCGCCCGGATGTGGTCGGGCGTCGTGCCGCAGCAGCCGCCGACGATCGAGACGTCGTAGCGCTCGACGAAGTCGCCGAGCACCTCGGCCAGCGGCCCGGGCTCCTCCGGGAAGACGGTCTCGCCGTCGGGCCCCTGGTGCGGGATGCCGGCGTTGGGGATGCAGTGGACCGGGAAGGGCGAGAACTCGCCGAGGAAGCGGATCGCGTCGCGCATGTCCTCAGGGCCCGTGGAGCAGTTGAGGCCGATCACGTCGACCTTGAGCGCCTCGAGCGTGGCCAGCACGGAGGAGATGTCCGTGCCCAGCAGCATCTTGCCGCCGTTGGGCAGGAGCGAGACCGAGGCCTGGATCGGGGTGCTGCGGCCGACGGTCTCGAACGCCTCGCGCACGCCGAAGATCGCGGCCTTGACCTCGAGGATGTCCTGCGCGGTCTCGATGATCACGAGGTCCACGCCGCCCTCGAGCAGGGCCTGGGCCTGCTCGGCGAACACGCCGACGAGCTCGCGGAAGCGGATCTGGCCGAGGCTCGGGTCCTCGGAGGCGGGCAGGAACCCGGTCGGGCCGATCGAGCCGGCGACGAAGCGCTCCTCGCCGACGGCCTTGCGCGCGATCTCCGCCGCCCTGCGGTTGATCTCGGGCGTGTGCTCGCCGAGACCCCACTCGTCGAGCTTGATCCGGGAACCCTGGAAGGTGTCGGTCTCCACGACGTCCGCACCCGCCTCGACCATCGACTCGTGGACGCCCTGGATGACGTCGGGGCGATTGAGCACGAGCGCCTCGTGGCAGCGGCCGGGGAGGCGGTAGTCGCGCTCGAGGTCCAGGTCGAACTGCTCGAGGGTGGCGCCCATGCCCCCGTCGAAGACGATCACGCGGTCACGGGCGGCGGCGAGGAAGTCACGCATCCCCAGGGATCGTAGCGCAACCTTGACACACCTTTGGCAAGGTTGGTGGTCGAACACTGCCCACCGATTTCTCGATCAAGTTGGTAGGCAAAGTGTGGTACCGTGTCCCTGCGTGCCCGATCAGACCTGCAGCAACACCTCTGGCCCGAGGCGTTGCTGCGGGAGCTCGCGCTGCGCTCGGCATCCCCCAGGCTGCGCCGCGACGGGCGAGACTGGCGGCAACGACCACGACGCGGGCTTCCACGACCACGATCTCTCGGCCGGCGCGCTGGCGGTCGTGCGGGGCGCCATCCGCGAGGAGCGCCTCGTGCTGGGCGGCCCGCCGGCAAGGCGCACGCTCGCGGCGGGCGAGTCGCTGACGTTCGGCGCCTCGGACATCCACCGCGTCTCGCACGCCGGCACCGAGCCCGCGGTCACGCTGCACGCCTACTCGCCGCCGCTGTGGAGGATGGGCGCCTACGAGGTCTCCCCCGACGGGACGCTGCGCCGCCACTCGATGTCCTACGCAGAGGAGCTGCGCCCGCTCGACGAGGGCGCCGTCGCCGCTTGAAGACGAAACGCCCGGCTTGTGGCCGGGCGCTTCGCGGGAGGGGAGGGGTTGAGTCCCCCGGCTTGAAGCCTCGTCCTGTGACGAAGGGGATTTGTGAGGACTGGGCGGTGCCGGTGAACTCACTCCCTTCATCGGCACTCGTGCGCGCGACTTGAGCGCGAGTCACAATCAGGACTGCGATGGTGCTGGAGCTGCGGAACTGGCGGGACGATGATGCGGACGCGCAGGCCCGGTCGATCGAGGAGAGCCTCGAGCATCTGCGCCCGTGGATGACCTGGGCGGACGAGTGGCCCAAGCCGCGCGAGGACCAGCTCGCGATGCTGCGCGAGTGGGAGGAGCGGCGGCGCGCGGGCACCGACGAGTTCCTCGCCGTCTGGCTCGACGGCGAGCTGGTCGGGAGCTGCGGGCTGCACTTCCGGATCGGGGCCGGTGGGGTCGAGATCGGCTACTGGATCCATCCGCGCCACACGCGCCGCGGGCTGGCGACCGAGGTCGCGCGCCGGCTGTGCGAGCGGGCCTTCTCCGACCCGGCGATCGACCGCGTGGAGATCCACCACGACCGCGCCAACGCGGCCAGCGGCGGCGTGCCGCCCAAGCTCGGCTTCGAGCTGGTCGGCGAGACGCGGCGCGATCCCGTCGCGCCGGCGGAGGAGGGCGTGGAGCGGGTCTGGCGGCTCAGCCGGGCGGCGTGGACGGGACGCCGTGGCGCTCCACCGCCCGCTCGTAGTTGAGCCGGATCAGCGCGATCGCGTCCTCGACGTCCGCCTCCGTGGCCAGCGCCCGCGAGGCGTAGCCCGGCTTGCCGGGGAACACCGGGTGATAGTCGATCCGCCCGGCGTCGTGGAGCTCGTGCCAGACCGCCTTGGGGAACCCGATGTGCAGGACGCGGTCGCCGTGCAGGTGGCCGATCTCGCGGCGCCCGACCCGGAAGCCGAACTCCCCGCGCTCGCCCGTGCCGGCCGTCACGCCGGGCCAGCTCGTGACCTCGGCGGTGATCCGCTCGCTCGCGGTCGCAGTAGTGGTCGTCATGCCTCCAGTCTGCGCCCGCGCGGGCGTACTTTCCATAGGCAATCGGTCCTAGGACCGACCGGGCTACTTGACGAGCTTCGCGCTCACCGGACGCGCGCCGTTGTTCGAGGCCTTGGCGGGCGCCTTGAGCTCAGCGACCGTCTTCCGGCCCGCGGCGTATCCGCGCTTCAAGTTACGCCGCGTCCGGATGCGTCCGAAAACGGAGGCCCCGCTGAGCGGGGCCTCCGGGAACGCCTGCTTGTCGCGTGCGACGCTACTTGATGAAGAGCACCTCGGAGTACTTCGGCAGCGGCCAGAGGTCGTCCGGCACGACCTTCTCGAGCCGGTCGGCGACCGCACGGACCGCGTCCATCGCGTCGATGACCGCGCTCTGGACGTACTTGGCGCCCTCGAGGACGTCCTCGGTGCGCGGGTGGTCGCGGTTGGCGGCCTCGAGCGCGAAGATCGCCTCGACGAACTCGTCGACGAGCGTGCCGAGCTCCTCCTTGAGGCGGGCGATGCCCGCGCCGCCCTCGGTGGTCCCGAGCGCCGCGAGCCACTTGATCGCCGCCGGGAGCAGCATCGTCCGGGCGATCGCCGCGGCCGTCTCGCCCTCGATGTTGATCGTGGTCGTGTACTGCTCGAGGAAGACCTCGTAGCGGGACTCGAGCTCGCGCTCGGAGAGCACGTCGTACTTCGAGAACACCTCGACCGTCGCCGGCTCGATCAGCCACGGCAGCGCGTCCGGCGTCTGGCGCAGGTTGGCCAGGCCGCGGGCCTCCGCCTCGGCGTGCCAGTCCTCGGAGTAGTTGTCGCCGTCGAAGACCACGCGCTTGTGGTCGGCCCACGTCTCCTTGATCACGGCGAGGATCGCGTCGTCGACGGAGCTGCCGTTGGACGCCTCGTCGAGCTTGTCGGCCAGGTCGTCGATCGACTGGGCGACGATCGTGTTGAGCACGGTGTTCGGGAGCGCGAGCGACATGCTCGAGCCGAGCGCGCGGAACTCGAACTTGTTGCCCGTGAAGGCGAACGGCGAGGTCCGGTTGCGGTCGCCGCCGTGCATCGGCAGGGACGGGAGCACCGAGGCGCCGAGCTCGAGGGTGCTCTGCGGGGTCTCCCCGTCGCCCGAGCCGCTCTCGATCGCGGCGAAGATCTTCTCGAGCTCCGCGCCGAGGAAGACCGAGATGATCGCCGGCGGCGCCTCGTTGGCGCCCAGGCGGTGGTCCTGGCCCGCGTTGGCGACCGACGCGCGCAGCAGCTGCTGGTGGTCGTCGACGGCCTGGATGACGGCGGCGCAGAAGAACAGGAACTGGAGGTTCTCGTGCGGCGTCTCGCCGGGCTCGAGCAGGTTGACGCCCGTGTCGGTGCCCATCGACCAGTTGTTGTGCTTGCCCGAGCCGTTGACGCCCGCGAACGGCTTCTCGTGCAGCAGGCAGACGAGGCCGTAGCGGCGGGCCACGTTCTGCAGGATCTGCATGACGAGCTGCTGGTGGTCGGAGCCGACGTTCGAGTTCTCGAAGATCGGCGCGACCTCGTACTGCGCCGGGGCGACCTCGTTGTGGCGGGTCTTGATCGGCACGCCGAGCTTGGCCAGCTCGCGCTCCGCGTCGAGCATGCAAGCGAGCACGCGCTCGGGGATCGAGCCGAAGTAGTGGTCGTCGAGCTCGTGGCCCTTGGGCGGCTGGGCGCCGAACAGGGTCCGGCCCGTGGTCACCAGGTCGGGGCGCTCGAAGTAGTACTGCTCGTCGATCAGGAAGTACTCCTGCTCGGGCCCGACCGTGGTGAAGACCTTCGAGGCCTCCGCGTCGCCGAGCAGCGAGAGCGCGCGCACGGCGGAGCGCGACAGCGCGTCCATCGAGCGCAGCAGCGGGATCTTGTTGTCGAGCGCCTCGCCCGTCCAGGAGGCGAACGCCGTCGGGATGCACAGCAGCGCGCCGTTGGGGTTCTCGAGGATGAAGGCCGGCGAGGTCGGGTCCCACGCGGTGTAGCCGCGGGCCTCGAACGTCGCCCGGATGCCGCCCGTCGGGAACGACGACGCGTCGGGCTCGCCCTGGATGAGCTCCTTGCCGGAGAAGTCCGCGATCGCCGACCCGTCGCCCGTGGGCGCGTAGAAGGAGTCGTGCTTCTCGGCGGTGATGCCGGTCAGCGGCTGGAACCAGTGCGTGAAGTGGGTGGCGCCCTTCTCCAGGGCCCACTCCTTCATCGCCGACGCGACGGCGTCGGCGAGCGCCGGCTCGAGGGCCCTGCCCTCGATCAGCGTCTCCTGGAGCTCCTTGTAGACGGCCTTGGGCAGCCGCTGGCGCTGGACGGCGCCGGAGAAGACGTTGGCGCCGAAGACGTTGGCGCCGGGCTGGGTCAGGTCGGACTGCCCGATCGAGCCGCCGTTGGGGCTCCACTGGGCGGCGGTGACGTTCTGGCTACGAAGGCGTGGCATGGGTCGCGGAGTTCCTCCTCGGTGAACGCCACGCAGCCTAGTTGCGGCTTCGCGCGTGCGGGGTGTCCATCTGGACAAACATGCGCACGTTGCGTTTCGCCATCAGGAAGACCCCCGCCGTGCGGCGAAGACCCGACGGAGAACTTTCGACACCGGGCCAAAGACCCCTCCCCCCTCGCGGGCTGAGACTGCTGCTCGTGAATCTCGAACGAGGGGGTTGGTGGTGAGCGGTATCGAAACGCTGACGGAAGAGCTGAACGTGGTCTGGGTCATGGTCGCGGCCGTGCTCGTGATGTTCATGCAGGCGGGCTTCGCCTTCTTGGAGATCGGCTTCTCGCGCGGCAAGAACGCCGGCATGGGGATCGCGAAGATCCTCGCCAACTTCTCGATCGCCACGATCGCCTGGTGGGCTTGTGGCTTCGCGCTGGCCTTCGGTGGCGCCGGAGCACTGGTCGGCGACTCCGGCTTCTTCTTCTCGTTCGGCTCGACCATCGACGGAGGCATCGTCGAAGGCACGGTCAACGGCTCCACGACCGCGTTCATGCTCTTCCAGTTCATGTTCTGCGCCGTCTCGCTGGCGATCGTCTGGGGCACGACGCTGGAGCGCCTGAAGTTCGTCGCCTACGTCATCTACGCCGTCGTCTTCGCGGCGGTCATCTACCCGCTCAGCGCGCACTGGATCTTCGGCGGCGGCTTCCTGAGCGAGATCGGCGGCGGCGTGCAGGACTTCGCCGGCTCGACCGTCGTCCACCTGGTCGGCGCGACCGGCGCGCTCGCGTGCCTGCTGCTGCTCGGCCCGCGCAAGGGCAAGTACGGCCCGGACGGCAAGCCGCGCGCGATCCCGGGTCACTCGATGCCGCTCGTCGGCCTCGGCGTGCTGATCCTGTGGCTCGGCTGGTTCGGCTTCAACGGCGGCTCGACGCTCGGCACGAGCGGCTCGCGCTTCGCCGAGGTCATGCTCGTCACGCAGCTCGGCGCGGCGGCCGGCGTCATCGGCGCCTGCCTGGTGACGTACTTCAAGACCCGCTCGCTGGACGTCGGCATGGCCGGCAACGGCGCGATCGCGGGCCTCGTCGGCATCACCGCCCCGTCGGGCTACGTCGAGTTCTGGGCGGCCCCGATCATCGGTCTGGTGGCCGGCATCCTGGTCGTCTTCGCCGTCCTGGCGATCGAGCGGAAGCTCGACGACCCGGTCGGTGCGCTCTCCGCGCACGGCCTGGCCGGCGTGTGGGGCACGCTCGCGTGCGGCCTGTTCACCTCCGACCGGCTCGCCGAGGCCAACGGCATCGGCGTCCCAGGCCTGTTCTACTCGGGCTCCTTCGAGCAGCTCGGCGTACAGGCGGTCGGCGTCGGGGCGGCGTTCGCGACGGTGTTCGTGCTGTCCATCCTCACGTTCTGGGGGATCAAGGCCACGGTCGGGCTGCGCGTCGACGAGGACGCCGAGGAAGCCGGCCTGGACATCGCCGAGCACGGCATGTACGGCTACCCGGAGCAGTTCATCCCGCAGCCGGAGCTCTCGGGCGGGCTGTACGAGCCGACGGTCGTCGGCACGCCGATCGCGCCGGTGCACCGGGAGGTCGAGGCGCCGCCGCGGCGGTCCATCGCCGAGCCGCAGACGACGGGGGCCTGACCGCCATGAAGAAGATCGAGGCCTACATCCGCCACGAGGCCTTCGAGCCGATCCGCGGGGAGCTGCTCACCCTGGGCTTCCCCTCGCTGACGATCTCGGAGGTCAAGGGGTCGGGCCGACAGAAGGGGATCACGGAGCGCTATCGCGGCGCGAAGCTGACCAACTACCTGCGGCCCAAGATCAAGCTCGAGTGCGTCGTCGCCAGCGTGGACGTCCAGACCGTCGTCAACGTGATCCTCGAGCACGCACGATCCGGCTCGATCGGCGACGGCAAGGTGTTCGTCATGCCGGTCGAGGAGGCCTACCGCATCCGCACGGGCGAGTCGGGCGAGGAGACGCTCCAGGCCCACCCGGAGGCGGCCGTCGAAGTCGCGGGATGAGGCCGGACGACGGAGCGGCCCGCGAGGCCGCTCCGTCGGCCCATCACGAGAGCCTCCGCGCCGTGCACCTAGCGCATGGTGGAGGCGGTGCTCGGCGGCGGAGGGCTCGGCGAGGTGGCGGAGCTCGCGGCCGCGGCGGCCGGCGCGCCGGTCGCGATCGTGGTGCCGCGGCTGGACGCCGCGGTCACCTCTCCCGGCGCGAGGGTGGACGTCGGCGCGCTGCGGCGCTACGTCATCGAGCGCTGCCGCGGCCGGCCGGTCCCCGTGCCGCCGGGCGTGGCGGCCGAGGCGCCGATCGCCACGGGCGGGGAGGTCGTCGGCGGCGTGCTGCTGATGGAGCCCGGCGGCGGGCCGGCCACGGGCGAGTTCCTGCAGATCGCGGCGCTGGCCGCGCTGACCGAGGTCGCGGTCCAGGGCGGCCGCGCCGAGGCCGAGCGCACCGTGCGGGACTCGTTCTTCGAGGACCTGCGCTCGCGGCGGCCGCCGAAGGCCGAGGACGTCGCTGAGCCGCGGAGCGTCGCTCGGCTGCGACCTGCGCGGCGGGGCGGTGGCGCTGTGCGCCGAGCTCGCCACGGAGCGCCCGCGGCACGTCGCCGCGCGGCTGCAGGGCGAGCACCCCGGCGTGCTCGCGCACTGCCTGGAGTCAGCCGGCGGCCGCGTGTACGCGCTCGTCCCCGATCCCGACGGCGCCGTGCGCGTGGCCGCCGACCTGCGCCGCCACGGGACGGTCGGCGTGTCGAGCGTCTACGGCGAGCCCGGGGAGCTGGGTCGCGCGCTCGGCCGAGGCGGAGCTCGTGCTCGACGTCCTGCGCCGTGGCGAGGTGCCGGTCGGCGAGGACCTCGGGTCGGGCGCCTACCGGCTGCTGTTCCGCGTTTTCGCCTCCCACCCGGACGAGGTGCGCTCGTTCTACGAGGACACCGTCGCGCCGCTGGTGCGCTACGACGAGGCCTACGGCTCCGAGCTGGTCATGACGCTGGAGACCTTCCTCGAGCACAACGGCGCCACCGGCGCCGCCGCCAGCGCCCTGTTCGTGCACCGGCACACGATCGCCTACCGGCTCGAGCGCGTGAAGGAGCTCAGCGGGCTCGACCCGGCGCTGAGCGAGGACCGGGAGCGCCTGGGACTGGGACTGAAGGCGTACCGGATCCTGTCGCCGCGGCTCCCGCGCTGACGCGGGTCCCGACCGTGATCGCGGCGCCGACGAGCAGGACGCCCGCCAGCCGGCCGGGCGTCAGCTCGGCCGCCCCGATCGCCGCCGAGCAGGCCAGCGCGCTGACCGGCAGCACGCCGGAGAACAGGCCGGCGCGCTCCGCGCCCAGCAGCCCGACCGCCGAGTACCAGGCGAGGAAGCCGCCGGCGGTCACCGCGAGCGCGAGGTAGGCGAGCGCCACGGCCTGGCCCCCGTCGGGCCGCGGCACCTCCGGCCCCCCGCTCGCGAGGCTCCATGCGGCGAGCAGCGGCAGGGCGAGCAGGCAGGCGTAGGCGGAGACGGCGAGCGGCCCGAGCCGGCGCAGGTGCGGCACGGCGAGCAGGGAGAACGCCGCCTCGCAGGCGAGCGCGCCGAGGGCGAGCGCGAGGCCGGTTTCCGTGATGCCGCCGCCACCGGCCTGCACGAGCGCGGCGCCGAGCGCGACCGCGACGGCGGCCGCCACGACGCGGCCGCTCAGCGGCCGGCGCTCGAGCAGCGGTGCGGCGAACGCCAGCACCACCGGCACGCAGCCGACGACCACGCCGATGGTCGCGGGATCGCTCTTCCGCACGCCGGCGACCACGAGCACGTTGAACAGCACGAGGCCCGTCGCGGCCAGAGCGCCCAGCCCGGCCGCCTCGCGCGCCGTCACCCGCGGCAGCCGACCGCGCGCCAGCGCCAGCAGCACCACGGCCGCGAGCAGGTAGCGCAGGAACTGGCCTTCGGCCAGCGGGTAGGTCTCCACCTCGTCGGAGGCGGCGACCAGCGAGCCGACGAGCACGAACGCCAGCGTCGCCAGCGCCGAGCCGCGCAGCGCCGTGCTCATGTACCCGGCCGCCCGCCCGCCAGCGCCGCGACGGCGAGCGCCAGGTAGACGCCGCCGGCGAGGTGGCGGCGCCGCGCGCGCTCCGCGGAGCGCAGCCGCCGGGCGGCCCGCCCGGCGGCGAGCGCGTAGGCGACGAGGTTCGGCCCGGGCACGACCACGAGCGCAAGCGCGGTGACGGCGAACACGAGGAGGGTCGACGGCGCGGGCATGGCAGCCAGCGTAAGGTGCCACTGGTCTGATGTGGAGTACCAGTTGACAGGCTCTCGAGTGGACCAGTCGGCCGGCGGGCCGGAGCTGCTGGTCCGGCTCGAGCGCGGTGCGGGCGGCGTGCGCGACCAGCTCGAGGACCAGCTGCGCTCCGCCGTGCGCGAGGGCCGGCTGGCGGCGGGGGCGCGGCTGCCCTCGACCCGCACGCTCGCGCGGGACCTCGGCGTCTCCCGCGGCCTAGTGGTCGACGCCTACGCCCAGCTCGCGGCCGAGGGCTACCTGGTGACGCGCCAGGGCGCGCCCGCCGTGGTGGCCGAGACGGTCGCGCCGGGCCCGGCGGCAGCGGCCGAGCCCGCCGCGCAGCGCGCGCCGCGGTTCGACTTCCGTCCGGGGGCGCCCGACGTCGCCCTGTTCCCGCGCGACCGCTGGCTGCGCTCGGTGCGGCGCGCGCTGGCGGAGGCGCCGGACCTCCGGTTCGACTACGGCGACCCGCGCGGGGCCCCCGAGCTGCGCGCCGCGCTCGCGCAGCACCTGCGGCGCGTCCGCGGCCTCGCGTGCACGGAGCGCCAGCTGATCGTGACCTCCGGCATGGCGCAGGGGTTCGCGCTGCTCGCTCGTGTGCTGGCGGAGCGGGGCGAGACGACGATCGCCGTCGAGGAGCCCTCGAGCGGGCCGGGGCGCCGCCAGCTCGCCGCGGCCGGCCTGGATCCCGTCCCGGTCGCGGTCGACGGCGACGGCCTGCGCGTGGACCAACTGCCCGCCGGCGCGGCTGCCGCCCTCGTGACGCCGGCGCACCAGTTCCCGACGGGCGTCGTGCTCTCGCCGCCGCGCCGCGCCGCGCTCGCGGAGTGGGCGGCGGCGACCGGCGCCCTCGTGCTCGAGGACGACTACGACGCGGAGTACCGCTATGACCGCCAGCCGGTCGGCGCGGTGCAGGGGCTGGCGCCGGACCGCGTGGTCTACGCCGGCTCGGCCTCCAAGACGCTCGCACCCGCGCTGCGGCTCGGCTGGCTCGTGGTGCCCGAGCGCCTCGTGACCGCGGTCGCCGACGCGAAGGCGGCCGACGACCTCGGGACCCCGATCGTCGAGCAGCTCACGTTCGCCGACTTCCTCGCGCGCGGAGAGCTCGACCGGCACCTGCGCCGCAGCCGCGCGGTCTACCGCTCCCGGAGGGACGCGCTCGTGGCCGCGCTCGCCCGCCACCTTCCGGCCGCCGCGCCGGCGGGCGCCGCGGCCGGCCTGCACCTCGTCCTGCGCCTCCCGCCGGGCGCGGACGAACCCGCGCTGCTCGCCGCCGCCCGGTCGGCCGGGATCGGCCTCTCCGGTCTGTCCGAGCACGCCCAGCGGACGCAACCGCCCGCGCTGCTGCTCGGCTACGGCCGCATCCCGGAGGCCGCGATCGAGCCGGGCGTGCGGCGGCTCGGCGAGATCGCGGGCCCGGTGCTCGCCGCGGGCCGAGCCCGTCAGCCGTAGGCGAAGCGGACGGGGTCGCTGAAGCTCTCGAGGCCGGAGGCGTTGGTGGCGTCGGCGAAGGCCTTTCCCGTCACGCGGCAGCCGCGCGGCAGGCGCACCCGCGCCGAACGCCGGCGCTCGACGGGGACGAGCACGCCCGGGGCGACCCGGATCCGCACGATCTGCGAGGGCGGCAGGTCCACGGTGCGGCGGCGGGGGCCGTCGCCGCAGTCCTGCTCCCAGTGGACGCTGAGGCGGATCCGCCCCGTGCCGCCGTCGGCGTCGCGGATCAGCGCGGTGGCGCGGACCTCGGGCCGCGCAAGCGTCACCGCGGGGGCGGGATCGCCCCGGACAGGGGAGCGGTGCACCACGACCGGCGCGCCCCCGCCCGGGTCCAGGCGCAGCTGCGCCAGCGGCGGCGTGGCATCGCGCTCGGGCACCCGCACGCGGCCGCCGTCGCCCGCACCATGCCCGCGGGCGACGCCGCCGTCGGGGACCGCGACCGCGCCGTCGTCGCGGGGCGTGGGCTCGGGCGCCGTGGACCGGGGCTGGTCGCCGCAGCCCGTGAGGGCGAGGGCGAGGCCGACGATGGCGGTGCGCGGCGACACGGGCGGAACATAGGCGCCGCAGACCGGTGGCCCGATCGGATCTCGCGCCCATCGATAGGCTGCGTGCATGGATCACGACGTCCGGCTCCTGCGGTCGTTCGCGGTCCTCGCGGAGACCCTGCACTTCGGCCGCGCCGCCGAGCGGCTGCACGTGAGCCAGCCCACGCTGAGCCAGCAGATCGCCCGCCTCGAGCGGCAGCTCGGCGTCGCGCTGCTCGAGCGCAGCTCCCGCCACGTGGCGCTCTCGCCGGCCGGCGCCGACGTGCTCGAGCACGCGCGCGCCGCGGTCGCCGCCGCCGAGGCGGTCGACGCGACCGCCCGCGAGCACGCCGGCGGCCGCCGCGGGTCGCTGCGGCTCGGCTTCTCGCCCGGCGTGCACTACCTCGCGCAGCGGGTGCTGGCCGGGCTCGATCCCGGCGTGCGGGTCAGCGCGCGCCAGGACAACACGGGGGTCCTCGCCGAGCTCGTGGCCCGCGGCGAGCTGGAGCTCGCGCTCGGCTTCTGCCCGGAGCCCCATCCGGACGTCGAGGCGGAGCCGGTGGCCGAGGAGCCCGCGTTCGCCGCGGTCCACGCGGACCATCCCCTGGCGGCGCGCGGCTCCGTGGCGCTGGCCGATCTCGCGCGCGACACCTTCGCGCTCGTCGACGCCGCGGGCGGCGCCGGCTACAACGCCGCCGTGGTCGATCGCTGCCGCGCGGCCGGCTTCGAGCCCCGGACGGCCCTGGACCCGCACGGGCCGCTGGCGTGGGAGACCGCGGTCCGCTCGCGCGGCTGCGTCGGGCTGACCACGCGCTCGGCCTCCGCCGGCACGGTGCGCGGCGTCCGCCTCGTCCGCGTGCGCCCGCGGGTCACGTTCCCGATCGCCCTGCTGCGCTCGGGGCCGCTCGGTCCGGCCGCCCGCTCGTTCGCGACCCTCGCGCGCCGGCTCGGCGAGGGCTCCCGTTAGGCTGCCGCGCATGAAGAAGGTGGAGGCGTTCATCCGTCACGAGGCGTTCGAGCCGATCCGCACCGATCTGCTCGAGCTCGGCTTCCCGTCCCTCTCGATCTCCGAGGTCAAGGGCTCGGGGCGCCAGAAGGGCATCACGGAGCGCTACCGCGGCGCCCAGCTCACCAACTGGCTGCGCCCGAAGGTCAAGCTCGAGTGCGTCGTCGCCTCGCGCGACGTCGAGACCGTGGTGGAGACGATCCTCAAGCACGCCCGCACCGGCTCGATCGGCGACGGCAAGGTCTTCGTCATGCCGGTCGAGGAGGCCTACCGGATCCGCACGGGCGAATCCGGCGAGGAGACCCTCCAGGCCCACCCGGGCGCCGCGGACGACCTGACCTAGCCGGCCCGCCGGCGTCACGCGGCGCGGTCGCTCGGGGTGAGCTCCTCACCCTGGCCCTCGGAGCGCTGGCGGCCCTTCGGCACCCGCTCGGTGCGGCCGGGGGCGATGCGCAGCATGAAGACGAGCACGGTCACGGCGGCGACCGCGGCGACGATGGCGAGGAGGATGGTCATGCACCGCGTACGGCCGCGGGGCCGTCGCGGGATCGGTCAGTCCTTGCCGGCGCCGGCCTCTTCGCCGCGCACGACCTCGCCCTTGGAGTTCACGCGCGCGGGGACGGGATCGTCGCGGACGATGACGGCGAAGGAGCCACGGGCCTTGGAGCCGGCGGCGAGCCGGGCCTTGCCGTCGAGGCCGGGGGCCACGCGGTAGTCGAGCGTGTAGCTACCGGGCTCGACGGCCGTCAGCTTCCACTCGAAGGACTTGGTCCGGCCACCCTTCAGCGGGCCGAGCGACCACGTGTTGGCGTAGGCCGAGGTGCCGCCGACGGGCTCCTGGTCGAGGATCCAGATCGGGCGGTTGGCGTCGGCGAGCCGGGAGTCGTCGGCCTTCTGGCCGAAGGCGGTGACCCCGGCGTCGGCGCTCGCACCCTTGGTCTCGACCGTCACGGCGACGTTCGGGACGGTGCGCCGCCCGGGGTTGCGGACGCGGATGCGCATCGTCGTCTGCTCGGCGATGCCCTGCTTGGCCGGGAACGCGGCGTCGGCGACCTCGAGCCGGTAGCTGCCCTCGGGCTCGTTCGCATCCTGCGACTCGCCCCCGCCGCAGCCCGACAGGGCCACCGCGGCGGCGATCAGCAGTGGGATGACCCGGAGAGCCGACACGGCGCGCGCGAACATACCACCGGCTTCGAACGCCGCGCGCAGGTGGAACTTGCGGAACCGAGCCGTGAAGGGAGCGGCGCGCGTAAGCGCATGTTCCGGTTTCATGCTGCGTTGATAGGTGGCATAACCTTCACGCCTGCTTGACCAGCGGGCGCCATCGGGGCGTCCGCGACGAGGGGGAGAGAGATTGGTCCGAAGCGTCGCCGATAGGGCCTTCCTACCGGCCAAGAGCCTGCTCGAAGAAGTGGGCGACATGATGATCCTCACGGGGAAGACCGTCATGTCGGCGCTGCGGCCCCCGTACCCCTATGGCGGCGAGTTCGTCTCGCAGTTCCTGTTCGCCCTGAAGCTGTGCTGGTTCCCGCTGATCGTCTCGACGGTCGCGTTCGGCTACGGCGCACCGGGCCTGCAGGCCGCGAACTTCCTCGTGCTGTTCGGCGCGCTGGACCGCCTCGGCGGCTTCTTCGTGCTGGCGAGCATCCGCGAGTTCGCCCCGTTCGTCACCGCGATCGTGCTGGCCGGCGTCGCGGGCACCGCCATCACCGCCGACCTCGGCGCCCGCAAGATCCGCGAGGAGCTCGACGCCCTGCAGGTGCTCGGCGTCGACCCCGTCAAGAACCTCGTGGTGCCGCGCTTCCTGGCCCTGATGCTCGTCACGGGCCTCTTCGACGTCTACGCGCTGCTGTTCGGCATCTTCGGCGGCATCGTCGCCACGCTCGTCAACGGCGCGCCGCTCGGCCCGTTCTGGGCGACCTTCTTCACGAACGCGTCGGTCGTGGACCTCTGGGGGTCGGTCCTCAAGTGCACGATGTTCGGCGCCATCATCGCGATCGTCTGCTGTTACAAGGGCATGACGGCCTCCGGCGGCGCCGAGGGCGTCGGCCGCGCGGTGAACCAGGCCGTCGTCATCGCCACGCTCGGCGTGTTCGCGTTCAACTACGTGTTCACGCAGACGCTGCTGGCGACCCACCCCGAGATCGTGCAGATCAAGTGATGGGCAACACGTGGCTCGCGGTCCCGAAGGACTGGCTCGCCTCGATGGGCGAGATCGTCCGCTTCTGCTCGCGCATCGTCGTCGAGGTCTTCACGCTGAAGGTCTTCCGCTTCTTCGGCGAGGGCCTGCGGCAGGCCGGCCTGCTGATCCTCTCCTCGACGCTCGTCATCTGGGGCCTGATCTTCATCATCGGCCTGCAGTGCGGCATCGAGGGCGCGTACTTCAACCGCGCCACCGGCGTCCCCGCGTACGCGGGCGTGTTCGCCGCCTGGTGCGACCTGCGCGAGCTGGTGCCCTACGGCTTCGGCTACATGATGGCCGCCAAGGTGGGCACGGGCATCGTGGCCGAGCTCGGCTCGATGCGGATCTCCGACGAGATCGACGCGCTCGAGGTCATGGGCATCCCGTCGCTGACCTTCCTGTGCGCGACCAAGCTGCTGGCCGCCTGGCTCGTGCTGCCGTTCATGTACCTCGCGGGGATCGGCGCCGGCTTCTTCGCCTCCTACCTCGCGGTGGTCCAGCAGATCGGCGAGGTGTCCTCGGGCGGCTACTTCCTGATCTTCTGGATGTTCCAGAACCCGCCCGACCTCTTGTACAGCGTGATCAAGGGCATGGCGATGGCCACCCTGATCGTGCTCGTCGGCTGTTACTACGGCTACAACGCGAGCGGCGGCCCGGTCGGGGTCGGCACCGCGACCGCGAAGTCCATGGTCCTCAACATCGTGCTCGTGCATCTCGTCGGCATGCTCGGCACCCAGCTCTTCTGGGGGGCCAACCCCCGGGCCCCCATCGGAGGTTGATCTGCAGTGGGACTCTTCGATCGCGACCGCGGTGACGAGAAGAAGGACGAGCAGCAGCAGGCCGAGGAGCCGCTGCGCCGCGACGAGATGGAAGAGCAGCGCCCGCCCGACGAGCAGCCGACGCAGGAGCAGGGCGGGGGATCGACCGCGGCGGCGGTCAGGCACGAGCCCGAGCCCCAGGAGGACGAGCGCCAGAAGGACGACCCCGAGGGCGAGTACGAGTGGCACACGGGCAAGCAGCGCCCGCACGGCGAGGACGACGCGGTCGAGTTCGTCGAGGTGCACAAGGCGTTCGGCCGCAACAAGATCCTGCGCGGGCTCAACATGGGCATCCCGAACAACAAGATCTCGATGATCCTCGGCCCCTCGGGCACGGGGAAGTCTGTCTGCATCAAGCACATGGTCGGGCTGCTCTATCCCGACGACGGCGACGTGCTCGTCCACGGCGAGTCCGTGCCCAACATGGCCGACGACGACCTGTTCGAGATGCGCAAGAAGTTCGGCGTGCTCTTCCAGGACGGCGCGCTGTTCGGCTCGATGAACCTCTTCGACAACGTCTGCTTCCCGCTGCGCCAGCACACGGACAAGAGCGAGGACGAGATCGGCGAGATCGTCAACCGCCGCCTGCGCGAGGTCGGGCTGGAGGGCGCGGCCGACAAGATGCCCAACGAGCTCTCGGGCGGCATGCGCAAACGCGCCGGGTTCGCCCGCGCCCTCGTGCTCGATCCCGACATCGTGCTCTTCGACGAGCCGGACTCCGGCCTGGACCCCGTCCGCACCGCCCTGCTGTGCGAGCTCATCCAGGAGATCCACGAGGAGAACGGCGGCGCCTACGTTGTCATCACGCACGACATCATGAGCGCCAAGCGCGTCGCGGAGTACATCGCCGTGCTCTGGAAGGGCCGGATCGTGGAGAGCGGCCCGGCGGAGGAGCTCTTCAACTCCGACAACCAGTTCGTGCGCCAGTTCCTGTCAGGTGCCTCGCGCGGGCCCCTGGGCATGGAATAGTTCTCGCTCCGCGATTCCTAACCCGCCGTCAACGAACGGCGGATAGCGTGCGCGCCGGCCGACGGGTAGCGTGCCCGATCCTGCAGGACGCAGGAATGAGGGGGAGAAGCAGGGCATGGAGCAGATGGGGTCCATCACGAGGAGCGAGGTTTGACGGCAGCGCGGGGGATCGCGCTGTCTGCGCTCGTCCTGGCCATTCTGCTCGCGGGCTACCTGCTGCTCTTCCGCGGTAGCGGCGGGACCGAGTACACGCTGGTCTTCCAGACCGCCGGCCAGCTCGTCAAGGACGACGACGTCCAGGTCGCCGGCCGAAGGATCGGCTCCGTGCGCTCGATCGAGCTCACCGACGACAACCTCGCGGCGGTCAAGGTCGAGGTCCAGGAGCCCTACGCGCCGCTGCGCGAGGGCACCAGGGCCGTGATCCGCCTGACGTCGCTGTCGGGCATCGCGAACCGCTACGTCGCCCTCACGCCGGCGCCGGAGACCAACAAGGAGCTGTCCGCGGGCGCCAAGCTCGACCTGTCCAAGACGACCTCGGTCGTGGACCTCGACCAGCTCTTCAACACGCTCGACGAGAAGACGCGGGGCGACCTGCAGGACGTCGTCCAGGGCTTCGCGACCCAGTACGAGGGCAAGGGCGAGGAGGTCGGGCAGTCGGCCAAGTACTTCAACCCGCTGCTGTCGACCTCGCGCGTGCTCGCCCAGCAGGTCACGGAGGACGAGGGCGCGCTGACGCGCTTCCTCGTGAACTCCTCGCGCGCGGTGACCGCGGTCGCCGAGCGCCGGGACGACCTCTCGGGCCTCGTCGGCAACGCCAACGAGACGGCCGGCGCGATCGCCGCCGAGAACGTGGCGCTCTCGCGCGCGCTCGAGCTGCTGCCCACCACGCTGCGGCGCGCCAACACGACGTTCGTGAACCTGCGCGCCACGCTCGACGACCTCGACGTCCTCGTCGCGGAGTCCAAGCCGGCCACCAAGGACCTCGCGCCGTTCCTGCGCGAGCTGCGCCCGCTCGTGCGCGACGCCCGCCCGACCGTCCGCGACCTGCGTACGCTCATACGCCGCGACGGACCCGACAACGACCTCGTCGAGGCGACGCGCAAGATGCCGGCGCTGCAGCGCGCCGCGACCCCCGCCTTCACCCAGGGCCGGCTCGCGCTCCAGAAGGCCCAGCCCGTGCTCGAGTTCATCCGGCCCTACACGCCGGACTTCGTGGGCTGGCTGCGCGACTTCGGCCAGGGCGCCGCCAACTACGACGCCAACGGCCACTTCGCCCGCATCCAGCCGATGTTCAACGCCTTCTCCTTCGGCGACAACCCGGCCGGCGGCGTGCTCACGCCGATCCCACCGTCGCAGCGCATGGACGGCGCGGAGACCGGCGTGATCAAGCGCTGCCCGGGCGCCGCCAGCCAGCGTCCCGCCGACAACTCGGCGCCCTACACCGACAACGGCAACCTCGGCGCCGACGACTGCGACCCGAGCCTCGTGCTCCCCGGCCCCTGATGCGGATCCTCGTCCCCATCCTGCTCGTCGTCGTCATCGCCGTCGCGGTCGTCCTGGCCACGCGCGACGGCGACGAGCCCTACCTCGTGCGCGCGATCTTCGACAACGCGGGCTTCGCGATCCCGGGCGAGGACGTCAAGGTCGCGGGCGTCAAGGTCGGCAAGATCGACTCGCTCGACGTGACGGAGGACTTCAAGGCCGTCGTCGTGCTCAAGATCGACGACGAGGCCTACCAGGACTTCCGCCGCGACGCCGAGTGCATGATCCGGCCGCAGTCGCTGATCGGCGAGAAGTTCGTCGAGTGCGAGCCGACGCAGGCGCGCCAGGCGAACACCGAGCCGCCGCCGGCGCTGGAGAAGATCGAGGAGGGCAAGGGCGAGGGCCAGTACCTGCTGCCCGTCTCGCAGACCTCCAAGCCCGTCGACCTCGACCTCATCAACAACATCACGCGCGCGCCCCAGCAGGCCAAGCTGTCGATCATCCTCAGCGAGCTCGGAACGGGCCTCGCCGGCCGCGGCGACGACCTCGACGAGGTCATCCGCCGCGCCAATCCGGCGCTCAAGGAGGTCGACAAGGTCCTCGAGATCCTCGCCTCGGAGAACGAGACGCTCCAGCGCCTGGCCGTCGACGGCGACACCGTGCTCGCCCCGCTCGCGCGCGAGCGCCGCCGCGTCTCCTCCGCGCTGGAGAACTCGGCGGAGGTCGCGCAGGCGACCGCCGAGCGCTCGGCGGATCTGGAGGCCGGCATCGAGCGGCTGCCCGCGTTCCTGCGCGAGCTGCGCCCGACGATGGCGCGCCTCGGCTCCTTCGCCGACGAGGCGACGCCCGTGTTCGCCGACCTCGGCGCCCAAGCGCCCGCCATCAACCGCTTCGTCCGGGAACTCGGCCCGTTCGCCCAGGCCGGCATCCCCGCCTTCGAGACGCTCGGCGACGCGGCCGAGGTCGGCACGCCGGCGATGATCGCCACGCTCCCGATCGCCCGCGACCTGCGCACGCTCGCCAAGGACGTGCGGCCCGTCGCCAAGACCGCCGGCACGCTGCTCACGTCGCTCGAGAAGACGAACGGCTTCAAGCGCTTCCTCGACTACGCCTTCTACCAGGTGGCCGCCGTCAACGGCTTCGACACCTTCGGCCACTACCTGCGCGCCGGCCTGATCGTCAACCAGTGCTCGACCTACGCCGTCACCCCGACGCCGGGCTGCACCGCGAACTTCGCGCCCGCCACCGCGACGGCGGCCGCGGCGTCCGGGCCCGAGGGTCCGCGCGACCAGGTGCTGATCGCCACCGCGGAGGCGATCCGCCGCGCGATGGCCGGCCAGTCCGGCGACAAGGCGCCGCGCCTGCAGGCCACCCCGACCCCCACGCCCAAGCGCGAGCGCTCCGCTCCGGCCGCGACGGCCACGCCCGCGCCGAGCGCGACGGCCGCGCCGCAGGCGAGCGCGACGCCCGCGCCGACCCCGGTCTCGCCGGCACCGTCCGCGACGCCGGCGCCGTCATCGGGCGGCGACGACCCGCTGCTGGACTTCCTGTTCGGGAAGGACACGCCGTGAGCAACCGCGGCTCCGGCATCGCCGGCAACCCCGTCCTGATCGGCGCGGCCACCGTCCTGGTGATCCTCGTCGCGGTCTTCCTGGCCTACAACGCCAACCAGGGCCTGCCGTTCGTGCCGACCTACTCGCTCAAGGCCGAGGTCCCGAGCGCGGCGGCGCTCGTGCGCGGCAACGAGGTCCGGATCGGCGGATCGCGGATCGGCACGGTCGACTCGATCACGACCAAGCGCAAGGACGACGGCTCGAGCGTGGCCGTGCTCGGCCTCAAGCTCGAGCGCGACCAGATGCCGCTGCCGAAGGACTCGACGCTGCTGATCCGCACGAAGTCCGCGCTCGGCCTGAAGTACGTCGAGCTCACGCGCGGGCGCTCGGACGACGGCTTCGGCGACGGCGACACGATGCCGCTGACGGCCGCCACGCCCGCGCCGGTCGAGTTCGACGAGTTCGTGAACATGTTCGACGACGAGACGCGCGAGGCGATGACGAAGAACATCGACGGCTTCGGCACGGCGTTCGCCGGCCGCGGCACGTCGCTCAACCAGGCGATCGCCGCCTTCCGCCCGCTGCTGACGGACATCATCCCCGTCGCGCAGAACCTGTCGGACCCGAACACCGGCCTCAAGCGCTTCATCGCCGAGCTCGGCGACGCCGCCGCCGAGGTCGCGCCTGCGGCCGAGGAGCAGGCGGAGCTGTTCGTCAACCTCGACACGACGATGGCGGCGCTGCGCGAGGTCGCGCGCCCCTACATCCAGGACTCGATCACCAAGGGTCCGCCGACGCTCGACGAGGCGATCCGCTCGTTCCCGATCCAGCGGCCGTTCCTGGCCAACAGCGAGGGGCTCTTCCGCGAGCTGCGCCCGGGCGTGCGCGCCCTGCGCACCTCTGCACCCATCCTCGCCGACGCGCTCGAGGTGGGCACACCGACGCTGCGCCGCTCCGTCGCGCTCAACCGGCGCCTGGAGCCGCTGCTGCGCGAGCTGCAGACGTTCGCCGAGGACCCGCGGACCGAGCTCGGCGTCGACGCGCTGACCGACGTCGTGCGCACGCTACGGCCGACGCTGGACTACCTCGCGCCCGTCCAGCTGCAGTGCAACTACGTGACCCTCTGGTTCCGCAACGTCGCCTCTCTGCTGTCCGAGGGCGACCGCAACGGCACTTGGCAGCGGTTCATCATCATCGCCACCCCGCAGGGCCCGAACAGCGAGGGGGGCCCGGCCTCGGCGCCCGCCGACGGCCCGACGGTCGACAACCACCTGCACACCAACCCGTACCCGAACACCGCCTCTCCCGGCCAGCCCAAGGAGTGCGAGGCCGCCAACGAGCCGTACGCGCGCGGGAAGACCGTGATCGGCAACGTGTCCGGCCGCCAGCAGGCCTCGACAGAAAAGACGGCCCCCTGATGGCCCGCGGAGCCGTCAAGCGCCACACGCCGCGCAGCCCCGTCGCGATCGGGCTGGTCGCGCTCGTGATCATCCTGGTCGCGACCTTCCTGGGCTTCACGAAGGACATCCCGTTCACGACGCCCTACCAGGTCGACGCGACGTTCGAGTCGGCCAACTCGATCCGCGTCGGGTCGCCCGTCCGGATCGCGGGCGTCAATGTCGGCAAGGTGGCCGCGGTCAAGGCGGGCGAGGACTCCGACACGTCGGTGGTCACGCTCTCGCTGCAGAAGCAGGCGCTGCCGATCCACGAGGACGCCACGGCCAAGATCCGCCCGCGCATCTTCCTCGAGGGCAACTTCTTCGTCGACCTGCGCCCCGGCTCGCCCTCCGCCCCCGAGCTCGAAGACGGCGGGGTCATCAAGGTCACCCGCACGTCCTCGCCCGTGCAGCTCGACGAGGTGCTCACCGCGCTGCAGTCCGACACGCGCCAAGACCTCAAGGACGTGCTGGGCGGGCTCGCGAAGGCGCTCAACTCCAAGCCCTCGGCGGCCGACGACCGCGACGCCGCCCCGTCGGCGCGCGGGGAGACCGGCGCGGAGTCCTTCAACGACGCCTACGTGGACATCCCGGCCGCCGAGCGCTCGACGGCCCAGGTCTTCGAGGCCTTCCTCGGCCAGGAGCCCGGCGAGGACCTCTCGCGGCTCATCGACGGCACCGCCCGGACCACCGGCGCGCTGATCCGCCACGAGGAGCAGCTCAAGGACCTGATCACCAACTTCAACGTCACGACCGGGGCCTTGGCGGCCGAGTCGGACAACCTGCAGGCGTCGATCCGCCTGCTCGCCCCGACGCTCGAGAACGCCAACACCGCCTTCGCGTCGCTCAACGCCGCGTTCCCGTCCACGCGCGCGTTCGCGCGGGAGATCCTGCCCGGCGTCCGCGAGACCCCGGCGACGATCGAGGCGTCGTTCCCGTGGATCGCGCAGATGCGGCCGCTGGTGTCGCAGGCCGAGCTCGGCGGGCTGGTCAAGGAGCTCTCGCCGGCCACGCGCGACCTGGCGCAGCTGACGAACGCCTCGCTGAAGCTGCTGCCGCAGACCACGCTGACCTCCCGCTGCGCGCGCCAGGTGATCCTGCCCACGGGTGACGTCGTGATCCGCGACGAGTTCGAGACGGGCGTGGAGAACTACAAGGAGTTCATGTACGGCCTGGTCGGCCTCGCCGGCGAGGGCCAGAACTTCGACGGCAACGGCATGTACGTGCGCTTCCAGCCCGGCGGCGGCTCGCAGTCCGTGTCGCTGGGCGCCGGCTCCCCCTCGGGCGAGCTGTTCGGCAACAACGTCGCCGTGCCGCTCGGCAACCGCCCGTTCTATCCCGGCAAGCGCCCGCCGTACAGGCCCGACGTGCCCTGCCACACGAACAAGCTGCCCGATCTCAACGGGCCGGCGGCCGCGAAGTCCGAGACGACCAGAGCCTCCCAGCCGAGCACGCGATGAAGACGGCGATCCGAAAGCACCTCGGGGACTTCGCGGCGATCATCGGGCTGATCCTGGTCGCCCTGCTGGTCTCCTCGGTGATCCTCTCCAACCAGCGGCTGTCGCTGCCCGGCTGGGTGCCCGTGATCGGCAAGGACTTCTACGAGATCGAGGCGGAGCTGCAGACCGCGCAGTCGGTCACGCCGGGCCAGGGCCAGACCGTCAACGTCGCCGGCGTCGAGGTGGGCGAGATCAAGAGCGTCAAGCTCGAGGACGGCCGCGCGATCATCGGCATGAAGATCGAGCCGCGCTACGACCGCGTCTTCCGCGATGCGACGGTGCTACTGCGGCCCAAGACCGGCCTGAAGGACATGGTCGCCGAGCTCGAGCCGGGCACCGAGGCCGCCGGCCGGCTGCCCGAGGGCGGGCGGATCCCGGTCTCGCAGACGCTGCCCGACGTCAACCTCGACGAGATCCTCGCCGCGCTGGACGCCGACACGCGCGACTACCTCACGCTGCTGCTCAACGACGGCGGCCAGGCGCTGAAGGGCAACGGGCGCCAGCTGGCCAACACGATCCGCCGGATCGAGCCGACGGCCAAGCTCTCGCGCCGCGTCAACGAGGCGCTCGCCGAGCGCTCCGCCAACATCAAGCGCGCGATCCACAACTTCTCCCTGCTCACCGACGAGCTCGGCGATCGCGACGACACGGTCGCCGACTTCGTGGTCGACACCAACGCGGTGTTCCAGACGTTCGCCCGCCAGGACGCCAACCTGCGCGAGACGCTGCGCGAGCTGCCCTCCTCGCTGCAGATCACGCAGAGCACGCTGGGCAAGGCGACGCGGCTCGCCGACGAGCTGGGGCCGACCCTCGAGGCGCTGCGCCCGTCCGCCCGCGCGCTCGGGCCGGCCCAGCGCCAGCTGCGGCCGTTCCTGCGCACGACCACGCCGATCATCCGTGACGAGCTGCGCCCGTTCGCGCGCGCCTCGCTGCCGACGGTCAAGCAGCTGCGGCCGGCGATGCGCGATCTCGCGGCCGCCGCCCCCGACCTCACGACGACCTTCACGCGCCTCAACCGCCTGCTCAACATGCTCGCCTACAACCCGCCGGGCGAGAAGGACGAGGGCTACCTGTTCTGGTTCTCGTGGGCGAACCACCTCGCGCCGACCATCTTCGCCACCCAGGACGCCCACGGCCCGATCCGCCACGGCCTCGTGATCTTCGGCTGCCAGACCGGCGCCCTGCTGGACTCGGTCGCTGAGGCCAACCCGCAGCTCGGCACGCTCGTCGACCTGCTCAACGGGCCCAACCGCTCCGGGCTCTGCCCGACCTCGAGCCAGGACCCGGGGGCCGGCGGTGGTTAAGTCCGCACCCTCATTCGGGCGCATCGCCGCGATGGTGATCTTCGCGCTGTCGTGCTTCGGGCTGCTGCTGTTCCTGTGGCTGGCCTTCGGCGGCTCGATCCCGCTCAAGCCGAAGGGCTACCGCTTCCAGGCCAGCTTCGCCGAGTCGACCCAGCTCGCCAAGGAGGCGGACGTCCGCATCTCCGGCGTGCCGGTCGGCAAGGTCAAGACGATCGAGCCCGACACGAAGACGGGCCGCACCACGGCCGTCATCGAGATGGAGTCCAGGTACGCGCCCGTCAGGTCCGACGCGAAGGCGATCCTGCGCCAGAAGACGCTGCTCGGCGAGACCTACGTCGAGCTGACCCCCGGCAGCGCGGACGCGGAGGCGATCCCCGAGAACGGCACGCTCGCGCAGGCGCAGGTCTCCCCGACGGTCGAGCTCGACGAGATCCTGCGCGCGTTCGACCCGAAGACCCGCAAGGCGTGGCAGACCTGGATGCAGGCGCAGGCCCAGGGCATCGACGGCTACGGGCAGGACGTCAACGACGCGCTCGGCAACCTCGGCCCGTTCGCCGAGGACACCGCGACGCTCGTGGACATCCTCAACCGCCAGGAGGGCGCGGTCGGCCGGCTGATCTCCAACTCCGGCGTTGTGTTCGGCGCGCTGACCGAGCGCCAGGGCCAGCTGCGCTCGCTGATCCGCAACTCCAACCAGGTGTTCGCGACCACGGCGTCGCGCGACGAGGCGCTCAAGGAGGCGTTCGTCGCCCTGCCGACGTTCGAGGACGAGTCCCGCGTGACCCTGCGCCGCCTGGCCGAGTTCGCCACCGACACCGATCCGCTCGTGGATCAGCTGCGCCCGGCCGCCCGGGAGCTGAGCCCGACGCTGATCGACCTCAGCGCCCTCGCGCCAGACCTCAAGCAGCTGTTCATCGAGCTCAACCCGCTGATCGACGCCTCCAAGGCCGGCTTCCCGGCGGCCCAGCGCGTGTTGCAGGACCTGCGGCCGCTGCTGGCCCAGATCGATCCGGCCGCGAACCAGCTGGTCCCGATCCTGGACTTCGTCGGGCTCTACAAGCGCGAGCTCAACGCGTTCTTCGCCAACGTAACCGCCGCCACGCAGGCCCGCTCGACCTCCACGCGCGTGCACTACCTGCGCACGACGAACCCGCTCAACCCCGAGAACCTGGCCGTCTATCCGCGCCGGATCGGCACCAACCGGCCGAACCCGTACGCCAAGACCGGGATGTTCGACAAGCTGCGCAGCGGGCTCGAGGTCTACGAGGACCGCCACTGCGGCCGGGCGGTGCCGGGCGTGTCCAACGACGCGAGCTCGCTCGTGCCGACGGTGCCCACCCCGCCGCTGCCCGGCCTCCCCGTGCCGGTCCCGACGCCGCCGCCCACCACGGAGGAGCTCGAGGCGCTGGTCCCCGACGAGCTGCTGGACCGCATCAACAAGTTCGCGTTCGCCAACGCACCCGCCGGCACGGCGCCGGCGCCGGCGTGCAAGAAGCAGGCGCCCTATACCTACGGTGGTGAGACGACGCAGTACCCGCACGTGAAGGCCGGCACGGGCCGTTAGGCCCGGAATCGTGAAGCCCGCCCGCGCACTCCAGCGGATCGTCCGGGCCTCGGCCCGGCGGCCGGGCCGCGTCATCGCGGCCGTGGCGGCGGTGGCCGCGGTCTGCGCCGCGCTTGCGCTCACGCTCGACCCGAGCGCGGCGACCGACACGCTCGTCGACCGCTCGAGCGACTCCTACGCGGCGACGGAGCGCTACCGCGAGCGCTTCGGCGAGCAGTCGGTGATCGTGCTCGTGCGCGGCGACGTCTCCAACCTCGTCCTGACGAAGAACCTCAACACGCTCGTCGGGCTCGAGGGCTGCCTGTCGGGCAACAAGCCGGCCGACGCGCCGGCCCCGGGCGGGGAGCGCTCGCCGTGCGCCGCGCTGGCCCGCACGAAGCCGGTCAAGGTCGTCTACGGCCCGGGCACGTTCGTCAACTCCGCGGTGGGCGAGATCCAGCAGCAGCTCTCGCTGCGCTCGCAGCAGACCGCACAGCGGGCGCAGCGCGCGGGCCGCGCCGCCCGGCGCGTCGCGCGCGGGCAGGGCCGCTCGCGGGCGGCGCAGGACAAGGCGGCCAAGGCGGCCGAGCAGGTCGTCTACGCGGAGCTGCTCAAGGAGCTGCTGCAGATCAACCTCAAGTACGGGCTGGGCCTCACCGGCGCGCCGCAGCTCAACGACCCGAACTTCGTCTCCGCGCTCGTCTTCGACCCCAGCCGCGGCGCCGGGACGCCGAAGGCGCGCTTCGCCTACCTGTTCCCGAACCGCGGCTCCTCGGTGATCCAGGTGCGCCTGAAGGAGACGCTCACCGACGCCCAGCGGCGCGACGCGATCGCCCGGATCCGCGCCGCCGTGGCGATGCCGCAGTGGCGGCTCGACAAGGCCTCCTACACGGTCACCGGCGCGCCCGTCGTGCTCGACGACCTCGCGGACGCGCTCGCGGGCTCGGTGCTGCGGCTGCTCGTCGTGGCGCTGATCGTGATGGCGATCGTGCTCGCGCTCGTGTTCCGCAGCCGCCTGCGGATCGTCCCGCTGCTCGTCGCGCTGGCGGCGGTGGCGATGACGTTCGGCGCGATGGCGCTGCTCGGCGCGCCGCTGACGATGGCCTCGATCGCGGTGCTGCCGGTGCTGCTCGGGCTCGGGGTGGACTACGCGATCCAGTTCCAGGCGCGCGTGGAGGAGGAGGACGGCGACGCCGAAGCGGCTGCCCGCCTGTCCGGGCCCACCATCGCGACCGCGGCGCTGGCCACCGCGGTCGGCTTCCTCGTGCTCCAGCTCTCGCCGGTCCCGATGGTGCGCGGCTTCGGCGCTCTGCTGGTGGCCGGCATCGTGCTCGCGCTGCTGCTCGCGTTCTCGGCCGGCACGGCGGCGCTCGCCCTGCAGCTGCGGCGCCGGCGCGAGGGGCCGCTGGCGAGCTCGCTGCGCGGGGCGGGGGAGCTCGCCGACGCGGCGCGCGACGCGCTGGCCCGCCCGGCCGCCCGGGCCGGCGCCGCCGGTGCGGCCGTCCTGCGCGGCGCGCTGCGGCGGCCGGGGCGCGTGCTGGCGCTCGGCCTGGCGCTGGCCGCGGTCGGCTGGGCGCTGGACTCCCAGACCGAGGTCGTCTCGGACGTCGAGCGGCTCGTGCCGCAGGATCTGACCGCGGTGCGCGACATCCAGACCCTGCAGCGGACGACCGGCGTCGCGGGCGAGGTCGACGTGATCGTCGAGGGCAAGGACCTCACGGACCCGAAGGTCGTCCGGTGGATGCGCGACTACCAGTCGGGCCTGCTGGAGAAGTACGGCTACTCGTCGACCAACGGCTGCGGGAAGGCCGAGCTGTGCCCGGCGCTGTCGCTGACGGACCTCTTCCGCGACGAGAAGGCGGCATCGAGCCGCGAGCAGGTGCGCGGCGCTGCTGGACGCCGTGCCGCCGTACTTCTCGCAGTCCGTCATCACGGCGGACCGCCGGACCGCGAACCTCGCCTTCGGCGTGCGGCTGATGCCGCTCGACCGCCAGCAGGAGATCTTCGAGGACATGCGCGCGCGGCTGAAGCCGCCCGCCGGGGTGACCGCCGAGCTGGGCGGTCTGCCCGTGCTCGTGGCGGGCGCCAACGACACGCTCTCGGATCCGCTGCGCCGGCTCGGGACGCTGCTGGCCGGCCTGCTCGCCGTCGCGCTCGCCCTGCTGGCCGTCTACCGCCGCTGGGAGCGCGCGCTCATCCCGCTCGTGCCGATCGCGCTGGCGACGGGCTGGTCGGCGCTCGTGCTGTTCGCGATCCGGATCCCGCTCAACCCGATGTCGGCGACCCTGAGCGCGCTCGTGATCGCGATCTCGACCGAGTTCTCGGTGCTGCTGACCGCCCGCTATCGGGAGGAGCGCGCGGCGGGGCTCGAGCCGGCCGAGGCGCTGCGGGCGACGTACGCCTCGACCGGCGCCGCGGTGCTCGCCTCGGGCGCGACCGCGATCGCCGGCTTCGCGGTGCTCGCGTTCTCCGACGTCGCGATGCTGCGCGACTTCGGCATCGTGACCGTGGTCGACCTCACCGTGTCGCTGCTCGGGGTGCTCGCCGTCCTGCCGGCCGTCCTGATGCTGGCCGAGCGGCGCGCCGCGCGCCGCGTTCCCGCCGATCGGGTGCCGCCCGCGGACGACCCGGCCTCGCCCGCACCGGCCGTCCCCGCGTGAGCGACCCGGCCCACCCGGCCCGTTCGGCGTCCGCGAGCGCGGCGAGGAGCCGGCGCCGCGGCCGGCCTCCGCAGCCGCCACCGCCGGCCCCGCCGGCGCGGCGCTCGACCGTCACCTGGATCGTCGGCGTCGCGGTCGTGCTCGCGTTCGCGTACATCACGCTCAACACGATCCGCACCGACGCGCCCGGCTCGCGCGGCCTCGACCCCGGGGACCCGCTGCCGCCGTTCGCCGCGCCGCTCGCCCTCTCGTCGCTCGACGGCGACGCGAACCTCGCCACGGAGCCGGGGCAGGGCGGGCAGGGCGACCGCCCGGCCTGCGAGGTGCGCGGGCCCGACGTCCTCAACTCCTGCCAGCTCGCGGAGCGCGGGCCCGTGGTGATCGCGTTCGTCGCCGCGCGCTCGGACGCGTGCGACCGGCAGATCGACGTGCTCGACCGCGTGCGCGCCGACTATCCGGACATCGCGTTCGCCGCGGTGGCGATCCGCGGCGACCGCGAGGAGCTGCGGCGCACGATCCGCCGGCGCGGCTGGTCGCTGCCCGTCGCGTGGGACCGCGACGGCGGCGTGGCCAACGCCTACGCCGTCGCGATCTGCCCGACCGTCACGTTCGCCTACGCGGGCGGGAAGGTGGAGGGCACGTCGCTGTCGCTGATCGACGGCGTCGCGCTGCGCTCCCGGCTCGAGAAGCTGCGGAGAGGACAGTGAGCGAGCCGCCGCTCGTCGAGGGCGAGGTCGCGCCCGAGCTCGCGCAGGAGTGGCCCGGCCTGCGCATCGCGTCGATGACGTTCGCCTTCGTGCCCGGCCCGAGCCCGCCCGAGCTGCGCGAGCGGCTGCGGCTGCTCTCGGACCGCTTCCGCGGCCCGCAGGCGATCGCGCTGCGGCAGCAGCCGATCCCGCAGGCGTACCGCATCTTCTTCCGCCACATCGGGCTCGAGCCCGACGAGCAGCGCATGCCGGTCGAGGCGCTGGCGGTCGAGCGCATGAAGCACGGCGGCTTCCGCAGCCGCAACCTGCTCGACGACGCGATCACGATCGCGGTGATGGAGACGAGCGTGCCGGTATGGGCGCTCGACGCCGCCGCGGTCGACGGCGGCCTGCGGCTGCGCGCCGCGCAGGCCGGGGAGGAGGTCCCGCGCGGGCGGCTCGTCGTGGCCGGCGAGGACCGGCCGCTGGCGGTCCTGTTCGGCGACGTCCTCGCCCGGACGCGGGCGTCACGCAGCGCACCCGCGAGATGGTGCTCTTCACCGTCGCCGTGCCGGGCGTGCCTCCGATACACGTCGAGGAGGCGCTCTGGACGGTGTGGGACATCGTCGCTTCCGACTAGAGTGGGCTCCGTGCCCCGCCTGATCGTGCCGCTGCTCGCACTGGCAGCGCTCCTCCTCGCAGTGCCCGCAGTGCCCGCAGCGTCCGCCTCGACGATCGGCGCGACGGCGCAGACGACCGTCCAGCCCGGCCCGAAGCCCGGCGTGCAGCGCATCTCCTACAAGTTCGGGCCGGTCAAGATCGCGCCGGGCCAGAACACGATCGAGTTCGAGGGCAACGAGCTCAAGCCCGAGGTCCCCGGCCACATCATGCGCTTCAAGCCCGACCTGACCTACACGGACGGGACGGTCCCGCGCGTGGACGTCATCCACCTCCACCACGCGGTCTGGCTCTCGAACTTCCGGCCGCTCTTCGCGGCCGGCGAGGAGAAGACGATCTTCAACGCGCCCGACGGCTACGGCTGGTCCTACAAGCCGCAGGACACCTGGATCATGAACCACATGATCCACAACCTGACGCCGACGCCGACCGCAGGTGTACATCACCTACGACGTCGACTTCATCCCGGCGGGCACGCCCGCCGACGCGGGCGTCAGGGACCTCCACACGCTCTGGAGCGACGTGGAGGCCGGGAAGGTCTACCCGGTCTTCGACGTCCACAAGGGCGCGGGCGGCCGCGACCGCCGGTTCACCTACCCGCAGGAGTCCCGGGGGCCTCGAACTCTCGAACCAGCACGAGCTGCTCGATCGAGGAGGACGGCGTGCTCGTCGCCACGGCCGGCCACCTGCACCCGGGCGGCCTGTGGACCGACCTCACGCTCACCCGCGACGGGAAGACCGTGCGGCTGTTCCGCTCGAAGGCGGAGTACTTCGAGCCCGCCGGCGCCGTCTCGTGGGACGTCGCGATGACCGCGACGCCCGCCGAGTGGCGCGTCGGCGTCAGGCGGGGCGACGTGCTCTCGGTCTCGGCGACCTACGACACGAAGCCGGTCCTCCTGGTACGAGTCGATGGGGATCATGATCACCGCCTTCAACCCCGGCGGGAGCGGCCCGGACCCGTTCGCGACGAGCGTCGACGTCCCCGGCCGGGTCACGCACGGGCACCTGCGCGAGAACCGCAACCACGGCGGGGCGTTCGGCGGCCTGCCCGACGCGCGGCGCCTGCTCGCGGCCCCGCCGCCGCCCTCGCGGACCGTGCCGATCCGCGGCTTCGTCTACGGCCGCGGCGACCTCGGCATGACCGGCCGCAAGGGGCGCCCGCCGACGATCCGCCCGGGCCAGACGCTGCGCTTCGTCAACCGCGACGCCAAGCGCAACATCTTCCACACGATCACCAGCTGCAAGGCGCCCTGCAACGGCGCGACGGGGATCGCGTACCCGCTCGCCAACGGCCCGGTGCGGTTCGACTCCGGCAACCTCGGCCTCGGGCCCGAGGGCCGCACGGCGGCGGCGCAGCGGATCACCTGGCGCACGCCGAAGACGATCCGGCCCGGCACCTACACGTACTTCTGCCGCGTGCACCCCTTCATGCGCGGGGCGTTCCGCGTGCGGCGCTAGCCGAGGTCCTTCAGGGCGGAGGCGAGGCGGTCGGTCGCCTCGGGCCCGCGCAGCGCGATCCGGACGTGGCGGTCGTCGCCCCAGGCGGTCCCCGGCGCGACGAAGATCCGCTTGGTCGCGAGGCCGGCGGCGACGTCCCTGCCGGGCAGCGAGGCGCTGGACAGCCACAGCAGCGGGCCGGTGCCCGCGGGGAAGGCGAAGTCCGTCCCGGTCAGCACGGCGGCGAGGTGCTCGCGCTCGGCCGCGGCGAGCGCGCGGCGGCGCGGCAGGTAGCGCTCGCCGTTGGCGGCGGCCCAGGCCATGCCCGCGGCCGCGGGGGCGGAGACGCCGAGCGCGGGCCGCCAGGCGGCCGAGCAGCTCGCCGGCGCCGTCGGGCCCGACGGCGTAGCCGGCGCGGAAGCCCGCCATCGCGTGCGCCTTGGAGAAGGACCGGAACGACGAGCAGCCGCTCGAGCTCGCCGGTCAGGCCCGCGAGGTCGGCCTCCGGCTCCTCGAAGTCCGCCAGCGCGGCGTCGAGCAGGATCCACGTGCCGGAGGGCAGCGCGCGCGGCGAGCCGGCGCAGCGCCCCGGCGTCGATCGTGCCGCCCGTCGGGTCGTTGGGCGAGCAGAGCGCGACGGCGCGCGTGGCCGACGCCGGCCGCCGCGGCGAGCGCGTCCACGTCGGCGCGCGCCGTCGCGGCCGAGCGGCACGGGGACGGGGCGCCCGCCGGCCTCGTGCACCAGCCGCGGCAGCGGGCCCCAGCCGGGCCAGGCGATCGCGACCTCGGGCGGGCCGGGATTCGAGCCGGCGTCCGCGAGCAACGCCTGCAGCGCGGCGCGCAGCAGCTCGCCGGCGCCGTGCCCGGCGACCACGCGCGCGGGCTCGACGCCATGGCGCGCGGCCAGCGCCTCCACCGCCGTCCCGGCGTCGGGGTAGGCGTTGACGGCGCGCCGCAGCGCGAACGTCGCGGCGTTGACGATCTCGGCGTGCGGCGGCTCGTGCCAGGCCGGGGCTGCTGAGGTCCAGCGGCGGCGTCTCGGTCAGCGCCTGCGCCTTCTCGTCGTCGCGGCGCTGCCTGAGCTCGCGCGAGACCTCCTCGGGCGAGAGCTCCTCGAACTGGCGGTAGTAGCCCAGGAACCGCCGCATGCAGGGCTCAGCGGGGGGCCAGCAGGGCGCCGGGCCCTCGATGAGCACGAACCAGAGCGAGAACGCCACGAGCGCCACGATCGCCGTCACGGCGAAGATCCGCGGCAGGATCCCCTCCTGCTGCTCGTGCCCGGCGGCGCGGCGCAGGATGCGCCACACCCGGTCGAGCCGCGTCGCGAGCCCGAGCGTGAGCATCAGCGTCGCGATCATCCCGAAGAACGTCACGACCAGCGCCAGCGTGATCGACCCGGCGTGGTAGTCGACCTGGGAGCCGACCCACAGCCAGGCGACGGGCTGCGGGCCCCACAGCGTCAGGCACACCAGCGACTCCAGCACGAGCACGGCGGCCGCGAGCACCGAGTCGGTGCGCCGGCGGCGCTCGCCCGCCCGCTCGGGGTCGACCTTGTAGCGGAGCGGGGCGGTGCCGGGACGGCGGCCGATGAACAGGCCGCCCGTGTCGGTGGGGTCGTTTCGGGGCATGGGGGCGGAGAGGGAGGATAGGTGTACCCTGCGAAGTGGTCCATCGAGGGGGTCCTCAGCCATGGCACTGATCGAGCATCTCAACCCCGGGCCGGCCACCGTCGCCGTCCCCGAGGTCGACGAGCGCGCCGCGCGCCGCACGCTGCGCGCGCAGATCGCCCGGCTCGAGCGCGAGCTGGCGAGCGCGTGCCTCGACGCGTGTCCTCGCATCGACCCCGGCCCGCCGCCCCGGGCGCTCGCCACCGGCCCGCGGCTGCTGTCGCTCGGCGAGCTCGAGCGCGTCCGCGACGGCCTGGCCCGGCGCCTCGCGCAGCGTGCGCGACGACCTCGACGCCCAGCTCCTGCGCCAGGCCGAGTCCCGCACCCTGCTGGAGCGCATGTTCGCCGACGCCGGCCGCCTACAAGTGGACGAGGATCTCCAACGCCCAGCTCGGGGAGCCGGGCTGCAGGCACTTCCACGTGCGCCCGCGGCTGGGGCCGGTCGGCCTGCTCGCCGGCTGGTGGCACGTCAAGGTCTCCTCGGGTTGCCCGTTAGCCTGCGCGCCGTGACCGCTGTCACGGGGCACTGAATGGGCAAGCGCGCCCGCAAGCGCGGCGGGGCCGTCCCCGTCGGCCGCCCCTGCGACGGCGCCGGCGCCGCGCAGGCGAACCGGGCGACCGTCGGTCGAGGAGCGTCCCAAGCCGCCGTGGCACCCCGTGCCGCTCGTCGAGCTGTGCGTGCTCGTCGGGATCGTGCTGCTCGTCCTGGGCGCGCTCGACCTGCGCTCGGACCGCGGCAAGGTGATGCTCGTGCTCGGGATGGCGCTCGGCTCGCTCGGCGGCCTCGACACCGCCCTGCGCGAGCACCTGGCGGGCTACCGCTCGCACACGACCGTGATCGCCTCGCTGCCGGCCGTCACGACCGCGGCCCTGCTCTACTTCGCGCGCGCCCCCTGGCCGGCCGTGGTGCTCGCCGCGGCGGCGGTCCTCGCCGTGGTGTTCTGGTGGATGCGCAGGGTGTTCATGCGCCGCGCGAGCCGCTCGCGCCGCGGCGCGCGGCTAGCCTCTAACGCCGTGTCGGACGAGAAGCGCATGCAGCTGCGGGGCCTGCACCACGTGACGGCGATCTGCCGCGACGCCGAGCAGACGATCGCGTTCTACCGCGACCTGCTCGGCCTGGCCGTCGTCCACGACGGGCCGTCGGACGACGACCCCGACTCGCGGCACGTGTGGTTCGGTGCGCTCGACGCCGCGCCCGGACGGCTCGTGAGCTTCATGCAGTACCCCGAGCTGCCGACCGGCGTGGTCGGCGTCGGCTCGACGCACCACTTCGCGCTGCTCGTGGAGAGCGCCGAGGAGCAGGAGGCGTGGCGCGACTACCTGCGCGGCCGCGGCGTGGAGTGCTCCGAGGTCTTCGACCGCGGCGCGACCCGCTCGATCTACCTGCGCGATCCCGACGGTCACATGGTCGAGATCGCGACCCGCGGGCCCGGCTTCGACACCGGCGCCCCGGCCACGTACTGAGGTGGCCGGCGCGCCGGTGTGAGCGTCGCTCCGGCTAGCCCCGCCCCGCCCAGGCGAGCCCGCCGATGGCGAACGGGTCGACCTCGGCGGTCGTCTCACCGCGCAGGCGCCCCGCGAGGCAGCGGCGCTGGCGGTCGGTCATCGATGCCGATCGTCTTCGTCTCGTTCATCGAGAGCTGCACGAGGAACCGACGGCAACGCGTCCGTCCCCACCGGTGCTGGCTCATCAGCAGATCCGCGATCGTCATGCTCTCCGCCTCCCACGGGCAGTCGAGCACGACGTCCGCCACGGACAGCTCGCCGTCGGCCACCTGGCGCTTGAGCTCCGCGCGCGCCAGTCGCACCTTGTTGGCCTGGGCCAGCGCCTGCATGTGCTGCGGCGCTGGAGCTGTCGTGGTTTGTGGCATGGAACCTCCCCCTGGCCCGCATCCCTGGGCCGTCGTGCGTTGATCAGTTGGGGTCGGGCGCACACGCGAGGGCTCCAGGCACGCGTCAGTCCACTGCCGTGCGGGACCGCCCTCCGGCGGTTCCGTCCGGACCCCCTGACATCGTGATCTCTTCCCCAGCGAGCGCGTCTGCGCTCGACCGGTCGCCAGGCTAGACAGCCCCGGGGGCCGGAATCAACGCTCAACCACCCTCCGCATTCGCAAAAAGCGGGTGATTTATCGAGCTCTTCACCTTGTGCATTCACGGACAAGGTAGGAAGCCCGGAAACCGCGCTACAGAGCCGAAATCTGCTACACGCGAGGAATTGACGAAGTCTTGACGATCCGCTAACGGGGAAGCGGACCGTGCTCCGCCTCGAAGCGCTGCTTGACGTCGGCGAAGATCGCGAGCGCCCGATCGAGCGTCTCGCGGTCGTGCGTGGCCATCACGCTCGTGCGCAGCAGCGCGCCCGCCGGCGGGACGGCCGGGATGCAGCGCGACGTTGACGTAGACGCCCGCGTCGTAGAGCGCCTTCCAGAGCAGAACGGCCTTCCAGTCGTCGCCGATCACGACGGGCACGATCGTCGTCGTGTGCTCGTCCTCGACCACGCGGAAGCCGAGGTCGGCGAGCCCCCGGGAGAGGTAGGCGGCGTTCTCGAGCACGCGGCCGAACAACTGCGGGCCCTCCTCGGAGCGGACGATCCGCAGGGCGGCGAGCGCGGCCCCGACCGCGGCGGGCACGGCGGCGGCGGTGAACATGAACGCGCGCGAGGAGACCCGCAGGTAGTCGATCACCTCGTGGCTGCCGGCGATGAAGCCGCCGCACGAGGCGAGGCTCTTGGAGAAGGTGCCCATGCGCAGGTCGACGTCGCGCTCGACCCCGAGCAGCTCGCTCGCGCCCGCGCCGCGCGCGCCGAGCACGCCGGCGCCGTGCGCCTCGTCGACCATCAGCCGCGCGCCGTGCGCCCGGCAGAGCTCGACGATCCGCGGGAGGTCGGCGACGTCGCCCTCCATCGAGAAGACGCCGTCGACGACCACGAGCACGCCGCCCCCGTCCTCCCCGGCGCGCTGGAGCATCTTCTCGAGCTTCTCGAGCCGACCGTGGCGGAACGGGCGCAGCTTCGCCCGCGAGAGCAGGCAGCCGTCGAGGATCGAGGCGTGGTCGCCCGAGTCGGCGATCACGGTGTCGCCGGGGCCGAGGATCGTGCCGAGCGTCCCGACGTTGGCCTGGTGGCCCGTCGTGAAGACGATCGCCTCCTCGGTGCCCATCCACTCCGCCAGCTCGGCCTCGAGCTGGAGGTGCAGGTCGATCGTGCCGTTGAGGAAGCGCGAGCCCGTCAGCCCGGTGCCGTAGCGGTCCAGCGCCTCGCGAGCGCCTGCGATCACGCGCTCGTCGCCCGTCAGGCCGAGGTAGTTGTTCGAGCCGAGCATGATCCGCTCCGCGCCCTCCATCTCCACGACGGGGCCGGCCGCCGACTCGAGCACCCGGAAGTAGGGCAGCAGGTCCGCCTCGCGGGCCGCGCGCAGCTGCTCGGCGCGCTCGTGGCCGCGGACCTTGTCGAAGACGTCGATGGCAGTGGGCATGTAGGTTGCCGCTCCGTGTCAGTGGACGTGCAGCCCGTCGCCTCGCGACGGGACCTCAAGGAGTTCGTCGAGCTCCCGTACCGGCTCCACTCTAAATCAGGCGTCTGGGTGCCACCGCTGCAGGCTCGAGCGGCGGCTCTTCCTCTCGCGCCGCTTGAACGCCTTCTTCAGCCACGGCGACGCGCAGCTGTTCCTCGCGCGCCGCGGCGGCCGCGTCGTCGGCCGGCTCAGCGCGCACTACGACGACGCGTTCAACGCCCACCACGGCAACCGCTGGGGCATGTTCGGCTTCCTCGAGCTCGAGGACGACCCGGAGATCCTGCCGCCGCTGCTCGACGCCGCCGAGCGGTGGCTGCTCTCCCGCGGGCGCGATCACATGATCGGCCCGATGGACTTCACGATGAACGACGAGTCCGGCGTGATGATCGAGGGCTTCGAGCGCGTCCCGATGATCAAGCAGCCCTGGCACCCGCCCTACTACCGGCGGCACGCTGAACACGGCAGCACCGGGCTCGGCAAGGCGATGGACCTGCTCATGTGGGAGCTGCAGATCGCCGACCGGGAGAAGATCCTCCCCGTCATCTTCAAGCTCGCCGGTGAGGTCGAGCCGCGCCACGGGATCCGGCTGCGCAAGATGTCCCGGCGCGGGCTGCGCAAGGACATGGACCGCTTCGCCGACGTCTACAACTCGGCCTGGAGCGAGAACTGGGGCTTCTCTCCCTACTCCAAGAAGGACCTCGACGCATATACGCAGGAGCTCCAGCTCGTCTTCGACCGGAACTGGTTCATGGTCGCCGAGACCGCCGAGGGGGAGACCGCGGCGGTCGCGATCACCGTGCCCGACGTCAACCAGGTGCTGGCGAAGATGAACGGCCGGCTGCTGCCGCTGGGCTGGTGGCACTTCCTGCGCAAGGGCCGCACGATCGACCGGGTGCGGGTGGGCTTCCTCGGCGTCAAGCCGGAGTTCCAGCACACGGGCGTGGCGGCGAAGATGTACGTCGAGCACTTCGACATGGCCTCGGCGACGCCCCAGACGTGGGGCGAGATGGGCTGGATCCTCGAGACCAACACGAACATGAACCGGGCCATGGAGGCGATGGGCGGGAGGGTCGTCCGGCGCTACCGGGTTTATGAGCGAGAACTGGGGAAAACCCCACTGTCGCCGGCGCCCGCGAAGGGTTAGCGTTCTGTCCATGCGTCGTTCCGAGTACCTGAAGGCCTCCCCGCCGATGTTCCAGTCTGGGCTGCTGGATCGCTTCACCCGCGTGCATCCGGCGGTTCCGGTGCTGATCTACGTCCCCGTCATCGCCGTCCTGCTCGGCACCGGCGTCGGCCGCGTCGGAGCGCTCAACACGCTCGGCCTCGTCCTCGGCGGCTACGCCGTCTGGACGCTCACGGAGTACTGGCTGCACCGCGTCGTCTTCCACTTCGAGCCCGAGGACGGCATCGGCGCGCGGCTGCACTGGATGATCCACGGCGTCCATCACGACCATCCCAACGACCCGATGCGGCTCGTGATGCCGCCGTCGGCCAGCATCCCGCTGGCGCTGGCGTTCGGGCTGCTGTTCTGGGCCGTGCTGGGCGGCGACCACGCGACGGCCTTCACGGCCGGCTTCCTCGCGGGCTACCTCGCCTACGACATGATCCACTACGCCGTGCATCACCACGTGCCGCGAACGGCGCTCGGCAAGAAGCTGCGCGAGCTGCACATGCGCCATCACTTCCAGGACCACGAGCGTGGCTTCGGCGTCAGCGCGCCGTACTGGGACCGCGTCTTCGGCACGGCGCCGCGCCCCCGCCCCAGGGGGTAGTGGCACGCGTCCGGGAGACCCGTCATGCTTGTTCGTTCGTGAGCGAGACGCCAGAGGATTTCCAGGACGAGGAGGTCGTCGACGGGCTGCCGGTTCCGGCCGCTCCCGCGGTGGTCGAGCCCGCCCTGCCCGCGCCCGTGCCGGCGCGGCAGGCGGCTGCGCTGGCGGCGACGGGGTTCGTCGCGGGCGCCGCCACGGTCGCCGCGGTGCACCGGCGCCGCAGCCGGGTGCCGCGCCGCAAGCGCAAGAAGGCCAAGAACGGGCTGGGCGAGATCGTCGCCTCCAACTCGTTCCTGATCGACGTCCACCTCCTGCGTCGCGACTAGGACCTCCTCTTGACCGCCGCGGCCGGATGATCGAGCTTCGGGTCGAGGTGACGCCCCCGTGGCCGTTCCGGCTCGGTGGCGGATCGGCCGACGGCCTGATGCGCCGCCGCGGCGCGTCGCTGCAGCGGCTGCTGCACCTCGAGGGCGGGCGGGTCCACGTCGGCGTCGTGCAGCCGGCGGCCGACCGCGTGCTGTTCGCCGCGCGGGCGCGCACGGAGGAGGCGGCGGCGGACGGCATCGCCCGCATGCGCTTCGCCACCGGGGTCGACGACGATCTGCGCCCGTTCCACGACCGCTTCAAGTCCGACCCGGTGATCGGCAAGGCCGTGCGGGCGAACCCGCGCCTGCGTGTGCGCCGCCGGCCCGTGCCGTGGGAGGCGCTGTTGGCTGCCGTCACGGAGCAGCTGATCGAGTTCGAGCGCGCGGTGGCGATCCAGCGGCGGATGATCGCGGTGCTCGGGCACCGCTGCGTGGAGACGGGGCTGCGCGACGGGCCGTGTGCGGCCGCGATCGCCGCCCAGGCGCCCGCGCGGCTGGTCTCCTTCGACCTCGCGCCCAAGCGGGCGATCGCGCTGCGCCGCGTCGCCGCCGAGGTCGCCGCGGGCAGGGCAGACCTCGAGGCCGCGGTGGGCGCCGCGCCCGGCTCCGGCGCGGCCGAGGCGGCGGCGCGGCGGCTGCTGCGGATCACCGACATCGGGCCGTGGACGGTGGAGATCCTCGCCCTGCACGGTCTCGGGCGCCACGACGTGATCGCCGCCGGCGACCTCGGTTTCATCAAGCTGGTCGGCCGGATCACGACGGGTCACCCCAAGGCACGCGCCGAGATCGCCGAGGTGCGCGAGTTCATGGCGCCCTACGGCGAGTGGAAGGGCCTGGCGGGCGAGTACCTGCGCTACGCGGGCGCCCGCGGGCTGCTCGGCGTCAGTTCAGCCCGGAGACGCCCGGATCCAGCCCCTCGCCCGGCAGGAACTCGTTGGTCTGCGCCCGTGCCGCATCCGGCGGCCGCTTGAGCAGCCCGTTCTCCTGCATCCAGCGCCCGTAGGCGTCCCACTCCTCCGGGTCCTGCCAGCCGAAGGGCCGGTCCTCGTCATCCGGGAAGAAGACCGGCAGCGTGGCCTTCACGGCCGCCTCCTGGAGCCGGCGGTCGAGGCCGTTGGAGGCCTTCATCAGCGCGTCGATCCCCGTGGCAGGGTCCTTCTCGAGCAGCCGGTGCCCGCGCCCGGTGGCCTGCAGGAAGCGGCGGACCCGCGACGCCCCGTCCTCGTCGAGGCCCCCCTTGCGGGCGACGAAGACGAGCTCGTCGTAGGCGGGCACGCCGAGCGCGTCCATCTTGAGGATCACGGGGTCCTTGCCGCGGCGCTCCAGGTCCGTCCCCTCGTAGTTCCAGAAGGCGCCGAGGGTCGCGTCGACGCGCTTGGCGATCAGCGGACGCGAGAAGTCGAAGCCGACGTTGGTCTCCTTGATCGAGCCGGGGTCGATGCCGGCCTTCTCGGCGATCGTGCGCAGGTAGGCGGACTGGTAGGCGATGCCGGCCGTGCCGACGCGCTTGCCCGCGAGGTCCTTCGCGTCGCGGATCCCGGCGCCAGGCAGGGCGATCAGCGAGGTGAGCGGCTTCTGCACGAGCGCGCCGACGGCGACGAGGTCGTCCGCGCCCTTGTCGCGGGCCAGCAGCAGCTCGGGCTCGTAGGAGATCACGAGGTCCGCGCGGCCGGCGCGCAGCAGCTTCAGCGGGGCGCTCGGGTCCGGAGGCGCCTTGATCTCCACGTCAAGCCCGGCGCGGTCGTACTCTCCGCTCGCCTGCGCGGCGTAGATGCCGGCGTGGTCGGCGTTGGGGAAGTAGTCGAGGACGAGGCGCAGGTCCTCCCGCGCGCTGCCGGACGCGCCGTCGCCGGGCTCCGTCTTGGCGCCGCAGCCGGCGAAGGCCACGGCGAGGGTCAGCAGGAGCGCGAGGCGTTTCATGATCCTCCAGGGGGAGCGGTGCGGGGGGTCCAGTCCACGACGCGCCGCTCGAGCAGCGCGAACAGGCCGTAGAGGGAGATGGCCAGCGCGAACAGGAGCACGGTGGCGGCGAAGGCGCGCGCCGTCTCGAGCTGCCCGTTGGCGATCAGCAGCGTGTGGCCGAGCCCGCGGTCCGAGCCCGCCCACTCGGCGAACACCGCGCCGATGACGGCCACGGCGGCGGCGACCTTGATGCCCGTGAAGGCGGCGGGCAGCGCGCTCGGGGCCTCCAGCAGCGTGAGGCGGCGCCAGCGCGAGGCGTCGAGCGAGCGCAGCAGCTTGCGCGCGTCGGGGTCGACGTCGCGCAGCCCGTCGTAGAGGTTGATCGTCACGGGGAAGAAGCAGACGAGCGCGACCATCAGCACCTTCGGGGCCAGGCCGAACCCGAGCACGAGGATGAACAGCGGAGCGATGATCGGGATCGGGACCGCCTGCGAGCCGATCACGAGCGGACGCAGGGTGCGACGCACCGGCGCCCACAGGTGCATGGCGAAGCCGAGGGCGGCGCCGAGCGCCAGCGCGGCGGCCAGCCCGAGCACGACCTCGCCGGTCGTCACGAGCAGGTCCTCGGTCAGGATCCCGCGGTCCGTCCACAGCGCCCGCGCGACGTCGGACGGGGCGGGCAGCAGCAGCTCGTCGATCGCCCCCGCCCGCACGAGCGCCTCCCAACCCGCCAGCGCGGCGATCACCAGCAGCGTGGCGGCCATCAGACGGTCTCCCGCTGCTCGATCGCCGTGAGCGCGCGCTCGCGCAGCTCCACCACCGCGAGGTCGGTGCGGGAGCGGGGGCGAGGCAGGTCGACCTCGATCGTCTCCACCACGCGGCCGGGCCGCGGCGAGAGCAGCACGATCCGGTCGGCCAGCAGCACGGCCTCCTCGACGTCGTGGGTGACGAGCACGACGGTCCGCGGCTCCCTGAGCAGCGCGTCCGCGAGCCAGCGCTGCATCTGCGAGCGGGTCAGCGCGTCGAGCGCCCCGAACGGCTCGTCGAGGCACAGCACCGGCCGCCCGGCCAGCAGCGTGCGCAGGAACGCCACCCGCTGGCGCATCCCGCCCGAGAGCTCCGCGGGCCGCGTACGCTCGAAGCCCTCCAGCCCGAACGCGGCGAAGTGCTCGTGCGCCGCGGCGCGGGCATCCCGCTTGGAGGTCCCGCCGGCCCGCAGCGCGAGGCCGGCGTTGTCGAGCGCGCTCAGCCACGGCAACAGCCCGTCGCGCTGGGGCATCAGCGCCGCCTTCGGCGAGGTCACCGTGCCGGCGTCGGGCTCGGCGAGGCCGCAGATGAGCTCGAGCAGCGTGGACTTGCCGCACCCGCTCGGGCCGACCACCGCCACCGTCTCGTTCGCCGCGGCCCCAAGCGTCACGCCGTCGAGCGCGACGACGTCGCCGTAGGCCTTCCTCACCGAGGTGAGCTCGAGGTCCACACCACTCCCTCCGCGGGCATTACCCCACAGGTTCGAAGGGTCAGGCCCAGCGTGGGCCTATCTCAGCCGGGCGTCTTCCCAGCCCCCCTGGTTTGCAGTGATGAGCCTAGCGGGCGTGGCCGGATCCCCCCTGGTCCGCGCGACGCGGAGGCCGTCGTGACGGCGGCCTCCGCGGTCGGTGCCGGTCAGACGCCGGAGCGTGGGCGCGGCGCGGGCCGGGTGCGCGTCGCGAGCGCGATGACGCCGCCCATGAACAGCGTCAGGCCGACGATGCCGAGTCCGAGCGTCGCCCAGTCGACCTCGTCGCCGCTCGCGGGGAACGGCTCGTCGTCCGCGGGGGCGAGTGGCGTCGTGTTGGCGGCCTCGCTCGGGTGACCCGGCGAGGCGGGGCCGGAGAACGGAACCAGGAAGGAACGGCCAGGTGGCGCGTCTTCAGGGCGGAGGAACGCGTCCCGTGCGTGCTCTCCGCGCAGGTCCTGTCGCTGCTGTGGCTGCGCGCTCCGGACGGGCGTGTCGGCCGGCTGCGCCGAAGCGGTGGGAGCGGCGATCGCCGTCGCAGCGAGCGCCGCGACGAGGGTACGGGGAATGGTCATGGTGAAGCTCCTGTCGATGCGAGATGGGGCTGGAACGCGCGCGGGGCGCCGGCCCAGAGGACCGGCGCCCCGGATGCGTCGGGCGCTAGGCGCCGGCGCGGGTGCGCGGCAGCGGCCGCACGCGGCTCGTGAGGGCGACGATGCCGCCCAGGATGAGCAGCGTGATGCCGACACCGATGCCGACGGTCGCCCAGTCGATGCCGTCGTCGCTGCTGCTCGTCGACGCGACCTGCGTCGGCGGCGGGAGCGGCTTCGGGTTCACGGCCCAGGTGGGCTGGCCCGGGGCGACCGGGGTGGTCTTCGCCTGCGAGTCGGCCGCGGTGGCGCCGGGGGCGTCGACCGCCTGCGACTTGCGCGGGTTCGCCGCGGCGTCCCTCGCGGCCTCGCCGCGCAGGTCCTGCTTGCGCTGCGCCTGCGCCGCCGCCTGGGCCCTGGAGGCCTGCATGTCGGGCGGCGCGGGCATCGCGCTGGCCGCGGGCGCGGCGATCGCCGAGGCGGCGAGCACGGCGGCGACTGTGTGGCGGATGGTCATGGCGGTCCTCCTAGAGGAGTGAGGGGGGTGGGGTGACGAGCACCACGGTCCCCACTCGCGCTTGCAGGCCGCTTGCAGTTCGCCAACAGCACTGCGCACGATCGGCCATCCGCCCGTTTGCTCGAGCGGTGGCCTCTCGCGCGGCGAGATCTTCAGCGATCTCGCGCGCCGCCGCCGTGTTCAGATTGCCGATCACGTGAGCCTTCGGGTCATCGGTGGATGGAACGTCAGTCACGAAGCGCCCGGATCTCGCGCATGTGACTGAGTCGTGACAAGCAGCGCAGTCGCGTGGGACCGATGCTCCCGACGGGGATGCCGAGCGCCTCGCCGACCTGCTCGTAGCTCAAGTCGGGACACGCGATCATGAGCGTCATCAATCGCCGGCTCGGGATGGGGAGATGGGCGACTGCGCCGCGCAGCGCCGCTCGCCGCTCGGAGGCGATCAGCTCCTCGCACGGCTCGGCGACGCGCACGTCTTCGCCGAGCGCCAGGTCGTCCGACGGCTGCTCGCGCACACGGCGGTGCAGAACCTTGAGGCACTGCCGTCGCGCGGTCGTCGCCAGCCAGCCCTTGATGGCGGCCGGTGCGCGTAGCGAGCGCCCGTGCTCCATGAACTGCAGCCACGTCGCCTGGACGACGTCGTCCACGTCCCACGGACCGAGCCGGTAGAACCGGACCGCGGCGCGCAGCGAATGGTCGAAGCGCTCCACGATGCATGTCAGCGCCGCGGGATCGCCGTCGAGGGCGCGGCCGACGAGCGCTTCGAGATCGGGATCCTCGAAGGGGATGGGCCGGAAAGCGCCGGAGTGGACGCGAAGCACGGTCGAAGTCATGCTTCAGCGCTGCTACGCCCGGTGAACATGTGAGTGAACATGCCGCCACGGTCGCGGCACGCGCCTTCAGTGCGCTTACACCCGAGGCTCCGCGGCTACAGCCGGCTTACATCCATCGGGTCAGGCGAACGAGGAGATGAGATGCGGCGGGGCGGCCGCCGATCCTTGTATCAGGGCGCCCCCCGATCGCTCTTGTTGCACATGCGGCACCGGCCCAGGCACAGCGCGCAGGCGCGAGACGCGGCGTGGACGTTCGATAAATGAAGGCCTTCCAGCGGGCTCCGAAGGTCTGTAGCGTCCCTCGCACGACGATGGAGTTCCGGATCCTTGGCCCGCTTGAGGTGCACGGCGACCTCGGGGCGATCGACGTACGGGGGACGAAGCGGCGGGCCGTCCTGGCGGTGCTGTTGCTCCAGGCGAACGAGGCGGTCAGCGCTGAGCGCATCGCGGTGGCGCTCTGGGGCGAGGACGCGCCGGCCGGCGCAGTGAAGACGGTCCAGGTCCACGTCTCCCGGCTGCGCAAGGCGCTCGGCGACGAGGATCTGCTGGAGACGACGCCCGCGGGCTACCGGCTCAACATCGAGCCGGGCGAGCTCGACGCTGCGCGCTTCGAGCAGATGGTCGACGAGGGCCGCGCCGCGCTTGCGGGCGGGCGGCCGGAGGAAGCGGGAGCGGTTCTGCGTGGAGCGCTGGCGTTGTGGCGCGGGCCGCCGCTCGCGGACCTGGCGTTCGAGCCGTTCGCCCAGGTCGAGATCGCACGGCTCGAGGAGCAGCAGCAGGCTGCCATCGAAACGCGCGTCGAGGCGGACCTCGCGGCCGGCCGGCATGCCGAGCTGGTCGCAGAGCTCCGGCGGATGGTCGCCAAGCATCCCGCACGCGAGCGACTCGCCGGCTACCTGATGCTGGCGCTCTACCGATGCGGGCGGCAGTCGGAGGCGCTCGAGGCTTACCACCAGGCGCGGCAACGGCTCGACGAGGAGGCCGGCGTCGAGCCCGGCGATGAGCTCTCCGCGCTGCAGGACGCGATCCTGCATCACGACCCCGCCCTGGCGATGGCCTCGGCGGAGGCGCTGCCGCACGAGCTCGACGTGACGTCTGCGCCACCGCTCCTCGGGCGGGATTCCGAGCTGGCGTGGCTGCAGGACCGCTGGAACGAGGCGCGCGCCGCCGCTGGCCGGGTGGTCGTGCTCGCCGGCGACCAGGGGATGGGCAAGACGCGCCTGGTCGCGGAGCTGGCCGCGCACCTGCACACCCACGGCACGACCGTGCTCTACGCGTCCGGCGACAGCCCGGCGCGGGCGGTGCATGAGGTACTCGGCCGAGCCGCCGGCGCGACCCGCCCGCTGCTCCTCGTCCTGGACGATGCCGACGAGGCGGGCGAGGATGTGCTCGCCGCGGTGCGCGAAGCCTCGGGAGGATCGACGCTGGTCGTCGCGACAGCGAAGGCCCCGCAGGCGCTCGAGACGCTCGAGCCCGGCGGCCTGCTCCACCTCAAGCGCCTGGGCTCGAGCGCGGTCGGTGAGATCGCTGCGCTCTACGCGCCCGTCAGCGCCGCGCAGGACGTACCGGCCGAGTGGCTCCTCGGCGCGAGCGACGGCGTGCCGCGCCGCGTCCATGACGTCGCCAGCGTCTGGGCGCGACGCGAGACGGCCCGGCGGATCGGCGCGGTGGCCGGGCGGACCGCGGTGGGACGGTCCCAGCTGCGATCGATGGAGGAAGAGCTCGCGGGCGGCGTCGTTCAGCTTCAAGGCACGCGCAATTGGCGCGAGGACGGCGGCGACGGCAAGCAGCATCTGGTCTGCCCGTTCAAGGGCCTCGTCCCGTTCGAGGCGGCCGACGCACCGTACTTCTTCGGTCGCGAGCGGCTCGTCGCCGAGCTCGTTGCGCGACTGGTCGGCGCACCGCTGCTCGGTGTCGTGGGCCCGTCGGGCAGCGGCAAGTCGTCGGCCGTGCGCGCCGGGCTCCTGCCCGCGCTGGCGAGCGGCGTCCTCCCGGGTAGCCAGGACTGGCCCCAGCGCGTGATCCGTCCCGGCGAGCATCCGATGCGCCAGCTCGACCGGGCGCTCGACGGCATCGAGGGCGACCGCTTGGTGCTCGCCGTCGACCAGCTCGAGGAGGTCTTCACCGCATGCCGCGACGAGTCGGAGCGAGTCGCGTTCTTCGCTGAGCTCGTGGGAGCGGCCGGCGACGACCCGGGAGGCGCCGTCGTGCTCGCCGTACGCGCCGACTTCTACGGACGCTGCGCCGCCTATCCGGCATTGTCGCGAGCGCTCGCGTCCAACCACGTGCTGGTCGGCCCAATGCGAAACGACGAGCTCCAGCGGGCGATCGTCTGCCCCGCCCAGCGCGTAGGCCTGACCGTGGAGGACGACCTCGTCGACGCGATAGTCGACGACGTCGAGGAGGCGCCCGGCGCGCTCCCGCTCCTGTCGACGGCGCTGCTCGAGCTGTGGCAACACCGCGACGGGCGGCGCCTTCAGCTGCTGTCCTACGAACGAACGGGCGGCGTCCGCGGCGCGGTCGCCCGCCTCGCCGAGGACGCGTTCGGCGACCTCGACGAGAGCCGGCAGTCGCTCGCCCGCCGGGTGCTCCTCCAGCTCGTCGAGGTCGACGACGAGGGCACCGTCGAGCGCCACCGGCGCGGGCTGGCCGAGCTCGTCACGAACGAAGAAGTCAAGGACCTGGTCGACGTGCTCGCCGACCGGCGCCTCGTGACGGTCAGTGAGGGCACCGTCGAGCTCGCCCACGAGGCCGTCCTGCGCGAGTGGCCCCGGCTTCGAGACTGGATCGATGCCGCCCGGGACGACCTCAAGCTCCACCGGAACCTGAGCGTCGCCGAGAAGGAATGGACGCGCCTGGATCGCGACGAGAGCGCCCTCTATCGCGGCGCGCAGCTCGCCGAGGCACGGGAGTGGGCCGCGCGCGGAGACCCGGGTCCGTCAACGGCCGAGCATGAGTTCCTGGCGGCGAGTCAGGAGCACGAGCTGCGCGAGCGTCGGTCGCACCGGCGCCGTCTCGTCGTCGGGGTCGCCGCCCTGACGGCCGGCGTGGCGGCGATCGCGGCCACCGCCGTCATCGCGCTCGACCAACGGGGCGACGCGGTCCGCCAGCGGGACATCGCGGTCTCGCGCGATCTGGCGACGGAGTCAGCCAACGCGCTCGCCGTCGATCCGGAGCTGGCCGTCCGGCTGGCGCTCTGGGCGCACGACACGTCGCCGACGGCCGAGGCCGGCGCGGCCCTGCGTGAGGCGACGTCGGCCTTCCGGCAGCTCGGCGCGATGCGGGCTGACTCCCTCGACGCGAACACCGCGGCCTACAGCCCGGACGGGCGCCAAGTGGTGACCGGCGGGACCGACGGACGGATGCTCCTCTGGGACGCCGCGACGCAGCGCGAGGTGGCTCGCCTGGACGGTGGCCACGGCGCCGTGCACGCCGCCCGATACGTGCCGGGAGGCGATCGCGATCGTGCTCGGGTTCGACGATGGCACGGTCGCCGTCACCGACGGGTCGCTCGGCGCCCCGCGCGTGCTGCTGAAGGGCGAGGGCCAGGCCGTGCAGAGCATCGCGTTCAGCGGTGACGGCCGGCGCGTCGCCGCCGCGTCCGCCGACGGCACGGTACTTGTGCTCGCGACGGACGGCAGCGGCCGGACGCTGCGCCTGCGCGGCCACGAAGGCTCGGTCCTTGGGGTCGACATCAGCGCGGACGGCAACCGCGTCGTCAGTGCCGGCGACGACGGGAGCTTCCGGCTCTGGAACGTGTCCGGACGGCGGGGGCGGGACCGGTCCTTCACAGCGGAACGAAGCCCGCTGCGGACATCGCGTTCAGCCCGGACGGGAGCCGGCTCGTCGGCGTCGGGGAAGACGGCCGGATCCGGCTTTGGAACGGCCGGGACGGAAGCGGAGCTGAAGCAGTTCGACGGTCAGGGACGACAACTGCCGGCGGCTGCCTTCAGCGCGGACGGCGGCGCTATCGCGACCGGCGGCCGGGACGGAGTGACGCGCGTCTGGAACGACGCCGGCGGGTCGCCGGTCGTGGTGCTCCGCGGGCAGCGCTCGCGCGTGCTCGACGTCGGCTTCGGGCCGGCAGCGACCGCGTCGTCAGCGCGGGCGACGATGGCACGGTGCGGATCTGGGACGCCGGGCGGACCCAATCGTGGACCGTGCCGAGCGTGACGTACAACATCGACTTCAATCGTGACGGCCGGCTCATCGCGAGCGGCAGCGAGGACGGGACGGTGCGCGTGCGCGACACGGCGACCGGCAGGCCGCGGGCGAGCCTGGACGGACCAGGCGGCTACACGGCGGCCAAGTTCTCACCCGCCGGGGATTCGCTCGCCGTCCTGAGCGACGAGGCGTCACGCGTCCGCGTGTGGCCGCTGTCCGAGGACGACGCCGACGTGGTCGTCCAGCGCCCGAAGGGCAGCGGGATGAACGGAGTCGCGGTTCGACGCGACGTGGTGAGCGCATCGTGTACGTCGACGCGAAGGGCCGGGTCGCGGTCCGCGACCTGCATGTCCGGGCGACGAGGTGACACTCGGCGGCTCGCCGAAGACGTGATCTACGAGCGCCGAGTTCAGCCCGGACGGGGAGCACGTCGCCGCGAGTGCCGAGACGCGGCGACGTCCTGATCTGGCGCGGGACCGGTGGTCGCAGCCCGAGCGCGTCTTCAGAGCGCATCGGGGAGACGTCAACACGCTCGCGTACGCGCCCGGACGGCCGCATCGTCACCGGTGGGGCGGACCGCACGGTCCGCATCTGGGGTCCCGGCGGCGGAGCGCCGCTCGTGCTCCGCGGCCACGAGGACGAGATCACGACCGCCGTCGTTCTCGGCCGACGGCACCCGGGTGCTCAGCTCCAGCCAGGACGGGACGGCTGCGCCTCTGGGACGCGCGACAGCGGCGCCGAGCTCGCGGTCCTGCAGTCCGGACTGGGCGAGATCTACGACGCGGCGATGAGCCGTGACGGCAAGATCGCGACGCTCGGGAAGGGCGAGGTGGTGCGCGTCTTCACGTGCGATGTCTGCGGCAGCATCGACCGGGTGCGGGCGCTCGCGCTCTCACGCGCTCCCCGTTCGCTCACCGCCCGCGAGCGCCGGCAGTTCTTGGACCTGGCGGGCTGAGCCGCTCAGCGCGACCTCCTGCTGCAGTTGCACAACGGCGTGGTGGGACAGAAGACCCGGTCTCCGCCGAGGACGGCCCGCCGGTCTCGCCATGTTCGAAGTCGCCGGCGCGGATGAACTGGCCGGTCAGGAAGCGCGCCTCGTCCGACTGCGGCCCGCTTCCTCGACCTACGGCCGTGTCGCGGCCCACCCAGAGCACGTCGCGGGCATCGTCGGGGTTCCCTCCGTCCTCTGGGACCGTGTCGAGGTGGAGGATCCCAGCCCCCTCGATGAGCAACCAGGCGGTCATCTGCCAGTCGCGGTAGACCAGCACCCAGTTGGTGCCCGTGCCCGGCTTCACGATGTTGCCGTCGACGTAGACCGACGAGCGTGACGAGCTCCGGCAAGACCTGGGCGGCAGGCAGCGCGTTCGCAGCTGGCCCGCCGCAAGCTGGGCGGGGCCTGGCAATGCGCCTCCGAGTCTGTTGACCAGTGGATGTTGACGCGGGAGTGGGACCGGGGGCACGCGTACACCTCCTCAGTTGCAGTGCCGGTGACCGACCTGTCGAACCTACGCTCGTGCGCGCGGGACTGTCAACCGCGGATCGGGAGCGTCAGCGCCGACGGGATCCGCGGCCTCATGCAGCCGCAGGAACCACCAGCCGATCCCGCTGAGCCCGCGGAACAGCGCGGGCGTCGTTCCGGCCGCCGCGCCGCACGGCCAGTCTCTCGCGCCCGGCGCCGTGGCGCTCGAGCGCGGCGCAGCCCGAGCTCCGCGCGCAGGCTCTCGCCGCCTGCGCCGAGCGTGGCGGCGCCGCACAGCAGCACGTCGGCGGCGCCGGCCGCGCCGTGGCACAGCGTGAGATCCGTCACGTTCGCACGGGCAGCGCCCGGGCGAGATGCCGGCGCGTCGCCTCCAGCGCGAGCTCGGCCTCATGCCGGTAGGGCTCCGGGCCGAGCACGGCGGCCGCGCGCAGGCGCGTCAGCGCGATGCCGCCTTCGCCGTGGCACCAGGTCCCGGTCGCCGGCGAGGCATCGGTGCGCGCCGTGCCGCGCCGCTGGCCGCCGATGCGAAGGTCGGGCCACGTGCCCGAGGCGCGCGTCGAGCCACGACCGCTCGTAGGCGAACGCGCCCTCGCGCACCGGTGCGGAAGCGCTCGTCGCCGGTCGCGGCGATACAGCTCGAGCAGCGCCCAGCCGATGCCCGCCGACGCCGTGCGAGAGCCCGCAGAGGTGACCGCGGTAGCGACGCGAGGGGTCCGCCCAGGACCAGCCGTGCGGCGTGATCGTGGCACGGTCGATCAGCTCGTCGCCGGTCGCGATCGCGTCCTCGATCAGCGCCGGGTCGTCGAGCGCGTCGGCCAGCGCCAGCAGCGCGAGGATCGACCCGGCGCTGCCGAGAATGACGTCCGGGCAGCGGTCGGGACTGGCGGGCGGCCTGGCCTCGGCGATGACGCGTGCGTGCGCCCGTCGCGCAGCTCGTCCTCGCTCCAGGAGCACGGCGGCACGAGCGGCCGCCCACGCGATGCCGAGCGAGCCGGCGTGGAACCCGTCGCGACGGTCGAGCGGCATCGCCGGCGCTCGCGCGATGGCCTGACGCAGCGCTCCGAGGGCCGTGCGACGGACGGCGGCGTCGCCGGTCACGGCGGCGAGCTGCGCGAGGAACAGGCCGACGCCCGCTGTGCCGTCGTAGAGGTTCGGCTCGAGTGCGCGGTACTCGTGCCGCCACGGCACGGCGGGATCCACCACGACGCCGATCCAGTTGCAGCGGCCGTCGTGCCAGACCGCATCGGCCACGATGCGATCGGCCGATCGACGCGGCCGCGTCGAGGAACGCGGCGTCAGAGGACATGCCGGCCGGCGAGCGACGGCTCGAGGTAGGGCGCATCGATCTGCACCCCATCCTCGGCGAAGCGGGCGGCCACGGCGTCCGACGCGTGCACCGGCGTTCGCTGATCCGCTGCTCGTGCGCGCGCACGATCGCGTCGGCGAGCAGCGCGCAGCGCCGGGCGCCGAAGCTCTCACCGCTGCCGTCGTCCTCCGCCAGCCCCGACGCCGGGGGCGAGCTCGAGGGTGAAGGCCGGGACCTGCGCCGGCAGGTGGGCCGTCAGCGCAGGCGCCACGGCGCGAGCGTCTCCGCGCAGCGCGCGGAAGCTCTGGCCCGGGAGGTAGAGGACCGCCGCGTCGCAGCGATCGAGGCGGAACGGATGGTCGGCGACCTTCAGCCGGAACGGCGCCCGCGCGGCGTTGAGCCGCGCGGTGAGCGCGCTGACCAGCGCGGGAGCGCCCGGTCGGGTGATGTTCCAGTAGACGCGCACGACGATCTCCTCCGACGCGAGGTCTGCGGGCGCCTCGCTCACCACGCGTGAAGAAGCCCGGCGACCACGCCGGGAGCTCCTTCGGCAGCCGGACGCTGACGGCCGCGCCGGGTCGCACGGCGCCCTGCGACGGCGGCAGTCGCCGAGCGGGACGCGCATCCGCAGGCGTCGTGCCGGCGACGACGACCTCCGCGCCTTCGACCCGCTCGACGGTCCAGCCGGGCTCCCAGCCCCGCGCCGCTGTTCGCCTGCGACATCGCGTCGACCAGCCACGGGTCCCGGCGGCCGGCTCGCGGCGGCCGCCAGCGCGCCGGCACGGGCCCGCCGTGGCAGTAGAACGACGCGTAGAGCTCCTCGCGCACGGTCGAGAGGAGATAGCTGCGACGCTCGGCGTCGTCGAGCTCGGCGTCGAGCGACGCCGGGAGCGGCCGGCTGCCTGCGTCCGAGCCACGCGTATCGCGTCGGTCCGCGGATCGTCACTGCCTCGAGCGCCGCGGCGACCTGGTCGCGGTACTGCTCATCGGCTCACTCGCGCAGCCCCAGCAGCGCCAGCGCCGCGTCCTCGGGATCGCGGAGCATGTTGTCGGCGAGCTGCACCAGGGTCACGACATGTGCCGATGGGCACGACGAGATCCTGTGCGTGCTCCACCGCGGTCTGCAGGAGCCGGACGGCCGCCAGCTCCACGACCCGCCGCAGCGTCGGGCACCGCGGGTTGCGACCCGATAGGCCGACCAGAAGTCGTGGATCGCGGGACGCATGCGCCGCAGGGGATGACGCGCGCGGGCGACGAGCCGACCCGGGTCGGCCGGGTCGACGATCGGGATGGATCCGACCCACACGCTCAGGTACTCCGCCAGCACGGTGCCCGACGTCGAATGCCGCGGCGCCGGCGCCGGCGAGCTCCCAGTCGACGAGCAGCACGCGGGTCCGGCGCTCGCGAGGCCGGCCGCCGCGAGCGCCAGGCAGTTGTCCCAGCGAAGGTCGCCGTGCACGAGCACGTCGTCGTCGGGTGCGTTCGCGCAGCTCGTCCAGCCGGTCGCACAGGTGTCGCTGGCTTGCACGCGAGCCACGAGGTCCTGGGCTGCCGCGCTCAGGTCCGAGCAACAGCTCGTGCGGCGGCTCGGGCAGCGACAGCGCCCACATCCGGTCGACGTCGGGCGGCGGCTCCATGCCGCGTCGACGGGCAGCCGATGCAAGGTCGCGAGCACGCGGCCGAGGACCCGCGCCGGGATGCGCGGGAAGCGACCGCGCGTGGTCGCTCCAGTCGCGGGCGCCTCCGGGCGTGCTGAGCGACGAGCCTCGCTGCCGCGCGCTCGTGATGGACGACCACGGGGACCTGCGCCCGCCAGCTCCGCCGCGCCGGCGAGCACGCGCAGGACCGCGGCCTCGTGCGCGAGCGTGTGGGCGCTCCGGGGCCCGGCCTGCTTGACGACGAACGACGGGCCCGCGCGCGTGGTGGCGAGGAAGACGCAGTTCCGGCGCGACACGTCGACTGACGGCGAGGTCCTCCTCGACGACGTCGCGCGGCTTGACAAGGCCGAGCGACAGGAGATAGTGGGCCATGTCTGACTGTTCGAGCATCTCACCCGATCCTCGAACCAGCCTCTTCGGATCTGCCATGTAGGTCAAGACGAAGGGAGTGCCGTGCCGCTCACCGATCACGTCGCGCTCGTCTCCCTGACCCGCGACATCCCGACGCGGTTGGTCCTCCAGGCCGCCGCGGCGATCCAGAAGCAGATCACGCGCGACTTCACGCCCTACTGGGGGCTGCGCGTGACGGTCGACGCGTTCGAGGACCTGGAGTCGGTGCCGAGCGATTACCACCCGATCGTCATCTTCAGCGCCTCGGAAGAGCTCGTCGGCACGCTCGAGTACGCGATCGGCGAGGAGCGCACGGCCGACATCGTCGACGACTTCGAGCGCGGGACGCCTGACGGGGCTCCACATGAACTCCTACACCCGCCAGCCTTTCGCGCTCGTCGCGGCGGATGAGACGTGGAGCGTGACGTTGAGCCACGAGGCGCTGGAGATGATCAGCCGACCCGTTCGGCAACCGCCTGGTCGCCGCCGCCCACCCGCTGGACCCGCGGCGGCGGGTGCGCTACCTGCTCGAGGTCTGTGACCCCTGCCAGGCGGTCTGGTACCCGGTCAACGGGGTGCCCGTCTCCGACTTCTACTGCCCGCGGTACTTCGACCCGGTGCTCCCGGACCGGGATCGCTACAGCTTCACCGGTGCGATCGAGCGGCCCCTGCAGATTCTCGAGGGCGGCTATCTGAGCTGGATCGACCCCGGCGACTCCGCGCTCTATCAGCTCGGGGCGGGTGAGACGGTGGAGACCCTGGTTGCGGATCTCGACGATCTCAAGCGCAGCACCGCGGCGCTGCGGACGGTCGTCGACACGAGCCCGCTGACTCCCCAGCTGACCGCACGGACGCTGCGGCCGGCCAACACAGCCTTCGCCGCGTCGGACGCCGTGGCGGCGGTCGCAGAGGCCTCTCGTGGGACGAGCCTGCGCGTCGCCCAGGCCATCCGCTCACTCGCCTCCGAGGACGGCCGAGCCGAAGGATCCCGAGCGCGCCGGAGTGAAGGCCCGGATCAGGGGGGGTAGAGCGCGAACTGGTTCAGGTTGCCTCGCGCGGCTTCGAGCCTCCCGGAGCGAGGGCGCCGGACTCGATACGGTCCGCAGCGCCGTGGACTGGGAAGCCGAAGGGCTGCTGGACGAGCTCCCCGACGAGCGCGCCCGCGAGGCGCGGCGGGAGCTCTTGGACGAGCTCCACGCCGAGGGCGTCCCGGTCGAGGAGCTCAAGCAGGCCGTCGACGAGCAGCGGCTCGCGCTGCTGCCCGTGGAGCGGCTGCTGGGCCCCGATCAGCGTTTCTCCCAGCAGGAGATCGCCGAGCAGAGTGGGCTGAACCTGGAGTACCTGCAGGCGACGCGACGGGCACTCGGCCTGCCCGTGCCGCCGCCGGATGCGAAGGTGCTCGGCGAGCGGGATCTCGAGGCGGCCAGGATCGGGGCGCGGCTGCGCGAGGCCGGCTTCGACGACGACGGGATGCTCGAGTCCACACGCGTGCTGGGACGGGGAATGGCGCGCTACGCCGAGGCGATCCGGACGCTCGGCGCCAGCTCACTGCTCGCGGGCGGCGCGGACGAGCATGAGCTCGGCCGGCGTTTCGCGGCCGCCGCCGAAGCACTGCTGCCGCTCACCGGCCCGTGGCTGGAGTACGTGTTCACGCTGCACCTCAGGCAGGTGCTGCGTACGGACGCCGTCACGTTCGAGGAGATGACGACGGGGACCCTCAGCGAGGGGCGCCCACAGGCGATCGCGTTCGCCGACCTCGTCGGGTTCACCGAGTTGGGCGAGACCGCGGGGGTGGAGGAGCTCACGAGCGTCGCGGGTGAGCTGTCCAAGCTCGCGGGCGAGGTGGTCGAGCCTCCGGTGCGGGTGGTGAAGGTGATCGGCGACGCGGTGATGCTCGTCGCGCCCGATCCGGAGCCGATGGTGACCACGACGCTCGAGCTCGTCGCGCGCGCGGAGGAGGACGACGCGCTGCCGCAGCTGCGCGCGGGCGTGGCCTACGGGCCGGCGGTCAACCGCTGGGGCGACTGGTTCGGCTCGACTGTGAACCTCGCCAGCCGCCTGACGGCGCGGGCGCGGCCGGGCTCCGTCCTGACCACGGAAGAGGTCCGCGACGCCGCGCAGGACGGCTTCGCGTGGTCCTCGGCCGGGCCGAAGCGCTTGAAGGGCATCACCGAGCCCGTGAAGACCTACCGCGTCAGGCGCGAGCAGCCGGGCGCGTGAGCGCCTTCACGAAGTCCTCGAGCTGGCGCGTCGTCCAGCACTCATGGGCCTCGCAATAGGGCTCGTAGGCCGCGATCACGGAGTCGCCGTAGTTCCAGTACAGCCGCGGCTCGGGGTTGAGCCAGAACGTCCGCCCGGCCCGCTCGGCGACGGCGGCGAACAGGTGGGCGGCGGGATCGCGGCCGTTGGTGCGCGCGTCCCCGAGCACGATCACGGTCGCGCGCGGGTGCAGGTCGTCCTCGACCTGGAGGAGGAACTCGCGCCAGACGCGCCCGTAGTCCGTGTAGCCCGAGACGTCGGCGACCCCGGCGTCCTTGGAGATCGCGTCGGAGACCGCCTTGAAGGAGCGCTCGCGCTCGAAGACGTCGGTGACCTCCGAGATCCGCTCGACGAACACGAACGAGCGCATCTTGCGGAACGAGTCGTGCAGGGCGTGCAGCACGGACAGGAAGAACACGGAGGCCGACGTGACGCTCGTGGAGACGTCGCAGAGCACGTAGAGCTCGGGCCGGCGCGGGCGCTTGGGCTTGTAGCGCAGCTCGACGGGCACGCCGCCGGTCTGCAGCGAGGCGCGCATCGTGCGCCGCACGTCGACCTGGGCGTGCCGGCGGTGCCCGCGGGTCTCGTGCCCCTGGGTGGCCAGCCGCCGCTTGAGCTGCATGACGACGCGGTGGACGGCCGCGAGGTCCTGCAGCGGCCCCGACGGCAGCGCGCGGTCGAGTTCGTTCAGCGGCCGCGAGGGCGGGAGCGCCTGCGTGCGCTCGATCTGCATCCGCTCGAGCTCGCGCCGCAGGTGCCGCTCGAAGCGGCGGATCTGGTCGCGCGTGAGCGGCTCCGGCTGGTCGCCGGCCTGGTCCTCGCGGACCGGCCCGCCGGGCTCCGTCTTGAGCCCGAGCGAGCGGCGGATCCGCTGCACGTCCACGCCGAGCACCCCGGAGCCCTGGCCCCGGCGCCCGAAGGCCGCGATGGCCAGCCGCGCCAGGTCGCGCATCGCCGCGTCGTTCTCCTCGCGGATCGCGCGCAGCACCTGCTCGCGCAGCGCCTCGAAGTCGATCCGGTCGCCGCCCTCCATGCCCTCGAGCTGCTCCTCGCCTTCGGCGGCCGCGCGCTCGCGCACGCCCTGCTCGAGCGCCGCGGCCTCGGCGGCGCGGAAGAAGAAGCGCTCGAACACGAGGTCGAACACGCGCCGGTCCTCCGGCGACTTGGCGATCGTGGCCGCGAGCGCCTCGCGGAACGGCATGCGATCCGTCCAGCCGACCTCGCCCAGCGCGGCGAAGGCGTCGTTGAGCTCGGAGGTCCCCACCGCGACGCCCTCGGCCCGCAGCTCCTCGGCGAAGCGCAGGACGTGGGCGGGGAAGGTCATGCCGCCAGCTTCACGCCGACGCGCTCGGCCACCACGTCGAGGTCGGTCCGGTGCTTGACGATGATCGACAGCGTCGAGCGGAAGACGTCGGCGGTGATGTCCTCGGCGCCCATCAGCAGCAACGCGCGCGCCCAGTCGATGGACTCCGCGATCGACGGCGGCTTCTTGAGGTCGAGCTCGCGCACCATCGCGATCACCTCGACCAGCCGGCGCGCGATCGTCTCGGGCAGCTCGGGCGCGTGCAGGCGCACGATCTCGAGCTCGTGCTCGGTCGAGGGGTAGTCGAGCCACAGGTACAGGCAGCGGCGCTTGAGCGCCTCGGTGAGCTCGCGCGAGTTGTTGGAGGTAAGCAGCACCACGGGGTGGGTGCGGGCCTCGATGCGGCCGAGCTCGGGGATCGTGATCTGGAAGTCGCTGAGGAGCTCGAGCAGCATCGCCTCGAACTCCTGGTCGGTCTTGTCGATCTCGTCGATCAGCAGCACGACCGGCTCGGGCGAGGCGATCGCCTGCATCAGGGGCCGGGCGAGCAGGAACTCGGTGCCGAAGATGTCGTCCTGGACGGCGTCCCAGCCGGCGTCGTCGCCGCTCTCGGCCTGGATCCGCAGCAGCTGCTTGCGGTAGTTCCACTCGTACAGCGCCTTGGCCTCGTCGAGCCCCTCGTAGCACTGCAGGCGCACGAGGGAGCGGCCCAGGTAACGCGAGAGCGCCTTCGCCAGCTCGGTCTTGCCGACGCCGGCCGGGCCTTCGACGAGGACCGGCTTGCCCAGGCGGGTGGCCAGGTAGGAGACCAGGGCGGTGGACCCGCTCGCCAGGTAGCCCGCGTCGCGCAGGCCGGCGGCGAGCTGATCGGCGGATTCGGGTGCGGCGACGCTCACGGCGTCGAGTCTAGACTCGCGCCCGTGGACGAGACCTCGCCGACGCCGTTCATGGCCCTGATGGTGCTCGGCTTCCTCATCGGGTGCGCCGGCCACCTGTACAAGTCGCCCGCGACCGTCGCCGTCGGCATCGCGATCGCGTTCCTGGCCACCGCGGCGGCCTACGCGGTCTACCTCACGTAGCCCTGCGCCACCGGCTCGCCGCGCGGCGCCGGGCGGCTCGCGAGCACCACGACGGGCCGGTCGCCGACGAACGCCGCGTGGCCGAAGCGCGAGTCGCGCCCCGCCGCCGAGACGTCCTCGGGCGGTCCGAACGGCGCGCCGACCCCCTCGGCGACGGCTGCGCGAACGAGGCTGGCGGTGTCGTCCACGCCGCCGTCCCAGACCGCGACGAGCCGGCCGCCGGGCCCGGCGGCGAGGTCGGAGAGGACCGCAGTCGTGCCCGGGGCCGAGAGCGTCTGCGCCGGGGCGCCGCCGCGCGACGCGCGCACGCCGGTCCCGCCGCGCCAGGCGATCGCGACCACGCCCGCCGTGTCGGCGACGGCGTCGATCCCGCGGCCGAGCCCGTCGTAGGCGCGCGCGGGGATCGTCTCCAGCAGCCGCGCGCGGGCGAAGCGCCGGGCTCCGGTCGCGCGCGTGGCCGCCTGGAAGTACACCGGTCCGCGCCGGCCGCCCTCGGAGGTGAACTGCGCGCTCCACGCGAGCACGGTGCGCCCGGACGGCGTGATCACAGGGTGCATGTCGGCGTTGAAGGCCGGCTTGGAGCGAACCGTGTCCGCGGCCCGGAAGGCCCGCCGCCCGCGCGGCTTGAAGCGCGTGCGCACGACGCCGCGGGCGTCCCAGCTCACGAGCACGTCGCCGCGCTCCCCGACCGCGGCCGCCACGCCGCGGATCCGCCCCGTGGCCAGCCGCCGCGGCGCGCCGAAGCCCTTGCCGGCGCGGCGCAGCGCCACGTAGAGGCGGTCCGTGCGCGTGCCGCGGTCCTCGAACCACGCGAGCGCCGCGTCACCGCGCGCGTTGACGGCCAGCGACGCGCGGGCGATCGCATGGGCGCGCGTGCGGCGGATCGTGCGCAGCTTCCCGAAGCGCCCGCTGGTCGAGCCGAAGCGCACGCCGAGCCGCGACTGCGGCTTCGCCTGGCGCGCGGTGATCAGCGCCAGCAGCGCGCCGCTCGCCCCGTAGGGCTCGAGCCCGGCGATGGTCGTGAGCGGCCTGCTGATGCGTGTCGCGGGGACGATCCCCACGTGCGTGCCGAACCCGCCCGATCCGGGCGCGCGCGTGGCGCCCTCGGAGCCTGCGCGGCTGCCCTCCTGGAAGCGCCACGTCGCCAGTGCGCCGCCGTGGCCGAGACGATCAGCCGCAGGGTCGTCGACGAACGTGTGCGGGGACGAGAGCGTCTGGCCGGTCCACTCGGCGTGCGCGGCTGCCGGGGCGAACAGCAGCAGGGTGAGGATGGCGAGGGTCAGGCGCATGCCGCTCACAACGCGCGCACCCCCCGCAGTTGCGCGAGCGGTGGATAAGTCGGGCTCAGGCCGAATTATCCGCCGCTCGGCGGTCAGAAGAGGCGGTCGGGCGGCTTGTCGGGGTCCGGGTCGGGGTCGGGGTCGCGCCGGCGGCGGTGCGGGTCCGGCGCGTCGGGGGCCTCGCCGTCCCAGTTCGGGCGGTCGCGGAGGACCTCGGTGACGGCGGTCGCGTCGCGGGGCTCGCGGTCGGTCGCGCGCCGCCGGGGGCGCGGGGCGGCCGCCTCCCAGTCGAGGTCCTCGGCGGGGTTGGGCGGCTCGGGGCGGTGCGCGGCGCGCAGGCGCGCGCCCGCGACGACGAGCGCGGCCGCGGCGCCGAGGGCCACGAGGAAGCCCCACTGGACGCCCACCACGACGCTGCGGAGGTCGTCGCCCGGGCGGTCGAAGACGCGCCAGATCAGCAGCGCCACCGCCCAGCCGCCCGCCAGCGAGATCACGAACCCGTCGCCGCCCGGCAGGTGGAAGCCCTTGCCCTCCATCCGGGCCCAGATCAGGAACAGCACCCCCGCCGCCACGAGCAGGATCGCGGCCTCGACGAACGTGAAGACGCCGAAGGCGTTCAGGCTCTTGGAGACGAGGTCGCCCTCGGCCCCGGGGTCGACCGTGCGCTGGTACCACGGGAGCCCCATCGAGAGCACCAGGACGGCCGCGGCGATCGCGGCCATGCGGTGCTCGGGCGGGATCTCCCGCACGCGCTTCTGCAGGCTCGGCACGAGGTCGAGTTTGTCAGGAGATCGGGATGTCCTCCACCGTCGCCGACGGTGGCTCGGGACCCGGCTCGAGGCGGTCGATCGAGTAGTCGAGCACCGCCCGCAGGGCGATCAGGAGCTCGCGCAGCGCCTGCTGGAGCTGGCGCTGGAGGTCGGGCGGCAGCGAGCCGCGCGCCAGCTCCACCAGGCCCGCGATCGCCGACAGGTCCGGGAACGGCGGCGGGGTGGGCGGGGTCGTCTCCCGCGGCTCCTCGTACCCGCGCGGCGGGACCTCGCCGGCGATCTGCTCGGCGCGCTCGGTCGCCTCGCGCACGAGCCGCTCCGCCTCGCGCACGGCGTCCATCGGATCGTCAGGCACGGACGGGCTCCTGCTCGGTGAAGCCGACGACCAGCGCGCCGTCCGTCAGCGTCGCCGAGCTCGGCCGGTGGGCCGCCATCGCGCCCGGGAGGAGGATCGTGCGCTTGTGGCCGTCCACGCGCACGACGAGCTCCAGCCCGATCTTCTTCAGCGACACGTCGCCCTTGGAGACGAAGGGCAGGTCCAGGCGCAGCTCCGCGCCGCCGTCGTGCAGCGACAGCTCCTGCGTGACGCGGCCGTGGAGCACGGAGCCGGCGTCGCGGCCCGTCGAACAGCGCCTCGCCGAGGCGGTCGAGCATGGCGCCGCCGAGCACCTCGCGCTCGAAGTACGGCGCCCGCAGCACCGGCACGGGGGCGAAGCCGGACTCGACGAGCTCGAGCTGCTCGGCCTGGACCGCGCGCCAGGCCCCGAAGTACGTCCCGTCGAGCTCGTCCGGGAAGACGCGGTTGACCACCACCGCGTCGGTCACGTAGCCGTAAAGGTTCAGGTAGGTGAACGTCCGCATCGCCTCGGCGACGACCATCCGGTCGGGCGTCATCACGAGCCGGACGGACGCATGCTCAGCGTCGCGCAGCAGGTCGTGCATCGCGACGAGGTTGCCGACGAGCGCCTGGATCTCGCCGAACGCGCGGTCGTCCGGGAGCTGGAGGTCGAGGAACGTGCGCGCCAGCGGTCGCGCCGCCGCCAGCAGCGCGCGCTCGCGGCCGAGCACCTTGTCCAGCCACCACCGCGCCGCGTCGGGGAACGAGAGCAGCCGCAGCGTCTCGCCGGTCGGCGCGCAGTCGACGACGATGACGTCCCAGTCGCCGGACTCGTGGTGGGCCTTGAGCGCGAGCAGGCTGAACAGCTCGTCGCCGCCGGGCGGCACCGTCAGCTCCTCGGCCGCGATCCGGTCGACCCCGCGCTCCATCAGCACGCCGCCGAGCCAGCGCTGCACGCCCGACCAGTGGCGCTCCAGCTCGTCCTGGGCCTGGATCTGCTGGGCGAACAGGCCGTCGCCGACGTCGGTCGGCTGTCCGCCGACCGCGGTCTCCAGCGACTCGGCGAGCGAGTGCGCCGGGTCCGTCGAGAGCACGATCGTGCGCAGCCCCTGGGCGGCGCAGCGGCGGGCGGTCGCGGTGGCCACGGACGTCTTGCCGACGCCGCCCTTGCCCGTGTAGAGGATCGTCCGGGGCGCCATGAGCCCCGGGAGCCTACCCGCGGCGCTTCTTCTTACGCGGCTTGAGCACCTGGACGTCGCCCGTGGCCGACGCCGTGTTGCCGGCGAGGTCGCGCGCGTTGAGCGTGACCGTGTAGGTCCCCGCCTTGCGCGGCACCTGCCAGCCGAGCGTGTGCGGCCCGCGCGAGAGGTTGCCGACGAAGCGCGTGTGCACGAGCTCCCCGCCGCGCGTGATGCGCAGCGTCGTGCCCGAGATCTTGTCGAGCGCCATCTTGATCCGGCCGTACTCGCCGCCGCGCAGGCGCCGGCTGTCGAGCCGGACGACCGGCGCGGTCGTCAAGTCCTCCGTGAAGTGCTGCACGGCGTCGCAGTAGGTCGGCTCCGCGGTGCGGGTGCACAGCGACCGCAGGAAGTCGCGCAGCAGCGTGTGGTAGCCGAGGTCGGACTCGTTCATGACGGTCCCGCGCGAGTACAGCGACCAGGCGCCCGTGTCGTAGGTGGGGACCTCCTCGCGGGCGCGCGCCTCGCCCGCCGCGTACAGGGCCTTCGCGCGCTCATCGGCGGCGAGCCGGCCGTAGTCGTAGAGCCCGACGAGCGACTGGATGAAGCCGTTGAGGATCCGCAGGCCGGGCTCGAAGGAGTATTGCGCGTAGTGCGTGCCCGCGCCGGCCGGCACGCGCACGCCCTCCGGCGCGGCGCGCTCGAAGATGTTCAGGCCGCGGCTGTGACCGGGAACACCTCGGCCTGGCGGCGCAGGGCGTCGCTGCGCGCGAGAGCGCCTGCAGCGCGGTGCCCTGGGCGAGGCTGGACACCCACGGCGCCTTGCCCGCGCGGTAAGTGAAGTAGTACTCCCAGGCGAGGCCGCCGGCGCGCTCGGCGGCGAGCGGCGAGCAGCTCGTCGAGCGGCCTGGCCGCAGCGCGGTGGTCTGGCGGGGAGCGACCAGAGCGCGTTGACCTTGCCGAAGGTGCCGAGCACCTGGATCTGGATGCCCGGCGCCGGGGTAGTACTGCCAGACGATCTGGGAGCCGTCGAAGCCGACGCGGCGGCCGGAGCTGAGCAGCGGGCCTCGGTCCACCACTCGCGGTTGCGCTGCAGGGTCAGGAACAGCGGCGGGAGGCGCGAGGCGGTCGGCTGTCCGCGGGCGGCGACGTCCTCGAGCGTCTTGACGACCGCGCCGAGCTCGAGCTCG
>CAVSMP010000018.1:0-18220 GCA_963729155.1 uncultured Solirubrobacteraceae bacterium
CGGACGAGCGCCCAGACCGCCACCGCGGCGGTCGCGTCGGCCGCCACGCGCAGCAGCCGCCACCACGCCACGGACGGCTCGAACACCCACGAGAGGGCGGCGACGGCGCCGGGCTGCCCGGGGCCGTAGGGCCAGCCGAAGTCGGCGTAGGGCCACTGGCCGTCGAGGATCCGCGCGGCGCCCTGCATCAGCAGGCCCTCGTCGAAGGGCTCGAGGTAGCGCCGCATCGTGAAGCCCGAGATGACCGCCGCCGCGAGCCACAGCAGCACGCCACGCCATTTCACGAGCGGGCCGCCGCGGGCGTCTCCCATGCGGGCCGCTCGCCGCCGGGCCGCAGGTAGCCCCACAGCTCGCCGAGCAGGCCCGACTCGAGCCGGCGGGTCGCCAGCACGAGACCCGCCAGCCACAGGACGAGCTCGGCCAGCGCCTGCGCGAGCGGCCGCTCGCCGCCCCACAGCGCGAGCCGCAGGGCCAGCACCGGGGCCGTGGCGACCGCGACGGGCAGCGCCGCACGCAGGGCGATCGACCCGAGCCGCGCGCCCGGGAGCAGCCGCAGGACGTAGCGCCGCCGGATCGCCAGCACGCAGGCCGTGCAGGCCAGGCGGCCGGCCACGAAGCCCCAGCTCCCCCACGCCAGCGTCGCCGGCACGGCCAGGACCGCGAACGAGCCCGCGAACACCGCCGACTCGACCGCCTGCGGTCGCGACTCCCCACGGGCCCGGTAGAAGGCGAACCAGTTGTAGCCCAGCTGCTGCAGCGCGGTCGCCGCCGCCAGGCCGCCCAGCAGCACCACCGCGGGCTCCCACTCGTCGCCGAGCACGAACGCCACGAGGTCGGCGCCGAACAGGGCCAGGCCCGCGCCGAACGGGAACGCCCACATCAGCGTCAGCCGGTTGGACTTCGCGAACAGCTCCTCGAGCACGTCGACGCGCTCGCGGACCCGCACGATCGCCGGGTAGATCGTCGTCGCCACGATCTGGTCCGCGCGGTCGGCGTAGCGCGTGAGCGTCACCGCGAGCGTGATCCAGCCGGCCGCGGCGAGCCCATCCTCGGAGAGTCCGAACAGCGCGACCTGTCCCTGCGCGACGGCCAGCGCGGCCACCGCGGTGACGAACACGGGCCAGGAGAAGCGAAGGTAGCGGCGCGCCGCGTCGCGCTCGAAGCGCGGCCGCAGCTTGTACGGCGAGACCGCCGCGGCGGCGAGCACGGCGGCCACGTGGGCGCAGAACGGCCCGATCACGAGCGCCCACACCCCGACGCCGGCGAGCAGCAGCGGCACGCTCACGAGCACGGTGCCGAGCGGCACGATCGCCTGCAGCAGCCGCAGCCGCAGGAAGTCCATCCGGCGGAAGAAGACCCACTGGGGCGCCTGCAGGGAGAACGCCACGGGCAGGTAGGCGACGGCGAGCGTCAGCGCCAGCAGCCGGTCGTCGCCGTAGAGCGCCGCGAGCACGGGCGCGAGCACCGCGATGGCCAGCGACGCCACCAGCCCGACGGTCAGCTCCACGCCGAAGGCGCGCTGGAACTCCGCCTCCTCGTCCTCGGCCGCCTGCTGGACGAACGCCTCGTCGATGCCCACCCGGCGCAGCGCCACGATCGTCATGGCGGTCGTCGTGACGACGCCGTAGAGACCGATCGCGCTCGGCCCGAGCAGCGCCGTGGCCAGCAGCCCCTGGAGCAGCACGAGGCCCTCCGCGCCCGACAGGAAGGCGGCGTTGAGGGCGCCACCGCGCGCCGTCACGGCACGCAGGGAGCCACCCGCGCTGCTCGACCGTGGCATGAGCCGCGATGCTACCCGCGCCATGGACGACCGGCCGGTCCTGTTCCTGTCCTACTCCGGCGTGCTCGGCGGCGCCGAGCGCGTGCTGCTCGACTGCGCGACCCGGCTCGGGCGGCCGGCGCTGGTCGCCTGCCCGGAGGGTCCGCTCGCCGCCGCCGCGCGGGGTGCCGGGCTCCGGGTGGACCCGATCCGCAACCGCTCGCTGCACCTGCGCGGGTCGCGCGCGGCCGCGGCGCAGCGGCTCGGCGGGCTCGCCGTGGACGCGGCGCGGCTCGCCCGCCGCCACCGGCCGGCGGCGCTGGTGGCGTGGAGCGCACGCGCCATGCTGGCCGCCGCGGCCGCGCCGCTGAGCGGCACGCCGTGGCTCGCGGTCCACCACGACCTGCCGCCGAGCGCCGGCGTGGGCGCGGCCGTGCGCGCCGCGAGCCGCCGCGCCGACGGCGTCGTGGCGGCCTCGCACGCGGTCGCGCGCGGCCTGCGGGTCAGCGCGGCGATCCTGCACCCCGGCATCGATCTCGCCGCCTGGGCACCGCTGCCGCGCGCCGAGGGCCCTCCGCGCGCGCTCGTGCTCGGCGCGCTCGTGCCGTGGAAGCGCGCCGACCTCGCGCTCGAGATCGCCGCGCGCGTCCCGGAGCTGCAGCTCGAGCTCGCCGGCGCGGCGCTGCCGGGGGACGGCGCGGGCTTCGAGGTCGGCCTGCGCGTGCGCGCCGCGCTGCGCGACCTCGCCGGCCGGGTGACGTTCTGCGGCGCGCTGCCGGACCCTCGCGCGGCGCTCGCCCGCTCACACGTGCTGCTGCACTGCGCGGACGCCGAGCCGTTCGGGATGGCGCTGCTGGAGGCGCTCGCGACGGGCCGCCCCGTCGCCGCGCCCGCCGCGGCCGGGCCGCTGGAGATCGTCGAGGGCGGCGCCGGCCGGCTGTTCGCGCCCGGCGACGCCGCCGCCGGCGCCGAGGCCGTCGAGGCGCTGCTCGCCGACCCCGCCGCTCCCGCCGCCGCCCGCGCCCGGGCGGAGCGATTCCCCGTCGAGGCGTCGGCCGCACGGCTGGCCGCAGCGGTCGAGGCGATCGCCAGGTGACACCGTTCACGATCGTCACCGTGCTGCACGACTCGGGCCCGGAGCTGGCCGCGCTGCTGCCGACGCTCCAGCGCCACGCGCCGGAGGCCCAGCTGATCGTCGTCGACTCGGGCTCGCGCGACGACGGTCCCGAGCGCGCCCGGGCTCACGGCGCCGAGCTCGTCGAGCTCCCGGACAATCCGGGGTTCGGCGCCGCCAACAACGCCGGCGTCGCCCGCGCCCGCCACGACGTCACCGTGCTGCTCAACCCCGACACCGAGCTGGCCGACCACTCCCTGCATGAGCTCGTCGCGCAGGCGCGAATCCATCCTCGTGCCCTGCACGCCCCCCGGCTGCTCGAGCCCGACGGCGCCGTCCAGCGCTCCGCCCACCCGCTGCCCGGCACGGTCGGCGCCCTGCTGCCCGCCCTCGTCCACCCGCCGCTGCTGCCCCGCGCCCTGCGCGAGCGCGCCGAGCCGCACCGGGCCGAGCGCCCGCGCACGGTCGGCTGGGCGATCGCCGCATGCCTGGCCGCCTCCACGGCCCTGCTGCGCGAGCTGGGCCCGTTCGACCCCTCCGTGCACCTGTTCGCCGAGGACATGGCGCTCGGCCTGCGCGCCCGCGCGCGTGGCGTCCGGACCGTCCTGCACCCGCAGCTGCACGTCCGCCACACCGGCGGCCACAGCGTCATGCGCGACGGTGAGCCGTTCGCCCTGCTGGCACGGCGCCGCCGCGAGGCGATCGAGGCCGCGCTCGGCCGCCGCTCCCGCGCGCTCGACGACGCGGCCCAGCTCGTCACTTTCGCCACCCGGATCGCCGCCCGCGCCGCGCTGGGCCGGGACGCGACGCGCGAGCGAGCGCAGCTCGCGGCTCTACGCGGGGAAATCGGGAGCTAGCCGTAAGGGCGCGACGCCGCATGAAGCCTAGGCTCAAGAGCATGAGCACAACCGGGGTCCTGGTGAGCGGGCGCCACCGCAGGCGCCGCTTCACCGCGGCGTCCCTGGGGCGCTTCGCCCGCGTCCTGCGGGAGCCGCAGAGCTACCGGAACCTGCTCTACCTGCTGATCGCCCTGCCGCTCGGCGCCGCCTACGTGGCGATCCTCGTCGCCGGGCTGTCGGTCGGCGCCGGACTCGCCGTGATCGTCGTCGGGCTGGCGCTGCTCGTGGCCACGCTGTTCGCCGTGCGCGGGATGGCGGCCGTCGAGCGCACGCTCGCGCGCCGGCTGCTGCGGATCTCGATCCACCCGCCGCTCGAGGGCGGCATCCACGCCAACTGGCGCCAGCGCGTGCAGCTGTGGCTGCGCGACCCCGTGACCTGGAAGTCGCTCGTGTTCCTGCTCGGCAAGCTGCCGATGGGCGTCGTCGCATTCGCCGCGGTGGGCGTGCTCGGGCTGACCTCGCTCGTGCTCGCCTTCGCCCCCGTGCTCGTGGCGATCACGCCCGTGATCTTCTTCGGGTGGGAGATCGACAACCCGGTCTCGGCGATCGCCGCCGTGCCCGTCGGCGCGGTCCTGTGGCTGTGCTGCCTGCACCTCTTCAACGGCCTGGCGTGGCTCTACGGCGTCTGCGCGCGGGTCATGCTGGGCCCGAGCTCGGTGGAGCTGCGCGAGCGCGTGGAAGGGCTCAAGGACGCCAGCGCGCGCATCCTGGCCGCCGCCGACGACGAGCGCCGCCGGATCGAGCGCGACCTCCACGACGGCGCCCAGCAGCGGCTCGTCGCGCTCAACGTGCTCCTCGGCGTCGTCGAGACCAAGCTCGAGAACGACCCGGCGGCCGCCGCGCCGCTGGTGGCGCGGGCCCGCGTCGAGGCGACGGAGGCCGTCAAGGAGCTGCGCGAGCTCGCGCGCGGCATCCACCCCGCGCTGCTGGCCGACCGCGGCCTGATCGCGGCGCTCGAGGCGCTCGCGGCGCGCGCGCCGTTCAAGGTCGAGATCTCCGGCGTGCCCGACCACCGCCTCCCGCCCGCCGTCGAGGCGACGGCCTACTTCATCACCGCCGAGGCGCTCACCAACGTCGCCAAGTACGCCGGCGACGAGGCGAAGGCGTGGGTGGAGCTGCTCGAGGACCGCGGCCGCCTGCGCGTGACCGTGCGCGACGACGGGGGCGGCGGCGCCGACCCGCGGCGCGGCACCGGCCTGCGCGGCCTCAACGACCGCGTGGCGGCGCTCGACGGGCGCTTCGAGGTCACCTCCCCCGAGGGCGGCGGCACCATCGTCGTCGCCGAGCTCCCGCTGGAGCGCCCATGAGGCGCCTGCTCGCCATCCTGGCCGCGCTCGGCGCCGCCGCGGTGCTCGCCGGCTGCGACAGCGGGCCGCCCGTCTCCCAGACCCGCGACCTCGGCGGCTTCACGCGCCTGGAGGTCTCGGGCGACATCTCGCTCGACATCGGGCTCTCGAACCGCCCGGACCCCGGCGTGCGGATCACGGCCGGCTCGAAGGCGATCGACCGCATCAAGACCCAGGTCGTCGGCGACGTGCTGAAGGTGTCGACGAAGTCGCGCGGCCTCACGATCGGGCCCGACCCGCTCGGCGACGTCCAGATCAGCCTCGGCGTGCCGGCGCTGCTCGCCCTGCGCGTCAACGACGAGGCAGACGTCAACCTCAGCGGCCTCTCCGCCAAGTCCTTCGAGCTGCGGGTCGACGGCTCGGGGCTCGTGCAGGCGCGCGGCCGCGTCGACGACCTCGAGATGGAGGTCGACGGCTCGGCCGAGACCGACCTGCAGGACCTCGCCACCCAGGACGCGAGCGTGCGCATCGACGGCTCCGGCGACGCCGACCTGCGCGTCGCGCGCTCGCTCGAGCTGATCGTCGAGGGCAGCGGCGACGTCACCTACCGCGGCCGCCCGTCCGTGAGCTCGCGCCTCGAGGGCTCGGGCAACGTCACGCAACTGGACGATTAACGGCGACGACCCGGCCGGGGCCGGGTCGTCGAAGTCCTGCGTTTCTGGCTGAGGCCTCTACGCGGCCTCGCGCAGCGCCATCAGCTCCGGGCGCTGGGAGAGGCGCTTGAGGGCGCGCTCCTCGATCTGGCGGGCCCGCTCGGTCGAGACGCCGAGCTTGCGGCCGGCCTGCGAGAGCGTCTGCGGCTCCTGGTCGCCGGCACCGAAGCGCATCTCGATCACGTCGCGCTCCGGAGCGGGCAGCTCCTGGATGGCCGTCAGCAGCGTCTCCGACCGGAGGGCCTCGTGGACCTCCTCGTCGACCGCCGGCGTCTCGAGCGCCAGCAGGTCGCCGAACGAGGTGTCGCCATCGTCGCCCACCGGCTTGTCGAGGCTCACGACGGCGCGATCGGCCTTGCGGATCTCGATCACGTCGGCGAGCGGCAGGTCGGCAGCGTCGGCGATTTCCTCGTCGCTCGGCTCGTGGCCGAGCTTGGTCGTCAGCTCACGCTCGATGCGCCCGACCTTCCGGGAGCGCTGGGCCACGTGAACGGGGAGCCGGATCGTCCGGCTCGTGTTCTCGAGGCCGCGCTGGATGGCCTGGCGGATCCAGAGCGTGGCGTATGTGGAGAAGCGGAAGCCCTTGCGCCAGTCGAACTTCTCGACCGCGCGGATGAGACCCAGCATGCCCTCCTGGATGAGGTCGCCGAGCGCAAGGCCCTGGCCCTGGTAGCGGCGCGCGTTGGCCACCACGAGGCGCAGGTTGGAGTTGATCATCCGGTCCTTGGCTGCGAGATCGCCCTTCTCGATGCGCTTCGCGAGCTCGATCTCCTCGCTCGGCTTCAGCAGCGGGTAACGGCCCGCCTCGCGCAGCAGGAGCTGCAGCGAATCCATCGTGGGGTCGGCGACGGCCTCCTCGTTCTTACGGGGGCGTGGGGTATCGGTGATCGTGGGCGTCGTAAGTCCTTTCGGCATATTCATAACCAACTGTTTCCGTAGGAATTATAGGAAGATCCAGTTGCCATTGCAACCATCCTTGCTCCGTCGCAAGGCGGCCCGTCGGCAGTGCGATGGGGCGCGTCTGAGGGGAGGTCCAGCGCGTCCCTGAGTTCCGTCTCCTGACCTCGGCTACGCTGTGGGGAGCCACCGTGGATCAGAACCAGCACGTCGCCCCTCAGGGCGGCGCGCACTAACACAACCCCTAGGATGCCAGAGGGTTACGGACTTTGTTGCCCGGTGCACCGAGGTTTTAGGCTGAACTGAGGAATCCTGCCCGGACTCCGCGCAATTTCAGCCCGCGGCGGCGCGCTTGATGGTGCGTCGCGGGAGCAGTCCGGTGACGACGGACGGCCGCTCCCCGGGCCTTGGCGCGCGCTCCGCCTCCACGGCGCTGGCGACGATCCGCCGCAGCTGGTCGCGGAAGCGGTCCGCGCCGAACCGGCGCGCGGCCTCCACGCAAACGGCCGGGTCGACGGCGAGCGGGTCGAACGCCTCTACGGCGCGGGCCAGCGCCTCCGGCTCGGCGCGCTCGTAGTACGCGCCCGTGAGGCCCTCGCGCACGCTCTCGCGGACGCCGCCGGCCCCGAGCGCGATCACCGGGCGGCCCGAGGCGAGCGACTCGACGGCCGCGATCCCGAACTCCTCGGCCGCCGTGACGACGAGCGCGCGTGAGCTCGCGAGCAGCTCGGCGACCCGCTCGTCGCTGACGCGGCCCGTGAAACGAACGTTCGGCGCGGCCATCCGGCGCAGCCGGCGCAGCTCGGGTCCGTCGCCGACCACCACGAGCGGGCGGCCGAGGGCGTTGAAGGCGCGCACCGCCACGTCGATCCGCTTGTGCGCCATCAGCTCGGCCAGCACGAGGTAGTGGGGTCCGATCCGGTCGGCCGGTACGGGCGCGAAGCGGTCGAGCTCGACCGGCGGGTGCAGGACGGTCGCATCCCGCCCGAGGTAGCGCCGGACGCGCGAGGCGGTCAGGTGCGAGTTGGCGACGTAGGCGTCGACCCGCTGGGCCGCGATGTAGTCCCACTGGCGCCACTGGTTGAGCAGCAGCCGCAGCGGCGGGCGCAGCAGCGGCCCGCGGGCGCGCAGCGTCGCCTCGCGCTCGGACCAGGCGTAGCGGAACGGGTTGTGGCAGTAGCAGACGTGGACCGCGCCCGGGTCGACCAGCACCCCGTGCGCCCAGGCGCTCGAGGAGGAGACGACGACGTCGTAGCCGCGCAGGTCGAGCGACTCGATCGCGTGCGGGTAGAGCGGCAGCAGCGGGCGGAACGTGCGCGAGGTCGGCCGCAGCCGCTGCAGGAACGACGTCTGCGGGTGGCGGTCCGCGAAGCGCCCTTCGGTGCCCTTGGGGTCGTAGACGGCGGTGAAGACGTCGGCGTCCGGCCATGCATCGCAGATCGCCGCGAAGACGCGCTCCGCTCCGCGGAGGTCGAGCAGGAAGTCGTGGACGAGTGCGACACGGGAGCTCACGGGTGCGCGAGTGTAGATGCGCCGCGCCGCGGAAGGCGGCCCGGGACCGCAACCCGAGCGGCCATGGTCTGTTGGGAGACTCGTCGGATGCGCCTTCTTGCCGTCCCCCCACTGACAGTCCTGATCGCGCTCGCCCTGGCCGTGCTGCCCGCCACGGCGGCGGCCGAGCGCACCGTCCCGCGCGGCTGGCTCGGCGTGATCGCCGACGGCCCGCTGACGTCGGGCGGGGCGCTGGACCGCGAGTGGGACCTGATGGCCTCCAGCGGCGCGGAGGGCGTGCGGACCGCCTTCTACTGGCCGAGCGTGCAGCGCGACGGCGCCGCTCCGCCCGACTTCGTCCGCCTCGACGGCGTGGTGCTGCAAGCCGCGCGGCGGGGGCTCCCCGTGCTGCCGATCGTGACGGGCACGCCCCGTTGGGCCGCCAGCCGCGCCGGCGACGAGACCTCTCCCCCGCGCGATCCCGCGCTCTACGCGGACTTCCTGCGCTCACTCGTCGCGCGCTACGGGCCGCAGGGCTCGCTGTGGGCCGAGCATCCGGAGGTCGCCGCCCGGCCGATCCAGGACTGGCAGATCTGGAACGAGCCGAACCTGACCCGCTACTGGACGCCGCCACGCGGCCAGGGCTTCGCCCGCAGCTACGTGAAGCTGCTGCGCGCCGCCGACGGCGCGCTGGACGCCGCGGACCCCGGCTCGCGCACGATCCTCGCCGGGCTCCCGAACGAGAGCTGGACCGCACTGCGGCGCGTCTACCGGGCCGGCGGTCGCAGGTTCTTCGACGCGGTCGCGCTGCACCCGTACACCGGCAAGCCGCGCAACGTCGTGCGCCTGGCCGAGTACGCCCGCAGGGAGATGCGCCGCTTCCGCGACGGCCGGAAGCCGCTCTGGATCACGGAGCTCTCATGGCCGGCCGCGAAGGGCAAGACGAAGAACACCTCGGGCTTCGAGACCACGGACCGCGGCCAGGCCCGGCGGCTCGGCGAGGGCGTGCGGCTGCTCGCACGGGCCCGCAAGCGCCTGCGGATCGAGCGGGTGTTCTGGTACACGTGGCTCTCGCGCGAGAACTCGCCGAACTCGTTCGACTACTCCGGCCTGCGCCGCGTCCGCGGCGACCGCGTGATCTCCGTGCCGGCGCTCGGCGCCTTCCGCAAGGCCGCGCGGCGCCTCCAGGGCTGCGCCAAGGCGCCCGGCGACGCCACCCGCTGCCGAGCCTAAGGGGCCTCTCCCCTCAGCTCGCGCTGGAGGAGCGCGTCGACCCCGCGCGCCGTCCGCTCCCACGAGAACGCCGTCGCGCGCGCGAGCCCGGCGGCGCGCAGCCGCTCCCGCCCCGCCGCGTCGGCGAGCAACGCGGGCAGCTCCGTGGCGAACACCGCCGGGTCCTCGACGAGCCGCGCCGCGCCACCGCAGGTCTCGGGCAGCGCGCCGGCGGTCGTGGTGAGCACGGGCGTGCCGGCGGCCATCGCCTCGAGCACCGGTAGCCCGAACCCCTCGTAGAGCGACGGCAGCGCGAACGCCTCGGCGCCCGCGTAGAGCCCGGGCAGCAGCGCGTCGTCGACGTGGCCGAGCAGCCGCAGCGCGCCGAGCCCCTGCTCGGCGGCGAACTGCGGCCGGTGCCCGCCCGCCACCACCAGCTCGACGCCGTCGGCCGCCAGCGCCCGCGCGGCGGGCACCAGCGCGGCGAGGTTCTTGCGCGCGGTGTGCGACGCGACGCAGAGCACGTACGGGCGGTCCAGGCCGAGCGCCCGGCGCGCGGCCTCGGAGTCCGCCTCCGGCGTGAAGCGGCCGTCCACGCCGCCGGGCACGACCGAGACCCGCGCCGGATCGACGCCGAGCAGCTCGGCCAGCTCGCGGCGGGAGAACTCCGACACGGTCACGATCCGCCGCGCGCGCCGGGCGAGCACGGGCAGCAGCCGCCGCTGCCAGGCCGCGTAGGCGCCGGAGTACCAGGCGGGATGGCGCAGGGCGGCCGCGTCGTGGAGCACCAGCACGGTGCGGCGCGACGCGGCGGGTGCCAGATTGGCCGGGCACAGCAGCAGCGGGGCGCGCATCCTGGCCGCGCGCACGGGCAGGACGAGCTGCTCCCACGCGTGGCCGGCCCGGTGGACGAGCCGGGGCGGCGGCCGCAGCACCGCGTAGGCCCCGGGGCGCAGGGCCGGCAGCCGCGCGGAGAGCTCGCGTGCCCAGCGCTCCACGCCGCCCAGCTCGGGGCGCGCGGCGGCTCGGGCGTCGATGGCGATCGGCGGCGTCAGGGCGCGGGACTATCCCAGAGCGTTTGCACCCGGGCCGTTCGGGGTGCCACGCTTCCGTACCACGTGCGGTTTGATTCGATCGATGGCTCAGACGGGCAACCGAAGATGAGACGGCCGGCGCTGCGGCGGCGGCCCGGCGGCGCGCGGCTGACGATCCGGTCCGCGGAGGGCCTCCCCGCCACCCCTCCGGACGGCCACCGCGTGACCCTGCGGCTGCTCGAGCGGGGCGACCGCGAGGAGTTCCTGCGGCTCGCCGCCGAGAGCCGCACGCTGCACCGGCCGTGGACCTATCCGCCCGAGCGCCCGGAGCAGTTCGACGAGCTGTTCGCGCGCTCGCGCCGCGACGACACCGTGTGCCTGCTCGCCTGCCTGCGCGAGGAGCGGCGAGATCACGGGCGTGCTGATCCTGTCCCAGATCGTCCGCGGCGCGTTCCAGTCGCGCCTACCTCGGCTACTACGCGCACGAGCGCCACGCCGGCAAGGGCTACATGCGCGAGGCGATGGCGCCAGACGGTCGCGCACGCCTTCGGGCCGCTCGCGCTGCACCGGCTGGAGGCCAACATCCAGCCCGGCAACGCCGCCTCGATCGCGCTCGCGCGCTCGGCCGGCTTCCGGCTCGAGGGCTTCTCCCCGCGCTACCTGCTGATCGGCGGCCAGTGGCGCGACCACGAGCGCTACGCCATCACCGCCGACGAGCCGGCGGAGCCGGCCTAGAACAGGCCGAGCTGCTCCGCGCCGGGCGGCTCGGGCTCGCTCCGCATCGGCGGCCGGCTCGGGGCGCGCGGCGACGGCCGCGAGCTCCGGCTCGGGCACGGCGGGCTCGGCCGCGGGCGGCTCGGGCTGCGGCGGCTCGGGCAGCGCCAGCAGCTCGGGCAGGCGGGCGAAGTCCTCGCGCAGCGTCTCCAGCATCCGCGGCGTGTACAGCGCCGCCGCCGGATGGAAGATCGGGTACAGCCGCAGCGTGCGCGGGCCGATCGTGCGGATCTCGTCGCGGCCGTGCAGACGCGTGATGCCCGTCGGATCGCCGCGCAGCAGCTTCGTGGAGAAGTTGCCGAGACTGCAGACGACCTTGGGCCGGATCAGCTCGAGCTGGCGGAACAGGTAGTCCTGGCAGGCGTCGATCTCCTGCGGCAGCGGGTCGCGGTTGCCGGGAGGCCGGCACTTCAAGACGTTGGCGATGAACACGTCGGCGCGCTGGAGGCCGATCTCGCCGAGCAGCTGCTCGAGCAGCCGGCCGGCCTGGCCGACGAACGGCAGGCCGCGCTCGTCCTCGCGGGCGCCGGGCGCCTCGCCGACGAACATCAGGTCGGCGTCGGCGTTGCCCGCCCCGAACACCACGGTCTGGCGCGTGGAGGCCAGCTGCGGGCACTTCTGGCAGGTCGAGGCCTGCTCCCAGACGGCCTTGAGCTCCTCGCGCCGCTGCGCAGCATCGCTCACGGATGTGACTCTAGACACGGATGCGGCGGGAGTGCGGATGGTTCCCGCTGGTTGCGGGGTATCCTGTCGGCTGAGGCGCGCACCGCGGATCGGGCGCGACCTCGACACACCTTCCCCCTTCTCCCTGCAGCCGGTATCTCGTGCGAGAACTGGACTCGATCGCCGTCGTCGGCGCGGGCCGCCTGGGCACCGCCCTGGCCGCTGCGCTGCGCGCGGCCGGACTCCGCGTGAGCGGCCCGCTCGGGCGCGCCCCCGACCTCGATGGCGCCACGCTCGTGCTGCTGTGCGTGCCCGACGGCGAGATCGGCGCCGCGGCCGCCGCCGCGAGACCGTCCCCAGGGCGGGACGGCATCCTCGTCGGCCACTGCTCGGGCGCCACGACGCTCGAGCCGCTCGCCGGCCACGAGGCGCTCGGCCTGCACCCGCTGATGACCGTGCCCGCGGGCTCGCCGCCCGAGGTCTTCCGCGGCGCCGTCGGCGGCCGTCGACGGCTCCACGCCGCGCGCGCTGGCGGCGGCCGAGGAGCTCGCACGGCGGCTCGGGATGCGCCCGATGCGCGTCGCCCCCGAGGACCGCGCGGCCTACCACGCCGCCGCCTCGATCGCCTCGAACTTCGTCGTCACGCTGGAGGCGGCGGCGGAGCGGCTCGCCGCCACCGCCGGCGTGGACCGGGCGGCGCTCGCGCCGCTCGTGCGCGCCGCCGTCGACACGTGGGCCGAGCTCGGGCCGGAGCGGGCGCTCACCGGCCCGATCGCGCGCGGCGACGAGGGCACGGTCGCGCGCCAGCGCGAGGCGGTGCTGGCGCGCACGCCCGGAGCTCGCGCCGCTGTTCGACGCGCTGGTCGACGCCACGCGCGCGCTCGCCCGCCGGGAGGTGCCGGCGTGATCACCGATCACGACCAAGGCCGAGATGCGCGACCACACTGCGCGCGGCGCGCGCCGCCGGGCGCCGCGTCGGGCTCGTGCCGACGATGGGCGCCTTCCACGCCGGCCACCACGCGCTGATGCGGGCGGCCCGCGAGGCGTGCGACGAGGTCGTGGTGTCGCTGTTCGTCAACCCGGCGCAGTTCGACGAGGCGAGCGACCTCGCCGCCTACCCGCGCACGCTGGAGCGCGACGCCGCCGAGGCCGCCGCGCTCGGCGTCGACGTGCTGTTCGCGCCGGCGGTCGAGGAGGTCTACCCGCCCGGCTTCGCCACCTCCGTGCGCGTCGAGGGCCTCTCCGACGTGCTCGAGGGCGCCGAGCGCGGCCCGGGCCACTTCGCGGGCGTCTGCACCGTCGTGGCCAAGCTGCTCAACGTCGTGGCGCCCGACGTCGCGTACTTCGGCCAGAAGGACGCCCAGCAGGTCGCGGTCCTGCGGCGGATGGTCGCCGACCTCGACCTGCCGGTCGCGCTCGAGATCGTCCCCACCGTGCGCGAGCCCGACGGGCTCGCGATGTCCAGCCGCAACGTGCGCCTGGACGCCGGCGAGCGCGAGCGCGCGATCGCCCTGAGCCGCGCGCTGCGCGCCGCCGGCGACGCGCTCGGCGAGGGCGAGCGCGACGCCGCGCCGGCTGCGCGACGCCGCGCTGGCCGCGATGGCCCCCTACGCCGTCGAGCCCGAGTACCTCGCGCTCGTCGACCCCGATTCCTTCCAGCCCGTCGCCACCGTCAACGGCCGCGTGCTCGTCGCGGTGGCCGCGCGGGTAGGTGACACCCGACTGATCGACAACGCCCTGTTCCAGACCCGAGGTGGCGACCCCGCAGGGGCGTCAACCATCACGAAGGAGCCCTGAACATGTCCTCCCCGCCCCGCCGCGAGCACTCCCGCCGCCACCCGCGCCCCGATCACGCTCATGAAGCTCGCCGAGAAGCGGGCGCTGGGCGAGCCGATCGTGATGGTCACCGCCTACGACCACCCGAGCGCGCTCGCCGTCGAGGCGGCCGAGGTCGACATGGTGCTCGTGGGCGACTCCGCCGCCAACAACGTGCTCGGCTACCCCGACACGGTGCCGATCACGGTCGAGGAGCTGCTGATGCTCTCCGCCGCCGTGCGCCGCGGGCTGAAGACGCCGCTGCTGGTCGGCGACCTGCCGTTCGGCTCCTACGAGGCCTCCGACGCCCAGGCGATCGCCACCGCGCACCGCTTCGTCAAGGAGGCCGGCTGCGACGCCGTCAAGCTCGAGGGCGGCGGCGCGATGGCCGAGCGGGCGCGCGCGATCGTGCGCGCCGGCGTGCCGGTCATGGGCCACGTCGGCCTGACCCCGCAGACCGCGACCGCGCTCGGCGGCTACCGCGCCCAGGGCCGCACCGCCGAGCGGGCGCAGGCCGTGCTCGAGGACGCGCTGGCGCTGCAGGAGGCGGGCTGCTTCGCGATCGTCTTCGAGGCGATCCCGAGCGACGTCACCGACGTGATCATGGAGTTCATGGAGGTGCCGATCATCGGCATCGGCGCCGGGCCGAGCACGGACGGGCAGGTGCTCGTCCTGCACGACCTGCTGGCGATCCACCAGGGCTTCAAGCCGAAGTTCGTCAAGGAGTACGCGGCGGTCGGCGAGGCGATGGTCGACGGCGTGCGCGCGTACGCCGAGGAGGTGCGCAGCCGCGCCTTCCCGGGCCCGCAGCACGGCTACGGGATCGCGCCGGAGGAGCTCGAACGGCTCCGCAGCGCGGTTCGCGCGCGGTCGCGCAGCATCGGCCTGACGGCCTCACAAGTCGTTTACATACACTGGGCCGCCATGGCCCGCCTGTCCCAGCTGTTCGCGCCCGAGAGAGCGCGAGTTCTTCGACCTGTTCGAGGAAGCCGGCACCAACATCGTCCGCGCGGCCGAGCTGCTCGAGCGCATGCTCGACCAGTGGCCCGATCACGGCGAGCTCGCGCGTGACGTGGTCGTCTGCGAGCAGGAGGGCGACCGCATCACGCACGACATCATCCAGCGGCTGAACCACGACGTTCGTCACCCCGATCGACCGCGAGGACATCTACGCGCTCGCCTCGGGCATGGACGACATCGTCGACTTCATCGAGGAGGTCGCCGACTTCCTGGCGCTGTACCGCATCGAGGCGCCGATGGAGCAGTCCCAGCAGCTCGCGCGGATCCTCCACGAGGCGTCGCGGCAGATCGCCCAGGCGGTCCCGCGCCTGCGCACCTTCGACGACATCCGCCACTTCACGGTCGAGATCAACCGGCTGGAGAACGAGGGCGACCGCGTCGTCCGCCAGGCGCTCGCGTCGCTGTTCGAGCGCGGCATCGACCCGATGCTCGTGATCCGCTGGAAGGACATCTTCGAGCGCCTCGAGGACGCCATCGACGCCTGCGAGACGACGGCGAACATCCTCGAGGGCATCGTCATCAAGAACGCCTGACCGGGCACACTGAGACTCATGGACAACGACGTCGTCCTGTGGATCGTCGTCGCGACGGCGCTCGCGTTCGACTTCACCAACGGCTTCCACGACACCGCCAACGCCGTCGCCACGTCGATCTCGACGCGCGCGATGGCGCCGCGCGTGGCCGTGGCGCTGGCCGCGATCCTGAACTTCGTCGGCGCGTTCCTGTCGCTGCAGGTCGCCGCCACGATCGCCAGCGGCATCGTCGAGGCGGACATGGTCACGCTCGCGATCGTCTTCGCCGGGTTGATCGGCGCGATCTTCTGGAACCTGCTGACGTGGTACTTCGGCCTGCCGTCGTCGTCCTCGCACGCGCTGATCGGCGGGGTCGTCGGCGCGGCCTTCGCCGCCGAGGGGCCCGACGCCGTGATCGCGCGACGGCCTCATCGAGAAGGTCGCGATCCCGGCCGTGATGGCGCCGATCCTGGCCTTCATCGTCGCCGGCGTGGGCATCCTCGTCACCTACCGGATCGTCGGGCGCCAGCGGCCGAGCACCGTCTCGCGCGGCTACCGGCTCGGCCAGATCATCACGGGCAGCCTGTTCTCGCTCTCCCACGGCACCAACGACGCGCAGAAGACGATGGGCATCATCTTCCTCGCGCTGGTGGCCAACGGCAACCTGACCACCGACGACGACATCCCGACCTGGGTGGTCGTCTCGGCCGCGACGGCGATCGCGCTCGGCACCTACGTCGGCGGCTGGCGGATCATCAAGACGATGGGCAGCCGGATCATCAAGATGGACCCGGCGCAGGGCTTCTCCGCCCAGGGCTCGGGCGCCGCGGTGATCCTCGCCGCCTCGCACGCCGGCTTCCCGCTCTCGACCACGCACGTGATCTCGGGCGGCATCATGGGCGCCGGCGCCGCCAAGCGCGTCTCCGCGGTGCGCTGGGGCGTGGCGGGCAACATCGTGCGTCGCCTGGGTGCTCACGCTGCCCGCCTCCGCGCTCGTCGGCGCGCTCACCTATCTCGTCGTGCACCTGTTCGGCGACGGCGCCGCGGGCCCGGTCGTGGTCAGCGCGGTGCTGCTGATCGCGCTCGGCGTCGCGATGGCGCGGCGCGTCGGCCAGGGCCAGACCCTGACGGCGGAGGGCTAGGCCGGTGGCGCTCGCATCGATCGACATCGGCCTGCTGTTCGAGGTCGTGTGGGCCTCCGCCCTCGCGGGCGCGGTCGTCTCCGTGCTGTTCGCGCTCGTCGTGCTCTTCGGCGCCCGCTCGGCCGAGACGAGGCGCGCGGGCCGCGGCACGGTCTCGATGGCCTACGGCGCCGCCGCGGTCGCTGTCGTTCGTGGCGTTCGTGCGGGCTCGCGGTCGGCTACGCCGTGCACCTCATGCTGTCCAAGGGCTAGCGCTGGGCACGCGCGCCGCAGCGCCGAGCGCGATCGTGCGGTCCAGCTCGACCGCCTCGAGCAGCCGGCGGTCGTGCGTGACGAGCAGCAGCGTGCCGTCGTAGGCGCCGAGCGCGGTCTCGAGCTGCTCGATCGCCGGCAGGTCGAGGTGGTTGGTGGGCTCGTCGAGCACCAGCCAGTTCGCGCCCGAGGCCATCAGCTGCGCGAGGCTCGCGCGCGTGCGCTCGCCCGGCGAGAGGCTGCGGGCGGCGCGGGCGACGGCGTCGCTCTCGAGCCCGAACTTGGCCAGCAGCGAGCGCGCCTCCTGCTGCGGTCATGCCGCTGCGGGCGACGAAGGCGTCGAGCAGCGAGGCCTCGCCGTCGAAGCCCGCGCGCGCCTGGTCGAGCGTCCCGATCGCGCACGCCGGGCCCGACCCAGCGCGTCGCCCGCGGCGAGCGGGAGGGTGCCGAGCAGCGCCTCGACGAGCGTCGTCTTGCCGCTGCCGTTGGGCCCGACGAGCGCGGCGCGCTCGCCCCACGCGAGCTCGAGGTCGAGCGGCCCGAGCTCGAACGCTGCCGCGCCGCATCACCGCGCCCTCGAGCCGCGCGGTGACGTCGCCGGAGCGCTCGCCGCCGCCGAAGCGCAGCTGCAGCTCCCAGCGCCGCCACGGCTTGTCGACCTCGTCGAGGCGCTCGAGCGCCTTCTCGGTCGCCCGCACCTTCGACGGCCTGCTTCTCCGAGCGCTCCGTGCGCGCGCGGCGGACGTTCTTGTCCGGCTCGTCGCTGGTCTTGGCGTTGCGCACGCCGGTCTCCGACCACTGGCGCTGGCGGCGCGCGCGGTCCGTGAGCCGGTCGCGCTCGGTCGCGAAGGTCTCGTAGCGCTCCTCGGCGTGGCGGGCGGCGGTCGCCCGCAGCTCCTGGTAGCCGGCCCAGCCGCCGCCGAACTCGGCGGCGGTGTGGGCGATCTCGTCGATCTCGAGCACGCGCGTGACCGTGCGCTCGAGGAAGGCGCGGTCGTGCGAGACGATCACGGCGCCGCCGGGGCGCTCGGCGACGAAGCGCTCGAGCCGCGCCAGCCCGTCGAAGTCGAGGTCGTTGGTGGGCTCGTCGAGCAGCAGCACGTCGAAGCGCGAGAGCAGGATCGCGGCCAGCGCGGCGCGCGCCGCCTCCCCGCCCGACAGCGCCGCGGTCTCGAGCTCGAGCAGCGCCGGGTCCAGCCCGAGGTCGCGCAGCACGGTCTCGGCGCGCGTGCTCGAGGTCGGCGCCGCCGAGCGCGAGCCAGCGCCTCGAACGCGTGCGCGTAGGCCTCGGCCGCGCCGGGCGCCTCGGCGGCCATCGCGTCGGTCGCCTCGTGCACGCGCGCGTCGGCGGCGGCGACGCCGGTGCGGCGGGCGAGGTAGTCGTGCACCCGCTCGCCGGGCGCGCGGTCGGGCTCCTGCGGCAGGTAGCCGGCGGCGCCGGCCGTCAGGCGCACGCGTGCCGCGGTCGGGCCGGTCGATCCCGGCCAGCAGCCGCAGCAGCGTCGACTTCCCGGCGCCGTTCGGGCCGACCACGCCGAGCACGTCGCCGGGCGCGACGGTCACGGAGACGCCGGCGAGGATCGTCGCCGCGCCGTGCGCCTTGTGCAGCTCGCGCGCGATCAGCGTCCCGGCCATCG
>CAVSMP010000019.1:0-66543 GCA_963729155.1 uncultured Solirubrobacteraceae bacterium
GGCGAGCCCGCCGCTCAGGGAGCGTCCTGTTCGGGCGTAGTTGCATCGCGGCGCACTAGAGTCGATCCGCGGGCCCGCCCGCGATCGCCGACGCGACACAGCAGGTCGTCCGCGAGCACGCGGCGATGCGACGCGTGGCGACCCTCGTCGCGCGTCAGCCGTCGCCGCCCGAGGTGTTCGCCGCAGTCACCGAGGAGGCGGGGCGCGTGCTCGGCGCGCAGACGACGAACCTGATGCGCGTGAAGACGCCGGGGCTCGCGGTCATCGTGGCCGGGTGGTCCGAAGGCGCCGCGCACGTGCCGGTGGGAAGCACCGGGCTGCTCGACGGTCGTGGGCTCGTCGGTCGCATCCTGATGACGGGGGACCCTCCCGCGTCGATGACTTCGACGAGGTCGGCGGCGACGTCGCAGCGGCGAGGCGCAGCCTTGGGCTGCGCTCGGGCGTCGCCGGCCCGGTGATCGTCGACGGCAGGATCTGGGGCACCCTCGTCGCCTGCTCATCCGCCACGCGGCTCCGGGCTTCGCGGCCTGGTCGATCGGGTCCAGGCGGCGGCGGCGATCTCGAGATCATCAGCCCGCCCGGTCATGGAACGCGGCTGGGCCGAGCTGCCGACGTGACCACGCGGACGTCAGCGACCCGACTGCATGTCGGGTCGACCCCGGCGTCCCGTTTCATCGAGCCCCGGGCAGAGCAGTCTCGCAAGACGCAACTACCCGGAAGTAGGGATCGCATGGCGAAGAAGACCGTCTCAGACACGCTGCAGGAAACGCTGGCCCAGGTCGTCCGCGAGGCGATCGGCAACATCGGCGGCGACGAGCCGCAGAAGGCCAAGAAGGGAGCGCTGGGCGGCGGTAAGGGCCTGTTCGCCGGGGTCGGACTCGCGGCAGCGGCGCCGCTGCTGAAGAAAGCGGTCGACGCGCTGCGAGACGGCTCGCTCGACGAGATGATCGCCGACCTGCGCGAGCGGGCCGAGGCCGGCATGCCCGGCGTCTCCGCAGGCTCTGACGACTCCGACGACGAGGCCGGCGAAGCACGGCAGCCCAGGGCCGGGGGCAGCCGGGCCGGCGAGGGCCGGGAGGGCGCCGCCGACGAGCGTGGCGACGACGAAGACGGCGGCGACGATGAGCGTGAGCCCTCGGGCGGGCCGCAGGCGACCGGCAAGGGCCGGCGGATGCCGGTCCAGCAGGCCGTCGACGTAGGGGTTCCGCTCGAGACCGCCTACAACCAGTTCACCCAGTTCGAGGACTGGCCGGAGTTCATGCACCGCGTCACGCGCGTGACGCAGGAGGACGACTGCACGATCTCGTTCGCCACGAAGATCTGGGGCAAGACGAAGGAGTTCACGGCGACCATCGAGACCGAGCGGCCCGACGAGCGCATCAAGTGGAAGGTGTCCCAGGGCATCACCCACAACGGCGTGGTGACGTTCCACGAGCTGGCGCCGAGGCTGACGCGGATCGAGGTCACGCTCGACGTCGCCCCGGGCTCGCTGATCGAGAAGGCCGCGCGCGGGATGCGCCACGTCAAGCGCGCCGTGCGCGCCGACCTGCATCGCTTCAAGGCCTTCATCGAGATGCAGGAGCTCGAGACGGGCGCATGGCGCGGGGTCATCATCGACGGCGAGCTGGTCGAGCCCCACGACGAGTCCTACGACGAGGAGCGCGAGTACTCCGACGTCGAGGACCTGCGCGACGAGGCCGAGGCGTCGGGGGAGGAGGAGGAAGAGCAGGCGGAACCCGAGGAGCAGGAAGAGGAGCAGCCCGTCGCGGAGTCCGACGCGGACGAGGACGAGGCGACCCGACGAGCCGAAGACCCCAGAGGCGCGCGAAGCTGTCGCACGACCGGCGCAGCCGGACCGGGGGCTCGAACGGCAGCGGCAAGCCCGAGCGCGTCGGCTCCGGCCGCGGGCGCCGGCCGAGGTCGGCTGCCGGCTAGGTGACGGCGAGGCGGCTCACTGGGTCCGCCGTCAGCTCTCTGATCTGCGGCGAAGCGCCGCCACGTCGGCACGCACGTGGCCGGGGGCCTCGCCGCCTTGCAGGACACGAGCGATCAGCGCGGCGACGGCCGGCATGTCGGAAGGGCCGAAGCCGCGCCGCACGAGCTCCTGGGTTCCGAGCCGCAGCGCCGCCACCGGACCGTCCGAGCCTCCGATCTGCATTGCTGAGAGGTACACGCCCGCAGGGAGGGCTCCGTGCTCGAGCAGCTCGGCGGCGGCGATGCCGAGTGCGCGGAAGCGGCCGGCGTCGTAGCGGCGAGGTTGGCGATCGTCGCGCTCGGGACGCGCGCGTCGGCATGGCGGGCGCACATGGTGGCGGCCACGGCGCGGGTGGTGAGGACCTCCAGGACCTCGAGGTCCTCGAGGCCCGGCTGGAGCTTCTCGCCGGGGTCGCCGAGGCTCGGGCGCATGCCCACCTCCGGGTCGTGCGCGGGCGGGTCCACGGCGTTGGACCCCGCGTAGAGCACGAGCCCCTCGCCGTCCATCCGCCGGATGTGGCGGAGCACGGCCCGGTGCGCCCGCGCGAGGTCCTCCGGCGTGCCCGGCTCGCTCCCCTCCTGCATCCGCCGGACCCGTTCCCGTGCCGCGCCGGACGCCCACGGGATCGAGATGCCGCCGCTCACCCGTCGATGCCGATCGTGATGCCCTTGCGCTGGGTGAAGCCCTCCAGCGCGCCTTCGATCGAGTACTCCGAGCCGAGCCCGCTGAGCTTCTTGCCGCCGTAGCTCATCCCGGGCAGCTGGCCGCCGCTGCGGTTGACCTGCACCCAGCCGGCCTCGATCCGGTGCGCGGCGCGCAGGGCGGCCCCGAGGTCCTTCGTGAAGATGAACGCGGCCAGCCCGTAGTGGGTGTCGTTGGCCCATTCGATCACCTCGTCCTCGTCGTCCCAGGGCAGCGCGACGAGCACCGGCCCGAAGACCTCCTCGCGCGCGACGCGCCACGCCTGCTCGACGCCGGCGAGGACGGTCGGGCGCAGCTGATAGCCGGGCCGGCCGTCGTCCGGGAGCCCGCCGGTCAGCGCCGTCGCGCCCTGCTCGAGCGCCTCGCGGACGCGTCCGCGAGCTCGTCGAGGTAGGCGTCGGCCTGCTCCTGGGTGACCGTCCCGTTCTCCAGCAGGGTGTCGACGGCCGAGCTGCGGGTCTCCACGAGCGCGTCGACCACGGTCTGCTGCTCGATCCCGAGGTCGTCGGCGATGGCGTGGAGGTTCTGGCCCTCGTCCATGCGCACGCGCATCTCGTCGTGGGAGATGCCGAGGACCTCGATCAGCGTGCTCTCCACGTCCTGGTGACCGCGGTGCAGTCCGAGCGAGGGCTCGCCGTAGGCCTCCTGGATGAGCTCGACGAGCTGGCCTCCGTGGTCACCGAATCGGCGGACACACCGCCGGGCCCCGCATCGGGCGCGGCTGCATCGGAGGAGGAGTCCTGGGCCGTGGTCGCGGCGCTGCTCGTCGCGCCGCTGGAGGTGGTGGTGTTCGTGTCGCCGGCGAAGCCGGCGGCGCCGATGCCGATCAGCACGGTCGCGGTGACGGCGGCGGCGAGCTTCTTGAGGTTCTTCATGCGGCGCAGCCTGGATGCCGCAACCGCAGCGTGACCTGGGGCCTGGCTGGGAGGTGGCTAGGAGCGAGGAGGCGCGCGCCGCCCAGTTTCCCGTCGGGCCGTCCTGGACAGCCTCTGGCAAACGCCTGCGTCACCAATCCCACCGGGAGGTTTCTTCATGTTCTTTGCCGCCGTGGATGTCGGCAGCTCGATCCAGCAGGGCTTGGACGCGTTCTTTGCGTTCATCCCCAAGTTGGTCGGGTTTTTGATCGTCCTGTTGATCGGTTACGTCATCGCCCGCGTCGTGAAGGGCATCGTGACCAAGCTGCTGGAGAAGGTCGGCGTCGACCGCGCGCTGCACTCGGGTTCAACTGGGCAGTACGTCAACAAGGTCGCGCCTGACGTGCGGCCGTCGAGCGTGATCGGCTCCTTGGCGTTCTGGTTTTTGTTCCTCGGGCGCGATCGCCATCGCCGTGTCGCAGCTGGGGATCGCGGCGCTGGATAACTTCATCGCCGCGATCGTCGCGTACATCCCCAACATCATCGTCGCGGTGTTGATCTTCGTCGTCGCCGGCGTCGTCGCGGCCGCCGTCGGCGGGCTGGTGGCGCGCACGATGGGCGAGACCCCGACCGGCAAGGTCGTCGGCTCGGTGGTGCCGGTGCTGGTGATGGCGATCGCGACGTTCATGATCCTCAACCAGCTCCAGATCGCGCCGGAGATCGTCACGATCACCTACGCCGCGCTGATCGGCGGCGTGTTCCTGGCGATGGCGCTGGCCTTCGGGCTCGGTGGCCGCGAGGTCGCCGGCCGGATGCTCTCGGATGCCTATGACAAGGGCCAGCAGCAGCGCGGCCAGGTCCGCCGCGACATGGAGCTCGGCAAGGAGCGCGGCAAGCAGGACGCCCGGCGCGCCAAGGACGAGGCCCAGCAGCGCAGGGCGCGGGTAACGGCCAGACGGAGACCCAGCCGATCGGCACCGGCACGACCGGCCGCCCTGTCGGCGGCTCGGACGGCCCGACCGGCGCGCGCCGCCTGGACTGACCACTACGTAGGACCGCCGCCCCGGCCCGTGGCCGGGGCGGCGTCGCGTGGGGCCTCGGACCGACTGGCGATGAGTTCGGTCGCGTGGGAGAGTCTGAGGACCATGATCAGAGAGTTCGACGCCCAGCTCGGCAAGGGCGACAACCCAGGTGCATGGACGTGCGTCGTGATGGACGACGTGAAGGAGCTGTTCGGCACGCGCGGACTCGTGAAGATCCGCGGCGCGATCGACGGCGAGCCGTTCGACGGCGCGCTCATGGCGCAGGGCGACGGCACGCACCGGCTGCCCGTGAAGGCGACGCTGCGCAAGGCGATCGGCAAGGAGGCCGGTGACACGGTGCACGTGCGGATCGACGAGCGCATCGGGTAGTGCCGCGCCTGTCCGCCGCCGGCCTCGCCGTCGTCTGCGCGCTGGCGGCGGGCTGCGGCGAGGAGGAGCCACAGCGCGTGGTCGGCACGCCGGACCCGCAGCACGCCCGCGAGGTCGCCGGCGATCCGTACGCCCTCACCTGCGGCGACCTGGCCGACCAGCACGAGCATCCCGACGGCGAGAAGCTGGTGATCGGGGCGGAGTTCGCGCTCGCGAAGGAGCCCGCGCTCGAGCGGCGCGTCGCGCGCATGACGGAGAACCGCGTCGGAAGGAGCGTCTACTGGGCGCTGACCGAGACGTGCAAGGGGCGCGAGCCGTCATTCGAGCCGGCGCGGCTCGCGGTCGAGGCGGTCCGGCAGGGCCGGTACCTGGTCCAGCCCCGGGACGGGTCATGGGAGAGCGCCGAGCGCTGGTGGAAGGAGCACCCGGAGGATCGGCCGAAGCCGCGCCGGGGCGACTGAGCCGGGTCCGCGTCGCCGCGGACCCGGCGTTACGGCGCGGTGGCTACCGGTCGCCGTCGGTGTAGGGGTCGCGGCTGCCCGACTTGGCGAGGCCGCGGCTGACCATGTAGCCGACGGTGAGGATCGTCACGTAGAGCCAGGCCTGCTTGGCGCCCATGCCGCCGGCGTCGTTCTCGTCGACGATCAGGGCCGCGATGAGCACGGCGAGGACCATGCCGACGAACGCCATCAGCTCGGTCGTCTTGAACGCGGCCTTGGTCTCGGTGCTCTTGCGCACCGGGGTGTGGCGGGCGCCGTCGCGGTGAACGCCGTCACGGTCGTTGCTGCGGGTGGGGGATGCGGGTGTGGCGGCCATGTGTGCCTCTCTTTCGTGGATCTGGGTTTCTCGCGGTGCCGCGCGCCGTTCGACGCGTCGTCGAGTGCGGCGGACCGCAGGAGGTGCTCAGGACGTCGGGCGCTTCAGGGACGCGATGGTTGGGTCCTCGAAGTCGGCCTCGACGCTGGCGGTCTTCCCGACGGTTCGAAGACCCAACCTGGCCCGTACTCGATCGAACCGTTGCGTCAGACGGTCAGCCGCGCGTGCGGCTGGCCCTCGTGCTCGGGCGGATCCTCGTCGAAGGCCTCGGCGACGAGCACCGTGGAGCCGAACACGAAGGCGACCGCCGCGACGGCGGCGACGGCGCGGACGGGGAAGTCGGGGTGGTGGCCGCTGTTGTGCAGGACGGCGTGGCCCTTTCCGCGGGTGATCAGCCAGCGGTTGACGGGGTAGGCGATGACGCCGGCGATGACGAGGGCGAAGGAGAGCGCGCCCCAGAAGAGGACGTCGCCGACGCCGGACTCCATCGCGCCGGGGATGGAGAGCATGATCGCGTTGTCGACGATCTCCATGACGGCGATGCTGAAGGTGTCCGTCGCGAGGGCGATCGGCACCACGGCGGAGAGCGCGAGCCCGGCACGCAGCAGCGGCAGGCTGGTCAGCGAGTAGCCGAACAGGAACGCGAGCGCCACGGCCAGCGCGACGGTGCCCCATTGCGAGAAGCCGAGGGCGGTCCCGATGACCATCCCGAGGATCTCGCCGATCGCGCAGCCGGTGAGGCAGTGCAGGGTCGCGCTCAGCGCGACCGCGTTGAGCGCTCGCCCGGAGGTCGGAAGCTCGTGGTGGTGGTGGGCGTGGGTGCTCATCGAGCGCCATTATACCCACTGGGGGTATCAGAATCTACTCGTACTGCAGAGCCCTCAGCACGTTGAGCCTCGCCGCGCGCCGGGCCGGGACGATCGCGGCGAGCACCCCGGCGATCACGGCGACGATGGTGAACGCCACGAGCTGACCCCACGGGACCTGGAACCCGATCCCCTCGTCGGCCAGCGCGTTGGAGACGAGCCCAGCCAGGAACATCCCGAGCGGGAGCCCGACCGCGGCACCGATCAGCGCCGTGATCACGCTCTCCTGGCGCACCATGCGGCGCACCTGGCGGCGGGTCATGCCGACGGCGCGCAGCATCCCGAGCTCCCGTGTGCGCTCGAACACCGAGAGGATCAGGGTGTTGACCATGCCGAAGAGGCTGACGATGACCGACAGGGCGAGCAGGACGTAGAACAGGTTCAGGACCTGGTTGAGGCCGCTGGCCCGGACATCCACCCAGCCGGCCTCGGTGTCCAGCTCGAGCTCCGGGAAGCCCTCGAGCGCGCTCTGCAGGGCGGCGGTGTTCTGCGGCGTGGCGTCGCCGTCGATCTCCACGAAGGAGAACAGGTTGCGGGGCCGCGGGAAGGCCTCGTCGAACTTCTCCTGGGGGATCGCGACCTTCGCGAGCAGCGGTTCGAGCTTGTCGATCGACCGCGGCGCCTGCAGCGACGCGACGGTGACCTCGATCGGCGTGCCGGCGGCCGTCGTGATCTGGAACGTGTCGCCGATCGCGAGGTCGTGCTTCTCCGCGAACGAGGCGCGAACGATCGCCTGGTCGCCCGTGAGGGCTCCCGGCGTCAGCTCGCTGCCCTCCTCGAGGAATACGTTGAAGGTCTCGTCGGCCTCGCGGTCCATCCCCATGACGCCGATCTCCTCCCCGAACGCCACGGCGTTGTCGCTGCGCACGCTGGAGGCGACCTCGACGCCGTCGACCTCGGCGAGGGCCTCCCCGGCGGCGGCCGGGAACGTCGAGTAGCCGTTCTCGGAGGTCAGCACGTAGTCGGCGTCGACGATGGCGTCCAGCGAGTCTTCGGCCGTGGCGCTCATGCCGGCGCCGAGGGTCGCGACGAGCGTGACGAGCGCGAGCCCGATCATCAGCGCGGCCGCCGTGCGCGCCGTGCGCACCGGGTTGCGCTGTGAGTTGCGCAGCGCGAGCCGGCCCGCGGCCCCCGCCATCCGCTCGGACGGCCGGCCGACGGCGGATGCGATTGGCACCACGAGGCGCGAGGAGACCAGCCAGAAGGCGACGAACATGCACAGGCAGCCGAGCGCGGTCACCAGCAGCGAGGTGCCCGTGTCGAGGACGCCCGAGCCGCCCAACACGAGCAGCACGACCGCGGCCATCGCCGTGACCGGGCGCAGCCAGCCGTGCCGGGTGAGCCGCCCGGGCGGCAGCGTCGCGCCCTCCCGCACGGCGGCGATCGGCGGGATGGCCATCGCGCGGCGGGCCGGGATGATCGTCGCCAGCATCGTGATGCCGACGCCCAGTACAAGGGACACGACGATGGTGCGGGTGGCCAGCACGAGGCCCGACTGCGGCATCGAGAGGTCCATGGCGTCGAAGACCGCGCTCAGCCCCTTGGCAAGGGCCACGCCGCCGAACAGGCCGATCAGCGAGGCCAGAACGCCCAGGGCGAAGCCCTCGAGCAGGACGGATCTCATGATCTGCTTGCGCGATGCCCCCAGCGTCCGCAGGGTGGCGAACTCCCGCACGCGCTGCGCGAGCGTGATGGAGAGCGTGTTGTAGATCACGAAGGAGCCGACGGCGAGGGCTATCGCCGCGAACGCGAGCAGGAAGTAGCGGATGAAGTCCACGCCCTCGCTGATGCCCGAGGAGTCCGCGCTGGCCTGCTCGTCGCCCGTGCGCACCTGGGCGCTGGCCGGCAGCAGCGGCTCGATGTCCGCGGTCAGCTGCTCGGGCGTGACCCCCTCCTCGGACGCGAGGAAGATCGTGTCGAGCTGCCCCTCCTTGTCGAGCAGCTGCTGTGCCGTGGAGACGTCGAACACGGCGAGCGTGGCGCCGCCCAGCGACTGCACGTCGCCGAGCCGGGCGATGCCCGTGACGGTGAACTCCTTGGCCGGCCCCTCGGCGGCGGCCCGGATGCGGTCGCCGATCGCCCAGCCCTGGTCCTTGGCCGTGCCCTCGTCGATCACCACCTGCGTCGAGCCGGTCGCCCACTCGCCGTTCACGAGCCGGAGCGGGTTGAAGCGGTCGGCGTCGCCGTCGAAGCCGAACCCGAACGACGGGGCCTGGCTGTTGCCGGCCGCCTCGCCCTCGCTGTTGTAGAGCTTGACCGTGTTGCCCTCCGACTGGAGGTCGAAGATCGCGCCCTCCGCCTGCTGGACGCCGTCGGCTCCGCGTACCTTCTGCAGCAGGGACTCCGGCACCGTCGCCTTGCCCGTGGTGGAGAACTCGACGACCTGCTTGCCGGAGATGACCGCGCTCGTGTCGTCGTAGGAGCCCGTGAAGATCCCGTCGAACGCGCGCTGGATGCTGTCGGTGAGGACGTAGGTGCCGCTCACCATCGCCACCCCGAGCACCACGGCGAGGGCGGTCAGCAGCGCGCGTACCTTGCGGAACGCGAGGCCCTTCAGCGTGACGCGCCTCATGGCGCCGCCAGCTCTTCCATCGTCGCCAGGATCTCGTGCGCCGTGCAGGCCGCCAGATCGCGCACGACGTGGCCGTCGTCGAGGAAGAGGACGCGGTCGGCGATCGCCGCGGCCTGCGGGTCGTGCGTGACCATCACGGTCGTCTGACCCAGCGAGTCGACCATGTCGCGCAGCAGGGCGAGGATCTCCGTGCCGGTCCGCGAGTCCAGGTTCCCCGTCGGCTCGTCGGCGAACATCACGACGGGCTTCGACATGACCGCGCGGGCGACCGCGACCCGCTGCTGCTGGCCGCCGGACAGCTCGGCCGGGCGATGCGTGCGCCGGTCGGTGAGCCCGACCCGCTGCATCACCTCTTCGTGCCACCCGGCGTCGGGGCGCGAGCCCGCGATCTCGAGCGGGAGGAGGACGTTCTCCTCCGCCGTGAGCATCGGGAGCAGGTTGAAGAACTGGAAGATGAAGCCGATGTGGCTGCGCCGCAGCTTGGTCAGGGCGTTGTCGTCGAGCGCGGTGATCTCCGTCCCGTCGATCGCCACGGTGCCGCTGTCGGGCCGGTCGAGGCCCGCGAGGACGTGCATCAGCGTGGACTTGCCCGAGCCGGACGGGCCCATGACCGCGGTCAGGCGATGGCGCTCGATCTCCAGCGATACGCCCCGGAGAGCGTGGACCGCCGCCTCGCCATCACCGTAGGTCCGCGTGACCTCGATGGCTTCGATGACGGTCGCGTCGCTCCTCTCGAGACCCTGGCCGGGTGCTGCGGAGGCGATGGTCATGGGGCACGGCTCCTTCCCGTCGAGGCGCGTCCCGTGGGTGCGACGCTATCCGCGACGGCGCGGAGCATGCAAGGGCGGCATCACCGAAGTGACATCCTCAGCAGCCTGAGGGAAGGGCTCGTCCGCGAGCCGCAAAACCGCCCCCGGGCGCCCAGTGCGCGCTGGTAGGCTCCCGGTACGGGAGCCTCAGCCCCGGTGCCGCCAGGTCGTAGCCGGAGCCTGATCTCGTCGCACCGCTCCTGATCCTCCGAACACGCCTGGAGGATCCATGGTCCGAGCAGAGGTCGCGCCCGTCGGCGAGTCGCCGCAGGGCCGCGTGCTCGTCGGCGCCCGGCGCTTCACCCGCCGGCACCGTGCCCTGGTCACGGTCGTCTTCTCGCTGACCACGGCGGCGCTCCTCGTCTGGCTGCTCGCCGGTCAGCGGCAGGAGTTCGCGGACGCGCTCTCCTCGGCGGGGCTCGGGGTGCTGGCGCTCACGGCGCTCCTCCAGATCGTCGCGCTGCTCGCGCGCAGCGAGGCCTGGCACCTGACCATCGAGGCGGCGGGCGGGACGGTCGACCGCCGCGTCCTGTACCGCGCGTCGAGCATGCAGGTGCTCGGGAGCGTGATCAACGGGAACCTCGGGGTCGCGGCGCGGATCGCCGCGCTGCGGCGCTCCTCGCCGGAGGTGTGCCCGCAGGTGCCCACGCTGGTCGCGGCGGAGTTCCCGATCCTCGCCGTGGAAGCGACGCTGGCCGCGCTGACGTCGTTCACGCTCGTGGGGCCGCTCGGCCTGCCGTGGTGGCTGCCGCTCGTCGCCTTGGCGGTCATCGGCGTGGCGAGCGCGGGCCTGCGGCATCTCGCCACACGGAAGGGCCGCGAGCTCTGGAGCGGCCTGGCCGTGCTGCGCAGCGCGCGCGGCGGGGGCCGGGTGGTCGCCTTCGTGCTCGTGGCCGTCTTCGCGCAGATCCTCCGCAACTGGCTGCTGCTGCACGCGGTCGGGGTCGACGCCTCGTTCTTCGACGCGATCGCCGTGCTGATCGCGATCGTGACGCTCGGCCAGCTGCCGGTCGGCCCGAGCGCCGGCGCGGCGGCGGCGGTCCTCATCCTCGGCGGCGACGGCGTCGCGGCTGCCGCGGCCGCCGGCGTGCTGATGACCGTCACGGGGACGATCGGCGGGCTCTGCTTCGCCGCCTGGGCGACCGGCGACCATTTCTGGGCGGCGGCCCGGCGGGCGCGTCAGCTGGCGGGCCGCACGTGAAGGACGCTCTCGGGGCGCACGGCGACCGCCTGCCCGCCGGCTTCCTGGAGCACCGCGAAGCTGTGCACGCGGCGGTTGGCGACCTCGTGCAGCCTGTCGATCACGGCCTGGAGCTCTCCCTCGACCTCGAGGGATGTGCCGTCGGCGAAGGTGATGGAGCACGAGGCCATCGGTGCACCGTAGCGGGGACGGCTAGTCCTTCGATCGCTCCGGGGGCTCCTCGGGGCGTGCGTCCTGGCGTTCGAACGCCTCCCTGATCTCGCGCCGGAGCCTCTCGCCGGGCACGGCGCGCTCGGCGGCGTCGCGCTGCGCCCGGACCGTTCTCTCGTCCTGCAGGCGCTTGCGGTACTCCTCGGAATCCATTGCGGCTCCACGTCTCGGCGGTTTCCCGGAGCGCCAGCCTACGGCACGAGGGCAGGCGGGCGGCCGTCACGAGCACGGCGGCGGCGGTCGCGAGCGCGAACGCGGGGGCCACGCCGGCCGGCACGATCAGCAGGGCGATCAGCGCGCAGAAGGTCACGAAGCCCGCCAGGCCGCCGAGCATCCCGCGCAGCATGGCGACGAGCGCGTCGCTGCCGAAGCGCGCGTGGGTGAAGACGGCCAGGACGGAGGCCAGCGTCGGGAGGGCGGCCAGGACGCCCGCCACGGCGGGACCGAAGCGCTCGCCGGCCAGCGTGAGGCCGATGATCAGCGCCACCGTGAGCGCGATCCGCGCGGGGAGCTCCCAGCGCGGGAGCACCGCGACGGCTGCCGCCGGCCGCTCTCGAGGGAGGGCGGCGCGCGCGAGTGCGATCGAGAGGACCGCCGCAGCCAGCGCGCCCAGGAGCTCCGCCTCGACGTGCCCGGCGAGGATCCCCAGGAACGCGGCGGCGGCCCAGCCCAGCGTCATGCTGAGCGGCCATCTCCAGCGCGTCGCCGAGCGGGCGTAGGCGAGCGCGAAGCCGCTGAGGGCGACGAGGCCCAGCAGCGTGCCGACGGCCGTCCGCGCCGCCGCCCCGGCGTCCTGCCGCTCGGCGGTGAGCATCAGCACGGGCCCTACGATCAGCGGGAATGCCCCGACGAGGCCGGCCACCTCGTGGCCCCAGCGCCGGCCCGCGAGCGTCGACAGGCCGACCAGGGCGGCGGCGAGGAGCGCCACCAGGACGAGCTCGGTCACGTCAGGCGCTAGGAGCTGTCGGGGCAGGGGAACGCCATGTGGATCTCCGTGCCGCCGGGGTGGGAGACGACCCGCAGCCGCTGGGCCACCGTGGCGATGATCGAGAGCCCGATGCCGAGACCGGGGCTGTCGCGTCCCTCGACGAACCCGTCTCCCGTGTCGCCGATCACGATCTCGAGCTCCCCGTGGTCGACGACGGCCGTCACGGCCAGCTCGCCCTCCGACTCCGCATAGGCGTGCATCACGGCGTTCGTCGCCGCCTCGGACACCGCGAGCCGCACGTCGGCCACGCCGTCGTCGTCCATCCCGCAGTCGGCCGCGATCGCGGTCAGCTCGTGGCGCAGGGTGCGCACCCCCAGGGGGGTGCCGGGCAATCTCGCCTGGAAAGCGGGCTCCATGGGCCCGGGCCTACCCTCCGCGGGCATCGCTATCCCGAACCACGACGACCGGACTACCCTGAGTCAGCTATGGAACACAGGGGCAAACAGCGCGTCGCCATGAACGAGGCGACGTTCCGCAAGGTCAACGAGGGGATGAAGGCCGGCCAGGACGCCGCGGGGCTGATGAGCTTCGTGTGCGAGTGCGGCCGCCTGCGCTGCACCAGCATCATCCGGCTCAGCCTGGCGGAGTACGAGCACATCCGCGCCGACCCCCGCCGGTTCGCGATCATCGACGGGCACGAGATCCTCGAGGCGGAGGACATCATCGAGCGCAACGACCGCTACCTCGTCGTCGAGAAGAACGACGACGCGGAGGCCGAGATCGTCCGGCACACCGACCCGCGCCGGCCGCTGGACGAGCGCTAGCCCGCGGCGCGGCGGAAGCTGAGCAGGCAGACGTCGTCGTCGGTCCGGCCGAGCTCGAGCAGTGCGGCCGGCAGCGCCGTCACCAGCTCCGACGGCGAGGAGTCGGGCGCCGCGCCCACGAGGCCCAGCAGGCGGTCCAGGCCGGCGTCGATCGGCTCCGTCCTGCGCTCGACGAGGCCGTCCGTGTAGAGGAGGAAGCCGGCGCCCGGCGAGAGCTCCAGCCGCGCCTGCGCGCGGGGGACGTCCGGGTCGGCGGCGCCGAGCGGCGGCGAGCGCCCGTCCATGAACAGCCGGGTCGCGCCGTCGGCTTCGACGATGACCGGCGGCATATGCCCCGCGGCGGCGAGCAGCACCTCGCCCGAGGCGGGATCGACCTGCGCGTAGGCGAGCGTCGCATAGCGGGCGTCGTCGACCTGCTCGACGAACGTGTCGAGGTGGGCGAGCACGGCGGCGGGCTCGAGCCCGGCGCCCGCGAGGGCGCGGACGGCGCTGCGCAGCTGGCCCATCGCGCTCGCCGCGCGCAGCCCGCGGCCGACCACGTCGCCGACCACGATGCCGACCCGCCCGCCCGGGAGCGTGAAGGCGTCGTGCCAGTCCCCGCCGACCTCGAGGTGCTCGATCGCCGAGTGGTAGAGCGTCGCGATCTCGAAGCGGGCGTCCCGCGGCGGCGCGCCGGTGAGCATGCTCTGCTGCAGCGTGTGGGCGACGTCGCGCGCCTCCTCGTGCAGCCGCGCGCGCTCGAGCGCGATGCCCGTCTGCGCCGCGCAGGCCTCGAGGAAGGCCTGCTCGCGCGCGCTGAACGCGTGCGGCCCGGGGAGCTCGACGCACAGCCTCCCGAACGTGCTCAGCGGCACCCGCGCGATCGCGCCCGTGCCCCCCGGCTCGCCGTCGTGGAACTCGGCCCGCGCCCCGGCGTCGCCGGGGACGATCGCGGCCGTCGCCCCGCCGAAGGCCGTGCGCAGCTCACCGGCGACCGCGGCCGCGATCGCGCCCGCGCTCTGCGCCGTGACGAGCAGCGCGGTGATGCGCTGCAGCCGCTCGACGTCCTCGCGGGCCTCCCGCTCGCGGTCGCGCGCCGCGAGCAGCTCCCGCTCGTAGGACTTGCGCTCCGTCGCGTCGAAGACGGTGGTCCGCACGACCAGCGGCTCGCCTCCGTCGTCCCGGTGCAGGACGGAGTTCACGAGCACGGGGAGCTTGCGGCCGTCGGCCGTGACGACGTCGACCGCGATCTCACGGACGATCCCCTGCATGCGCAGCATCGGCGCGTAGTGGGTCTCGTGGTAGATCCGCCCGCCGACGCTCAGGAGGTCCTGGAAGCGCTTGACGCCGACGAGGTCCTCGCGCTCGTACCCCGTCCAGCGCAGGAACGTGCGGTTGACGCGTAGCAGCGTGCCGTCGGGCGTCGCGGAGAGGTAGCCGCACGGGGCGTCCTCGAGCAGCTCCTCCGCGCTCTCCTCGAACCCCGGGCCGACCATGGTCACGCGAAGGCCCGGATCGCCTCGATCGTCTCCTCGGGAGCGCTCAGATTGGGGCAGTGGCCCGTGGCCCGGAGCCGCACGAGCGTCGAGCCGGCGATCTCGCGATGCACGAAGTCGCCGACCTCCACCGGTGCGATCACGTCGTCGCTGCACTGCAGCACGAGCGTCGGCACGCGCACGCGGGCGAGGTCCGCGCGATTGTCGGACGTGAACGTCACGCGCGCGAACTGCGCCGCGATCGCCGGGTCCGTGCGGCAGAAGCTCTCGGTCAGCTCCGCGCCGAGCTCGGGCCGGTCCGCGTTGCCCATGATCGCCGGCGCCATCGCGCTGGACCAGCCGAGGAAGTTGCTGTCGAGCGACTCGAGCAGCTCCTCGACGTCCGCGCGCGAGAACCCGCCCCGGTAGCCCTCGTCGTCGATGTAGCGCGGCGACGGGCCGACCATCACGAGCCTGCCGATGCGCTCCGGCCCGCGCTCGGCGGCGAGCGCGCCGATCATGGAGCTGACGGAGTGCCCGACGAAGGTCGCATCCGAGACGTCGAGCGCCCGGCAGATCTCGAGCACGTCCTCCGCGTAGGCGTCGAGGCGGTCGTAGCGCGCCGGGTCATAGGCCGACGCGTCGGACGCCCCGGCACCGAGGTGGTCGAACAGCACCACCCGGTGGTCGGCCTCGAAGGCGGGCGCCACGTAGCGCCACATGTGCTGGTCGCACCCGAAGCCGTGCGCGAACAGCATCGCCGGGCCGTCCGCGAGGCCCGAGACGTTGACGTTGTGTCGCCGGAGGACGTCCACCGACGGTGAGTCTAGGGCCGGCGGGTCTCCCCGCCGGCCCGACTCACGGTCAGCGCGCCGCCTGCTCCTGGATCTGGGCGTCCGAGCTGAAGTTGCCCTTCCCGCGCTCGCCGTTGAGCATCTCGCTGCTCTGGGCGAGGACGATCGTGGCATGGGCGGCCGCGTCGGACATCTGGTCGAGCCCGATGAGGCCGTTGCCGGCCAGCGCCGCGGCGCTCGCCGGGTTCGCCAGCGCGACCGCCGGCGGGGTGCCGGTGACCGTCTCCAGCGTGTCGCAGAACGCGTGGTAGCACGGGTCGTACTGCTCACCCGCGGCACCGCCGTAGATGGCGGCCTGCGCCGCCGTCTTGATCACCTCGGCGCCCGTGAACAGACCGCCGGCCGGGATGCCGTTCTGGATGAACGCCCGGTAGTCCGAGCGGCCGTCGAACGCGGTCGGCGCGGTCGCGAGGCCCTGCGCGGCGAAGTAGTCGTTGAAGATCTTCTCGATCTGCGCCGACGCCGCCGGCACGCCGCCGACCGGGCCCGGGAAGGACGACAGGTCGCCGTCATAGACGAAGCGCACGAAGTTCGGCGAGGCAAGCATGTCGAAGTTCAACATGCCGGCGATGTCGGCCTTCTGCGCCGTGGACAGGGAGTTCACGTACGCGGTCGAGCCGAGCAGGCCGGACTCCTCCGCGCTGAACCAGATGAAGCGCACCGCGTTGCGCGGCTTGGTCTTGGCCATCTGCTCGGCGATCTCGAGGATCGTGCCCGAGCCCGAGGCGTTGTCGTTGATCCCCGGACCGTCGTCGACGCCGTCGAGATGCGCGCCCACGACGATCACGTTGTCCGCCCGGCCCGAGGTCTGGGCGACCACGTTGCGCGTCGGGAGGTTCTGGATCGTGACGAGGTCGACCTTCACGCGGACCGTGCGGCCGGTGAGGCCGTTGACGACGCCGTTGGCGAGCTCGACGCCGACCGCGTAGGTCGCCGCGAGCACGGGGATGTCGCCGGTGGTGGCGGGGTTGAAGCCGGACAGGCCGCTGCGGGCCGGCGTATCGCCCTCGTTCATGATCACGACGGCGCTCGCGCCGGCGTTGATCGCGTTCTGGATCTTGACCACGAAGTCGCAGGTGCCGCGCTGGACGAGCGCGATCGCGCCGGCCGTGAAGCCTGCGAAGTCGGCCACCTCGCAGCCGCTGGTCGAGGGGGCCGGGGCGCCCGGTCGTGGGATGACGAGGTCGACGGCGTAGAGCGGCCGCGTCACGTCGGCGTTGTCGGCCGGGGTCAGGCTCGTCGAGGCCTGGAACTGGAAGCCGGAGGCGTAGGACGGACCGCCGACGACGCTCAGCACCGGCGCGGTGCGCGGGCCCGTGTAGTTGTAGGTGAAGTCGTGGTACTTGGCCTCGTAGCCGGCGGCCTCGAGCCGCTGCTTGACGTAGGCCGCGGACGCGGCATGGCCCGGGAAGCCGGCGAGGCGGTTGCCGCCGTTCACGTTGGCGATCGCCTGCAGCGCCTCCATGTGCTCGCGGATCTCCGGGACGGACACGGCCTCGCGCAGCTTCGGCGAGTTGTTGTTGTTCGGTGCGGCCGCCGCTGTCGCGGGAACGGCCAGAACGGCCAGCGCGCAGAGCGCGGCCACGAGCCCCTTGGGCATATAGGTCCTCCGAGTCGCCGCCGGCCCCTCCACGGTCCGGCGCATTGACAGGCGACCCTAACCCGTCGATGCGCGCGGGTGGGAAAACCTCTGGACTCAGGGGTCCCGCAGGCCGTCGAGGCCCTCGAGGATGAGGTCGAGCCCGAAGAGGAACTCCGCGGCGTAGTCGTAGCCCGCCCTCGCGACGTGGCCGCCGACCACCTCGACGAGATTCGGGTAGGCCGCCAGCACCGCTTCGTACTCGCGCATCTGGCGCTGCGCCTCGGCCGCGAAGTCCTCCGGGGACTCCGAGGCCATATCGGTCTCCTGGAGCGCGAAGCCGTAGATGTAGGCGTCCTGCACGGAGTAGGCGTGGACCGTGTTCTCGATCGAGAAGCCGGCGGCGCGCAGGCACCCCAGCACGGCGTCGTGCAGCCGCAGATTCGCCGCCCCGTGGGTCGTGCGCCCCTCCATGTGGCCGACCGCCCAGCGATGGCGGTTGAGGGCCGCGCGCGTCGAGAGCGCCCGCCGGCGCATCGCCGCCTTCCAGTCGAGCTCGAGCGACGGCGGCTCGATCTCGCCGAAGACGAGGTCGACCATCCCGTCGATGAGGTCGGTCTTGTTGGGGACGTAGTGGTAGAGCGACATCGCGCCCGCGCCGAGCTCGTCGGCCAGCTTGCGCATCGACAGCGCCTCCAGCCCGTGGCGGTCGGCGAAGGCGACGGCGGCCTCGAGCACGCGCTCGCGGCTCAGTCGCGATGGTTCGGTCTGCCTCACTTGCATGCTCGTACAGTGTACGACTATCGTGCTTCGTACAGCGTACGAACTCTTACGGAGGAGCTCGGTCATGCAGCCCACGAATCTCGCGTCGCGCATCGGCAGCTGGAGCGCCCGGCACCGCAGGAAGGCCATCCTCGGATGGATCGCGTTCGTCGTCCTTGCCGTCGTCGCCGGCGGGAAGGTCGGTCAGGACGATCTCGACGAGTCCGCCACGGGGAGCGGCGAGTCCAAGCGCGGGGACATGATCGTCGAGGCCGCCGGCTTCCCCGATCAGGCCGGCGAGCAGGTCCTGATCCAGAGCGGGCAGGCCGGCGACCCTCGCCTGGCGGCGGCGGCGCGGGACGTGTCGGCGCGGCTCGGGCGGATCGAGGGCGTCGCGGACGTCGAGCGCCCGCTGCGCTCGGCCGACGGCCGCTCGCTCCTCGTGGGCTTCGCGATGGAGGGCTCCGACGAGCACGTCGAGAAGCTCGTCGAGCAGCCGCTCGCCGCCGTGGCCGCGGTGCGCGAGTCCCACACCGGCGTGCGCGTGGAGCAGTTCGGCGAGGTCTCCGCGACCAAGGCGATCGCCGACCAGGACGCCAAGGACGGCAAGCGGTCGCAGCTGATCTCCACCGTCCTGACGCTGATCATCCTGCTCGTCGCCTTCGGCGCCGTCGTGGCCGCCGGCCTGCCGCTCGTGCTGGGCGCCAGCGCCGTGGCCGCCGCGGTCGGCCTGGTCGGACCCGTCAGCCGCCTCTACGCGCTGCCCTCCGACGTGGCCGAGCTCATGATCATCATCGGCCTCGCCGTCGGCGTCGACTACGCGATGTTCTACTCGCGCCGCGTGATGGAGGAGCGCGACCGCGGCCACTCGGCCGAGGCCGCCGTGGAGATCGCCGCCGCGACCGCAGGCCGCGCCGTGCTGATCTCGGGCATGACCGTCCTGACCGCGATGGCCGGGCTGCTGCTCGCCGGCAACCCGATCTTCGTCGGCTTCGGCATCGGCACGATGCTCGTGGTCGCCGTCGCCATGCTCGGCTCGCTGACCTTCCTCCCGGCGATGCTCGCGTCCCTCAGCCGCAGGAACTGGCTCGAGAAGCTGCGCGTGCCGTACATCGCCAAGCGCCGCCACGCGGCCAGGGGCGAGTCGCGCGTGTGGGGCGCCGTGCTCACCCGCGTGCTGAGGCGCCCGCTGGTCTCGGTGCTGCTCGCCGGCGGCCTGCTCGTCGCCCTCTGCATCCCGGCGCTCGGCATCCAGTTCAAGAACCCGGGCTTCGACGGCTACTCGCGCAGCCAGCCGGTCATCCAGACCCACGACCGGCTGCAGGCGGCGTTCCCGGGCGGCGCCGTGCCGGCCACGACCGTGATCGAGGCGGACGACGTGACGGCCGCGCCGGTCCAGGCCGCGATCCGGCAGCTGCGCGAGCGGGCGCTGGCCACGGGCGAGCTCTCCGAGCCCTTCCACGTGGAGATCAACCCCGCCAGGACGGTCGCCGTCGTCTCCCTCGCCGTGGCGGGCAGCGGCACCGACGCCGCGTCCGAGCGCTCGCTCGCGGTGCTGCGCTCCGACGTCGTCCCCGCCACCGTCGGCCGGCTGCCCGGCGCCGAGGTCGCCGTGACCGGCGCGACCGCCGCCTCGAAGGACTTCGACGACGCCATGACGGCGCGCGCGCCGCTCGTGCTCGCCTTCGTGCTCACGCTCGCGTTCCTGCTGCTGCTGGTCACGTTCCGCTCGATCGTCGTCCCGATCAAGGCGATCGTGCTCAACCTGCTGTCGGTCGGCGCGGCCTACGGCGTCCTCGTGCTCGTCTTCCAGGACGGCCACGGCGAGCGGCTGCTCGACTTCCAGTCCGTCGGCGGCATCGCGCCCGTGATCCCGCTGTTCCTGTTCGTGATCCTGTTCGGCCTCTCGATGGACTACCACGTGTTCATCCTCAGCCGCGTCCGCGAGGCGGTGAACCGGGGCATGAGCAACGACGACGCGGTCGCCCACGGGATCCGGAGCACCGCCGGCGTCGTGACCAGCGCCGCGCTGGTGATGGTGGCGGTGTTCGGCTCCTTCGCGCTCGGCAGCGACCAGCTCGCCAAGCAGATCGGGGTCGGCCTCGCGACCGCGATCCTGATCGACGCGACGATCATCCGCGCGGTCCTGCTGCCGGCCACGATGAAGCTGCTCGGCGAGCGCAACTGGTACCTGCCCCGGCGCCTCGGCTGGCTGCCGCGGATCGAGCACGAGTCGCAGGCGGCGCCGGCGGTGGTCTAGCGGTAAGCGAACCACCCTCACCGGTTTGCGGTCCTCCGGGCGCGGCTAGCCCGGGGGACCCACGAACCTTAGGAGGGTGCATGAGCACCATCGGCAACACGGCGGCCGGGCCGTCGTACACGGGCGGAGGCGCCGACCAGGCGTCCTCCGGCACAGAGCAGGCGAAGGAGAAGGTCCAGGAGACCGCCCAGCAGGCGGCGGGCCAGGCGCGCGGGCAGATCCGCCGGCAGGTCGACGAGCGCTCGACGCAGGCCGGCGAGCAGGTCGCCTCGGCGGCGGGCGATGCCCGCGGCGTGGCGCAGCACCTGCGCGAGCAGGGCAAGGAGCAGCCCGCGAAGCTCGCCGAGCAGGCGGCCGATCGCGCGGAGCGCCTCGGGGGCTATCTCAAGGACTCCGACGGCGATGCGCTCCTGCGCGACATCGAGGACTTCGGGCGCAGGCAGCCGTGGGCCGTCATGGCCGGCGGGCTCGCGGCGGGCTTCCTCGCCTCGCGCTTCCTGAAGGCGTCGAGCAGCCGTCGCGCCCAGTCCGCCTACGAGCCGCCCGCCCAACCCCGGAGCACCAACGGGACGACGTCACCGGGCGCCACCACGCCCGGCGTCACGACGCCGCCGGTGGCGACGCCGCCCGCGACGCCGCGCGCACCGGAGCCGGCTCGCCCGTTCCGCCCCGGCCGGCCGAGAACGTGTCGCTGACCGGCGGCGTGCTGCCGACGAACCCCGAGCGTCCCGGCCAGGGCGGCGCAGCGTAGCCATGGCCGCCACCGGAGAACCCGACGCCGCGGCCGCGCGAGGACCCGATCCGCGTGAGCGCGGCATCGGCGAGCTCGTCAAGGACCTCGCGTCGCAGACCTCGACGCTCGTGCGGCAGGAGATCCAGCTCGCACAGGCCGAGGTCACCGCAGAAGGGCAAGGTGGCCGGCAAGGGCGCCGGCCTCCTCGCCGGCGCGGCCGTCTTCGGCCTGCTCGCGCTCGGCGCGCTGACCGCCGGGCTGATCGCCCTGCTCGACAAGGCGATGGCGACGTGGGTCGCCGCATTGATCGTGATGGCGCTGTGGGCGATCGTCGCCCTCGTGCTCGCCAAGGCCGGCCAGAAGGCGCTCCAGCAGGCGACGCCGCCGGCACCCCAGACCGTCGAAACCGTGAAGGAGGACATCCAATGGGCGAAGACCCAGACCGGATCCGCGCCGAGATAGAGCGCACGCGCGCGGAGATGGAGGACACCGTCGACGCGCTCGGCTACAAGGCCGACGTCAAGTCGCGCGCGAAGGAGTCGCTGCAAGAGACCCGAGATTCAGCCAAGGAGAGCCTGGATGGGGACCACCAGAAGCGTCAAGGAGAAGCTCGTGGGCGCCAAGGACTCCGTGTCCGAGACGGCGAGCGGTGCGACGCCGGACCGCGAGCAGGTCAAGCACCAGGCGCGCCAGGCCAAGGGCCTCGCTCAGGAGAACCCGATCGGGCTCGCGCTCGGCGCGGTCGCGGTCGGCTTCGTCGCCGGCCTGCTGGTTCCGTCGACCCGCGTCGAGGACGAGAAGCTCGGCGAGGCCTCCGACCAGGTGGTCGAGAAGGCCAAGCAGACGGGCCAGGAGGCGCTCGAGCACGGCAAGCAGGTCGCCCAGGAGACGGCGCAGAGCGCGCAGGAGACCTTCAAGGAGAGCGCGCAGCAGCACGGGCAGGAGGTCAAGGAGACCGCCCAGGAGAACGCCCAGCAGGCCACGCCCAGCTCCGTCTGAGCGAAGCCGTGCCCGGCTCGGCCCCGTCCGCGGGGCCGAGCCGTGCTGCCTCGGGGTAGGCGCGGACGCGCCGAACCGATATTGATCTTCCCGCGTACCGCTTGCCGTCCCCACCGCGGGCGGCCCAGGAGAGATGTCCGACGAAGCCGAGGCATAGGCCGTGCTCGACGACGCGCGCGCGTTCTGGCTGTGCGCTCCCGGGCGCGGGGAGATCCGCCCGGTCGCGCTGCCCGAGCCGGGCCGCGGCGACGTGGTGGTCCGCACGCTGCGCTCCGGCGTCAGCCGCGGCACCGAGACGCTGGTGTTCCGGGGCGGCGTGCCGCCCAGCCAGCACGCCGCGATGCGCGCGCCGTTCCAGGAGGGCGACTTCCCCGGGCCGGTCAAGTACGGCTACCTGAGCGTCGGGGCCGTCGAGGAGGGCCCGCGCCGAGCTGCGCGGCCGCACGGTCTTCTGCCTGTACCCGCACCAGACCGCGTACGTCGTACCGGCGGAGGCCGTGACCGTCGTGCCCGACGACGTGCCGCCGGCGCGCGCGGTGCTGGCCGGGACGGTCGAGACCGCCGTCAACGCGCTGTGGGACGCGCCGCCGCTGGTCGGCGACCGCATCGCCGTCGTCGGCGCCGGGATGGTCGGCTGCTGCGTCGCCCGCCTGCTGGCCCGCTTCCCCGGCGTGGAGGTCACGCTCGTCGACGTGGACGCCTCGCGGGCGCAGGTCGCGGCCGCGCTCGGCGCGCGCTTCGCCCGGCCGGAGGACGCCGCGGGCGGGCGCGACCTGGTCGTCCACACGAGCGCGACGGCCGAGGGGCTGCAGCTCGCGCTCGATCTGCTCGCGCCCGAGGGCACGGTGCTCGAGCTCAGCTGGTACGGCGACCGCGAGGTGCGGCTCTCGCTGGGCGGGGCCTTCCACGCCGGCCGCCTGCGCGTCCGCGCGAGCCAGGTGGGGACGGTCGCCCCGGCGCGCGCGGCCCGGCGCACGACGGCGGACCGGCTGGCGCTCGCCCTGGACCTCCTGCGCGACCCCGCCTTCGACGCGCTCGTCACGGGCGAGTCGCGCTTCGAGGAGCTGCCGGGCGTCATGGCCCGCCTCGCCGCGGGCAGCCTGCCCGCCCTCTGCCACACCATCACCTACGACGGGGCGTGACCGTGTTCAGCGTGACGATCCGCGACCACATGATGATCGCCCACAGCCTGCGCGGCGAGGTGTTCGGTCCCGCCCAGCGGCTGCACGGGGCGACGTACGTCGTGGACGCGACCTTCCGCCGCGCGGCGCTCGACGCCGACGGCGTCGTCGTCGACATCGGGCGCGCCGCCGAGGTGCTGCGCGCCGTGCGTGGGGGAGCTCGGCTACCGCAACCTCGACGAGGAGGAGGGGCTCGCGGGCATGAACACCACCACGGAGGCGCTGGCCCGGGTCGTCGCGGACCGGCTCGCCGACGAGGCGAAGGCGGGCGAGCTGGGCGAGGGCGCAAGGCAGCTCGACGGTCTGGTGGTGACGCTGCACGAGTCCCACGTCGCGTGGGCGAGCTACGAGCGGGCGCTGTGAGCGAGGTCCACGTCGATCGTGCCGGAGGGCGTCGACGACCCGGCGCGGCCGAGCGGCGGCAACACGTACGACCGGCGGGTCTGCGACGGGCTCACGGCGCGCGGGCTGGGCGGTCCGCGAGCAGGCCGTGCCCGGCTCCTGGCCGACGGCCGGCGGCGGCGGACCTCGACGACCTCGCGCGCGCCGTGCGGCGGATCCCGGACGGCGCCGTCGTGCTGCTCGACGGCCTGGTCGCCTCATGCGCGCCCGAGGCGCTGGTGCCGCACGCCCGCCGGCTGGGGCAGGTCGTGCTCGTCCACATGCCGCTGGGGGACGCCCGGCGAGCGCGCGGTGCTCGAGGCGGCCGCGGCGATCGTGACCACCAGCGCGTGGAGCCGCCGGCGCCTGCGCGAGCTCTACGGGATCCCGGGCGGCCGGATCCACGTGGCGGAGCCCGGCGTCGACGACAGCCGCGCTCGCGCCGGGAACGGCGGCGGGCGGCGGCTGCTGTGCGTCGCTGCCGTGACCCCGGGCAAGGGCCACGACGTGCTGCTCGACGGGCTCGCCGCCGGCGGCCGACCTGCCGTGGGACTGCGCGTGCGCGGGCAGCCTCGACCGCGACCCGGTGTTCGCCGCGGCGGTGCGGCGCCGCGCGCGGTGGCGCGGGCTGGGGCAGCGGGTGCGGTTCGCCGGGCCGCTTATCGGCGCCGAGCTCGACCGCGCGTACGCGCGCGGCCGACCTGCTCGTGCTCGCCTCGCACGCCGAGACCTACGGCATGGTCGTCACAGAGGCGCTGGCGCGCGGCCTGCCGGTGCTCGCCGCCGGCGTCGGCGGGGTGCCCGAGGCGCTCGGGCACGGCGAGGACGGCGCACGGCCGGGGCTGCTGGTCCCGCCCGGCGACCCGGCGGCGCTCGCCGCGGCGCTGCGGCGCTGGCTGGTGGACGACGGGCTGCGCGGCGCGGCTGCGCCGGGCCGCCCGGGAGCGGCGCGCGGGGCTGCGCCCGTGGGCGGCCACCGCGGCCGACGTCGCCGGCGCCCTCGCGGCGGCCGCGGAGCCGCGCCTGGAGGGAGCGGCGCGATGAGCGCGGCGGCGGTCCGCGTCAGCTCCGGGGTGGCTCGCGCTGCGCGAGCCGGCCGACGCGGCGGCGCGCTCGGAGGAGCTCGCCGGTCGCCTGCGCCGGCGGCTCGGGCCCGGGCGGCTCGTGGTCCACGACCTCGGCGGCGGCAGCGGCGCGATGGGCCGCTGGCTCGCGCCGCGCCTGCCCGCGCCGCAGCACTGGGTCGTGCACGACCGCGACGAGCGCCTGCTCGAGCTCGCCGCGGCCACGGCCTGGAGACGCGGCGGACCGACGTCACGCGCCTGGCGCCGGCCGACCTCGCCGGCGCGAGCCTGATCACAGCGTCGGCGCTGCTCGACCTGCTGACGCGGGAGGAGCTCGCGCGCATGCTGGCCGCCTGCGCCGGGCTGCCGCTGCTGCTCGCGCTCACGGTCGTCGGTCGCGTCGAGCTGTCCCCGGCGGAGCCGTTGGACGCGCGGATCGGGGCGGCGTTCGACGACCATCAGCGGCGCGGCGGCCGGCTCGGCCCGGACGCGGTGGGGGCGGCCGTCGAGGCGCTGCGCGGCGCCGAGTGCGTCGTGCGGCCGAGCCCCTGGCGGCTTGGCCCGGCCCACGCCGAGCTGACGGCCGAGTGGCTCCGTGGCTGGGTCGCCGCCGCCTGCGAGCAGGACCCCGCCCTGGCGGACGAGGCCGCCGCCTACCGGGAGCGGCGCCTGGCACAGGCGGCCGCAGGCGCGCTCGAGGTCACCGTCGACCACGCCGACCTGCTGGTGCTGCCGTGAGGGTGCGGCTCGCCGTCGCTGGCGCGACGCTCGCCTTCCTGGTCTGGCACCTGGGCACGGGACCCTTCGTCGCCGGCCTGCGCGCGGTGGACGGCGGGGCGCTGGCCGCCGCGACGGGCCTCGCCGTGCTCACGACCGTCTGCTGCGCCTGGCGCTGGAGGACGGTGTCCCGCGGCCTCGGCGCCGAGCTCCCGCTGGGGACCGCGGTGGCCGCGTACTACCGCTCGCTGTTCCTCAACGTCACGCTGCCCGGAGGGGTGATGGGCGACGTCCACCGCGGCTTGAGCCACGGCCTGCGCGCGGTGGTGTGGGAGCGCGCGGCGGGGCAGGTCGTACAGGCGGTCCTCACCGTCGGCGTGCTGCTGGTGCTCCCCTCGCCCGTGCGGCCCGTCGTCCCGTACGTCGCGCTGGGGCTGCTCGCGGCGGGGGCCGGCGTAACGCTGACCCTGCGCCTGCGGCCCGGCGCCGGAGGGTCGTGGCGCGCCGGGCTGCTCGCCCGGCGGGCGTGGCCCACCGTCGCGCTCGCGTCGGCGCTGGTCGTCGCGGGCCACGCGGTCACGTTCCTGATCGCCGCGCGTACCGCGGGGGTGACCGCGCCGGCGTCCGAGCTGCTGCCGCTCGCGCTGCTCGTGCTGCTGGCCGCGGCGCTGCCCAACGTCGGCGGCTGGGGGCCGCGCGAGGGCATGACGGCGTGGGCGTTCGCCGCCGCCGGCCTCGGCGCGTCGCTCGGGGTGACCACCGCCGTCGTCTACGGCGTGCTGGTGCTCTTCGCCAGCCTGCCGGGTGCCGCCGTGCTGGTGGCGGGCTCGCTGTACCGCGGGGCGGCGCATGCCTGAACGCCCGTACACCCTGCTGAGCTGCAGCGTGTCGCTCGACGGCTACCTCGGGGATCAGACGCCGCGCCTCGCGCTGTCCAACGACGCGGACTTCGACCGGGTCGACGAGGTGCGCGCGTCGTGCGACGCGATCATGGTCGGCGCGGTCACCGTGCGCACCGACAACCCGCGTCTGCTCGTGCGCTCGCCGTCGCGACGGGAGGAGCGGGCGGCCCGCGGGCTGGCGCCGTCGCCGATGAAGATCACGGTCACCAGCCGGGGCGACCTCGACGCGGACTCGAACTTCTTCGCGACGGGCGACACCGAGAAGCTCGTTTACACGTCACGGGCGCGCGTGGCCGACGCCCGCGCGCGGCTCGGGCCGGTGGCGACGGTCGTGGACGGCGGCAGCCGCGTGCGCATGCGCCGCGTCGGCGAGGACCTCGCCGACCGCGGGGTCGACCGGCTCATGGTCGAGGGCGGCGGCGTCGTGCACACCCAGTTCCTGGCCGACGACCTCGTCGACGAGCTGCAGCTCGTCGTCGCGCCGTTCTTCGTCGGCGACTCGAGCGCGCCGCGTTTCGTGCGCGACGGGCGCTTCCCCTGGAACGCGGGCCGGCGCGCGACGCTCGCCGAGGTCCGCCAGATCGGCGACGTGGTGCTGCTGCGCTACGCGCTCTCGCCACGGTTCCGGGATGAGTGAGGCGGCCGCGCTGCGCGCGCGGCGGGCGGGTCCGGCCTCCGGCCTGCTCGCCCCGGCGGCCATGCTGGCCGGCCTGGCGGTGACCGCCGGGCTCGGCCCGGCCGGCTGGACGGCCGGCGCCGCGTGCGCGGCGATCATGGCGGCGGCGCTGGCGCGCGGGCTCGCGCCCGGCGAGCCGCTGGGCGCGGCGAACGCGGTCACGCTCGCCCGTGCCACGGCGGCCCTCGGCGTCGCGGCGCTGGTCGCGGACTCGTTCGCGCGCGAGACGCCCGCCGGGCTGCTGGTGGCGCTCGCCGCCGTCGCGCTCGCGCTGGACGCGGCGGACGGCTGGGTGGCGCGCCGCACGGGGACGGCGACCGCGCTGGGCGCCCGCTTCGACGGGGAGGTCGACGCGTTCCTGATCGCCGCCCTCAGCATCTACGCCGCACCCCGGTACGGCGCCTGGGTGCTCGCGATGGGAGCGGCGCGCTACGTCTTCCTCGCCGGCGAGCGCGCGCGGCCGTGGATGCGCCTGCCGCTGCCCCCGCGCCGCTGGCGCCGGGTGGTCGCGGCGACGGGAGGCGTCGTGCTGACCGTCGCGGCGGCCGACGTCCTGCCGCGGGCGACCATGCAGGTCCTTCTGGCGCTCGCGCTCGCCGCGCTCGCGGCCTCGTTCGCCGAGTGCACCTGGTGGCTGTGGCGGCGCCGCGCCGACGCGGGCGCGCGCAACCGGCGGCATGCGGGCATCGGCGTCGCCGTCACGGTGGTCGCCCTGCTGGTCGTCTGGGCGGCGCTCGTCGCGCCCAACCATCCCGGCCGGCTGACCGCCGGCGCGTTCGGGCGGATCCCGCTCGAGCTGCTAGTCGTCGTCGCCGCGGGCGCCGTGCTGCCGGCGGCCCCGCGGCGCGTGCTGGCCCTGGCGGCCGGCGTCGCGCTGAGCCTGCTCGTGATCGTGAAGGTGCTCGACATCGGGTTCTTCACCGCGTTCGACCGGCCCTTCAGGCCCGTCGACGACTCGAGCTACCTCGGCATCGGCATCGAGACGCTGCGCGACGCGATCGGGTCCTCGAGCGCGACGATCGTCGTCGCCGCCGCGGCCGCGCTGCTGCTCGCGCTGCTCGCGCTCCCGGTCCTGGCGCTGCTGCGCGTGACGCGCGTCGCCGCCGACCACCGCGGCCGCGCGCTGCGGGCGGCGGCGCTGCTGGCCGTGGTGTGGGCGGTCCTGCGCGTCGCCGGCGCGCCCGCCGCCTCCTCGAGCGCCGCCGCGCTGGCCGTCGACGAGGTGCGGTCGGTGCGCGCCGGGCTGCAGGACCGCGCGGCGCTCGAGCGCGAGCTGGCCCACGACCGCTTCCGGGGCGTCCCGGGCGATCGGCTGCTGACCGGCCTGCGCGGCAAGGACGTCCTGCTCGTGTTCGTCGAGAGCTACGGGCGGGTCGCGATCGAGGGCTCCTCCTTCGCGCCGCGCATCCGCGCCGTGCTCGACGAGGGGGAGGCGCAGATGCGGGCGGGCGGGTTCTCCTCGCGCAGCGCCTTCCTGACCTCCCCGACCTTCGGCGGCCTCAGCTGGCTCGCGCACTCGACGCTGCAGTCGGGCATCCGGGTCGACGGCCAGCGGCGCTATGACCGGCTCGTCGAGAACGATCGGCTCACCCTCACCTCGGCGTTCAAGCGCGGCGGATGGCGCGCCGTCGGCGTCATGCCGGCCAACCACCGCGCGTGGCCGGAGGGGTTCAGCTACTACCGCTACGACGCGGTCTACGACCGCCGCAACCTCGGTTACCGCGGCCCGGACTTCGGCCTGCCGCCCATGCCCGACCAGTACACCCTGCTGGAGCTGCGCCGCCGCGAGCTCGCCGGGCGCTCGCGACGGCCGCTGTTCGCCGAGGTCGACCTCATCTCGAGCCATGCCCCGTGGACGCGCATCCCGCGGCTCGTCCCGTGGGAGGACGTCGGCGACGGCTCCGTGTACGGCCGCGTCCCCGTGGAGGAGTCCTCGGAGGCCTCGCTCTTCGGCGACGCCGGGCGGGCGCGCGCGGCCTACGCGGCCTCGATCGAGTACTCGCTGGGCGCGCTGTTTTCCTACGTGCGCCGCTACGGCGACCGCAACCTCGTGCTCGTCGTGCTCGGCGACCACCAGCCGGCGACGCTCGTCTCGGGCCAGGGCGCCGGCCACGACGTGCCGATCTCCGTCGTCGCGCGCGACCCGCGCGTGCTCGAACGGATCGCGGGCTGGCGCTGGCAGGACGGCCTGCTGCCCCACCCGGACGCGCCGGTCTGGCCGATGGAGGCGTTCCGGGACCGCTTCCTCGGCGCGTTCGGCCCGTCGTGAGGCAGGACGACCGCGCGCCGTTCGAGAGCGCCCTGCGGCGGGCGCGCGAGGCGGCCTTCGCCCCCGGCGAGCACGCCGGCCAGGAGAGCTTCATGACCGCCGGCGAGATCCGCGCGCTCGCGGGCCGGGCCGGCATCCGCCCCGGCGTGTCCGTGTTGGACGTGTGCTGCGGCGTCGGCGGGCCCGGCCGGCTGATCGCCCGCGAGCTCGGGTGCGACTACCTGGGCGTGGACGCCAGCGCGGGCGCCGTCGCGATCGCCCGCGAGCGCGCGGCCGGGCTGCCCTGCCGCTTCGCGGTCGCGCACGCGCCGCCGCTCCCGGCCGGGCCCTTCGACGTCGTGTTCCTGCTGGAGGCGATGCTGGCCTTCGAGGACAAGGACGCGCTGGTCTCCGCGGTCGCCGCGGCGCTGGCGCCGGGCGGGCGCTTCGCCTTCACGCTCGAGGAGGGGCCGCCGCTGACGGCGGCCGAGCGCACGGCGATGCCCGACGCCGACACGGTCTGGCTCTGCCCGCTCGACGAGCTGACCGGGACCCTGGAGCGGGGCGGGCTCGCCGTCGTCTGGCAGGAGGACCACAGCCGTGCGCATCGCGCGGCCGCTCAGGCGCTGCTGGACGCATACCGCACGGACGCCGGCGCCATCGCCGCGCGGATCGGCCCCCGCGCGCTGGAGGACCTGCTCGCCGCCCACCGGCTGTGGATCGACTGGCTGGACGCGAGGCGCGTCCGCAAGCTCGCGCTCGTGGCGCGAGCTAGCGGTTGAAGAGCTCGGCCGCCTTGCCCTTGAGCGAGTTGCGGATGATGTCGCGCAGCGCGGGGTCGCGCCGGCGCAGCGCGCGCGTGAGCTGGCGCGCCTGCTCGAGCTCGATGTGTGGCGGCAGCGGCGCGATCTCCGGATCGGTGACCGCCTCGACGAGCACGGGGCCGGTCGCCGCGAGCGCGCGCTCGAGCCCGGGGACGACCTGCCCGGGCTCGTCGATCCGGATCCCCTCCAGGCCGAGCAGCTCGGCGTAGCGGGCGTACGGGAAGTCGGGCAGCTCCTGCGAGGCGGCGAGCTTCGGGTCGCCGCTCATGACCCGCTGCTCCCAGGTGACCTGGTTGAGGTCGCGGTTGTTGAGCACGAGCACGACGAGCCGCTGGTCGCTCCAGCGCGCGCGGTGCTTGACGACGTCGATGAGCGCGTTGATGCCGTTCATCTGCATCGCGCCGTCGCCCTCGATCGCGAGCACGGGCCGGTCCGGGTGCACGAACTTGGCCGCGATCGCATACGGCAGCGCCGGGCCCATCGTGGCCAGCGTGCCCGACAGCACGCCGCGCATCCCGCGGCGCATCCGCAGGTGGCGCGCGTACCAGTTCGTGCCCGAGCCCGAGTCCGCGGTCACGATGCAGCCGTCGGGCAGCCGCGGGCTGAGCTCGTGGAAGACCTTCTCCGGGTTGACCGGGCTCGCCTCGATCTCCGCCCGGTCGGCGAGGATCCGCCACCAGCGGTCGACCTCGTCCTCGATCTGCTCGCGCCAGCCGCGGTCCTGCCTGCGGTGAAGCAGCGGGATCAGCGCGCTCAGCGTCTCGCGCGCGTCGCCGGCGAGGTTGCACTCCATCGGGTAGCGGATGCCGAGCATGCGCGCGTCGATGTCGATCTGCACGCCGCGGGCCTGGCCGGGCTCGGGCAGCCACTCGGAGTATGGGAAGCCGGAGCCGACCATCAGCAGCGTGTCGCAGCCCTGCATCATCACGTCGCTCGGCCGCGTCCCGAGCAGGCCGATGGAGCCGGTCACCCACGGCAGGTCGTCCGGGAGCACGTCGTGGCCGTTGAGGGCCTTCGCGACGCCGCTCCCGAGCAGCTCGGCGACCTGCTCGACCTCGGCGGCGGCGCCGCGCGCGCCCTGGCCGACGAGGATCGCCACCCGCTCGCCCGCGTTGAGGACCTCCGCCGCCGCGCGCAGCTGCGCGTCGTGGGGCAGGACGCGGGGCTCGGGCAGCGGGCCGCCCGAGTAGGTCACGCCGTGCGCGCGCGGCGGCTCCCGCATCGCCTCCTCCTGCACGTCCGCCGGGACGATGACGCAGGTCACGGAGCGCGTCGCCCGCGCGATCTGCACGGCGCGGTCGACGACGTGGGTCGTCTGCTCGGGCGTCATCACCACCTGGACGTACTCGTGCGCGACGTCCTTGAACAGCGCGGCGAGGTCGACCTCCTGCTGGTAGTCCGAGCCGAGCGAGATCGACTTCTGCTGGCCCACGATCGCCACGACGCCGTGATGGTCGAGCTTGGCGTCGTAGAGCCCGTTGAGCAGGTGGATCGCGCCCGGTCCCGAGGTGGCCAGGCAGACGCCGACGTCGTCCCCGAGCTTCGAATGCGCGCACGCCATGAACGCGGCGAGCTCCTCGTGGGCGGCCTGGATGAACTCGATCTCCTCGCCGAGCTCGTGGAAGGCCCCGAGTATCCCGTTGATGCCGTCGCCGGGATAGCCGTAGATGCGCCGGATCCCGTGGTCGCGGAGGCGCTCGAGGATGTGCGCGCCGACGGTCGTGTCGCTCATCGCCGGTGGCCTACCCGGATCGGGGGGCGAAGAGCGCGCGCAGGAGGCCGGCGAGCGCCCGCAGCAGCGCGGCCGGCGGGGACTCGGTCGTCGCGGCGGCGCGCGCCGGCCGCGGCTGCGGTACCAGCCGCACCACGCGGCCCGACTTCCACAGGCTCACGTACAGCGCGCCGTCCGGGCCGATCGCGGCGCCGAGCGGCTCCTGGTGGCCGAAGCCGGTGGCGAAGCGCTGGACGGGCGCACTCCGGCGCCGGCCCAGGCGCGCGAGCGAGACGCGGACCACGTCGCCGCCCGTGGGGTTCGCGCGGAAGGTCGAGCCGAAGCGCGTCACGAACGCGCTCGGCCCCCAGCGCCCGAAGCGCTTGGCCACCGCGACCGCGCCGGGCGCGGAGTGCGGCGCGAGCCGCGCCAGCGGGGCGACGGCGCCGCGGCACGGCGCGCCGCCCTGGCCCCAGCACTCCGGGAACCCGTACCAGCGCGCGCGGCCGCGCGGCGTCACGAGGTTGAGCTCGTCCGGCGGGCTGTGCAGCCCGAGGTCGTCGCGGCCGTGCTCGGAGACGAGCAGGCGGCCACCGCCCGACGCCACTGCCAAGCCGTAGGGGTTGCGCAGCCCGCGCGCCTCGACGCGCAGCCCGCCGCCGCCGGGCCGGAAGGAGACGACGGTGCCGGCCAGCGCCTGCGACGACCGCTCGTTGTCGGACTGGCTGCCGATGCCCAGGTACAGGCGCCCGCCCGGGCCCGCCACGATCGAGTCGGGTCTGTGGCGGCCGGCCGGAAGACCGTCGACGACGATCCGCGAGCGCCTGAACCGCCGCCCGTCGAAGCCCGAGTAGGCCACGACACGGCCCGTGTGGCGCGGGGCGAAGGTGGCGTGCGGGACGATGTGGCTGACGTAGAGCTCGCGCCGGTGCCAGGTCAGCCCGAGCGCACTGAACAGCCCGCCGACGACCTGGCGTGGGCGCGCTCCGCGCCGCGGCACGAGCCAGACGCCGTCGGCGCCGGCGGCCTGCACCCCGGCGGACGTGGCCCACAGCCGCCCGCGCCCGTCGAAGGCCAGGTTCGACGGGTTCGGGATCCCCTTCGCGTAGCGCTGCAGCTCCACGCCGGCCGGTACGCGCACGCGCGCGAAGGCGGGCGGCGCGGCGGTGAGCAGGAGGAGCGGGACGATGGCGAGCAGACGGCGCAGCGCCCGCATTGTCCCGCACGGGACCTCCTCACGCGACCGTCGCGAGCGTCGCCTGCTCGACCAGCTCGGCCAGCTCGCGCGCGGCCTCATCCTCGAGCGCCAGCAGCGGCGCCCGGACGGGGCCCGTCGCGTCGCCGACGAGCGCGCAGCCGGCCTTGACGGCGGCCGGATAGCTCTGCGCCTCGAGGAACCGGCACAGCGGCCACAGCCGGGCCCACAGCTCGCGGGCGGCGGGCAGGTCGATGTCGTCGATCAGCAGGCGGTGCAGCTCGACGCATTGCTCGGGCACGATCGTGGCGGCGCCCCAGACGACGGCGCGCACGCCGGCGGCAAGCGCCGCGAACGTGAGCGTGTCCCAGCCGTTGAGGAGCGTCGGGCCGCCCGTCTGGACGAGCTCCGTCGCCGCGACCGCGTCCCCGCCCGTGTCCTTCAGGCACGTCACCGGCAGCGCGCGGAGCTGCTCCGCGGTGAGCCGCACGCCCGTGGCGCCCGGCAGGTTGTAGTACATGATCGGCACCGAGATCGCGTCCGCGACGGCGGCGTAGTGCGCCTGCAGCTCCCGCCAGGACAGCGCCTCGTAGAACGGGGGCACGACCATCACGGCGGCCGCGCCGGCCCGCTCGGCATGGACGCTGAGCTCGACCGTCTCGGGCGTGGAGAGCGCGCCCGTGCCCGCGACGATGGGCACCCGGCCGGCCGCGGCCTCGACGGTGAGCTCCACCAGCCGCCGGCGCTCGTCGTGGCTGAGCGTCGTGAACTCGCCCGTGCTCCCGCCGGGCACGAGGCCGCCGACCCCGGCCGCGACGAGCCGGTCGACGAGGGCGCCGAGCGCGCCGCCGTCGATCGCGCGGCCGTCGCTCGTGAAGGGCGTGATCAGCGCGGGCAGCACGCCGTGGAAGGGGTCAGGCATGGGTCACCTCTCGGATTCGGGCGTCGACGCGTTCGGCGGCCGCGGTGCCGGTCCGGGCGGCGGCCTCCAGGTTCCCCAGCTCGGCGAAGTAGTCGCCGGCCAGGTGCAGGTTCTCGTGCGGGCCCAGCGCACCCTCGAGCGCCGGCTGCAGGCGGCCGCGGCCCGGGTGCGCGTACGCGTTGCCGAGCTCCCAGCGGCGCACGGTCGCGCCCGCGACGATCCCGCGGGTCTGCGGGTAGAGGTCGTGCAGGTCGGCCAGGAAGCGCTCCGCGATGTGCTCGTCGTCCTCGCGCGCCAGCGCGGCCGCCGCCCGGCCGCCGGCGAACAGCATCAGGCTGCCGCCGGGCCGGCGCTCGTCGCCGCCGCGCAGCGCGTGCGCCTGGTTGGTGAGCATGTCGAAGGCCCGCCCCGGCGTCGCCATCGCGTAGAGGCCGTCGTAGGGCATCGCCGTCGTCTCCGCGGTCTCGACGGCGACGCAGACGAACGCCCCGTAGGTCAGCCGCTCGAGCGCTCCGGCGGCCTGCGCCGCCACCGGACCGACGAGCGGCGCGGCGTGGGGCGCCTGCGCGGCCATGATCACCTGGCGGGCGCGGACGTCCTCGCCGCCGCAGCGCACGACGAGCTCGTCGCCGTCCGGGGTGACGGCCTCGACGGGGCACCCGGTGCGCGCACGGTCGCCGAGCTCCCGGCCCATCGCCGCGGGTAGCCGGCCCGTGCCGCCGAGGACGTTGCGGGCGATCAGCGAGCCCTTGCCGCCCCAGACGAGCGCGAACAGCCCGATCCCGCAGCCGGCCGAGAGCTCGTCGAGCTCCGCGGTGGCGCGGTGCGCCGCGCACGCGAAGATCTCCCGCACGGCGGGCGGGAGCGGGCCCAGGAACGCCTCCAGCGTGCGGTCGTCCTCGAAGTCGTGGTGTCGCTCGAGCCGGTGGTAGCGCGCGACCGCCCGCTGCATCCGCAGCCCCGCCCTGACGAACGCGAGCCGGTCGCGCACCGAGAGCGGCAGGCGGAGCGGGTACGTCTCCACGCGCCCGCGATCGAGGATCTTCGAGCCGACCGCGAGCCCCATCATGCCGCCCGTGACGGGCACGGTCTGCAGGCCGCACTCGCGCGCGATCCCGTCGAGCAGCGTGCCCGGCCCCGGGAACAGGTGCGCGCCGTGGTTGAGCCAGTAGCCGCCGCGGGCCTCCGAGCGGATCCGCCCGCCCAGGCGGTCGCCCGCCTCCAGCAGCAGCGCGTCGCGATCGCGCAGGCGCCAGGCGGCCGAGAGCCCGGCGATCCCGCCGCCGACGATGACCACGTCACGCGTCACACGAGCGATGATCCGTGCTCGCGGGTTCCCAAGGTAGGGTTTCCTCCTTGGTGGAACCAAAGGCTGAGCTTCTGTCATTGCAGCAGGTCCGCTGCTTCTGCGCGACGCTCGAGCTCGGCTCCTTCACCGCCGCCGCGGTGCGGCTGCGCGTGTCCCAGCCCGCCGTCGCCGAGCAGATCCGCAGGCTCGAGCGGCTGCTCGGCACGCCGCTCTTCGTCCGCGCCGGCCGCGGGGTGCTCCCGACGGAGGCCGGCCGCGTGTTCGCCGATCACGCTACGCGCAGCCTGCGCGCGCTCGAGGACGCGGCGGGCAGCGTCGGCGAGCTCACGGCCCTGCGCACCGGGACGGTCACCGTCGGTGTCTTCAGCGGCCCGCTCGCGTGGCGGCTGGAGGAGCTCGCGGCGACGTTCCTGCGCGAGCACCCGGGCCTGACCGTCCGCCTGATCGGCCGCAACTCGTCGGCGATCGTCCGGCGCGTCCGCGGCGGCGAGCTGGAGGCCGGGCTCGTGCTGCTGCCGATCGACGACGACGGGCTCGACGTCCGCCCAATCGTGCGCGACGAGGTCCTCTACGTCAGCGCCGACCCCGAGCGTACGCGGCGGCCGGCCACGATCGAGCGGCTCGCCACCACCCCGCTCGTCTTCTACGACGCCGAGTCCGCCGACGACGACCCGATCCGCCGTCAGCTCGCCGAGCGCGCGCAGGCCCTCGGGGTGCGCCTGCGCCCGCGCGTCGAGGTCGAGCTGATCGACATCGCCCTGCGGCTCGTCGCCGAGGGTCTCGGCGACACGTACCTGCCGAGCGCGTACACGCGAGCGCCCTACTACCCGGCGGGCCTGCACACCGCGCCCTTCGAGCCGGCGCTCTACGACACCTTCGCCATCGTCACCCGCGCGGGCGCGCGGCTCTCGCCCGGCGTCCGCCAGCTCCTCGCGGCGCTCGAGGCGCACATGCGCGACGTCGCGCGCGAGCTCGACCGCTCGCGCTGACTATGCTCGCGCCTGCACCGCCTGGGCCGTGCTCTCGCTGTTCTGGAGCGACGCCGGCCGCCCGGTGGTGATCGTCGGAGCCAACGTGGCGGTGTTCGGCACGTTCCTCGCGCTCGGCGTGTTCGTGCTCGTGGCCGTGGCCGCGAAGGAGGCCGGCTGGATCCGCGCGTTCGGCTGGTTCGAGTTCCTCTTCCTGCTGCCGATCCTGCTCGGGGTCGCGGGCCTGCTGGCCCAGCCCGCCTGCTATGCGGGCGACCCGACGGCGCCGATCCCTCGGTGATCGACGCTGATCCGGTCGACCGCGAACAGCGGCACGTGATCCGCCGGCCCGGGGTTCTCGGGGAAGTCGAAGAGCGCGACCATGAACTGCAGGGGGTAGTCCGGCGCCTGCGCGACCGACCGGACCGGCTCGCCGTCGACGGAGAAGTCGACGCGGCTGGGGCGCCACTCGGCCGTGTAGTCGTGCGGCTCGCGCACGTCGATCGGCAGCCGCGTCGCCTCGAAGTCCCACGTGAGCGCAGGGTCGCGGAACGGCTTGATGCCCATCCCCACCGCCGCGGCCGCGGTTCCCTCGAGCGCGTCGCCGAAGATCTCGAAGACGCAGATCTCGCCGCACCGGTGCGGCTCGTCCTCGAGCCCGGCGAGCCAGACGGACGCCATCGAACGGGGGCTCAGCTCCATCCGGGCGCGGATCTCGATCCGCCCGTGGCGCGGGGTCACGCCCCACCACGTGGGCTGGTGCTCGCGCACGCGGAGCCCGTCGCGGAACGGGAGCTGCCCGTCGCGCTCGCCCGACTGCACGCCCGAGACCCGCAAGGGCGGATCGTCGTGGGTGTCCGCGCACCACAGACCCTGCTCGGGCGGGATGGCCAGGCGCAGCTCGGAGCCCTCGAGGGCGTAGGTCGCCGCGCTCTCGGCCCGCGAGCTCCAGTGCGGGAGGTAGTGCGGCAGCCAGGCGCCGCGATCGAGCTCCGGGCCGTCGAAGTCCTCGGCGAACGGCACGCGCGGGATCCTGCCACAACCCCATCAAACAAGGAAAACCTGCCCGCCTTTCGGGAGTTTGTAGCCTGTTGGTCCATGACCTACGTCATCGTCGGCAGCTGCATCAAGGACGACTCGTGCGTCGAGGTGTGTCCCGTCGACTGCATCCACCCCAAGCCGGGCGCCCGCGACTTCGAGCCGGCGGAGCAGCTCTACATCGACCCCGAGGTGTGCATCGACTGCGACGCCTGCGTCGAGGCATGCCCCGTCGACGCGATCTACGCCGAGGGCGAGCTGCCGGAGAAGTTCACCTACGCGCTCGACCTCAACGCGGAGTTCTTCGCCGAGCAGAACACCGCGGAACGCACGGCGGCGTGATGGCGCGCCCGCCGCGGATCGCGATCGTCGGGGCCGGCCCGGCCGGGGCCTTCGCCGCCGCCGCGATCCTGCGTGCCCGCGGCGACGCCGAGGTCGACCTCTACGAGCGCCTCCCGACGCCGTGGGGACTGCTGCGCGCCGGCGTCGCGCCCGACCACCAGGAGATCAAGCGCCTGCAGGACACGTTCGAGCGCAACACGCTCGCGCGCGGCTGCCGCTTCGTCGGCAACGTCGAGGTCGGCACCGACGTCCAGCACTCCGAGCTGGCCGAGCACTACTCCGCGGTCGTCTACGCGACGGGCGCGCAGACCGACAAGTCGCTCGGGATCCCGGGGGAGGATCTGCCCGGCAGCTGGGCGGCCACGGAGTTCGTCGCCTGGTACAACGGCCACCCCGACTTCCGCGAGCGCGCCTTCGACCTCTCCGCGCGGCGCGCGGTCGTGATCGGCAACGGCAACGTCGCGGCCGACGTGATCCGGGTCCTCACGCGCGATCCCGACGAGCTCGCGCGCACCGACATCGCCGACCACGCGCTCGAGGCGCTCCGCGCCAGCCAGATCGAGGAGGTCGTCGTGCTCGGCCGCCGCGGGCCCGCGCAGGCGGCCTTCACGAGCGCCGAGCTGCGCGAGCTCGGCCGGCTCGACGGCGTCGCCCTGCACGTGGACCCCGCCGACGTCGAGCTCGACCCGGTGTCGCTCGAGTGGCTGGCGGAGGAGGGCACCTTCACCGCGCGCAAGAACGTCGAGCTCCTGCGCGCCTTCGCCGCCGCGGGGAGGGCGGGTCCGCATCTCGGCGCGCGGCGGCGGATCGAGCTGCGCTTCCTGACCTCGCCCGTCGAGATCCGCGGGGACGGCCGGGTCGAGACCGTCGACGTGCGCCGCAACGAGATCGTCCGCGGCGACGACGGCACGCTGCGCGCCCGCGCGGTCGACGGCCCCGTGGAGACGATCGAGGCCGGCCTCGTCCTGCGCTCCGTCGGCTACCGGGCCGTGCCGCTGCCCGACGTGCCGTTCGACGAGCGCGCCTTCGTGCTGCCCAACCGCGCCGGCCGCGCGCTCACGCCGGACGGCGAGCCGCTCCCGGGGGTCTACGCCGTGGGCTGGATCAAGCGCGGCCCGACCGGCATCCTCGGCACCAACAAGCGCGACGCCGAGGAGACGATCGCCTGTCTCGCCGAGGACCTGCGCGCGGGCCGCCTGCGCGAGACCGCGGGGGACGCGCGCGAGCGGATCGACGCGCTGCTGGCCGAGCGCGCCCCGCACGCCGTCACCGCTGACGGCTGGCACGCGATCGACGCGCTCGAGCGCGAGCGCGGCCGGAGCGCCGAGCGCCCGCGCGTGAAGCTCGCCGGACGCGACGAGCTGCTGGCCGCCGCGGCGGGCTGAGCGCTCAGCGCTCGACGACGGAGGCGGTCGCGAGGTAGCGCTCGCGGTAGCGCTGATACTCGCGCGCGGCGGTCTCCGTCCAGCGCTGTGCGGAGCCCGAGAGAGCCTTCTTCTCGACGGCCGGCACGCCCGCGGCGAGCATCCCGGGCCCGACCTCGCGGCGCTCGGAGAGCACCGCGCCCGCGGCGAGCACGGCGCGCGCGCCGACCCGCGCGCGCTGCAGCACGATCGAGCCCATCCCGATCACGGCGCCGTCCTCGATCACGCAACCCTCGAGCAGCGCGCCGTGGCCGACCACGACGTCCTCGCCGATCTCCGTCGGCAGCTCGTGCGCGCAGTGGAGGACGCTGTTGTCCTGGATCGACGTGCCGGCGCCGACCGTGATCCGCGACGCGTCGCCACGCAGGACCGCGCCGAACCAGACGTTCGCGCGGTCGCCGACGTGCACGTCGCCGATCAGCACCGCGGTGGGGGCGAGCCAGACGCCCTCTCCGATCGTCGGGCGCACGCCTCCGAGCTCGACGATGGTGGCCATGGCCGCCAGCCTACGGCAGCCCCGGCCCGCTCCGGGCCCCGGTCAGCGCGCCCGCCGGCGCGGCAGATCGCGGTCGGACTGGCGCTCTTGCTCGAGCCGGCGTGCCGCGAACGCGGTGTTCTTCGCCGCCCGATCCTTGCGTCCGCGGGCGTACGCCTCCTCGTTGCGCTCGGCGACGCCCTTCTTCATCGCCTTCCACGCGGCATCCCCGCGCAGTGGCTCTTCAGACTTGCTCATGGGTCCTCCAAAGGACACGGTCGTTCGAGGCCAGATGGCGCCGCAGGACGGCCAACGTCAAGAGGACTCCTCGCCTCCGAGCATACTCCTCGGGGTCGTCACATCACTCCGCGTCGAGGAACGCCCGGACCATCGGCAGGAACCAGTCCAGGCGGTCCATCACGCCGTGGCCCGGCGGCATGTAGTGGTTGGTGCCGGGCAGCACGGCGAGCCGCGAGGCCGGCATGTGCCCGAGGTCGCCCATCACGCCGCCGCCGAGCAGCCGGAACAGCGCCGTGGCGTGCTCGAGCGTGACGACGTCCGAGTCGCCGAAGATCAGCAGCGTCGGCGCGGCGATCCCGCGGACGTCCTCCTCCGGCCACGCGAACGGGGTCGGTGTCGAGGGTCTTGAGCTTCTCGAAGAGCTTCGGGAAGTCGCCGGGGTTCGGCGCCAGCCGCTTGTAGTCGGCCTCCATCGGCGTGCCCTGCGAACATGTCGATGCTCAGCGACGGGAACATCTCGATCGCGGCCGGCTGCATGCCTTCGTAGGCGTAGGAGCCGGAGGCCGCGACGAGCCTGCGCAGGGCGCCGGGATGGCGGATGGCGAGCTGCAGCCCGATGCCGGCGCCCATGCTGTAGCCCATGACGTCGGGTCGCTCGAGCCCGAGCTGGGAGATCAGCTCGGCCGTGTCGTCGGCCATCTGCTCGTAGGTGATCGGGCGGTCCACGTCCGCCGTGCGCCCGTGGTTCTGCATCTCGGGGACGATCACCTGGTGCGAGCCCGCGAGGGCCGCGATCAGCGGGCCGAAGTGCTCCGCGTTCATGTAGGCGCCGTGGAGCAGCACGAGCGGGCGCCCGGCGCCGTGGATCTCGTAGTACATCTGCAGATCGCCGACCGGCGCGTAGCCCGTGCGGGCCCGTGTGTCCGTCATGGGCTCAGTATCGCGCCGGGACCGTCACGTCCGCGCTCGCGCGGCTGACCGCCACCTCGCCCACGAACCCCTCGAGCCGCGTGAGGTCGAACTTGCGCGTGAGCGTGTCGCGCACCCAGTCGGAGGCCATCTCCATCGACGCCTCGGCGCTGCGACGGTCCTTGAAGGTCGTGATCGTGATGATCTCGCCGTTGCCGCATTCGAGCACCTGGTACTCCACGAAGCCGTCCATCTCCTCGACGGACTCCGCGAAGTCGGTGTCGACCAGGTGCAGCAGCTCGTCGATCGATCCCGACTCGAGCCTGTAGCGGCGGACGCTTGCGAACATTGCCCTCCCCCTCCGTTATGACGGGGGCGACGCTACTCCCGTGCCGCCGCGGGCGTCAACCCGCGCGGCGCTCAGGCGTAGGGACGGCCCTTGCGCGAGTGGCGCTCGGTGCCCGAGCTGAGCAGCAGCACGACCCCGGCGACGACCGGGAGCGCCCCGAGCACGGCGATCGCGACGCCGATGCCGCTCGCGGTGCCTTCGAGGATCAGCGCGAGGGCGATGCCGATGATGACGAGCGGGAGGCCGATCGCGACGAGGCGTCCGCCGCTGCCGGCCAGCTTGCGTTCCTTGCGGGTGGCCATGCCCGGCGTCCTACCCGGCCCCCCGGCGGAGGATGCGCGCGTGTTGAGCGCGTCAGTCCTCGAACTCGTCCAGGTGGCCCTGCCCCGTGCGGGGCTTGGAGCCGAAGCCGCGCTGCAGCCCGCCGAGGCCGACGCCGGGCGGCGGGCCGCCCGGCTGCGGGTCGCCGGCGCGGCCGCGCTGCGTCGGCCGGTCGCGGTCGCGGCTCGGCTGCACCCGCTTGGGCTCGCCCTTCTGCTTGGGGAAGTGCGGCGGCCACGGCGCGTCGCCGAGGCCGCCCTCCTCGTCGCGGCGCGCCAGGTCCAGCAGCCCGTCGAGCGTGCCGGCGTTGGCGTCGATGTCGGCCGCGGGGTCGCGCTCGCGCAGCCGCGCCGGCACGGTGTCGAGGCGCAGGTCGCCCGGCTCGACGTCGGCGACCTCGTCCCAGTCGAGCGCGCACGACACGCGCGCGTCCGGCGTCGGGCGCACGGAGTAGCAGGAGGCGACGGTGCGATCGCGCGCGTTCTGGTTGTAGTCGACGAACACGCCGTGGCGCTCCTCCTTCCACCACTTGCTCGTCGCGAGCTCGGGCGCCCGCCGCTCGACCTCGCGCGCGAGCGCCAGCGCCGCCCGGCGCACGCCGAGCGAGTCCCACTCGGGCACGATCCGGACGTTGACGTGGATGCCCTTGGACCCGGAGGTCTTGGGGTAGCCGCGCAGCCCGTGGTCGGCGAGCACGTCGCGCACGACGAGCGCGGTCCGGCGCACGTCGTCCCAGCCGACGCCGGGCGTGGGATCGAGGTCGACGCGCAGCTCGTCCGGGGCGTCGAGGTCGGCGCGCCGCGCCGGCCACGGGTTGAAGTCGATCACGCCGAGGTTGACCGCCCACACGAGGTGCGCCGCGTCGTTGGCGACGAGCTCCTCCGCCGTGCGCCCCGAGGGGAACGCGACCGTCGCCGTCTGCAGCCAGTCCGGGATGTTCTTCGGCACCCGCTTCTGCCAGATCGGCTCCTCCATGATCCCGTTGACGAAGCGCTTCATCACCGTCGGGCGCTCGCGCAGGTGGAGCGTCACGGCCTCCGCGGTCCCGAGGTAGTACTCGACCACGTCGAGCTTCGTCCAGCCCGGGCGCGGGAAGTAGACCTTGCCGGGGTTGGAGAGGCGGACCTCGCGGCCGGCCGCCTCGATCATCGTGAACTCGCCCTTGGCCACCGACGCGGAGCGTAATCAGAAGTCGTGCCGGTGCACGAGCCCGTCGACGAGGGCGACCGCGGCGAGCCGAGCCCGCTTCTGGTTCTGCGGCAGGCCGTCGATGCCGAGCCGCTCGAAGAGCACCCGCAGGTGCGCCTTGACGGCGTCCACGCTGAGGTGCACCTCGTCCGCGATCTCGCGGTTCGTCGCCGGGGTCGCGTAGGCGGAGTCCTGCAGCGGCCGGCACAGCGCCATGAGCAGGCGGCGCTGGGTGTCGGTCAGCGTGAGCGGGCCGCCGGCGGCGACGGCCGCCGTCGAGCGCGACTCCTCCATGGCCGGGGCGTGGAAGCGCACCACGGTCTCGCCGAAGCACAGGCGGTCGCCGTCGCGCAGCCGCCGGCGCCCGGCCGCGCGCTCGCCGTTGACGAAGGTGCCGTTGCGCGAGAGCCCGTCGTCGACGAGCACCCAGTCGCGCCCGACGGGCTCGAGCTGTGCGTGCACGCGCGAGACCTCGGCGTCCCAGCCGAGCGGCACGGCGTTGTCCGCCCGGCGGCCGACCGTGACCGGGCCGCCGCCCGGATCGAGCTCGACGATCCGCTGGGCGCCGTCGGCGTCGCGATAGCGCAGGAACGTCGCGCCGCGGCGCTCGGCCTCGAGGCGCTCCTTCAGCTCGGCCGGCGAGGAGGCGTGGCGCTCGGACATCCCGTCACCCGCGCTGGACCCGCCGGGCGGTGTCCGGATCGAGGAAGCTGCGCAGCACCGCCGCCGCGTAGACGGCGATCGCGAGCGGAACGCCGAGCACGACCTGGCCGAGCGCGATCGCGGCGACGAGCAGCAGCGCGAGCACGACCATGTTGAACGGCTCCTGCGCGGCCGCGCGGAGCACGTCACGGCGCGCGGGGGCGACCGGCGCCGGCCGGACTTCGGGCGCCGGGGGCGCTCGGGCGCCGGCGGCCGGGCGGCCTCGCGCACCGGGGCGGGCGGCGGCTCCGGAGCGGGCTGGAGCGCCTCGGCCAGTGCCGACCCGAGCGCGCCGGCGCTCGGGTAGCGGTCCTCGGGGCGCTTGCCGAGCGCGCGCGCGACGACCGGGTCGAATTCCGTCCCGAGGCCCTGCACGCGCTCGCTCGGCCGCGGGGGCGGCTCCGCGACGTGCGCCCACAGCTTCGCCTCTTCGGTCTCGACCGGGAACGGGACCTGCCCCGTGAGCAGGTGCACGACCATGCAGCCCAGGGAGTAGACGTCGGTGTAGGGGCCGATCGCCTGCCCGCGGATCTGCTCGGGCGCCATGTAGTTGAGCGTGCCGAGCACGACGCCGGTGCGGGTGGCCTCGGTGTCGGCCGCGATGCGCTTGGTCAGGCCGAAGTCGGTGAGGTACACGTGATCGTGCTTGGTCATGAGCACGTTGGCGGGCTTGACGTCGCGGTGGACGAGGCCGGCCTCGTGGGCCGCGTCGAGCGCGGAGGCCAGCTGGGCGACCAGGCGCACGACGCGGCCGGGCTCGAGGCGCCCCTCGCCGCGCAGGACCTCGCGCAGGTCCTTGCCGTCGACGAAGCGCATGGCGATGTAGGGCATTCCGCCGTGCTCGCCGGCCGCGTAGATCGGGATGACGTTCGGGTGATCCAGCGACGCGGCGAGCTTGGACTCGGTGACGAAGCGGCGGCGGAAGTCGGAGTCCTTGGCGAGCTCGTCGTCGAGCACCTTGAGGGCGACCGTCCGATCGAGCGACAGGTCCGTCGCCCGGTAGACGACGCCCATGCCGCCGCGGCCGACGCGGCAGTCGATGCGGTAGCCGGCGAACTCCTCGGCGAAGGGGGCATCCGCCACGCTGCTGTTCTACCCGGGTCGACGGAGCCGGGCAAGCGCCGAGCGGGCCGTTCTGGCCCGCGATGCGGAGTCGATGCGCTGCTCGGTGCGCTGCCGGGCGAGCTCGTTCTGGAAGGCGGGATACATGATTCACCCCGCGACCGGCGCGCGCCGGTCCTTGCGACGGTTGCGGACGACCGGCGCCGAGGGCTCGGCGGAGCGGGCGAGGCGGGCGGCGGCGCTGCTGGACTGCTCGATGAGGACGGGAAGCACGGGAACCCTCCGGGGCGGTGGGGTGAACGGGACACGACGATCGTCCTGCTGCGGCAGGGCCCCGCCCAGGCACCCTGGGTGTCGCGGTTCACACCTCGCGCTGCGGCATGATCCGTTGATGCTCCGCGTCCTGATCGCAGGGGTGACCGGCTGGACCGGCGCCCCGCTCGCAGCCGCCGTCGAGGCCGCCGACGACCTCGAGCTCGCGGGCGGCATCGCCCGCCGCGACGCCCGCTTCGCCTCCGTCGAGGAGGCACTGGCCGCCACCGCGGCCGACGTGCTCGTCGACTTCACGAAGCCCGGCGTCGTACGCGGCCACGCCGACGCCGCGCTCGCCGCCGGGCTGCACGTCGTGATCGGCACGTCGGGTCTGACGGCGGACGACTACGCCGAGCTCGACGCGGCGGCCCGCGCCGCCGGCCGCGGCGTGATCGCGGCCGGGAACTTCTCCGTGCTGGCGGCGACGCTGCTGCACGCCGCCGAGCTCGCCGCGCGCCACGTCGCCCACTGGGAGGTGATCGACTACGGCTCGGCCGGCAAGCCCGACGTGCCGAGCGGCACCGCGCGCGAGCTCGCCGAGCGCCTCGGCGCGGCCGCGCCCGCCGACCACGACCACGACCTGGTCGGCCCGCGCGAGGCGCGCGGCGCCGACGTCGCCGGCACCCGCGTGCACTCGCTGCGGCTGCCGGGCTACGCGCTCTCGACCGACGTGATCCTCGCCACCGCCGGCGAGCGGTTGGTGATCCGCCACGAGGCCGGCGCCTCCGCCGACCCGTACGTCGCCGGCACGCTGCTGGCGATCCGCCGGGTCGGCGAGGTCACGGGCGTGTTGCGCGGGCTCGACCGGCTGCTGTTCGGGTAGGAGCGCCGCCATGACCGCACGCACCACGGAGGAGATCGCCGGCGCCCGCGGGACGGTCGCCCTCGTCGACTGGCCGCTCGAGGACCCGCGCCGCGTCGTGGTGATCGCGCACGGCTACGGCGAGCACATCGGGCGCTACGAGCATGTGGCGGAGGCGCTGCGCGAGCACGGTGCCGCCGTCTTCGGGCTCGACCATCACGGCCACGGATCCTCCGAGGGCGAGCCCGCGCTCGTCGAGGACTTCGAGGACCTCCTCGTCGGGACCTCGATCTGGTCGTCGACCGCGCGGCCGCCGCCCATCCGGACGTGCCGCTGGTGCTGCTCGGCCACTCCCTGGGCGGGTTGATCGCGACCCGCTACGCGCAGACGCGCGGCGACAAGCTCGCCGGCCTGGTGATCTCGGCACCCGTGATCGGCGGCAACCCGGACATCGAGGCGCTGCTCGGGCTGGACCCGATCCCTGAGGTCCCGATCCCGCCGGAGGCGCTGTCGCGCGACCCGGAGATCGGGCGCGCCTACGCCGCGGACCCGCTCGTCTACCACGGCCCGTTCAAGCGGGCGACGCTCGAGGCGCTGTTCGGCGCGGTCCGCGACGTCGCCGCCGGGCCGTCGTTCGGTGCGCTGCCGACCCTCTGGATCCACGGCGAGCACGACGGGCTCGCCCCGCTCGGACCCACCCGCGAGGCGGTCGGCTACGTGCGCGGCGAGGACCTCGAGGAGCACGTCTACCCCGGCGCGATGCATGAGGTGCTGAACGAGACCAACAAGGACGAGGTCCTTGCCGACGTGAACGCCTTCCTGGCCCGTATCGCGACGTAGCGGCGCGGTTTGCCGGCAGGCGCCCCGGGCGGAAAAAGTTGCTCTTGTCAACACGCTGACCATTTGCAATGGTGCTGGCAACGCGTCTTCCTCGGAGGGGAGCAGCAGCATGCAGCGATGGTGCCTCGCGGCCGCGTGCGCGGTCGCGTTCTCGTGCGTTGCCGTGCCCGCCGCTGTCGCCAAGCAGCGACCTCAGGACCGGCTCGACGCCTACACGGTGGTGACGACCGCGACACAGCTCGCGGAGTTCGAGGCGAAGGGCCTCGACGTCGCCGACAGCGAGGTCAGGGGCGGCAATGTCCGCGCGAGCATGATCCTGACCCGCTCGCAGGTCCAGGACGTCCGCGCCGCGGGCGCGCAGGCCAAGCTCACGCGCGTCAAGGGCGGCAAGACGGTCAAGCAGTTTGCGGCCGCGCAGGCGGCCAACGGCTTCACGGTATGGCGGTCCTACGACGAGCCGGGCGGCTACCGCGACCAGATGTACGCGCTCTCACGCCAGTACCCGGGCGTCACCAAGCTCGTCAAGATCGGCGAGACGCTCAACGGGCGCGAGATCCTCGCGCTCAAGGTCACGCAGGGCGCGCGCGGGCAACGCGACGGCCGCCGGCCGGCGGTGCTGTTCAGCGCCACCCAGCACGCGCGCGAATGGATCGCGCCGGAGATCGACCGCCGCCTGATGTACCACTACATCGAGGGCTGGGCGGCCGAGGACCCGCAGATCGTGAAGCTGCTCCAGTCGACCGAGCTGTGGTTCGTCCCGGTCATGAACCCGGACGGCTACCAGTACTCGTTCGACGTCGAGCGGCTCTGGCGCAAGAACCTGCGCGACAACGACGGCGACGAGCAGATCACGATCGCCGACGGCGTCGACCCCAACCGCAACTACCCGGAGCACTTCAAGTACGACGAAGAGGGCTCCTCGAAGATCACCTCGAGCCAGACCTACCGCGGTCTCGCGCCCGCGTCGGAGCGCGAGACGCAGGCGATCATGGGCCTGTCGGAGCGGGTCGGCTTCGAGTTCAACGTGAACTACCACTCCAACGGCCGCTGGCTGCTGTACCCGGAGGGCTGGCAGGTCGGCTCTCCGACGGCGGACGACCCGATCTACTTCGCGCTGTCGGGCAACCTCGACCGGCCGGCGATCGAAGGGTTCCACCCGGGCCTGAGCTCGGACGTCCTCTATGTCACCAACGGCGAGGCGAACGACTTCATGCACAAGCGGGGCGGGGCGCTGGCGTGGACCCCGGAGCTGAGCCCGGGCTGCCCGACGTGCGGGTTCGTGTTCCCGGACGACGAGGCGCTGGTCCAGGAGGAGTTCGAACGCAACCTGCCGTTCGCGGAGTCCGTCGCGAACTCCGCGGCCGACCCCGACGATCCGAAGTCCTCGCTCGGGATCGAGACCAAGCCGTTCTACATCCGCAGCGACGACCCGTACAAGCGGGGGATCCCGGGCGCGAACTTCGCGTTCCAGTACTCCTACGGGGATCCGCAGCCGGTGCAGGTGCTGGCCAAGCGGGCGCTCGGCGCGGTCACGGTCAAGTACCAGATCAACGGCGGCCCGGTGCGCAGCGCCCCGACATCGGAGTGGACGGGTGGCGAGAAGTACAAGCCCGCCGCGCGGTACTACCACGTGATGCGGGGCACTGTGACGGGGACCAACCCGAATGACACGGTGAAGGTCTGGTTCGAGGGTGGCGGCCAGCAGAGCGAGTCGTTCACCTACCAGGCGGTCTCCGAGACGGGCAACAGGATGCTCGTCGTCGCGGCGGAGGACTGGTCGGGCATCTCGCCGAACACGGCGCCGGGCACGGGCCCGGCCCACCTGCAGAGCTACCTCGCCGCGCTGGCGGCGAACAACGTCGGCGCCGACGTCTACGACGTAGACGGGCGCGGCCGCGTCGCGCCGGATCACCTCGGCGTGCTGAGCCACTACAAGGGCGTCATCTGGTACTCGGGCGACGACACCGTGACCCGCAGGGTCGGAAGGGGCCCGGGCAACGCCGATCGCCTCGCGCTCGACGAGATGCTCGAGATGCGCGCCTACATGGACGAGGGCGGCCGCGTGGCCTACACGGGCAAGCGCGCCGGCATGCAGTACACCGGCGTCGGCGGTGTGGGCAACCAGTTCTACGACCCGAAGGACGAGGCGGTCTGCCGGCCGCTGCCCCCGGCCCCGTTCGACGCGCGGCAGTGCCTGTTGCTGCGCGGCTCGACCCAGGGCGGCGACCAGATCCAGGACGTCCTGCAGTACTGGTTCGGCGGCATGGTGCAGATCGCCGGTGATGGCCAGTCGGGGACCACCCCGTTCGCGCTCAACGGCATCGGCACCCCGTTCGACGGGCTCGCCCAGTGGTCGCTGACGAGCTCGGCGCCGTCGCCGTTCACCTCGTCGTTCGTGACGACGAGCGGCGTGCTGCCGGCCGACGAGTACCCGCAGTTCGAGAGCCGGGCGTCGTCGCGCTGGGCGAAGCCGGGCGGCCCGTTCGATCCGCACACGGGCAGCCGCTACGTCTACTCCCAGATCGCCGACGTGTCGTACAAGCGGCTCACGCGTGAGATCGCGGTGCCTCCGGGCGGTGGCGACCTGACGTTCTGGACGTCCTACGACACCGAGGAGCACTGGGACTTCCTCGCGGTGGAGGCCAGGACCGCGGGCGGCAGCGACTGGACGACGCTGCCGGACTCCAGTGCGACGCCGCACACGACCCAGGACACGGGCGAAAGCTGCCCCGCGGGCTGGGGAGACGAGCTGCACCCGCAGCTCCATCACTACCAGACGCTCAACGCGAACGGCACGTGCTCGCCCAGCGGCAGTTCCGGTGGCGAGTGGCACGCAGCCTCGGGGAACTCGCAGGGCTGGCAGCAGTGGACGATCGACCTCGACGAGTGGTCCGGCGGGACCGTCGAGATCTCGATCGCCTACATCAGCGACTGGGCCACGCAGGGTCTCGGCGTGTTCGTGGACGACATCGCGTGGCCGGGTGGCTCGACGTCGTTCGAGGGCACCGACACCGGCGGCTGGCAGATCACCGGTCCGCCGGCGGGCAGCGGGTCCAACGCGAACAACTGGCAGGTCACCGACGCCGGTGGCTTCCCGGTCGGCGCGTCGATCACGACCCCGAAGTCGCTGCTGTTGGGCTACGGGTTCGAGGCCATCTCCACCGCGGACCAGCGCAGGGAGGTGATGGGCCGGATCGCGTCGTACCTGTTGCGGTAGACGCACGCGCGCAGCCCGGCGGCCGCCTTGCGGCCGCCGGGCACGCCCGCGCTCAGGCCAGCTCGCGCGCGACCTGCTCGAGCAGGTCCATGCTCTCCTGCATGCCGCCCTCCATGCCGGTGTCGATGATCATGTCGCGCACCTCGCGGCTCTCGACGCGCATCAGGATCGACAGGGTGGTGCGGCCGTCGTGCTCCTCGAAGGTGACGATGTTGATCGGGTCCTGGAGGCCGGGAGGGGCGCCCTCGTAGACCTCGGTGGTCACGATCCGCTCGTTCGGGACGATCTCGGAGAACTCGCCGTGGAAGGCGACCTGGTGCTCCCCCGTGGCGACCATCACATAGCGCCACGTGCCGCCGACCCGCAGGTCGATCTCGCACGACTCCATCTCGCCCCGGTGGCCGGGGAACCAGCGGCTCACGAGCTCCGGCGTGGTGTAGGCCTTGTAGACCAGATGCTTGGGGGCGTCGAACTCCCGCGTGATGAGGATCTCCTCGTCCGCCGGGAACGTCAGCTTCGCCCTATTGATCACCTGCGACATCTCCTTGCTCCTCTCGCTTGAGGTCCTCGAGCACGTCGTCGAGGCGGTCGAACCGCTCCGTCCACAGCTGCTCGAAGCCGACGACCCAGTCGTGGATGGGCTTCAGCGCCTCGCCGTTGATCCGGTACAGGCGCCGCCGGCCCTCGTCCCGCACGTCGACGGCGCCGACCTCGCGGAGCACGCGCAGGTGCTTGGACACCTGCGGCTGGGCCATCCCGAGCTCCGCGACCAGGTCGTTGACGGAACGCTCGCCGCGCGCGAGCACGTCCAGGATCGCGCGCCGCCGGGGCTCGGCGACGGCGTTGAACGTGTCCGCGGTGGTGGCTGCTCGGGCCATGGCGAGCAATATATACCGATATAGGAATATGTCAAGCCGCGATGATTCCGGCTCGACGGCGCAGTCTGAACGTGCATGACCGACGCCCCCGTGACCATCGCCCTCCCGACCGCCTCGCGCGCCGGCGCGCTCGCCTTCTATCGCGACGGCCTCGGGCTCGAGCCCTTCGGCGAGCTCGGCTCCGACGGCATCCCCGAGCCGCTGCGCTTCGCGGTCAACGAGGGCCTGGTGCTGATGCTCATCCCCTCCACCGGCTTCGGGTGGGTGATCGGCGACCGCGAGGTCGCCGAGCCGTGGGCGTGCGAGTGCCTGCTCTCGCTCGACGCCGCCGACACGGCGGGCGTCGACGCCGCGTTCGCGCGGGCGAAGGCCGCCGGCGCCGAGGTCGTGGCCGAGCCCGAGTCCAAACCGTGGGGCTACACGGGGACCTTCGCCGACCCCGACGGCCATCTCTGGTCGGTCGTGGTGGCGTCCGCCTGGTGAAGCGCGTCCGTCGCAGGTAGCGCGGGCGAACGTCAACGGCGGCTGGGTGGGGTGGTAAGGGCGCCGCCCGCGGCCGCACGAACGTCGATCGGTGGACGCGCTGACCCCGGCTGGATCGACGTTGGGGGTCGCAGAGCGCGGAAACGTCGATTCCGGCCTGCGCATCGGCCGCCGATCGACGTTTGTGCACTCCCTACTTCCCCACCCAGAGCCGTTGACGTCCGCCGGCGCAACGCCCCGGACGGCAGTGCGGTACCCCCTAGGGGTATGCTACGCTCCGGCCATGAGCACCCCGGCACGCCTCGCACTGTTCGCGCCGCCCTGGCGCTCGTCTTCGCCGCGAGCGCGCTGGCGGGCGCGCGCGATCGGCCCCGAGCCGAAGGCCGACCCCGAAGCCGGCGCACGCGGAGGGGCGAGCCCGCCGCCCACGAGGGCGGCGGGGCGGCCGAGCACGGTGCGGCCCCCACGACGTGCGCGGGCTCGCGAGCGCCGCTGACGGGCTGCGCTTCGTCGTCGCGGACCCGGAGCTCCGCCGCGGCAAGCAGCGAACGGCTCGCGTTCCGGGTCGTCGACGACCGCGGCAGCACCGTGCGCGACTTCGACGTCGAGCACACCAAGCGCATGCACCTGATCCTCGCCCGGCGCGACCTGACCGGCTTCCAGCACCTGCACCCCGAGCAGCGCGCCGACGGCACCTGGGAGACGCGCGTGCGGATCCCCGACGCCGGCTCCTACCGGCTGTTCGCCGACTTCACGCGCGACGGCGAGCCGCAGACGCTCGCGGGCGACCTGCGCGTCGACGGCGCGGCCGACCTGCGCGCGCTGCCCGCGCCCGCGCCCACCGCGGCCTCCGACGGCGGCTACGACATCGAGCTCGCCGCCGCCGGCGCCCGCCCCGGCGAGGAGGCCGACCTGCGCTTCCGCATCAGGAAGGACGGCGAGCCGGTCGCGAGCGAGGAGTACCTCGGCGCGGGCGGGCACCTCGTCGCGCTGCGCGAGGGCGACCTGGCCTTCCTGCACGTGCACCCGACCAACGAGGCCGGCTCGTCCGAGATCGGCTTCGGCGCCACCTTCCCGACCGCGGGCCGCTACCGCCTGTTCCTCCAGTTCCAGCACGACGGCGCAGTGCAGACCGCCGCCTTCACCCAGGAGGTGCGCTGATGCCCGCGCAGCACGTCGAGCTGCCGATCGCGGGCATGACCTGCGCGTCGTGCGCCAACCGCATCGAGCGCAAGCTCAACACGCTCGACGGCGTCACGGCCACGGTCAACTACGCCACGGAGCGCGCGACGGTCGACTACGACGCCGGCGCCGTCGAGCCGCGGGAGCTGATCGCGGCGGTCGAGGCGGCGGGCTACACGGCCTCGCTGCCCGAGTCGCCGGCGCCGGGCGCCGAGCCGGAGGACGAGACCGCGCCCCTGCGGCAGCGGCTGTTGATGTCGCTGGCGCTGACGCTGCCCGTGCTCGTGCTGGCGATGACGCCGCCGCTGCAGTTCGAGAGCTGGCAGTGGCTCTCGCTCACGCTCGCCGCCCCCGTCGTCGTCTGGGGCGCGTGGCCGTTCCACCGCGCCGCCTGGGTGAACCTCCGCCACGCCACGGCCACGATGGACACGCTCATCTCCGTCGGCGTCCTGGCGGCCTTCGGCTGGTCGCTGTACGCGCTGTTCCTCGGCGAGGCCGGCATGCCGGGGATGACGATGGGCTTCGACCTGATCCCCGAGCGCGGCGCCGGCGCCGACGAGATCTACCTCGAGGTCGCCTCGGCCGTCACCGTCTTCCTGCTCGCGGGCCGCTACTTCGAGGCGCGCGCCAAGCGCCGCGCCGGTGCCGCGCTCACCGCCCTGCTCGAGCTCGGCGCCAAGGACGTCGCCGTCCTCGGCGCCGACGGCGGCGAGCGCCGCGTCGCGGTCGAGCAGCTGAAGGCTGGCGACCGGTTCGTCGTGCGCCCCGGCGAGAAGGTCGCCACCGACGGCGTCGTCGAGGAGGGCCACTCGGCCGTCGATCAGTCGCTGCTCACCGGCGAGTCCGTGCCCGTCGAGAAGCGGCCCGGCGACGACGTCGCGGGCGCGACCGTCAACGCCGGCGGGCGCCTGGTCGTGCGCGCGACGAAGGTCGGCGCGGACACCGCCCTGGCCCAGATCGCCCGGCTCGTCACCGACGCGCAGTCGGGCAAGGCCCCGGTGCAGCGGCTCGCCGACCGGGTGTCCGGTGTCTTCGTCCCGGTCGTGATCGCGATCGCCGTCGCGACGCTCGGCTTCTGGATCGGCGCCGGCGAGGACCTCGCGTTCGCCTTCACCGCCGCCGTCGCGGTGCTGATCATCGCCTGCCCGTGCGCGCTCGGCCTGGCCACGCCGACGGCGCTGCTGGTCGGCACGGGCCGCGGCGCCCAGCTCGGCCTCCTGATCAAGGGCCCGGAGATCCTCGAGTCCACGCGCCGCGTCGACACGATCGTGCTCGACAAGACCGGCACGGTCACGACCGGCCGGATGGGCCTCGCGGGCGTCGTGGCGGCCGGCGGGACCGGCGAGGCCGAGCTGCTCGCGGTGGCGGGCGCGCTCGAGGACGCCTCGGAGCACCCGATCGCGCGGGCGATCGCCGCCGCCGCGCGCGAGCGCGCTCCGCTCGAGCCGGTCGAGTCGTTCGTCAACCGCGAGGGCCTCGGCGTCGAGGGCGTCGTCGGCGGCCGCGGCGTGCAGGTCGGGCGTCCGTCGCTGATGGCCGAATGGAGCCTGCGCGTCCCCGAGGCGCTCGAGGCCGCCCGCCGCGCCGCCGAGGGGGAGGGCCGCACCGCCGTCCTCGTCGCCTGGGACGGCGAGGTCCGCGGGCTGCTCGCCGTCGCCGACACGGTCAAGCCGACGTCCGCGGAGGCCGTGCGCCGGCTGCACGGGCTCGGGCTGCGGACCGTGCTGCTGACCGGCGACAACGAGGCGACCGCACGTGCCGTCGCCGCCGAGGTCGGCATCGGCGAGGTGATCGCCGAGGTGCTCCCGTCCGGCAAGGCCGACGTGATCCGACGCCTGCAATCAGGCCCGCCCGCCCGGGTGGTCGCGATGGCCGGCGACGGCGTCAACGACGCCCCGGCGCTCGCCCAGGCCGATCTCGGCCTCTCGATCGGCACCGGCACCGACGTCGCGATCGAGGCCTCGGATCTCACGCTCGTCTCCGGCGACCTGGGCGCCGCCGCCGACGCCATCCGGCTCAGCCGCGCGACGCTGCGCACGATCCGCCAGAACCTCGGCTGGGCGTTCGGCTACAACGTCGCCGCCATCCCGCTCGCGGCGGCCGGGCTGCTGAACCCGCTGATCGCCGGCCTCGCGATGGCGTTCTCCAGCGTCTCGGTCGTGCTCAACGCGCTGCGCCTGCGGCGCTTCCGCACGGGCGTCTCCTAGACCTTCGCGGGCCGCTCGCGGGCGACGAGCATCCGCCGCGCGTCGTGGGCGAGGACGCCTTCGAGCACGAGCACGCCGAGATGGTCGGAGCAGCGCCCGTCGCCGATCCCCCACCCGCCCCGGCGCAGGCGGGCGACCTGGACCGGCAGGGCGGCGGCGGCCTCGCGCCGCGCTCTCGGCATCAGGTGGCCGAGCTGCGGGTCCACCCGCAGCAGGGGGATCCTCGGCCGGTCGCTCACGACGCGCCGAGGGCGCCGTTGCCCTCGCGATCTACGGCTGCTGCGGCTCGAGCACGAACATCTCGAACGTCCGCGTCGGGTTGAACACGATCTGGCTGTGATAGGTGACCACGCGCCGGCCGGTGATCTCGCCCACGGCCTGCGTGACGACGTCGGTCATCGTCTCCTGGAAGGAGAGGCGGTACATGCGGACCAGGTCCTCCTTGCCGTCCGCCAGCAGCGTCTCCTCGTTGCGCGTCAGCCCGCCCTCGAGCGCGACGAAGGCGTAGTCGTCGAGGATCCAGGCCTTCGCCGCGGTCGGGCCGCGGCCGTAGAACTGCTTCTTCATGCCGACCATGGCGTTCGCCAGGGCGGCGCGGACGGAGCCGCCGGGATCGTCGGGCATGCTCCCGCCGGCCGCCCGGACGAGCTCCTCTGCGGGCTTGTTCTCGGCCTTCAGGTCTCGTTGGTCCATGGGCTGTTTGGTGGGTCGTGCAGGTCGGGGGCATCGCGGGCCTCGTGAGGAGACGGCTTGGACCGATGCCCGGCGTACTTCTGCCTGGGAGGCGCGCCGCCCATCGGCGTATGAACCGCCTGCCCCACGCCTCCTCCTTGGCGGCGCGCGACCTGCACGGGAGATTCTAGTGACTACTGCAGGTCCATCTGCGGTTCTCCCCGAGCGCTGAGCCCGTTCGCCACGCGCACGCAGCGACCGCCGCGCACCACGCCGCCGTTGTAGGCCTGCCGCAGGCAGCTGCGCATCGCGAGCTGGCCCCAGTAGCTGGCGTGGCTGCCCTCCTGGAGCTGGTAGGGCCCGAAGATCGTGGTCGCCGTCCGGATCTGCGAGACCCACTCAGAGTGATCGACCGCTCCAGGGCTCTGCCAGGTGGCCAGGCCGGCCTCCTCGAGCAGGCCGACGCCGGACTCGCACAGCCGCCGCCCGTCGAGCGCGTTCTGGAGGTCGAGCACGACGAGGTTGGGTGTCGTGGCCCTGGCCTGCGCCGCGCCGTCGAGCACGCTGCCGTTCATCGCCGCCACCACGGTGTCGTGCGCCCAGTTGGCGTCGCGGTTCCAGATGCCGCAGCCGCCGATGGACTGGCGCGTCCAGCCCGTCTCGCCGTAGCGGAAGCCCGCGCTGCGCGGGATCGGGGTCCAGTAGGTCTGCGCGACGATCGTGTACTGGGCCGCGCTGTAGCCCGCGTTGGACATCGCCTGGCGCACGCGCAGCAGCGCGTCGCGCACGTTGGCGGTCTCCTGCGCCTGGCGCGTGGCGGTGAAGCGCGACGTCATGTCCGAGTCGTCGCTGCAGTAGTTCTTCCACCACGAGGGGGAGGTCGCCCAGTTGGTCACGCAGCGCTCGACGATGGCCGCGAAGCCGTAGTTGTTGGCGCCGATCATCACCACGACGGCCTTGACGTTGCGGGTGCTGGCGTAGCGCTGGAGCGCCAGCGCCTGGCCCTCGCGGCCCGAGGCGTCCGAATAGAAGTCGATGCCCGGCTTGAAGGTCTGGCCCGAGCCCGTCCCGGTGGTGTAGGTGCGCGCGCCCGAGCAGGCGAGGTTGGCGCTCACCACGCCGTCGCCGATGTGGGCCTGCGCGGCCTTGGAGCGGTGGCAGCCCGGGATCGCCTCGCCCGAGGACGTGTCCCAGTAGGCCGTCGAGCCGAGCGCGTCGGCCCGCGACGGGGAGCCGTTGGTGTTGCCGGCCCAGCGCCCGGCCTCGCCGGAGATCGCCGAGTCGCCCAGGGTCACCACCGTCGGCGTGCCGACCCCCGGCCCGTCCGCGAGCGCCGGCGGCGCGAGCCCCAGGACGACCCCACACACGACCAGCCACGTGCGCACCGCCCGCATCCCATCCCCCTCCTCCGGTTCTCCGTGGCGCGATCCTGCCGGGGCCTGTTGCCGCTGTCAACCGAGGTGGGTCTGCAGCCAGAGCTCGAGCAGGCCGAGCTGCCACAGCGTCGAGCCGTCGAGGTTCGTGCGGTGGGCGTTGGGGTCGGCGAGCATCGCCTCGACGAGCTCGGGGCGGAAGAGGCCGCGGTCGCGGGCGGCCGGGGCCAGCAGGGCGTCGCGCACCATGCCGAGCACGGGCTCTTCGAGGTGCGAGAGGGCGGGCACCGGGAAGTAGCCCTTCTCCCGGTCGATCACGGCGTCGGGCACGATGCCGCGGGAGGCGGCCTTGAGGATGCCCTTGCCGCCGCCGGCGAGCTTGAGCTCGGGCGGGATCGCGGCCGCGAGCTCGACGAGCTCGTGGTCCAGGAACGGGGTGCGGGCCTCCAGCCCGTGGGCCATGGTCATGTTGTCGACGCGCTTGACCGGGTCGTCGACGAGCATCACGCGGGTGTCGATCCGCAGGGCGCGATCGACGGGCGTGGCGGCGCCCGGGCGGTCGAACCACTCCGCCGCATACGCGCGCGAGACGTCGTCGGAGGCGGCCGCGGCGGTCAGCTCGCGCAGCTGCGCGTGGCCGCGGTCGAAGAACTCAGCCGCGTACGCGTCGAGCCCGCTGCCGGGCGCCTCGAGCAGTGGCGGATACCAGCTGTAGCCGCCGAGCACCTCGTCGGCGCCCTGCCCTGACTGCACCACCTTGCGCTCGCGGCTGACGCCCTGCGCGAGCAGCCAGAACGCGACGCAGTCGTGCGAGATCATCGGCTCGCTCATGGCGGCGATCGCCCGCGGGAGCACCTCCACCAGCTCCTCGGTGCCGACGCGGATCTGGTGGTGGTCCGTGCCGAACTCGCGCGCGACGAGATCGGAGAAGGCGAACTCGTTGCCCTCCCGGCCGCCCGCGTCGGGGAACCCGATCGAGAACGTCGCGATCCCGCGCTGGCCCTGCTCGGCCAGCAGCGCCACGATCAGGCTCGAGTCCAGCCCGCCGGACAGCAGCACGCCGACCGGCACGTCGGAGACCATCCGCCGCCGCACGGCGACCCGCAGCGCCTCCAGCAGCGCGTCGCGCCACTCGTCCTCCGTACGGTCGCCGTCGCGCTCGTGCGGCGGGTTCCAGTATTCGCGCTGCCGGCGGGTCCCGTCGGGCTCGACCACCAGCAGCGTGGCCGGCGGGAGCTTGCGGACGCCGTTGAGGATCGTGCGCGGCGCAGGCACGACGGAGTGCCAGCTCAGGTAGTGGTGCAGCGCGACCGGGTCGACGCTCGTGTCGACGTCGCCCGCCGCCAGCAGCGCGGGCAGCGTGGACGCCGCGCGCAGGCCGCCGCCGGGGAGCTCGGCGAGGTAGAGCGGCTTGATCCCGAGCCGGTCGCGCACGAGCGCGCAGCGGCCGCTGCCCGTCTCCAGCAGCGCGAACGCGAACATCCCGGCGAGCCGGTCGAGCACCCCCTCGCCCCATTCGCACCAGCCGCGTAGGACGACCTCGGTGTCCGAGGTGGAGCGGAAGGCGTGGCCGAGCCGCTCGAGCTCGGCGCGCAGCTCGCGATGGTTGTAGATGCAGCCGTTGAACACGACGGCCAGCCCCAGCGCGTCGTCGCGCATCGGCTGGGCGCCGAGCTCGGAGAGGTCGATGATCGCCAGCCGCCGGTGCACCATCCCCGCGCCGCCGTCGAGCCAGATGCCCTCGCCGTCGGGGCCGCGCGGGGCCAGCGAGTCGCGCATGCGCTCGAGCGCGGCGCGGTCGGGCGGCGCGTCACGCCGCAGCTCGACGCCGAAGCCGCACACGTCAGCGCAGCGCCGCCGCGCCCTCGCGCGCGGCTTCGACGAGCGCGGCGAACAGCCGCGCCTGCGGGCGCTCGACCTCGTCGAGCGTCTCGGCGTGCCACTGCACGCCGAGCACGAAGCGGCCCTCGTCGCCCTCGATCCCCTCGATCGTGCCGTCGGGCGCCCAGGCCACCGCCCGCAGGCCGTCGCCGAGCTGCTCGGCCGCCTGGTGGTGGAAGGAGTTCACGCGCAGCGCCTCGGCGCCGACGGCGCGCGAGAGCAGGGAGCCCGGCTCGACCGCGACGTCGTGCGTGACCGTCCAGCCGGGCTCCGTCTGGCGGTGGCCGGGGAGGTGCTGGTGCAACGTGCCGCCGCGCGCGACGTTGAGCGCCTGGCAGCCGCGGCAGATGCCCAGGATCGGCAGGCCGGAGGCGTCGGCGGTGCGCGCGACCGCCAGCTCGAACGCGTCGAGGTCGGGCTCGGTCGGCCCGAGCTCCTCGTGCGGCTTCTCGCCGTAGGTCGCCGGGTCGATGTCGGGTCCGCCGGACAGGCAGACCCCGGCCAGCGGGCGCAGCAGCGCCGGAACGAGCTCGATCGCCAGCGGCGGCAGCACCACCGGGATCGCGCCCGAGCGCGCCAGCGCGCGCACGTAGGGCATGCCCAGCGCCAGCTCGGGCTGGGGCGGCTCGCTCTCGGGGAGCGGGTGGTTGATCCCCGCCCGGCGGACCTCGGAGGTGGTGATGCCGATCAGCGGCTGACTGGCCATCGAGCGCAACAGGGTGACAAACGGTCAGGCGTCGCGGGTCCGGGCCAGCAGCAGCTCCCGCTCGCGCGCGTTGCGCGTGAGCTCCGCGGCGCGCAGGAACTCCTCGCGCGCCTCGGCTCGCCGCCCGAGCCGCTCGAGCAGATCGCCGCGCACCGCGTGGAGCAGGTGGTACGCGCGCAGGACCGGCTCGGCGGCGATCGCGTCGACCGCCGCCAGGCCGGCGCCCGGCCCGTCGGCCATCGAGATCGCGACCGCGCGGTTGAGCTCCACGACCGGCGACGGGGCGACCCGGGCGAGCGCGCCGTAGAGCCGCGTGATCTGCGCCCAGTCGGTCGCCTCCGTGCTGCGCGCCCGCGCGTGGCAGGCGGCGATCGCCGCCTGCAGCCCGTAGGGCCCGAGCGGGCCGAGCTCGACGGCGCGCGTCAGCGCGGCGAGCCCGAGCGTGATCAGCAGCCGGTCCCAGCGCGCGCGGTCCTGGTCGGCCAGCAGCACGGGCGCGCCGCCGGGTCCCACGCGCGCCCGGGCGCGCGACTGCTGGATCTCCATCAGCGCCACGAGCCCGTGCACCTCGCCCTCGGCGGGCAGGATCCGGGCGAGGATGCGGCCGAGCCGCAGCGCGTCCTCGCACAGCGCCGGCCGCATCCAGTCGTCGCCGGCGGTGGCCGCGTAGCCCTCGTTGAAGATCAGGTAGACGACCTCCAGGACCGAGTCCAGGCGCTCCACGCGCTCGTCGCCCGACGGCGCCTCGAACGGCACCCCGGCGTCGGCGAGCGTCCGCTTGGCGCGCGTGATCCGCTGCGCGAGGGTCGTCTCCGGGACGAGGAACGCGCGCGCGATCTCCGCGGTGGTCAGCCCGCCGAGCAGCCGCAGCGTGAGCGCGATCCGGCCCTCGGTGGGGATCACGGGGTGGCAGGCCGTGAACACGAGCCGCAGCAGGTCGTCGCCGATGTCGTCGTCGAGCTCGGCGTCGAGGTCGGGCTCGGCGGCCGTCTCGAGCTCGCGGGCGATCTGCTCGCGCTTGCGGTCCAGCGTGGCGCTGCGGCGCAGCGTGTCGATCGCCCGGTGCTTGGCGGTCGCCATCAGCCACGCGCCCGGGTTGTCGGGCACCCCGGTGCGCGGCCACGCCTCCAGCGCCGCGACGAGCGCATCCTGCGCGAGGTCCTCGGCGAGCCCGACGTCGCGCACCATCCGCGCGAGCCCGGCGATCAGCCGCGCGGACTCGATCCGCCAGACGGCCTCGACCGTGCGCTGCGTGGCGGTCTCCGGCACCCCCCTGTTCTACAACGACCGCGAGCGCCGGGGGTGACGGCGCTCGCGGCGGGTGTTCCTTGGGGAACGGTGGTTCAGGCCATGGAGTAGGCGGGCTCGCGGCGCCGCGACTCGCGCTCGGCCTCTGGCTCGGGGGCGGGCTTCGCCTCGCCCTCGGGCCGCAGCACGGTGGCGGCGATCACGAGGGCGGCGGCGAGGACGATCGCGCCGACGACGTAGGCGAGGTGGAAGCCGGCGTTGAGCGCGGCCATCGCCGCCTCGCCGTCGGCCAGCAGGCCCTGGGTGCGCTCCGTCGCCAGCGTCGCGAGCACGGCGAGGCCGACGGCGCCGCCGACCTGCGCGCTCGTGTTGACCAGGCCGGAGGCCAGGCCGGAGTCCTGCGGCGTGGCGCCCGACATCGCGAGCGTCATCAGCGCGGGGAAGCTCAGCCCGGCGCCGATGCCGACGAGGATCATCGCGGGCATCACGTCGGCGAGGTAGGAGCCGTCGACCGGCGTGCGGGCGAACAGCAGCATGCCGGCGCCGATCGCCACCAGCGACGGGATCAGCGCGCGCTTGGCGCCGAAGCGCATCGTGATGCGGCCCGACAGGCCCATCGACAGGACGCCCATGACGAGCGTGCTCGGCAGGAAGGCCAGGCCGACCTCGAGCGGGTCGTAGCCGAGGACCTGCTGCAGGTACAGGGCGCCGAGGAAGAACATGCCGAACATGCCGACCACGACGAGGCCCTGCACGAGGTTCGCGCCGGCGACGTTGCGCGAGCGGAACAGGCGCAGCGGCATCAGCGGGTTCGCGATGCGCGCCTGGCGCACCACGAAGGCGGCGACGAGCGTGGCCGAGACGGCGCCGAGCACCAGCGTGGAGGTGGCGCCCCAGCCCTTCTCGGTGACCTGCAGGATCGTGTAGACGCCGAGCATCAGGCCGCCGGTGAGCAGCGCCGCGCCGGGCAGATCGGCGCCGGCCTTCAGGCCGAGGCCGTCCGCGGCCGGGACGTAGCGCAGCGCCAGCAGGGCGGTGGCGATGCCGATCGGCAGGTTGATGAAGAAGATCCAGTGCCACGAGATGGCCTCGGTCAGCACGCCACCGGCCAGCAGGCCGATCGAGCCGCCGGCGGAGGCGACGAAGCCGAAGACGCCGATCGCCTTGGCCTGCTCCCGGGGCTCCGGGAACATGGTCACGATCATGCCGAGGATGACGGCGGAGGTCAGCGCGCCGCCGACGCCCTGCACGAAGCGCGCGCCGATCAGCGCGCCCTGGCTGGGGGCGACCGCGCACACGACCGAGGCGACCGTGAAGACGGCGAGGCCGGCGAGGAAGACGCGGCGCTGGCCGATCAGGTCACCGAGGCGACCCGCCAGCAGCAGCAGTCCACCGAAGGCGATCATGTAGGCGTTGACGATCCAGGCGAGGTTGCTCTGGCTGAAGTCCAGGTCCTGCTGGATCGAGGGGAGTGCGACGTTCACGATCGTGGCATCCAGCACGATCATCAGCATGCCCACGCACAGCACCACGAGGGCGATCCAGCGCGAGCGGTCTGTCGTCTGCTCTTGGGGGGTGATGGTGGTGGTCATGTGGGATACGACTCCTGCCTGGTCGAGAACTCATCGGTCGGGACCAAAAGATTTCGGAACCGTACCAGACAGTCCTATTTCAGGACAAGAACGGTTGTCATCAGGAGCAGTTGGCGCTACCTTGCGACCTATGGCCACCTCACGGACATACGGCGAGGCGTGCGGCATCCCGCGCGCCCTCGACCGCGTCGGTGAGCGCTGGGCCCTGCTCGTCGTGCGCGAGCTGATGCTCGGCCCGAAGCGCTTCACCGACCTCAAGACCGGGCTCCCGCATGCGAGCCCGAACGTGCTCGCGCAGCGTCTGCGCGAGCTCGAGCAGACCGGCGTGGTGCGCAGGCGGCGCCTTCCGCCGCCCGCGGCCTCGCAGGTCTACGAGCTCACGGAGTGGGGCGCCGAGCTCGAGGGGGTGCTCGTCGCGCTCGGCCGCTGGGGCGCGCGCGCCCCGCTGGACCCGGAGTGCATGGACATGAGCGTCGACTCGCACCTCGTCTCGCTCGCCACGCTGTTCGACCCGTCGCTGGCCCGCGACTTCGAGGCGTCGCTGGAGCTGCGCATGGGCGAGGACGTCTTCCGCGCGGTGATCGCCGACGGGGAGATCGACGCCCGCCGCGGCGAGCCCGCGTCACCCGACGCGGTGCTGACGCTGGATCCCGGCACGCTGCTCGCGCTCATCCACGGACGGGTCTCCGTCGCCGATGCGCTGGCCTCGGGCGAGCTCGCGATCGACGGCGATCGCGAGCTCGTGGAGCGCTTCGTCGGGTTGTTCCCGCTGCCGGAGCCGGCGGCGGTGCCCGCCTAGGCGATCGTGACGTCCGGCGAGAGGTAGACGTCCTGGATGGCGTTGAGGATCTCGACGCCCTCGGTCATCGGCCGCTGGAACGCCTTGCGGCCGGAGATCAGGCCGGTGCCGCCCGCGCGCTTGTTGATGACGGCCGTGCGGACGGCCTCGGCCTTGTCGGAGTCCTTGTTGGAGGCGCCGCCCGAGTTGATCAGGCCCGCGCGACCCAGGTAGCAGCTCGCCACCTGGTAGCGGCAGAGGTCGATCGGGTGGTCCGTCGTGAGCTTGTCGTAGACGAGATCGTCGGTCTTGCTGAAGCCGATCGTGCTGAAGCCGCCGTTGGTCTCCGGCAGCTTCTGCTTGATGATGTCGGCCTGGATCGTCACGCCGATGTGGTTGGCCTGGCCCGTGAGGTCGGCGGCCAGGTGGTAGTCCGTGCCGTTCTGCTTGAAGTCCGAGTTGCGCAGGTAGCACCAGAGCACGGTGAACATGCCGAGGTCGTGCGCCTCCGAGAAGGCCTCTGAGATCTCGACGATCTGGCGCCGGCTCTCCTCCGAGCCGAAGTAGATCGTCGCGCCGATGCCCGAGGCGCCCATCTCCCAGGCGCGGTGGACGTTCCCGAACAGGGTCTGGTCGTACGTGTTCGGGATAGCTCAGCGTCTCGTTGTGGTTGATCTTGACGATGAAGGGGATCTTCGTCGCCCACTTGCGCGAGACCATGCCGAGCACGCCGAAGGTGGAGGCGACGGCGTTGCAGCCGCCCTCGACCGCCAGCTCGACGATCTTCTCCGGGTCGAAGTACTCCGGGTTGGGCGCGAAGCTCGCGCCGGCGGAGTGCTCGATGCCCTGGTCGACGGGCAGGATCGAGACGTAGCCCGTGCCGCCGAGGCGGCCGTTGTTGAACATCGCCTGGAGGTTGCGCAGCGTCTGCACGTTGCGGTCGGAGTGCACGAGCACGCGATCCAGGAAGTCGGGCCCCGGCAGGTGCAGGGACTCCTTCGGGAAGGTCTCCGAGCGGTACTGGAGGAGGTCATCGGCCTCGTCGCCCAGCAGCGCCTCGATATCGGTGGTGTAGGTCTCGACGGCCACGGTGTCGCCTCCGGTGTTCTCTCGCTCGCGGGTCCTCGGATGCAAGGCTACCCGCCATGCCGCGGATCGCGTTCGTCGGAGCGGGTTCGACCGTCTTCACCCGCAATCTGATCGGCGACGTGCTCGCCATGCCGGAGCTCGCCGGCAGCACGTTCGCGCTGATGGACGTGGACCCCGCGCGACTGGAGACCTCGCGCGCGACCGCGGAGCAGCTCGTCGCCAGGCACGGGACGCGGGCGACGGTCGAGGCGACCCTGGACCGGCGCGCGGCGCTGGCCGGCGCCGACTACGTCGTGACGTGCTTCCAGGTCGGCGGGCTGGAGTCCACGCTGGTGGACTTCGAGATCCCCAAGCGCTACGGGCTGCGCCAGACGATCGCCGACACGCTCGGCGTCGGCGGCATCAGCCGCGCGCTGCGCACCATCCCCGTGCTGCTCGACGTCTGCCGCGACATGGAGGAGTTGTGCCCCGACGCGCTGCTGCTGCAGTACGTCAACCCGATGGCGATGCTGTGCTGGGCGGTCGCCGAGCGCAGCCCGATCCGGACCGTCGGCCTCTGCCACTCGGTGCAGCACACGACGGCCGAGCTGGCCGCCGACCTCGGCGTGCCGGCCGAGGAGGTCTCTGCCCACGTCGCCGGGATCAACCACCTCGCGTTCTTCCTTCGCCTCGAGCGCGGCGGGGAGGACCTCTACCCGGCGCTGCGCGAGGTCGAGCCGCCCGACGGCAACCGCGTCCGCTACGAGGTGCTGCGCCACTTCGGCGCGTTCGTGACGGAGTCCTCCGAGCACTTCGCGGAGTACGTGCCGTGGTTCATCAAGGCCGATCGCCCCGAGCTGATCGAGCGCTTCCAGATCCCGCTGGACGAGTACGTCCGCCGGCTGAGGGAGGCGCAGCACGCCTGGGAAGAGGAGCCCGTCAACCTGTCCTTCCGCTCGCAGGAGTACGGCGCCGACATCATCCGCGCGTGCGAGACCGGCGAGCCGTTCCGCTTCAACGGCAACGTGCCAAATCGTGGTCTGATCGACAACCTGCCCGACGGCTGCTGCGTCGAGGTCCCGTGCGTGGCCGACGCCCGCGGCATCAAGCCCGAGCCCGTCGGCGCGCTGCCTACCCATCTCGCCGCCCTGATGCAGACCAACGTCAACGTACAGGCGCTCGCCGTCGAGGCGGCGCTCACAGGCTCGCGCGACGCGGCGAAGCGCGCCGCGATGCTCGACCCGCACACGGCGGCCGAGCTGACGCTCGACGAGATCGCCGCCCTGATGGACGAGCTGATCGACTGCCACGATGAGCGCCATGACCTACGTGCCCGCTGAGGACCGCTACGAGCAGACCCCGTACCGCCGCTGCGGGCGCAGCGGCATCCAGCTGCCGGCGATCTCGTTCGGCCTCTGGAACAACTTCGGCGACGACAAGCCGCTCGAGGCGCAGCGCGCGATGCTCCGCCGCGCCTTCGACCGCGGCATCTGCCACTTCGACCTCGCCAACAACTACGGCCCGCCGCCCGGCTCGGCCGAGCTCAACTTCGGGCGGATCCTGCGCGAGGACTTCCGGCCCTACCGCGACGAGCTGATCATCTCCACCAAGGCCGGCTACGACATGTGGCCCGGCCCCTACGGCGAGTGGGGCTCGCGCAAGTACCTGCTCGCCTCGCTGGACCAGAGCCTGGAGCGCATGGGCCTGGACTACGTCGACATCTTCTACTCGCACCGGCTCGACCCCGACACGCCGCTCGAGGAGACGCTGGGCGCGCTCGACACCGCGGTGCGCCAGGGCAAGGCGCTCTACGCCGGCATCTCCTCCTACTCGGGCGAGCGCACGCGCGAGGCCGTGAGGATCCTGCGGGAGATGGGCACGCCGCTGCTGATCCACCAGCCGAGCTACTCGATGCTCAACCGCTGGATCGAGGACGACCTGCTCGAGGTGCTCGAGGCCGAGGGCGTGGGCTGCATCGCGTTCTCCCCGCTCGCCCAGGGCATGCTCACGACGCGCTACCTCGACGGCGTGCCCCAGGACTCGCGCGCGGCCAAAGGCGTCTTCCTCAGCGAGGACATGCTCACGGAGGAGCGCCTGGACCACGTGCGCGCGCTCAACGAGATCGCGCAGCGCCGCGGCCAGACGCTCGCGCAGATGGCGGTCGCCTGGGTGCTGCGCGACCCGCGCGTGACCACCGCGCTGATCGGCGCCTCGAGCGTCGAGCAGCTCGACGACACGCTCGGCGCGCTGGACGGCCTGGACTTCTCCGACGACGAGCTCCGCGAGATCGACGAGCACGCCGTCGACGCCGGCATCAACCTCTGGGAGCCCTCCAGCCGGGCGTGAGGAAGCGGCGGTGCCGCGCCCCGGAGGGCGCGGCACCGTGATCCGCGGTTACTCGAACAGCGGGCAGACGAACCGGCTCGGGTCACCCGTCGCGACGAGGCTGCTGACCGGCTTGGCCGAGTCGCGTGCGGCGCGCCGGCCCATGCTCGGCGCCGTGACCGACCTCATGCGGCTGGCTTGGCGAGGCCGCCCTTGATCTTGAGCACCTCCACACCGCGGCTACATGTCGAACAGGTAGACGTAGTCCTCCGTGGTCTTGCGGCCCTTGCTTCTTGGCCGTGACCGAGCGGAACGCGACGTCCCACGAGTTCGACCCCGGATTGCCCTGCGCGGTGTTCGCGTCGACGCGGTAGTAGCCGACCTGCGACACGTCGTGCGCATCGGAGATGTCGAGCAGACGCAGGCCCTGGCCATACCAGGCGGCACCGAGCATCGGACCCTCGATCTCGAAGTAGTGCGCGGAGCACCCGCGCGGCCGGGCGCGGCCGTCTCACGCGTGTCGAGGAACGGATGGAACGAGTCCAGCGCCTCCATGCGGTACGGTCGCGACCGCGTGGACTGCGAGGCGGGCTCACCGCCGAGGGAGTCGGTGAGGTCGGACAAGACGATGCGTGCCACTCTGGGCGCAGCCGCGGTGCGCGTGAAGTCCTCCTCCGTGCCGACGAGCACGTTGCCGCGACTTGACGCCGGACGGCCTTGCACCGAGCCGTCCGTCGGGCGGCCCGAGTTGTGCATCAGCATCATGGGCTGCGACGTGCCGTCGCCGCTGCTGCTCGGCCGGGTCGTCCCACTCCACGCCGCCGCCGGCGACGAGGACCGGGTCGAACGGCGAGGCCTCGCGGACCGGTTCTGGTACGGGTCGCGGTGGCGGCCCTCGGTGGCGTAACCGCGGAGGCCGCCGCGGCCGGAGACCCACGCGATGCCCCGGCGTCCTCATCGACGTCGTGCGAGTAGTCCGTGTAGCCGTCGTTGCGCCACAGGTCGATCGGCTCATCCGAGA